>NZ_BEGX01000062.1 GCF_002583555.1 Pseudonocardia sp. N23
GCCATCGTGTGCTTCCTCCTCGATCGGAGTTACACCGTTGGTTTTACAGTCCCACGCTCCGCGGTCGTCAGAACGAAGGAGCCGCTGCCGTCGACCGGGATGTCGTTGTCGAGCAGGCACATCGGCTCACTGATCATCCGACAGTTCATGTAGTCGTCGAGCGTCAGCTCCGTGCCGTGCCAGTATGCGTCGGGTATCCGCTGGACGTTCTTGCGCTGCTGCACGACCAGCTTCCCCATGTTCTCGCGCCGTGCACCGTACCGCTGCTGGTACTCCTTGTACGGCATGGCGATGCCGGACGTGGGCGCGACGAAGCCGTACGGCACGGTCCACTGGGTCGGCCCGCTCGCCTGGCTGCGGCCGAAGGAGTTGTAGCGACCTTTCGGATTGTGGAGTGTGCGGTTGACCAGGACGTGGGTAGCCATACCTGACGCAATGGCCTGGACGGCGAACATGAACGCCGGCGGGAACGAGTCGTCGTCCATCCGCCACGAGGCCTGCAGTCTCATGTGGTTGATGAGGAAGTCGGCATCGACGAAGTCGCGGCCGGCCTGCGTCGTTCCCGAGAAGGTGTACGAGGGAAGCTGCGTTCCGCAGGCAACACCATCGATGTCGGACGGATCGAGGCCGGCGTCCTCGATCGCGAGCTGCGAGGCTCGTACGGCCATGCCGGCCACGGGGACGGCTGCGCGGCGCACCGGTGGGACGACGGCAGCACCGATGATCGCCACCTGGTTCCGGTACTCGGCGACATTGCCCATCTGCGCTCCTCGTGTGAATTCTGCTGGCTGCCTGCGGATCGGCGAGTCCCTGCAACCACAGCGCACCCCGCGCTTGCGCCACGCTTCCCGTCGACGGTGGTCGACAGCGTCGACCGCCACTCAGGTGATCGCGTTCGCGTCCTTGAGCTCACCGATGCGGGCCCAGTCCAGGCCGAGCTCGAGGAGGATCTGTTCCGTGTGCTCACCGACCTCCGGGGCGCGGGTCAGCTCGTTCGGAGTCGTGTCGAACTGCGCCGGACCGTCGACCAGGTGGTGCACCCCGTCGCTGTATTCCACCGGCCGCATGAAGCCGTTCGCCAGCACCTGCGGATCGCCCAGCACCTCACTCGGGGTCTGGACCAGGTCCCACTGACCGTCGAAGGTCTCCAACACCGCGCGCCACTCGGCGAACGTCCTGGCGCCGAACACCGTATCCAGCTCGCGGATGCAGGCCGCACGGTTCTGCTGACGAGCCTCGTGCGTGCTGAATCGCGTATCGGCGATCAGGTCCGTCCGCCCGACGCGCTCGCAGAAGTCCGGCCAGTACCGATCGGCCTGCAACGTCGCCAGTTGCAGCCAGCGGCCGTCCTTCGTTCGGTACATGTTCACGAGCGGGTTGGGAACCGTGTCATGAGCGGGCAGGTCCAGGCCGCCGGCGAACTCGGCGGCGGCAACGATGTCAGCGGCCACCTGCCACATCCCGACGCCGAGCAGGGAGACGTCCACGACCGGCGCGTGACCGTTGCGTTCCCGTCCCAGCAACGCGGCCGCGATGGCGCCGGCGAGAGCCATGCCGGAGATCCCGTCACCGAAGGCAGGCCGAGCGGTCGGCGCGGGTGTCGGTGAGTTGACCGGCGTGACCCTGTTCGCGATACCGCTGCGCGCGTAGAAGGCGGTCCCGTCGTTCGAACCGCGTCCGGCGTCCGCACCCTTGACCCCATAGCCGTGCCCGCGCGCATAGACGATGGACGGTTTGACCCGTTTCACGTCGTCGACGTCGATCTTCAGCCGCTGCCGAGCATCAGGCATGAAGTTCGTGACGAAGACGTCGGCCTGCGCGACGAGCTCGTACAGCAGGGCCAGGCCTTCCGGAGCGGCGAGATCGATGCCGATGCTCCGCTTGTTCCGGTTGGGCTGCTCCATCATGAAGTTGAACTGCCCGGTCGCCTGCACGGCACCGCTCGCGATCAGCCCGCGCATCGCGTCGCCCCGCATCGGCGCCTCGACCTTGATCACGTCGGCACCCCAGTCGGCGAGCAGCGCACACGCCGATGGAACGAACCAGAACTGTGCCACCTCGAGAACCTTGATTCCGGACAATGGAGCCACGACCGACCTCCTGGGCAGACTGTGGATTCCTGTTGTTCACCGGTGCGTCGACGACGCACAGCTGCCGCGGCCCCCGGGAGACGACGACGCACACCGGCGGAGTGGCGTGATCGACCATGGCCCGTCCTGGACGTGAGCCGTCTCAGAACAGGGCGTGAGACATCCCGCCGTCGATGCGGATGCTCTCCCCGGTGATGAAGTCGGACCACTCGGATGCGAGGAAGGCGGCGAGCGCACCCAGCTCTTCCGGCCGACCGAAGCGCTGCACCGCGATGCGCTTCGTGGTCGTGGCGAACTCGGCCTCGTCGGTGATCCCCATCTCCGCCAGGAACCATTTCGAGCGCTCGGTCGAGAAGGCACCGACGGCGAGGGAGTTCGCGGTGATCCCGAACGGCGCGAGCTCGTAGGAGATGGTCTTGATGAGCGAGGCGACGGAAGTGCGGGTCACGTTCGACAGGGGTAGCGACGGGTCGAGGTGCGGCTCTCGCGAACAATGCGAGTTGATGTTGATCAGTCGCCCCCAGCCCCGTTCCTTCATCGCCGGGATGACCGCGCGGGCCAGGTAGATCACGCTCATCATCATCGTCTGGTGGGCCGCGACGAAGTCCTCGTTCGAACAGGCATCGAATCCGACCTTGTGCGGAGGCAGCACGTTCGACACAGCGATGTCGACCGGCCCGTAGGTGTCGCGCGCGGCCTGCACGAATGTCTGCACGTCGGCGTCCACGCTCATGTCGCCGGCCACGCCGCGTGCCTCGACACCGTCAGCCTCGAGCTTGTCCACCGCGGACGCCAGCTGGACGGGGTCGCGGCTCGAAATGACGACCCGCGCCCCCTCACGCCCGAGCGCATGGGCGATGGCATAGCCCAGCCCACGGCTGGCTCCGGACACCACGGCGACCTTGCCCGCGAGCTTGAGGTCCATCGGTTCCCTGCCCTTCCACGTTGCATCCGATCCACGGTCGTCCCGCGTCGAGTTCGGACGCCCACCGATCGACCTCCGTGCCCCTCCGCGCTGTGCTGGTGCCTGTCCCTCCGAGTCCCGTCGCACCTCTCGGACCTGTGCCCGGCACACCTCCGGCCCGGCACCGCTGACGGGAAGCCCGTCCGACAGCCCGCCGGCGTCGGTCGGAGTGGTCTGCACGATCGGGGGAGGTGGCCCGCGGGGGTGTGGCCGCCGAACGGCTCTGCGGGCGTGGCGTGCACGTGCTGGTCGGCCCATACGCCAGCCTCGAACTGGAGCGTCTCGTCAGCGGTGCGGATCGCGTCGGTCCCGGACGTGTACTCGGTGACCGGCACGACGATGGGCACACCGTTACGGCAGCGATGCGCTTCCTGCAAGGGCGGGGGCGATCTTCCAGGCCGCCTTGGCGAGCGCGCTCCCGCCGGTCACTTGCTGCTCCAGGTCGTTGTGCACGGGGCCGGCGATCCCGGAGCGGCCATCTGGTTCCTCCTACGACAGCTCGGACCGGACTCGTCGGCGGACACGCACGGCCAGACCCTGTGGCGCCGCCCGACTCTGCCGGCCTCGGACGTGGTCGAACCGACACACGCTGCAAAGTATGTCTTAGATTACCAGGTAATGTTGGTGACATCAAGGGTCCACTACCGACCGCAGCCCCTGGCCCTGCACGTCGGTCCCCGGTGCCCGAGGCTCAGACCGTGACGTCGAGCTCGCGTGCCCAGCGCGGGACGGTGACCCCACGCTCCTCGTGCCAGAGCCCCTCGACGGCATCGCGCCGTTGCGGGGTCAGGAGGATGCGAGCGATCTCGCGGTGGGCGTCGCCAGGGCGGCCCAGGCGCAGCGCCCAGCTGCGGAGCCGCCGTGAGTACAACTGGGCGGGGCTCTCCAACGTCGCGCCGAAGCCGGCCATGCACTGGTGCACGTTGCGCGCGACCAGCCGCCCGACCTCGACCGCATGCGACCACGTCATGAGACCGAAGATCGGCTGCGGCACGCCGTTGGCGCCATCGCGCGCCGCGAGCCACGCCGTCTTCTTCACGATGAGCTCCAGCCCTTCCGCCGCGGTCGCCGCATCGGCAAGCTTGTGGGCGACCGCCTGGTAGGAGCCGATCGAGCGACCGAAGGCCTGTCGTTCCTTCGCGTACGTCACGCCGATCTCGACCAGCTTCGAGGCCGCACCCGAGACGCGGGCAGCGGCGAGCATGTGCGTCAGGGCCCGGAGCTTCTGCGCGTCCTCCTCACCCCACCGCTGCTCGGCAAGGCCGCGGTCGACGCGCACGAGGAAGTCACCGGCTGCGGTCCGTTCCCGCTCCCCCTGGTTGGCGACCAGCCCGATGCCGGACGCTGTCGCGACGACAGCCGAACCGGGCCCCGCGGGCGGGTCGCTCTCCAGCGCGTAGACCGCGTCCTCGACGTCGAGAAGGATGCGGACGGCGGTGAGCTCCACCCACGGAACCGGTGCCAGGCTGCGGCCGAGCTCCACGGAGACGGCGGCCAGGAGCTCGGGCTCGGCGGGCAGGTCGTGGAGACCGAACTCGCGCAGGTGCTGCTCGACCTCACGTGACCGCCCGTCCGCTGACGATTCGGCAGCCCGGACCGCCGGCTCGTCGCAGGTCCCCTCCAGCAGCGACCGCAGCGCGCTCGAAACCTCGCGTGTCTCGTCGCTCCAGCGCTCATCGAACATGTCAGGCACCCCTCGGCAGGCCCAGCCCACGCTGGGCGATGGTGTTGCGCTGGATCTCGGACGTGCCGCCGGCGATGGTCATGGTGACCGTGCCACGCACGAACCACTCGGCGTCCGCAGCCAACTGGTCGTCGACGGACACGCCCCACTCCGTGCGATAGATCGACTCGGGGAGCAGTTCGTTGAGCCACTGAGCGAACTCCTGAGCGAGCTCGGAGCCGTAGAGCTTGCCCATGGAGCCCGCCGCCGCCGCGCTCTCCGCACCGCGGGCACCCTTCGCGTTCGCCGAGATGTTGAGCATCCGCTCGACCTCCAGCCGAGTCGCGAACCGGCCGATCGCTTCCAGGTCGCTGTCGTCCAGGTCGTCGGCGGCGCCGGCGAAACGGTGCAGCAGGCGGGCGAGCAGCAGCCGCGAGTCCGTGCCGCCGAAGCTCAGACTCCGCTCGTCGGCCAGCCCGGCCGACAGGATCGCCGCGCCCTCGTTCTCCGGCCCCAGCCGGTTCGACACCGGGACCCGAACCGCGTCGAAGAAGCACTGATTCACCCTCCACCCGCCGATCACCCACACCGGCTGGATGTCGACGCCGGCAGCGTCGAGCGGGATCAGCAGCATGCTCAGACCCCGATGCCGCGTCGACTCCGGATCGGTGCGGACCAGGGCGCTGACGTACTCCGCCTCGTGGGCGTAGGACGTCCACAGCTTCGACCCGGTGACGACGTACTCGTCCCCGTCCCGCACCGCCGTGGTCCGCAACGCGAACAGATCGCTGCCCGCTTCCGGCTCGCTGAGCCCGTCGGCATACCGCCGGTCCCCGGACAGGGCCTTCGGCACGTGCTCCTCGACCACCTCGGGCGTGCCATTGCGGATGATGGCCCGCACGTTGGCGTGCGAGGAGGTGACCGGGGAGGACGGGAAACCCGAGCCCACCAGCTCCTCGGAGAGGATGTAGTTCTCGGACGAGGTCGCTCCCCTCCCCCACGGCGCCGGCCAGTCGATGCCCACGAGACCCCGCTCCGCGAGGAGCTTGTGCGCCGAAGGCGCCCACGGGAAGATCCGGTCCCCGCCGACCGCCTGCTGTTCGGCCCAGTACTCCCGCATCTGCTCGCCGCTGACCTCCTGGACGAGGTCGCGGACCTTCCTGCGGTAAGCGCGCTCACCGTCGGTCAACGAAAAGTCCACATCAATCTCCCGTCATCTGTGCACCGAACCAAAGCCGCCTCCAGGCACGACGTACCCACCGCCGCAGCCCGCGGGGCCGTTCACGCGAGTTCCTTGAGCGAGGCGATCGTCTGCAGCCGCGTCTGGTGATCCTCGCCCAGAGGCGTCACGTTCAGCGTCGACACTCCGGATTCGGCGAAGGCCGCGACCCGCTCGGCCACGCGGGCCCGAGGGCCGATGAGACTGACACCGCGCACGAACTCGTCGGGCAGAGCTGCGGCGGCCTCCGCCTTGCGGCCCGACAGGTAGAGGCCCTGAACGACCTCGGCCTGCCTCGCGAAACCGTAACGGCCGGCCAGGTCGAAGTAGAAGTTCCGGCCCTTCGCGCCCATGCCACCGACGTAGAGAGCGAGAAAGTCACGGATCCGTCGCAGCGCGCGCTCCTCGGCCTGCGGATCGTCGGTGATCAAGGCGTGCGTGTCGGCGATGACCTGGAGCGGGCCCAACCCCGGATCGCGCCTGCTCGTCCCCGCGGCGAGCGCTTCCCCGAAGGCCGCCTTGCTCCCCTCGGGATAGTAGAAGACCGGCTCCCACGCCTCGAACAGCTCCGCGGCCAAGGCGACGTTCTTCGGGCCCAGCGCCGCCAACATCATGGGCACCCGCGGTCGTACCGGCTTGTTGATCATCTTCAACGGCTTGCCCATCCCACTGCCGCCGCGGTCGGGCTCGAGCGGCAGCTGGAAGTGCCGGCCGTCGAACTCCAGCGGCACCTGCCGCCACGCCATGCGGCAGATCTCGACCACTTCCCGCGTTCGGGCCACCGGCTCCTTGTAGGGCACCCCGTGGAAGCCCTCGACGACCTGCGGACCCGACGCCCCGATGCCGAGCATGAATCGGCCCTGCGACACGTGATCCAGGCCGGCCGCAGTCATGGCCAGCAGCGCCGGCGTACGCGAGAAGACGTTGAGGATGCCGGAAGCGATCTCGAGGGTCGTGGTCCGCGCGGCCAGGAAGCCGAGCTGGCTGACCGCATCGAACGTGTAGACCTCGGCCACCACGACCAGGTCGAGTCCGACGGACTCGTACTCCACCAGCGCCGACGCGGCTTCCATGAAGCTACTGCTGTACGACAACGGCATCCCGATACGCATCCGACCTCCGATCCACGTGACGGCCTCCGCCGCCTGCCTCGCCGTCCACACGCTGCCTGCGCCGCGAGCCGCGGAACCGCGAGGCCTCCGGCCTGCGTGCCGCACCCCGTATCGGCAGTGCTCAGCCCGTCTCGCCTCCGACGGCGCTGGGCTGCTCCGGCGGCGCGGCCGACGCGCGCGGCCCGGCGACCAACAGCGGCTCGAGCAACTCCCGGAGCGCCGGGCGGTTCACCTTGTAGGAGTGCGTCTGCGGCAGCGCGTCGACCACCTGGACCAGCACGGGCACCTTGTACGGCGCCGCCTGGCCACGGACCCAGTCCTTGAGCTCCTGTTCGGACGGCGCATCGGCACTCGCCACCAGCGTCACCGCCGCGGCAGGTACCTGCCCGAGCCTGGCCTCGGGGAGGCCGACGGCCGCGGCGGCACTCACCGCCGGGTGGGCCGAGAGGATCTCCTCGACCTCGCTGAGCTGCACCTTGAATCCTCCTCGGACGATGACGTCGTCGATGCGGCCCTGGATGTAGAGGAATCCGTCCGCGTCCATCCGCGCCAGGTCGTTGGTCCGGATCCATTCGTTCTTCCGCTGCGGCGCGGACGGCGACCGGACCTCGAGCAGGCCGATCTCGTCCACCGCCATCACTGCGCCGCTCTCCTGGTCGACGATGCGCAGCGCGATACCGGGTCGGGCACGACCGACGCTTCCCCGTTTCCGGTGCGCCCACTCGCGGTGCTCTTCCGGCGTCCAGCCGGAAACGGTCCCGCCGAACTCCGTGGCGCCGTAGTTGTGCAGGACCGCGATGCCGAAGCGGGCCTCGAACTCCTCCTGGAGCGACGCCGGGACCGGCGCCGAGCCGGTCGGCCACGCCTGGATGCTGGACAGATCCGACGGGTCGATGTCCGAGGCGAGCAGCATCCGCATCGCGGCCGGCGGTAGCCCGATGTAGGTCGGTCGGTGCTCCCGCACCAGTGCGACCCAGCCAGGAATGTCCAGTCGCTCGAGCAGTGCCAGGGGCCGCCCCCCGCACAGGGACCGCAGTACGACCGACAAGCCGGTTATCGTCACGCTGGAAAGGGCGTTGATCACGACGGCGCCCGCCGGTCGTACGCGCGGTACCGGCAGATCGCCCCACGCCAGCGGGATCCGTTTGGGGGGGCCCGTCGTCCCGCTGGTCGGGATGACGACCGCGGCGCCCCTGGGTCCTGTGACGCCCGGGAGCGCCGCCTTCGCCCGGTCGCCCGGTCGACGGGTCGCGGTGAGCGCGCCATCCGCAGAGCCCAGCTCGACCCCCCACGACACCGCCGCCAGCTCCGGCGACCAGTCGTCGGCGTCGGCGAGGACCGCCACGACGCCACACCGCGCGACGTCGGCCGACATAGCAGCCGGAGGCTGGACGGGCGAGATCAGGAACGTGGTTCTCCCCAGGTCGAGCAGCCCGAGCAGGGCACCGACGCCGGACGGACGGTTGCGCAGCACGAGCGCTACCGGTCCGGCCGGCGCGTCGGCCAGCTGCTCCCCCAGTCGGACGCCCAGGATCGCCAGATCGCGCCACGACCACCAGACACCGTCGAACTGGACGGCCCGTTCCTCACCACGCGCGGCAAACAGCGCGCGCATCCCCTCACGGAACGCTTGGGCAGCCACGGACCCGGATGCGTCCTCGTCGGCCGACTGCGCAGGGATCCTCGAACCGGGCGATGTCATACGGCCACTCCCACAAGCAACTCGGATCCTGTGTCGGTCGGAGCCCGGCGCACACCGATGGCTCCTCCCGTCGGCACCTGGCATCCACCAGGCGCCGGTACTGCAGCGACGGACGCGACGGCACGTCGCTGTCCTCACGGTGCGCTCGAGCCCGGTCCCCGGTACGCGCGGACCTCGCCGCGAACACCGGCGACGCGGACGGCACCGTCAGCTCACCTCGTCCGTCGACCGGGCGAGACGTTCCACCTCGCCGCGCAGCACGTCGAGCGGTGAGGTCGCGGGGGGCGCGGGCAGCTGGAAGGCGCCCTCCTCACGCGAGGGCAGGAGGACGACGGCCGTGCCCGAGGACGTCACGAGTCCACGCTGGTTCTTGCATCGGATCTCGAGGGTGACCTCGCGGTGGGAGCCCCGCCGGTCCTTGCGCACCACGGTGCCGCGCAGCCAGGTCGTGTCCCCGATGTAGTTGAACTTCCGGTGCTGCACGTGCAGCTTCCACAGCCAGCTGTCGTCACCGGACCAGTTGTTCAGCAGCTGAGCCAGCCACGTCTCCCGGAGCGCGCCGTAGTCGTAGCAGGCCGCTCCACCGACCTTGCGGGCCCAGTCGGGATCCCAGTGCATCCGCTGCACGATGTCCCACACGTTCAGGGTGTTCTTCGTGTAGAGGCCGGGCGACTCGCGACGTTTGCGCCGAGCCAGTCCGAACGCGTGCGTGGGGAACGACTGCCCGAACCCGGCGTGCCAGAGGATGACATCGGTCAGACGGAGCGGACCCTTGACGATGGCCGGGAGGTCCTCGCCCTCCTGGACGTCCTCCCAGTAGAGCGGTTCGGCCCCGCGCCGCCGCTCTGCGTCGTACGCGGCGTCGATCCTCGCGAGGTACTCGTCGGTGTACGGCTCGGGCGCGGGCTGGATCGCGCGCTGACCCTTCCCGTCCGGCGTGGCTTCCTGGTCGACGTGCTTGCGCTCGGCCCGAATCCACGTGCCGCGCTGCAGGTGCACGATCTCGTTGGCCTGGTTCCAGCTCACCACGCCGAAGGTCGAGTGGACCGCCCGACCGCCCCAAGAACTCCGCTTGTCCGCGACGCCGACGAGCGACCGCTTGGCGAAGAGTCGGTCGCCGATCCGCTGTGGTCGGTAGAACTCGTACTGCAGCTCGGATTGGAGTGCACCGGTTCCCCGGATCGGGTCGCCCTCCATCTCGGCGGCGAACTCCGGCTTGAGCCGGCGGGGCGGCTCGTCCCCGCCCCCCAGCCGAATGTCGTCCTGCATGGTGAACATCGGCCAGACGAACGTCGGAGGCGCGATCAGACCCTCCCACCGCGTCGCGGACGCGTACTCCTCGTCGCAGTACAGCGGGTTGTCGTCGCCGTAGCCGTTGACGAAGTGCCGAATGCCGTCCGGCGTGACCTCGTGGTTGAAGCCCCAGTACTCCGGACGCCAGTCGGCTGCCTCCGCGGGATCGACCGGCAGGAAGTTGTCCGGATCCAGATCGATGCCGGGCCGTCGCCGAAGCGCGGCGACCTTCTCATCGGTGATCTTGCCGAAGTCGGGATCGGGCACCGTCGCTCCTCGTTGCTGCTGATGGACGCATGGCACTGCACAGCCGGCCCGTCGCCAGGCAGGGACGGATCAGGTTAGGCTGATACACTTTCGTCAGAGTGTTAGCCTGGTTATATAGCTTGTCAAACAATAGCCATGATTCGGGGGGAGGTTGCTCGAGATCCGTGCAGAGCGGCGGCCGGCCGCCGCTGTGCGCGCGCACTCCGCGGGGTCACGGCTGCGGACCAGGAAGCCGAAGGATCGTCCGACGCACACCCGGCGGCCGGTACCGCTCTCCCCTGCCGCGGAGTGGCAGGAAGGTGACCGCCCCGCCCCGAGGGACGTCGCGACGACATCCGACCGTTGACCGCGCATCGTCTCCACCGGAGGACCGCATGACCAGCTTCGACACGATCACCTTCGAGGTCGCCGAGCACGTGGCGACGATCACCCTCAACCGGCCCGAAGCCCTCAACGCCATCAACACTCAGATGCAACTCGAGCTCAAGACGGCGTGGGACGAGGTCCACTTCAACGACGACATCCACGCCGTGCTGCTGACCGCGGCGGGCGACCGCGCGTTCTGCGTCGGAGCCGATCGATCTGACATGGGCGAGGTCAGCACACGACGCCGCACCAGGGTCGACGACCCGTCCAAGGCCCATCTGCGCGGAGGCGTCGTCCCCGGGGCACCGGGGGCCGAGTCGACCCTGGAGATGAACGTCTGCCCCAAGTCGATGGGCGCCTGGAAGCCCGTGATCACCGCGGTCAACGGGATCGCCTGCGGCGGGGCCTTCTACATGCTCGGCGAGTCCGACATCATCATCGCCGCGGAGCACGCCACCTTCTTCGACCCACACGTCACCTTCGGCATGGTCGCCGGATACGAGTCCGTGCACATGCTGCAGCGCATGCCTCTCGGCGAGGTCCTGCGCATGCAGCTGATGGGCAGCCGAGAGCGCCTCTCCGCCGGGCGCGCCCACCAGATCGGCCTGGTCTCGGAGGTCGTGCCCGCCGATCGCCTGCACGAGGCGGCCTGGCACGTCGCCAGCACCATCGCCGGATACGCACCCGGCGCGGTGCAAGGGACGCTGCGGGCCATCTGGGCGGCGCGCGAGCTCCCGAAGTCTGTCGCACTGCAGCTGTCCCCCCAGTTCATCGGCATGGCCAGCCTCGACGACTGGGCCGCCGGCCAGCGCACGTTCGAGAGCGGCAAGCGGGCGGAGTGGCGGCTGCGGTGACCCCGCACCGGGTGGTGTCTCACGCATGAGCCCGCCCCCGGGTCCACGCACGAGGAATCGGAGTTGCCATGGAACTGGGGATGCACGGACGAACGGCCGTCGTCTGCGGCTCGTCGAAGGGCATCGGACGCGCGATCGCCGAGGCCTTGGCGGCGGAGGGGGTGAACGTCGGCGTCGTCGCGCGTAACAAGGACGGCGTCGATGCCGTGGTCGCCGGTATCGTCGCCGCCGGCGGCCGCGCCGTCGGGATCGATGCCGACCTTTCGACCCCACAGGGCGTCGAGCGAGCGGTGTCGGTCACCCGCGCCACGTTCGGGCGGATCGAGATCGCGGTGTCGAACGTGACGCCGCCGCCTCATCGCTACCTCTTGGACGAGTGCACCGACGCAGACTTCGACGACAACTACAACGTGCTGCTGATGCACCCGGTGAACCTGACCAGGGCAGTCGTCGACGACATGCGCGCAGCGCGGTGGGGCCGACTGCTCAACGTCGGAACGATCCTCGCCAAGGAGTGGAACCCCGCGACACCGCTTCTCCTCTCCCACACGTTCCGCCCGGCACTCCTGGGGTTCCAGAAGTCGATTGCCCTCGAACTCGGCCCATCAGGAATCACCGTGAACACGCTCGGCGTAGGAGCCGTCCGCACCGAGCGGATGCGAGAGTCGATGCGGAAGATCAACCCATCGCTGGCCGAGGACTGGGATGCGCTCGAAGCAACGGTCTCCCAGGACATCCCGGTGAGGCGACTCGGGCGGCCGGAGGACGTCGCCGCCCTGGCCACCTTCCTGTGCTCGGCTCGCGCCGGGTTCATCACCGGCCAGCACTACCTCATCGACGGTGGGGCCGTCCGGTCGTTGTGACACCGGTCGCGGCCGGTACCGCATCGTGCGGCCCCGATCCACCGGCGGCCACGGCGCTCCACGACGGACCGGACCACGATTCGGTCGACTGATCAGAGTTCCCCGGTCCCGCTCCGAGGAGCCGAACGCACGTCGGACACTCGCTGGTGAGCGCCCGGTCAGGCCGGCCGAGGTGGGCTCGATCGGCCGATCTTGAAAACATCCAGCCAATCAGGATACTGTTTTATGACGAGTGGGTGCAGCGTGATCCTGCCGCATCCGAGCAGACCGACAAGGGGACGACAGCATGATCGAGGTGCGCTCAGAGATCGCGGCGATAGTGTTCGAGGTCGCGGTGGAAGCCGGGCAGCAGGTCTCAGCCGGGGACATGGTGGTCGTGCTGGAGTCGATGAAGATGGAGATTCCCGTCGAGGCGCCGGCATCGGGATCGATCGCCCGACTGTGCACCGAGGTGGGAGCATCGGTCGCCGAAGGCGATCTCATCGCCGTCATCGCCTGACTGCCACCTCCTCGCCGTTCCGGAGGTGCTGCCGCGTCGGACAGAGGAATGTCCGTGCCGTCGCCGCGCGTGCAGGCCGGGCGGGACGGCTGATCGGCGCCACGGCGAACCGGCGCGAGGCCGGCGGGCAACCGGCGATCTCGCCGATATCCATGGGCGGTGCGATGTCGTGGGCGACCCGCGCCCTCGGCGGCGGCCTGTGCTGCGCCGGGGACACCATCGGCCGCAGTTGGTCGTCGTCGCGGCCGTACCGGTAGCCCCAGCCGGCCGGCACGGAGCGGATCCGAGCGATCCCGCCGTCCACGCGGGCGCGCCCCAACACGCGCCGGGCCAGGGTGAGGCGGCTGAAGCTGCCGAGCCGGTAGAGGCGGTGAGCCCACCCGGGTTGGGACGGCGTGCGCGGCCAGATCGGGACGCACGGCCGCATCGGCGCGCCCCGCAGCCACATTGCCGACACCGTGCCGGCCGCGGCCGAGGAGATCAGCCCACTCCTGATCCGTCCACCACCAGTAGGACCGCCCGGACTCGGCGCACCGCAGCACCTCCATCCCGGTTGCATCCAGCAGTGCCCGGCGCCGACGCGGGGTCCGCGGCCGCCGGCCGGGCCGCAGCGGGATCGTGCCGGGGCCGGCCGGTGCACGCTGTCGGTCCCGACCGGCGATGGCGACTTCTCACCTGCCCGCAGCGCGGACGTCGGGTCGTAGCGGTCCGGGTCGATCGGCCGCCGCCGGCGTCCGTCGCGATTCTGTGCCCTCGGCTCGCGGCGGGGCGGTCACCGGGCCCGCGACGGGTGCTGTCATCGTCCTCGGCGCCCGACCAGGTTCCGTCCGGAACTGCAGCCGCACCGCGGCCTGCTCGGGCCGGCCGAGCACCGGCCACTTCCCCGCCAACGCCGTCGTGCCGATCAAGCCAGCTCCCACGTCCGTGGTCGTGTTACCCAGACCTGATCACCCGGCCGGATTCCGGCAGATTCTGGAATGGGAGAAGCGCCGAACATCCGGTCGCACAACGTGCGCCAGAACCGAACTACGTGAGCGCCCACAGCTCGTTGGCGGAACCGAGCAGCGGGGCCGGCCGGGTGACCCGCCACGGGGTCTTGCTCATGATGAAGGGCGCGCCGGGCTGGACGTACGAGCCCGCCTCCGGGTGCTCGACGTGGGCCAGGAAACCTCGGGCGATGTGCTGGGGTGACTCGAACAGGTCCGGAATCTCGGGGATGTCCGCGATGGCCAGCCGACGACGCTGGCCCTCCTCGACGAGCCATCGACGGTCGTGCTGCAGGGTCCACCGAACGATGCGTTCGTTCAGCTCACCGGTCCGACGCGACACCCGGAGCTTGCCGATGCTGTCGAACTCCGGGTCCTGCAGCACGTCCTCCATCCCCGTCCACGCGCAGAACGTCTTCCAGTCGCGGTCGAAGAGCAGGTTGATTCCCACAGAACCGTCTCGGCACGGCACGATCATCGACGGGAGTTGCAGGTGTCCGGTCCGTTTCCACACAGCCGTCGGACCGCCCTGGCTGGCTCGGTACACCTCCTGGCCCGAGCACGTGATCATGACCTCCATGGCGGACACGTCGACGTGCTGACCCGTTCCCGTGGCGGCGGCGTGATGGTGGGCGATCAGCGTGGCCCCCGCCGCACAGGCACCGGTGATGTAGAGGGACAAGTTGGCGCCCGACTTCAGCGGCTCGCGATCGGGCCGCCCCCCTTGCACCATCCAGCCGCCGATGGCCTGGCGGACGATGTCCGTCCCCTTCCAGTGGGCATACGGTCCGAACTGCCCGAAGGGCGTGACCGAGGTGACCACCAGGCCGGGATTGATCGCGGCCAGTTCCGCGTAGCCCAGCCCCCAAGAGGCCATTCGCCCGGGCGCGAAGTTCTCGATCACGACGTGCACGGAGGCGCACAACGCGCGGAGCACCCGCTGGCCGGCGGGGCGCGTGATGTCGAGTGTGATGCTCTCCTTGTTGGCATTGAGATACAAGAAGTGCGCACTTCGTTCCGGATCCGGCTCATCATCGGGGAACGGGCCCCATGCGCGGCTCGGGTCCCCCGCGAGCGGCTCGACCTTGATGATGCGAGCACCGAGGTCACCGAGCATCTTCGTGGCGAACGGGCCGTCGATGCCGGTGGTGAGATCGAGGACCGCTACGCCGGACAGGGCTTGGTTCGTCATGGGTGGGTTCTCCGGGGGGTCAGCCGAGCACGGTCGGGACGCTGCCGATGATCTGCTCCGCACGCAGGGCTTCCAGCTCTGCGGCATCGACTCCCGCGAGCTCGCGCAGGATGCGCTCGTTGTGTTCGCCGAGTGTCGGCGCCGGCATGCGGATCGATGCAGGCGTGCGCGAGAACTTGGCCCACATCTCGGTGTGCGCCTGGCGGCCGACGTGGACGCGGTCGACGTAGGTGATGAAGCTCCGGGCGGCGAGGTGCGGATCGGTCAGGAAGTCGACACCGCTCAACACCGGGGCAGCCGCGACGCCGGCCGCCTGCAACTGCTGGGCCGCTTCGTGGTCGGTCCGCCCACTCGTCCAGGCCCCGATGCCGGCATCCAACTCCAGCTGCGCCTCGAACCTGCCGTGGTAGTCCGCGAGATCGGTGCGTTCCGCCCAGTCGTTCCGGTCGAGGAGTCGGCACAGCGCCTGCCATTCCTCGTCGGTGCCCACCGACACCACGACCCACCTGTCCGACCCGACCGCTGGATAGCACCCCTGCGGCGCCATGAGGGTATCTGCGTTCCCGATCCGCGCCCAGGTACGACCGTTCCACCCGTAGTCGATCATGGGTGCTCCGAGGAACGTGGAGATCGCTTCCATCTGGGACAGGTCGATGTGCTGGCCACTGCCGCTGCGCTGGGTCCAACACAACGCGGCCATCAATCCGACGAGGCCGATCATGCCGGCGATGCAGTCGGCGCCGGCGCAGCCCCACAGGGACGGGCCGTCGTCGGGGTAGCCCGTGAGAGGCGGGAAGCCCGCACTCTGTTCGGTCGGGTAGGCGAAGCCGACGAAGTCGCGCCACGGCCCCGTCATCCCGTATGCCGGGAGACTGATCATCGTCATCCGTGGGTTGATCGCGGCCAGGTTCGCGTAGTCGAGCCCGAACCTCTCCATGACCCGGGGCGTGTAGTTCTCCACCACCACATCGGCCTCGGCCACCATGCGACGGAAGACGTCCCTGCCGGCGTCGCGGGTGAGGTCCAGGGTCACGCCGAACTTGTTCCGGTTCACGGCGTTGTACAGGGGCGAGATCTCATAGCCCGGTGTTCGATCGTCGCCCGTGACGTTCAGGCGAGCGCCGCCTGCCCGCCACCAGTCCGGCGCCTGGATTGCTTCGATCTTGATGACGTCGGCCCCCATGTTCCCCAGGACCTCGGTCAGTGCGGGGCCGGCCCAGAACCTGGTGAGATCAAGCACCTTCAGGCCCTCGAGCGCTCCGGGCCCCGCGCCTTCCTGCCGGTCGTCGTCCGACGCCGCGCTGTCCGTCCGTCGATCTGCGATGCGCATGGAGGGCCGCCTACCAGGGGTCGATGGGGCTGAGTTCTTGCGTGGGGGGGAGGACTGGCCCGCGGGTCAGGATCGCCGTTGCGAGATCCCGGGTGCGCGCGGGATCGATCACGTCGTCGGTGCCGAAGGTGCGCGCGACGGCCAAAGGGGAGCTCTGGTCCCCCGTCGCTCCCAGGCCCACGACGCGAGCAGACGGCCACATGACCTGGATGGGCCCGCCGAGAAAGCGACCGAACCCGCCGAAGAGGACCTGCGCCACGCCACCGACCTGTCCGACGATCACCGTCATCGACGGCACGCGGATGCGCGACGTGGCGGAGGCGATGCGCGCAGCGTGGCGGAACAGCGCCGTACCGGCGGCTCGGCCTACCGGCACGGGCCCCGTGCTGTCGACCAACGTCAGCAGCGGCAGTCCGAACGCGTTGCACAGCGCCATGAAGCGCGCGGTCTTGTCGCATCCGTCGGCAGTCAGACCACCCCCGTCGACGCGTGGATCCGTGGCGATGATCCCGATCGCACGCCCGTCGAGCCGCGCCAGACTCGTGATCGCGTTCGGCGCCCATGTCGGTCGGAGCTCGAACAGGCTTCCCTCGTCCGCGAGGTTCTCCATGATCAGGCGCATCGGCCGGGGGCCGGCTTGCTCCGCCACCCGACGCAGGTCGGCACCGACCGACGCCCGACCTTCCACGTAGGGCACCACCGGCCGGATGAAGTACGAGCCGTACGCCCGGGCCTCGCCGATGGCATCGGCGTCGGTGCGGACGATCCGCTCCGCGGCGCCGGCCGCCTCGTGGATGTGCACGCCACCTATCTCTTCCGGCGTGTACTCCAGACCCGTGGCCGCCTTGACGAGCGGTGGCCCCGCCACGCCGATCGCGGACCCCTCGGTGGCGATGATGACGTCGCATTCGCCGAGCAAAATGGCGTGACCGGCGAACGCCCGGCCGAGGGCGAGGCCGACCAGCGGGACCCTCCCCGAGAGGCGAGCCAGGCCCTCGAAGTCACCCGAGGACTTGCTCAGTCGGGCCCAGCTCATCTCCTGTGCCCGCGCACCCCCACCCTCCGACAGGAGGAACACAGGTGCGTCGTGGCGATCGGCCAGCAGGACGGCACGACTGGTCTTGGCGTGGCTGTTGATGCCCTGCGTTCCGCCGAGGACCGTGTAGTCGTAGGAGATGACGACCGAGGTGCGGCCGTGCACGTGTCCGAGGCCGACGACGACGGCGTCGGCCGGTCCGTGGAGCGCGGGATTGGCGGGCTCGACGAGGGCGCCGGACTCGATGAACTCGGCGTTCTCGTCGAGGAGGAGCGTCACCCGCTCCCGCGCCGTCAGCCGTCCCTTCGCATGCTGCTTCGCCACCGCATCCGGCCGCTGGGGGTCGAGTACGTCGGCAGTGCAGGCGGCGAGCTCGTCGATCGACATCGACAAACCTTCACCCGGCCGTCCCGAACTGCGCGTCACCAGGGATCCAGCGGGATGTGTGGGCGCGACGCGTCGGCCACGGGGAGCAGTTCGACCGCCGCCAGGAGTCGCGCGCGGGTGTCGCCCGGCTCGATCACGTCGTCGGCGCGGAACCGCTGAGCCACCGGGAGCGCCGAACCGTGGGACACCAGGTCCTGGTACAGCATCTGTTCGCTGCGACCACCCGTGGCCTGGGCGGAGGTGGTGGAGTTCGCGGTGATGGCTGCCGCTCCGGCCAGTCCCATGCCGCCGAACTCCGCCGAGGGCCACACCAACGTCAACGTCTGCCCCGGGCTGTGCTGACCCAGTCCCATGATCACCATCCCTTGCCCGTAGGCGCGGCGGACCGCGACGGTCAGCTGGGAGATACGCGCATGCACCTGCGCGAAGTACGGACGCGCCGAATGCCGGTTGATCGCGGAGTGCTCCGCCGCCGGACCGGCCAGGATCCCGGGTACGTCGGTCAGGTACACCATCGGCAGCTGGAAGCTGTCGCAGAGTCTGATGAACCGCGCCAGCTTGTCCGAGGCGTCGCTGTCCAGCGCGCCGGCTTTCACCATGGAGTGACTCGCGACCAGCCCGAGCGCGCGTCCTCCCACCCGCGCCAGTGACGTCTGCACGGACCCGCCGAACCGCTCGCTCAGGCGCAGCACCGAATCGGGGTCGGCGACCAGGTCGGTCAGACGCCGGCCGTCCACGGCACGCCGCGGGTTGTCCGGTATCAGGCGAGCCAGCTCCTCGGCCACCTGCGGGTCCTCCGCCTGCTGCAGCGGTCTCCTCGGTGTCGCGAAGTAGTCGAGGTACTTCCGGACCACGGCGATCGCCTCGGCCACCGAGCCGACCCCGACGTTGACGGCGCCCTCGCGTTCGAGGGCTCCGACATCGGCGACGTGCGGCGCGTCGGAACCGGGGCCGGGTTCGTCCAGTGCCACCGACGCGCCGTGGACTCCGACGATCATGTCCGTGACGCCGAGCTCCAGGGCGCGGATGTCCCACACCGACGCGACGGCGACACCGACGAGAGGCACTCGCCCGGAGAGCAGGGCCAGTTCGTGGACGAGATCCCGACGTTCTGCGTAGTACGGCGGCTCGGACGGTCGGAAACCACCGCCTTCGGAGAAGAGTACGACGGCGGCCCCGACGTGCTGGGCGAGTCGCAGGCCCCGCTCGATCTTGGCATGGGCCGTCGCGCCGTGGGTACCGCCGGCAGCCGAGCCGTCGTAGCTGATGGCCATTGTCGGCCGGCCGTGGACGACGCCCAAGGCCACGACCACGCCATCCCCCGGGGCGAGGACGTCGGCGGTCGCGGCGTTCGCATGCCGTCCGTACTCGACCGGACGGGTACGCGCGTCGAACAGCGCAACGACCCGCTCGTGCGCAGTCGGAGGCGGGACGGCGGGAGCGGCCTCACCGGTCGAGAGCACGGCGGTCCCGCCCCGGCACACCGGCGAACCGGCGAAGCGGCTTGTGTGATCGCCGACCGACGCTCATCGTGCCCACCTCCAACACATCGGGTCCCGGACGAGTCTCCGCGCAACCCTCAGATATATAACCACAATAAGCAGGTGATCTCAGTTTTCCAAGTCTCACGATGGCGACCCGAGAGCAGGCGGCAGGTTCGGCCGACTGTCGGATCGCAGGCGGCCGGCCGCGCGGGCCGCTCCGTCCGAGGGACACCGGGACCGGGTGGGTCACCCGTCCCGGCCACCGCCGTCGACGACCGGTGATCCGCCGCCGGGCGTGACCTGCGTGGCCCTGAGCCATGCCTTGTCACCGATCAGGCCGCGACACGTCTCTCCCGATTCCCACTGCTTCGTATGCAGGAGTGCCCGGTGGAACGGAATGAGCGTCCGCACACCGGTGATCGAGAACTCGTCCAGTGCACGGATCATCCGCAGGGTCGCGTCGTGCCGGGTGCGGTCCCAGACGATCAGTTTCGCGATCATCGAGTCGTAGCTCGGCAACACCTCGCTGCCCGCCTCGACGCCGGAGTCGACGCGGACGCCCGGCCCGGACGGCGCCCGGTAGGTCTCGATGCGGCCGGGAGCCGGCAGGAAGTTCCGCGCGGCGTCCTCGGCGTTGATGCGGCACTCGATGGCGTGCCCGCGGAACTCCACGTCGTCCTGGCGGAAGCTCAACGGCTCCCCCGCCGCGATCCGGATCCCCTCCTTCACGATGTCGATTCCGGTGACCGCCTCCGTGACACCGTGCTCGACCTGGATCCGGGTGTTCATCTCCATGAAGTAGTAGCTGCCGTCGTGGAGCAACCCCTCGACCGTTCCCGCTCCCCGGTAGCCCACGGCTCGGGCCGCCTCGACCGCGACCTCCCCCATCATCGCGCGCAGGGACGGGTCGACGACCGGTCCCGGCGCCTCTTCGATCAGCTTCTGGTGGCGTCGCTGGACGCTGCAGTCGCGTTCACCGAGATGTACGACATCCCCGAACTCGTCGGCGAGGATCTGGACCTCGACATGGCGTGGGTCCTCGAAGTACCGCTCGAGATAGACGGACTCGTCGCCGAAGAACCTCCTCCCCTCATCAGCCGCGCCGGCGAGAGCGGAGGGCAGCTCCGTCACGTCCCGCGCAACGCGGAAGCCCTTTCCGCCACCGCCGGCCGCGGCCTTCACCGCGACCGGGAACCCGATGCTCCGGGCGGCGGCGGCCGCCTCGGCCGCACCGGTGATCGGATGGAGGGTGCCGGGGATGACAGGTACTCCTGCCTCGTTCATGATCTTACGAGCCTGGGTCTTGCGCGCCATCCGCGCGATCGCATCGGCCGGCGGCCCGATGAAGGTGATGCCCAGGTCGGCGCACCGGCCGGCGAAGGTGGCGTTCTCGGCCAGAAATCCGTACCCCGGGTGGATCGCGTCGGCGCCGACCTGCTGTGCGAGATCCAGGACGGCGTCGATGTCCAGGTAGGCGGCCGAACCGATCGACTGCGACATCTCGTGCGACTCGTCGGCCATGCGGGTGTGCAGCGACCCGGTGTCGTCGCGGGCATGGACCGCGACGGAGCTGATCGACATCTCCTTGAGGGCACGAAAGATCCGCACAGCGATCTCACCGCGATTGGCGACGAGCACCTTGTTGAACATCTGGACCACTCTTTCCCGAAGGGCGCTCGCGACCGCGACAGCGGACAGGCGGTCATCTGCGCGTGAGTTGCCGTCCCCACCGACGGTGAGCCCGGAGCCCGTGCCGAGCGACACGAGAGGTGCAGCCTCGGCCCGCTCCTTCTCGCGGGCCCGCCGGAAGCTGCCTGCCGGGCAGAGGCCTGCATCGTGCGGGCGCGTCGGTCCGCTCGTGATCAGGGGCCACCTGGCGACGGATTAGCCACGTTGACCAAGTGTACTTTACTTACCTAAAGTCGGGCTCAGTTCGATCCGCCGACGACTCTCGCACGAGAGAAGGAGGGCCTCATGGCACGCAGCCCCGTCCTGCAGGAAGAGCCCGATCGCCGCCCGCTGGTCCCGTCTGCATGAGCGTCATGGCGGGCCTGCGGGTCCTCGAGACCGCCTCGTGGGTCGCTGGTCAGTACTGCGGGAAGCTGCTCGCCGATCATGGCGGCGACGTTCTCAAGGTAGAGCCTCCGGAGGGCGACCCCACGCGGCGTGCCGGACCCTTCCCCGGGGAGACGCCGGATCCGGAACGCAGCGGGTTGTTCCTCCACCTGAACGCGGGAAAGCGCAGCTGCGTGATCGATTCGACGTGCGACGCCGACCTGGAGGCGCTGCGGAAGATGGCCGCCTCGGCAGACGTCGTCGTCGACGACGGACTCCTGGCGGCGGCCGGCATCGACTACGAGTCGTTGCGCAGCCAGAACCCGGCGCTGGTCCTGGTCAGTCTCAGCGGGTTCGGCGACGACGGGCCGTATCGCGATTTCCGGGCGAACGACTTCGCGATCTACGCCGCCTCCGGCTGGATCGCGGCCATGGGTAGACCGGACGAGCCTCCCGTGTATCCGGGGCGCGACTACCCGTTCTACATCGCAGCCCTCTACGCCGCCTTCGGGACGACGATCGCGCTCTACCACGCTCGACGATCCGGACGCGGGCAGCGTGTCGGCGTATCGGCGCTCGACGCTGCGATCTCGGTCGACTTCTACGAGACGACGTCCCACTCGTTCGGCGTGCCACTGCGGCAACGACACGGGTCGCGCATCTCGGGGGTCTCATCCTCGTTGCAGCCGTGCCGCGACGGATGGATCGCCCTCACCGTCAATGTCAACAGCGCCTGGGACGCCTTCTGCGACGTGATCGGCGCGCCCGAACTCGCCACGGGTCCCTTCGCCACTCCACAGTTGCGCCTCGCGAATGCCGACGCTCTCGAAGCGCGGGTGCGGGAGAAGCTGTCGACCCTGGCTGTCGCCGATGTGGTGGAGGCCTGCCAGGCAAGGCATGTCGCGGTGGCCCCCGTGGCGACCGTTGCGGACCTGCTGGATTCGCGCCAGCTTCGTGCCCGCGACTGGTGGCAGCGGGTCGCGCACCCGGTGGCGGGCACCCTGCAACACCCAGGGCCGCCCTTCCGCTTGCAGAAGGCTCAGTGGCGGATCCCCGGCCCGGCTCCGCTGCTGGGGCAGGACCAGGACTCTCTCGTGACGAACGGGTGGTCTCGATGATCTTCGAAGGCCTGCGGATAGTCGATCTCACCATGGGATGGGCAGGCCCCCTGTCCACGATGCTGTTCGCCGACTTCGGCGCTCAGGTGATCAAGATCGAAGGTCCGGGCCGACTCGACTGGTGGCGGCGGGGCAGCGCATCGAAACCTCCGCCGGACATGCGCGATGTCGATGCGAAGGTCTGGGAGCGGAGTGCCCTCTTCTGCGGCGTCAACCGGAACAAGCTCGGCGTCACCCTCGACATGTCCTCGCCGCAGGGACGCGAGATCTTCGAGCGCCTCGTCGCGGTGAGCGACGTGGTCGTCGAGTCGTTCTCGCCGCGGGTGATGAAGAAGTGGGGACTCGACCACGAGCGGCTGGCCGAGATCAATCCGGGCATCATCATGATGTCACTCCCGGCGGTCGGCAGTTCGGGCCCCTGGGCTCACTACATCGGCTATGCATCCACCACCGAGGCGATGTCCGGGCTTCCCGCGCTGTGTGGCTACGACGACGCGCCGATCCTCCAGACCCCGTTCGTGGCCGATCCTCTCGGTGGACTCAACGGGGCGACGGCCCTCGCGTTCGCTCTCTACCACCGCGAGCTGACCGGCGAAGGCCAACGGATCGAGGTGGGGCAGCACGAAGGGCTGATTCCGCTGATCGGTCACGGCTTGATGGAGTACCAGCTCACCGGTGAGATACCGGCCCGCTCCAGTACCGGTGACAGCCGATTCGCACCCAACGGCTGCTACCCGTGCCAGGGCGATGATCGGTGGGTGGTCATCTCGGTGGCCACCGACGACGAGTGGATCAAGTTCTGCGGCGCGACAGGCCGGCCGGAACTGCTCGCCGACCCCGCGCTCCGGACCGCCCAGGGCAGGCAGGAGAACCGCGGCAGGATCGACGACCTGACATCGGAGTGGACGAGGCAGCACGATCGTCGCGATGCGATGGAGATCCTGCAGCGTGCAGGCGTCGTCGCGGCCGCGGTGAACAATGCGGCGGATCTCCTCGAGGACCCCCAGGTGACGGCAACCGAGGGCTTCGTCGAGCTGGACCGCGCAGTCGTCGGCCGCCATCCCTATCCGAGGGTCTCGGTACGACTGTCGGAGACACCGGGCAACGCGGCGGAGCCGGCACCTCTGTTCGGAGAGGACAACGACTTCGTACTGCGCGAGATCCTCGGGCTCCGCGACGACGAAGTGCGCGAACTCCGCGAACTCGGCGTCGTCGCCGAAACGCCGATGCTGAACTAGTGCGGCGCGCCAGGGACTGCAGCTCGAGTGGGTCGCGCGGCCCGCGGGCATGGGCGAACCGCGCGTACCTATCTACCTGGGTAACAAGATAAGTGACCTTGTTCGGAATGTCTTGCACTCACGGCGGCTCTCAGCGACAGTCTGAGTCGTGCCCATCGATCTGCAGACTCTCCGCGAGCGCGGCGGGGACTACGCGCGAGCGGTTGTCGCCGGTGACGGCGACGTGCACGGGGCGGGCCCGGCCGCGGGAGCGAGTCGACTCGTGCAGCCGTCGTGGCGCGGGCTGCCACGCCCCGGCCGCCACCACCCTGGTCGTCGTTGCCACTGCGACAACCTGATCCGTCGCGCCCGCGTCGCTCCCCACCCACGGGCCTGCCGGTGTGCGCTCCGGTCGCGGACGGGGTGGCAACAGGTCCATGGGGAGTGGTCGGGCACGAAAGCCTGCCGGTGATTGGCCGTCGTCTCGCGCGTGCGGCCCGAGACACGAGCACAACGGAGACCCTGAGATGACTGTGATCAAGCCCGGTACCCGTCTGCGTAGCCAGGTCTGCCAGACCGAGGTCGTCATCGTGCGGGCTCCGGCGGAGCCCCTTTCCCTCACGTGTGGCGGCAAGGAACTCGTCTCCGTCGATACCCCGGTGCAGGCCACGGGGCCGGTCCCCGGTCACGAGGGCGGCAACCAGCTCGGGAAGCGCTACACGACTGGAAGCGGTGGGTCGCTGGAGATGCTCGTGACGCGGGCGGGTGCGGGAACGCTGGCCGCCGATGACGTCCCGCTCGTCCTCAAGGAGGCCAGGCCGCTTCCTGCCAGCGACTGACCTGTAGGAACTGCACGCGGGCCCGCGGGCGGATGCCGACACACGCGCGCTCCGCCGCGACGGTCGCCCGCTCCGGCCGCCACCTCCCCTTGCGCGCACGACGTGCTCGGCGCCGCTCGGGGCCGGGGCCGGCCGTCTTCGCCCGCCGCGTCCAGACCATCCGCGGGCGGCGGTAGCCCTGACCCGGCGCTACTCGGCTACCGGCGCGACACTAGCTGTCGATGAGGGTGCGGGCGCGGTCGAACAGTGTCACCGCAAGATCGTGCAGTCGCGCGCCGATGTCGACAGGCCCCTGGCCGGCGTCCGCCCGCGCCTTCGACCCCTCCAGCAGGACTCCCAGTCGGTAACAGGCCACGACCCGGTACCACGGGAGATCCGTCAGGTCTCTGCCGAGGACGTCGGCGTAACGCTCGATGATCTCGGCAGCGGCGGGAAGGTGCTCGAGCCGGCGCCGGGGCGCCACTGCGTCGCGTCCGTCCGGCCAGGTCGCCAGCAGGTGTGCTAGGTCGAGCAGGGGGTCGCCGATCGTCGCGAGCTCCCAGTCGACGATCGCCGCCACCTGCAGGCGCGCGGGGTCGAAGACGAGATTGTCGATGTGGAAGTCCCCGTGCACCACGCCCGGCCGGAAGGACGACGGGCAGTTCGCAGCGAGCCACGATCCGATGCGGTCCACCTCGCCCAGCGAATCCAGGCCGCGGTAACCCGGGAGCTGAGAGTAGGAGTCGAGCTGGGCGCGCCATCTCGGCGCCAACCGGGCCACCCAACCCTCCGGTTTCCCGAGATCCGAGAGCGCAGCCGGGACGCCGATCCTCGCCAGTGTCGCAAGGCTGTCGACGACCGCCAGACCCAGAGATTCACCGCCATGCCTCGCGTTGGCCGCTCCTGCGAGCGCACGGTCGGCGTCGACTCCGGGCACCCGCTCCATCAGCAGGAACGCGGCGCCGAAGACCTCCACGTCCGAGCACGCGCCGATGAACTGCGGGTGCGGCACGTCACTCGAGCTCAAGCCGGCCAGGACGCGCGCTTCACGCAGGATCGACCGGTCGCTGTCCGAGCGGCTGTGCCACGACGGTCGGCGGAGCACGAACTCTCGATCGCCCTGCTGCAGGTGCAGGAGCACGTTCTGCGAACCGCCGGTCAGTCTCCCGATGAGCACGACCGGTCCCGACCCGAGTCCGGCGTCATGCATCCAGGTGGCGAGCAGCTGGATCCTGGCGCGGATCTCCGCTTCCGACGGGGAGCCGTTGCGGGCCATCACCCGCCGCCCAGCGCGCCGTAGATGCCACCGTCCACGTCGAGCACCGCGCCGCTGGTGAAGCTCGACGCGTCGCTGAGCAGATAGACCACCGTTCCGACGATCTCGTCGGCGGCCGCGCCCCTCTTCAACGCGATCCCGCGGCGCGCCGCGTCGCGGAACTCGTCCGTGTGGAACCAGCCCGCGGAGGCGTCCGTGTCCGTCGGCCCCAGACCGATCGCGTTGACGCGCACCTCAGGTCCGTACTCGATGGCGAGAGCCATGGTCAACGTGTTCAGTCCGGCTTTGGCGGCGCCGTAGATCGGGGCGAGGGTCCCGGGAGCTCGCGCGGAACCGCTGGAGATGTTGACGATGACCCCTGCGCCGGCGCGCTTCATCCGGTCACCCACGAGACAAGCCAGACGGAAGGGCCCCTTCAGGTTGACCGCGACGGTCGCATCGAACAGCGGCTCCGAGATGTCGATCATTCGCGGCGCTACCGGGGCCTTGCCCGCGTTGTTCACGAGGCCGTCGATGGTGCCGAACTCGTCGTAGGAACGGCGCACCAGCTCTTCGACCTGTTCCCAGCGCCCGACGTGGCACGGCACGGCTATGGCCCGGACGCCGAAGCGTCGCGCTTCCGCGGCAATCGCCTCGCATGCCCCGGCCGTCCGGCTCGAGACGACGACGTTGGCGCCGGCTGCGGCCAGGCCGAACACGAACGCACGACCGAGCCCTCGCGTGCCCCCCGTGATGATCAGGTTCTTGCCCTCGACGGAGAACCGTCCGTCCACTGCACCAGCCATCACAAGTACTCGCTCCCTGTCGCTCGACCGCCGGAGGTCCTCGCTGCTAGCGGGCGAAGTCCCAGCCCGGACCGCCCCCGGCGTACGCCTTCAGGAGCAGCCGCCCCACCCGGTCGATGTGCGCCTCGTCCGGGCCGTCCGCGATGCGGAGCTCGCGACCACCCATGCGGGACAGAGGGTTCTCATCGAAGAGGCCGTAGGCACCGTGGATCTGCACCGCTCTGTCGACGACGCGCCCGACCATGCGCGTGCACTCGACCTTGATCGCGCTCAGCTCCACTCGGGCCTGCTCGCCCCGGTCGAGCTTCTCCGCCGCGTCGAGGACCATCAGCCGACACGCCTGGATCTCCTGGTACGACTGGTAGGCAGCGAGACGGGTGAGCTGCTTGTCCGCGAGGGGCCGGCCCGACAGGATGCGCGCGTTCGCGCGGGCGCACATCATGTCGAACGCCCGTTGGGCCATACCCAGGGTGCGCATGCAGTGGTAGATGCGGCCCGGTCCGAGCCGCTCCTGCGACTGGACGAAGCCCTCACCGCGCTCACCCAGGATGTGGTCGGCCGGGATTCTGCAGTCGTCGAGCTCGATCTCCCAGTGGTCACTCAGCGCGTGGTTGGTGATGACCTCGCGGACCAACCTGAGCCCCGGGGTGCCCATGGGCACGAGGAACATGCTGAACCGGCGGTGCGGCGGTGCGGACTCGTCCTCCGACCTGGCCATCACGATCACATACCTGGACCAGTTCAGCAGGCTGATGCACCACTTGCGCCCGTTGAGGACCCACTCGTCCCCCTCGAGCGCCGCCCGCGTCGCCAGCTGGGTCGGATCACTGCTCGCGACATCGGGCTCGGTCACCGCGAACGCGACCTCGAACTCGCCTGCAACCAGGCCGGGCAGGAGTCGCTGCTTCCACTCGGGACCGGCCCGCAGCTCGAGGAGCTTCGCCGTCTGCAGCGTCGCCGTTCCCAGCGCGAAGTTGGCTACTTCCGAGCGCCCGACGACCTCGCAGATGAAGCTGTAGTCAACGAACGAGAGCCCGCCGCCGCCGTACTCCACGGGATGCCCCAAGGCCCAGAGGCCGCGTTCCTTCGCCTTCTCCGCGAGCCCGCGCATGAGGTCTGTCGGCCCAGCCGGGAGCCTCTCGAACGCCGCCTCCGTGGGATAGCACTCGTCCTCGACGAAACGCAGCACCTTCGTGCGCAGGTCGCGGACCGACTCGGGCACTTCGAACATGGACGGTCTCCTCGGGACTGACTGCGCGCACGATCGCCCCTCAACAGTGGCCGCGCCGCGTTCCGCGGCCGCGGACAGAGCGAGCGCCGCTGTCACCGGCGATACCCCGGACCGGGGTGGACGAGTGCCGACCACCACCTCGGTTCCGGCACCGGGGGAACCTGGCCGATCAGCGCGAGCTGCGTGTGTTCTGGTCGCGGAAACGCCGTCATCCCTCGGAAACGGACGGCGGCCGCAGGGGTGTGAAGCCGGCGAGCTCGTCCCGTCGGCCGGCGCGGTCAGGCGCCCTGCTCCGCATCCAGCATCGCGGCCAGCCGCGCTCGGTGCCCTGTCGCGTCACCGAAGAGGAGCTGGTTGGACTTGGCCCGACGGAAGTACAGGTGCGCCGGGTGTTCCCAGGTGAACCCGATACCGCCGTGGATCTGGATGTTCTCGGTCGTGCAGGTGAAGTACGCATCGCCGCTGAGGGCCTTCGCCATCGCCGCCGCCTTGGGCAGGTCGTCCGGCTTCGCCACCGCTACGTCCTGCCCCGACAGCATCAGCGAGCGGGCCAGCTCGAGTTGCGTGAGCATGTCTGCGCACTTGTGCTTGATCGCCTGGAACGACCCGATCGGCCGCCCGAACTGTTCGCGGAGCTTCGCGTACTCGACGGACATGTCGAGCACGCGCTGCGCTCCGCCGACGTTCTCTGCCGAGAGCGCCACCAGGGCGAGGTCCCGGACTGCGCACAGGTGGTCCCGCGCATCCCCCGGTCGACCGATCAGGGTCGCGGGCGCCGCGTCGAGTTCCACGCGGGCGAGCCGGCGGGTCTGGTCGAGCGTGGTCAGCCGCCGCGACGTCAGTTCCGCCGACGCGCTGTCCACCGCGAACAGCGACAGCCCTTCGGGGGTGTCGGCGAGGACGAACACGAGGTCGGCGGTATGCCCGTCGAGCACGTAGTTCTTGACGCCGCGTACGCGCCACTGGTCCCCGACCTGCTCGGCGACCGTCGTGGTCCGCTCGAGATCCCAGTCGCCGTCGTCGTCGACGAAGGCAAGCGTGGCACGGAGGTCGCCGGAGACGAGGTCGGGCAGCCAGCGCGCCTTCGCGTCGGCGTCGCCGCTCAGCTGCAGTGCCGTGGTGGCCAGCACGACGGAGGACAGGTACGGCGCCGGCAGGAGCGCCCGACCCATCTCCTCCATGACCGCGCAGATCTCGCCGAAGCCGCCACCTGCGCCGCCGTACTCTTCCTCGACCGCAAGTCCGAGCAGGCCGATGTCGGCCATCGTCCGCCAGACACCCTCATCGAATCCGGCGTCCGTCTCCATGAGCCGGCGCACCTGTTCCTCCGGCGAGCGGTCGCTCAAGAGGTCACGGACGACGGACCGGAGCTGCTCCTGCTCCTCCGTGAATACGAGAGCCACGGCGGGGTCAGCAGGAGCCGGCGAAAGGGACGGCCTGACCGAGCTGTCGATCCAGGGTCGCACTGATGCGGTCCCCGGAACCGACCACCACAGACTGCACTCGCGCCTCGCCGTCCACTAGCTCTCCTCAGGTCGCTGGGGTGGGCGCTCGCACGGCCACCGCGTATTTATCTCACCAGGTTCAGCTTCTGACAAGGGTGTCCCGATCTCTCGCCGCGACGACTCCCGCCCGGAGCAGGAACAACTCGCCGATGGCTTGATAACTAGGTGTACTTCCTGTACGGAGTCAGTAGGCGCCGCACGAGCGGCTCACGACTGAAGGACCGTGACGTATGGGCTCCTCCGACATCGCCGCCGAACTCAACGCGTGGCTCGACGAGAACTGGTCCGACGAGCTGACCGTTCGACAGTGGTGGCGACTCCTGGCCGAGGCCGGCTGGGCGTTCCCGACCTGGCCGGCGGGTTACGGCGGACGTGCCGAGTCATCGGCGGTGGCGCTGCTGGTCCAGGACGTCCTTCTGCGGCGGCAGCTGATCGGACCACCGCACGGGATCGCCGTCACCATGCTCGCGCCTACCGTCCTGCGGCACGGCACCCTGGAGCAGAAGCAGAACATCCTCCCGAGAATCGTCCGCGGCGAGCTCACGTCGTGCCAGCTCTTCAGCGAGCCCGGCGCCGGGTCCGACCTCGCCGGTCTGCAGACCTCGGCGAGGCTGATGGACGGCGAGTGGGTGGTCAACGGTCAGAAGGTGTGGAACTCCCACGCTCATGACAGTGATCTCGGCATGCTCCTCGCCCGCACCAACCCCACCGCCCCCAAGCACGACGGGATCAGCTTCTTGCTGATCCCGATGGTCCAGGCCGGGGTCGACGTGCGGCCCCTGCGGCAGATGAACGACGAGGTCGAGTTCAACGAGGTGTTCCTCACCGACGCGCACGTGCCCCGGGATAACGTCCTCGGAGAGGTCGACGCCGGCTGGCGGGTCACCCAGACCACGCTGGGTTCCGAACGCTCGGCGTTGCCCGCGCGAGCACTCACACCGCCGGCCGGAGAGCGCCCCGGCTGGCTCGACCGGGTGGCCTGCGAGGTCTACCGGGAGCTCCAGGCCACTGGCTCGAAGGCCAAGGAGCTCTACCCCCGCAGCGGGAATGCGGCCCGCCGGCTGGCACAACAGGTGGGCAAGTGGGACGACCAGGTCGTGCGTGACCGGGTCATGCAGCTCCACGTACTCAGCGAGGCGAACCGGGCGCTCACGAGACGCCTGGGCGTCACCCGGATCGCGGGTGCCCCGAGCATCGTCAAGCTCGCTGCGGCCGACCTCGCCCGCAACGCCCGTGACATCGATCTGGACATCCTGGGTTCAGCCGCACTCCTGTCCGGACCGGACGCGGCCTTGGGCGGCGAGATCGAGCTCATGGCGCTGTCGGCGCACAAGGTCTCCATCGGCGGTGGGACCGACCAGATCCAGAAGAACATCCTCAGCGAGCGCGTGCTGGGGCTGCCCAAGGAGAAGCGCGACCGGGCGTGAGGACGTAGCGCGATGACGTGCGACACCCTGCTCTGTCGGCAGAGGAGCCTGCTCTGACAGTTCGACGAGCCTCCGCAGAACCCGGGGCGGGACGGTTCCGGTGGCAGACCGCCGCGCCGATGACCCGGTGGCCTCGTAGGCCCACCTCGACGCCCGGAGCGGTCCTGCGGCCGGGCGGCCGTGGTCACCCCGCGGGGCCCGCACCTGGCGCTGTTCGGCAGGACGACAGGCGGAGCTCGTCGAGCAGGAACGTGCGCCCGACCGCCCGAGGCAGGTGGCGGAGTTGCGCGGGCCGCTGCCGAGGTAGCCGGAGACTTCTCAGAAGATGTTGAAAGAGTAGTTGTATTTCTAGGTCTAGACGGTTAGCTTTTTTGCACTCCGTGAGAACTCGGTCACAAGGGCCTCGACGGCACGGAGCGGAGCAGAACGGGCGGAGCATTCGCAGCGGCACGTCCGTGCGACGACCGAGCCGATGGGGCCGCGTCCACCCCGAGTGGTAGGCCGCACTCGGCGCCCAGCTCTGAAGATCACTCGACAGGAGAACCGATGAGACACGGGTACCGGCGGCGGTTGACTGC
>NZ_BEGX01000063.1:0-41297 GCF_002583555.1 Pseudonocardia sp. N23
GGGCGAGCAGTCGATGACCGACCGGATCGTCGAGGCCTGCCAGACCCTCAAGTCGGTCGGGCGCACCCTGCGCTGACGGGTCGCCGGGGGCCCGGGGCAGGATTGGCGTCATGACCCATGGCAACCTGCTCGGCCCCGAACCCACCCGGCTTCCCGTCGACCCGGCGGTGGCCGAGCTGGAGGGCGGCGCGGACCCCAAGGGTGTGGCCGCCGCACGTCCCGCCTCGACCATCGCGTGGGCGACCCTCGCCGAGGGCGCCCTCGCCGCCGGTGAGCCGGTGACGGCGTACGCCTACGCCCGCACCGGCTACCACCGCGGACTCGACCAGCTGCGCCGCAACGGCTGGAAGGGCTTCGGCCCGATCCCGTGGTCGCACGGGCCCAACCGCGGCTTCCTCCGTGCCCTCGCCGCGCTGCAGCGGGCATCGGAGGCGATCGGTGAGACGGACGAGGTCGAGCGCATCCGCACCTTCCTGGCCGACTCCGACCCGGCCGCCGCGGGCGAGCTCGGCCTGTCCTGAACGACCCCGCGGCGCCGGGCGGTCCCGGCCGCCCGGCGCGGCGCGACCGGTTCGCCCGCAGGCGGGCCCGCGCCGCGACCGTCGATGTCCTGTGCGCCGCCCCCGCGGCCGACGAGCCCGGCACGTCCGAACAGGTCACGCTCGCGCAGGTCCGTTCCCTCGCCACCGACCTGCTCCAGGCCACCGGCCTCACCCGTCCCGAGGCGCTCGCCGTCGTCCGCTCCCCGGGCTGACGCAGGTCCGTCCGGTGCCCGGGAACGCCCCGATTCCCCCGGACGTTCCCCGGACGGCGCTCGCGCCGCCGCACCGGGACATGTGACCGTCGACGGGTCGTTCCACGCCGGTGACCCGTCGGTCACGATGCGTGGGGGAGAATGTATCGGGCGGCGACGCCGATGTCGGGGATCCGTCGACTCCTGGGGAGAGGTCGAACAGCAGTGCAGTTCCTGATCAGGTGGATCATCCGTCCGCTCGCGATGCTCCTGTGGCGCCCGAAGGCCGAAGGCATCGAGGGGGTGCCCGCCACCGGACCGGTGATCTTCGCGTCCAACCACCGGGCGGCCGTCGACACCGCGGTCATCCCGCTCGTCGCGCCCCGCCCCGTCGCGTTCCTGGCCAAGGCCGAGTACTTCACCGGCCACAGCCTCAAGAGCCGCTTCGGCGCCCGGTTCCTCTCCGCGCTCGGCTACGTCCCGGTCGAGCGCGGCAACGCCAAGGCGGGCCTCGCCGCCCTCGACGCCGGCCGCGGCGTCCTCGAGGCCGGTGGCGCCTTCGGCATCTACCCCGAGGGCACCCGCTCCCTCGACGGCCGCCTGCACCGCGGCCACACCGGCGTCGCGACGCTCGCGCTGACCACCGGCGCCGTCGTCGTCCCCGTCGGCCTCCTGGGCACCGAGAAGGTGCAGCCGGTCGGGGTGCGGATCCCGCGGATCGCGCCCGTCACCGTGCGTTTCGGGGCGCCGCTGGACTTCTCCCGCTACGAGGGCCTCGAGAACTCGCCCGCGATCCGCCGCGCCGTCACCGACGAGATCATGGACGCGATCGCGCAGCTCAGCGAGCAGGAGTACGTCGACTCCTACCACCGCCGCCCCGACGCCCAGGCTGCCTGACGCCCAGGGCGTGCCGGTGTGCCGCCAGCCGTGATCGACGATTGACAACGATGTGATCGGTGCGGGAACCTCAGCGCCACGATTCCGATCGGAAACGTCGCCGAGCAGCAGGAGGATCGTCGTGGACGTCGGCCGCGTTGCGGGCGCATGGCTCGCACCCTCCAGCCACGGCCCTTCGGTCGGTTAGCTGCTCCACTCCTATCGCACTTCCGCGCGCCCGCACATCGGATCATCACCGGTGTTCTTTCTGCTCGCGCTGAGCTGCTGATCATTTTCTCCGTTCCGCCTGACCCGGACCCGCTGCCTTCACAGCCGGCCTCGGGACAGCCGGATCGTGCGCGACGCCCTCGCGAGCGCAATCGCCGTCCGGCGGCACCAGAGAAATGAGTCCAGGGTGAATACCGGTACCGATCGTGTTCCCATTACGCCCGTCTCGGTCGAGCCCGCACGACTACGGCCGCGGTCCCATCCGCGGTGGGGCGTGCGACTGCTCGGTGTGGTGTTGCTGGGGCTGCTCGTGGCGGTCCTCGTCGGCATCGCGGGCAACGACAAGCTGCGCTGGCACGTCGTCGGCGAGTACCTGTTCAATCCGGCCATCCTCGCGGGCGTGCTCGTCACGCTCGAGCTGGCGGTGCTGAGCCAGCTGATCGCGATCGTGCTCGGCGGCGTGGCGGCGTACTGGATGCAGTCGGGAAACCCGGTGCTCAAAGCCCTCAGCGGGGGCTACATCTGGTTCTTCCGCGGAACGCCGATCCTCGTCCAGCTTCTTTTCTGGTACAACCTTGCGCTGCTTCTCCCGACGATCCGGATCGGGATACCGTTCACCGGACTCGGCGCCGAGTGGACTACGAACACGCTGATCACGGGATTCACGGCCGCGCTGTTGGGGCTCAGCTTCAACGAGGGCGCCTATATGGCAGAGGTCGTGCGGGCCGGCATCCTCTCGGTCCCCCGCGGCCAGACGGAAGCGGCCCTGAGCATCGGAATGCGTCGCAACGAGGCATTACGAAGAATCGTCGTGCCGCAGACGATCCGCGTCATCATCCCGCCGACCGGGAACCAGTTCATCACGCTCATCAAGGGCAGCTCGCTGGTCGCCGTGATCGGTGGTGGAGACCTGCTGACCCGCGCCCAGTTCATCTACGGCCAGACGTACGAGGTCATTCCGTTGCTGATCGTCGCCTGCATCTGGTACCTGCTCATCGTCTCGGTCGCGAGCATCGGCCAGTACTTCCTGGAGCGCAGGTTCGACTACGAGTCCCGCTCGGGCCGGGTGACCGCCGCACGCACCCGGCTGACGGCGAGCTTCCGGTGAGCGCCACCGCACCGGGGCCCGGAAGCGACCTCGCGCCGGGCGCACCCGCGGACGAACCGCTGCTGCGCATCGTCGACGTCCACAAATGGTTCGCTGAGACCCATGTGCTGCGTGGCATCGACCTGGTCGTCAACGCGGGCGAGATCGTCGCACTGATCGGCCCCTCCGGGTCGGGCAAGAGCACCCTGCTGCGCTGCATCAATCACCTCGAGGAACGTGACGCCGGCACCGTGCACATCGACGGCCGGCTCGTCGGGTTCGAGATGCAGCGCGGCGTCCTGTACCGGCAGCGCGAACGCGCCCTCGCCCGCGAGCGCCAGCGGATGGGCATGGTCTTCCAGCACTTCAACCTGTTCGCCCACATGACCGCCGCGCAGAACGTGGCCTACGGGCAGTACCGGGTGCTGCGGCGCTCGCGTGCCGAGGCGCGGCGAACGGCTGCCGAACTGCTGGATCGCGTCGGTCTGGGCGACAAGCTCGACGCCTATCCTGCGCAGCTCTCCGGTGGCCAACAGCAGCGGGTGGCGATCGCCCGATCGCTGGCGCTCGACCCTGCGCTGCTGCTCTTCGACGAACCGACCAGCGCCCTGGATGCCGAGCTCGTCGGAGAGGTACTGGCCGTCATCCGTGACCTGGCGGAACAGGGGATGACGATGGTGATCGTCACCCACGAGATCTCGTTCGCCCGAGAGGTGGCAGACGTCGTCGCCTTCATGGCCGACGGCCGGATCGTCGAGCGCGGCACTGCAGCAGCGGTGATCGACTCGCCGAGCCATCCGCGCACCATCGGGTTCCTGCGAAGGATCAACTCTGCGTGAATTCCGTCCGTCGGCACAGCGAAAGGCTTCGGAGAATGCTCACCAGAACCTCCCGGATGGTCCGTCGAACGGGTGCCGTGGGATCGGCCCTCGTTCTCGCACTCATCCTGTCCGCATGCTCGGGCGGCAACGCCGCGAACGAGTCGACGAATTCGACTCCGACCGGAACCGTGCAGTCGCCGGCCGCGCTGCCCGACGACATCGGGAAGCGCGGGACGTTGCGTGTCGGAATCGCCCCGGACTTCGCTCCCGCAGAGTTCTACAAGCCGGGGACGAAAGAGATCGTCGGTTACGACCCCGACCTCATCACGGCGATCGCGGGTGCGCTCGGACTGCGTACCGAGTTCGTCCCGGTGGGATACGACGGGCTGATCCCGGGGCTTCAGGCCGACCGGTTCGACGTGGTCATGTCGGGTCTCACCGACACCGCCGAACGACAGAAGGTCGTCAGTTTCGTCGACTACATGAAGCACTACCAGGTGTTCGTCGTGCTCGCCGACAACAAGGCGGGCGTCTCGGGGGACATGCTCACCGTCTGCGGGAAGCGGCTCGCGACCGAGAACGGGTCCACGACCGTCGACTACGCGAAGACCGTGGCCGACAAGTGCCGTGCGGCGGGGAGAGCCGAACCCGTTGTGACCACCTTCGCCGACCAGACCGCCAGCACCCTGGCCCTGCGCTCCGACCGGGTCGACGTCGCGTTCCGCTCACCGCTCGCGGTGCCGGAACTGCAGAAGGCCACCGACAACGCGTTCCGGACGTTCAAGGTCGACGGAATCCCGACGGTGCTGCTCGGGATCGCCACGATCAAGGACGACACCGTTCTCCTGGACGCGCTGCTGGCAGGTCTGAAGTCGATCCAGGCCGACGGGAAGTACCACCGCATCATGAGTGGGTGGGGGGTCTCCGACGTCGAGTTCGACAAGCCGGGGATCAACCTCGCGACGACCGACCCCAGCGCCGTGCCGGCCTGACGGGCGACCGGGAGAAGGGCGAGGCATCCGCACCGTGCTGTTCGTGTCGAGGCTGCTGACCACACCGGTGAAAGGCACCAGAATCGTCGAGCGCCGAACCCTCGAGCTCGGCCTGGGCGGGGCCGCGAGCGACCGGTTGTTCTATCTCGTCGATGACCGGGGGCGAGTGGTCAACGGTCGCCAGCACGGGCCGCTCGCCGAGATCGGCAGCCGTTTCGACCCCGCGGATGGACGGCTGACCCTCACCTTCCCCGGCGGGGAGACCGTCGCCGCGCCGGTGCGCGTCGGCGGCGAGCAGGTGAGGACCGACTTCTTCAGCCACGACACCATGGGTGAGGTCGTCGACGGCCCGTTCGCCGCCGCGCTGACCCGGCACGCCGGTCGGGACCTCCGCCTCGTGCGCGTCGTCGAACCGGGCGCAGGAAGCGACCGGCACCCGCTGAGCATCGTCTCCTCGGCGTCGCTCGACTTCCTGCGCACCCGTAGCGAGGACGCGCTCGAGGTGGACGCCCGGCGGTTCCGGATGCTCATCGAGGTCAGCGGATGCCGGCCCCACGAGGAGGACACCTGGACCGGCGGAGTCCTGCGCGGCGGCACCGTCGCGCTCCGGGTGCTGGAGACGGTGCCCCGGTGCTCCGTCGTCAGGCAGGACCCCGCAACGGGCCTGCGCAGCTTCGACGCGCTCCGCGCCCTGCTGGAGTACCGCAAGAGCCGTGACAGCCGGTACCGATGGCCGGTCGTCCAGCCGCCCGAGGCCAGGCAGATCATGTTCGGCGTCTATGCCGTGGTCGAACAGCCGGGAACCCTGTCGCTCGGGGACGAGATCGAGTTCGCGGCGGCCGACCTGTGATGTTCGTCAACCACATCCAGTCGACACCGCTCAAAGGCACGCGGCTGCACACACTGTGGCGGTCCGCCGTGTCCGAGCACGGGCTGGTCGACGACCGGCTGTTCCACCTGGTCGACGACGACGGCAGGCTCGTGAACGGCCGCCGGTACGGCCCACTGGTGCGGCTGCAGGCCACCTACGACCGGGACCGCGACGAGCTCGGCGTCGCCGTCCCCGGCCGCGGTGTGGTCACCGGCCGGGCCGACCGGCTCGGTGAGGCCGTCTCCACGCGGTTCTTCGACCATGATGTGCAGGGCCGGCTCCTCCACGGCCCGTGGGCCGCCGCCCTCAGCGCCTACGCGGGCCGCGGGCTGCACGTTGTGCGGGTCGTGCGGCCGTCGTTCGGCGTCGACAAGCACCCCGTCACCCTCGTGTCCGCCGCGACCCTGGACTGGGTGCGGCTGCGCCTCGGAGCGCCTCCCTGCATCGACCGCCGGGCCGCGCGGATGAGCATCGAGATCGGCGGGTGCCGTCCCCGCGAGGAGGAGACCTGGGTCGGCCGGGACCTGCGGATCGGGGACGCGGTCGTGCACATCGTCGGCCTCGTCCCGAGATGTGTCGTCACCCAGCAGGACCCCGCCACCGGCGCGCACTCCTGGAACACCATGCGGGCCCTGCTCGACGGGCGGCCGCCCCCGCCCGACGGAACACCTCACAAACCCCTGCTCGGCGTCCACGCCGTCGTCGTCACCCCGGGAACCGTCGTCGTCGGAGCCCCCGTCGACGACCCCACCGACCCACAGGAGAACCCACGATGAGCAGCAGCACCCGCACCGTCGCGATCGACCTCACCTGGGCGGGGGTGACGGTGCACGCCGACCTGCTCGACGGCCGCGCCCCCGCCACCTGTGCAGCGGTCTGGGAGCTCGCCGGGCGCGAGGTCCCGCTCGAGGCCTGCCACGCCATCTTCAGCGGCCGCGAGCTCGGCATGCACGTGCCCGTGGACGTCGCGCGCGACATCGAGATCTTCGACGGGATCCCTCCCGAGAACCACAGCGCCTTTCCCGCTCCGGGTGATGTGATGTACCAGTTCTGCCCGTCGCGCCAGTTCGGCGGGTTCGAGGGCGACGTCTACGACATCTCCCTCTGCTACGGCCCCGACACCCGCCTGCTGATGCCATGGGGCTGGTCACCGGCCAACCGCTTCGCCTCGGTCCACTACGCCGACCGGGACACGCTCGCCGAGGTCGGCAGCGGCATGGTCCGCCGCGGCGTCGAGGAGCTGGTCTTCCGCCGGACGTGACCGGTTCAGGGCCCGCCGGGACGCACCAGCAGCCAGTCCGTGGTGTGGCGGTACCAGACCCAGCGCGGCACCACCCGCGGATGCTCCACACCGTCGACGACGACCTTCGCGCCCGCGCACCCGACCTGCAGGGCGCGACCCGTCGCCGCGACGACGCCGCGCCCGCGCTGCGACGACACCCCCTCCGGGCCGGGGGTCGCCACGAGCCGGCGCACCGTTCCCCTGACGACGAGCGTGTCGTCGCAGTACGCCTCGCCGCGCAGGTTGCGCACCTCGCCGCGACCGACCAGCACCCCGCCGGAGTCGTCACGTATCAACGGCACCGCCGACACCGCCCCGTCCAGCGCCAGCGCCGCCGCCTGCGCCCGGTCCTGCGGCAGACCCCAGGCAGCGGCTGCCGCCGACCGCCGGCTCGTCGGCACGAAGGCGACCTCGACCGTCGCGAGCAGGTCCTTCCGGAGCAATCGGACCAACACCGCCGCGAGGTCCGCGTCGTCTCCCGACACGATCAGCCGGCCCGGCCGCTGCTCCTCCAGCACCGGATCCAGGTCGCCGCGACCCGGCCGCGACGGCACCACCACCGCCGGGACCGAGGCCAGAGCCGCGGGCACCCGGAGGAGCCGCGACCCGGGCCGACTACCGTGGAGCGGAAGCCGCCTGCCCGTGGCCCCGTCCCCCACGGTCAGCAGCATCACCGAGGAATCGATCGTGCTCACCCTGATCGGTTACCCTCCCCGCCGCGGCACGAAAGCGTGCCGCGGTCGCTACGCGCGTCCAGGACTGGAGTGTCACATGCCGGCGATCGTGCTGATCGGAGCCCAGTGGGGCGACGAGGGCAAAGGCAAGGCCACCGACCTTCTCGGTGGCCAGGTCCAGTGGGTGGTCCGCTACCAGGGTGGCAACAACGCAGGCCATACCGTCGTCCTCCCCGACGGGCAGGACTTCGCACTGCACCTGATCCCGTCCGGCATCCTCACGCCGGGGGTGCGCAACGTCATCGGCAACGGCGTCGTCGTCGACCCCGGTGTGCTGCTCGACGAGCTCACCGGGCTCGAGAACCGCGGCGTGGACACCGGCGGCCTCATGATCAGCGCCGACGCGCACCTGATCATGCCGTACCACATCGCCATCGACAAAGTCACCGAACGCTTCCTCGGCAAGGCCAAGATCGGCACGACCGGCCGCGGCATCGGGCCCGCCTACCAGGACAAGGTCGCCCGCGTCGGCGTCCGCGTCGCCGACGTGCTCGACGAGAAGATCCTGCGGCAGAAGGTCGAGGCCGCGCTCGAGCTCAAGAACCAGATCATGGTCAAGGTCTACAACCGCCGGGCCCTGGACATCGACGAGGTCGTCGACTCCGTGCTGGCCTGCGGCGAGCGTTTCAGCCACCGCATCGCCGACACCCGGCTGCTGCTCAACAAGGCCCTCGAGGCCGGCGAGACGATCCTCCTCGAAGGCTCGCAGGGCACGCTGCTCGACGTCGACCACGGCACCTACCCCTTCGTGACCAGCTCCAACCCGACCTCGGGCGGTGCAGCCGTCGGCTCCGGCATCGGGCCCAACCGCATCGACCGCGTCATCGGGATCCTGAAGGCCTACACCACCCGCGTCGGCTCCGGTCCGTTCCCGACCGAGCTGGACGACGAGTCCGGGGAGTGGCTGCGCAAGGTCGGCGGCGAGGTCGGCGTCACCACCGGCCGGCCCCGTCGGTGCGGCTGGTTCGACGCCGTCATCGGTCGCTACGCCGCCCGGGTCAACGGCATCACCGACTTCTTCCTCACCAAGCTCGACGTTCTCTCCGGCCTCGAGACCGTCCCGATCTGCGTGGCGTACGAGGTCGACGGCAAGCGCGTCGACGACATGCCCATGACGCAGACCGACGTCCATCACGCCCTCCCCGTCTACGAGGAGATGCCCGGCTGGTTCGAGGACATCTCGGCCTGCCGCACCTTCGAGGAGCTCCCCCCGACCGCGCAGGCCTACGTGCACCGCATCGAGGAGCTCACCGGCGCCCCGGTCAGCGCCATCGGCGTGGGCCCGGGCCGCGACGAGACGATCACCCGCGAGGTCTGAGCCTTCGGCCCCGCAGGTCGTCGGTGGGACATGGGCGTCAGAGGTGGCGTCCGCGTCCCGGGAACGGCGATCACCCCGGCCCCTGGTCTGCCCTCGCCGCGCGGCGTCTCGGCTGCTCCCGCACCCCGTCCAGCCCCTGCACCCCTTGCAGCGGGTGCGGGGGGCCCGAAGCGAGTGCAGGGCAGGGGCTTCACCCGCACGTCGTACATGCGGCAGCCGGTCACCCCGCGCCCACGCACACCGCCGCCGACGGCACACGTTCTGCCCGCACGGCGCGTGGCCGCCTGCGTGCTCGAGCGGAACGCTCGTGGCGCGACGGCGCACCAGCTCGGTCGGTCAGGAGGCGCAGGTTCCGGTGTCCGCCTTGCGGGTCAGGCCCCCGGAGGTGTTGAGGGCGTTGGCGACCTGCTCCGCGGTGAGGACGAAGCCGGTCTCGGAGTCGTCGAGAGCGGCGCCGAAGACGACGCCGAGGACCTGGCCGTCGGGGGCGATCATCGGGCCGCCGGAGTTCCCCGAGCGGACGGTGGCGCGGATCGTGTAGACGTCGCGGGTGACGGTGCCGGCGTCGTAGATGTCGGGGCCGCGGAGCTGGATGCGGTCGCGGACCTTGGCCGCGGTGGCGGTGTAGGGCCCGTCGAGCGGGTAGCCGAGGACGATCGCGTCGTCGCCGGGCCTGGCGGGGTTGGGCGCGAACTGCAGCGGCTCGGCGTCGAGGTCGGGCACGGCGAGGACGGCGACGTCGACCTCGGGCTCGTAGGAGACGACGGTCGCGCTGAGGGTGCGGGTGCGGCCGTTGCGCGCCAGGACCTCGACGGAGGTCTGGTTGGTGCCGGCGACGACGTGCGCGTTCGTCATGACGCGCTGCGGCCCGACGACGAAGCCGGTGCCTTCGAGCTGGCGCTGGCAGGAGGGGGCGCGGCCACGGACCTTGAGGACGCTGCCGCCGACGTCGCGGACGATCTGGCTGCGGGCGAGGGCGGAGTCGGGTGGGCCGACGGCGGTGATGGGGGTCTGCGCGAAGGGGGACAGGACGTCCGGGAATCCGGAGTCGTCGAGGAGCTGGCGCAGCTCGGCGGGCAGGGCGCGGGCGCCCGACGGCATCACGGAGTCGACGGACTGCAGGACCTCTGAGCTGCGGACGCTGGCGGCGAGCCCGGGGAAGCTGGCCGAGGCCAGTGGTAGCGCGACGAGCCAGGCGGCGACGACGACCGTGAAGGCCTGCAGCAGTGCGCCGAGCGAGGAGTCGACCTTGAGCACGCGTTCGCCGGTGATGCGGTCGCGGATGCGCCGGCCGAAGAACACGCCGGTGGTCTCGCCGAGGGCGACGAGCAGCACGACGACGACGATGCTGACGATCACCCGGGTGTTCTGGGCCTCGATGCCGGAGACGATCAGCGGGGCGAGGCGCACGCCGAGGATGGCGCCGCCGAGGACGCCGACGAACGACAGGAAGGCCACGGCCATGCCGTGGCGCCAGCCGGACACGCCCGCGACGATCGCGAGCAGTACGACGAGGATGTCGACCCAGCTCATGCGGAGATCCCGGTCATCCCCCGGCGACCTCCTGCCCCGCGTCGTCCCCCATGGCACCGCTGCGCGCGGCGAGTGCTTCGGCCAGGTCCAGCGTGCGGACGGCCTTCCACGGCACTTCCCATCCCCCTGCATGCAACAGCGCGGACAATAAGCCCCCGGTGAAGCCCCACACGAGCAGCCCCTCGACCTGGAAGGCCGGGCCGCTGCCGCCGGAGGGGTGCCGGACGCGGACCCGGTTGGCGGGGTCGGCGAGGGTGGCGAGCGGGACACGCGCGACGCGGGCGGTCTCGCCGGGGTCGGCGGCGTGCACGGCGGAGGGTTCGGCCCAGTGCGCGACGACCGGGGTGACGACGTAGCCCGACGGCGGCACGAAGAGGTCGGCGAGGGTGGTGAGGGGGACGACGCCTGCGGGGTCGAGCCCGGTCTCCTCCTCGGCCTCGCGCAGCGCGGCGCCGACGGGCCCGGAGTCGCCGGGGTCGATCCCGCCGCCGGGGAAGGCGACCTGGCCGGCGTGGTTGCGCAGGTCCGAGGAGCGTTCGGCGAGCAGCACGTCGGGTCCGTCGGGGCCGTGGCCGAACAGGACGAGGACAGCGGCGCGCCTGCCGCCCTGCGCGGGCGGGATGCGGCGGGCACCGACGTCCATCGGGTCGAAGTCGCGGACGCCGTCGAGCAGTGGCCGCAGCCAGCCGGGCGCCCGGCGGGGGTGCAGGTCCTCGGTCACGCGGCGGTCCCCTCGGCGACGGCTGCGGCGACGTCGTCGGCGGTGGCGAACGGTACGGGCGGCAGGATCGGGGTGACGCGGCCGTCGGCGGCGACCAGGTAGCTGATCGGGACCGCCGGCGGCAGGGAGAGGGCGGCGGCGAGCCTGCCGTCGGGGTCGGTGACGGAGGGGAGCCGGACGCCGAGGTCGGCCAGCAGGGTCAGGGCGGGTTCGGGCTGGTCGCGGACGTCGACACCGACGACGGCGATCGCTCCGGGACGGGCCGCGTACGCGGCGAGCGCGGGGAGCTCCGCGCGGCAGGGCGCGCACCAGGACGCCCACACGTTGAGCAGGGCGGGCCTGCCGGCAAGGGCGGCGCCGAGGTCGAGGACGCCGTCGGTGCCGAGGCACGGCACGGTGATGCCGGCGAGCGGTCCGGCGGCGGGGGTGCCGTTCGGCGTGGGGCACGCGGGGAGGGCGGCGCGGGTGCGCAGGGCCGCGAGGTCGGAGACGGCCGTGGCCGGCGCGGCGGACGAGCCGGCGGAGGGAGACGAGTCCCGCGGCCACAGTGCGACCACCCCCAGCACGACGAGCAGGACGACGACGACCGTCGTCACGATCTCGGCGCGCGACGCTGCCGGCCGCCCGCGGCTCACGTGCCGGGGTCCGGCTCGTCCGGACGCAGCACGCCGAAGCCGGCCAGCGCGAGCAGGTGGTCGCGCTCGGGTCCCTTGACCAGTGCGGCGGCCTTCTCCGGGTCGGTCGGGCCGTCGCCGAACGACGGGCAGTCGGCAGCGAGGGTGCAGACGCCGCACGCGGGCTTGCGGGCGTGGCAGACGCGGCGGCCGTGGAAGATCACCTCGTGCGACACGATCGTCCAGTCGCGCTTGGGGACGAGCGCGCCGACCTCGTGCTCGACCTTGACCGGGTCCTCCTCGGCGGTCCAGCCCCAGCGGCGGACGAGGCGGCCGAAGTGGGTGTCGACGGTGATCCCCGGGACGTCGAACGCGTTGCCGAGCACGACGTTCGCGGTCTTGCGGCCGATGCCGGGCAGCGTGACGAGGTCCTCGAGGCGGTCCGGGAGCTCGCCGCCGAACCTGTCGACGACGGCCTGGCCGAGCCCGATGAGCGACGACGTCTTGTTGCGGTAGAAGCCGGTCGGCCGGATCAGCTCCTCCAGCTCCGTCCGGTCGGCACCCGCGTAGTCGACCGCCGTGCGGTACCGCGCGAACAGGGCGGGGGTGACCTCGTTGACCCGGACGTCGGTGGTCTGCGCCGACAGCACGGTGGCGACGGCGAGCTCCAGCGGCGTGGTGAAGTCGAGCTCGCAGTGCGCGTCCGGGTAGGCGACGGCGAGGGCGCGCAGCGTCCGTCCGAGGCGCCGGGCCCGGCCGATCTGGGTCTCCCCGGCGGCGACTCGGGCCGCGAGCCGCGCCGCGCTGCGCCGGTCCGGGAGGGTCCGGGCGGGGGTGCTCACACCGTCGAGACTACGGGCGGCCACCGACAGGTTCCGACCGGATCCCGGGGCCCGGCGCGGTCCACCGCCGCCGCAGGTCACAGATCCATCACGGCACGCGCGGATCGCGCCCCCGGTGCGCGCGTCCGGACGCGGGTGCGGAATCATCGCCCCCGTCATGACTGCCTGGCTGTCCGTCCTCGTGCCGCTGCTGGTGATGTTCTTCGCGCTCGGTATGGAGCGCGTCGAGTCCCGGCTGCGCGACGCCACCGTGCCCCAGGACGAACTCGACGAGATGCTCGAGCGTCCCCGCCCGGAGGAGGTGCGGGCCATGTTCCGGCAGGGAACGGCCCGTGCGCTGGAGCTCTTCCGGCTCCGGAACAGACGTCCTGGCAAGCGCAAGCCGGAGGCGCAGAGCAAGATCGCCTCTTGAGGACGATCGCCAACGGGTACGGTTCGACCCCCATAGGGGTGGTCATCGGGGTGGCGCCTCGTCGCAGTTCGGAGCCGTACCCCCTAGACTGGCGCGCCGATGATCCGCGCCGTGGGGCGGGGATGACATGAGGAGCGGGAACGTGGACGAGGTTCTGATCCGCGCCGGGATCTTCCAGGGCGTGGAACCACATGCGGCGGAGGTGCTCGCCCAGGCGCTCGAGGCTGCCGAGTTCCCCCGCGGGCATGTCATCTTCTCCGAGGGTGAGCCGGGCGACCGGCTGTACATCATCGGCAGCGGCAAGGTGAAGATCGGGCGCAAGTCGCCCGACGGCCGCGAGAACCTCCTGATGGTCGCCGGCCCGTCCGACATGTTCGGCGAGCTGTCCATCTTCGACCCGGGCCCCCGCACGTCGTCGGCCACCGCGGTGACCGAGGTCCGCGCGTTCACGATGGACCGCGGCGCCCTGCGCGAGTGGATCGGCAAGCGTCCCGAGATCGCCGAGCAGCTGCTGCGTGTGCTGGCTCGTCGCCTGCGCCGCACCAACAACATGCTCGCCGACCTGATCTTCACCGACGTCCCCGGCCGTGTCGCCAAGTCGCTGCTGCAGCTCGCGCGCCAGTTCGGGTCGCAGGAGTCGGGTCTGCTTCGGGTCACGCACGACCTGACGCAGGAGGAGATCGCGCAGCTCGTCGGCGCCTCCCGCGAGACCGTCAACAAGGCGCTGGCCGACTTCGCCCACCGCGGCTGGCTGCGGCTCGAGGGCAAGAGCGTACTCATCCTGGAGCCCGAGCGGCTCGCCCGCCGCGCCCGTTAACCCGTTGGTACGGAACGTCCCCGCCGTGTGAGGGTGGGGGCGTGTCCGTCACGCTCGCCGACTACCGCGCCGCCGTCCGCACCCCGGGGGCCGCGCTGCCGGTCGCGGGATCGGCGCTGGGCCGGTTGCCCATTGCGATGTACGGGCTCGCCGTCCTGCTGTACGTGCAGCGGACGACGGGGTCGTTCGCGTCGGCGGGGCTGGTGTCGGCGGGCATCCTGATCGGGGTGTCGCTCGGCGCGGTCGGCCAGGGCCGCATCATGGACCGTCGAGGTCCCTCGCGCGTCCTGCTCGTCGTCGCCGCCCTGTTCGGGGCGACGTCCGCGCTGCTGCTGGTGCTCATCGCGGCCGGCAGGCCCGTCGGTGTGCTGGTGGCAGCAGGGGCGCTGTCGGGAGCGACGATGCCGGCGCTGCCCGGGGCGTCCCGCTCACTGTGGACGGCACTGCTACCGCCCGGACCACGCCGCGAGGCCGGCTACGGCTACGAGGCGATCAGCCTCGAGGTGTTCTTCATCCTCGGTCCCGCCGTCGCGGCGTTCCTGGTCGCAGCTCCGTGGCCCGCGACGGGTGCCGTCGCGGCGGTGGCGGCGATGGTCGTCGGCACCGTGGTGTTCGCCTGCAGTCCGGTGGTGCGCACGGTCCGCGGTGGCCCCCGCGCCGGCGGCCGTTCGTTCCTCGGGGTCCTTGCGAGCCCCGGCATGCGCGTGCTTGCGATCGCCTCGCTCGGATTCGGCGTCGTCGTCGGGAGTGTCGAGGTCGGGGTACCGGCGGTGACCGCGGCGGCGGGGTCGGCGGCGCTCGGTGGGGTGCTGCTCTCGGCGTGGTCGGTGACGTCGGTCCTCGGCGGCCTCGGCTATGCGGCGCGGCCGTGGCCCCGGACGCTGCACCTGCGGCTGCCCGTCCTGCTGCTGGGGTTCGCGCTGGTCGTCGGCGCGATGGCGGCCGCGGCGGCGACGGGCTCGGTACTGGCGACGGGGCTGGTGATGCTGCTGGCCGGGGTGCTCATCACCCCGCAGACGACGGCGCACTCCGTCGCGATCGACACGGTGGTGGCCGAGGGGACGGGCACCGAGGCGTTCGGCTGGGTCGTGACGGCGGCGACGGTCGGCATCGCGGCCGGACAGTCGTCGGCGGGTGTGGTCGTCGAGGTGGTCGGGCCGCACGCGGCGTTCCTCGTCGGCGGCGCGGGCGGGGTGCTGCTCGCGGCTGTGGTGTGGCTGGGCCGGGGCGCCGTCAGGACTCGGCCCGCCGAGGTCAGCGCCCTGCCCGCAGATAGTCCAGCTGTGCCTTGACCGAGCTGTCCGCGGCAGGCCACAGCACCGTGTCGACGTCGGCGTAGACGATCTCGACGACCTGCCGCGGCGTCGCGTCCGGGCCGAGCGTCTCGCACGCGCGGCGGACCTGCTCCAGCCGCTCCTCGCGGTGCGCCAGGTAGGTGCGGGCAGCAGCGGGTGCGTCGGTCAGCTCGGGGCCGTGCCCGGGAAGGACGTCGGTGCCGTCGGCCAGCTCACGCAGCAGTCGCAACGAGTCGAGGTACGGCCCGAGCGAGCCGTCGGGCTCGGCGATGACGGTCGTTCCCCGCCCGAGGATGGTGTCGCCGGTCAGCACCGCGGGCCCGGGCTCGCCAGGGCCGTCGAGCACGATGGAGATCGAGTCGGCGGTGTGCCCGGGGGTCGCCAGGATGCGCAGCTCGACGCCCGCTGCCGCGACGACGTCGCCGTGCGCCAACGCCTCCGACCCCAGCACCAGCGACGGGTCCAGGGCCCGCACCGGCGCGCCCGTCAGCTCGGCGAACCGGCGCGCACCGCCCGCGTGGTCGTGATGATGGTGCGTGAGGATCACCAGCTCCACCGGCCCCTGCCCGGCCACCCGCGTGAGGTGCTCCTGGTCGTCCTCGCCCGGGTCGACGACGACGCAGCGCTCCTCACCCGGCGCCCGCAGCACCCAGGTGTTGGTGCCCTCCAACGTCATCGGCGACGGGTTGCGTGCCAGCAGCACCGACGCCAGCGGCGTGACGGGACGCAGGACGTCGTAGGCGGGATGGGTGGCGGTCATCGGTGCCCTCCAGCGGGTGCGTGGCCGTCGGCGTGTGCGCGGCCCGATGCGACGTCCAGGTCGTAGCCGTCGTCGCCAGGGAGCAGGACGTCGGAAAGGCCCTCGACCACCATCGGCAGGATCGAGACGATCGCGTCCCCGGGCGCCGCGGCGTGCAGCGCCGCCGAGTCCGGGAACGCGGAGATGTCGGTGAGGATCGTCCGGGTCGGGCGCATGAGCCCGATCTCGCCGTCACGGAACGCCTCGAGCGCCGCCGCGGGCGTCCACCAGGCCGCCTCGACGGCCTCCGTCGTCTGCGCGTCGGCCTCCTGGCCCGGCGGGACGATCGCGGTGAAGAACGCCGTGTCGTAGCGACGGGGCTGCACGATCGGAGTGATCCATCTCGCCCAGGCGCGCAGCTGGTCGGCGCGGATGCGCAGCCCCAGACCGGCGAGGACGTCGCCGAAGGGCCGGCGGCGCTGTGCGACGTCGTCGCGGGCCTCGGCGAGCGTGGCGGCGTCCACGGCGGCGCCGTCGGCGAGCAGCACCCCGCACTCCTCGAACGTCTCCCGCACCGCGGCCAGCACGAACCCGGCGGCCTCGTCGGTGGTGCAGCGCAGCCGGTCCGCCCACCACCCGGGCTCGGGTCCCTCCCACGCGACCCCGTCGGCGCGGTCCGAGGCGTCGACGCCGCCGCCCGGGAAGACGGTCATCCCACCGGCGAACGCCATGCCCTTCACCCGGCGCTGCAGGAACACCTGCAGCCGGCCGTCGGGGTCGTCGCGCAGCAGCAGGACCGTGGCCGCAGGCCGGGGGACCACGGGTTCGCGAGTGGACGTGGCACCGGCGCTCATCGAACGGACGTTAGACGCCCGCCGCGGCGCGCCGCAGCATGAGCGGCGCCACGCCGCCGATGTCCGGGCAGGATGTCGCCCATGGACCGACTGCGGATGGGACTCGTCGGAGCCGGCCCCTGGGCGACGACCGTCCATGCCGCCGCGATCGAGGCGCACCCCGCCGCCGAGCTCGCCGGTGTGTGGGCGCGACGGCCCGAGGCCGCCGCCGAGGTCGCGCAGGGCACGTCCGCGCGGGTGCACACGTCGCTCGACGACCTGCTCGCCGACGTCGACGCGGTCGCCTTCGCGGTACCGCCCGCGGTGCAGGGCGAGCTCGCGCCGCGGGCCGTCGCCGCCGGGAAGCACGTCGTCCTGGAGAAGCCGCTGGCCGACGACCTGGCCACCGCCGAACGGGTCGCGCAGGCCGTCGCGGACGCGGGCGTGGTGTCGACGGTTGTGCTCACCCTGCGTTTCGACGCCACCGTCCGTGCCTGGGTCGCATCCCTTCCGGAGGGCCCGGCCGGTCCCGACACGGTCGGCGTCGGCCGCTGGTTCTCCGGAGCCCTGCTCGGAGGCCCCTTCGCCGGGTCGGCGTGGCGGGGCCGGCACGGCGCGCTGCTCGACGTCGGCCCCCACGTCATCGACCTGCTCGACGCCGCGCTCGGGCCCGTGACCGGTGTCGACCGGGCGCACCGCGACGGTGACACCGGCCTGTGGACATTCGGCCTCGCCCACGCCGGCGGGGCTCGCAGCAGCGTCGCCATGTCGCTGACCGTCGCGATCGATCCCACCGAGTTCGAGATCGGCATGTTCGGCAGTGCGGGCCGGCACGTCCTGACCAGCCGTCCCGACGACGCCACGGTCCCCTACACGACGCTGCTGGACGAGTTCGTCGCGGACATCGCCGCGGGCCGTACCGACGGCCCCTGCTCCGCCGCCCGCGGCCTGCACCTGCAGCGGGTCACCGAGCAGGTCGCGGCGGCCGCGGGCTGAGCCGCGCGGTCAGCCCGCGATGTCGGGCGGGCTGCTGCTTCCCTGGCCACCGGCCGCGCCGTTGTCCCGGCTGCTGTGCGGGCGTTCCCGCGCCTCGAGCTCGGCGTGGAGCAGCCGCAGCAGGTCGCGCTCGGTCGCGGTGAGGGTCGACATCGGATCGACGACGGCCGCGCTGTCGGTGCCCGCGCCGGCACCGGGTGTCGACTCGGGTGCCACCTCGGTTGCCGCAGCCTCGGGTTCGGTCGGCCCGGGTGGCGTCGCCTCGGGTGCCGCCGGCGCGGGTGCCGTGGCGTGGGGCCGGCCGGCGTCCGGTGTCGCAGTGTGGTCCGGTGCCGCGGTGTGGTCCCGTGCCGCAGTGTGGTCCCGTGCCGTGCCCGTCGGCGGGATGTCCGGGACCGCGCGGACCCGGCGCGGCGCCGGGCGCGGGGCCGGCCGGGGCGCCGGATGGGTGCCGGCGGTGGGCTCGTCGTCGGAGGCCGGGTCGGCGTCGTCGCTCCGGGTGCCGACGGTCGGGATCGGCACCGGTCGGGGCCGCACCTCGGCGGGCCGTGGGCGCGCGTGCGCGGCGGGTGCGGGCTCGTCGACCACGACGTCCCCCACACCGAGCGGATCGTTCGGGTCGACGTGCAGTTCCGACCCGTTTCCCGCGCGTTCGCGGACGCTCGTGACCCGGCGCGGCACCGAGTCGGCGAACAGGTCGTCGCCCGAGATCGCGGAGTCGCCGTCGCCGCCGAAGGGGCGCAGGAACCGGGCCGCGTGCGACGACCTCCGCGGGAGCGACGGCTCCGCATCGGTCCGTCGCGGCAGCCCCTGCGAGGGCGTGGCACTGCCGTCGTCGGCGCGGCTGTCGTCGGTGCGGTGGTGGGCGGCAGGCTCGGCGTCCGGGGACACGGCACGGAAGCTGCCGGTCGGCTCCAGCAGCGGATCGAGCAACGGCGTGCGCAGCGGGCCCATCAGCGGGTCGTTCATCTCCGCCATGAGTGGCGGGTCGTCGTCCGAGGCGTCGACCTCAGGCACACCCGACAGCGGTGTCGGAGCCCCGGCGGCTGCGGCGTCCTCGGAACCGACGACGCGCAGCACCCGTTCGACCCGGCGGTCGTCCTCACGACGGTCGTCCGCGGCAGGAGAAAGCTGTGGCGCCCAAGGGGCGTCGAGCTCCGCGGCGCGGCGGCGGGACCGGGGGGCGGGGTCGTCCTCGGGCGGGGCGAAACCGTCGGGACCCGACCGCGACAGCGGCGCGACGGGCCGCGATCCGGCGGGCGGGGCGTCGGGCGCGAAGCCACGGTGTTCGGGTGGCGTCGTTGCCGGGTCGTCGGTGGGCACGGCACCGTTGGTCCGGGGCGACGCACCGTAGTAGGGGCGGGGTCCGGTCTCGGCGGGCGCCGATGCGTCGTCGGCGACCCGCTCGTGAGCGCGGTGGCCCGCGGGGGGTGTGGCGGGTGCGGCGGGGAGCCGGCGGTGTCCGGGCTCGGATGCGCCGGTGTCGCGACCGTTCCGGCCGGTACCGGGACCGAAGGCAGGGTCCGGGCGGTCGGGGGCGGAGGCGGCGGCCGGATCGGTGACGGGCGTTCCGGGGCCGGTCGGCAGCGCGAACGCGGCCGTCACCGGCTCGTCGGCGGGTGCGAACGGGGCAGGCGCGTCGTAGGGGTCGCGTCCGCGCTCCCCCGCACGAGGGTCGTGTGCCGGACCGGTGTCGCGCGGATCGCGTCCGGTGGCACCGTCGCGCGGACCATCGCCGGGTGGGGTGTCGCGGGCGGGCGCCGCGGCATGCGTCGGCCGGGCGCCGCGCTCCGGTGACCTGCTCGGCGACGCGTTCCCGTTGCGTTCCCTGGGCTCGTCGAGCACGTCCTGATCGGGAGCCCCGGCGCGCGCGCCGCGCTCCGCGTCGCGCGGGTCGGCACGGCCCGCGACGGGATCGGGCGCGGTGCGGGGGTCGACCACGGAAGGTGCGCCCGCGGACGACTCGAACGCGAGAGGTTCGCCGTCGGAAGGTCCGCCCGCGGAAGGATCGAACGCCGAAGGTCCGCCCGCGGAAGGATCGAACGCCGAAGGGTCGAACGCCGAAGGATCGAACGCGGAAGGTCCGCTCGCGGGAGGGCCGGACTCGGGCGGTACGAGATCGGCCGGTTCGGCGTCGCGCGCGTCGAACCCGGGTGCCTCGTTCCGCTGGGGGAACCCGGGAGCCCCGCCGCGCTCGTGTGCACCCCCGCGGCGGGCGTCGTCGGTGCGGGGGCCCGGTCCGGGGTCGACCCGCCGGTGCCGGTCAGGGATCCCGGCACGGTCGCCGTCAGCAGAGCCGTCGTCGCGAGGGCGGTCGTCCGTGCGGTCGTGGTCGTCGGTGCGGGCGAGGTCGGTGCGGGCGAGCTCGTCGGAGGCGAACCCGTGCGCGAGGTCGTCGGCGGGTGACCAGGCCGGGGCGCCGTTGGCGAGCCCGCCGACCGGCCGGCCGCCGGTCCCCGGCCCGTCGATCCCGGACGCGTCGCGCCGCACGGCCGCGTGGCCGCCGCTGTCGCCCAGGGGCGGCCGCTCGTCCCGCGGCTCGATCGGGCCTGCCACGTGCGTCGGGCGGTCCTCGGCGCGGCGGCGTCCGGTCATCGGGGCCGGGCCCGCAGGGTGGGGCACACCGTTGGTCTCGATGGGGGCCGTCGGTGGCGCGTCGGCCCGGCCGACGCTGCCGTTGAGGTCGGTCGCCACCGGGCGAACCTGCTGCATCGGACGCCCCGGCCGCGACACCGCAGGGACGACGGCGATCAGCCCGGTCGCAGGAGGCACGGGCGCATCGACGGGCGCGGCCAGTGCGGGCGACGGCACCGGACGTGCCGTGCTGAGCGCCTCACCGTGATAGGCGGGCAGCGCCGACCCGGCGACGAACACCTCGACACCCACCGACAGCCCGACCCGCTGCAACGTCGCCGACAGGCGGTAGGCGAGGACGTCGGCGGCATGATCCTCGGGACCCGGTGTCCCCGGGATCTCGACGAGCAGGACCGGGTGCGGCAGCGGGCCCGGCGCACTGCCGGCGGGGGTGCTGCGCCACGTCAGCCAGCTGTGCCCGCCACCGGGCCGGTGCGCCGACAGCGCCTCGGCGACGCGCGCCGACAGGCCGGGAACGTCGGCGTCGCCGCGGAAGCGGTGGCGGGTGCCGTTCTCGGGTGCGGCCGTGGGGAGGAGGCGGTCGGCGTCGAGGTCGATACGCACGCGCACAGCGGCGGCGACCAACGTCTCGCGCACCCGCGGCGGCAGCTGTGCAGCCTCGGCGACGAGCGCGGCCGTGAGCAGCTCGAACGCGGGCGCGTCCTCACCGACGGCGACGAGCTCGCGGCACGTGGCCAGCAGATCGTCGTCGACCCGTCCGGCGAGTGCGAGCAGCAGCTCGTGGGTGGTCAGGGCCGTGGCCGGAAGTTCCGCCACCTGTCCTCCTTCACCGTGCCCGCCGGACGCACGTCAGGTCGACGCGCCCACCGCGGCGCCGGTCGACGACCACATCTGGGCGGAGCCCACGATCGCGGCCTTGTGGTAGGGCGGTGGATCGAGGTCGACCGGGAGCACCTCGACGCACGGGGTCCGGTCGCCGTGTGCCCTCAGCAGCCGTTGCAGTGTGCCCGCCAACGCCCACGGACGGTCCCCGCCGAGGACGACGAGCACCGTGCGCTCGCCGAACGGTCCCGAACGGACGCTCCGCAGCACCTCGTCGACGCCCGCCGTCCCGCGGACGACGGCCAGGACGCCGAGCGTCGCCGCGTCGTAGCCGTCCGGCGCCGAACGGAACTCGAACGGGGGCCGTTCCGCCGACTGGATCGGCAGGACGGCGCTGACGGCGCGGCGAACGGCCCCGTCGTCACCCGCCGCTGTCACGAGCAGTGAGCGCTCGCGGTCGGTGAGGCCCACCCGGTTGCGCAGCAGGGCGCGCGGCAGGGTCGCCGCCACGGCCGAGCGGCCGTGGTCGGTGTCGTCGGCCAGCCAGTCGCGCAGGCGCCAGGTGACGTCGTCGGGCAGCCGCCCCGCGAGATGCAGCAGCAGCTCGTGACACGCGGCGACGGCCTGCCCGGCCACGGTCAGGCCACCTCGACGATCAGCTCCACCTCGACGGGAACGTCGAGCGGCAGCTCGGCGACCCCGACGGCGGACCGGGCGTGCAGACCCGCCTCGCCGAACACCTCGCCCAGCAGGTCGGACGCGCCGTTGATCACCTTCGGCTGACCGTTGAAGCCAGGAGCCGAGGCCACGAAGCCGACGACCTTGATCACTGCGGTGATCGAGTCGATGCCGACGAGAGCGTCGACGGCGGCGAGCGCGTTGAGGGCGCAGGCGCGTGCCAGGCCGTAGGCGTCCTCGGCACTGACCTCGGCGCCGACCTTGCCGGTCGCCGCGACCTTGCCGTCGACGATCGGGACCTGACCCGCGGTGAACACGAGCGAGCCCGAGCGGCGGGCCGGCACGTACGAGCCGGCGGGCGGGGGCACGGCAGGAAGGGCGATCCCGAGCTCACGGAGCTTGTCGGAGTGTGCCAACCCTCAGCCCTCCAGCGGGCGCTTGAAGTACGCCACGAGCTGCTCGGAACCCGGCTGGCCCGCGGTGGTCACGGTGACGAGCTCCCAGCCGTCGCGGCCGAAGTTGTCGAGGATCGCCTTGGTGTTGTGGATCAGCAGGGGAGCGGTGAGGTACTCCCACCGGGTGGATCCGGACGCACTCATGGCCACGGACTCTAGTTCCGTCACGGGCCGTGTCCGAAGTCGGCTCCGAGCGCGAGTGGGCGTGCTCACCGGGCGCGCGCCCCGGGACGCTCCGTACCCTGGACACGTGACCACCCCCGCCTGGCCGACCGCCATGTCCGACGTGCGCCTGCACGTCGTGTCCGGCAAGGGCGGCACCGGGAAGACGACCGTCGCCGCCGCACTGGCGCTCGCGCTGGCCGAGGGCGGCAGGCGCACGCTGCTCGTCGAGGTCGAGGGGCGCCAGGGCATCGCCCAGGTGTTCGACACCCCGCCGCTGCCCTACGAGGAGCGCAAGATCGCCGTCGCACCCGGTGGCGGTGAGGTCCGCGCCCTGGCCGTCGACGTCGAGGCCGCGCTGCTGGAGTACTTCGAGATGTTCTACCGGCTCGGCGTCGCCGGGCGGACGTTGCGGCGCATGGGCGCCATCGAGTTCGCGACGACGCTCGCGCCCGGCCTTCGCGACGTCCTGCTCACCGGCAAGGTCAAGGAGTGCGTCTCCCGGGTCCGCGACGGGCAGCGGGTCTACGACGCCGTCGTCCTCGACGCCCCGCCCACCGGCCGGCTCGTCAACTTCCTCGACGTCACCAAGGCGATGGCCGACCTCGCCAAGGCGGGGCCGATCCACAAGCAGGCCGAGGGCGTCGTGCGGCTGCTGCACTCCCCGCAGACCGCCGTGCACCTGGTCACGCTCCTCGAGGAGCTCCCCGTCACGGAGACGCTCGAGGCCGCCGACGACCTCGCCGCCGCCGACCTGCGCACCGGCGCCGTGATCGTCAACAAGGTGCGGGAGCAGTGGCTGCCCGACCGGTCTGTCGCCCCGGCCGCCGACGGTCGTGTCGACGCCGCACGCGTCCGCAACGGCCTCGCCGCCGCCGGGCTCGACCTGCCCCCCGAGGTCGTCGACGGTCTCGTCGCCGAGACCGTCGAACACGCGGTGCGCGTCGCCGCCGAGAGCGCCGCCCTCGCCCGGCTCGACGCCGCCACCGGACCACAGCTGGGCCGCATCGAGCTGCCGCAGGTCCTCGGCGGCATCGACCTCGGCTCCCTCTACGAGCTCGCCGACACCCTCACCGAACAGGGCGTCGGCGTCCGCCACGCCGACGAGGTCCCCGCGTGACACCGCGTGAACGCCGCATCGAGCGGCTCGACATCGACGCCCTGATCGACGACCCCGAGACCCGGATCGTCGTCTGCTGCGGGTCCGGCGGTGTCGGCAAGACCACGACGTCGGCCGCTCTCGCGCTGCGCGCCGCCGAACGCGGCCGCAAGGTCGTCGTCCTCACCATCGACCCCGCGAAGCGGCTCGCCCAGGCCCTCGGGCTCTCGGAGCTGTCCAACGAGCCGATCCGCGTCGACGTCGTCGCCGGGGAGGGCGCGGGCGAGCTGCACGCGATGATGCTCGACATGCGTCGGACCTTCGACGACATGGTCCACGCCCACGCCGAGGGCGACCGGGCCGAGAAGATCATCGCAAACCCCTTCTACCAGACCGTCTCCTCGTCGTTCTCCGGAACGCAGGAGTACATGGCGATGGAGAAGCTCGGACAGCTGTCGGCGACGACCGACTGGGACCTGATCGTCGTCGACACCCCGCCGTCGCGGTCGGCGCTCGACTTCCTCGACGCCCCGCAGCGCATGTCCAACTTCCTCGACGGCCGCATGATCCGGCTGCTGTCCTCGCCCGCCCGGGCCGGTGGCCGGGGCCTGCGCAAGATCGTCGGTGCCGGGTTCGGGCTGTTCGCCAAAGCGGTGTCGACGATCCTCGGCGGCCAGCTGCTCACCGACGCCTCCGCGTTCGTGCAGGCGTTCGACACGATGTTCGGCGGCTTCCGCGAGCGGGCCACCGCCACCTACGCGCTGCTCCGCTCGCCGGGGACCGCGTTCGTGGTGGTCGCGACTCCCGAGCCCGACGCCCTGCGCGAGGCCGCCTACTTCGTCGACAGGCTCTCCGTCGAGGAGATGCCGCTGGCCGGGCTCGTTCTCAACCGGACCCACCCCGTCCTCGCGCCGTTGTCCGCCGCCCGCGCCCGGGCCGCCGCCGAGTCGGCCACCGGGCAGGGCGCCCGGCTCGCGACGGCCGTCCTACGGCTGCACGCCGACCGTGCCGAGCTCTCCGAGCGGGAGGACCGCCTGCTCGCCGGGTTCGCCGGTGCGCACCCGACCGTCGCCGTGTCCCGGGTCCCGGCCGTGGGTGGCGACGTCTCGGACATCGAGGGCCTGCGCGGCATCGGTGACCGCCTCGCGGCCGCCGACGACGACCTCACCCCCGCCCCCCTCCGCGAAGCCCGCTGACCGTCCGCGGAACCCGCCGGACTCGACGCCGGCCGGGTCCCGACGTGGGCGACAGCCGCCGAGTTCGACGTGAGACTGCTTCGGCCATGGTGATCGGCAGTCCGGTGTCGAGCTCGGCAGTGCGGAGCAGCGGGGCGCGGCGCGCGGCGGCGTGGGGGCGTCGTCGATCCGGAGCAAACCTCGCGTAACGCTGCGGTGTCCAGCTCCGAAATCCGTTCGTCTCCTGATGAAACGGACCCGAATGATCCTCCGCCCCGCTCCCCGCCGCCGTGCCGCCGCAGTCGCCGCCCTGGCGCTCGCCGCCGGCTTCCTCCTGCAGGCCTGCAGCTCCGAGCCCACCACGCCGCGCTCCTTCGCCTCGTCCTCCACGACGAGTACGACGACGTCCACGAGCCCCACCCCCACCCCCACCCCCACCACGACGACCTCCGCGCCGCCGACCACCACGACCTCGGCGGTCGTCCCGGTGGTCCCGGCCCAGGTCCCGGTGCCGACGACCCGTGTCGCCGTGAAGACAGCCGTCCCCCAGGGACTGGTGGCTCCGCAGGCGCCGAAGAAGACGGCGACCTCGTCCGGGGGCAGCGGGTCCGGCGGTGGGTCGGCGTACTACCCGAACTGCGCGGCCGTGAAGGCCGCCGGGAAGGCGCCGATCCGCATCGGTCAGCCGGGCTACGGCACGCATCTCGACCGTGACAAGGACGGCATCGGCTGCGAGAAGTAGCGCGCCGCCCCGCGCCGTACCGGGCTCCCGGCCCCGCCGAGTCCGGCGTGAGACTGATTCGATCATGAAGATCCCCGGTCCGGGGTCGAACTCGGCGAGGTTGTGGCAACCCTGATGTGCACCGGCCTCCGCGAAGGCACGGCCGTCGGTCAGGCCGTGCGTGTCGGCTTCCGGGGAGGACACGTACTGGCGACGGGCTCGGCCGCAGTGGCCTGGGTGTCGGCGGTCCGGGCGCAGGTGGTGCGGCTCCGGGTGACGCGGGAGCCGCCCACCCGGCTGCCGCTCGCCCGGGTCCGGCCTGCGCGCCCGTCGACAGCGTGACCCCGGCCCGGCCGCGCGTCGGCGGCGTCGGCGTCGGCAGTGCCGACACCAGCCGTGCTCGCGGCAGCGGCGGCGGCGCGGATCGACGTCGTCTCCGCGGTGTAGTGCGCCAGCCTCGCCTCCCCGAGCAGCGCTGCCCAGGACCGCACACCGGGGCGGGCACGCAGCATCGCGCGGCGCTCGCGCTCCGTCGCCCCGCCCCACACCCCGAACTCGATCCGCTCGTCGAGCGCGTGCGCGAGGCACTCGGTGCGCACCGGGCACGCGAAGCAGAACCCGCGAGCCTCCCGCTGAGCCGCGCCCGAGACGAACAGCTCGTCGCCGTCCGTCGTCCGGCAGCGGGCGGCCACCCGCCAGTTCCACGTGCTGTTCCCGCTGCTCGTACCCGTCGTCACGGTCATCGCGGCGACCCCCGATCGTCCAGTCGTTCGTGGCCGTGCTGTCCTGCACGACCTCGCTGAGACGAATCCTCGGGTGATCCGGTTCCACCGGTAAGTGAGTAGTTCTACTCAACTTTCGGGGTGCGCCGCCTGACGGGAGCGTCACGGGTGTCCGCGTAGGGTGCTTCTCGTGAGGTTGCCTCCCCACGTCCGTCGGCCGATCGGCATGCTGCTCGGGCTGTGCCTGCTGGCCGGTGTCGTGGCCGCCGGCATGGCCTTCCCGTTCGCGGCAGGCCTCGGAGTGCTGTCGAACGACGCGGGCGACGGCGTCAACAATTCTTCGACCGATCTTCTCGACGGCGCGCTCCCCCTGCGGACGACGATCCTCGACTCCACAGGCCAGCCGCTGGCCTACTTGTTCGACCAGAACCGGCAGTCGGTCACGGCCGACCAGATCTCGCCGGCGATGAAGGCTGCGATCGTCGCGATCGAGGACCGGCGCTTCTACCAGCACCAGGGCGTCGACTGGCAGGGCACGATGCGCGCGGTCATCGCCAACTCGGCGTCGGGCGACGTCGTGCAGGGTGCCTCGACGCTGACGCAGCAGTACGTCAAGAACTACATGCTCTACGTCGAGGCGCAGACCACGAGCGAGCGGCTCAAGGCCACCGAGCAGACGCCGGCACGCAAGCTCAAGGAGGCGCGGATCGCGCTCCAGATGGAGCGCACCCTCTCCAAGGAGGAGATCCTCACCCGCTACCTGAACATCGTGTTCTGGGGCAACGGGGCGTACGGCATCGAGTCGGCGGCGCGTACCTACTTCGGCACCACCGCCGCGCAGCTCACCGTTCCGCAGGCCGCGCTGCTGGCGGGCATGGTCCGCAGCACCACGGCGTTCGACCCGGCAGCCAACGCGCAGGCGGCGACGGACCGTCGCAACCTCGTCATCGCCCAGATGCGTGACCAGGGAATGATCGACGACGCGCAGGCGAAGCTGGCCCTGGCCAGCCCGCTGGGGCTCGCGTCGCCGCTGAACGTCCAGCCCAACGGCTGCATCGGCGCGGGTGACGCCGGCTTCTTCTGCAAGTACGTCGTCGAGTACCTGAGCGAGGCGGGCTTCCCGGTCGACCAGCTCAACCGCGGCGGCTACACGATCCGCAGCACCCTCGACCGCGGGATGCTGCAGAAGATGAAGGCGTCCCTGGACGCCGAGGTGCCGCCGTCGCAGCCCAACGTCGCCAACGTGATGGCCATGGTGCAGCCCGGTCAGGACAAGCACCGCGTCCTCGCGATGGGCTCCAGCCGCACCTTCGGCCTCAAGGCCGATGAGCAGCAGACCAGCTACGGCCTCCCGTACGAGCCGGTCAACCTCGGCGCGGGGTCCGTCTACAAGATCTTCACGGCGGCCACCGCCCTGGAGAAGGGCCTCGGCATCAACTACACCCTGGCCGTGCCGCCGAGCGGCTACGCCTCCCCGATCTACACCGACGGCGGCGGCCGCCCCATCCCCGTCGCCAACGCGGGCAACTACCCCGAGCGCATGACCCTCACCGACGCGCTCGCCACCTCCCCGAACACCGCGTTCGTGAAGCTGGAGGAGTTCACCGGGGTGCCCGACGTCGTCGACATGTCGGTGCGGCTGGGCATGAAATCCCTGGCCACGACGCCGTTCGTCGACCCCAACACGCGCCGCAAGACCGACCGCTCCATCGCGGAGGTCACCAAGGCGCAGAAGCTGGCGTCGTTCACCCTCGGTGTGACGCCGACCAGCGTCCTGGAGCTGGCCAACGTCGGCGCCACCCTCTACAGCTCCGGCAAGTGGTGCCCGCCCAGCCCGATCGAGTCGGTCACCGACGCCGCGGGCACGGTCGTCCCCGTCACGGAGGCCGGCTGCGAGCAGGCGGTCGAGCCGGAGCTCGCGAACACCCTGGTCAACGCCCTGAGCAGGGACGACCAGAGCGGTACGTCCGCGGCCGCCGCCCGACAGGTCGGCTGGAACCGCCCCATGCTCGGCAAGACCGGCACCACCCAGCAGCACAAGTCGGCGGCCTTCGTCGGGGCGGTCCCGCAGCTGTCCGGGGCGGTCATCACCTTCGACAACTCCAGCGCGCCCAAGCCGTTGTGCGACGGTGCCGGCGCCCCCTTCGCCTGCCGCAGCGGCAACATCTTCGGTGGCAAGACCCCGGCGGAGACGTGGTTCGGTGCCGTGACGCCGATCCTCGAGGGCCAGCCCGTCCTCCCGCTTCCACCGCCGGCCGAGCGCTATCTCACCGGCGGTGCCGAGACCCGGGTGCCCGACGTCGTCGGCCGCAGCCAGAACGACGCCACCGCCGTCCTGCAGCGGGCCAACTGGCGGGTGTCGGCGCGGGTGGTCGACAACAACGCGCCGCGGGGCACCGTCGTCGGTCAGAGCCCGCGTGGCACCGCGCTGCCGGGCGAGACGATCATCCTGCAGGTGTCGAGCGGCACGGTCCCCGAGGCGCCCCCCGCGCCCGGCGACGAGCCGCCGCCCCCACCGACCACCGCCCCACCGGGACCCGGCGGCTGACGCTCGGACGTCGGTGCCCGTCGCCGCGGTCGGAGCCGTCGGGGCCGTCGGAACGACCGGGCCCGCCGTGCATGTGTCGGACGTGGGTCGGCGTCGCACGGGTAGTCCGTTCGGCGCGCACCCTGCGTGCGCGGCGGTCGACGACCGTGGAGCCTGCGCCGGCCGTGGGTGTGCGGCGCGGGTACCGCCGAGTCTCCGCGCTCACGGCTCGCGCCCGGGTTCCTGGTGCGGCGTACGCCCTGTAGGGGACGTGACGACCGAGTGAGCCGCCTGGCGACCAGGGAGCTCGCGCAGCGACCGCGGAGCTGCACCCGTTTCGGACCCGCTGCACCGTTTGCAGGCGGTGCGGCCGCACCGCAGGGGGCGCAGGGTGCGACGCGCCGTCGTCACGCGTCGACCGAGGGCGGATCGCGACCTAGCATTCCCCGACATGGTGAGGGGGGCTGCGGATCCGCTGTGGGGCCCTGACGGGACCGTCGACGTCCCGTTCGCGCACGAGCCCGACCCGCCCGGCTTCGAGCTTCCCGCCCTCGATCTCCCGTTCATCGATCCGGCCGGCCGCGTCACCGGCCTCGCCGGCGGCGACATCGACCTCGGTGACCTCGGTGACCTGGACGACGACCTCGATCCGGACGACGGTCCCGACATCCCGATGCCCCCCGCCGGCACCGTCGCCTGGCTCGTGGCGCAACGCGCACGCGAAGCCCGGGCCACGGCCCGCGCGGAGGCCCGGGCCCGTCGGCCGGGCGCACCCGGTGGAACCCGCAGCCAGGGGCCGGCCGCGCCGGCGTCGGAGGAATCCGCGACGCGAGTACCCCCGGCGGAGGCTCCGTCGACGGGCGGCGCCGTGGCACCCGGCCGCGCGCGGAACGCGTCGCACGCGGATGGAACGGACGCGAACGGTTCGGGTACCGGAACCGCCCCGGCCGTCGACGGAACGGGTGCGGCCGCTCCGGGCATGCCGGCGAGGTCGGGCCCTGGAGACGGTTCGGCGCCGACGGATGTCGGCACGACGAGCCCTCGGGCGGGCCTCGTCGACGGCTCCCGGGTCGTCGACGGTTCGAGCGGCGCCGGCCGGGCAAGGGTAGGCGCGGCGGGAACGGGCATCGTCGGCCGAGCTGTCGACGCGCCCGACCCGGACAGCACGCCGGACCCGGACAGCGCGCCCGGGCCGAGTGCCGGTCTCTCGACCCCGACCCGCGCCGGTCCATCGCGCGCCGACCCGGAGGCGGACACCGTGCCGGCGGGTTCCGTCTCCCGCCGGCCTGCCGACTCGGCGGGCACCGCGCCGACGACGAGGAGTCCGTCGGCCGACGCCCCGATGAGCCTTCCCGGCGAGGAGTCGGATCGGGCCCCCGCCGGACCCGACGAGGCGCCCTACCGGACCCCCCGCTCCGGCCCGGGCGAGCCCGCGAGCGGCCGCCCCGGCGGCGGTTCGGGCGACGCCCTGCGGGAGCGCCCGGCCGATGACCAGGACGACCGCCGGCCCGACCGCCGGAAGGAACACCCCGTCGACGAGCTGGGAGGCGGCCCGGCGGACCGTCGCCGCGGCGGTCCGAGGGCCCGGCTCCGGGCGCGCGCGGAGGCGCGGCTGGCCGCGACGTCGCAGGCTCTCGCGTCGACACCAGACACGCCGCCCAGCGCCGACACCGCGCCGGGTCGCGCCCACCCCGAGACCGCGCCGGGTCGCGCCCACCCCGAGACCGCGCAGCCCACTCGTCCGGACAGCGGGCCCGCGCCACGCGAACCGCACCGTCCGCCGATCGAGGAGGAGCCGAGCATCCTCGGCCTGACGCGGCACTCGCGGAGCAGGCTGGGGACGCGGCTGTTCACGTGGTTCTTCGTCGGCGTCTTCCTGCTTATCCTCGTGCAGTTGATCGTGGCGTTGCTGAGTCCGTGACGCCGAGCGGTCGTCGCTTGCACGGTGAGCGACGGACCGTGACCGCTGAGGGATCACTGAGCCGCGTACCGCGACCGGGGCGCCGCGCCGCCAGGTGTTCCGTCTACTCTCGGGTCACTGGATGGCCGGCATTCGCTCCCCGATGTCGGTTCAGGTCCCGCCAGCCTGGACGGGCTCGCCGAGGAGGTGAGGAGCGATCGGTTCCGAGGCCACTCCGGCCGGTGACCCGGCGCTGTCGGCCCCGACGTCGCATCGTGTCCGCAGCGTCCTGTCGATCCCCGCGTTCCGCAGGCTCTGGCTGGTCACGGCGGTCGCGTCGACGGGTGACTGGCTCTCGCTGCTCGCGCTGACCTCGCTCGCGACGCAGCTGACCTCCGGCTACCAGGCGCAGAGCTTCGCGCTGGGCGGTGTCGTCGCGACGAAGCTGCTGCCCGCGCTCGTCTTCGGTCCGCTCGCGGGTGCGCTCGCCGACCGGTTCGACCGACGCCACGTCATGGTCGTGTGCGACATCCTGCGTTTCGGCCTGTTCATCTCGATCCCGCTGGTCGGCTCGCTGTGGTGGCTGTTCGCGGCGACGTTCCTGATCGAGATCTGCTCGCTGTTCTGGATCCCGTCGAAGGACGCGTCGGTCCCGAACCTGCTGCGCCGCCCGGACCAGGTGGAGACGGCGAACCAGCTGGCCCTGGTCATGACGTACGGCGTGGCCGTGCTCACCGCTGTCGGCCTGTTCACGGTGATCTCCAGCGCGGGCTCGTTGATCGACACGACGTCCCCGCTGACGACGGTCTACGTCGCACTGGTCATCAACGGCTGCGGTTACCTGCTGACGGCGACGACGGTGTGGTTCCGGATCAAGGAGATCTCCGGCCGCACGGCGGAGCGGCAGGGGGACAGCCCGGCCGGCCTGCTGTCGCTGCTGCGGGGCGGGTTCGCCTTCGTGGGGAGCACGCCGCTGATCCGCGGGCTCGTCATCGGGATCATCGGCGCGTTCGCGGCCGGGGGTGCGGTCATCGCATCGGCGAAGCTGTACTCGGCGAGCCTCGGCGGTGGCGACGCCGCGTACAGCGTGCTGTTCGGCGGGATCTTCGTCGGGCTGGCCTGTGGCATGGGCGTCGCGCCGCGGCTCTCGCGCCGGTTGCCGCACAACCGGCTGTTCGGCGCCGCGATCGTCGCGGCCGGCGTCGCGCTCACCCTGGTGGCGCTCGCGCCGCACCTGTTCGTCGCGATCGTCGCCGTCGGCCTCGTCGGCGGGTTCGCGGGTATCGCGTTCCTGACCGGCCTGACGATCATCGGGGCGCAGGTCGCCGATGATGTCCGCGGCCGCGTGGTCGCGTTCGTGCAGTCGCTGGTGCGGGTCGTCCTGCTCGGCTCGATGTCGCTGGTCCCGGTGCTGGTGGGGCTGGTCAGCGCGCGGCGGATCGACCTTTTCGGCTACCCCTTCGTCATCGACGGCACCCGCACGGTGATGTTCGCGGGCGGCCTGGTCGCGGCCGTCGTGGGCATGCTGGCGTACCGGCAGATGGACGACCGCCGCACCGAGCCGCTGCTGCCCGATCTCCTTGCCGCCCTGCGCCGCGGCGACCGTCGTACCGGTTCGGGTGTGCTGATCGCGGTCGAGGGCGCCACGCCCGTGGAGACCGCGGAGCAGACCGAGCGCCTGGTGGCGACGTTGCGGGTCGACGGCTACGACGTCGTCGAACCGGGGGACGACCGGCTGCGCGTCGTCGAGGCCGAGACGCAGCACTCCAGCGCCCGGGCGAAGGCGCTGGCGGTCGCGGCGGTGCGTGCCGACACGGTGGAACGCGTCGTGCGGCCCGCGCTCCGCAGCGGCGCGGTCGTGGTCATGGACCGGTTCCTGGCCAGCCCGCTGGCGCAGTACGGGGTGGAGTCGGATCGCGACGACGCTGCGCTGGACAGCAGCGAGTTGGAGAACATCGTCGCCTGGGCGACGGGTCGGCTGCGTCCCGACGTGTCCGTCCTGCTCGACCGCGCCCCCGACGGCTCGGCGCCCCCGGCCGGTGTGGCGGGCGAGGAGCACGTGCGGGTACAGAAGTTGTTGACGCGCATGGCTGCCGCCGAGCCCCACCACTACGTGGTCGTCGACGCCGACGCGCCCGCCGATGTCGTCGCCGCCCGGGTGATAGACGGCCTCCGGCCCCTCATGCGCCCACCCGCCGGCGCCGCCCACGGCCCGACCGTGCCCTTGCAGAAGACGTCCGCGGAGCAGCCGACCGAGCCCGTCTCCACCCGGACCGTGGTCCCGTCCAGGGACGACGACCCGGCGCCGACGTGAGCGTCTGGGACGACGTCGTCGGCCAGCCCTGGGCTGTCGGCGAGCTGACGACGGCGGTCACCGACCCCGCGTCGATGACCCACGCGTGGCTGTTCACCGGCCCGCCCGGCTCCGGCAGGTCGACGGCCGCCCGGGCCTTCGCGGCCGCGCTCCAGTGCCCGCTGGATGGGTGCGGGGAGTGCGCGTCGTGCCGGACGGTCATGGCGGGCACGCACGCGGACGTCCGCGAGGTCGTCCCCGAGGGGCTCTCGATCTCGGTGGCCGAGATGCGCCGGCTCGTGCAGCTGGCCGCCCGGCGGCCCAGCAGCGGGCGTTGGCAGATCCTGATCATCCAGGACGCCGACCGCCTCGGTGAGCGCGCCGCGAACGCCCTGCTCAAAGCCGTCGAGGAGCCCGCCGCCGACACGGTGTTCCTGCTGTGCGCGCCTTCGGACCACCCCGACGACGTGCCCATCACCATCCGCTCGCGCTGCCGCCCGATCCCACTGCGCACGCCCTCCGTGGAGGCGATCGCGGAGGTGCTCGCGACCCGCGACGGCCTCGACCCGGAGGCCGCCACCTGGGCTGCGAGCGTGTCGGGCGGGCACGTCGGGCGGGCCCGCTGGCTGGCCCGCGACGAGGAGGCCCGCCGCCGCCGCGCGGAGGCGCTCGACCTGCCGCTGAAGGTCCGCGGCATCGGTGACGCGTTCTCCTACGCGAGCAAGCTCGTCGTCGCGGCCAAGGCCGAGGCCACGGAGATCGCCGAGACCCGCGACGTCGCCGAGCGTGAGGAGCTCGCCGTCGCCATGGGGGCGGGTGGTGTCGGCAAGGGCGTCGCCGCCGCCGCGCGCAGCGCGAAGGCCGCGGAGCGGGAGCTGGAGAAGAAGCAGAAGTCGCGGAGCACCCGGAACCAGCGCGACGCCCTCGACCGCTCGATCATCGACCTCGCCGGCTTCTTCCGCGACGTCCTCGTCACCCGCAGCGGCGCCCGGGTCCCCCTGACCAACCCCGACCGCCTCGCCGACATCCGGCGCGCCGCCGGCGAGTGGACCCCCGAGGCGACGTTGCGACGCCTCGAAGCCGTGCTGGCGTGCCGGGAGGCGCTGAACGCCAACGTCAAACCCGAGATCGCCGTCGAGAACATGCTGCTGTCGCTGCACAAGGGTTGACGTCGAACCCCCCGGATAGGACGCCTCGATGGACTCCGGGCAGTTCGAGGACAACCACATCGCCGACGCACCGTCCGCCGCTTCGTCGCCGAGCTGCGGAGCTACGAGCAGAGCGGTGCCGCCGACGAGCTGGCGAAGCTGTTCACACCGACGGCGCCGTCCTGTACCGGTCCGACGGCGGTGGCGGCGTCGACGATCCCCGCGCGTGCCGGGAGCAGCACCGCGCCCAGTTCAGCGAGGCGCGGACCCGTCTTCCACAACGCCGTGGAGAGCACGGACCCGGCCGGTGCCGGGCCGGAGTGGGAGGCCCGCGGCACGCTGGCCGACGGCACCCCCATCACGTACACCGGATCGACCTTCCTGACGCTGTCCGACGACCGTATCTCGGGCCTGCGCACCTCCTACGACACCGCTGCCTTCGTGGCGATGTCCGCAGGTCGGAGGTGATGGACGGGGGGCTGCGGGAGGGGGTGAGGTGGTCGGTAGACTGGTCACGCACCACGCCGCCTTAGCTCAGTCGGTTAGAGCGACGCACTCGTAATGCGTAGGTCTGGGGTTCGACTCCCCAAGGCGGCTCCACAGGTCAGAGACTTTTTCTGACCTTCGCAGTACGTTCGTCGGCGTGTCGCGTGGCACGGTTTGTGGCACGAGCGGGAGCTAACCTCCGCCACGTGGCATCGACCGGACCTCGTAGACGTGCTCGTGGGAACATCACGTGGCTGTCCAGCGGGTCTGCTCGTGTCAGCGTCTATGCAGGTGTCGATCAGCTCACGGGTAAGCAGATTCGACTCCGGGAGACCGTGGCTGCCCGAGCTACCCGGCGTGAGACGGAGCGCGAGGCGCAGAAGGTCCAAACACGGCTGCTGAACCAGGTCGACGACCGGCGAAGCCCGCGGACTGAGGCGACCGTCAACGAGCTTCTGGATCGGTGGCTCGACGTCCTCGACATCGAACGCAAGACACGAGCCGGCTACGTCTCGAAGATCGAGAAACACGTTCGGCCGACGATCGGCCGGCTGGCGGTCGGCAGAGTGAAGGTCGAGACCGTCGAGGGGCTCTACGGGTCCTTACGGAGGTGCCGCGACCATTGCCGCGGTCGAAAGTTCGTCCAGCACCGGACAGAGCGTGAGCACGTCTGCGACGAGCACAGCTCTCGGCGCAGGTGCGCGAAGGACGGCGAGTCCTCGGCACCGTGCCGATGGTGTGAGCGCGTATGTCGCCAGCACGTCTGCACGCCGCTGTCGGCGGGCAGCATCCGAGTCGTGCACGCGATTCTCAGCGGTGCGTTCCGCCGCGGTGTCCGCTGGGGATGGATCTCGACCAGCCCGATCGATCAGGTCGAGGCGCCGTCCGTGCCACGCCCCAACCCAGCACCTCCGTCAGCTGATGAAGCCGCCGATCTGCTGACGGAGGCCTGGAAGGACCCTGACTGGGGAACATTCGTCTGGTTCACGATGACCACAGGCGCTCGGAGAGGTGAAGTCTGCGGGCTGCGGTGGAATGACCTCGATCTGAGCTCAGGCGTCGCAACTTTCCGAAGCAGCATCGGGCAGATCGCGGGCGTCCAATGGGAAAAGGACCCGAAGACGCATCAACACCGACGAGTGACGCTCGACCCGGAGCTGGTCGAGGTGCTCGTCGAGCACCGTGGACGGTGCGACGACCGTGCCCGAGCTGTCGACACCAAGGTCCGCCGCGACGGTTTCGTCTTCTCGCCGGTTCCGGACTGCGGCCGCCAAACCAGTCCAGACACCGTCACGCAGCGGTACGGCCGGATGGCTACTCGGCTCGGGATACGCACCCACCTGCACTGTCTTCGGCATTACTCGGCGACCGAGTTGATCGCCGCCGGCGTTGACATTCGGACGGTCGCAGGTCGGTTGGGTCACGCCGGCGGAGGGGCAACGACGCTGCGGACCTATACCGCGTTCGTACTCGAGGCGGATCAGCGTGCCGCCTCGGCGCTTGCAGCTCGACGCCCGCGCCCACGCAGATCACTCAGCGGTGGGTGATGCGCAGACCCGCGTCGTACGTACGGTTGGAGCGTGAGCGGTAGCAAGCCCCAACCGGTGTTCAGCAGCGATGTGGCGGCCGGCGTCCTCCGCGAGGCCTGCGCCCTGATCGGCGAGCAACACGACGACGCAGAGTTGCTCAGGCTAGGCGAGAACGCAATCTTCCGTCTCGCCGGCGCGCCGGTCGTCGTGCGAATAGCGCGCGATATGGACAGATGGGCCGACGCAACCAAAGAGGTGGCTGTTTCCAGCTGGTTGGAGTCAAGTGGTGTCGCTGCAGCTCAGACCTGGCAGGTTGCGCAACCCATTGAAGTCCATGGCCACCCCGTAACATTCTGGCAGAACATCGACGGTCGGAGGGGTGCGAATAGAGATGTCCGAGAACTGGCGACTGTCCTACGTCGACTACATTCTCTGCCGCAGCCAACAGACTTCTCGCTTGAATCAGTCTCACCGATTGAGCGAGTTCAGCGACGAATCGAACTTGCGGCTGTCGACGACGACGACAAGGCATATCTTCGCCGATTGGCTGCGACTCTTCGAAGCCACCTCGACGAACTCGTTTTTCCTCTCGCCGCGTGCGTGACGCATGGCGACGCGCACGTTCAGAACCTCATGATCGTTGATGGCGATCCGGTTCTCATCGACTTCGAGCGCTTTGGCTTCGGTCAGCCAGAATGGGATCTCTCTGTCACTGCTACGGAGTATGTCACAGCCAAGTTCTGGTCAGCTGCCGAGTATACAGCCTTCGTCGATGAGTACGGGTTCGACGTGACAGATTGGGCTGGCTTCGGCGTGCTGCGCCGCATCCAGGAGTTGAAGATGACGACCTGGCTGATGCAGAATGTCGACGAGAAGCCCTCCATACGTGCCGAGTTCGACCGAAGGATGACTGTCATCCGTGAAGGTAGGCCCAGTCTTGCGTGGCATGCGTTTTAAGCGGGCATCCGTCGAGCGAGGAGCGGGGCCGCGACGGCCGTGAGCTCGACGACCAGGGGTGAACGCGGATGTGCGTCCGCAGCCGAACGCAGAAAGTCGCGAACATAGTGCTGATACCGGCTTGACTGGAGTGGTCCAGCCAGCTCAATCGCGCCTCGGGCCAGTGCAACGGCTTCGTCGAGATCGTTTCCTTGTAGCGCTCCAGCGGCCATCACCATATCGATGAACGCGCGGGTACGAGGCGGTGTCTCAATAGGCGCCACGGCAAGGCCGCCGAAGTAGCCGGTCTCCGCTGGTCGGCGCAAATCGCGGAAACAGTGGGCGGCCTCGCCGGACAGCTCAGCCTCGGTGAAATAGCTGATCCATTCCGGATCGTCGCCGATGTCAGCACGGTCAAGCAGACTTTCGGCGCGATGAAGCGCTGCGGCGCAGCCGACGCCATCGTTCAGCGAGGCGAGTGCGCGAGCCTCCATGGCGTGGAACATCGCGGTTGTCCTGGACGACGTAGATCCATTCGCGGCATGCTGGGCAGCCCTGGCCAGCTCGACGGCTGTATGAAACCGTCCGAGGTAGTTGGCCTGGTGGCTCATGTTTGCGAGTAGTCGTGCGCCCAGCACCGTGTCGCCGGATGCCCGGGCGAGTCTGAGACCAGAGGCGAAGTAGCGCTGCGCCGCCCCGTGGCGTCCTGCGTCGTACGCACTCCATCCCAGCATTTGAGCGAGCTCGGCTGTCGCAACGAACAGTTCACCACGTTGGCGGACTGGCAACGCATTGAACAACGGCAGGACTTGATCTCTGAAGTAGAACAGGAGCAGCTTTCTGGTATGGCCGCCTCCCAGTTGGAAGTCCAGAGCCATCAGATGTGCCGTCGTCCGCCGGATGGCGTCGGCATCGACTGGGCTCTTGGCTGCCTCGAGGCTCTCGCCGTCTGACCCGTGGCCGAACAGGTAGGAGCCGATCGCTGAGCGTGCAGCATCGGCATCCCAGGACATCAGGCCGGGATCGTCCGGGTTGTCTAGGTCGGCCGTCGCGACCACCGCAAGAGACCTCGACGCGTCGTTGACGTCGTGGGGGTACTGAGCTGACACATCGACGACACTCGATGTCGAGGGCCGGTTGGCATCAGCCGTGAAGCCCAGGGAGGCAGGCGTTTGCGCGCGGCCCAGGCGCTCCGACAGTGCGGCCGCAATCAGCAGCGCCGTCTCTGTGCGAGGTTGCGTTCCGTCCAGCCAGCGCTTGACGGACACGTGGTCGGCAGCGTTTCGCTCTCCGTGCTGTGCGGCGAGGTCGCGAATTCGGCGCGCGAGTCCCTTGTGACTGATCGCTGCCCGATCCAATGCCCGAGCAAATGCCAGGTTCGGCGCATTCGATCGGCTCATGGAGGACCTCCCGCGGGCCGCGATGCACCCCTGTGCACCCCCTGTGCACAGATGCACCCCATGAGCACACTGTAAGTCGCGGCCCCGTCACTGTTTGCTGTGTTGCATGAAGATCAACCTGTCGGTGACCAGGTCCTCGGGGCTGCCGGGCGCGTGGCAACTCTCAGGAGTCGGACAGGTCCGTCCGTCGCTCCAATGCAGCAACGCGCGCATTCAGTTCGCGGATCGCGGTGTTGACGCTCATCGACAGCTCGCGAAGCTCGCGGGCCAAGTCGGACGCAGGCTCGTCTGGATCGTCAGCCGGCCTAGCGGTGACGTAGACGGCCTTACCGGGCTGGCCGAGCACCAGGCCTTCCTGTCGCAGTTCGCGAATGGCTGCCCTCACGACAGTCGTCGACACGTTGTATGCCTCCGTGAGGCGCGCGGTCGACGGCAGCTCACTGCCGACCGGATAGGTGCCGGTCTGAATCGAGCGACGGAGCTCAGCAGCGACCTGTTGGTACTTCGGCGTGCCGGACTGATCGGTCATCTATCCCTCCCGAGCGGAGCGTACGCAGTCGGCGCCGTCTGACTGTGGCGGCAGGCCGCGAGCCCCCGAGACGACCTTGTGCACCTTATGCATAAGGAATACCATGTACATACGGTGATTAAGGAGGAAGGCATGACTGCTGAGCAGGCCGCACCGGCCGCCCCGACGTTCTACGACGTCCAGGAGGTGGCCCAGATGTTCAAGATGTCCCGAATGACGGTCTACCGAGCGATCAGCTCGGGCGAGCTTGCAGCGGTGCGCATCAGGGGCCGGTGGCTCGTCCCTGCCCGCGTCATCGACGCCTTGGTCGAGGGCGCAACGAGTGCAATCCCGGATCCATCCGCTGAGACGTCCCTAGGGAGCTCGGCGTGAGCAGTGCGGGTGTGCTGATCCTGTTCGCGATCGTTGGTGTGGTGATCTGCGCCAGGTGTCGAGTGTCTACAGGTGCAGTGGTGTTCTCGCTGGTCGCCCTAGTCCTCTTCGTCGCCACCCCGGCTGGTCGCGGTCTGCCGGATGCGATCGCGTCGTTCGTGTCAACGGTGGATGACTCGGCGACGCCCGCATTGACGCACGGAGCGGAAGCTGACGGATGACCGCCGTACACGAGACCGCTAACTGGCGCACCGAAGCTCTGTGCGCGCAGGTGGACCCCGAACTCTTCTTCCCCGAGACCGACCGCAGTGGGGCATTCGAAGAGCAGGTAGCCGCGGCGAAGCAGGTATGCGCGGCCTGCGCAGTCCGGCAGCGGTGCCTGGACCACGCCCTGCGTTCACTGCCAGACGGCATCGCCGGAGGCATGACGCCCGGAGAGCGAGCACAGCTGCGGCGTGGAAAGGGCGTCGACTTGGAGTTCGTTCCCGTCGAGTTGATGCCGCGGGTCGGGGTTATGGAGCGCGCCGCGGCGGGCCGTGAAGCGGCGGCGACTGGCGCGAGCACTTCGCAGTTGGTTCGCCGTTTCGGGGTGGCGCACCGAACGGCACACCGCTGGCACGCCGACGCGCGACTTACTCGAAACCCCAACCCGAGCACGTCCGTCCCAGGCGTGGAGGAGGGGAGTCCGGCGGCTACCGGAACTCCCCTCCGAATCTCCACAGCAATCGAGGCCCTGGCAGGCAACCGAGCACCGGAAGGACACGAAGACTAGATGAACCCCAATCCGCTACATCATGACGGACCGCGGCCCGAGGCCGTCGTTCACACCGCGGCCGGCGCCAAGGCTTGGCGGACCGCGGTCCACGCCCAGCGCACTGCCGAGCCCGACCACGCGGACTTCTACGCGATGACCGCGGACCTGGTCGACACCCTCGCCGCGGTCACGGGTTTGGCTGAGGTGCTGGCCTGGCAGGTCGCCCACTACGGCGACACCCGCCCCGTCTACGACGACAGCGGCGTGGTCGACCCCCGCGAGCGCCTCGACACCGCGGCACTGGACCTGCACGAGCTCGCCGCGCGGCTGCGGTCGGCGGATCGGGTGGCAAATACGTTGTGGTCCCGGATCGGCCACATCGGCGTCCACGACACCCCGACCGACCAGCAGGTCACGTCCGGCGGGATCGTCGAGGTGTCCCGGTGAGCGCGCCGGCATCGGCTACCTCGGCGGTCGTCGGCCTGCGGCGGTGGGCGCGCGGGCACAGCCCGCAGGTCGCGGCAGCGGTCGGATTGCTGATCGCCCACGGCACCTGGCCGGCCCGCCCGGAGTTTCGTGACGCCTGCATCGAGCGCGACCGCGACGGGACGTGCTGGATCGACTGGACCGACGCCCGCACCGCCTTCGACACCGGCGCATTCGCTCGGGCATCGACCAGCGAGATCGCGGTGCTCGACCTCGCGATCGCCCTTGGAGAGGACCGGTTCCGGCTGTCCCGCATGGGCCCGGCCAACGCCCGCGCGATCGCCGACGCGGTCGCCGCCGCGGTGGGGGTGGCCCGATGAGCCTCTGGACAGTCCTGTTCCCACTCGCCGCGGTCGCCGGTGCAGTGATGGCAGCAAAGCGCGGGGCGAAGGTGCTGGCGGCCGGGCTGGGCCTGTTCGCCCTGCTCCCGCTCACGGCGTTGGTGTTGGCGGTCGGGCTCCCGCTGCTGCTGGTCGTCGGCGCAGCCGGAGCCGTGTTGGTGTGGCACCGGTGGACTAGGTCGTCGGCGACGGTGAACCGGTGGGGCTCCCGCTCGCGCCGCAAGTCCGGGGTTGCCTCGAGTCTGGACATCGTGCGCTTCGCGGGCTCAGTAGCGATGCGCCGCCGCGCCGGTTCGGCCCGACCGTCGCTGGCTCGGATGGATCGACGAAACCGGTGGCGCCTGCCTGTGCCGGAAGTCGCGGTTCGCCTGTGCCGCAGCGGGTTGTTGTGGGTGTGGTCCTCGGTCGAGGACGTCACCCTCA
>NZ_BEGX01000063.1:41307-126285 GCF_002583555.1 Pseudonocardia sp. N23
ACCCCGGACCGGGAAGTCGGGATGGCTGGCCGGGCAGATCCTCGACGCCCCCGGCGCAGCGCTGGTCGCGTCGACCCGCGGCGATCTCTACGAGCTGACCGCCGGAGTTCGGGCGGCACGTGGGCCGGTGTGGGTGTTCAACGCCGTCGGCCTCGCCGGGCTCCCGTCCACGGTCACGTTCGACCCGGTCTCGGGCTGCGGTGATCCGGTGACGGCGGGGGAGCGGGCCACGGACATGCTCGCCGCCACCACCCGCGCCAGCAGCTCGGGGGATCGGGAGTTCTGGGACGCCCAAGGCCGCCGCGTCCTCGCCGCGCTCCTGCACGCCGCCGCCCTGGGCGATAAGTCGATGCGTGACGTCCTGGGCTGGCTCGCCGACCCGGGTGCGGCCTCCCGCGAGGTGACGGTGCTGCTGCGGCGCAGCCCGGAGCCGGCGTTCGAGCTGGACCTGGGCCAGTTCCTGGGCACGAACGACCGCACCCGATCGTCGATCACCTCGACGGTCATGCCCGCGCTCGGGTGGCTGACCAGCCCGGCCGCGAGCGCCGCCGCCGGTCTGGGCGATGCGGTGCCCTGGGCCCGGGCGTTGGATGTCGAGGAGCTCCTGCGCACGAACGGCACCGTCTATCTGTTGGGTGGGGAGGAGGCGCAGGTCGCTCCGCTGGTGTGCGCGTTGACCGGGCACATCGCCCGCCAGGCCCGCCGCACCGCCGCCACCCGCCCAGGCGGGCGGCTCGACCCGCCGCTACGCCTGGCCCTCGACGAGGCGGCACTGATCTGCCCGGTGCCGTTGGAGTCGTGGACGGCGGACATGGGTGGGCGTGGGGTGAACATCATCTGCGCGTTCCAGTCCCGCGCGCAGCTCCTCGCCCGCTACGGCACCCATGACGCGGCGACGATCCTGAACAACTCGGGCTCGATCATGGTGTTCGGCGGCACCCGCGACCGGGACGATCTCCAGTTCTGGTCCACCCTCACCGGCGAACGCGACGAACCCGCCGACACCGTCGACCCGGCCCGGCACACGACGGCGCGGGCGACGCGCAAGACGGCGGTGCTCTCGCCGGCGCAGATCGCGAACCTCCCGGCCGGGCGAGTGCTGGTGATCCGGCGGGGGATCGCGCCGGTGATCGGGCGGGCGCAGATGATCTGGCAACGCCCCGAGCGGCGCCGGGCCGCGTTCGCCGCCGACCACCCGGGCCTCGCCGAGCGCCTCGAGCGCTGGGCCGCCTGGTGGCAGGCGCTCTCTGCACGCATCGCGCGACGCCTGCGGCGCCGACACGTCCTGGTCCGCCCGATCCGCGGCGTGCTGACCGCGGAGCCGCACACCGCGAGGTCGCAGCGGCCCTCTCTGGTCGTCGTCGACGCACTCCCACTCGAGACCGACGAGGGAGACCAACGCCCGACCGGGTGACCACCTCGGCTGTCCCACTCCTTGCCCGCTGGCCGGACCCGCTCGAACGGGGTGGGTCTGGCCCGGGCTCCATGAACGACTCCAGGAGTTCACGCATGACCACGAACAACCCGCCGCCAGCGAACCCGGTCGAGAGTGACTGGGCGGGGCCGGTGGCCGGGCTGGCGCGCCTGGTCGATGGGCTGCGCCGCGACGTCGACCCCCTCGCTGCGTTGCCACGGCGGGTGGAGGAGCTGGCCGAGGTCCTGGCCCGGCTCTCGGAGACCGTCGCCGCGATCGCCACCCGCCGCAACACCGGCCCTGCACCGACCTGGCTACTCGCCCCGGAGAACCCTCAGGACACCGCGACGCTGCTCGACGAGCTGTCGGCGTGGATGCCCGCGATCTACCTCCGCTATCCCGACGCCGCAGCGGTGTTGCCGGATTGCTGGCTCTGGCACCCCGACGTTGTCGAAGAACTGATCTGGTTGATGTACGCCTGGTCGGGCGCCTACCAAGGCCCCGCCCCGTCGGTCGCACTCGTCGGCGACTGGCACGACCGCCAACGCCCCGGTGTCGTGCGCCGCATCCGCCAGACCGTCGGGTCGTGCTCGCGTGAGCGGCACCGCGACCGACCCGGCCGCCCACCCCTGCACGCCGGGCGCCCCGACCTCCCGGGCTCCGACCAGCTCCACGAGATCGCCGCCTGGTGGGCCACCGGCCGCGACACCACCCCGCCCGAACCCGCCCCGCTGGCCGCGGAAGGAGCCTGGACATGACCGCCACCGACCACCAGCGCGCGAACACCACACCGAGCTGGCTGTGCGAACGCGATATCGAGGCCGTCGCCGAGTTCCTCGACCCCTGGATCACCGCCGCCACCGCAGCCCCGGACTACATCGACGTTCCCCTGCTCGGGACCGAGGAGTGGGCCGAGGCCGGCACCGAGCTGAGGCTCGCAGCAGTGGCGGTGTTCGTGATCGGCTGCCTGGTCGAGCGCGACCCGATCGTCATCGCCGGTCGTCTGGCCGCGGAGGTCGCCGTTCTGCGGACGTCGCGGATGGCCGCTGCCCGTCAGACCTCGCACGCGATCTCTGCTGCCGGGGACTGGTCCGCGCTCGCGCGCCGGCTGATCCAGCGCGGCGGCGACGGCCAGCGACGGCGGCCCCGATGACCGCCGACACCGGCTCGGGCAGTCGGTGGGTGTTGTGGCTGCCCGGCCTCGTCGTCGCGCTCGGTGCCGCGGCGGCTACGGCGCACGGTCTCTACGAGGTCGCGGTTGCTGCGCGGGTTCCGGCGTCGATCGCCTGGATCTATCCGCTGATCACCGACGGGCTCGCCGTGGTCGCCTACACCGCCACCGCCCGCCTGAGCGGATCGGCGCGCGGCTACGCCTGGGCCGTCGTGGTCCTGTCCGCTGGCCTGTCCGGGCTCGCGCAGGCGGTGTTCCTTGCGAGTGACGTCGACGCGGCCACTGCGGCGAGTCTGGCGGTGCCCGGCTCACTGAGGTTCGGGATCGGGGCGTGGCCGGCCATCGCGGCCGCGCTCGCCGCACACCTGCTCCACCTCCTGGCCGCCGAGGGTCCCGCCACCGAAAGTGAGCGTTCAGCCGTTCAATCGGTCCAGCTGCATTCAAGCGTCGACGTTGAAACCGTTCAACAGCAGCCGTTCAGTCGTTCAGAGCGTTCAAACGGCCGTTCAGTGGGGTGTTCAGAGGCCCTAACCGCGCCCCTCGCGGCCGTCGAGGGCGAGCGTGAGCCCGGGGTGGCGTGCAACGGCAGTGACGGGGTGGTCACTCCGTTCATGGGACGGATTGAACGCCCCTCTGCGAGGGGCGGGGAGGCGCCAGCGCGCGACCGCGCGCTGGCCGCCGCGGCCCGCCTCATAGCCCGCACCGGGGGGCTGCCGACGGTCTCGGAGGTCGAGACCGAGGCAGGTGTGTCCCGCGGCACCGCCGCGTCGGTGCTCAAGGCGCTGCGCGACGACAAGCCGACGCAGCGCGAGCTACGTGCGGCCGACCCGAACGCCGCAACCGCCACAACCGGTGATCTCAACAACCGCGATAAGGACACCCGGCGATGACCAGCACAGCTCTCCAGCACCGACCCAGCACTCACCTCACCAACGACACGACAGCGACCACTCAGCACTTCAGCAAGACCGACAAAGCCACCGAAACAGACCCAACAGCTACAAGATCAAAGCCATCACACCTAGGCATCACGATCCGAAGGGGCCGGGCGGCCTCCGGCCGCCACGGGGACCGACCGACTGTTGTTGATCTCCGCCGTTCGCTGCCCGCCCGGGCGTACGGCGGTGGGTCATGCTGACCATTGCCGTCGGCTACAGCCCGGACTACCTGTTGAAGGAGGTCGCGACCGGGCGGGAGAACTACTACACCGGCGCCGTCATCGAAGGTGAGCCTCCGGGCCGCTGGTGGGGTGCCGGGGCGGAGTCGCTGGGCCTGTCCGGGCTGGTCGACGCCCAGGACATGACCGGTCTCTACGAGCGGTTCCTCGACCCGCGCGCCGAGGGGTTCACCGACAGGTCCCGCTGGGGCGAGCTCCCGACCCTCGGGCACACCGGCCGCCGGTACCTGTCCGAGGACGAGCTGTACGCGACGGCTCTTGAACGCGAGTTGAACGCCAGCCCTGAACGCCGCGTTGAACTTCGTACAGAAGCGGGCAAGGCCGCCCGCCGCAACGTGGCCTTCCTGGATGTCACGTTCAGCGTTCAGAAGTCGGTCACGCTCCTGCACACCGCGTTCGAGGCCGAACAGGTCAAAGCCGCCGCGGCCGGCGACGAGCCGACCGCTGCCGCGTGGGGCGAGTTCAAGACCGCGGTCGAGGACGCGATCTGGGCAGGCAACAACGCCGCCCTCACCTACCTGTCGGACAAGGCCGGGTACTCCCGGGTCGGTCACCACGGGGGAGTGGCGGGCCGGTTCGTCGACGCGCACGACTGGACGGTGGCGTCGTTCTTCCAGCACGACTCACGCGATCACGACCCGCAGCTCCACATCCACAACGCCGTCCTTAACCGCGTCCAGGGCCCCGACGGGGCGTGGCGGACCGTCGACTCCCGCGCGATGCACAAGTGGCGCGCCGCCGCCGGAGCGGTCGCCGAGCGCACCACCGAGGAACGCCTCTCCCACTCACTAGGGATGGCGTTCGCGACACGCCCGGATGGCAAGGCCCGCGAAGTGGTCGGTGTCAGCTCGGAGGCGATGGCGCTGATCTCGTCGCGGCGTCGGGCGGTGACCGCGAAGGCAGCCGAGCTGATCGAAGCGTTCGAGACCCAGTTCGGCCGGACTCCGAACGGGCTCGAGCGTGACCGGCTGTCGAGACAGGCGACGTTTGCGACGCGGCGGGCGAAGTCCCACGACGGCCAGACCCGCGAACAACTCCTCTCCAGGGTCGACGCCCAGCTGCGTTCCGAGGTGGCCGGCGGTCTCGCCGGGGTCGCGCAGGCAGCGCTCGCTGCGCGGGAGGGTCGGCCGGCGCCGCAGGAGTGGTCGCTTCAAGCGGTGATCGAGACCGCGCTCGCCGACGTCCAACAGCGCAAGGCCGGCTGGACCCGTTCCGACCTCACCCGTGCGATCAACGCCGCCCTGCCGGACTACCTCGGGACCCCGGACGGCGTCGACGTCGCTCGGCTCTTGGACGAGCTCGCCGACGAGGCCCTCCGCTACGCAACGCCTCTCGACACTGCCCGCCCCGCCGAAGATGCCCTCCCGGCTGAGCTGCGACTGGACGACGGCGAGTCCGTCTACCAAGCCCCGGGCGGGCGGCTCTACGCCACACCCGAGCACGTCCGCACCGAACGCATCCTGCTCGCCGCCGCCGGCGACACCTCCGGGGTCGCGGTGCATCCGCTGCAGGCACAGCGCTTCCTCGACGCGCTCCGCGAGTCCGGCATCGAGCTCGGCGTCGACCAGGCCGCCGCCGTCCACGGCATCCTCACCTCCGGCGCCCGCGTCGAGACCCTCATCGGACCGGCAGGGACGGGCAAGTCATTCGTCGTCGGCGCGCTAGCGAAGGCGTGGACCGAACCCTCGCACGCCCCGGAGGGAGTGGAACGGCGGGTGTTCGGGCTCGCGACCTCGCAGATCGCCACCGAGGTCCTGGTCGCTGAAGGGCTGACCGCGCGCAATGTCGCTGCGTGGCTGGCCATCCAGAACCGGCTCGACGCGTCCGCCTTCGACCAGAGCGCCGGTGACCAGCCGTGGCGGCTGCGCGCCGGGGACCTGGTCGTGGTCGACGAGTCGGCGATGACCGACACCCCGGCCCTGGCCGCGATCCACCGTCGCGTCGAGGCCGCGGGGGCGAAGCTGCTGCTCGTCGGCGACCATCGCCAACTCGCCGCGGTCGGCGCCGGCGGCGGGATGGATCTGATCGCCGGCACTGGCGCCCGCTACGAGCTCGCCGACGCCCGCCGCTTCACCGACGCATGGGAACGGGGGGCGTCGCTACGCCTGCGAGCCGGGGACGAGAACGTCCTGCGCGACTACTTCCAGCACGGTCGGTTGCTGGACTCCGGCGCCGTTGAGCAGGCCGAGACCAGCGGCTGCCGGGCTTGGCTGGCCGACACCCTCGCCGGCAAACGCTCGCTGCTGCTCGTCGACACCAACGACCAGGCCGCACGCCTGTCCGCGGCGCTGCGCGCCGAGCTGGTCCGGCTCGGGCGAGTCGCCGAGGACGGGGTATCACTCGGGTCGCATGGCACCTATGCCGGGGTCGGGGACCTGGTCCAGGCTCGCGCGAACGGCTGGAACCTCGCCGGGGTGGAGGGCAATCGTCGCGGCCCGATCAACCGCGAGACCTACCGCGTCACCGCCACCCGCCCCGACGGCGCCGTCGAGGTCACCACCGACGCGGGGGAGCGAATCGTACTTCTCGCTGGCTACGTCGCGGACCACCTGGCGCTCGCCTACGCCTCGACCGTCCACGCCGCGCAGGGCACCACGGTCGACACGAGCCACACCGTCGTCACCCCGCGGACCGGGCACGAGGCGTTCTACGTCGGGATGTCTCGCGGCCGCGCGCGCAACACCGCCCACATCACTACCGTCACCGGCCCGGACGATCCGGCCCGCGGCCGCGACGACCAGACGCTCCATCGTGATCCGGTCGCCGCAGTAGCGGCGATCCTCGACCCGGACGCGCCAGTCGCCGCGGCGTCAGCGCTGGCCACGGCCACTCGCTCAGTCGACGAGACCACCTCGGTGCGCACACCGGCCGAGTTGTTCGCCGACGCCGCCCAGCTCGCCGCGACCCATCGCACCGCGGTCTGGCTCGACGAGCTCACCGCCGACGGCACCCTCACCCTGCACAACCGGCGACGGATCGCCGCCGAGGACGGCGCCGCCTCCCTCACCCGTGTCCTGCGCAGCGCCGAGATCGCCGGCTACGACCCCCGCCAGGTCCTCCACGCCGCGATCGCCGACCGCTCCCTCGACGGAGCCCGCAACACCACCAACGTGATCTACCACCGCATCAGCGACCGACACCGCTTCGACCCCGACGGCAGCACCTGGGCCGCCTGGACACCCCGAGTCGACGATCCGGACTGGCAGCGCTACCTCGACCAGCTCGCCGACGCCGCCGACCAACGCACTGTCGAGCTGGGCCGGGCCGCCGCCGACGACCCGGCGACGTGGGCCCTGGCTGCGTTCGGACCGATCCCGAACGAGCCCAACGCACGCGCGGACTGGATCAACGACGTCGGCGTTGTCGCCGCCTACCGTGAGCTCCGCGACCACCACAGCGACACAGAAGCCCTCGGGCCGGCACCGCAGCCGGGCCAGGTCGAGCAGTTCGCCGCATACCAGGCAGCTTGGCGAGCGCTCGGCAGGCCGGATGTCGATCGCGAAGAGCGCGAACTCTCCGACGGCCAGCTGCGGATGCGGGCCCGCGCCGCTGAACGTGAGGTCCCGTGGGCGCCGCGCTACGTCGGCAACGAGCTCGCCGCAACCCGCCAGGCCGGCGAGTACCACCGGCAGACCGCGGCGTTGTGCCTGGCGGACGCGGACGCTGCCGTCGACGCGCTGATGGGCGAGAGCCTCCGACTAGAAGCAGAGAACTCGCTGGCATTGGCAAGCGCCCTCGATCAGCGGATCGAGCAGCTCGAGGGGCTCGACGCCGTCAGGTCCCGTTGGCTCGCCCACACCGCAGCCACCCGCGCCGCCGGTGAGCGGGCTCAGGCGGAGCTCGCCCTCCGCCATGCCGACGACGCCGAGCCCGAGCCGCAGATCACGGCCGAGGAATGGCTCACCGCACACCGCGAGCACCAGGTGATCGAGGACGCACACCGTGACGTCACGGCGGACTACGAGCTCCGCGAGGAAGAGCTGACAGTGTCGGCCAGGCCAGCCGATGTCCGCGAGGTTGCGGCCGAGGAAGCGCCCCAGATCCGCGAGGACGCCGTCCGTGTCCCGTCCGCCGACGAGACAGCCGCAGCGCTCGCCCGCGCACATCGAGCGCTGGCCGAGATCGATGCCCGCGACGCATACGATGCCCAGCACGAACCGGCCGACCGAGCTGCCGAGCTCAACGCGTGGCATGCGGAAGACCTGACGACGGACGACTCCCGCGACGAGGCGCTCGACTACACCTGATCCCGGTGCGACGATGCGTTGGAGCGGTCGAGGCGTGGCGCCGGACCATTGTGGCGCCACGCCCAGCCCAACGCCGCAACGACTGCCTCGACGTAGCCCGGCCGGCCGCGCACAAGGGGCGACGTGGTGTCCTCGGCGAGGATCACGGCTGCGATGTACTCGGCCTCGATGAGCTCCTCGATCGCCGACGACGTCCTACCGGTGATCGGCGCGACGGGCAGCCGTCGCTGCCCGCGGGACTCGTATGTCGCGCCGGCCAGCCACCGGCATGTGCGTGTCACCCCGCCGGCGAACCAATCCGTCACACCAGCCTCCGCGGCAGTGGTGGCCTGATCCTCCGCCGCAGCCCAGACGGCGCCGAACTCCGCTACCAGTACTCGGAGATTCTCCCGGCGGATCCGGCGCAGGTCGTGCTCGACCACCAACACGATTCGAGGGTCGCACGTCGCCCCGACAAGTGGGGTGGCCGCACGTCCAGCCTCCGTCCGAGAGGGTTCGACGCCCGTCGGGTGAGTACACAGAGCCGCCAAGGCCGCCGCTCGCGGGATACGTCCGGCGTCGAGGGCGCGGGTCCAGCCTGGCCGGCGAGGTGACGATTGGAGAACCTGTCGACGGTGATGGTGAGTACGCGGCACCCCAGGCGCTCGAGAATCGCAGTTCGCCTCGCTGTGCCAGTGGCACGGTCATTTGAGGGCGCTGAGCAAGTCAGTCAGCGCAGCCTTCTCGGTTGCCGGGACCGGGCTTGTGGAGCGGAGCTTCCGCAGCACCGTGTCGATCTTCCCGTCGGTCACCGTCCAGGCGGTGGCGTCGCGGGGCTTGAGCTGGGCCTCGCCGTGGTCCCACGACGCCTCGAGAGCGTCGACGCGGGTGGTGGCGCCGGCTTGGTCGCCGCGGTTGAGCAGGTCCAGCGTGTCCTGGGTGATGGTCCGGAAGGACGACAGGTCGCCCAGAGGGCCTGCTGCCGCGGTGCCTGGCGTACCCGCGGTGGCGGGGCCGGTAACCATCACCGGTACTGGTGAGGTGTCCTGGAGCGAGCTGGTGCGCAGGATGTACCCGGTTCCGCCCGCGGCGAGGAGGACGGCCAGCACGACTGTGGTCTGCATCAGGCCACCGGAGGCCTGCTCGTCGGCCGGCGGGTGGTCGGCGGGGATCACGTCTGACTTCGACCACGCCAGGTAGACGACGATCGCGATGATCGCGACGAAGAAGGCAACGCTGGTCAGCGTGGCGCCCAGCCCGAGGCCACCGTCAGCGGCCGGCTGCGAGAGCATGTCGCCGATGGACGCGCCGAGCGGGCGTGTGAGCACGTAGACGATCCAGAACGCCAGCACCGGGTGCAGGCCCGCCTTCCGGGCGATCGCGGCGAGCAGGATCAACCCGGCAACGATCGATCCGGTGACCAGGTAGCCGAGCCCGAGGACCTCGGCCATGAGATCGCCGGTCGCGGTTCCGAGCGCGAAGGTGAACAGGACTGTGAGCCAGTAGAACGCCTCACGGCGGGTGGTGTTGATCGAGTGGACCGACAGGGTGCCCTCGGTGCGGTACCACCCGACGAACGTCACCGCGAGCAGCGCACCGAAGATCACGGTACTCGCCTCGAGCGGCACGCCGAGGTTGTCGGTCAGGTTGTCGGTGAGCAGCGTGCCGAAGATGCTGACCAGCGTGACGGCGAGCCAGTAGCGGACGGCGACGTATCGGTCGGCCCGGAACTGGAGGAACAGCACCACGACGAGTAGCAGCCCGGTGACGAAGGACGTCCCCGTGAGCCCGAGGTTGAGGCTGACGTTGAGGAAGTCCGCGGCCGTCTCGCCGACGGTCGTGCACAGGACCTTGACGATCCAGAACCAGATGGTGATCTCGGGGACTTTGATGAGGAGCCTGCGGCTCCGCATTGCGTGGGACGTCGTCATCTGAGAGTTCCTCGATCGCGGTAGGGGATGAGCCGCATTTGCCACGACGCCATTGGAGTCGGTCGCGTCGGCAGGACTCTGGGAACTCGGTGGTGAGCGTCGGCCCAGGCGAACGTTCGAGGAAAGCAAGCATGTCGTCGTGGAGACCGACGCTTACTTGTTGCCGACTCGGCGACGCTCGGTACGGGCTGTTGCACCCACAACGTGTGTCCCACGACGTGGACGGCTCCACGGCGGGAGGCAAGCATTAGGTCAACGTTTCGCCAGCAATCGGCTGCGACCGTCACGTTCGGCCAGAGTCCGTCCGAGGATCAGGCGTGAGTACTTTCGGAGTCAGGGGTCGGCTGTGAGTGGGCTCGGGTGGGTCGAAGCGATCGTCGTCGGCGCGCTGCAGGGCGTCGCGGAGCTGTTCCCCGTGTCGAGCCTCGGCCACAGCATCCTGCTGCCCGCGGTACTGGGCGGGTCGTGGGCGCGAAATCTCGACGTCAGCGCACCCGAGTCGCCGTACCTGGCCTTCATCGTCGGTCTGCACGTCGCGACCGCGATCGCATTGATCATCTACTTCCGCAAGGACTGGGTCCGCATCGTCAAGGGGCTGGTCACGAGCATCGCCCGTCGTGAGGTGACCACGCCCGACCAGCGGCTCGCGTGGCTACTGGTCCTCGCCACCATCCCGGTCGGAATCGCCGGCCTCGCGCTGGAGCACACGTTCCGCACCGTCTTCAGCAAGCCGGTCCCGACGGCGATCTTCCTGGTCCTCAACGGCATCCTGCTGCTAGTCGGCGAGCGGCTGCTCGCCCGGGCGGCTGCGCGTGAACGCGCCATGGCAGCCGCCGGCGGGAGCGCCGCCGAGACGACAACGGTGCTGCCCACCGACGACTCGGTCGTCGTCGACCGCAGGATCGCCCGGATGGGTTTCGGGCGTGCAGTCGCGATCGGCGCGGCCCAGATCGCGGCCCTGCTGCCCGGGGTCAGCCGGTCGGGCAGCGCGATGGTCGCGGGCCTGTCGCTGGGGCTGAACCGAAGCGACGCCGCCCGCTTCTCGTTCCTGCTGGCCACGCCGGTCATCCTCGCGGCGGGCGTGCTGAAGCTCGGCGACCTCGTCGGGCCACTGGGCGACGGCATCCGACCCCAGATTCTGGTCGGGAGCCTGTTGTCTGGGATCGGCGCCTACCTGTCGGTGCGCTTCCTCACGAGGTACTTCGAGAACAGGTCGTTGCGTCCCTTCGGGATCTACTGCATCGCCGCCGGTGTCGCGTGCCTGATCTGGTTCAGCGTGCGCTGATCCGGCGCCTCGGCTGGACGGTGTCCCGGGTGTGCTCCCCGCACCCGGGACATACATTGTTCAGCCGCCGTCGGACTCGCCCGCGTACACCCACGCCGCGTACACCTCCAGCGCCCGTTCGCACACCTCCAGCGTTCGGCGCACGCCGGGCGACCCGCCGCCCCGAGGACATCACGGTCCTTGATCTTGGCGAACCGGTTGGCCGCTTGATGAGGTCCTCGTCGTTCTCCTCGAGCTCCGCGTAGGTGAAGTGGTCCGCCTTGTACTCCTTGCGCAGCTCGGCGATGAAGCCGTGGCAATTGTCGAGGCTGTCCTCGTACTCGTCGTCGCGCGCGGCGAGGAACGCGCGGCCCCACCTGCGATGACCGAGGTCAGCAGCGAGGCAGTCCCGGACATCTCGAGAATCTCTACGCAGAAGCCGCAAGGGCGCGCTCGGCGGCGGGGCCTTCGGGCAGGGCCGCGACGGAGTTTTGGACGTAGATCGCACCGAGGCCCTTCAGGCGTCGCCAGACGGTGGCGCGCAGCCGGGTGGGCTCGGACGGCACTCGATAGATCAGGACGAGCCAGCCGGGGTTGTTGGGGGACGTGTCGGTGGTGCTGCCCTCAGCCTCGGTCACCCGGACAGTCTCCCGGGCGCGCGACAGCGCTGCCGCGTGCCCGGAAACCTGCTGAGGCCAGGTGGGCTCCGAACCGCTCATCCCGTGCCGGCGCGTCGTTTCCGGGAGGCGCGCCAGAGGCTGAGCGGCAGGAGAACGGCGACGGCGACCGGGAGCAGCCACCAGCTCGGCACCCCCGCCGCCCCGACTCCCCAGGTCAGCGCGAGCGCGAGGACCACCCCGACGGCGACCTGCCAGTCGTCGCCGACGATGAAGTCGTACCAGAACATCAGGAACGAGCGGATTCGCGTGAGCGCGGTGTTCTCGCTGGTCACGACGTCGCCTCCCGGACCGGCGCGGGCTCGACGGCTCGGTGGCGCATGGTGACCGCGAGACCGACGGAGAACAGCGCCACGGCCGGGACGATGACGAGTAGCGCGGCGTCCGCGCCGGGCCACACCGCCCCGGCTCCCTCTGCGCCCCAGAAGATCCCGAACGAGGTGAGCATGATGCCGACGACGAACTTCATCGTGTTTTCCGGGACCCGGGCCAGCGGCGCGCGGACGGCGACCCCCGCCGCGGCCACGGCGACGACGGCGACGACGGCCGCGAGCGCGGCGAGGGGGATGTCGCCCTGGTTGCCGCCGAAGGTCAGGGCGATGAAGGCGACCTCGAGACCCTCGAGGACGACGCCCTTGAACGACAGAGTGAACGCGTACCAGTCGGGGACCAGGGTGCGCCGCTGTGCCGGCGCCTCGCGCGCGGCCCGCAGTTCCTCCCGGAAGATCGCGTCCTCGTCGTGGAGGGCCTTGAGCCCACTCGCGCGCAGGATCGCCTTGCGGAGCCACTGCAGGCCGAACACGAGCAACAGACCGCCGACGGCGAGGCGGAGGACGTCGAGCGGGATGGCCGCGACCGCAGGTCCGAGGACGGCCACGACCGCAGCGAGCACGACGAGCCCTGCCGCGACGCCGCTGATCGCCGACCGCCAGCCGCGGCTGGCGCCGGCCGCGAGCACGATCGTCAGCGCCTCTACTGCCTCTACCAGGCAGGCCAGGAACACTGCCAGGAACAACGCGCCGCTACTCATGGACACCTCCGGGATGGGCGAGAGCCGTGCTGGGCGGTCATCTATCAACACTTCAATAGCGGCTACTTGTGCGCAAATGACGTTCGACTTCCACGTTCGACCGTCGGTAGGCGACGCATCCGTCCGGGTCGATCGCGACCCGGATCTCGGTACCACGTCGGCATGCCACGGGTCGAAGACCGCGGTGAGGATGCCGGCGGCGCAGTCCTCGACGTGGTCGAAGCCGCGACCACGGTAAGCCACGTCGCGTACTGCGCGGTGCATGGTGCGGTCCATGTCGGCAGTGCCCACCAGGATCCGGGTCGCGGCCGGCTGGACCGCGAGGTTGACGGGGTCACCCGGCGCGACATCGGAGACGGTCCTGCCGCGCAGCCGCCTGCCGCTGACGACGACATCCGACGCGGGCGGTGGGCGACCATCCCCGTTAGTACGCCCAGTCGACCATGATGTTCTCGCGAAAGGTTCTTGATCAGGATGAATCAGGCACCGACGCCGATCCTTAACGGTAGATGACCCTCGGCTTGCCCGGCGAGAACCCGGCACTCCCTACGGTTCGGCGTATGGACTCCCGCAGGCTGACGGTCTCGGCCTGTTCGGCCGTCGCCGCCGCCGTGGTCGCGTTCGTCGCGCTGCTGCCGTTGTCGCCGTCTTACCGGGCGACCGCCGAGGTCATCCTCGTGCCCAACCCCGCGGCGGCGGCCCAGCAGACGACGAGCGGGACGCTGCTCGACCCCCAACGGGGGGTGATGGTCGCGGCCGCCGTCTTCGGCGAACCGCAGTGGCTCGCCCCCGCCACGGCGGCGGCGTCGATTCCTTCTGGCACGCTCACCGTCACGGCGACGGTGGTGCAGACGACGCCGATGATCCAGCTTTCCGTCATCACCGAGACCGGCGCCCATGCCGCAGAGGTCGCGCTCGCGACGCTGGTGTCGGACGCGACGCCGCTCGTCGAGAAGCTGAGTGGGCCGTACTCGGTGGTCGTCGTGGCGCGCCCCGATGGCACCGGGACCGCGACGGGACTCGATCCCTCGACGATCCGGATGGTCGCAGCGGCGGCCGTGTTAGTGGCGGTTCTCGGCGCAACGTGGGGCGTGCTCTCGCGACGTGACCGGCGGGGCGATCGCGACGGTCAGCTGCCGGACAGCTCCGCCGCCTCGACGAGGCCGTGAGTGTGGACGACCAGTAGGGCGACGACGATCCAGGCGAGCACGGTCACCAGGAGCAGCAGGACGCCCGCCCCCGGGCGTCGGGGCGGTCTGTCGAGCAGGTCCCGGACACGGTCGACGACGTCGCTGTGGCCGGCCGCAAGCGTCGCGCCGCCGCGCGCGACCGACTCCACGACAGCTGCCACGCCGATCGCCTCCGCCACCGTGGCACGGTCGCCGACCTCGCGGACCGCGGCGTCGTCGGCCCAGCGCTCGACGGCCTGGTCGACCGCGCGTTCCACAGGGCCGAGCAGCGGGTTCAGCATGGCGGCGAGGTACGCCGCCCGCAGGTAGCGGTGATGGTGATGGACGAGGTGGGCGCGCTCGTGCGCGAGCAGTGCCCGGCGCTGCGGAGCGGTGAGGGTGCGCAGCATCCCGGCCGAGACGACGATCCGCCCGCGCCGGCCCGTCCGGGCCGGCACGGCGTAGGCCACGATCTCAGGGGCCGGCAGGACGACGAGGTCGCCTGCGACCGGAAGTCCGTCGACGGTCGTGATCGCCGCTCTGTCGCTGCGCAGTGTTCGGGCGAGGCCGAGTGCCCCGCGACCCGCCAGGACGGTAGCGAGCGCCGCGGCGCCGATGGCGACGGGGAGCGGCAGGCCGGTCGCGATCGCCGGTGCCGACCAGTCGGCCGGATGGAACGCGGGCACGAGTCCGGCGGTCCCGACGTAGGCGACGAGGACGAGTACCGTCCACGTTCCGGCCGCGATGCTGACGGCGAACGTCGTCAGTACAGCCGTCGCCACGATCGGCGACAGCGAGCGGGCGCAGCGCGGCGCGGCGCCGATCGCGGCTATCGGCAGGCCCAGCAGCAGGAACAGGAGCACGACCAAGCCGATCGCGGTCACGCGAGTGGCCCGTCGCCCGGTCCGAACCCGCTGCGCCGACGGTCGAGCAGGTCGCGCAGGAGCTGCTCGGAGTCCTCGTCGAGTCGGCCCACGAACTGGGCCAGGACGCTCGCCCGGTCGACGCCGCCGTCGAGCAGCTTGCGCATCTCGCGTGCGGTGAGCCCGGCCTCGGCGTCGGTCCGGCCGCCGACGAGGCGGTAAACGTGGGCGCGCCCGTGCGGTTCTCGGGTCACGACCTGCTTGTCGTGCAGGCGGGACAGGGTGGTGAGCACCGTCGTGTAGGCGAGGTCGTCGCCGAGCTCGGTCTGCACCTGGGCGGGTGTGAGCGGACCGTCGGCCGCAGCGAGGCAGGCCACGACCTCGCTCTCGAGCGCGCCGCGCGGTCGCGGGTTGCGACGCCCCACCATCTGGCCTCCCGGAGTGCGCGTGCACTCCGATTCTGCCATCGCGGCGCCCGCCGACCACACGCCGAGGCGTGCTGCCGGGGGGACTTGATTTCCGGTCGGCCTTAGGTGAGGCTACCCACGACTACTATTACTCGATAGTAGTTGTGCCGAAGGGGCTCAGCGTTTGTTCGCCAACTATCTGATCGGCCTGCGCGAGGGTCTGGAAGCCGCGCTCGTCGTCAGCATCCTGGTCGCGTACCTGGTCAAGGTCGACCGCCGCGACCGCCTCCCGGCAGTGGCGGGCGGGGTCGCGGTCGCAGTGGCCGTCAGCATCGGGTTCGGTGCCCTGCTGACCTACACGTCGACGTCGCTGCTGTCGGACTTCCACAGTCAGGAGATCTTTGGCGGCACGATGTCGCTGCTGGCGGTCGGCTTCGTCACCTGGATGGTCTTCTGGATGCGACGCACTGCCCGTGGGATGCGGAGCGAGCTCGACGGCAGGCTCTCGTCGGCACTCGAGGTAGGAGTACTGGCGGTGTGGGTCACCGCCTTCCTCGCCGTGGCCCGGGAGGGCCTGGAGACTGCGCTGTTCTTCTGGTCGGCGGTGCACGCCGCCGGGAGCACGACCGATCCCGTCATCGGGTTCACGCTCGGGATCGCGACGGCGGTGCTGCTCGCCTGGTTGCTCTACCGCCGATCGGTCTCGCTGAACCTCGCCAGGTTCTTCACCTGGACCGGTGCCGGTCTGATCCTCGTGGCCGCCGGCGTGTTGTCCTACGCGATCCGTGATCTGCAGGAGGGCGGCGCACTGCCGGGGCTGAACAACCTCGCCTTCGACCTCGGCGACCACCTCTCGCTGAGCTCTTGGTACGGCGCGTTACTCAAGGGCGTCTTCAACCTCACCGCTCAGACGTCGTGGGTGCAGGCGATCGCGTGGGTCGGCTACCTGATCGTCGTGATGACCCTCTTCTTCCTGCCGTCGCGGCGTCGCACCCCCACTGCAACGGCGACCCCGGACGGCGCCCCCAGCCCGGCGGACCATCCCGTATCAACTCCTCGAGGAGAACCGTGAGATCGGCACACCTTCGTGCTGCGACCGTGTTCGGCCCACTCGTCGTCACGACACTGCTCGTCGCCGGATGCTCGTCGGGTGGCGGCGGGGCGGCGACACCGGCCGGTGACGGCAGTATCGCCGTCGACGCGGGGGAGAACAGCTGCGGCGTGGCGCAGACTGCGATCGCGGCCGGCCGACACACATTCACGGTCACGAACACCGCGTCGCAGGTGACGGAGGTGTACATCTATGCGACGGGCGACCGGATCATGGGCGAGGTCGAGAACATCGGACCGGCAACGACCCGCACCCTCATCGTCGACCTCCCGGCCGGGGACTACCAGGTCGCCTGCAAGCCGGGCATGGTCGGCAACGGCAACCGGACGGCATTGGCGGTCAGCGGCGCCGCACCGCCCGGGACCACCGACCAGAGCCTGCAGGCCGCGGTCGACTCCTACCACGCCTACGTCGGAACTGAGGCCAAGGCGCTGCTCGACACCACCACGGCGCTGGTCGCGGCGATCGAGAGCGGCGACCTCGCGGCGGCCCGGCAGGCCTACCCGACCGCCCGGCTGCACTACGAGCGGATCGAGCCGATCGCCGAGTCCTTGGGCGACCTGGACCCGCTGATCGACATGCGCATCGACGACGCCACCGCCGACACCCCGTTCGTTGGCTTCCATGCCATCGAGCAGATCCTGTTCCAGAAGAACACCCTCGACGGCGCCGCGCCCCTCGGCGACGCCCTCGTCGCCAACGTCGGCAAGCTCAACGACCTTGTCAAGACCGTGCAGCTCACCCCGCTCATCATGGGCAACGGCGCCAAGTCGCTGCTCGACGAGGTCGCCAAGTCCAAGGTCACCGGCGAGGAAGAGCGATACTCGCGCATCGACCTCGTCGACTTCGCCGGCAACGTCGACGGCGCCAAGTACGTCTTCACGGCCTTGCGGCCCGCCCTGCAGGCGAAGAACCCGCAGCTCGTCGCAACCCTCGACCAGCGGTTCACCGCGTTGGTGACCCTGCTCGGCACGCACCAAGCGAAGCCGGGCGCGCCCGGCTCCGTCTCCGGCAGCCCGTACGTGTCCTACGACGCGCTGGGTCCGGCCGACGTCAAGGCCCTCGCCGTCGACGTCGACGCGATCTCCGAGCCACTCGGTCAGATCAGTGGAGTCGTGACGGGCCCGTGACCGACACCTCGAGCACCGATCGGGCGACTGCCACCACGCACGTGCCACCCCCGCCGACCGGGGTCAGCCGTCGCCGGATGATCGGACTGATCGGTGGAGCCGCCGCAGTCGGCGCGGCCGCGGGGGTGGGCGTGACGTACTCGGCGTCGGGTGGTGCGGGGTCGGCGGACGCTCCGGGCGCTGGGCAGGCCGTCGCGTTCTTCGGCGACCATCAGGCCGGAATCGCCACCCCCGCGCAGGACCGGCTGCATTTCGCGGTGTTCGACCTCGGCGCGGCGGCAACCCGCGCGGAACTCGTCGCCCTGCTCACCGCGTGGACCAACGCGGCGGCGCGGATGAGCGCGGGACTTGACGTCGGGACGGGCGCGGTGGCGGGCAACCCGGCCGTGCCCCCGGACGACACCGGCGAGGCATTCGGGCTCGCGCCGTCGCGGCTGACGCTCACGGTCGGTTTCGGACCGGCACTGTTCACCGATGCGAGCGGGCGGGACCGCTTCGGCCTCGCCGCCGCCCGGCCGCCGCAGCTGGCCGACCTGCCGCCCTTCCCCGGTGACGCCCTCGACCCGGCGCGCAGCGGAGGCGACCTGTGCGTCCAGGCATGCGCCGACGACCCCCAGGTCGCTGTGCACGCGATCCGGAACCTGGCCCGGATCGCCCGCGGTACCGCATCGGTGCGTTACTCCCAGCTCGGTTTCGGGCGCACGAGTTCGACGTCCACCGACCAGCCCACGCCCCGAAACATGATGGGGTTCAAGGACGGGACGGCGAACCTCAAGGCCGAGGACACCGAAGCGCTCGACTCTCAGGTGTGGGTCGGGGTGGGCGACGGGCCCGCGTGGATGACGGGCGGGAGCTATCTCGTCACCCGCCGGATCCGGATGCTGATCGAGCCGTGGGACTCGACATCGCTGGGCGAGCAGGAGCGGGTCATCGGCCGGTCCAAGGGCAGCGGGGCGCCGCTCGGCGCGTCGAGTGAGTTCGACCCCCTCGATCTGCAGGCGAAGGACGCGGGCGGTCGGCTCGTCGTCGACGCCAAGGCGCACGTCCGGCTCGCGCACGCCAGCACGAACGGCGGCGCGACCCTGCTGCGTCGCGGGTACTCGTTCGTCGACGGCACCGACGACCTCGGCCGGCTCGACGCCGGCCTGTTCTTCATGGCCTACCAGCGCGACCCACGCAGGCAGTTCGTCGCCATCCAGACCTCGCTCGCGGGCAAGTTCAACGACGCGCTCAACGAGTACATCCAGCATGTCGGCAGCGGGCTGTACGCCTGCCCGCCCGGTCCGGCCCCCGGCGGTCACTGGGGCCAGTCGCTCCTCGGCTGAGTCGGGGTGGCGGGGGCCCAGTCCCGTGGTCGACGCGCCGCGGCGGTCCAGGCCCGCACCCCGCCACCCGTTGCCCCCGACAGCGCCGGGGCGAACCTCGTCCGCAGCGGGCCGACGGCGCTCAGCGCCGGCGCGAGCCAGGCCGCCGTCACAGCGCCGGTCGCGGCGCCGACCGTCGCGCCGACGACTGAGCGCCGCGGCGTCATGCCCTGCCCACCGGCGCCTCGGCGCGGACGGCGACGGGGGGCGTCGTCGGCGAGGCCGGCCGACCCGGCGCCGGCACCGGGGCGGTGGCCAGGGTGAGGAGGAACTCGGCCGGGTCCGGTGCGTCGAACAGTGACTCGACGGCCGCCGGCGTCGCCACCAACTCCGCGAGCAGCCTCGCGAGGTCGTCGGGCGAGGTCGCGAGCGGGGCTAGACCTTCCGTGGCCAGGACATGGGAGTTCGCCAGACCGTGGCCGGGAACGCAGCGGTAGCTGATCACCGGCACGCGCGCGGCGAACGCCTCGAGCGAGGTCAACCCGCCGGCGTTCTGCAGCACGACGTCCGCGGCTGCGATGAGTGCGGGCAGGTCGCCGACCCAGCCGAGGACATGTGTGGCACCGGCCGCACGGACCTGCACCGCGAGCCGTGGGTTGTCCCCACAGACGACCACGGGCTCGGCCTGCCCGCTCGCGCGGACGTCGGTCACGGTGGCCGCCAGCTCGCCGACGCCCCAGGACCCACCGGTGATCACGGCAAGCCGGCGGTCGGTGGGCAACCCGAACCGGGCCCGAACCGCGGCCCGTGCGGACGCCGACAGCGGCCGGGCGTTGCGCCGCACGGCCGGCGCCGCGACCCGCACCTGTTCGGCGCCGAGCCGGGCGGCTGCATCGGCCGGGGCGGTGTGGATCGCGAGGTGGGTGTCGACGCCGCGGGCGACCCACAGCCGATGCACCGACATGTCGGTCAGATAGGCGACCGCCGGCATGCGCAGGTCACCGCGCTCGCGGAGTCGGCCGAGCGCCTGACCAGCGAGCGGATAGGTCGACACGACCAACCTCGCGTCCGGGTCGACTGCGCAGGACAGCGCGCGTCCGGCCAGCGAGACCATCGCCTCGGCGAGCCGGGACGGCCGCGGTCGGTCGAACGACTCGTAGGTCCAGGCCCACGTTCGAGGTGCTGCCCGCAGCTGGGTCCGGTAGAGGTTGCGCGCGAGCGGACCGATCATCGCGGGCAGCAGGTCGATCAGGTCCAGGATGTCGACGGAGAGCCCTTGCCGTCGCATCCGCCGCGCTAGCTCACGGGCGACGCCGTCGTGCCCGCCGGCGATCCCGGCCGACACGACCACCACGTCGCTCACACGGACCCGCCGGGTCCGACACCCGCGAACCGGCACCGCGCAACGTCCGTATCCGTCATTGACCGGACGCTATTCGCGGGGACCTTCGGAACCGGGCAGCAGAAGGTCAACGGGGGGCAAATGTGCGGGCGCGAGGATCACGTCGGCGCCAGAGCACCGGGAAGTCGTCGCGGCTCGTCGCCGATGCCGGTAGGAGTCGCCGCTGCGAGCGGGATCGGACTCGGCCAGCCAGGAGTAAGCATTCGGCAATCGCGTCCGATTTTGGCGAATCGGGCCTGCTGCCCGTCCTAAGGTCTGCCGTGTGGCCCGATTGCTGCTGGTTGAGGACGACGAGACGATCGGGGGCGCGCTCGCGCGTAGCCTGACACTGCACGGACACGAGGTCGTCTGGGCCCAGGACGGCATGGCCGCCGTCCGCGAGGGCACGACCGCGTTCTTCGATCTGGTCCTGCTCGATCTCGGCCTCCCGGATCTCGACGGCATCGCAGTCTGCCGTGACCTCCGGCCCGCCTTGCCCGATGCCGTGATCGTCATGCTGACCGCGCGCGACGAGGAGATGGACGTCGTCCTCGGGCTGGAGTCCGGCGCGGACGACTACCTGGTCAAACCCGTCAGGCTCGGTGAACTGCATGCTCGGGTGCGCGCCCACCTGCGACGTGCCGAGGTGGGACGCCACGAGGCCCCGAGAGAGCTCGGGGACCTCGTCCTCGATCTCGCGAGCCGGCGGGTAACGGTCAACGGGGGGGAGCTCCACCTGCGTCCCCGAGAGTACGACCTGCTCGCACGGCTCGCGGCGAACCCTGGCGTCGCGGTCAGTCGCGACGTCCTCATCGCCGAGGTCTGGGACGAGAACTGGTTCGGCTCCACGAAGACCCTCGATGTCCACGTCGCCTCGGTCCGCCGGCAGCTTGCCGCGGCCGGCTCGGAGCGCATGCCGACCATCGTGACCCTGCGCGGCCACGGATACCGGCTCGACCCGCCCGCCTGATGCGCCGCCGCATCGTCGCCCTTACCCTGGGTGCCGCCGTTCTCGCCATCGCCTTGTTCGGGCTCCCACTGGCCGCGATCGCTGCGAAGTACCTGGTCGACCGCGAGCGCAGCGAGCTCGACCAGGTGGCCACCGTCTCGGCCCTGACCGTCGCGGTCGACATCGCGGGCGGGCATCCGCTGCAGCTACCGACCGTCGCGGAGGAAGCGGACGTCGCGCTCTACGACACGAGTGGCGCGCGCATCCTCGGAACCGGACCGGCGACGGCCGACCCGCCAGTGCGAGACGCGCTCGACGACACCGGCCGGGTCACGTCCGACGACGGCGTGGTCGCCATCGCGGTGACTGGCGCTGACCCGCGCGCGGGTGTGATCCGTGTCGCCGCCTCCGGCGCGGAGGTCTACACGCAGATCGTCCTGGTGTGGGTTCTGATGGCGACGTTCGCCCTCATGGCGCTCGCGGCGGTCTGGTACGTCGCCCGACGCCAGGCCGGACGGTTGGCCGGCCCGTTGGAACAGCTGTCGATCACCGCGCGCCTATTGGGAGAGGGAGACTTCACCGCTCGGACGACGCGGGTGGGTATTCCGGAGATCGACTCCGTCGGGGCCGATCTGGACACCACCGCCGACCGGATCGGGGACGTCGTCGCGCGCGGGCGAGCTTTTACGGTGGACGCGTCGCACCAGCTGCGGACGCCGCTCGCCGGACTCCGGCTGAGCCTGGAGACTGCGCTCGACGATCCGGAGGCCGACCTGCGTCAGGCGATCGACGATGCGGTGCGCTCGGCCGATGGCCTGCAGCGCACGGTCGAGGACCTGCTCGCGCTCGCCCGGGACGTCCGCACTGAACGCGGCAATGTCGACGTCGTGTCCCTGGTCGAGGAGGTCGTCGGCCAATGGCGCCGGCTGTTGGTCGATCGCGGCCGGACGTTGCTCGTCCGGGCAGAGGAAGGCCTTCTGCCGGCGACTATGTCCGAAGCAGCAACGCGCCAGGTTCTTGCCGTGCTGCTGGAGAACGCGCTGCAGCACGGCGAGGGCATGGTTACCGTCAGCGTCCGCGACGCGGCGGGTGCCCTCGCGGTCGATGTCAGCGATGAGGGACCCGGAATCGTCATCCCGGCGACGGCCCTGTTCGCGCGTCGCTCGCAGGGCAGCGGCGGGCTGCAGCCGGCAGGTGGGCACGGAATCGGACTGGCGCTGGCACGGAGTCTGGCCGAGGCCGACGGTGGGCGGCTCACCTTGAGCCGCGAACGCCCACCCACCTTTACCCTGCTCGTCCAGACCGCACACGATGCCGACGCCGTCCTCCCGCCGAGGTAGGCCGGCGCGCGGCGAGGGCGCAGGACGAGCTCGGGAAAGCATCACCCGAGACGGGACGATTCCTTACCCGGCGTTTGCGTCGACCTACCCGTCCCCGAACAGACAGCTGCCTAGTGTCGGTCTCGGACGAACGACGTCGCGGGCCCGCGAGGTCGAGGCGAAGGATCGGGGGACGGGCGATGACCCGACTGCGGAGCTACGCGTCCGCCTTCCTGCGGCTGTGCATCCTTGTCGGTACAGGCAGTTTTGTGGTCGGCGTCGGGATCGCGGCGATGCTCACGTGCGCACTCCTGCTCGTCGGCTGACGTCACGTGCTGGCGTGGTCGAGGCCAGGCCCCGGCCGCTCGTACCCGGGGCAACAGGAGTGGGCTGATTCCTGCTACGGCATCAATGGTCGTTGCGCGTCAAGCGTGTTCATCTGTGGAGGCGGTCGGCGACCTTCCTGCGGAGGCCGGAGACGACCCGGCCGACGAGCGCTCGGGTCGGCCGCGGGTCGTGACGGTCCAGAACCGCGTGCGTCGTGCCGTGGCGGGGTCTGAGTCCGGACAGAGCGGATCGCGCCCCGCGGCTGCGGGCCGCGCTGAGCACGGCGTAGACATCGTCCTCGGCGCGGAACGTGCGGCCGACCTCGTACTCGACGACACGAGGAGTTCGGCCGAGCAGCAGGTCCGCCCACATGGCTGGGAGGTTCGGTCCAGCGGTGATCGCGAGCGCGAGTGAGTGGTACACGCGCGGGTTGAGATCGATGAGAAGTGGCCCCGACGCCGACTCGATCAGCTGGATGTTGAACAGGCCACTCCAGCGCAGGTTCGCCATCAACGTTTTGGCAGCCTCGTCGAGCGCCGGGTCGCGCGCGACGGTGGTGGCGAACGAGACGACGCCGCAGTCGCGCGGCCAGGTTCGGTCGGCACGTTTGTGCACGGTGGTGACGACCTGACCCTCCCAGGCCAGACCGTTGACCGTCCGGATCCGGCCGTACATGTAAGGCTGGACGAGTCCGGCCTGACCGGGCAGGTCGTGCAACGCCGCGACGAGAGCGTCCAGCCCTGTCACCCGTGCAACCTCGATACGTTCTAGGCGTCCGTTGCGGATCATCTCCGACCGCAGGGGTTTCACCACGGCGGGAAAGGTGACCGCGGCGCCGTCGTCGAGGTCGGACAGGGTGACGTGGGTGGTCGGAGGAACCTCGAAACCGGCGGCGCGGGCGTGCGTGTCTAGCAGGCTCTTGTCGCACGCGTCCGCGACGAGCACCGCATCGGGGGCGCCGACCGCGACGCCGGCAGGAAAGAGGTTCCGGCGGTCGGCGAGGGCCAGCAGACCCGCCTCGGTGCCGGGCAGAACGACCGTCGCGCCGGTACGCGCCGCCGCGGCCGCGAGCCCGTGCACGAAGCCCTCTGGGTCGACGCGGGGGTCGAGGATCGGGACGACCCCGGCCGCGGCGCGCGAGAGTGCGCCGTAGGAGTGCGGGTCTGTTGTCGCGACCCAGGTCCGGTAGCCGGCCCGATGCAGCCCGCGCAGCGCGGCGAGCCCACCGGTGTACTCCGCGCCGGTGAGCAGGACACGGTCGCCGTCATGTGGGGGGCGGCTGTGGGCCATCGTGGATCCCCGGCGGCCCAACGAGCTCGTCGTCGACATGACCCGGATTCTGCGAGTCGGCGGGCAAGCGTAGGGCAATCTCGGGGTGGTTGGAGTGCAAGCGTTCGCCGCGGAGGCGCAATATTTGCTCCCACCTTGCCGCGACGGCCGTCGTCGCTTACCTGCCACCCGCCGGTGGGTCCTCGCGCGCCGGGTCCGAGCCGAGGGCGGCGGGATGGTCCGAGGCGGCCACCTCACCCGGCGGGTGTTCGACGCGCACGAGCGCACACACGCAGACCGTCAGCCAAGCACCGCCCAGCAGCCAGCCGTCGACGACATCGCTGGGCCAGTGGACGGCGAGATACAGCCGGCTCACGCCGATGGCCGCACCAATCCCCGTAGCGAGCAGGATCGCGATCCGACCGATGTGCGGCCGGCTCGCGCCCGTCACCACGGCCGCTGCCACGATCCCGAGCACGACCGTCGAGCTCAGCGCATGTCCTGAGGGCAGCGAGTAGGTGGTCTCCACAGCGAGCCGCCAGGACTGCGGCGGCCGAGGTCGGGCGAGCAAGTTCTTGACAAGGACGACCAGCGCTCCCGCGCCGCCGCCGGCCGCAGCCACGACGACCGCGGCACGGATGCGTCGCTTCCAGAGCAGGGAGACGCAAGCGACCGCGGCGACCACGACCATCCCGACGGTGCCACCCAGCGCGGACACGACCGTCATGACCGTTGTCACGGTCGCCGAGCGCTGCTGTATGATCCACATGAGAATGACGCTGTCGGATCCGAGCGGGCCCAGCCCGTCCATGACAACGGTCGAGGTCAGGGCCGAGTGCGCGCCGAAGAGCACCGTCACGATCACACTGGGTATGGCGAGGGGATGACGGGCGTAGGCGAACGCGATGACCACGACGACCGCCGCGATGACAATGGCGTCCTGCGCCGCGAGCAGGGCGATCGCGCTCACCGAGCGGTCAAGGCGAAGAAGTCCCGCTGGTCGGCCTGCAGGTAGCGGTCGACGGGACCCGGCATCGTCGGCAGCAGAGGGGCCCCCACGAGGTGGTCGGGCAGGTGCGCCGTGTGGTCGTAGGTGAACATGTCGACCATCTGGTTGTGGATGTCGAGCTCCATCCCTGTGACGACGCCGGCCTGCGACAGCGCGGCGGCAAGCGTCGACAACGTCAGGCCGGCGCCGCCGACGTAGACCAGGTCGTTGTTCGCGGTGACGCCGAGTCCGGATCGCCAGGTGTACTGGAGCTGGTTGCTCGCCGAACCCCACTGCCCGCCGCCGTTGACGTCGAGACCGGGAACGACCTGTCCGTGGTCGATGATGACGTCGAGGTTCTGACGGACCGCGACGACGTCGAGGGTGGGCCCCACGTCGCGACCCCACGCTCCGATGTGCACGACACCAGAGGTGTTGATGACGACCGACGCAGCGCCGTTGCGCAGCGGAACCGGGGTTCGGCCGTCGACGGAGAACCCGCCGTTCGCGTCCTTCATCTTGAACCCGGAGTTGAACGTGGCCAGGAGGTTCGGCCGGGACACGGCCGGGACCTGGCCGGCCTCGGGCCAGCCCAGCCCGCTGGGCTCCCGGGTACCGGGGATCAGCCTGGTGCTGACGGTGCGCTGGTCGAACCGCGCGATTCCCGCGACAACGCTGGCGTGGGCGGGGTCCGGGCGGATGAACGTCGTGAGGACCGACGCGGCGTTCCCCGGAATCGCCGCTGCCCGGGTCCAGGCCCCCTCGCCGGATAGCGCGGGCGTCACGATCGGAGCAATCGGTGCGACGGTGACCGGTCGCGCGGTACCTCCCGTGTCAACGGTGCCGATGGGCAGCGCGTTCGGGTCAGGGGGCGCGTCGGCAGGTGCGTGCAGGCGGTAGTAGAGGTTCTCGGCCAGGTTCACCACTGGTGCACCACCGTGATCACGCACCCATTCGACGGTCCGCACGGCCAACGACGCGTTGCCCGGATAGGTGAGCGCCTGCACGTAGGAGATCGTCGCGGGGATCAGTGCCGCGATCAGTGTCAGCCCGACCCAGCGGCGCCGGCGGCGCCATCCGGTCCTGGCCGGGCGCCGGGGCAGCGGCGCGTCGCCCGGTGGTAGCGGGGCCTGCGAGTGCCCGTGGTCCGTCGCGTCGGCGGGGCGGGAGACCGTTGCACCGTTCATACCGTCGACGCTATGGAGGTGCTGGTACGGGGCTCGCCATCGGCAGGTTAGGAGTTGGGAAGCGTCGCAACCGCCTCCGCTGGGTCACCCTCGTAAATGTCCAGGTCATCGGCGAGCGGGACGGTAACGAGCGCGACATCGTCCTTGGATGTCGCGCCCCGTGAGACCTGCAGCGGCCCCGGGAACGACCGTCTTAGTCCGGACCGGCGCCGCCCGGCTCGAGAGGAGCTCCGCGAACGATCGCGTGGTCGAAGCCGTGTTCGAACTCGTGACCCTCCATCAGGCCGTGTGCCAGCAGAGCGAGTGCGACGCTGGTGATCGCCAGGAGCACCAGCAGCGGAACGACGACGGTTGCAGTGGCTCGCAGCCGTGCCCGCGGGTCCGCCTCGACCCGGCCCGTCGCGACCGCGAGGTCGGTGACGATCTGTGACCACGCCGTCGACCAGACGGCGCTCCAACCCGACGCAGAGGAGCTGCTCGGGAGGTCCGTGGTGAGCGCGGCCAACTCGTCGCGGAAGGTGGCGGCATAGGCACGCCCGACGCGGTCCTCGGTCTCGTCGAGCGTCAACCGCCCCTCGCCGGCAGCCTTGTACAGGGCCGCGCACGTCTGCTCGCGTTCGGCGGTCGAACATCGCGCCCCGGCCGGTCGGTCGGTCGTCGAACTCGATCCCGCCGCATGAGTGCTCACGTCACGACTCCGTCTCGGTCACGTCAAGGGTGTCTGCCACCCGCTCAGCCGCCGGTTCGAGTACGCCGGCGCTCACGAAGGAGCTCCACCACCAGGGGGATGAGCGACACGACGATGACCGCGGCAATGACCGGCAACAGGTAGGCGTCGATCCCCGGGACCGTCGCGCCGAGGGCGAATCCGGCGAGCACCAGCCCGACGGTCCACGCTAGGCCACCGGCGACCTGCCACACGGCGAAGATCGCCTTCGGGGTGTGCAGTGCGCCGGCGACCGGGTTGAGGACGGTCCGGACCACAGGAATGAACCGTGCCAGGACGATCGCCTTCGCTGGTCCGTAGCGGTCGAACATCTCCTCGGCGCGGCGCATCCCGGCGAGCAGTCGCGGATGACCGGATCGGCTCTCGAGAGCGCGCCCGGCGCGTTGCCCCAGCCAGAACCCGGTCTGGGCGCCGAGGAGGGCACCGGCGGCCGCGGCAAGCAGCACCCACGGGAGGCTGAGATGCAGCGCGCCGGTGCCGGCCGCGCACAACAGGCCCGCGGTGAACAGAAGCGAGTCCCCGGGCAGGAAGAATCCGATGAGGAGTCCCGTCTCGGCGAACAGGACGACCAGGATTCCGATCGTCCCGAACGACGACAGCAGGTCGTTCGCGCTGAGCGGATTGAGCGCAAGGATCGTCGTCACGTCTCTCCTCGGTACACGTCACCGCGGCGGCGGTCCGCTGTCGCGACGAGTTCGACGCTATGCGCGTGTACGCGCGGGTTCGGCCAATCGCCAGTAAGCATTCGGTAAGCGCCGCGATGGGCGGCGGCTTCCGGCTTCTTACCCACCTCCGACCCGGGCCACGGCGGCCGTTCACCCTCCTGAGGCACGGTGGGGTCATGCACGGATCTGGGGCGGATGATGTGGTCGTGCCACAGCGAGTGTTGGTGGTCGACGACGACCGGGCGATCCGGGACTCCCTCGAGCGCGCGCTCGGTCTGGAGGGCTACGAGATCGGCGTGGCGGTCGACGGGGTCGAGGCGCTCACCCTTCTGCGCCGGGAGTCCTTCGATGCGCTGGTCCTCGACGTGATGATGCCTGGTGTCGACGGCCTCGGTGTCTGCCGCGTGCTGCGCGCCGACGGTGACCGGACCCCGGTCCTGATGCTCACCGCGCGGGTGGAGACCTCCGAGCGGGTCGCCGGGCTCGACGCAGGCGCCGACGACTACCTGCCCAAGCCCTTCGAGCTCGACGAGCTGCTCGCCCGGCTGCGTGCGCTGCTGCGTCGGGCGGCGCCGGCAGGGGGAACGGAGGAGCGCGACCCCGCGGTGGTGCAGGTCGCCGCCCTCCGGGTCGACGTCGCCGCGCGCCGCGTGTGGTGGGGCGAGGCCGAGCTCGCCTTGTCGAAGACCGAGTTCGACCTCCTGGAGCTGATGGTTCGCAACGAGGGCATCGTGCTGGACCACTCGACGGTCTACGAACGGATCTGGGGCTACGACTTCGGGCCGGACTCGAAGAACCTCGCCGTCTACGTCGGCTATCTGCGGCGCAAGCTCGCCGCGGCCGGGGCCCCGGCGTTGATCCACACCCTGCGCGGTGTCGGCTACGCGCTACGGCGGCCGTGAACCTGCGGACGCGCTTCGCGCTGGCTTTCGCCGTCGTGGCGGCCGTGGTGGCGATCGCGGTCGGATGGCTCAGCTACGACGCATCGGCGCAGCGGATCGGTCAGGAGATCGACACGACGCTGAGCTCGGCGACCGCGGCACTGGCCGACGGCCGGACCGACGTCCTGACGGCGGTGCCGGTAACAGTGGGCCACGGACACCGTGGCGAAGCCCGTCCGCTGGTCGCGCAGATGCTGGCGCCTGACGGCACCACAACCCACCTCGGTGGTGAGGCGGTCGACCTGCCCGTCGACGCGACCGCGCGGGCCATCGCCGATGGGACCGCGGCGGGGGGCACGGTAGACGTCACCGAGGCGGACGTGGGCCACGGCACCTACCGGATCATGACGACCGCGCTGAGCGATGGACGAGGTGCCCTGCAGGTCGCGGCGGACGTCGAGCAAACCCACGACCTCCTGCACGACATGGCGATCGAGATCGCGTGGGTAAGCTCGATCGTGCTCCTGGTTGCGGCCGTGGCCGGCTGGCTGCTCGCCCACCGCATCACCCGCCGCCTCATGCGGCTGGCCGGGATCGCCGAGGACGTAAGCCTGCACGGCGGGATAGACCGCCAGGTCCCGGTGGAGGGCAGCGACGAGGTCGCACGGCTGTCGGCGTCGTTCAACACGATGCTCGGACGGCTGGCCGCGGCCCGCGACGCGCAGGAGCGGTTGATCCAGGACGCGGCCCATGAACTGCGCACACCGTTGACGAGCCTGCGGACCAACGCGAGCGTCCTGCGACGCTTCGCCGACCTGAGCCCCGCGGCGCAGGACCGGCTGGTCGGCGACGTGCAGGGGGAGACCCGGGAGCTGAGCCACCTCGTCGACGAGCTCGTCGAGCTCGCGCTGGCCGGCGCGATGGACTCGCCCGAGGAGCCCGTCGCCCTCGCCGACGTGCTGACCGGGGCCGCTGACCGGGTGGGCCGCCGCACCGGGCGCACGATCGTCGTCGATGCGGACCGCTCCGTCGTCCGGGGACGTCGGCAGGCGCTCGACCGGGCCGTTGGCAACCTCATGGAGAACGCCGTGAAGTTCGACGGCTCAGGCGTCGAGCCGATCCAGGCGACGGCGCGGGAGGGCCGGATTTCGGTGTCCGACAACGGCTCCGGCATCGACCCAGAGGATGCGGGGCGCATTTTCGACCGCTTCTACCGGGCCCGCAACGCCCGAGGGCTGCCCGGCTCCGGACTCGGGCTCTCGATCGTGCACGACGTCGCGGCGTCGCACGGCGGCTCGGTCTTCGCCACCGGCCGCTCCGGCGGTGGGGCGACCGTCGGCTTCAGCGTCGATCCCGCCCGGCTCTTACCCGACTCCGAACCGGAGCACGACGGCAGTTCACCGCCGCCGACCAGTCTTGGGGACACCTGACCGATCGTCCCCGGGAGCACGATGTCCAGCCAGACCAACCGTCCGGAGCCCGCCGGCCGAGACCGCTCGACAACCTCGGCCGGCCCAGTACGGGCCTCGGACGCGGAACGGGCCGACGTCGTCGCGACGCTGCACGAGGCACTCGGGCACGGGCGCCTCGATCTCGCCGAGACCGACGAGCGCGTCGCCGACGCCTACTCCGCCCGATTCCGCCACGAGCTCGCGGTCCTCGTGCACGACCTGCCGGCGGCGGAGGTCGACCGAGGCCGACTCGGCGGCGACCGGACCAGGTCAGCGCTGCGCGCGATCAAGGAGCGGGCAGCACGGCGCCCGCTCGTCGCCGCTGCCGCGCTGGTCATCGGCATCGGTGCCGTCGGGGGTGTCGTCGGTGCGTCGGCGATCGACGACGGGCCCTCGGGGCCGCCCGGCGTCGCGCACGTGCACGACCACACAGGGGCGCCGCTTCCTCGCTGAACGTTCTGCCTTCGCCGTTCTCCCCGCCGTTCTTCCCGTCCTAATCCGATCGAGAGCAGAGGTTCCTCCCCATGCCTGCACTCCTCGCGGAGCGCCGCGTTCGCACGCACGCCCGCCGCCGCGCCGCCCGCCCCGCAGTGATGCGGTTGGTCGCCCCGCCGGTCTCCGGTGCCGGCCGCGTCGTCATCCTGGGGGCGACGGTCGGCCAGGGACACGAAGGGGCGGCGCGCGAGTTGGGCCGCCGCCTCGCCGGCTCGGGCGTCGAGGTGACCGTCCACGATTACATCGACGCGGTGCCCACCGCCGCAGCATGGATCCTCAAGGACCTCTATGCGCCCACCGTGCAGCACGCGCCCCGGGTCTTCGACGGGATTTTCCGCGGTCTCGAGCGGCCCGGTGCCCTGCGCCGGATGGCCGAAGTGATCTGCTCGATCGCGGAGCCCGCGGTCGAGCAATGGATCGGCGACGCTGACGTCGTCGTGTCGACCTATCCGCTCGCGTCCCGCACGCTGGGCATGTTGCGCCGGCGTGGACGGCTGACAGCGACGTCGATGACCTACCTCACCGATCCTGCCGCGCACACACTGTGGTGCGACCCGGACGTCGACAGGCACCTCACGGTCACCCGCGCGACCGCGGCGGACGCGGCCCGCTACGGGGTCGACGCCGTCCCGGCCGGTCCGCTCTGCGGTCCGGCTTTCAGCGCCGGGTCGGATCCCGTCGATCGGGCGTCGCTCGGGCTCCCCGGCCCGGACCCGATCGTCCTGCTCAGCGCCGGCTCGCTCGGGATGGGCGACGTCCCCCGGACGGTCGAGGCCGTCCTGCGGCACCCACGTGCGCGTGTGCTCGTCCTCTGCGGCCGAAACGACGCGTTGCGGCGGCGGTGGGACGGCGACCCCCGGGTTGCCGCGCTCGGCTGGCGCGACGACGTCCCCGCGCTGATGGCGACCGCGGACATGCTCGTCCACAACGCCGGTGGGCTGTCGTTCACCGAGGCGCTCGTGGCCGGTCTTCCCGCACTGACCTACCTGCCGATCCCGGGACACGGTCGCGCCAACGCGGCGATCCTCGAGCGGTCCGGTATCGCCGCGTGGCCGCGTACGCCCGATGAGCTCGTCGCGGCGATCGAGGGGCGCCGTCGCGAGCGCACGCCGATCGTGCCGCAGTGGGCCGCTGGGGCTGACGCCGCGGCCGTCGTGCGGGACGAGCTGGCCGCGCGGTCGGCGGCGGGTCTGCGGGCCAGCGGCTTCTGATGTCGATGATCGCGGCGGTCGCCGTCGCTGCGGCGGCCGCGGGCCTGATCGGCACCGCCAGCGTCGCTCAGCGACGTGGCTCGATGAGTGTCCCGGCCTTTGCCGTCGGTGACCCGCGGCTGATCGGCGCGCTGGCGCGGAGCCCGTGGTGGTGGATCGGCACTGTCGCGTCCCTCGCCGGCATCGGTCTCCAGATCCTGGCGCTCGCACTGGGACCGATCTTGTTGGTGCAGAGCGTGATGACGACCAGCATCGTCGGTGCGACGCTCGCTGAGAGGCTCCTGCTTCGGCGGCGTACCTCGGGTGTGGCGCGTGCAGGAATCGTCCTGACCGTGGCGGGGCTCTGCGGGCTGCTTCTGGCGCTTGCGCCGCATGCCGGTGGTGGCCCGGGACCGTCGGCGCTCACGACGGTTGGCCTCGCGACGATCGCTGTCGTGGTCATGGCGACCATCGCAAGGTGGGTTCGTCGTCCCACGCGGGGTCCGCGAGCGCGGGCGATCGGGCTCGCTCTCGCGACCGGGCTCGGCTATGGCCTCAGCGCGGTCCAGCTCAAGCAGGTCGGTGCCCAGCTCGCCGACGGCGTCGCCACGCCGCTCGACCATCCTGCGCTGTACGTCGCGGTCGTACTGGGTTCGCTGGCCATCGTGCTGAGCCAACACGCGCTGCGTGAGGGTGTCGGGGTGGCCGCGGTCGTCTCGGTGATCCTGGTCGTCGATCCGGTCGTCGGGCTCGTCGCCGGCGGACTCTGGTTCGGCGACACCATGACGACGTCGCCGATCGCGCTCGTCATCGCGACGGTCAGCATGGCGGTGCTGCTCATCGGCATGCTCGCCACGCAGTCTTCCCCCGGCCGATCCGCACTCGACGCGAACCCGGACGGGCGGGCGGACCTCGAAGGCGACGGCCAGCTCAATGTTTCGCCGGGACTCGCTAGCAGCCGCTACGTCATACCCGCGGATGTCCGAGAACAAGACGTGATCGTTACAGGAATCAGGAGCCGAGCGTGATGGCGCAGCTGAGCAGACGCCATCGCCGTCGGCGCGAGGCAGAGTGTTGTCGAGTGCTTCCCGTTAGAACCTCGGCCACAGCATCCTGCTGCTGTTCTTCGTTGGGACGATTGAGCGAAGGATCTTGACGTCAGCGCACCGGGTCGCCGCATCGTGCCTCGTCATCGGGTTAGGCGTCACCACCGCGATCCCCTGATCATCTGCTTCCGCAGGTTCAGCGTGCCCTGAACCGGGTGCCGGAGATTGCTCATCTGAGGGACCGGCCGGACTCATCAGCTCGGTCGGACGGACGAGCCTGCCGGGTGTGCACGGCGACCGCGATCGCGATGGCAATCAGCAGGACGAGACTGATCGTCCCCGTGCCGAGGTCGAGGCCCCCGCGCGCAGGCGGGACGGCGATCCAGTCCGCGAACGACGCCCCCAGTGGTCTGGTCAGGACGTATGCGATCCAGAAGGCAGGCACGGCACCCAGGCCCCACCACCGGTGCGCGACGGCCGGGACGGCGAACGCGACGGTGAACAAGATGCCCGAGGCCAGGTAGCCCAGTCCGACGCTGTTCGCGGTGAGGTCGCCCGCGGCCGTGCCGAGCGCGAACGTCGCGCAGACGGTCGTCCAGTAGAAGCACTCGCGTCGGACGGTGGTGATCGTGTGGATGTCGAGGGTGCCTTCGACCCGGTGCCAGAGCAGGAGCAGGACGGCGACGGCCACCGCGAAGGCGATCGTGGACACGACGTAGGGGATGCCGATGACGACGTGCAGGACGTCGGCTGCCATCGTGCCGAACACGCTGACCATCGCGACGGTGGCCCAGTAGAGCCAGGGCCGGTACCGCGTCGCCCGCAGCTGCGCCACGAGCAGTGCGGCGAGTGCGAGCAGGGCCAGCGCGACCGCGATGACCGGATCGATCGTGCGGGCGAGCCAGTCCGACGCGGTCTCGCCCATCCCTGTTGTGAGGACCTTGATGACCCAGAACAGCAGGGTCAGCTCGGGGACCTTGATCCCGCGCATCCGGTGTGGCGGCGCTACATGGCCGGCGCCGTCCGTCCATGCGGCGTCGTGCTGTCGTCCGAGTGGGGACGATGTCATCGAGCGGCTCCCGTCGAATGCTCGCGTGTTTTGGCGATCCGGCGGACTGCACCGCCAGGATGGTGCTCGGACATGGGCCAAGGACGTTTCGCCAATCGGTGACCTGTTGCCGACTTCTTGCCAGTCGCTCACCCGGCAACCGACGCCAGGGACGAATCAGGCGAGAGTGCTCGGCAGGCGGTGATCTCACCGGCCTCGCCGTCCCTGTCTGCCGACGATGCCGGAGCCCGGCGCTTACGCGACCCCGTCCGCCGCCGTGCATTTGGGCGCAGCGGGTCGGCCGCGCGCGCGGCGCAGTGGCTCGTCGAATCCCGCGATCGGCTACACGTCGCGCCGCTTCAGCAGGACCGCGGCGACGCCCGTCGCGACGACGGCGTAGGCGGCGAAAACGGCCATCCCCGTCCACGGTGCGAGAGCCGCGGGATCGGGTGTCACGGACAGGGCGGCCTGGCCGGCGTTCGCGGGCAGGTAGGGGCCGATTGTGTCCTGCCACGTGCTGGGCAGGACACCGACGATCGCCGGGAGCACCAGCAGTACACCGAACAGGGCCGCGATCCCGCCGGCGGTGTTGCGGACCAGCGCGCCGAAGGCCACTCCGAGGACGCCGACGATGGTCAGATAGACACCTGTTGCGATCACGACGCGCAGGACACCCGGAGCCGAGAGGCTGGTGGAATGGGTGCCGAGCAGGGCCTGCCCGCCGAGGAACGAGACGAACGCAGTCGGCACCATGAGGACTGCCGTCAGGCCGGTGAAGACGATCAGCTTCGCCCAGAGCACGGGTAGCCGTGCGGGGACCGCGGCCATCGTGGCCCGGATCATGCCGGTGGAGTACTCGCCCGTCACGAGCAGCACCCCGAGTGTGCCGACGGCAAGTTCCGCGACGGTGTAGCCGTTGAGGCTGGTCACGACGGGGTCGAACCGGGCGAGCTCGCGGGGGCGCATGTGGGCCCAGTCGGCGTTGGTGAAGAAGGACCCCACCCAGCCGACCCCGATCATCCCGACGACCGACACCGTCGCGACGAGCACGCTCGACCACAGCGTCCGGAACTTGATCCACTCCGATGCGATGGTCCGCGGGAGCGTGACTGCGCCGCTGCTCCGGGCGGGCCCCGCCGATGCTTGCACCGTCGGGCTCATCGCTCGTCTCCCGTGCTCGCCGACATCGCGAGCGGCTGCTCGAGGGTGCCGGGTGTCCTGAACTCCACCGCATCCCTGGTGAGCTCCATGAACGCCTGCTCCAACGACCCGTGTACCGGCGTGAGCTCGAACAGTGCGATCCGGTGTTCGGCGGCGATCGTGCCGATCCGGTCACTGGTCAGGCCGGCGACCTGTAGCTCGTCGGGCGCCGTGGTCGTGACGGTCACGTCGGGGCCTGCCAACAGGGTGCGCAGGCCCGCGGCGTCCGGGGTGCGCACCTTCACGTACGCGCCCGCCGCCTGTGCGACGACCTGGGCGACCGGGACGTCGGCGAGGAGCCGACCCTTGCCGATGATGATGACCTGGTCCGCGGTGAGCGCCATCTCGCTCATCAGGTGCGAGGACACGAACACGGTCCGGCCCTCCGCGGCGAGTGACCGGAGCAGGTTCCTGATCCAGAGGATGCCTTCGGGGTCGAGGCCGTTGACCGGCTCGTCGAGGATCAGCGTGCGCGGGTCCCCGAGGAGGGCTGAGGCGATGCCGAGCCGCTGGCCCATACCGAGGGAGAACCCTCGGACGCGCTTGTCGGCGACGTCGGACAGGCCGACGAGCTCGATCAGGGCGTCGACGCGGTCGCGGCCGATTCCGGTGGTGGCGGCGAGTGCGAGCAGATGGTTGCGCGCGGTGCGGCCGGTGTGGATCGCCCGGGCTTCCAGGAGAGCGCCGACCTCATGCAGAGGCGCCGGGTGCTGCGCGTAGTGCTTGCCGTTGACGGTGAGGGTGCCTGTGGTCGGGGCGTCGAGCCCGACGATCATGCGCATCGTCGTCGACTTGCCCGCCCCGTTCGGCCCGAGGAAACCGGTCACGATCCCGGGCCGGACCGTGAAAGTCAGGTCGGACACCGCGGACTTGTCCCCATATTTCTTAGTCACGCCGCGTGCTTCGATCAACAGCCCACTACTCCTTGGATTGCGTTCAGGCCGGCGGCACCGTTTCCGCACAGCGGTTCGGCCGGGCGCGCGGGAACGTATCGCCCCGAAGGCAAGGGAATGGGAAAGCGCCTCAGCGGTTCCTCAGAAGTCCGGGAGTTGGCTTTCGTCTGGTGATTCCCGCACCTGATGCGGGTGAGTCCTTGGGCCCCGGGTGGGCACCGCTTTCCCTGGGGCCAGCCGCCGCTCGCGAGGATCTCGACGGGGCCGTCGGTGCGACGATCAGCGCCGTCCAGCCGCGGCCGGACGGCCGGCCACCGGCGGCTGGGCCCAGAGCGAATGCTGTGGTGGCGTCGATGTCAACCTCGGCCAGGGAGGCGCCCACGACCTAGACGGACGCGGTCCGGGTCGCGACGAGGCCGGTGCGGCCATCCGTGAGGTGTACGCCTTGGCGGCGGTGCCGGACGTCGTGCCGGCGCCGTTGTGCACCGGGATTGTGGCTGCGAGCCTGCGGTCGGCGGTGGAGGCAGGCCGGCCGATACTGGCCGCAGCGGGTCTCAGGCTCGCGCACCGACCGCTGGCAACCGCAATGACTACAGTGGCCCACCGCGGCGACCATCCGGTTGCTGAGGCAGGACGACCTACGCGAACCTGCGGTGCCAGGCGTGGGCCGGTGCGGGGAGCGCCGGAGGAGCCATGGTCGTTGACGTCACGACAGAGGCTGTTCTCGACCATCCGCGGGTGCTCGTCGCAGCGTTCGCCGGTGACCCAGCCAACGCGCCGCGCTGGTACGCGAACATCGACGGAGTCGAGTGGCTGACCTCGCCGCCGTTGGTTGTGGGCTCACGGCTCGCATTCCGGGCCCGGTTCCTCGGGCGCATTCTGGAGTACGTGTACGAGGTCGTCGAGTACGAGCCCGGCCGGAGGCTCGCCATGCGCACCGAGCAAGGACCGTTCCCGATGGAGACCACCTACACCTGGGACGACGCAGGCGAGGGCCGCACCCTGATGACGCTGCACAACAGCGGCGAGCCGTCCGGTTTTGCCGCCGTCACGGCACCCGCGATGGCGGCCGCGATACGCCGTGCGAACCGTAGGGACCTCGCCAGGCTTGCCCGGGAGCTGGCCCCGCGGAAATCCTGATGGCCGGGTGTTGGCGTGAGTGGTCGTGCTCGTGCCGCGGGATGGACCCGGTGCAGCACGTGCTCGAGGCGGCGGCGACGTAGTAGCCGAGGACCAGCAATGTCTCGTTGGGCGCCTTGGCTGCGAGCCGCCCGCCGCAACAGTTCGAGCTCATCGCACTCCTCGCTGGTGGTGCCCGGTCGGCTCCCGTCGTCGACCTCGGTCTGGTGGATTCGCGCACGTTTGTCCCGGCCCACCCCCGAGCACCTCGGAGACCGCGTTCATTCGCCCACGGCGAGTCGTCGTGTGCCTGAACCTCCGCCGGCATTCGCACCGCGCTGCTCGGGTGGGGTCATCCGGCTCGAGGGAGGATGCGTCGATCGGGGAGGGTGCGTCCGGCGAGGAGGGCGAGCAGTTGGTCGGCATCGCCTCGGATGCTCTGGTCGCCGTGGCCCCAGGCCCAGGTGCCATCGGTCGTCTGAAGGTGGAGACCGGTGAGGTCGAGGCCGAAGATCGCTCCGTGAGCGGCAGTGAGGTGGTCCAGGACGGCGGTGATGCCGTCGGCGGGCGCGGTGGGTTTCTCGCCGAGGGGGATGGTCGCGTCGAGGGAGTGGATGACGGCGTGGCTGAGCGCGCCGATCGCTCCGCCGCCGGGTGGTTGCCACTGGTGCAAGTCGGGGGAGCGTAGGCCGGCGAGCAGTTCGTCGAGGGGGAGATGTGAGTCGCGAGTCGCGATCGTGTTCGACAAGACTCCGAAGTCGCCGCCTGCCGCTGCCATCTCGGCACCGAACTGCTCAGGGGTGAGCCGGGCAGGCATCGTCACGTGCGCGACAACGTGGCGGACCTGCCAGCCCGCGCAGAGAGACGGGGTGTCCCAGGTCGCGGGGGGCGTGGCCGCGAGCAGGTCGGCGAGGTCGCGCAAGGTGACGGCGACCGACGTCTGCAAGTTGGTCATCAGTGGTCCCCACAAGTGCCGGTCAGGTGGGCGAGGTGAGCCTCGAACTTGTCCAGAGAGGTGAGGAATCCGGCGCGCGTGTCGGGCGAACGCAGCGCCTCGGGTACGTGGCGTTGGTGGATCATGATCTCGGTGCGGTCGTCGCCGAGATCGGTGAACGTGGTGGTGGTGTGCATGCCGCTGTCCGGTTCCAGCCAGGCCAGGCGTTCGGGAGGGGCGACTTCGGTGAAGGTCGCACGCATCTGGTGGCTGCCGTGTTCGCCGATCATCACGGTTTCGAACCGGCCCCCCGGCTGAAGTTCGACGACGATGCCGTCGGCCGGGGTGCTCGTCCCGCGCGGGCCCCAGAAATGGGCGAGGTGTGTGGGCTCGGTCATGCACTGCCACACCAGCTCCCGGGGTGCCTTGAGGACTCGCTGGTGGATCAGCTCGTCGTCTCTCATTGCTGTCGGTCCTCGCGCAGACGGTCGAGATGGGCTTCGAGCAGGTCCATACGCTCGGCCCAAGTGCGTCGGCTCTCCTGGATCCAGGACATCGCGGCCTCCAGGGCTAGTGGCTCCAGCCGGCACGGCCGCGTTTGGCGGTGGCGACCGCGGGTGATCAGGCCGCACCGTTCGAGCACTCCGAGATGTTGAGAGATGGCCTGCACACTCATGGGGTACGGCGCGGCGAGCTCCGTGACCGTCGCGTCGCCGGCGGCCAGCCGCGCCACGATGTCTCGACGGGTCCGGTCAGCCAGCGCGCCGAACATCGCGTCGAGCCCCTCATCCTCCGTTGTGATTGCCATGTCACCATTCAAGCATAGTCTTGTTTAAGTATCTACTTGAGTTACTCGGTCAGTGGTCGAGGAATGCGACGGCGGCCGTCAGCGAGTCGTGCGCGACCCCAACGCGATGCCGCACTTGCGACCAGAACCACCCGTCGACGGCAGCCATGTCCACGGCACCGCCATGCTGATCCGTGGCACGCCTGCCCTCGAACCGAAGCTGGCGAGCGCAGATACACGACAGTCACGCTCGATCGCGGCGGGCAAAAATAGGATGGCCACCGTGTACGTCAGGTACGATATGTACATGAGAGTAGCGCCAGACTTCCGTCCTGAACCTGCTCCCGAGGAGTTGTCGGCTGCGGAGGTTCGCGCGACGTTCGCTGCGGTGGTCGGTCGGGCCGAACATGCCGGTCACACGACGTACATCACGCACCGGGGGCGTCGTGTCGCTGCGATCGTGCCGGCGGACGTCGCCGAGTATCTGGAGCATCTCGAGGACGAGGACCTGAAGAAAGTCGCTGCCGAGTCCCTTGCTGACCCGGAGCCGTCGGTGCCGCTGTCCGAGGTGCTGCGCGAGATGAACCTCTGACGCGGTGTCCGAGCGCTACTCGATCGAAGTCCGTCCTGCCGCGCTGAGGAGCCTGCGCAAGCTCGACCCGCCGATCGCCCGCCGCGTGCTCGCTGCCATCCAGCGACTCGCGGACGATCCTCGCCTTGCCGGTGTGAAGGCTCTCGTCGGCTCGTCGGCTCGTCGGCTCGCCGGGTCTGCGGCGCCTGCGAGTCGGTGACTACCGGGTCGTGTACAGCGTCGAGGACAGTCGTTTGCTCATCGTGGTCGTGCATGTGGCGCATCGTCGCGAGGTCTACCGAGCCGGTTCCTAGTAGCCGCGACACGCCGTGGAGCCCAACGTGGTGCGAACTGTTGCTCAGGAGTGGTTCCCGAGGCGGAAGTCGCCCCTCGCAAGGTCATCGTTGGTGGTAGCGGCCATAGTCGGCGTGGAGCGCTTCCCTCATGATCCGTCACGTCGTGGGTTCGAGCCTCACCCGCCCCGGTGCCTTGCCAGCCGAACGTGTCGATCTTCGAGCGGTATCCACGCTCATGGACACAAACGTGGAGCGAACGGCAGTGCGTTGCCCTCGTCGGGTGATCGGCACGACGGGTTGCCGGCGTCGGCCTCGGTGGCCGCGCCGAGCTTTACCAGGCCTACGCGGAGATTCTCCGGCCGGACGAGCTCAAGGTCGTGCTCGCCGACCAATACGTCCCGAGGTCGCACAGCACCCTGACGATGTCAGGACGCATGAGCAGCGTGGCATAGTTGCGGTGGCGAAGCGAATCGAGCAACAAGATGGGTAAATAGTCCGAACAAGAAGTTTGCCGACGCCTGTCCTTCAATTTCACATTCCCGAACCATGGTCTGGGTAGCGTTCGGATGATGACGAAATTGATCCTGGCGCAAGGTCCAGCTTCCGGAGCGAAAGACCTTTTCCGGGGTCGTCGGTGAGCGAGGCGGTCATCGCCTCCGCAGGCCTCGCCGACTGGATCGCCGGATGAAGGCGGTATCCGCGGGACTTCTTGTTGCAGCCGGCTGTTGGCAGATCTCGCCGATGATCACCGCGATCGGGCCAGTCCGCCGAGCCCTGGCGCCGACGGTGGCAGGTCGCTCGGAGACGTGTCACGTAGCCCTCACGTTCGACGACGGACCAGACCCGGCTTCGACGCCGGCGTTTCTCGATCTGCTTGCCGTACACGACGTACGCGCGACGTTCTTCGTCCTCGGCCGGCTCCTGAGCGTGAATCCCGATCTCGCGTCCCGCATCCACGGTGACGGCCACGAGCTCGGCGTGCACGGCTGGGACCACATGACCCCACTGGTCCGAAGCCGTCGGCGCATGCGCGAGGAGATGCGCCGAACAGCAGACCTCATCGAACTGGCGTCGGGCGCGGCTCCTCGTTGGTACCGGCCCCCGTTCGGCGTGATGTCGAGAACCGCCACCCTCGCGGCTGCTGACGTGGGCCTCCGTCCTGTCCTGTGGACGGCGTGGGGCCGTGACTGGTCGTCCAGAGCCACGGGCCCATCGGTGATCAACGCCGTGCGGCGGCAGCCGGCGCGAGGCGGGACGATCCTGCTCCACGATGCCGACACCGCGTCCGCGCCGGGCTCGTGGCGCAGCACCCTCGAGGCTCTGCCGGAGCTCCTTGCGGGATGGCGGTCAGAGGACCTGACGGTGGGGCCTCTCCGCGGGCACGGCGGACTGTTCTCGCTGTGGGCGGGCCCCTGATCCCGTGGCCTACCGAACGAGGAGAGTCACTCATCGGCCGCGGCGCATGCCGAGCGCGCGGGTGGGCCGAGGGCGAGCAGGCGGCAGCGTCCACGTCGCTCGCCGGCGCGAACATCGCCGCCGCGTTCAACGGCGGGTTCAAGCTCAGCGATCCCAGCCACAAGTGTGACCTGGGTTCGGCACGCCGCGGTCGGGGTCGATCCCGAGGCGAAGGAGGTCTCACTCGACGACGGGTCTGCTGTCGCCCACGACTACCTCGTGATGTGCCCTGGCATCCAGTTGGACTGGGAGAAGATTCCCGGGCTCAGCGCGACCCTCGGCCGCGACGGGGTGTCGAGCAACTATCTCTACGAGCTGGCACCGGCGACCTGGAAGTTCATCCGCGAGCTGCGATCGGGTACGGCGGTCTTCACGATGCCGGCGGGCCCGATCAAGTGCGCCGGCGCCCCGCAGAAGATCGCCTATCTCGCAGCGGACTACTGGCGTGAGCAGGGTGTGTCGCGTGACATCGATGTCCACCTGGTGCTGCCACACCCGGGATGTTCGGGGTGAAGGAGTTCGCCCAGGTGCTGGAGGGTGTGGCTCGCAGGTACGGGATCACCGTGCATCTGCAGAGTGAGGCGACGGCGGTGGACGCGGACCGCCGCACGGTCACGGTCGTGGACCACGGCAACGAGGACGCCGAGACCACCCTCGACTACGACGTGATGCACATGGTGCCGCCTCAGAGCGCCCCGGACTGGGTCAAGAAGACCTCGCTGGCCGATCCGGCCAGCCCCGCCGGATACGTCGAGATCGACAAGCACACCACGCAGCACACCCGGAACCCGAACGTGTTCGCCCTCGGCGACGCCGGGTCGAGCCCCAACTCGAAGACCGGGGCGGCGATCCGCAAACAGGCGCCGGTCGGCGTGACGAATCCGCTCGATGTGATGGCGGGCCGGCCCCCGAGCGCGAGCTATGGCGGCTATGCCTCGTGCCCACTCACGACGTCGCGCCACTCGATGCTGCTAGCCGAGTTCGACTACTCGATGACCCCGACGCCGACGATCCCGGTCATCGACACGCTCAAGGAGCGCAAGGACATGTGGTACCTCAAGCGCTACGGGCTGCCCACGATGTACTGGCAGGCCATGCTCCGTGGGCTCGCCTGACCAGGACGTCTGCGTCAGCGTTCAGCGGTGAGCTGGAACAGGTCACCGATCGGTCCCCAGGCCGGCGACGTGCTGAAGTGCTCGATGGTCGCGGGTGCGAAGCCTGCCGCGCGGATGGTGGTTTCGGTGTCGCGGTCGAGATGACAGCCGGCCGCGGCACGCGTCCACAGGGGATCGAGCCGGCGGCGCCAGAGCGCGGCGCGGCCGTGGCCGAGGACGTGTTCCAGCGCAAGGAGTGTTCCGCCGGGGCGGAGTACCCGGCGGGCCTCGGCGAGCGCCTGTGCAGGGTCGGGCACCGTGCAGAGGACGAGGGTGAAGACCACGGAGTCGACGGTGCCGTCCTCGGCGGGCAGCGTCTCGCCGTCCGCCGCGATGACGGTGACCGGGACCCTTGCGTCGGCCACGCGGGCGGTGAGGCGGCGACGCATCGCCGGGTCCGGCTCGACGGCGATGACCTCGTCGGCGCGGCGGTAGTGCGGCAGGTTCGCACCGGTCCCGGCGCCGACGTCCATCACACGGCCGGTGAGTTCGCCGACGAGCGCCGCACGGCGGGGCCCGAGGATCGCGCGTTCGGCAGGTGCCGTCATGCGATCGTAGAGCGCGGCAAAGATCCGGTGCCCGTGTCGATCCTGGGTGCGGTCTGCCACCTCGGCGAACCTACACGCCGGCACACATGATCCAGAGTCGCCGCCGGGTATGCCGGCGCCCGTGAGGAACGTCGAGCGGGACGCGTCGGCCGGGCTCCTACTGGCTCGGAACCCGATCATCGACTGCCGGCGTCGCCCCCGCACAGCGCTCCGAGATGCCCGACGCGTCCCGCGCCCGGCCATCGCGCTGGGTGGGAGATCCTGACGTCGGCGAGCAGGGCATGACCGTCACACTCGGTTGCACGAAGGGCGGTCCGGGTGGTGAACTGATGAACGTGAGTGCTGAGGGGCGGTCGATGCGGTGCGCGTTCTGCGTGTGCCTGCTGGCGACCGATCAGCTCTCCATCGACGACCGGTTCTGTCGCACGGCGCGCTGACCTCCCCGAACTGATCGGGGCGTGGTCGGCCTGCCGCCGTCCGTCGTCACCCTCTTAAGGACTCGTGCCATGAGCGCCGCCCCTGTCTCACATCCCGCCCCGTTGTCCGACACCACAACCGGTTCGACGCCGGACGTTTCCCCCGACCGGGCCCCGAGCCGAGCGGGTGCCGTCCGCCTGGCCGACGCCGCTCGTGGTCTGCGTGGGTTGCTGGGCCGGATCGGGGAGGCCACCCGCGCCGCCCATTCGGCGTCCGTGCCTTTCTGAGTCCTACGCCGGGACCGGCCGCTCGACCGGTCGCGAACCGTCTGTCCAGGCCCCGAAGCCACCGAGCAGGTCGTCGACGCGGGCGAACCCTCGCGCGCGCAGCAGCGACGCGGCGATCGAGGAGCGGTACCCGCCCGCGCAGTAGACGACGGTCGGGGCAGCCGGGTCGATCTCGGCGAGCCGGGATACCAGTGCAGGCAGCGGGATGGCTAGCGCGCCGGGGACCATGCCGGAGGTCGCGACCTCACCCGGGCCGCGGACGTCGACGACCTGGACCTGCTCGGCGAGCCCAGCCAGTCTGGTCGCCGCGATCCGGCCGGCGGTGCGCAGGTGCTCGACCGGGGCTGCTGTGGGGCCGCCGCCGAGGTGGCCGAGGACGTGGTCGAAGCCGATGCGGGCCAACCGGTTGCGGGCCTCGGTCGCGGTGTGGGGATCGCCGATGAGCACGATGTCGGTGTCGGCGGGGACGACCTGTCCGACCATCTCGGCGAACCGGCCTCCGAGCCCGACGTTGATCGATTCGGCGAGGTGCCCACGGGCGAAGTCCTGCGGGTCGCGTGTGTCGAGCAGCAGTGCCCCGTTGGCCACAGCGCCGTCGATCTGCGCCGCGGACAGCGCCGGCACGGGGGCGGTCTCGTCGAGGACAGGCCGGGCTTCGCGGTTGCGATGTGAGGCGAACTCGAAGTACATCGGCGCGACGGTCTGGCCCTCGGTGACGGCGGCGACGAAGGCTGCCTCGTCCATCGGCGCCAAGGCGTAGTTGTGATGGCGCTGCTCGCCGATCGTGCTGGAGGTCTCGGTCGACAGGTTCTTGCCGCACGCGGACCCTGCGCCGTGGGCCGGATAGACGCGGGTCTCGTCGGGCAGGGTCAGCAGGCGCTCGCGGGTCGAGCGGTAGAGTGCGCGGGCCAGCTGCTCGGCCGACCATCCGGCGCCGCCGAGCAGGTCCGGTCGCCCGACGTCGCCGATGAACAGGGTGTCCCCGGTGAGAACCCCCCACGGCGGACCGTCGGAGGACTGCCGGACGAGGATGCAGATCGACTCGGGTGTGTGGCCGGGGGTGTGAAGGATCTGCAATGTCACCGACCCCAGCGACAGGAGCTGCCCGTCGGCGAGCGGTTCGATCGGGAACTCGACCTCGCAGGCGTCACCGTAGGAGATCGGGGTGCCGGTGGCGGCGGCCAGCTCCAGGTGTCCGGACAGGAAGTCCGCATGCACGTGGGTCTCCAGGACCCGCTCGATGCTCAACCCCTCGACGTGGGCGTCGCGCAGGTATTCGGCGATGTCGCGCTGGGGGTCGACGACGACCGCGCGTCCGGTCCCACGGTCACCGATCAGGTACGACGCCTGGGACAGACACCCGAGGTAGTACTGGCGGAAGACGAGATCGCCGCTGTGGAGCACGTCGGTCATCGGTTCTCCTGGTCTGACGGTGAGGTGACAGCGAGGCCGGTGTCGACGGCCTTGGCGTACTCGTCGTCGACGAGTACGACCCGGTGTCCGGCGCGGAAGAGCAGACTCGCGCCGATGCTGGCTCGGAACCCCGACGCGCAGTGCACCCACAACTCGCCGTCCGGGATCTCGTCGAGGCGGTCGAGCAGCTCGTTGAGTGGAATGTGGGCCGAGCCGGGGATGTGGCCTCCGGTGCGTTCGTCGTGGCGTCGCACGTCGAGCACGACCGGGGCGTCGCCGCGGTCGAGGGCGTGGGTGAGTTCTGCGAAGGTCGAGCTCGGATAGCTGCGCAGCTCATCGGGTGCGGCGAGCTCTCCGGGGGTGCCTGACGCGGCGCCGGAAGGACGGTCGATGCCGATCCTGACCAGCTGTCGTTGGGCGTCGGTGACCTGCTGGGCGGACTCGCCGATCAACGTGAGTGGGGTGCCCCAGGGGATCAGCCAACCCAGGTAGGTGGCGAACTGCGTGCCCAGCGCGATGCCGATCGTGCCGCCGATGTGCTCGGCGGTGTAGGCGGTGCGGTCTCGCAGGTCGACCACCCACTCGCCGGCCTTGATCCGGTGCCGCAGCTCGTCGGGATCGACCGACTCGGGTGCGGACAGGTCGGCAGGGCCGGGCCCCTGACGGTTGCGGGCGCCCATGTGGGCGTAGTAGCTGGGGTAGGCGGTCAGTCCGGCCACCAGCCGCTCGACGAAGGCGCTCTCGTCGGTTTCGACGAGAGCGTCGTTGCGGGTGCGCTCGATCCCGATGGTGCTGGCGTCACCCCCGGTTGCGGCTCCTGAGGAGCAGAAACTGCCGAAGCCGTGGGTGGGGTAGACCGCGGTGTCGTTGTCGAGCAGCTCGGCCAGGCGCCGAGCTGAGTGGAACTGGGCTCGGGTCAACTCCTCGGTGCGGGCGGGGTCGACCAGATCGGTGCGCCCGACGCTGCCGAAGAGCAGAGATCCACCCGTGAACACCGCCGGCATGGACACGCCGTCGTCCACGAGGTAGGACAGATGAGTGTCGGTGTGGCCCGGCGTCGCGACCACGCGCACCGTCAGGGTGCCCACGGTGCGTTCGTCGCCGTCACCGACGGCGTCACGGCTGAACTCGACCGCGTCAGCTCCGGCCACCAGGTAGTCCGCGCCGGTGCGGCGCGCGAGTTCCAGGCCGCCGGTCACGTAGTCGTTGTGGATGTGGGTCTCCACCACCATGCCCACCCGGACGCCCAGCTCGTCGACGAGGGCCTCGACCCGGTCGAGGTCTCGCTGCGGGTCCACCACCACGGCGATCTCGCCGTCGTGGGCCACATAGCTGCGATCACCCAACTCGCTGGTCTCGATCACTGCGACGGACAGACCCACGGGAGGCCTCCCTTGCTGTCGACTGATAATGACCGTACATTACCGACAGCTGTCCCGAACAGTGGGAGTTGAAGGACTATGGCCGCTCGGCCGCTCGACCGACATGGTGCTGGCGGGCCCCTGTGGGTCCAGGTTCTGACCGACCTACGCAGGCGGATGGCCGACGACGAGTTCGCCGACGCCTTCCCCGGTGAGCTGGCACTGGCCCGCGAGTACGACATCAGCCGCCATACCGTCCGTGAAGCGCTCGGCCGGCTCCGGCGTGAGGGTGTGGTGTCGGCCGATCGTGGTCGACCGCCGTAGGTCCTGCCGGCCGCAGAGTTCGAGCAGCCACTCGGCACTCTCTAGAGCTTGTTCGCCTCGGTCGAGCAGGCCGGACATGAGCAGCGCTCGATCGTGCACACGCTCGATCTGCGCGCCGACGGATCCGTGGCTGCCCGGCTCGGGCTCGAGGTGTCCACCCCGCTGGTGTATCTCGAGCGGCTCCGGCTGGCTGACGACGAGCCGCTGGCCCTCGACCGCGTCTGGCTCCCGGGGTCTCTGGCGGCTCCGCTGCTCGATGTCGACTTCAGCCACATGGCCCTCTACGACTAGTACGCCCGACTCTGTGGGGTGCACCTGACCGGTGGTCAGGAGCAGATCCGGGCCCTGGTCCCGACCCGCGGTGAACGCGACATCCTCGGTCTCGCCGACCGATTACAGGTGGCCGTGCTCGCCATCGACCGTCTTGGCTGCTCACGCGGCCGGCCGGTCGAGTGGCGTCGCACCATCGTGCGTGGTGACCGATTCGGGGTCAGCGCTTCTTTCCCTCGCCGCGAAGGCTTCCAGCTCACCAACGCTCAACTCAGAAAGGGCGTCCGATGACCTCATCCGACCAGATCAGCCAGATCGATCCCGCCGCCGCCGAGACTCTCACCGGCGCCGGTGCCCTGCTGCTGGACGTTCGCGAGCCCGATGAATGGACCGCCGGGCACATCCCCGGGGCGGTTCACATGCCGCTCGGCTCCCTGGACCTCGCAGCGATCCCTCGGGACCGGGTCGTCGTCGCCGTGTGCCGCTCGGGGAAGCGGTCGGGGAAGGCTGCCGCCGCTCTCGCGCAGGCGGGGTTCGACGTGCGGAACCTCGCCTTAGGCATGAAGGCCTGGGCTGCGGACGGCCGCACTGTCGCCCGCGACGACGGCACACCGGGCTCGGTCGCCTGATGCTCGCACTCGCGGCGGCCCTCGGGCTGGTGATGGGCGTGGTCATCGGGGGCCTCGGTGGCGGTGGGGGCGTGCTCACGGTTCCCGCACTCGTCTACGTCCTGGGGCAGAACGCTCAGGACGCCACGACAAGCAGCCTCATCATCGTCGGTATCACCGCCGCCGTCGGCGCCGCCGCGAGGATCAAGGGACGCGGGGTCGACTGGCGCAACGGCATCGCACTCGGCGTCATCGGCATCCCCGCCGCCTACCTGGGCACCCTGCTCAACCACCACGTCAGCCAACCGGTGCTCCTGCTCGCATTCGCGGCGCTGACCATCGTCGCGGCGGCCGCGATGCTGCTCAACGCACGCCGCGAACCCGACCCCGACACCGACACCGAGGACACGACCTCCGTCAGTCCCTCGTCGCCCGGTGCGACAGCCACCGCCCTGCGCAAACGTCCTGCACGCTCCGCGCTCCTGCTCACCGCAGGCGAGGTCGTGGCCTGCGGCGCGGCAGTCGGGTTCCTGACGGGTTTCCTCGGTGTCGGCGGTGGGTTCCTGGTCGTCCCCGCTCTGGTCATCGTGCTGCGCATGCCGATGGCCCTGGCCGTGGGTACGTCCCTGCTGGTGATCGTGTTGAACTCGATCTCATCCATGGTGTCCCGGTTCGGGGTCACGCACCTGGACTGGCATGTCATCGCCCCGTTCACCATCGCCGCCGTGCTCGGCACCCTCCTGGGCAAGCGCGTCGCGGACCGGCTCTCCGGTGCCACGCTCACCAAGTCCTTCGCCGGCATGCTGGTCGCCGTGGGGATCTTCGTCGGGATCCAGAGTCTCATCGCACTGTGACCAGCCGACGAGACGGCCTTGTACTCGGCGCCGGGCGATGCGCGCGGTCCCCTCAGATCGGTGTGCGACTGCTCGTCTCGGCAGTGGGCGTGTCCACGTGCCCGGGCCGCGGCTTGCGGAACACGACGAACGCGGTGGCGAGCAAGAACACGACGAGGCTCGTCCAGTCGTTGAGGCGCAGCCCGAGGAAGTGGTTGACGTGGTCGACGCGCAGCGCCTCGATCCAGGCTCGGCCAACGGTGTAGGCGGCGACGTAGAGGGCGAAGAGCCGTCCGTTGTTCAGGGCCCAGCGTCGGCCCGCCCAGATGAGCAGGACGGCGACCGCGATGTCCCATAGCGACTCGTAGAGAAAGGTCGGCTGGTACGTAGCGACGAGCGGCGTGTCCGGTGGCCGGTGGCCGGGATCTATCTCCAAGGCCCAGGGGAGCGTGGAGGGCCCTCCGTAGAGCTCCTGGTTGAACCAATTGCCCCAGCGGCCGATCGCCTGGGCCAGGACGAGGCCGGGAGCCATCGCGTCGGCGAAGTCGGCGAGCCTGATGCCGCGGCGCCGGCATCCGATCCATGCTCCGACTGCCCCGAGTGCGACCGCACCCCAGATACCGAGGCCACCGTCCCAGATGAAGAGCGCGCGGATGGGCTGCTGGCCGGGGGCGAAGTAGAACTCGGGATCGGTGATGACGTGGTACAGACGTCCTCCAACGACGCCGAAGGGTACGGCCCATATCGCGATGTCGACGACATCGTCCGGGCGGCCGCCGCGATCGGCCCAGCGCCGTCGGGTGAGCGACACGGCTACAAGGATCCCGGCGATGATGCAGAGCGCGTAGGCACGAATCGGGAGCGGGCCGATGTGCCAGACGCCTTGAGAGGGGCTCGGCAGGTACGCGAGCGTCACGGCTCCTCCAAGGAGCGGATTGCTTGCAGCAAGGCTCGTCGCTGCGTGGACACGATGATGGTGCCGCGCGGCACGCGTGGATGTACGGCGGGGTCATGGGCCTCAGCCGTGTAGTGTCGATGGATCGGGATTGACCCCCTCTGTACGACGCTGAGAGTGTTATCAGTGGAGGACTGGGCCGAGATCCGTCGTCTGCAGCGGGGCGATGGCGTGCCTATCAAGGAGAGCGCCCGCCGGCTCGGGGCCGCCCGCAACACTGTGCAGTCCGCACCGCGCTCGGAAGTCCGGCCCAAGTGCGAACGTGGCCGCGGTGCTCATTGGCGGACGCGGTGGAGCCGCAGGTGAGGGCGTTGCTGGCGTAGTACCCACGAATGCCGGCCCACGGTGATCGCCGAGCAAGAGGTGATCTGGTGCCGGGGAACAGCCCCGGCACCAGATCACTGTGGCCGCCGAACGTGGTCGTGCGCCCCGTCCCCGATCGGTGGCGTCATCGGCCGGATCATGGCGGTGGTGGCGTGGCCCGCTCGCAGGTGCGGCGCATGCTCTGGCGAACGGCGATCGGAGCCGCCCCCGTTGTCTCAAGCTAGGCTGGTCGTCCGGCGAATGGCCACGAGGCCTCGCAGCAACGGCCGGCTCACGCTGCGCGCCAGCCGGCGAGGGGGACTGACCAGCGCGAGCCAGTCCCGAACGACCCGCAACGCGTGGCCGGCCCCGTGGTCTCGGACCTTCCGATAGGCCACCATCCCGTAACCGATGTCGCCGATCGGGGAGAAGCCCGCACGCCGCAGATCGTAGAGCGGTCGAAGTTCGTCACTGTAGAGATGCCACGCAGTCTCAGGTGCCGGGGACCGGATATCGAATTGGCGACCAAGACTCCATCCGGGCCAAGTGCGTCATGAAGGCGACGGCAGGTATCGAACATGTCCGGAACGTGAGCGAGGGTGTCGATGGCGGTGATCGCATCATAGTTGCCGGCAGGCAGGCCGCCGGTGAGCAGATCGATGTACGCGACGTCGTCGCCGCGGCGCTTATGACGGTGACGAGCGAAATCGAGCAGCGTTGAGGAGAGGTCTGCCGATGTGCTTCGCCAGCCGCTGCGATTGAACAGCTGACTGGTCACACCGACCCCGGAACCGAAATCCAGATGACGGCGCCCGGGGGAATACTGCTGCAAGAACCGGAGAGCGAGCACGGTCGACGGGGCGGTCCTGCACTCGGATTGCAGGTAGGCCCACCACGTGAGGTCGAAGCTCCAGGATTGCGTGGTCCGATAAAATTCGACACGGCCAGCGTCGCTGGTGGAGGCGCCTGTCGATGCCCATTCCTCAACACTCTTCTGCTCCCAGTGAAGACAGAAGTCTCGGGCCTCCTGCGGAGTGATCCCGTGATAGGTGGCGAGGTCGTCGAGGAGAGACTCCCGGACGGTACGATCGCCGTCACGCAGCGACGCCCTGAACGTCTCCATCTCCGGGCTGGTGAATGCCTCCCTATCCTCGACCTCCCATTGGGTTGAGTCGACGGGTGGAAGGTCGGCCGGATCGCTAAAAGTCCCCTGTTCGCCCTGGGGGGCGGCCATTTGCATGGCGCGCCACAACTTCATTCGAATTTCTCGAACCAAGAGACTATTGGTGAGCATCGACATACTAGCCCTCTACTAATAGGATTAGCAGCGCGCACGACAATTACCAAGCCTACGACCCATTTTGCTGCATGGTGCCCAGCGGTCAGAGGCCCACCGAATATGGAGTCGGATACGCGCTGAGTGGGAGACCGTCACCTACAGTAAACGGGAGGGCCGCGACTCGGACGCGAATCTAACGGTGCCCAAGGTGCCCAAGAGGAGGCGATCTCGGTGAATGCACCGCGGTCTGCCGGCAGAAGCGGCTTGAAGGTCGGGCGGTCGAGAAGGCGAACTGTCCGATCGACACACGCGGTCCAGAGCTGGCGCGCGACGGTGACGACCACAGCGTGGAGGAGCGAGCCGACGACGAGCAGATCGATAGGCGGAGTGCCGTGATGAGACCCGAGATGTGTCGCAGCCTCGGTCACCATGAACACGACGGGAGCGACCGCAGGCGTGGCTGCGAGAATGCGTTCATCACTGCCACGATGTCGTTCTCGCCAGCCTGTCGACCTACCTCCGGTACCAACGACGATGGCGAACGCAGACGCGAAGATCAACGCCAGGGCGGCAATCGTCAGCGGCCCGGCCACCGAGCGGTAGGCGACCTCGCCTGAGGTCGATGGAACGACGTCGGCGAACAGGGCGTGCGTGACAACATGGGTCACACCCCACAGCCCGACGGCGAACGCAGCGGCACGTGCGACCGCACCGCCTGCTCCGCCCGCCGGGATGATCCTCATGTCTCGTTCCTGTTCCGTGACCTGACTTCGACGCTACTGGCAGGCGCCAACAGGGCGCTCGTCAGGGAGGTGGACGGCACTGCTGATGCGCTGAACAGGGGTCGCGGGCCGTGACCGGCGGCGGCCCCTGGCACATCGACCGGCTGTGTCGACCGTAGTATGAGAGCGTGGACCTGGGGCGATGCGGTGGAACCGCGACGTCCGCTGCTCGTCTTCCTGGCCGCCCTCACCGTTGTCGGGATGCATGCGATCGTGACGCGCTCCGCAGCGGCACTACCGCCGGCATCGACCTCGTCGGCTCGGGCCCGTCGGCTGGTCAACTGACCAGTGCCGCCCGAGCAATTGCCGGCGCCCACGACCTCGGCCGGTCTGCTCATGGAGCGGCTCTCGCAGCGACTCGAGCACTCCTGGTGACCTCCACTGAGCCTGAGCAGTAGAAGCGCAGCCGCGGCGGACGACCGCGACGAAACATCGTGCACTCATACTCCGATGCAATTTGGCGATGCGGTCCTCAGCGTCACCGTTCTGCCGCTATCCGCTGGGGTGCCCGTCCTGCGTGCCCCGATTCGCGCACGGATCTCGGATCCGAAGTCCCGACAACGTCGGTGTGGGATCGCGCCTTACCGGCAATCCACGTCGTCTCGATTGGTACAACCTTGCGTGCTTCGCACATAGACGTCGGATCTCAGTGCCGTCTCCTCAAACGCTTCGGTGAAGTGGCGACTGGATCCGGTCCATCATCTCCTACGATGGCCATCTCGTACGATGCAAGGCAACTTTGGCACTTGACGGGATCCAGTCGAGTCGACCGGAGCACATCCGAATGTGGCAAACCTCAGATGCTGACTCCGTGCCCAGAAAACTCCCGTATGCCGAATATGTCATCACTGCGACAACGCTATGCTCGATACAACCTGCGAGGAGGCTTGGATGAACGACTCCATGCGCCGTTTGTTTACCAGCGAATCGGTGACCGAGGGACACCCGGACAAGATGTGCGACGCGATCAGCGACTCGATCCTGGACGCGTTGCTCGCCCAGGACCCCCGCAGCCGTGTCGCGGTCGAGACCCTCGTCACCACCGGTCAGGTCCACGTCGCGGGCGAGGTCACCACCAGCGCCTACGCCGACATCCCGACCATCGTCCGGGAGAAGATCCTCGAGATCGGGTACGACTCGTCGGCCAAGGGCTTCGACGGGAACTCCTGCGGGGTCAACGTCGCGATCGGCGCGCAGTCGGCCGACATCGCCCAGGGTGTCGACACCGCCTACGAGTCGCGCGTCGAGGCCAGCGAGGACGAGATCGCGCGCCAGGGCGCGGGCGACCAGGGCCTGATGTTCGGCTACGCGAACACCGACACCCCCGAGCTGCTCCCGCTGCCGATCGCGCTCGCGCACCGGCTGGCCCGGCGCCTGACCGAGGTCCGCAAGTCCGGCCTGCTGCCCTACCTGCGCCCGGACGGCAAGACCCAGGTCACCATCGAGTACGACGGCGACCGCGCCGTCCGCGTCGACACAGTCGTGGTGTCGAGCCAGCACGCCGCCGACGTCGACCTCGACGCGCTGCTCGCCCCCGACGTGCGCGAGCACGTCGTCGAGCCGGAGCTCGAGCGCGCGGGCATCGACGCCAGCGGCGCCCGGCTCCTGGTCAACCCCACCGGCCGGTTCGTCGTCGGTGGCCCGATGGGCGACGCGGGCCTCACCGGCCGCAAGATCATCGTCGACACCTACGGCGGCTTCGCCCGCCACGGCGGCGGCGCGTTCTCGGGCAAGGACCCGTCGAAGGTGGACCGTTCGGCCGCCTACGCCATGCGCTGGGTCGCCAAGAACGCCGTCGCGGCCGGCCTGGCCGACCGCATCGAGGTCCAGGTCGCCTACGCGATCGGCAAGGCCGCACCGGTCGGGCTGTTCGTGGAGACGTTCGGCACCGAGCACGTCGACCCGGCCCGCATCCAGGCCGCGATCACCGAGGTCTTCGACCTGCGCCCGGCCGCGATCATCCGCGACCTCGACCTGCTGCGCCCGATCTACGCCCAGACCGCGGCATACGGCCACTTCGGCCGCACCGACGTCGAGCTGCCCTGGGAGTCCACCTCGCGCGCCGACGCGCTGAAGTCGGCCGCCGGGGGCTGACCGGAGTCCAGGCCGAGCCTGCAACGCAACGAGAGCGAGGGGCCGCTGCTCGCCGCCCCTCGCTCCCCGGCCTGCCTGCCGGGCCTTGCTGCAGGCCGCCCCCGGGACGTCTCTGCCCGGCATCCGCGTCGTCGGTCCGGAGTCTAGTGGCCGGTTGGCCGGAACCTGCGCAGTCGCAGGCTGTTCCCGACGACGAACACCGAGCTGAACGCCATCGCGGCTCCGGCGAGCATGGGGTTGAGCAGGCCGAGGGCTGCCAGTGGCAGGGCGGCGATGTTGTAGGCGAAGGCCCAGAACAGATTGCCCTTGATCGTGGCGAGGGTGCGCCGCGACAGCTCGATGGCGTCTGCGGCGGCGCGCAGGTCACCGCGGACCAGGGTGATGTCGGCCGCCTCGATGGCGACGTCGCTGCCGGTCCCCATGGCCAGCCCGAGATCAGCGCGGGCGAGCGCGGCAGAGTCGTTGACACCGTCGCCGATCATGGCGACGACCCTGCCTCGGGCCTGCAGGTCCTCGATCACCTGGAGCTTGTCGCTGGGTAGCACGTCCGCGATGACGGTGTCGGGGCCGACTGTGATGCCGACTTCGCGGGCGACCGTCTCGGCCACGGCCTGGTTGTCGCCGGTGAGCAGGATCGGGGTGAGCCCGAGTCGGCGCAGCCTCGCGATCGCCTCGGCCGAGGTCGGTTTCACGGCGTCGGCCACCACGAGCACAGCTCGTGGTTGGCCGTCGACGGCGACAGCGACCACCGTCCTGCCCCTGCGGGCCTCTGCGCCGAGCACAATGGCCAGGTCCTCGGGCAGCGGCTGGCTCCACTGCTCCAACAGCGCCGGCCTGCCGACCAGCACCGCGTGCCCGTCCACGACGCCCCGCACGCCCAGGCCCTCGTGGTTGCCGAACTCGGACACCTCGGGCAGCTCGCCCACCCGTTCGCGGGCCGCGCGGGTGATCGCTGCGGCGACGGGGTGCTCCGAGGCGTTCTCCAACGCACCGGCCAACCGCAGAACCTCGTCCGCGCTCGGTCGGTCGGTACCAGGTCCGAGGGGATCGGCGGTGTGCACGGCGAGCAGGGACATTCGGCCGGTGGTGATGGTCCCGGTCTTGTCCAGGACCACGGTGTCGACCCTGCGGGTGGACTCGAGGATCTCGGGGCCCTTGATGAGGATCCCCAGCTGCGCGCCGCGTCCGGTGCCGACCAGCAGCGCGGTCGGGGTGGCGAGCCCGAGCGCGCACGGGCAGGCGATGATCAAAACGGCGACCGCGGCGGTGAACGCCGCCGCCGCACCGGCACCGGTGCCCAGCCAGAACGCCAGGGTGACCGCGGACAGGGCGATCACGATCGGCACAAACACCCCGGAGATTCGGTCGGCCAGCCGTTGGACGGCTGCCTTGCCGGTCTGGGCGTCCTCGACGAGCTTGGCCATCTGCGCGAGCTGGGTGTCCGCGCCGACCCGGCTGGTCTGCACCACGAGCCGTCCGCTGGTGTTGATGGTGGCCCCGACGACCTCGTCTCCGGCGCCGATCTCGACCGGAATGGACTCGCCGGTGAGCATGGACGCGTCGACGGCAGAGCGGCCCTCGACGACGGTCCCGTCAGTGGCGATCTTCTCCCCGGGACGGACCACGAAGCGGTCACCGACGGCGAGCTGCCCGATCGGGATGCGCTCCTCGACGCGGGCGCCGTTCGGGCGTTCCCGCAGCACGGTGACGTCCTTGGCGCCGAGATGGAGCAGGGCGCGGAGGGCTGCGCCGGCGCGGCGCTTGGAGCGGGCCTCGAAGTAGCGGCCGACGAGGATGAAGGTGGTCACCCCGGCTGCGACCTCGAGGTAGATGTTGCCGGCGCCGTCCGAGGGGCTGATCGTGAGCTCGAACGGGTGCGTCATACCCGGAATGCCGGCGGTGCCGAACAGCAGCGAGTAGAGCGACCACGCGAACGCGGCGAGGGTGCCCAGCGAGATCAAGGTATCCATGGTCGCGGCGCCGTGGCGCAGGTTTGCCCACGCCGCCCGGTGGAACGGCCAAGCGGCCCACGCGATCACCGGCGCGGCGAGGGTCAGTGAGATCCACTGCCAGTTGGTGAACTGCCAGGCCGGGACCATGGCCAGGACGACGACCGGTACTGACAGCACGATGGAGGTCAGCAGCCGCTGCCGGATGGCTCGTAGCTCGTCGGGTTCCTGACCCGTGTGGTCAGCATGGGTGTCCGGGCCTGCCGGGGTGTCGGGAAGGGTCGGTTCCGGTGGTGTGGGCAGTCGTGCCTGGTAGCCGGCTGCGTCGACGGTCGCGATGAGCGCGCTGGTCGAGATCCCGTGCGGAGCGCTGATCTTGGCCTTCTCGGTCGCGTAGTTGACGGTGGCGCTCACCCCGTCGAGCTTGTTGAGCGTGCGTTCGATCCGGTTGGCGCACGACGCACAGGTCATTCCGCTGATCGCGAGCTCGGTCTCGGTCTCGGTCTCAACGTCGCCGGGCGCCCGGTGCGGGGCCTCGCCGGTCCTGCTGGACGTGTCGGTCGTGGACATCAGTAACCCCCTCCGGCTTTGCCGGTTTGTGCGGTGCTGTCCTGGATGTCCCCGTGCCCGGCGTCTTCGACGACGGGGGTGCCTGCGTGTCCGGTCGCCGGTGCGGCGGGGCGGCGTTGGTGAGGGGACCGATAGGGGATGCCGTTGCGTGGGCCCCGGGTGCGCGCGGGGCGAGCGGCGCGCCGCAGGTGGAGAGCCTCGCTGAAGTGTTCACGTTGATTCCCTTCGTCAGGGTTGCCTGTCTGGCCGCGTGGTCGCCGCGACGGGGAGTGAGGGTCAGGTGATGGCGAGCTGGTAGCCGGCGTCCTCGACCGCGGCACGGATGTCCGCCTCGTCGACCGGCGCATCGGTGGTGACGGTGACCAGGCCGGTCGGGAGGTCGACGGCGACCTCCCGGACGCCGGAGACCTCACCGATCTCTTAGCGCACCGACGTGATGCAGTGGTCGCAGGTCATCCCGGTCACGGTGTGGGTGCTCATTGCCGTCAGCGCTTCCTCTCCTCTCCTGCCGGCCCGCCACCCGGACCGGATGCGGACGCGACGAACTGAGCAGCCGGCGAAGGGCCGGTGCTGACGGGTGAGCCTTGAGGCCATGAGCCCTAAGGGAAGGGTCGATCGGTCGGCACGCGGAGCGTGATCGCGGCCCCCGGGCGGTGTCAGGACTTGACGAGACGGGCGATCGCGGCGCTGGCCTCGGAGATCTTCTGATCGGCGACGGAGCCGCCCTCGGCGACGGCATCGCTCACGCAGTGTTTGAGGTGATCGTCGAGCAACCCCAGCGCCACGGCCTCCAGGGCCTTGTTCACCGCGGCGACCTGTGTGAGCACGTCGATGCAGTACTTGTCGGACTCGATCATCTTGGTGATGCCCCGGACCTGCCCCTCGATCCGGCGCATCCGCGTGAGGTGGTTGTCCTTGTTGTCAGCGTATCCGTGCACGGCGCCTCCCTTCGACTACCGCGAGTATACCCTAGGGGGGTACCGTATGTCAGCGGCTTGTCCGCGGATAAGTGATTGCTGATCGTCGGTCGACGGCTTGCTCGGCGTATTTCGCGCACGGCGCCGTCTGCGCGGTACGGCTTCATTCGGGAGTCCGTCGCAGCTGGTCGGCCCCCCTGCACTCAGGCAGTCCTTCGATGCGCGGCTATCGTCGGGGGCGTGCAGACGCTCCAGCGACGCGACTGGCAGCAGGCGCTGCTGGTGCTGTCGCTGATCCTGGGTGTCGTCGCGATGCACTCCGCGGTCGCCTGCGGCGCCGACGCCGGGCACGCGCAGAACGCCGCCATCCAGGGCGCTGCCGGTCCACCGATGAGGATGGTCGGCCTTGACGGACCCGCAGCGGTCACCGCTGATGCGAACGCCGTAACGGCGACAGGAAGCGCTAGCGCATCTGCTGATTCGCGCGGCGGCCAACAGGCGGCGGCGACCGCGGTCCTGGTCGTCCCTGCGACGTCAGACATGCATGCCACCGACCTCGCCGGTCCCGCTGGGCCCGCCGGCGGACACTCGGTGCTGCACGACCTGCTCCACCTGTGCCTGGCCGTGCTGACCATACTGCTGGCCCTAGCCGGCGCGGTGCTACTGGCCGTCGTCGTCGCACGCGCGACTCGGCCCGACACAATCCACCGCGGCGGGCGGCCCGCCGCCGGCCCCCGGGCACCTCCCCCGACCTCGGTCAGGCTCGCGCAACTCTGCGTGCTGCGGAACTGATCGGCCTCCAGCGCGCAACAGCGCTGGTCTGATCACATCCGTCTGCACTCAGAGGAGCACTCCCGATCATGAACCGCACGTCTGTCCTTGGCCTGCTCGGCGCCGCCGCGCTCACGGCTGTTCTCGTCGCCGGGTGTACCGGCTCGAGCGGCGGCGCCGCCGCCGCGTCCACCACGCCGGGCGCGGTCCCCACCGCACCGGCCACCTCGGCCGCTCACAACGCCGCGGACACGGCATTCGTCCACGACATGATTCCGCATCACGCCCAGGCGATTCAGATGGCCGACATGGCCGCCCAGCGAGCCAGCAACAGCCAGGTCAAGCAGCTCGCCGCCCGCATCCAGGCGGCTCAGGGGCCTGAGATCGAGCAAATGCGGGGCTTCCTCGCGACCTGGGGTGAGCCGGAGACCGGCCCGGTAACCACGAGCGGCTCCATGGGCGGCATGGACCACGGCACCACGGGTCAGACCACGAGCACCATGCCAATGCCGCAGGGGATAAGCGGGATGATGACCGACCAGCAGATGCAGCAGTTCGGGCAGGCCGCCGGCACCGACTTCGACCGGATGTTCCTGCAGATGATGACCGAGCATCACAACGGCGCCATTTCAATGGCTCAGACCGAGGTGGTCGAGGGGCAGAGCCCCGACGCCAAGGCACTGGCACAGAAGATCATCAAGGCCCAGCAGTCGGAGATCACCGAGATGCACTACCTGCTCTCTACGCTCTGACCCACTGGGGTGGGCGGAGGTGGGCCCGATCCGGCCCCCTCCGCTCCGCGCAACTCCAGCGGAAATCACGGGGGGTTGCTCGCGCAGTCAGCAGTTGCGAGGGTAGCAATGCACCGCGCGGCGATGGCCGCGTTGGACAGGGGGGCTGCATTCCCGGGATGCCCTACCCGGGTGGGGGTATTGACGGGTATCGATGACGATGTTGCCGGAAGGGGACGATGAGTCAGTTCGCGCCGGTACTTATCGCCCTCGGGGTGGCGCTGGCGCTCGCCGCCGCGCTCTATTCGCCGCACCACGCCGTCTCCTGATTTCACATGCGCCGGTACCCGGTGACTATGGTGTTCCTGGCCCTCGAAATGGAAATGAGCCGGTCGCTCATCCGTGCCCAAATACACTGGATCGCGCCGGGCCCGCCGGGAGGCCTATGACGATCCTCAAACGCTCTTATCCTGAACCCGCCGCGCAGGCCTTCTGGGTCGAACGAGGGTAGGCTGGGTACGAGGGATGAGGGAGTACTCGAATCGCTTGCGCTGCGGCGACCGACACTTTGCCGAACGCTTGCCTCGGCGCCCGCAGACTTGGAGAAGTCAACCAGCCTGAGGTGGCGCGCAAATGAAGAAGAATGGTGTTCAGCCGTCGATCGACGACGGGCGGCCTGTGCGATTTCTCGGCAGTGGGCCCGGCGCCAGAGATGTTGCCGTGATAATTGTCTTACGTGCTGTGTTTTTCGTCGTCAACCATACCGTCAGGCGGGGGCACTACGCGACGTGCCGCGTGTTAGGGGCACTGGCGTCCCGCGGCGCATACGCCGAGTTCACTGTACCGGGCGGCGCCCGTTTCCGCGCCCATCCGCGAGACGGTTACTGGATGCGAATCCTGTTGGTGCGACGAAACTATGAACCCGAACTGCTCCCCGTCGTAGAGAAGGCTGCCAAGATGGGAATCCCGTTTCTGGACTGCGGGGCCAACCTTGGTTGGTGGGCGGTAATCGCGGGCTCGGGCAAGCAGGACCCGCAGCGGGTGCTGGCCGTAGAGGCCTCTCCCTCCACATTCCGGGGCCTGGCGGAAAATAGCCGCCTCAACGAAAACACCTTCCGCACACTTCAGGCAGCTGTGTGGTCACGCAGCGGCGAGGTAGTCGATTTCGTCGAGTCCCGCGAAAGTGCGGCCTCGAGCGTGGCACAGACGCGACTGCCGAGGATGACCTCAGGCCGCCGCTGCCGTGTCCCGACCGCGACGTTGGATGAACTTCTTACCTCCGTTGCACCTGACGGCGGCCCGGTGTTGTGCAAGCTCGACGTGGAAGGTGCTGAGATCGAGGCATTGGGCGTGTCAAAGCTGATTCGCGATGGCGATGTCGCCGTCGTGTTCGAAGATCACGGCAGCGATCCGACGAACGCCACGTCGATGTGGTTCCTCGAACGCGGTTACGCCGTATACGCCCCAGATCCCCATGGGACACTGAAACGCATGACCGACGTCGCGGCGGTCGACGCGGTGAAGGTCGACCCTGCGTGGGGCTACAACTTCCTCGCATGGGCGGTGGGCGGTGCCGCGGAGCAGCTGTTCGGACCGTAGGTGCATTGATCGCATGACGCGGTGCGAGCGGCGTCGATCTCGGACCCGCCACCGCCATTCGCGTGGGTGCCCTTGCGGTACACGAGCAACTGGCATGACGCAGCTGCCGGGCCTGGATGAGTCCGGCTCGATCGAGCAGGACGTAGACACGGTGATCCGGCTGCGCCGGCTTATTCCTTCGAGCGTGGCGATCCGCGTGGGATGAGGCCGACCTGGTCCTGGCCAAGCACCGTGATGGCCCGATCCGACGCGATCACGGTTGCGCGCCAGCGCACTACAGCCGTTTGCCGACCTCTGCACGGTAGAGCGACCGTCGGCGGCTGAAGAGGGGTGAAGCCCCGGCCGAGCTGCGGGTTCGCTCACTTCAACGTCGTCAGCGTGGCGGGCTTGCCTGGCGGATGGATGCGGCGCGGCGGTGCGGGCGCTGCCGGCGAGCACTGCGCACTGTGGCGCAGGTGCCGCTCGCCGCTACGCGTCCTTGCGGACGGCGTTGTGGTGGTCGGTGCCGGTGTCGCAGTTGGGGTGGGTATGGATGAAGGCCTCGCCGAGGCGGGGGACGGCGTGGATGAGGCGGTGCTCGGCATCGAGGGAAATGGTGTGTGCCTGAAGCAGGGTGAGGGCGGGGTCGACCGCGAGTTCGGACTCGGCGAGCAGGTTGTGCCCGACCCATCGGAGCCGGATCGTGTCAACCCCACGCACACCCGGTGTCGCAGCGAGGGTGTGTTCGGCGGTGTCGACCAGCGCGGGGTCGACCGCGTCGAGCATGCGGGAGAACACCTCTTTCGCCGCACCCCACAGCACGGACAGGATCGCGATGGTGATCAGCAGGCCGACCACGGGGTCCGCCCATCGCCAGCCCGCCCAGGACCCGCCGGCGGCGAGCAGCACCGCGAGGCTGGTGTAGCCGTCGGTGCGGGCGTGCAGGCCGTCGGCGACCAGCGCGGCGGAGCCGATCTGGCGGCCGACGGTGATGCGGTAGCGGGCGACGATCTCGTTGCCGAGGAACCCGACGACGCTCGCGGCGGCAACCCAGCCGATCGCGGTGATGTCACGCGGGTTGAGCAGGCGGTCGATCGCGGTCCACGCGGCCAGTACGGCAGAGGCGAGCATGACCAGAAGGACCATCAGCCCGGCGAGGTCCTCGCTGCGACCCAGACCGTAGGTGAAGCGCCGGGTCGCCGCGCGCCGACCCAGCACGAACGCGATCGCCAGCGGAACGGCGGTCAGCGCGTCGGCAAAGTTGTGCAGCGTGTCACCCAGCAACGCCACCGATCCGCTCGCCACCACGACGCCCAGCTGCGCGATCGCGGTGACCATCAGCGCGGCGAAGGAGATCCACAGCGCGCGCATGCCTCGGGCGCTCGCCTCGAGCGTGGAATCCACGATGTCGGCGCCGTCGTGGCTGTGCGGCGTCACCGCGTGCCTTGCCCGCGACCACAGTCGCGCAAAGGGCTCTCGGCCACCGCTCGGACCATCAACGTGCACGTGTTCGAGCGTGTGGTCGCGGCGGTGGTGTTCGGCGTGGTTGTTCTGATCAGCCATGACGGGCGTCCACTTCGTATTCGTGCGCGGTCGTGAGCCCGGACGGCCCTATTGCCAACGTAGCATCATGTGTGCGCACTCATGCAGATACGCAGTTAGAGGGGTATTCCGGTACGGTGATGTCGTGCACACCACGCAGCTGGAGTTCGACATGCCCGCCGACGAACAGGTCGCCCTGGCGGCCGAGTCGTTCCGGATGCTGGCCGACCCGACTCGGATCAGGGTGTTGTGGGCGCTGTTGCAGGGCGAGTCCTCTGTGGCGTGTCTGGCCGAACTGACCCGCGCCGCGCCCACTGCGGTGAGCCAGCACCTGGCGAAGCTGCGGCTGGCGGGGCTGGTCACCGGCCGCCGGGAAGGGACGTTCGTGTACTACTCCGCCGCCAACGAGCATGTGCGCGCACTGTTGTCGCAGGCCCTGTTCCACGCCGATCATCTCGACCGCGACATCCCTGCCGGGTCCACGACCCCGCACGGCCGGGGAAGCCCAGCAGCGACCCCGGATCGCTGATCGGGGGATCGCGGATTGGGGCATGCTGGCGGACGCGGTCAAATCGACGTGCCGCCGGGGTTGGCCGACACGGGCTGTCGGTAAGGAACGTGTCACCGGCCGCCACTTGGCGAACGGCGTGAGGGCAAAAGCTCGTCTACTTCGTGACATCGGGCAGCGCTTGCCGTGAATCCTCGGGGAGCCCGGCCAAGACGGTGTCGAGATTAGGCGTGCGGTGGCGGCGCGGCTGCCGAGTTCGGGGACGTACTTGTAGATCGTGGAGCGGCTGACGTTGAGGAGCCGCGCGATCGAGGAGAAGGTGTTGTTCGGTTGTTCGGGTGGGGTAGGAGGTCCCGGGCGTGGCGCATCTACTCCGGGGTCATCGCGGACGGCCGGCCCAGCCGTACCCCGCGCGCGGCGGCGAGGCCCTCCCGGGTCCTGTTGACGATGAGTTCCCGGATGAACTCGGCCAGCGCGGCGAAGACGTGAAACACCAGCCGCCCACCGTGGGTGGTGGTGCCGAGGTTCTCGTGCAGCGATCGGAACCCGATCCAGCGTCGGCGCAGCTGCGCGATGAGGGTTATGAGGTCCTGCAGGGACCGGGAGAGCCGGGCGCGGCTGGGCACGACGAGTGTGTCGCCGGCGCGGAGGTAGGTCAGGCAGGCCTGCAGCTCGGGTCGGTCGGCGTCGCGTCCGGAGAGCTGGTCGGAAAGCACTTTGGCGCATCCGAGGTCGTCGACGGCCCGAAGCTGGCGGTCGAGCAGCTGCGCCGTAGTTGAAACCCGGGCGTACCGATCGGCACACCGGTGACAGTGGCGGGCTCCGCGGCGAGCACTTGGTCACCCGACGACGGTGAGCCGGTGGAAGGCTGGATCGCAGACGACGGCATGCAGCCTGTACGAGAAAGGGCGCCTGGGCCGATGTTCGACGCGCTGCATCCTCGGCGCGTTTGTTCGACAGCCGGAACAGCTCTCGGTGATCGCCGGCCAGAGTTGTGGATCTTGCTGGGGATTGGTTCGATTCTCAACAGAGTGGGTGCATGGACGGCTGGCATCTGATCTGCCGGCCAGTCGATCCCGGCCGGCGTTTGACAGGTGTACCCGAGAGGGGTATCAACAGACGAGCAGATACCCCCCCTAGGTATTGGACATGGTTGTGATGGGTGCGATCGGGCACGCGCTCGGGCTGGCCGGGTCGATGACCTGGGAGATCTTGTGGGCGCTGATCCTCGGCTTTGCGCTCTCCGCCGTGGTGCAGGCCGCGGTGCGCCGCGCCACGATCGTGCGGTTGCTGGGCGACGACCGACCCCGCACCCTGGCGCTGGCCGCCGGGCTCGGCGCGGCGTCCTCGTCATGCTCTTACGCCGCGGTCGCGCTGGCGCGGTCGCTGATTCGCAAGGGCGCGAACTTCACCGCCGCGATGGCCTTCGAGATCGCCTCCACCAATTTGGTCGTGGAGCTGGGGGTGATCCTGGCGCTGCTGATGGGCTGGCAGTTCACCGTCGCGGAGTTCGTCGGTGGCCCGATCATGATCGTGGCGCTCGCGGTGGTGTTCCGGCTCGGGCTGCGCCGCAAACTCCTCGACGCAGCCCGGGTACAGGCCGAGAAGGGGCTAGCCGGGTCGATGGAGGGCCACGCCGCGATGGACATGTCCGTGCGACGCGACGGCTCGCTGCGCCGGCGGCTGTTCTCGGGTGAGGCGTTCACCTCGGTGTCGCATGTGTTCGTCATGGAATGGGCGGCGATCTGGAAAGACCTCGTCGGCGGACTGCTCATCGCCGGTGCGATCGGGGCGTGGGTGCCCGATGCGTTCTGGCAGGGCCTATTCCTGTCCGGCCACCCCACCGCCGCTGCGATCTGGGGACCCATCGTCGGACCGCTAGTTGCGGTGATCAGCTTCGTGTGCTCGATCGGGAACGTGCCCCTGGCCGTGGTGCTGTGGACCGGCGGGATCAGCTTCGGCGGGGTGGTCGCGTTTATCTTCGCCGACCTGATCATCCTGCCGGTGCTCAACATCTACCGCCGCTACTACGGGTGGAGGATGGCCGCGTTCCTCGCCGGCACCTTCTACGCCACCGCCGCGATCGCCGGCTATCTCGTCGAGCTCATCTTCGGCGGGCTCGGGCTGGTCCCGAACCCGGCTGGCGCGCACCTGCCCAACGAGGGCATCTCCTGGAACTACACCACCTGGCTCAACATCGCGTTCCTCATCCTGGCCGCCGCGCTGGTGGTGCGGTTCGTGCGCTCGGGCGGAACACCCATGCTGGCCATGATGGGTGGGAGCCCCAGCAGCGAGCACGACCACCCCGACAGCCGTGACCACGGCCACCACGCCTGATCACGGGCGATTCCCCAGGTGGTTACGGTGAGGGCGTGAGGACGACCGGTCGGTCGCGGTGGCAGCGCGGACTCGTGGTGCTCGCGCTGCTACTGGGCGTCGCGGCGATGCACTCGCTGGCCGTGCCCATAGGCGCCGACCACGCCATGCCACCGGCCACGGCCACCACCAGCCCGCATCCCGACGGCGGGTCCATTCCCGGCCCCCTCGTCACAGGGTCCCGGGCGGCCGGTCCGGCCGCCGGGACGGCGGCTGTCGAGATCGCGACAGCGCAGCCGGCCACTGCGGTCGAGCAGATAATGCACCTGTGTCTCGCGATGCTCACCGCCCTGATCATTCTCGGGCTCTGGGCGGTCACCTACCTGCTCGCGACCGGGTACGCCACTGCCCGCGGGCCGCGCCCCTTGGCGATGGTCGTGACACGGCCCCGGGCGCCGCCACCGACAGCGGTCCGGCTCGCCCAGCTCTGCGTGCTGCGCAACTGATCCGACCAGCGTCCCCGCTGGTCCGATCCCGTACCCCGCTCGCAGAGGACACCCTGTGTACCTGTCATCCCGCTCACCCACGACTGACCGAGCGGGTTGTCCGCGACCAGGGGAGCGCGACACCACAAACCCGGGCTCCGTCCGGACCCGGCACCGTTCAGAGATCGGCGACGCGCGGCGGCGTGCTGATCTCCTCACGGCGCGCCGAGACGGCTACCGGCCCGCCGGCCGGGGAACAAGGCGGGACAGCGTGCCTTTCGCCCCGAAAAACGGGCAGGGAGGGTGGGATCCGCGTCATGAGGAGATCAGCACGAGGGTTCAGGATCCTGAGGACTCGCGACGACGCACGTCGGCCAAGCCCATCGTGGTGGGCAAGCAGCGGCCGGCGAATGTGGAACCGCTGGGCGTCCGGGTGTGGCGAGCTCGCCGCGGATAGGCTCGCTCATGGCCCTCGGGCCGAGAATTCTTGATGGCACGCTTTCGGCGTGCGGCTCCGTGCCCCTGATAGCCCTGTGCCAATCCGGTCGATCCTGCCGGGGAGTGCGCACCGTTGATCGTGGGCATCGACGTCGTTCGTCCTTGCTTCGCTGCGGGCGCTCCACGTTGACCCCTCCTCACAACGGCGCCGAGCAAGGGCGCGGATCGGTCCTTCGAAAGTCGGGGTCAGGCTGGCAGCCGGGGCCTGGTTCTCGAGGACGGTGCATCAGGGGTGTGGCGGTGATGGCGATTCCCGGCAGCCCGGCGCGGCCGGGTTGTCGAGGTCGACGCCACGTCCCCCGTCGAGCAAGAGTTGTCCGGCCTCGACGTAGTGGACGAGCCGGTCGTCGGGGATGGCAGCGGCGACGCGGCGCTCACGAACGTGCCGCGCTCTTGCCGCGCCCACTCACCGCAGCTGCGTGGCGTCGGTGGTGAGGTGTTCGGCGATGACCCGGAGTTTGACGTTGAGGTCCTGTGATGCGGCGCGGAGTCGGTTGAACGCCTGTTGTGAGGACACCTGGTGGCGTTCCTTGAGGATGCCGACGGCTTCGCCGATGAGCTGCCTGGTCCGGATCGCCTCGGCGAGCTGGGTGCGGGTTCGGACCGAGTCGATGGCCACCGAGGCATGTGCGGCAATGACAGCGGCGGCGATCTCGTCGTTGGTGGTGAAGGCGTGCGGGGCGGTGCCGTAGAGGTTGATCGCCGCGGTGGCCCGGTCGCCGGTGAACAGGCGGCAGGTGAGCACGGACAGGGCACCGAGATCGGCGGCGCGGGGCCCGAAGCGGGGCCAGCGTGGATCGGTGGCGAGCTCGGCTGCGTGGATCGTGCGGCTCTCGCGGATGGCCTGCGGTCCGGGTCCTTCGTCAAGGTCGTACTGCAGCGTGTCGAGTGCGCGGGCGAGGGGGCAACGTGCCCGTGGCGCGACCTGCCCGCGTGGGGTGCGGGCTGTGATCCCGTCGTGGGTGCAACCGTCGACCAGCGAGATGCACGCGTCGAGTACGCGGCCAACCACCTGGTCGGCGTCGGCGGCGGAATGGAGGTGGTGTGCAAGTTCGCCCATCGCGACGGCAAGATCGAGTGCTGTGTCGGAACCTGTGACGAGGTTCGCCGGTGCGTACGCGAAGGTGGGGTCCTCGGCGAAGGCTCCCGGCCGAGAAGGGAACCGGGTGTCCAGGTCAGGTGCACGCTCGGCCATCGCCGTCCTCCTGTGCGGCACATCCCGCTGCTGACAGCCCGAGATAGAACCCCACACCAGAAAATTTCTCAACCCGCTCTTGCGTCAAAGTTCGAGCGGGCGCTATAAATTTTCTCGTCACTTCAGGCAGGCAGCACAACGAGAGGAGAGATCACGATGCTGCTGAACTACGAGCCCTTCGCCGACGCGTTCCGGATGCTGGACAAGGCCACCGGCCAGGCCGGCGCACCCGCGGGGATGCCGATGGACATCCAGCGTCTCGACGGCCACTTCGTCGCCACCTTCGACCTCCCCGGTGTCGACCCCGGCTCGATCGAGGTGGTGGTCGAGGGCAATGCGTTGACGGTGCGCGCCGAGCGCAGCACCCCGCACGAGGGCGGCGACTGGCTGTGCCGGGAGCGCCCGCGGGGGAGTTTCAGTCGACGCCTGTTGCTGGGACGAGACCTCGACGGTGAGCGGCTCTCGGCGACCTATCGCGACGGTGTCCTCGCGATCACGATCCCGGTCGTCGAACGGGCCAAGCCTCGCCGCGTCGAGATCAGTCATGCCGGCGCCGACGGTCCGGTGCCCGCGCTGGAGTCGACCCCCTGATTCTCGGTGCCTGATTCCCCGTGCCCGGCCGGGTCACGACACGAGATGACGACGACAACCCTGGGAGGGCGATGACGGAGCCGGAGACCGATCACTGTTGACCAACAACCTGCGCAGGCTGGACGACGAGGACTACCCGGCTGTCTCGATGGGGCAGGCGGCCGAACTCCTCGGCGTCCAGCCTGCGTTCCTGCGCAGCCTCGACACGTCCGGGGTGCTGCAGCCGTACCGGACCGACGGCGGGCACCGCCGCTACTCCCGTCGCCAGCTCACCCACGCCGCTCGCCTCCGCGAGCTCCTCGACGCCGGCCACACCCTCGTCTCGGCCCAGGCCATCACGACGCTCGAGCAGCAGCTCGACGACACCGAGACCGCACGCCGACGTGCCGACAGCGCACGCGACGAGGCCAGCGGGGCGCTCGAGGATGCCCGGGCGGACCTTCGGACCCGCAGCGACGAGCTCGCCACGGCCCAGGGTGAGCTGCAGGACGCCCGCGAGCAGATCACCGAGCTCAACGATCGCCTCCGGGGGCTCGACGAACGGACCGGGTGACATCGCGGACCGCCGTGGGGGGCTCGTCCGAACGGCCTGATTCACCAGCCCGGCGGGGGGCACCCGACACCGAGAACTGCACCCACCCCCGAACGACGGCGGAGCGGGCAACGGAGGAGCCGACCATGAAGAAGCAGGAGACCCGCTATCCGTCGGGACTCGTCGACTCGCAGTGGATCGCGGAGTGCGGCAACTGCGGGGCGAGCGCCGCCGCGACGTCCGCCGCCCTGGCCGAGGCATGGGAGCGGACCCACCTGCGTTTCGGCTGTGACACGCCGCTGCACCGTGAGGAGACCGGCCGCGGCTGGGCACCAGCACCGCCCGTGCTGTCCTGATTCGCCAGGACGTGAAGTTGATCTCGACGTGGCACGGTCCGTGGCACGAAATGGTGTCGGACAGCGGAGCGCAATGAGCATGGTGAACGTGCTGACGTGCACGGATAGACCAGGCGAGCCCTCTGTGGTCGATGACACATTCTCTCGTAATGCGTAGGTCTGGGGTTCGACTCCCCAAGGCGGCTCCATTTCCCCAGGTCACAGCCCTGCGCTGTCCTCGTCATCGGCTCGTGGACACCGCCGTGGCCTCCTTCGAACAGTTTGCCCTGGTCAGAGGCTCGTAGCGTGGCCTCCGTAAGTGTGCGTGTGTCAACGACGGCATGCCAGGCAGGAGTTGGCACGACAGGCAGGCCAGAGCTTGTCTCGTCCAGTCCTGTCGAACTCGTCTCGATTCGACCGAGCTCCGGTCGGTGGTTCTGGCAGTCGTACGCCGACGAGATCGGTGAGTGCAGAACACCGCGCGGCCCTCGAGAGCCGCGATCACCGCCGAACTCCAGGTTCGACGATCACGTTGCCCTCGGGACGATTCTCCGCCGCTTCATGAGCGGCAGCGATGTCGTCGAGCCCAAAGACTGCGGCGATCGAGGGGACGAGGGTGCCTGCAGCGAGTGCGGCGCCGATGTGCTTCACGGCTTGAGCGCGCTGACGAGCCGGCATCGTGAAGACCTGGACCGTACGGAGCGTCGCGCCTTTGAGTTGCAGCGCGAAGTAGGGGACGACCGGTTCGGGGTTCGAGGTCGAGGAGTAGCTCGCAATCGTTCCGTAGGGGGCGAGGACGTCCGTGTCGGTGCGGATGTTGGCGGCGAAGTCGACCTCGACGACGCGGTCCACCCCGGCGGGGGCGTGGTCCCGTACCGCAGTGCGGACGTCGGTCGTGCGGTAGTCGATGACCTGGTGCGCGCCGGCGGCGCGGGCGCGGTCTGCCTTCGCCGACGAGCTGACAGTCGTGAGCACCGTCGCGCCCGCCCGCACGGCCAGCTGGATCGCCAGCTCGCCGACCGATCCGGCCCCGCCCTGGACCAGGATCGTGGCGCCGTCGACGGGTCCGTCTCCGAGGACCGCGGCGTAGGCGGTGAAGGCGGGCACGCCGAGGCACGCCCCGACCTCGAACCCGACGGTGTCGGGAAGCTCGGCGAGGTTGCCGACGGGCATCACCACGAGCTCGGCGGCGGTTCCACTCTCGCCGGGCGCGAGCACCCCGTACCCGAAGCGGTTCACCGCGTTCCACACCCAGACGCGCTTCCCGATCCAGTCCCGGTGGAGGTCGTCGCCCGCCGCCACGACGGTGCCGGCGCCGTCGCTGTGCGGCACGCACCGTCGGGTGGGTGCCGATGTGCTGCGTCGCTTGTAGTCCGACGGGTTCACTCCCGATGCCGCGACCCGGACCAGGACCTCGCCCGGGCCGGGCACCGGGTCCGGCAGCTCGCCGACCGTCAGCACGTGCCGTGCGGGGCCGGGACGGTCGTACCACGCCGCGCGCATCAGCCGACCGTCGCGACGTCGAGATCGCCCATCGTCGATGGTGCGAGCCCGGGGAAGCTCTCGTCGCGCTTGCGCAGCCAGTGGGCCGTCCGAGCGGGCGCGGCTGCGTAGGGGTCGGCGACGCCGAGCTTGCGGGCTGCGTCGAGCGGCCAGTTCGGGTTGTGCAGCAGCTCCCGTCCCAGCGCCACGAGGTCGGCGCGACCGCAGGCGACGATCTCCTCCGCCTGTCGCGCGTGCACGATCATCCCGACCGCCATCGTGGGCGATCCGGTCTGCACGCGCACCTGTTCGGCGTAGGGCACCTGATAGCCGTAGCCGACGGCCGGAGCGTCGGGGGTGGGTCGCCCGGTGAGTCCGCCGCTTGTGCAGTCGATGACGTCGACGGCGTGGCAGCGGAGCTCGCGCACGAGCTCGACGGTCCGGTCCAACCCCCACCTGACGTCCACGCAGGAGAGCCGGACGAACAGGGCCTTGTCGTCCGGCCACTCGGTCCGGATCGCGTCGACGACCTCGATCAGCAGGCGGGCGCGGTTGTGGGAGGAGCCGCCGTAGGCGTCGGTGCGCCGGTTGGTGAGTGGGGAGAGGAAGGTGTGGAGGAGGTAGCCGTGGGCGGCCTGCACGTCGATGACGTCGTAGCCGGCATCCCGTGCCCGTCGCGCGGCCTGCGCCCAGCTGTGCGCCGTCTCCTCGATGTCGCGCAACGACATCGCCTCGGGTGCCGCCGCTCCCGGGACCGGGACAGGGATCGCGCTGGGGGCGAGTACCGGCCAGTCCGCCGGGTCGGGGACAGGCTGGTCCTCCGGGGCCCAGGGTGGGTTGCGGCGGCCCTTGCGGCCCGCGTGGATGAGCTGGATCCCGGGGACGGAGCCGCCGGCCCGGATGATGTCGACGAGTCCCGCGTGCCCGGGGACCAGGTCGTCCTGCCAGAGGCCGAGGTCTCCCACCGTGCCGCGACCTCGCCGGTCCACCGTGGTCCCCTCCACGATCGTCAGTCCCGGGCCACCCTCGGCGAGTCGGCCGAGGTGCACCGTGTGGGCCACGGTCGGCGCGCCGTCGACCCCCAGGTACTGCCACATCGGCGACACGACCACCCGGTTCCGCAGGGCGACACCGCGGATCTCGAAGGGGCTGAACAGATGCGAGGTCACGGATGCTCCCGGCTGAGTCGTGTCGGTCATGTGTCCGTTGTCGGAACCGTCGCCGGTCTGAGCGTGGAGCCCGTGGACACGGAGGCTCCGCCCGGCTACGGTCCCATGCTAACAGGCAGCACAACGTTCCACATCGCGGCACAGGAGGCGGGATGACCGTAGGTAGCAGGACCCTCGAGAGCCGGCGGGTCCACCGCGAGAACGACACGACGATCCACTACACGGTCAGCGGACCGGTCGAGGGACCGGTCCTGGTCCTGATCCACGGATGGGCCTGCGACCGGCGGGACTACGACGAGATCACCGCGCACCTGCCCGCCGACTTGCGCGTTCTCGCGGTCGATCTCGCCGAGCACGGCGATTCCCGCTCCGCCCGGGAGTCGTACTCGATGGTGGAGTTCGGGCACGACGTGGTGGCCGTCCTGGAGGCGGAGGACGTCGGCGACGCGATCGTGGCCGGCCACTCCCTCGGCGGCGCCGTCGCCGTCGAGGTCGCCCGGCTGGCGCCGGCGCGGGTGGCGCGCGTCGCGGCGCTCGACGCCCTGCACTACACGTTCCTGTTCGGCGCGCTCGACGACGACCAGGCGTCCGCCTTCCTGGACCTGCTCCGTGACGACTTCCCGGGTCTTGTCCGCAGCATGGTCGAGGCGGGCTCGCCCGAGGGGACCGACGAGGCCCTCAAGGACGAGTACTTCGCCAAGATGGTGGCGGTGCGGCAACCGGCGGGCTCGGCGGCCTACGAGGGGCTCGTCCGCTGGAACATGGAGGAGGCCCTGGCGGAGGTGAAGAGCCCCGTCACGGTCTACGCGGTGCGCGCGATGCTCGCTCCCGAGTCGGTCGCGCACCTGGAGGGCCGTGTGGAGGCGGTGGTTCCGATCGACCTCGGCAGCCACCATTTCGGGGTGGAGAACCCGGTCGGGACGGCCCGGCTGCTCGCCGGGATCGCCGGTCGCTGACGGCCCCGTCAGGCGGACGAGATCAGAGCGCTGATCTCGTCCGCGGCGGCGACGGTGAGGCGTCCGAGCCGCTCCTCCTCGGCGGCGTCGTAGCGCATCTCGGGGATGGACAGCGCCACGGCGCCGACCGGGCGCCCCGTGCGATCGACGATGGCGGCGCCGAAGGAGGCGACGTGCGGGCGGTACCAGGCCGACATGTTGACGGCGTAGCCGCGGGCGGCGGTGGCCACCAGTTCGTGGCGCAGCTCCTCGTTCGTCTGCACGGGTGCGTCGGCGAACTCGGCGAGCTCCTCGGCGAGCAGCTCGTCCACCTCGGCAGGGGCGAGCCGGGCCATCATCGCGACGCCGCCGGACGTGGCACGCAGAGGCAGCCGGGCTCCCAGGTCGAGGTGGACCCGCACCATGTGTCTGCTCTCCTCGCGGCCGACGATGATGTACTCGTCACCGTCGCGCAGGCCGAGGAAGACGGTCTCGCCGGTCTGGGCGGCGAGGCGTGTGACCACCGGGGCGGCAACCACCCTGAGGTCCTGCTCGGCGGCTCCGCGCAGCCCGAGGGCGAGCACCTTCATCGTCACGCCCCATCGGACCGGCTCCGCGTCGACCACCCGCAGCCAGCCCGCCTGCTGCAACGTGACGAGAGCCCGCTGCACCGAGCTCTTCGGGATCCGTGTGGCTCGCGCCAGGTCCGAGACGCCGACGGGCTGACGCACGGCGACCTCCTCGAAGACCCGCAGCGTGCTCAGCACGCTGTTCATGGTGCGGATCCCGGCAGCCGGGCGGTCGGGCGGCGAGGCGTCGTCGGGCGCAGTGCTCATGGCGCACGACACTACACACCCATATCGCATGGCGGCACGGTGTTCCACCGCGTCGGGGAACGGAGTGGCAGTGGAGCTCACGATAGTCGGGGACCTCGTCGTCGGAGGATGGCCGCGACGAGCCCCGGGGGAGTCGGCGACAGGGCTGCTCACCGGCGGTGACCTCGTGATCGGCAACCTGGAGGTGCCGCTCACCGGTCGTGGCGAGCGCGCGGAGAAGCTGGTGGCCATGCGCGCGCCGGAGAGCGGGGCCGTGGAGCTGGCGTCCTGGGGGGTCGGCCTCGTGTCGCTCGCGATGAACCACGCGATGGACTACGGCGCGGAGGGCATGCGGGACACCGTCCGAGCGCTCGATGCGGCGGGGATCGGGCATGCCGGCTTCGGCGAGAACCGGGCCGAGGCGACGGCGCCGCGGATCCTCCAGGTTGGCGGGCAGACGCTCGCCTTCCTCAGTCTGTGTTCGGCTCTTCCCTCGGGGGCGAACGCGACCGCGGACAGGGCGGGCATCGCGCCGCTGCGGGTGCGGCAGACGGTGGAGTTCGACGGCCCCTTCATGGAGGAGACGCCCGGGACCCCGCCGTTCGTCCACACCGTCGCCCACGAGCCGGACGTCCTGGTCGCCGAGCGGGCGGTTCGCGAGGCCCGGCTGCGGGCGGACGTCGTCGCGGTCGCGCTCCACTGGGGCGTCCCGTTCCCCTACCTGCCGGACGCGCAAGGGCCGCTGGCTCGGTACCAGCAGCCCTTGGCACACAGGCTGATCGACGCCGGGGCCGACCTCGTCATCGGGCACCATCCGCACTGCCTGCATCCCGTGGAGTTCTACGGACGGGGCCTCGTCCTCTACTCGACGGGCAACTTCGTCTTCGACTGGTGCGACGGATGGACCCCGGAGGCGATGGTGGCCGACCCCGACGCCCATCCGGCGGCGCCGTTCCGTCCCGTGCTCATGCGTGGTCCCTGGTACGAGAGCGCGGTCTTCCGCGTCGGGCTGGGCGACGACGGTGGTCCACGGCTGCAGCTGTTCCCCATCGAGCTCGACGCCGACAGTCAGCCGATCCTGCCCCGCCCTGACGTGGCCGCCTCGATCCTGGCCGGGGTCGAGCGTGACTCGAGGGAGCTCGACCCCGACATCGTCGTCGACGGCGACGGGGTGGTCCGCCGGGACCCCGCAGCGTCGGGGGGCGCTGTCGGGCCCGCGTACCGGGACCGTTGACGCAGCCGTGGTCGTGAGTTCATAGTCACGTATCGCAATGCAGCACGGCGTGCCGCTATTCAGCACAGAGATCGAGGTTCGCATGAACGGTCCGGTGGCGAGGCCCTCCGACTACGAGTCGTTCCCGTACGTCACCCGTGGGATCGACTACTCCGCGGTCGAACTGGTCGACCCGTCCCACCGACGCAGCACGTTCTCGCCCGAGCTCGACGAGGAGGACTGTCGGCGGGTCGAGCGCCTGCTCGCGGAGAACGTCGTCGTGAGCTTCCACGATCATCCGCAGCTCCTGCCCGCGGACATGGGGGATGTCGACACGTTCCTGCGGACCAAGCAGGAGCAGACCGCGTTCACCGAACTCCGTCGTTCCGGGCTGACCGCCATCTTCGACAACTGGTTCGGCGTGATCGGCGGAACGCGACGATCGGGGTGGAAGTGGGACGACCTCGTCACCACGCTCGGCCTGCGGCTCGCCGACATCGCCCACCAGGAGGGCGTGGTCGTGGCCCGCAGGGTCGCCGACATCCTGGCGGCCAAGCGCAACGGACAGCTCGCCTTCGTGATGGGGACCGAGTCGGCCGGGATGATCGAGAACGAGATCGACCGGATCGACGTGCTGTACGGCCTGGGCATCCGGCAGATGGGGCTGGTCTACTCCGACGCCAACACCCTCGGTGGGGGGCAGAAGGAGACCCGGGACGGCGGCCTGACCGTGTTCGGCCACCGCGCGGTCGAGCGGATGAACGCGCTCGGGGTTCTCGTCGACGTCTCGCACGCCGGCGATCGGACCTCGCGCGATGCGATCGACGCCTCGTCGACCCCGATCTCGATCACCCACGCCGGGGCGCGCGCCGTGTGGCCGATCGCCCGGATGAAGCCGGACGACGTGCTCCGCGCCCTGGCCGACCGCGGCGGCGTGCTCGGCATCGAGGCGGCGCCGCACACCACGCTGGCGCACGACCACCGCGCGCAGTCGATCGAATCGGTGATGCAGCACTTCGTGCACGCCGTCGATCTGATGGGCATCGAGCACGTGGCCTTCGGCCCGGACACCCTCTACGGCGACCACGCATCCTTCCAGCACGCGATCAGCGACGTGATCGGTTCGTCCACGGTCTTCGATCCCGGGGGGCTCGAGGTCGAGAAGATCACCCACGTCGACGGTCTGGAGAACCCGACCGAGAACTTCCGCCACATCACCGGCTGGCTCGTGCAGCACGGCTTGTCCGACTCCGACATCCGGGCCGTCCTCGGCGGCAACATCCTTCGACTCCTCGGTGAGGTGTGGCGGTGAACGACCCGACCTCGATCGTCCGCGAGACACTCGACCAGGTCCTGAACCGCGTCCTTGAACTCTCGCACTGGATCGGTGCGCACCCCGAGCTCGCCTTCGAGGAGCACCGCACCTCGTCCGAGATCGGTGACGTCCTCGCCGGGCACGGGTTCACGGTCGAGCGCGGGGTGGCGGGCCTGGCCACCGCGTTCGTCGCCACGATCGGCTCGGGCGCGCTCGTCCTGGGCATCTGCGCCGAGATGGATGCGCTGCCCGACATCGGTCACGGGTGCGGGCACAACGTCATCGCCGGGGCCGCGGTCGGCGCGGCGCTCGCCCTCGCGCCGCTCGTGGATGCGCTAGGGGTGACGCTGCGTGTCTACGGCACGCCGGCGGAGGAGAGCGGCACCGGCAAGGAGATCATGGTGAACCGCGGTCTCTTCGACGACGTGCACGCCGCGATCATGGTGCACCCGTCGCTCAAGGACGTCGTCGAGCCGCAGTTCCGCGCCGCGCGTTCGTGGCGCATCACTTACCGCGGCCGCGGCGGGCACGCCTCGCGGCCGTGGAGCGCCCTCAACGCCGCGGACGCGACGGTGCTGGCCCAGACCGCCATCGGCCTGCTCCGTCAGCAGTTGCGGGACGGCGTCCGGGTCCATCACGTCGTCACCGAGGCCGGTGGGGCGGTCAACGTGATCGCCGACCGGACGGTGATGGAGTGCATGATCCGCGGCGACACGATCGCCGACGTCGACGAGGTGTGGGACCGGGTCCGGCGCTGCTTCGAGGCGGGCGCGCTGGCGACCGGCACGAGCATGGACGCCGCAGCCCTGCCGTCGCTCTACCGCGAGTTCCGGCACGACCCGGACCTCGCGGACCTGTTCCGGGCCCGCGCCCAGGAGGCCGGCCGGACATTCCCCGAGTACCCCGACGCGCTGTTCGGCTCGACCGACATGGGCAACGTGTCGCAGGTCGTTCCCGCCCTGCACCCGATGTTGTCGTTCGCGCTGCCCGACGAACAGGGCAACCACACGGCCGCGTTCGCCGCGGCCGCAGCCGGGCCGGAGGGGGATCGCTTCGTCCGCGACGGTGCCCTGGCGATGGCCCTGGCCCTGGTCGACGTCGCCCGGTCCGAGCCCGTCCGGGCACGGCTGCAGGCGGACCTGCAGTCCCGCCGAACCGCGTCCACGAATGCGTGAGGAGTCCTCGCCATGCTGTCCGTCCACGAGGTCGAGTCCGGCTACGGACTCGTCCCGGTCCTCCACGGCGTGTCGCTGGAGGTGGCACCCGGCGAGATCGTCGCGGTGCTCGGCCCCAACGGGGCAGGCAAGTCCACGTTGCTGCGCACCATCTCCGGGTTGCTGACGCTGCGGTCCGGCTCGATCTCCGTCGGGTCGGCACGGATCGACGGTCTCCCGCCGCACCGGGTCGCACGGCTCGGGGTGGCGCACGTCGTCGAGGGCCGCGGCATCCTGCCCAACCTGACGATCCGGGAGAACCTGCTCCTCGGGTCCTTCCTGCACGGGTCCCGCGACGGTGAGAAGCAGCGACTCGACGCCGCGCTCGACCAGTTCCCATGGATGAGACCACGGCTCTCCGACCTCGGAGGCCGGCTCTCGGGTGGACAACAGCAGATGCTCGCCATCGCGCGCGCACTCGTCGGGGACCCGTCGGTGCTGCTGCTCGACGAACCGTCGCTCGGCCTCGCCCCGCTGGTCATCGACGAGCTCTTCGAGGTCATCGGTCGGTTGGCGACCGGCGAGCGGGCCGTGCTGATCGTCGAGCAGCACGTGCACCGGTGCCTGGAGGTCGCGACCCGTGGCTACGTCCTGCAGCGGGGCCGCATGGTGCTGGCGGACACCGCAGAGACTCTTCGAGCCGACGAGCGCATCGAACAGGCCTATCTGTCATGACCGGGCCGGATGCACGAGAGACGCAGCGGCCTGCAGTGCTGAGGACGGAGAAGCTCGACGTCCACTTCGGATCCTTCCGGGCGCTCACCGACATCTCCGTCGAGGTGCGGCCCGGGGAGGTCGTCGGAGTGATCGGCCCGAACGGCGCCGGTAAGTCCACCCTGGTGAACGCGCTGTCCGGGGTGGTCGCCCCGAGTGCGGGTTCGGTGGTGCTCGACGGGCAGACCCTGGGCCGGACCCGGCCGGTGCGGCGGTCGCGGCTCGGTCTCGTCCGAACGTTCCAGACCGCGCAGCTGTTCGGGTCGCTCAGCGCCCGCTCGAACATCGACCTCGCCCGTCGCGGGCGCGGGTCCGGAGCGGTCGAGGACCTCCTCGACGCCGCAACCGAGATTCTCCGGCTCGACGCGGTCCTGGACCTGGCGGCCGACCGGCTCAGCGGCGGCCAGCGAAAGCTCGTCGAATTCGTGCGAGCGCTCGCGGCGGAGCCGCAGGTCCTGCTGCTCGACGAACCGGTGGCGGGTGTACCGATGCACGACCGGGCCCACGTCCTCGACCTGATCCGCCGCCATCTCACCGAACGCGAGGGGTCGGTCGTGCTGATCGAGCACGACATGGAGTTCGTCAGCAGCGTTTGCGACCGCGTGTACGTCATGAACGCGGGTGCGGTGATCGCCCACGGCACGTGGGCGGAGATCAGCCACGACCCGGCGGTGCTCGAGGCCTACCTCGGGACCGCTCCCACCGCGCCGGCCGGCGCCGAGAACTGAGGAGAGGGCATGAAGAGTCTTGTATCCCGACGGTCGGGCGTCGTCGCGACGGTCCTGGCGGCCGTCGTCCTGGTGACGGGTGCCTGCGGGAACAGCACCTCCGCGAGCGGGACCGGGGAGGCGCTCGCGGACGGCGCCCCGCTCACGATCGGGGTCTCGACGGTCGCCACGGGCCCGCTCGCGATCAACGACCAGGTCACGAAGGGTCTCGGGGCGTATTTCGCCTACCGCAACGCGAACGGCGGGATCGACGGCCGGAAGGTCGAGCTGAACGTCGTCGACAGTGCGGGGACGGTCGCCGGCGGGACGAGCTCGGTGCGGCAGCTCCTCGCGTCCAAGCCCTTCGGCCTGTTCGTGCTGTCGACCGCTCCGTTCACCGGCGCCCAGTCGGTGCTGAAGACCGACCCGACCACGCCCGTGTTCGTCCTCGCGAACGGTTCGCTGGTCAAGGCCGCCGGGCTGCCGAACGCCTTCGGCATGTTCACCGACTACACGACCGAGAGCTTCGTCGGCATCAAGACCCTCGCCGACCAAGGGAAGAAGAAGATCGCGCTGGTCTACGACCCGACGATCGGGGAGGACGCGGCCAAGAAGGCCCCGGCCGAGGCGGCGAAGTACGGCGCGGAGATCGTCGCTGTCCCGCTACCAGCGACGACGACCAACTTCGCGCCCATCGCGCAGAGCATCGCCGCATCGGGGGCGGACGGCATCGTCTTCCAGGTCGTCGCGCAGAGCATCGCAGGGACGATGAAGGCCCTCCAGAACGCCGGCAGGTCCCTTCCCGCCGTCTCCTACTCGGGCCAGCTCAACGCCACGACACTGGAGCTGGGCGGCGCCGCCCTGGAAGGGATGTACTTCTCCGCGCTGTTCCCGCTGGTGACGGACCCGTCACCCGCCGTCCAGGAGTTCAGCCGCGAGATCACGAAGCTCGCCCCGGACGCCGCCACCGTGCTCGGCATCCTCGGTTGGAACACAGGCGCCATGATCGAGCAGGCCGTCAAGGATGCCGATGCCGATGGCCCGCTCACCCAGGAGTCGTTCATGACCGCACTGCGCGGGCTCGGCGGCAAGCAGGTCGGCGTGCTGGAGAAGGTCGGCTGGACCCAGGACGTCGTCAGCTCGATCGACGCCGGGCAGACCGACGTGTTCAGCCTCTACCAGGTGCGGGACGGCCGGTTCGTGAAGGTCGGGTCGTGACCGTGCGCCGCACGCACCGAGGAGCCGCGCCATGTGGCCGGTAGTCGTGAGCGGCCTCGTCAGCGGTGGGCTCTATATCGCGATCTCGCTCGGCGTCGTCCTCACCTTCCGCTTCGCGCACGTCCTCAACTTCGCGCAGGGGGCGATCGCCACCCTGGCGGGGTACGCGGCGTGGCAGGCTGTCGACGGCGGTCTGCCGACGGCGGCCGGCTGGCTCGTCGCCATCGCCGTCGGAGCGGTGGCGTCGCTGCTGCTCGGCCTGGTCATCGGCCGGTACTTCGCCGATGCGCCGGAGCTGCTCACCGCCATGGCGACCTTCGGGCCGGCGCTCGCGCTGATCGGGATCGTCGGCGAGCAGTGGGGGCAGAACCCGAAGGCGCTACCCGTGCCCGGGCCGCTCGACGGCACGTTGTCGCTCTTCGGGGCCTCGGTCGGCCGGTTCGAGCTGGTCTTCCTCATCGGCATACTCGCGCTCGTCGGACTCGTGGCGCTGCTGCTGCACCGCAGCCGGGTCGGCCTGGCGCTGCGCGCTCTCGCCGACGACCCTGCGACGGCAGCGGTCAACGGCATCAACGTGGTCGCGCTCGAGCGGCTGGCCTGGGTGGCTGGTGGCGCGATCGCCGGAGTGGCGGGCGTGGCGATCAGTACCTCTGCCCAGCTCGACCCGAACCACCTCACGACGTTCATGGTGTCGGCATTCACCGCGGTTGTCCTCGGCGGCATCGGCACCTTCGGCGGCCTGGTCGTGGGATGCCTGACCTACGGCGTGCTCAACGCGCTGGTCGCCTACTACGTGGGTGGCCAGTACGAGGCGCTCACCGCGCTCGTGGTCCTGACAGCCCTCTACCTCGTCCGGCCGAGCGGCCTGCTCGGAAGGCAGGTTCTCGTCGCCTCCAACGGGTTGCCCACGCAGGCCGACACGGGTGGCGGACGCCTGCTCGCGATGCTGTCGGCCGCATCGGATGCCCTCGGTCGGCTCCGGCCACGGACGAGCCGGGTCCGGCTGGCGACGATGGTCGTCGGCGTGGCCGTCGCGGCGGTGGTCGTCGTCCTGGTACCGCGCAACCTCGACGGCTCGCTGGTCTTCGTCCTGGCCACGGCCCTGGCGATGGCCATCGCGGTGGCCGGGCAGAACGTCGCGTCGGGACTGTCGGGCCGGCTCGCCGTGGCCCAGGGCGGGTTCATGATGGTGGGCGGCTACTGCTCCGGGCTGCTGGTCAGCGGGGCGGGCGCCCCGGCGCCGGTGGCGATGGCCGCGGGCGCCCTGATCGGGCTGCTCCTCGGTGCCGTGATCGGGACCAGCATCATCCGGCTCTCCGGCATCTATCTCGGCATCATCACGCTGCAGTTCACCCTTGCCGTGCCCGAGCTGGCGAAGGCCTGGACCGGGCTGACCCAGGGTGAGCTTGGCATCGTGCTCCCGTCGATGGAGGCGGCCGGGCTGACAGCGGTCTCCCCGTACGACGTCTGGATCGCGTCGGTCGCGGTCACGGTGCTCGCCCTCGGCGTACTCGTACGGCTCAGCCGCGGCCGGCTCGGCGTGCGGATCCGGGCGGCCCGGGACTCGGACCTGGGTGCCGAGTCGATCGGGCTCGACGTCCGGTGGCTGCGCGTCGGCGCGGTGACCCTGAGCGGAGCGGGTGGGGCGCTGGCCGGCTCGCTCGGCTCCTTCCAGTCCGGGATCATCACGCCTGAGTCCTTCGGGATGTGGACGAGCGTCACGATCCTGCTGGCGGCGGCCATCGCCGGCCAGAACTCGGTGGTCGTGGGCCCGCTCGTCGGCGCGGCCTTCGTCGTCCTGCTGCCCTACGCGCTCAGCGGCTCGGGCGGGTGGAGCGCGATCCTCTTCGGGTTCGGCGCGCTCGGCGTCCTCGTGGTGCGCCGGCTCATCGCCCAGGCCCAACGGCGCGTGGCCCATGCCGGGGACGACAGCTCCCCGCAGACCGGCGCCGTCGGCGCACCGGAGCTCGTGGGAGGAGCCCGATGAGCTGGTTCCGGCCGCTCGGGCGCACAGGCGTGCAGGTCAGCACGTTGACGTTGGGCGCCATGAACTTCGGGTCGCAGTTCGGCACGGACCGGGACGAGGCAGTGCGGATCGTCGGAGCCGCCCTCGACGCGGGCATCAACGTCGTCGACACCGCCGACGTCTACTCCCAGGGAGAGTCCGAGGAGATCGTCGGGCACGCGATCAAGGGCAGGCGGGACGAGGTGGTCCTGGCCTCGAAGTTCCACGGCAGGTTCGGTGACGACGTCAACCGCGGCGGCAACTCCCGGCGTTGGGCCGCACGCGCCGTGGAGGAGAGCCTGCGCCGCCTGGGAACCGACCACCTGGACCTCTACCAGGTCCACCGGCCGGATCCGGACACCGAGCTCGAGGAGACCCTCGGCGCACTCTCGGACCTCGTGCATGCCGGCAAGATTCGCTACTACGGCACGTCCACCTTCGAGCCGCACCAGGTTCTCGAGGCCCAGTACCTGGCACGGGCGGGTGGGCTGGTCTCCGCCTCGACCGAGCAGGCGCCGTACTCGATGTTGGCGCGTGGGGTGGAACGAGCGCTCCTGCCCGTCGCGGAGCAGTTCCGCCTCGGCGTCCTGACCTGGAGCCCCCTGGCCGGGGGCTGGCTCTCGGGTCGGTGGCGGCGAGGCGAGGTGGTCCCCAGCTCCGGGCGGGCCGCCATCATGGGCACACGCCACGACCAGGGCACTCCGGCCAACGTGCTCAAGCGGGATGCCGCGGAGCGACTGCTCGACCTGGCGGAGTCGGCGGGGCTGAGCCTGGTCGACCTCTCGCTGGCCTGGGTGCTGCGGCACCCGGCGGTCACCTCGGTCATCATCGGCCCGCGCACCACCGAGCAGCTGAGCGGCCAGCTCTCGGCACCGAGCCTGACCCTCGACGACGACCTGCTCGATGCGATCGACGAGATCGTCCCGCCCGGTGTCACCCTCAACCCCGCGGACGCGGGCTACACACCGCCGTCGCTCACCGACGCGGCCCGGCGCCGTCGTCCGGTGTCCCCGGCGTGAGCCCGAGCGTCCTGGACCTGTATTCGATCGGCATCGGTCCTTCGAGCTCTCACACGGTCGGTCCGATGCGGGCGGCGGTGGAGTTCGCCCGGGAGGTCGCCGACAGCCCGGGTCGGGTCGAGCAGGTTCGGGTCGAACTGTTCGGGTCGCTCGGCGCCACCGGGCCCGGCCACGGCACGCCGAACGCTGTCGTCCTGGGCCTGCTGGGCCACGACCCGGCGAGGGTGGACACCGATGTCGGGAGGCGAGCCATCGACCGGGTGCGTTCCGAGCGGCGGGTCGCCCTCGCCGGTACCGCCGACGTTGCCTTCGACCCGGCAACGGACATGGTTCTGCACCGGCATGCGCTCGCCGCTCACCCGAACGGCATGCGGTTCGCGGCGGTAGACGGCGCGGGGCGCCTCGTCCGAACGCGGGTCTTCTACTCGGTGGGTGGAGGATTCGTCGTCGAAGCCGCCGAGGACGGATCCCTGCCACCGGAGCCTGAGCCCGCCCCCGCCCCTCATCCGTTCGACACCGCGGCCGAGCTTGTGGCGCAGTGCAAGGCGCAGCGTGTCGGCGTCGCCGAGCTGATGCTCCGCAACGAGACGGCATCGCGCCCGCGGGCCGACGTCGAGGCCGGTCTGCGCACAGTCTGGGCAGCGATGCAGGAATGCGTGCGGCGAGGAATGACGACCGACGGCACCCTCCCAGGTGGCCTGGAGGTGCGACGGCGTGCCCCCGGGCTGCTCCGAAGCCTGACCGACCGGGAGCGGACGGGGGCCACCGCGGACCGGATCGACTGGGCGGCTCTCTTCGCGCTGGCGGTCAACGAGGAGAACGCAGCAGGAGGCCGGGTCGTGACGGCACCCACGAACGGGGCCGCCGGGATCATCCCGGCCGTGCTCCACACCTACATGCGGTTCACCCCCGGAGCGTCGGACGCCGACGCCGTCCGGTTCCTGCTGGCGGGTGGGGCCATCGGGCTCCTGGTCAAACGGCACGCCTCGATCTCCGGAGCTGAGATGGGGTGTCAGGGGGAGGTGGGATCGGCTTGTGCGATGGCCGCTGCCGGGCTCTGCGAGGTGCTCGGCGGCACCCCTGCACAGGTGGAGAACGCCGCCGAGATCGGTATCGAGCACAATCTCGGCCTCACCTGCGATCCTGTCGGCGGTCTCGTCCAGATCCCGTGCATCGAGCGCAACGCGGTGGCCGCTGTGAAAGCGATCAGCGCCGCTCAGCTCGCTTTGCACGGTGACGGCTCTCATCGGGTCAGCCTCGATCAGGTGATCGCGACTCTGCGCCAAACTGGGGAGGACATGCGGTCCGAGTACAAGGAGACCTCCCGGGGCGGTCTCGCCGTCAACGTCGTCGCCTGCTGACAAGGCCCCGACTCGACGAACTGGCTTCACCCCCGTCGCCGACAGCAACCTCCGAATCGTTACTCGGTTGCGCGCCGATGAGCTGTCCGGAGTTGTGGTGCTGCTCAACGCATCCGCAGCAACATTGATTTCGGTGCTCGCGGCGCGGGCGTCGGCGGCGAGGTGCTCGGCGCCGGTGTAGGGCGAGGTCACGAGGCGCCTCCAGGATGACGCTGCGGGCCGACGGTGCTCTCCCGCGAGATATGGAAGCGCGGGTTCTCGGCGGGACTCTCGACGAGGCATCGGAACAGCCGCTGCGGATGCTCAGCACGGCTGGGCACCAGTCAGGCGGATCAGGTGAACTCGACCCACGCGTCGTCGGTGTCGTCGGGCTGGAGCAGGGTGTAGTGGGCGTCGTGGTCTCCGCTGCGGCTGGTGATGGCCATGCTGGTCTCGCCGGTCCAGTCGTAGGTCATGCGGACGGTGAAGGTGCCCATCTTGGTGGGCCTGCCGTTCTGGTAGATGTCGTAGGTGGCGTTGATGATGCCGATGTTGCCGGCCCTGTACTGGACCTCGAACCCCTGGGTGGAGCCTTCGTCCATGGTGCTGCCGTCGACCGGCATGCCTTCGTTGTCGCCGGTAGCGCTGACCAGCTTCAAGGTGCATGCCGAGAACTCGTTCTTGATGGTGAAGTGCTTGCTGATCTGCGGTGCCGGCGTGAGGTGACCGGGCCCGGACGGGCTGCTCGCCGCGGTGGTCTGGGCGGTCAGCGCGACGGGGGCAGCTGTCGTGGTGGGGGTGGCGGCCTGGGCGCTGGTGGCGGCGAAGCCGGCGAGCAGTCCGGCGATGGCGAGAGTGGATGCGCCGCGGACGATGGCCTTGGTGATCATGGCTGGTAGCTCCTCGGTGGGGCGCGGACTCGGTGTCTGCGATGTCCCCAACTCTCGCGCTGACCTGCGAGCGCATCTGTCCACGTGCTGGTCGATGCGCCGGGTGAGGCTGTTGTCCCCTGATCGACCGACACGCCTGTGCGGGTCGCGGCGGTGAGATCCGCCGTTGTCCGGGGGTCGAGTTGCTCCGAGCGATGGTACGGGCTGAGCGCACCGTGGCACCGTTGTCTGGCCGAGTTCGTGTGCGGCGGCCGGGCCTGACGACACACCGGCCATCTGGTCGTCCCTGCCGGAAACGTCATCCGCTTGTCGAGGCCAGATCCGGCAGCCGGTCGACCTGTTGAAGGCCATCGACAAGGGGACGTGGAAGGACAGGAAGGCGCGGGACGAGGCGATCAGGGCAATTCCCGCCAGGGTGAAGGCGGCGTGCCCGCTCGGGGGAACGACGCCACAGTCCCAGACCAGGTCTCGACCGCGGTGGTCAGCGCCCGCTCGGCGCGGCGGCGGCGTTCCACCAGCCGTATGGCACACCACTCTGGTGGACACCACTAGGCCGGCCATCGGAACGCCGGATGGCTCTGAGCATGTGTGCCGGTCTCGTTGAAATGCGACTGACGCAGGAAAAGCGTCATCCTTCGCTCGGATCCTGCCCAGAGCCTTGAAACGGGGCTGCGCCTGTCCGCAGACGCCTACGATCCGACACGACGCTTCGCATAGTGAACGACACGACGCCGTGAGGAAGAG
>NZ_BEGX01000064.1 GCF_002583555.1 Pseudonocardia sp. N23
ACGCCGCCCGGCGCACCCTGCACACCGGCGCCGACCTGCTCACCGACAAGCAGAACCGACGCGTCGAGGTACTGTTCGACGGCGAGCAGCACGTCCAAGTCGAGGCAACCTGGGGCGTCTACCAACGCATGATCGCCGCCTACCGCGAGGTCGACAGGTCACGAGGACGGCAACTGATGTGCCGGCTGATCGACTCCCTCAGCCACGGCGTGCCCGCCGCCCTGGGCGAGTTGCGCAAGCTCGGCCGCACCCTGAAGCGGCGCGCCGACGACGTGCTGGCCTACTTCGACCGGCCCGGCACCTCGAATGGACCCACCGAGGCCATCAATGGACGGCTGGAGCACCTGCGCGGCTCCGCTCTCGGGTTCCGCAACCTGACCAACTACGTCGCGAGGTCCCTGCTCGAAGCCGGCGGATTCCGACCCCGCCTACACCCTCATCTGTGAAGAGCCACTAATGTATCCACTGTCCGAGAACCACAGGGCAGGTCACAGGGTCCGTATACTCCTGACCAGCGCCGCGCGAGCAGTGACGTGAACGCCGATCACAACAGGCCGTTCACCACGACCCGCGAAGAGCCCCGTAAAGTCTCTGTCGTCGATCGTAAGGATTCGCGATGAATGAACCTCGTTTTCAGGGTTGTGGCGGTTATCGTTGTGCTATGGCGGACCTGAAGGAAAGTCGTTGGCGCGGCGATATTAGGTGCTGCGCCCACACCTGAGCGAGTTGCAGCGTCGGTTGTGGCTGGGGGCCGAGGCCGCTGAGCTCGGCCCGGGCGGGGTCGGTGTGGTCGCCCGGGCAGTGGGGGTCGCGGCGGACACGGTGCGCCGGGGCCGCAGTGAGACCGAGGACCTTGATGCTGCCACGGTCGTGGCGTCTCGCCGGCCCGGTGGTGGCCGCAAGCGGGCTGAGGTCCACGACCCGGGCCTGGTCGCAGCACTGGAGGCGTTGATCGACCCGGTCACCCGCGGGGATCCGATGTCGCCGTTGCGGTGGACGTTGAAATCCACCCGTGCTCTGGCGCGGGCGCTGACCGAGCAGGGTCACCGAGTCAGTGACTACGTGGTCCGACGGCTGCTGCACGAGCAGGGCTACAGCCTGCAGGCCAACGCCAAGACCACCGAGGGGGGCCAGCATCCCGACCGCGATGCCCAGTTCGGCCACCTCAACGACCAGGTCCGCCAGCACATGGACGCCGGTAATCCGGTGATCAGCGTCGACACCAAGAAGAAGGAGCTCGTCGGGGCGCCTACAAGAACGGCGGGCGGGAATGGTCACCGGCCCGGACCCCGGTCCCGGTCAAGGTCCACGACTTCATCGACCCGGCACTGGGCAAGGCCAATCCCTATGGCGTCTACGACGTCGCTGCCGACGCCGGTTGGGTGTCGGTGGGCACCGACCACGACACCGCCGAGTTCGCCGTGAACACGATCCGCTCCTGGTGGACCACCACCGGCACGCTCACCTATCCCGACGCGTCCGGCCTCTGCTGATCTGCGCCGACGGCGGCGGTTCGAACGGCTCGCGCACCAGAATGTGGAAGACCGAGCTCGCCGCCCTGGCCGCTGCCACCGGACTGACCATCACCGTGGCTCATCTGCCGCCCGGGACCTCGAAGTGGAACAAGATCGAGCACCGGCTCTTCTCCCACATCTCCATGAACTGGCGAGGGCGCCCACTGACCAGCCATGAAGTCATCGTCGAGTCCATCGCCGCCACCACGACCACCAGCGGACTGCGTGTTCACGCCGAACTCGACACCACCCCCTACGCCACCGGCGTGAAGATCCCCAACGAGACGATGAAAGCACTGCAGACCAACGGAATCCTGACCCGCGACACCTTCCACGGCGAATGGAACTACACCCTCCACCCGCGACCAGTCACGCTCACCAGCGACACGCCCGACACCCACTGACTTAATTCATCGCGGACCCTAACTGGCGCATCGAGGATTCGGGAGAGCGTGTCGGCCATCGCGAATAGGTCATAACCCTCTGTCACTTTGGTCCCTCGCTATCGGGTGTCGGTCACCGCCCAACCGGTTTGGCGAAGGCAACCAGGAGTGCCCCCTGTGACGTATGTGCCTGTTGTGGCTAGCCGCAGCCGCCGGACTTGCCACAAGCGCATCCACCGGACGCCTCGGTCGCCTCGGTCGCTGTGCCGGTGAGTGCGGTAGCCGTCGGCGCCTCCTGCAGCAGGGTCTGCACGTCCCGGCCCCGCAGTGAGGCGTCGAGCACGAGAATCATGTGGGCGGTGGAGATGTGCTTACCCTGGCGTGCGAGGGCGTCGGTGATCTGCAGCAGGCAGCCCGGGTTGGAGGTCACGAGCAGCTCGGCCCGAGTGGCTGCCACGTTGACCGCCTTGCGGTCGCCGAGTTCGCGCGCGGGCTCGGGGTTGGTCAGGTTGTAGATCCCGGCCGAGCCGCAGCACAGGTCGCCGTCAGCGATCTCCTTGACGGTCAGGCCGGGGATCGCGCGGAGCAGCTGGCGGGGTTGAGACCGTACCTTCTGCGCGTGGGAGAGGTGGCAGGCGTCATGGTAGGCGATTGTCACCGGCAGCGGGTGCCGCTCGGTTACCGGGCCAAGCTCAACGAGGATCTCTGAGATGTCGCGGACCTTGTCCGAGAAGGCCTGGGCACGCTCGGCGTAGTCCGGGTCGTCGGCGAGCAGGTGGGCGTAGTCCTTCATCGTCGACCCACACCCGGCGGAGTTGACCACGACGCGCTCGACACCGGCGGCGGTGAAGGAGTCGATCAACGCCCGGGCATAGCGCAGCCCCTCGACCTCTCGCCCGGAATGCACCGACAGCGCGCCGCAGCAGCCCTGGGCAGGCGGGGTGATGACATCGCAGCCCTCCATGTTCAGCACTCGTACGGTGGCGGCGTTCACACCCGGGTAAAACTCGCGCTGGACGCAGCCAAGAAGCAGCCCCACAGTCATCCGCCGAGGCCCGCGGGCCGGCATCACCTCGGGGATGTTGACTCGCCGCTCGATCGGCGGCGCGATCGCCTCCATCGTCGCCAGCGTTGGCGAGATCTTCTCGAGCACCCCGGAACCGCGCACGAGCCTGCTCAGGCCGCTCTTCTGGTACAGCGCCAGGGGCCCGCGCACCAGGCGCAGACGGGCGGGGTGCGGGAACAGGGCGAAGATGCCCTCGCGCAGTGCCCGCTCCGCGAAGGACCGGTGCTGGGAACCGCGCCGTTCCACCTGCTGGCGGGTGGCCTCGATAAGCTTGTCGTACTGCACCCCGGAGGGGCAGGCGGTGACGCATGCCATGCAGCCCAGGCACGCGTCGATGTGCTGGACCATCGACGAGCTCATGGGCTCGCCCTCGAGGCCCTGCTTCATGAGGTAGATGCGCCCGCGCGGCGAGTCCATCTCCTCGCCCCACAGGTTGTAGGTAGGACACGCGGGCAGACAGAAGCCGCAGTGCACGCAGTCGTCGATGAGCTCGCGCGAGGGCGCGTGGTGGTCGTCGAACGCGGCCAGCCCGAGGACATCGGGCAGCGTGCTGGCAGCCTCTGCCGGTTCGGCGGTCCCCATCTGTCCTTTGGGGGTCTCGATGCTCATCAGATGCCTCCCACAAATCGGCCGGGCGCAAGGTTGCGGCCCGGGTCCAGGCGTTGCTTGATGCCGCGCATGAGTTCCAGCCCGCCGACCGGACCCCACACGTCCAGGCCCGCGCGCAGTTCGGCCGGGGCCGTCAGCACGGTCACGGTGCCCTCGCCCGGCCCAGGTGCGGCGGCACGCAGGCGGGTGACGACACCGGCCAACGCTGCGGCGGTGGGTGTGGTGATGCCGGCGTGCAGCACGCCAACGGCGGAGCCGCGCACCGCGACCGCGGCGCCGTGCGCCTGCTCGGCCGACCGTGCCGCCCGCAGCAGGGCATTCACTCCCATGAGGGTCGCCGTCGCCTTGGCGGTGGTGTCCCCGACGGGCAGGCGCGCCCACCAGGCCGGCTCCTCGCCTACCGCGCCACCGACAAGAGCGGCGGTCTCCGCGGCCCTGGCGGCGACAGCGTCACCGGTCCCCTCCAGGAGGACGGCGAGGACGGCCTCGTCACTGCCGGCTTGTCGGTCGATCTCGACGGCGGCCGGGGCGAGCTGTGACCCGATCACCTCGCGGGCGAGGTCGGCCACCTCCTCCAGCGGCCCCGTGCGCAGGACGTAGGCCCGGGCCGGGCGCACCGGGTGCAGGCGGAACGCGGCCCGCACGATGATCCCGAGCGTGCCGTAGGACCCGGTCATGATCTTGGCGAGGTCATACCCGGCGACATTCTTGACGACCTTGCCGCCAGACGTTGCCACGGTCCCGTCCGCGAGCACCACGGTGGCAATGAAGGCAACGACCCGATCCGGTTGCGGGCATATTGACATGAGGCACTTGCTGGCGGTCGGTGAGGATCCGCTCTGGAGGGAACACCCGACGCAGTTGGGCGACCAGCCGCTGGAGTGTCTGCGGATCAAGCATTGGGTCCTTCCTCACCGTGTGCAGCCGGCAACCTCGGCGGCGGCAGGTAGTACCGCACGGGGGTTCGGCTCAACCGCATCGGGCTCGTGACCTGGGGAACCGTTCGGTCGCCCGCGGTGATGTCGATCCGCGGTTCGAGGCCATAGATAGCGGCCGTGGCGAAGGCCTCGGCGATGTCGTTCACGGGGCCGACGGGGACACCGGCCCCGGTCAACCGGTCGATGACCTCGCTCGCGGTCAACTCGGCCGTGACCTCCTCGATGTGCTCGATGAGTGCCGCCCGGTTGACCACGCGAGCGGAGTTGGTCCCGAATTCCTCGGAAGTGCCGACCCCTTCCAGGCCGAGCACCCTGCAGAGATTCTGAAACTGGCGGTCGTTGCCGCACGCCAGTGCGACCTCGCCGTCGGCCGCTCGGAGCGTCTGGTACGGGGCGATCGAGGGGTGCTGGTTACCGATCCGTGCCGGGCTCTCACCGGTGCCGAGATAGGCGGTGGCCTGATTGGTGAGACTGGCGAGCAGCGCCTGCAGCAGCGTCACCTCGACACGCTGGCCTTCCCCGGTAGCGTCGCGATGCCGCAATGCCGCGAGGACACCGACGGCGGCGTGCAGCGATGCCAGGACATCGACGAGGGCGACGCCAACCTTAATCGGACCGCTCTCGTCCGTCCCGGTGATACTCATCAGCCCCCCGACCGCCTGCACCAGCAGATCGTAGCCGGCCAGATCAGCGGCAGCCGGCGAGTCGCCGAAGGCGCTGATCGAGCAGAAGACGACACCGGGGTTGGTCTTGAGGATGTCCTCATATCCCAGCCCAAGGCGGTCCATTACACCGGGCCGGAAGTTCTCGACCACTACGTCGGCTGTTTCGGCCAGTTCGAGGGCGAGGGCGCGGTCGTCGTGATTCTTCAGGTCCAAGACGATCGAGTGCTTATTGCGATTCGCACCCCAGAAGTAGGTGGCCTCCCCCTGGGCGAAAGGCGGTCCCCACCGTCGAGTGTCGTCGCCCTCTGCTCGTTCTACCTTGATCACCTTGGCGCCCAGATCACCGTAGAGCATCGTGAGGTACGGACCCGCGAGTATCCGAGAGAAGTCCAACACTCGCACCCCGTGAAGGCTGCCCGCGGGTGGATCGTCAACGCCATCCCAGCTAAATCTACGTGTCACTACTGCAGTCCCTCGATCTCATGTCGTGGACGAGTTTGAGGTTGGCAAACTCGTCGATACCGACTGGTCCTAGTTCGCGGCCGATGCCTGAAGCCTTCACGCCACCGAACGGAAGTTCTGGAGCCGTCCGAATCGTGGTGTTCACCCCGACCATCCCGGCCTCGATTCGCCTGACGAAGGAGTCGCTGATCTCACCTGGATCGCCGAATACCGCCGCTCCGAGCCCGAAGCGAGTGCCGTTGGCGATCTCGAGCGCTTCCTCCTCGGAGCTGAACTTGTAGAGCACAGCGACCGGGCCAAACAGCTCTTCGTGGTAGGCGCGCATCCGCGGTGTGACATCGGTGAGCACGAGCGGCGCGAAAAAGTTGCCTCCGTCGAAGCCATCGGGGGTGGTTCCCTCGTAGACCAATGTCGCCCCCGCGGAGAGCGCTTCGTCGACCAACTTGCGTAGTTCCCGCACCCCATCCGGAGTGGCCAAGGGCCCGATCGGCGTCTCCTCGAGCTTCGGGTCGGCCGGGATGAACGTCTTGGCCTCGGCTAGGAAGAGTTCGGTGAAGTCATCCCAGACGTCCGTATGCACCAGGGTGCGCTTGGACGACACGCAGGATTGCCCTGCGTTGCGGTACCGTCCCTGCGCCGCGAACGCGGCCACGGTCGGCAGGTCCGACCCCGGCAGCACGATCAACGGGTCCGACCCGCCCAACTCCAGCAGGCACTTCTTCAGGTACGTCCCCGCAAGAGTCGCCACGGCGCGGCCCGCACCCTCGGAGCCCGTGAGCGAGACCCCCTGGATTTCAGGCCGGGCCAGCACGCCCTCGACACCCTTCGACTCCACGAAGGAGTTGAGGTATACCGTCATCCCGGCCGCGGCCTCGTCAAAGATCTCCTGAATGACCCGGGCCTGGCGCGGGCAGTTCCGAGCGTGCTTGAGCAGGACCGTATTGCCCAGCACAAGGTTCGGCGCGGCGAACCGGGCTACCTGGTAGTAGGGAAAGTTCCACGGCATGATCCCCAGGAGCGTGCCGATCGCCTCCCGCGTCAGGTACGCCGACCCCCCGCCGCGATGCTCAAGCGGCACCGGCGCCAGGAACGCTTCGGCGTTGTCCGCGTAGTAGTCGTAGATGTCCGCGCTCAGGAGGACCTCACCGCGCGCTTGCGCGAGCGGCTTGCCGATCTCCGAAGCCGTCAGCAGCGCGAGTTCCTCGCGGCGGTCACGGTAGAGTCCCGCGACTCGCCTAATGAACGCCGCCCGAACGGATACCTCGGTCTGGGACCAGGAGCGGAAGGACTCGGCAAGCTCGTCGATCTTCTTACCGGTGGCTTCCGTCGAATCCGAGGGGAACTCGGCGAGCAATTCACCGGTCGCGGGGTCCATGGAACGGTAGTACATGTGTACCTCTCGATTATTTGGCGGTGGTGGTTGAGGAGGTCAGGACCTGGCGTCCCCGGGCACTTCCCTCATGGAGCCTGTCGAGCGCGCGATTAATCGACTCGAGCGAGAGCGGGAACTCCTCGGTGGGAATCGCCGGGATCTCCCCCCGCTTCGCAAGATCCACAACCTCGGCTAATTCGACGACCGTCCCCACGTAGGACCCGAGGATGGCGAGCGCACGCGAGGCCACCAGCGGATTCGGCATGACCAACTGCCCGCCGTGGAGCCCCACCTGAACCAGGGTGGCCCCCTTGCCAAGGCTGTCGAACGCCGTCGCAGCTGTCTGGCTGCTGTTCACGAAATCGATGATCGCCGCGGGCGGCCGCGAAGCGTCGGTGTTGGTCAGCTTGGACAGGGACACCTCACCTGAGAGGGCGGTCGACGTCGCACCGTATTCGGATGCGACCTCGAGTTTGTCCGCCGAGATGTCGACGGCGATAATCTCCGAGCAACCCAGCCCCTTGAGGATCGAGATCGCGGCCAGCCCGACCCCACCCGCGCCGATGACCACGACGGGGTTATCAACCTGCGCGTCGTATGCCTTCTTCACGGCAGAGTAGGCGGTGATACCGGAGCACCCGAGCGTCGCGGCCCAGGATGGGTCGAGATCGCCAATGCCGAAGAGGTACTTCACATCCGGGACGACGACGTACTCGGCGTATCCGCCGTCGGCGAATACCCCAAGAGTCCCCGGCTTGGAGCAGAAATTGTCTTCGCCACGACCGCAGTAAAAGCAGTCACCGCAGCCTATCCACGGGTAGACGCAGTACGCCATATCTGAGGTGACCTCCCCAGCCTCATCGCCGAGGCTCACGAGCTCACCGACGATTTCGTGGCCCATCACCAGCGGCAGCGATATGCCACGATCCTTCAGTGTCAGCTCACCGCGCTCGCCGAGGTCGTAGGCACCAGTGCGCAGGTGGACGTCGGAGTGGCACACGCCGACACGAGTGACCCGAAGCACCGCACCTCGCGCCGGCGGACTCGGGATATCACGCTCGACTGCCTCGATGGCACCGTCACTGGCTGTTAAAGCATACGCTTTCATGTCAGTCTCCTGCCTCACCTAAAAGCTCGAAAATTCTGATGACTTTACGATCATGGGTCGATGAGAACGCCCGGATTCATAATCCCGGCTGGGTCGAGGGCTGACTTGATTCCACCGAGCGCCGCTCGGTGCAGCGCAGGCATCTGCTGATCGTACCAGGGACGGTGATAGCGACCGACCGAATGGTGGTGGGTGATCGTTCCACCTGCCGCCAGCACCGCGTCCGAGGCCGCCTGCTTGATCTCCGCCCACTGCTCGAGCTCCGAGCCCTTCCGAGCCGATGTCAGGACGGTGAAGTACGGGGCGGGGCCGTCGGGGTAGACGTGGGTGAACCGGCATGCGACCGACCCAGCGCCCGACACCTTCCGGATCGCCTTCGTGGTCGCATCGACGACACTGGCGTACAACTCGGGGAAGTCTGTCCAGCTGCAGGCCGTTTCGAACGTCTCCCGGAGGATCCCCATCCGCGCGTAGCCTTCCTTGTAGTACGGGCCCCGCACGAAGAAGTTGCGCCACTTCCCGGCCGCTCCGCCGCGTCCGACCACTTCGCCAGCTCGGGCCGACTCCTGGCCTTGCACCGTCCCTCCGGCGGCCAGCGCAATCGCCACAGCGCTGGCCAGAGCGGACTCGGTCTCCTCGTGCGCGGACTCAAACCCGAGGATCAGCACCGACTGGCTGCCATCGCTGGCGCCGGCGAGTCGGGACTCGGTCGGGTCCAGCAGCCTGCAGTTCGCAGGCCACAGTCCCGACTGGGCGATCAACCGAGCGGCTTCGACGCCCTTGTCGAAATCGGCGAACAGCACCGAGGCATTGGACTTGAAGGTGGGGCGCTCGAGGAGCCGCATCCACGCTTCGGTGATGACGCCGAAGGTGCCCTCGGAACCGATCATCAGGCGGTTCGGGTCGACGCCGGCTCCATCACACGGAATCCGTCGGCTTTCGCTCACGCCGGCCGGCGTCAGCGTCCGCAGACCCGCGACCTGGTCGTCGATCTGGGTGAACATCGTGGCGAAGTGTCCAGCAGCGCGCGTCGCGATCCACCCACCCAGGGTGGAGAACTCGAAGGCCTGCAGGTAGAATCGCATTGACAAGCCCTGGGGCTTCAGCTGCGCTTCCAAGTCAGGTCCGCGCACACCCGCCTGGATCAGAGCTGAACGCGAGGTGTGGTCGATCTCGAGGACCTGGTTGAGATGGCGAAGGTCCAAACTGACCGCGCCGGCATAGGAGTCCGGGATGTCGGGCTCGATACCACGCGCGACTGAGGAGCCACCGCCGTAGGGGATCACGGCGACGTTATTGTTAGTAGCCCAATCCAGCACGGCCGCTACGTCGTTCTCAGTCTCCGGGAATGCCACAAAGTCAGGCGGATTCTTGTACTGGCCGTACAAGCCACGTGCGAAATCGTCGTAGTTCTTACCCAATGTGTGCTCGACCCGGGCCCACCTATCGGCCGAGCAAATCCTCTCGAGTGACGCCGGCGGGGCCACCCGGGGATCCCGCAGTTCGATCTCCTCCAGGCGCGGCGCCGGTGACAGGTCCTGGGGTGTGATGCCGAAGCTTGCGTGCAGATGGTCTCCGAGTTCGAGGATCTCCTTATCAGAGACCACATCATCGGCGAATCCCCATCCCCAAAATTTCCGCTGACGATTATCCCGCGTTGCATTACTCGCACTGTTAGACATTATCAATCCTTCCCAACTTTAATTGATGGCATGTACATCGCACATGGCTTCCAGGCGCTGCCGCTGTCGACCGCGAGGCTCCGCCTAGCCCTTCACCGCACCGGCCATCATGCCTTTAATAAAGAATCTTCCCGCGAGGACCATGAATCCGATCATCGGCAGCCCGATCAGGGCCGCTCCTGCCAGCAGGTCCCCCCGCTGAAGTGCGGTGGATTCGGCAATGGTGGCCAAGCCGACGGGCAACGTTTTCATCGAATCGCTGGAGACGAGCATCAGCCCGAATACATAGTCGGTGAATGACAAGACGAACGAGAAAACCGCTACGGACACAATCCCAGGAACCGCCACGGGAATAACGATTCGCACGAGTGCTTGCATCTTGGTTGCCCCGTCGATCCACGCCGCTTCCTCGAGATCGACCGGGACCGTGTCGTAGAACGCGATCATCATCCAGACGCCGAACGGCAGGCACATGGCAATGTGGGCGATGCCCAGACCATAAAGCGTATCATCCAGGCCCACAGATACCAACAAGCCGAATAATGGTATCGCGAGGACGAGCGGCGGCAGCATGTAGCCGATCAGCATCGACATCCGGATCACGCCGTTGCCCCGGAACTTGAACCGCGACAGGACGTACGCCATCGCCAGGGAAACAACGACGGTGATAAACGTAACCGCGACTCCGAGGACGATGCTATTGAAGTAGTTTCTCGGAAAGTTCGTCGAGGCCCATATCGAGGTGAAGAAATCGAGGTTGAACGCGGTCGGCCACAGGGTACTGCGATCATCGTACAACCCGGTAAAGCCACGTAATGCACTGACGGTCACCCAATAGATCGGGAAGAGCGTGATGAGCCCAATCAATAATGCCATGATTGCTTGAAAAACCCGAAAAGAACGTCGTGGCTGCATGTCCGCTCACCTCACGCTGTCTCGTGAACTGGTCAATTTGAGGAAGATGAGGATCGCGATCAACATGAGGATCAGCGAGAGCACAGCGATCGTTGCCCCTTCTCCGACATTGAAGTTTCTGAACGCCTCCTCATAAATCAAAATCGGCAATGTCCGGGTCAGGTTCATTGGACCGCCTGCCGTCAAGAGATGGACCACATCGAACTTACTGAACATCCAAATGCCGCGAAGGACGAGAATCGTCACTATGACTGCCTTCATCATAGGCAGTGTGATCGAAACGAACTGCCTGATGGCGCCCGCACCATCCACCCGAGCGCTCTCATACAGTTCCTCGGGTATGGTCTGGAGCCCAGCGAGAAAAACTATCACCACAAACGGCGTCCACGCCCAGACAGACACCCCGATCACGGTCACCATCGCCATGCTTGGTGAGAAGAAATTGATGTTTCCTAGCCCGAGGGTCGAGAGCATCACATTGAGAATGCCGACCTCCGGATCTAGGATCCATCGCCAGGCCAGTGTCGCCACAATCGCCGGGATGATATACGGGACGATCGATGCACCTCGGAGCAAACCATTCCCCCAGAAAGGCTTGTTCAAGACGAGCGCGATACCGACGCCGACGACCAGCTGGAGGAGCACCGATCCGCCCGCATAAACCAAGGTGAGGTACAGCGCCTCGTAAAACGGGCTATCCGAACCGAGGATATACCGGTAGTTGTCGAGTCCGACGAACGTACCCTCCGCGGAAAAACTTCTCGCCGATCGGAAACTGTACTGTACGATCACAAACAGTGGAACAGCGATAAAACTGGTGAGCAGGACTAACCCCGGTAACGTCAGCGCACCTATGAACGGCCAGTCCTTCCTGGTCACTCTTCTCAGCAAGATTCCTCCATCAATGAGGCTTTGGGATACGTGCTATCGATTAGATAACCGGACGTAAGGTTTTCTGCTGGCACCACCGCCGGCACCATAAACCTTTGACGCCAGGGGACCGGGTCGTGGGTGCCAGCGCCCAGGCCCAGGACGACCTGGCCGCGGAGAACCTAGCCCTGGCCCCACGGCCCGGCAGGCCGCCTTGAGGCCCACCACGTGGGAGGAGACCGTTGAGGTTGCTCGCGCCTTCGCCGAGCGTTCTCCCAATGGGTCCGGCGTCATGATGCCGCTGAGGGCCGATGACTCTTCGAACTGGATCACCTCGCAGGTGCTGTGGGCCAATGGCAAGCTGGACTCGCCCATCGCGGTCATCACGCCGATGGTCTGGTCCCGCACGGCCGTCGGTGAGCAGCACATGTTTCTCCAGCAGCCGCAGCGACCACCGGTCATAGCCGCCCGGGGGCTCTTCGTGCACGCCAGCGCGATCACCCGCGCCTCGACCTCCCCGGTCACCTTCGGCTCCACCGGCGGCGTCGCCCGTTTCCGGCGGCCGATCACCTCCTCCACATCGCCAGCGGACTCGGTGAACCGACCGCGGGGGGCCACGTCTCTACCGGTGAAATGCGAGGGTACAAGGCCGAAACGTGGCTTACCCAGGCGCTGTCCGAGAAGCGCAAAATTATGGGCTTCGGGCACCAGTGTACAAGAAGGACGACTCGCGGGCGCCGAGCATGAAGGCCGCGCTCGACCCTCGGGTGGCGCATTACGGGCTCTTCGCAGTTGAGGGTGTGGAGGTCGTGGGCGCGTCGCTCGTGGGACAGGGGTCGAGGTCCTCCGATGATGGGAGTTCTGACGCTACCCACCGGGAAGACCTCGACGTGCCTGACGCTACCTTCACTCGCCCTGACCTGACCACATTCGCTCGGCTGGATGACCTCGGCCTGGAAGTCGTCGGCCAGCGCCTGGAGCCCGATCGGGCGGTACTGGCCTGCCGCGTCATCGAGGATGACGCCTGGTGCCGACGGTGCGGGTGTGAGGGCGCGCCTCGGGACACCGTCACCCGGGCGCTGGCGCACGAGCCGCTGGGCTGGCGCCCGACCACGCTGCTGGTGACGGTGCGCCGCTATCGGTGCAGCGGGTGTGGGCATGTGTGGCGCCAGGACACCAGTCTCACGGCGCGGCGGAGCCGCGGGCGAAGCTCTCGCGCGGCGCCCTGCGGTGGGCACTGGTGCCATCGTGTCTCAGCACCTGACCGTGGCCCGCGTCGCCGAGGGCCTGGGGGGGTCGTGGAACACCGCCAATGACGCGGTCCTGGCCGAAGGACGACGCGTGCTCATCAACGATCCGCACCGGTTCGACGGGGTCAAGGTCCTTGGTGTCGATGAGCACGTGTGGCAGCACACCCGCCGGAGGGACAAGTACGTCACCGTCATCATCGACCTCACCCCGGTGCGTGAGGGCACCGGGCCCGCCCGGCTGCTGGACATGATCGAGGGCCGCTCCAAGGCGGCCTTCAAGCAGTGGCTCGCCGACCGACCCGCCTCCTGGCGAGCCGGCCTGGAGGTGGTGGCGATGGACGGCTTCACCGGC
>NZ_BEGX01000065.1 GCF_002583555.1 Pseudonocardia sp. N23
CGACCCCACCTGGGCGCTGATCGTCTCCCAGGTCGTCCTGTCCTTCGGCATCCCCTTCGCGCTCGTCCCGCTGGTGATCCTGACCTCACGGCGCTCGATCATGGGCGACGCCGTCAACAAGCGGATCACCGTCGTCGCGGGGATCGTCGTGTGCACGGCGATCGTCGCCCTCAACATC
>NZ_BEGX01000066.1 GCF_002583555.1 Pseudonocardia sp. N23
TTCTTCTTTCGGGGGTCACCTACCGCCCGGCCCACCATGAAGAGCCCGGGCTAGAGGGCCCAGATGCCAATGCCTTTGGGTCAAAACAAGTATTGACGGCTAGAGAACAGGCGAACCAGGACCACACTTAGGACGGATCAGTTGGGGTGCTGATACTTCGAGAAATCACGATTCGCTGAATCTCGCTACTGCCTTCATAGATCTGGTAGAGCTTCGCATCTCGGTAGAGCTTCTCGACAGGGTACTCACGGCTGTATCCCATGCCTCCATGGACCTGTACAGCCTCGGAGGCAGATTCAACGGCAGCATCAGCTGTGAACAGCTTCGCGTGGCCAGCGCTTAGGACTGACGGAGTTCCCTGGTCGGCAAGCCACGCAGCCTTGTGAGTGAGAAGACGGCCTGCAGACGCCTTCCAGGACATCTCAGCGAGCTTACTTCCAATAGCCTGATGGTGGCTAATAGGAACACCCATCGAGAGTCTCTCCGATGCGTACTGGTGCGACTCGTCCAGACACCTACGAATCAGCCCAACCGCCATGGCCGCAATAATCGGGCGCGAGTGGGTGAAAGCACGCATTGCAATCGAATACCCCTGCCCCTCATCTCCAAGACGATTTTCTACGGGGACCCGTACATTCTCAAAGAACACTTCCGATGAAACAGATGCCTTCTGGCCAAGCTTTGGAAGCGGCGGTCCGACAGACAGGCCGGCCGACGATGCTTCGACAATAAAAGCAGAGATACCCTTCCTTCCCGCATCAAGAGTGGTCTTTGCAAATACCACAAAAAAATCCGCCATGGGTGCATTCGTGATCCATGTCTTGCTGCCGTTGAGAATATACGAATCACCATCGAGCACCGCGCGTGTAGTGATCCCTGCCACATTCGACCCGGCGGCCGGCTCAGTCATACCAAATGACGCATACGAGCCACTCCCGATCCGCGACAGGTACTCAGCCTTCTGATCCCGGTTACCAGCTAGAGCGACCGCACTCGCCGGAAGAGAAGTCAGGGTCAACGAGCTCGCAAATCCAGCGCAAGCATAAGCGACCTCCTCTGCAACGATCACCTCCTCGATGAGCCCCGCACCGCCACCGCCGTACTCGGGAGCCAGCGAGATCGTGCCTAGGCCGATCGACACGGCGTGATCGAGAACCTTACGCGGATTTGTGCCGGTAGCATCCCATTCCGCGGCGTAGGGCTGGACCTCATTCAATGCGAAGTCTCGCGACAGCTCCATCAGCGACATCTGGTCAGCGGAATAGCTGAAATCCATCACTAAACCCTTCCTAAGCAGTCCAACCGATACTGAGCTTGCTGATCGGCGGGATCTCGATCTCACTTTAGCTGCGCATTATGACGCCAAGCATGACGCCAGCCGGCCTAGGGCATGAGCCGTGCGGACACGGGAATGCAGCACCCGCGACCGAGGACAAGACAACGGTCCGACGCAACGAAACGCTATATGGATTCTCATCGAGCGAGAAACCTAGTCGCGCCCCTACCTTGGGCAGGCTCGAATGAACCTGGAGGTGCTGCCCCTCAGGAGGCAGCCGATGACAAGCAGCGCCGCGCGCTCACCGCCACGTTCAACATCGATGCGGCGGCACATGCCGCAAACTGATTCCAGGGAACAGCAGGCGATAGGCAGGGGGAAACGTGGGAGCGCACTTCTACTTGCAGATCAGATTTGAGAACGGCGCAAGCGTTTGGCGGTTAGATCCTGGCATTCAGGAGCTCGCACCCAACGAGTTTGGAGGACTCTACAAGTAAGTGCCATCAGCAGACAGGTTATGAACCTCAAACCATATTCTCTGATAACAAGGTCCTTGCCATGCAGAACATCGTTGTTGTGGGAGCATCCCTGGCAGGCATCAGCGCTGCTCACACTCTACGGGGGCTCGGGTTCGATGCAAAGTTGACGATCGTGGGTCAAGAGACCCACGCGCCATACCGGCGTGACTTGCTCTCGAAGCAATTTCTTCGCAAGAATATGCCAGCTGAGCAACTGACATTTCAACGATACAGCGAGATCGACGCCGACTGGTTCTTGGGACACTCGGCTACGGGCCTAGATATGGCACGCCAGTGCGTCCACCTGTCAAACGGATATGAGATTCCGTATGATGGCCTTGTTGTTGCGACAGGCGCGCGCGCGCGGAGATGGCCGCAGCCTCTCGACAACTCTGGCCCAATTCACTATCTGCGAGCCCTGGATGATGCACTGCGCCTCCAGGACGCGCTGAGTCGTTCCTCAAGGGTCACAGTGATCGGCGGCGGATTCATTGGTAATGAGGTGGCAGCAGCATGCCGCATAAAGGGCCTGGATGTCACGATCGTGGACTCACGACCTCTTCCCCTTGAGAACGAGCTAGGGGATCGTGCCGCAGATACCTGCGTCGATCTGGCCGCATGCGATGGGGTGAATCTTCGACTTGGCACTGAAATTAGGGCGATCTCAACGACCGAGACAGGAGCCACTGTGCTACTCGCAGACAACTCAGTCGTGGAGAGTGACATCGCAGTCTTGGATATCGGTACCGTTCCCAACACTGAGTGGCTAGGCGAAGCGGCGCTTCAGCGCAGCGATCGAATTCTCTGCGACGAATCCGGGGCAGTTCGCCAAGCGCCGCCGGGCTACGTCGCCGCGGGCGATGCTGCATTCTGGAAGTCCGACGCTTCTCCCGAGCTCGCAGATCAGGGAAGGTGGATTTCGCCCGAACGTCAAGGCCGTATAGCTGCGCGAACTCTCCTGGGAGCGTCTCATAAACATGAGCACTCGTTCGTCGGACCGGACGAATTCATGCGGTCCGATCACTACGGTTATCCTATTCACTCTATTGGCATCACAGACTCGCGGGAGGCTCAATTCGAGCTGGCAGAAGGAGTCGACGGATGTCGCGGGTTTGCAGGGTCATTCTGGTGTGATGGAGATACGGTTGGGGCGGTAGCAATCGGTAATTGGCCGGCATTCCGAGGCCTTGTTAACAAGGTCCGCTCCGGCGGCGATTGGCTGGTGAGCTCCTAGAATTAACGACGGCGATCACGAGGCTGTTCCGGTCCAACATGCCGCTTATCGGGCGGTAATAGGACACACTGATATGACGACAAGATAACTCGGCCGCCTGCCGGGTGTTCAGGTCTCGCAGCACGGTTCCGAGTCGAGTAGACACGAGGCTCATGTCCCGAGCTATGTCGAATAGGATATAGAAGCATGACGGTTCCCGAACGTGCACTCGAAACTCTTGCTGAGCGATACACCCGTGACAGCGGTACGCTCCACCTCACAGGGACGCAGGCGCTAGTTCGTCTGCTGCTTGATATACGACGCGTAGATCAAGCGATGTCTCGTAACACAGCGGTGTTTGTCTCCGGCTATGAGGGATCCCCACTCGCCGGCTACGACCTCGAAATAGCCAGAGCTGCACAGATCCTCGGCAGCCATAATGTATCCCACCAATCAGGCCTGAATGAGGACCTTGCTGCTACGGCGATCGAGGGTACGCAGATTGCTTCTGGAGCGAGCGATGCTCGATATGATGGGGTTGTCGGTGTCTGGTACGGCAAGGCGCCAGGCCTAGACCGAGCAACCGACGCGATTCGGCACGCCAACTTCGCCGGCACACATCCTAATGGTGGGGTGCTGGCACTTGTGGGCGACGACGCGATCTCAAAGTCGTCCACACTCCCTAGCTCATCAGAGGCGGCGCTGGCCGACCTTCTAGTTCCGACCCTATCCCCCGCCGATTCTCAGGAAATTATTGACCTCGGTCTCCACGGCGTCTCGATGTCGCGCGCGTCTGGACTGTGGGTGGCCCTAAAGCTCTTCACTAATGTTGCCGAGGGTGCGTCTACTCTCGATTTGCCCGATTATGACGACCTCGCAGAGCGCCTGTCGAACAGCGAATCATTGAATCTCTATAGTCATACCATCAATGCACGTTCGGTTGGTGACGTACCCGTTGCGAATGAAGTAACAGCCGTACATCAGCGCCTGGCTGTCGTAAAAGCCTACTCGCGGGAGTTCGGTCTTAATAGGGTACTCTTCGAAGGCCGCAACGACCGAGTTGGAATTATCTGCGCCGGCAAGACCTATCACGACACTCGGCACGCGCTCGCTAGCCTCGGAATTGACGAAGCTGGGATTACCGACAGCGGCATTCGCCTGCTGAAGCTCGGACTCGTCTTTCCGATCGATCGCGACGAGATTCGGCAGTTCGCTCATGGCCTGTCGAAGATCATTGTGGTTGAGGAGAAGCGCGCATTTATCGAGACCGAGATAAAGTCGGCCCTTTACGGTTCCGACACTCAGCCGAGCGTCCTCGGAAAGACCGACACTACGGGCCGCGAACTCTTTGCCCCGGTCGGCGAGCTAGATCCGGATGCCATCGCAGTCGGACTGGCGCGGGTCCTGCAGGATTCTGTGTCCCTGCCGCTTTTGAGTGCCTTTCGGGACCGTAAGAGCCGGATGCGCGGAAGGATCGCCCTCGACCTCATTCCTCGTACGCCGTACTTCTGTTCAGGGTGTCCGCACAATCGCTCGACCAAGGTCCCTGAGGGGTCGCTCGTCGGAGCAGGAATCGGTTGTCATGGCATGGTCATTGGGATGGATGAGTCCATTGTTGGTGACGTCTTCGGTCTCGCCCAGATGGGCGCTGAAGGAATCCACTGGCTCGGTATGTCGCCCTATGTCGGGCGATCTCACCTCATTCAGAATATGGGTGACGGAACATTCAGCCACTCTGGAAGTCTCGCCATTCGGGCTGCGATAGCAGCTGGCGTGAGCGTCACATACAAGATTCTTTATAATTCCGCTGTCGCCATGACAGGCGGGCAACGGGCTGTTGGGCAAATGCCCATCCGTGAGCTCACGGAGATGCTCACAGCTGAAGGCGTTGAGAGAATCATCGTTACTGCTGATGACATGACACGTTACGGGCGGAAGCGACGTTTAGGCCCGCGAGTTGAGGTATGGCACCGCGATCGCCTGCCGGAGGCACACGAGGCGCTGAGAGAGACCGCTGGCGTCACTGTTCTGATTCACGATCAGGAATGCGCCGCGGAGAAGCGTCGAAAGCGCAAGCGCGGCCTGTTGAATGATCCACCAACCCGTGTGTTTATTAATGAACGGGTCTGCGAAGGGTGTGGCGACTGTGGCGTAAAGTCTAATTGTCTGTCGGTACAACCTGTCGACACTGAGTTCGGTCGAAAGACACAGATCCATCAGCAGTCATGTAACAAGGACTATTCATGTCTGGATGGAGACTGTCCATCTTTCGTGACGGTTTTGCCCGGAAACGTAGCAGCTAGGAGGCCCGCGGGGACCATCGAAAGCTCCGATCTGCCAGAGCCGCTCAACCGAGCTACTGACGGCGAATTTACGGTTCGAATTTCGGGTGTTGGCGGCACTGGTGTCGTAACAGTCGCCCAGATTATCGCTATGGCTGGGTATCTCGCAGGACGATATGTGCGAGGCCTTGACCAAACAGGTGTCGCTCAGAAGGGCGGCGCGGTGGTGTCAGACCTCCGGATATCTCCTCGGCCTGTCGCCGCACCAAATAAGCTTGCTAATGCGGAGTGCGACCTCTACCTGGCCTGCGATGTACTAGTCGGCTCCGAGCCGAAGAATCGCGAGGTAATGAACTCGACGCGGACTGCCGTAGTTGTATCGACCGACGCAGTTCCGACCGGTCAAATGATTGTCGACACAGCAACTCAGTTCCCGTCTGTCGATGGTATGGTTAGCGGTCTATTCTCGGATGCACGGGCTGATGCCGCACTGTCTGTTGATGCGCGCAGTGTGACTCGATTGCTGTATGGTGACGACCAGCTCGCGAACATCTTCCTCTTAGGCTGCGCCTACCAGATCGGTGCTTTGCCGGTATCGGCAGCATACATTGAGCGGGCAATCGTTCTGAATGGAGCGATGAAGGAGTCGAACATTCAAGCATTTCGGAGAGGTCGACAGTATGTTGCCGATCCTGGTGCAATCGAATCGGAGATTTCATCGCTGAATGGAGCGGTCCCTACACGAGAGTTGCCTGCGGATCCAGTTGTCGACGAAATTGCGAAGCTTGTTTCCTGCAGCGCCGATAGTGAACTTGGGCTCTCCGTCAGCCGGCGGGTGCGTGAGCTTCTTGCATATCAGGATAAGGCCTATGCGATCCGATATGCATCGCTCGTCGAGACCGTCCGGACATCTGAGTCAGGCGCGATGGACCCGGATGAGTCCACATTGTCCATTGCTGTGGCGCAACACCTCTACAAGCTAATGGCGTATAAGGACGAATATGAGGTTGCGCGGCTCCTTCTGGACTCGGATGCCGATCAGCGGCTCCGGTCCGAATTCGGAGATGATGTGAAGTACAAGTGGAATCTGCATCCGCCCGCCCTGCGGGCGCTCGGAATGAAACGGAAGATCCGCCTGGGATCCTGGGCACGTCCGGCACTACGTGTTCTCCGAGCTTCTCATATGCTGCGCGGCAGTCGCCTTGACGTGTTCGGCTATGCAGCAGTGCGTCGGCTGGAGCGGTCACTGCGTGATCGATACATCGCAGATCTTCATCTCATTGCCGCTAATCTGACCCGCGAAAACCACAGTGTAGCGGTGGAGATTGCGACATTGCCTGACATGGTTCGCGGCTATGAGGAGGTTAAGATTCAGAACGCGAATACCTATCTGGAGAAGGCCGACAAGCTTGTTGAGGTGTTTTCACCGGCTGCCGCGCAGCGATAGGGGGTAGCAGGCGACAGTACCTAGTCTGCTTCGGGCTACTTGGCAACGGTCCGTTGCTGCAGTGGTGAGTACTTGGCCGCCTTAGAGCGGAAGGTGTGGCCTACCTATTGGCTGTGTCTTAACGAAGGGTCCTATCCGTCCTGGCCTGGGCGTGGGTAGGACCCTTCGTCAATTTCCAGGAGTATCTACCCCCTTGGCATCTGGCTGCCGGCAGCTACTGCCGTTCTCAGGGGCGCGCTCTGGCCCCGGGAGTGGAAGAGCTCGGGGGGAGAAATTATCGCGATACTGGGTCCGTTGGTTTTTCACCTGATGGAAAAATCCTGTTGCGGCGGCAGGTTGAAGGCTACAGTCACCGTAATTCCATGCCACGTATCACAACGATGTGGAGGGCGTCATGGACCCGGATCGTGATCGTCGTCCTACAGAGCATCGACATCCGCAGGCAGACCCTGTTCAACCGCCTCCCCGGACGGTCGGTCTGAGTCCTTCATTTGGCATGCGGGTGCTGACTAAGGCCCTGGAGATCGTTTCTCAGATATGGGTGACTGGCCCAACAAGCGGGCCTCATCGGTGCCGGCTCTTAATTCCTCTAACCCTGCTTGCGCATATTCAGGTTATTTTTGGCGCTGCAGGTCTATTCCAGCGCCTCCCGTCTGGTTGGTAAATGGACCTGCCGCTAGCGCAATAAGGCAATTGGGCAAGGGAACGAGCGGATCGCTGGGTGCCAGCAATCCGCGTACTGGCGTGTCACCGACATGGAGGTTGGGCAGATGGCCGAAGAAGTCCAGAAACAGGAAGTTGTCTCAGCTGGTCCGTCAGACTCTATGCGGCGCCGAGCGATCGCGAGCGCCGGTGTCGGTTGGGGTCTTGATGGCGTCACATGGACGATGTATTCATTCGCACTTACCGTCGTGCTCCCTGTGCTGTCGATTTCGAGAGCGCAGGTAGGCTGGATTACGTTTGCGAGCATCGCAGCATCCGCTGTTGGTGGAATTGTCTGCGGCAACCTCGCTGATCGATTTGGCCGCGTGCGAGTGCTCACCTATGTTATTCTTGGGTACTCCTTGTTTACTGGTCTTACAGCGACTGCGCAAGATATGACGCAGTTCATAATCTGGCGTGTACTAGAAGGATTCGTATTCGGCGGCGAGTGGGCGGTGGGTGCTGCACTCGTTGCTGAGTACCTCAATCCGCGGGTACGCGGACGTGTCATGGGTTTCATCCATGGGTGCTACTCGCTCGGCTGGGCAATCTCGACAGCTCTGTATCTCATCGTATTCTCGATTGCGCCTCCCGAGACGGCTTGGCGCTATCTCTTCCTTCTTGGTGTCTTGCCCGCGGTTGCAGCGTTTATTATTCGGCGCACGATGCGGGACCGTGTTGATGTTGGGACTGTGGCGCCTGAGCGTAAGGCGCGTGTCCGAGATCTGTTTGCTCCTGGGCTTCGGAAGACCTCGATCCTCGCGACCATGCTGGGACTGGCGTGTCAGGGCATTTACTACTCGGTGTTTGTCTTTCTGCCGCTCTACCTCTCCTCTGTTAAGGGATTTTCAGTAGTTGGCACGGCGATGTACACTTGGGTTGTCATCGCGGGGTCGTTCCTTGGCGCAGTTACTGCAGGATTTCTCCATGATGCTATTGGTCGGCGGCGCGCATTCTGGATCCTATTGGCATGCGCCACGGGCGCAATTGCGCTGTTTGTCCTCAGTCCTTTGGTCGGAGAAGGCTTCGTCGGCTATCTGATTTGCTTCTCGCTTGGCTTCTTTGCGCAGGCGCAGTCGGCTGGACTGGGTGCCTACTTGGCGGAGCTCTTTCCGACCTCGATTCGTGCGACCGGCCAAGGGTTCGCTTACAATGTTGGCCGTGGCATCGCTGGTGTTGGTCCGCTCACGATCGGTATCTTGGCAGATCAGGTCGGTTTGGGTGGCGCGATTCTGTGGGTCGGCGGTGTTAGTGCGTGCCTGGGTATGCTTGCGGTGGCTGGCCTGCGAGAGACGCGGAATACGGACATCTTGGGCGACGTGCGCTAGTACTATCCGCTGTGCCTCGGTGGGCTCTGCATGGGCAGAGGGTGACATCCTAGCCTTTGTCGCCAAGAGAATGTGAGCTGCAATCTCTGACAATGATCGCTCATGCGTTCGGTTTGCTATCCGTTGGTGTCTGCGCCAGAGTGCGGCGGTCGGAGTGGGTCACCACTCCGACCGCTGGGCTGCAGGCCGGTAGTTTGTCTATCGGTGGTTTGAGCACGGGGAGAGGGCGCTTGGCGCTGGCAAGGCGAGTCCATGGCTGGTGCTGGCGTCCGCACCGGCAGCTGCTGCTTTCGGAATGTTCTCTTCCTTCAGCCTTGCAGCGGTGTTCGGATGGTGTGTGGGGCTTGCCCTGACCGGCTCGAGTGCTTGTCGAGCCGAGTTTCTTTCTCGCAGATAGAAGCCCATGTGGCGATCGCCCATCGGGACCCGTCGATCCTTGCGGTCCCCGCATTGGAGCTATGGTCGGGCGATCCCGCATGCGGATTTCAAGGTAACTGTAATCTTGGGCGTCCGTGCAGTTCTCACGGGTTCGAAAGCCGGCGACTGCAGGTATGGTCCCTGGAAGGTCCCGGCCCTGGTGCGGCAGTGCGTCCCGGCCGGCCGGTCGGCCGGAGAACGCCGTCAATCGTCCACCGCTTCGCCGCCGCAGTCGCTGGAGGTCTTCGTGTCCGGATCCGTGATCGTTGCCGGTGCCCGCACCCCCATGGGGCGCTTGCTCGGTTCCCTCAAGGGCTTCTCGGGCGCCCAGCTGGGGGGCGTCGCGATCAAGGCGGCGCTCGAGCGCGCGGGCGTCGCGCCCGACGCCGTCGACTACGTGATCATGGGCCAGGTCCTCACCGCGGGCGCCGGTCAGATCCCTGCGCGCCAGGCCGCGGCGGCAGCGGGCATCCCGATGGACGTCCCCGCCCTCACGATCAACAAGGTCTGCCTCTCCGGCATCGACGCCATCGCCCTGGCCGATCAGCTCATCCGCGCCGGCGAGTACGACGTCGTCGTGGCGGGCGGGCAGGAGTCGATGACCCAGGCACCGCACCTGCTCGCCAAGTCTCGCGAGGGGTTCAAGTTCGGCGACGTCACCATGCAGGACCACATGTCCTACGACGGTCTGTTCTGCGCGTTCGACCAGGTCGCGATGGGTGCGTCCACCGAGAAGTACAACGCGCGCTACGAGCTCTCCCGCGCCGACCAGGACGAGTTCGCCGCCCGCTCGCACCAGCGCGCCGCCAAGGCAACGATGGACGGCGTCTTCGCCGAGGAGATCGCGCCCGTCGAGATCCCGCAGCGCAAGGGTGACCCGGTGCTGTTCTCCACAGACGAGGGCATCCGCGCCGAGACCACCACCGAGAGCCTCGCGAAGCTGCGCCCCGCCTTCTCCTCCGACGGCACCATCACCGCCGGCTCGGCCTCGCAGATCTCCGACGGTGCCGCCGCCGTCGTCGTCATGAGCAAGGCCAAGGCCGAGGAGCTGGGCCTGACCTGGCTCGCCGAGATCGGCGCCCACGGCGTCGTCGCCGGTCCGGACGCGAGCCTGCACGAGCAGCCCGCCAACGCCATCGCGAAGGCCTGCGCGAAGGAGGGTATCGACCCCGCCGACCTCGACCTCGTCGAGATCAACGAGGCATTCGCGGCCGTCGGCGTCGTCTCGGCCCGCAAGCTCGGCATCTCCGACGACAAGGTCAACGTCAACGGTGGCGCGATCGCGCTGGGTCACCCGATCGGTATGTCGGGCGCCCGGATCGCGCTGCACCTCGCGCTGGAGCTGCGCCGTCGCGGCGGCGGCGTCGGTGCGGCCGCGCTGTGCGGCGGCGGCGGCCAGGGCGACGCCCTGATCGTCCGCGTGCCCGCGGCGTCCTGACCGCCGACGCCGTTGTTCGGGCCTTGGCAGACAGGAGGTGTCTCTATCGGTTGTCAAAGCGGCTGCGGCTACTGGTGGCAGCGACGTCCAGCACACCGATCGAGGCGGACTGGTCAACTACGACGAGGACTCGACCACGCATCACGAGGCGGGTGAACCGCCCCGGCGTGTCGGGAGACTTTGATCTTCTGGCCTGACTTCGGTCACCTCGGCCGAGTTCCGCGGGGCGTAGCGTGCTGACCTGGGATGATACTGTTCGCTGGATTCGATCTGAGGCACTAAAAGGGTGCTTTAGGCTCGGGGTCGTGGCGTGGGTGAGGCGGGTGCGGACGGCCTCGGGCGCCACGGCGGTCCAGATCGCCGAGTCCGTGCAGGGCCGGCGGCGGATAGTCGCTCATGTCGGTTCGGCGCACACCGAGGCCTACCTAGTACTGCAACGGCAGTCGCGGCGTGTCGTGAGAGGCTGATCGATGTCGGGC
>NZ_BEGX01000067.1 GCF_002583555.1 Pseudonocardia sp. N23
CTACTGGAGGCCGGCGGCTTCCGGCCGCGGCTACACCCTGGATTGTGAAGAGCCGGTCTTCTTGCTGGGTACGACCGAGACTTACTGCTTCAAGCTGTAGCCCAGGCGGAGAGAGTGGAAGGAGCTGGCCGGGCCGCGATCCTGACGCTCGGACATCTAGCCCATCTCACTGGTGTAAGTTCGCACTTTCTGCGGCAAGTGGTCGAACGTCGACGCGATCCATATCACGCATTCTCAATCAGCAAAAGATCGCCAGAACGTGGGAAGCGAACAATTTCTGCCCCCTCAGCTGAGATGATGAGCGTTCAAAAGTGGCTCTTGAAGCGCGTCCTTAACCCCGCGATCGGGCACCCTAATAGCTTCGCTTATGAGCCTGGCCGATCAATCCGTCAATGCGCAGCTCGGCATTGCGGTGCCCGATGGATCGTGTCTCTTGATCTGCACGATTTCTTCCATTCTGTGGATGAGAAACGTGTCTTTCAGGTGTTCGAAACGCTTGGTTACAACCGCTTGGTTTCATTCGAACTGTCCCGGATCTGTACTCGGCTTATTGGTCGAAATATAAAGCCGTCGAACGTCCGGCCGGAAACGTACTCCATAAGTGCGTACGTATCGGAGAATCTAGGATTTCTGCCTCAAGGAGCGCCGACCAGCGGTAAGCTTGCCAATCTGGTGGCAGCTGATCTTGATGAACGTCTCCTCAGCCTTGCGACCGAGTACCGACTCGTGTACACGCGGTACGCCGACGACCTGTTCTTCTCCTCGTCCGGGGACTTTGACCGCGCTGTGGCTGTCCGCCTCATCCGAGAGATCGGTGATTTGGTGGCGGTCTCGGGGTTCGAGATTCACCGCAAGAAGACGAGGGTTCTGACGCCAGGATCGCGCAAACAGATCCTTGGGCTACTTGTAGACGATCTCGCTGGACCGAGACTAACTCGCCGGACTAGAGCGCAGATCGAGGCTCATCTTCGAGGCGTTGAGACCTTCGGGGTGGTGGCGCATCGCGAACATCGCCGGTTTGATTCAACGTGGGGTTTTGTCGCACATGTATGGGGCCTTCTCGCCTTTGCTGCAAGTATCGAACCTGATTGGGCTCGACCTGCACGCTTTCGGTGGGAGAATGCGCTCAGTCGTGACGGATGGGGCTCCGACGTCTTCCGGCCCGACCTATACTTCGTCAACTCCCACCTTGCGGAGCGTGAGTCATAGCCGGCTGATGGCCAGTGTGGGACCAGACTCATTGGGTCTCGCAGCAAGTGAGACATACGGTCGCTAACCTAGAAAGATTCCGAGGTTCAGCAGGCGGTAAGACATGGCCTGCGGGCTGACGTCGAAGGTCTTTGCTAGCTTTGCGGCGATAGCATCTTCGGACATTCCAGACGACACGAGTGGGCTGACCGTTGCCCGTACATGGATTTCTGGCATGAGTAAGGCTGCCGCGAAGGAATTGGCCTGGATTTCTTGGAGGTCAGTGGCCATGCTGGAAACCTCGTTGCGATACGAGATTCGAACAACCTTATCTACGGTGAGAGCGCGGCCCTCGTGCAGGAGTAAGTGTCCAACTTCGTGTGCGATCGTGAATCGCTGGCGATTGGGAGAGTGATTGGAGTTGACGCCGATTACTATCCTATTGCCATCACGGAGACAGAATCCCGATTCGCTGTCTTCAGCCGGACTTTCGAGTACGGTTGCGCCGAAGTGTGTGGCGACGGCCGTCGGGTTGAAAGAAGGATCGCTCTGACCACTGTCCGCGAGAGCGCGGTAAGCGGTACGCTCAACTCGCGAACGATCCATCGCTAACCTGTTTCTCTTGAGCACGCCTCAGGGTTTCTTCGACAAATTCCTGAGCTTTTGAATCGGTGAAGACTGCTTCTTCGGCCGGCATCGTACCACGAGGTCTTGCAGTTTGCATTATCTCAGGCACCAACGAGTGAATTGTGACATCGAGTTCAAAAGCGATCCATGCGAGTACATGGAGCTGTACACGTTGGCGACCAGCCTCGATATTTCCAATTGACGCTCGGCTCATTCCGAGCAGGCTGGCTAGTCGTGATTGGCTTATCTGCCTGCCGGACCGCTGGTGTCGGATTGCTTGACCAATAGTCCGGTAAAAGTCTGCCTCGTCGTCGTCGCGCTGGTTCATGACCTTCTTCTCGGAAGTTCGGCATATAGAAGTGGCATAAAACACCATACGTCCAGTACGCTTGTGACACAAGCCCCCGCTTGTGTGATTTGACGCAACGGCTCGCCGGCGCTAGCGTTCTCGACGACCTCAGCGACGCGGTCAGTCCCGGTCTCCCGACCCGGGAGGCCCTAGATGTAGAGGAGTGCCGCATGGCACGGAAGCCGATCGGAACGACGGCTCGAACTGGCGAACGGTGTCCGGAGAGCGGGGTGTGGGAGGTCCTCGCGCCGACGAACACGACGGCTCCCATCGCGGAGAACAACGTCATGCCGCCGTACCGACAGCAGGCGGTTACGTGGCGGCTGAAGGCATACGCCTAGGCGGCTGAGTCCTGCGCCCAGCTCAAGGCGGGCCCGGGCGGCCCGAGATGACTCCAACACCTCGGGACGCCCGGGCACCATTCAGCGTCTCACTAGACGACGAGCTGTTCCAGCCGGTGCAGCGTGAACCGCATCTCGCCGAGCTGCGTGTCAGAGGACAACATCAAGTGTCAGGTCGGAAGAAGGTCAGCATGGCCAACGGTGACATCCACACCGTCAAGCAGGGCGATCACTGGGCGAACAAGGTCGAAGGCAGCGAGCGAGCCTCGAACACCGCCGCCACCAAGGCGGAAGCTCAGGCAGAGGGCCGCGACATGGCCATCAAACGCGGCGTCGAGCACGTGATCCACAACCAGGATGGCCGGATCGGGGAGCGCAACACCTATCCCCGCAGTCGAGACCCTCGGCGGTCCAAGGGCTGAAGTAGTCGAAAGCGGAGTTGCCGTGCACGGTGGCCGGCAGCCACTTGGCCCTCCTGTCAATGGCAACTCCGCCTCAGCTTGTGCGTTCCCGTACGCTGGAGGCGCTTCGTCTGGGGGTCGTAGAGGATGTGACGATCCCGGGTGGCAGCGGTGAGGGCGGCCCGTTGCCTCCAGTTGGGTCCTGTCAAAAGCTCATCTCGTTTGCCCGTGTCGATGACCTACCGTTGGAAGTGTTTCCTGACGGAAGTGTCAGGACGGCAGTTCTTAGTACTGGGTTTGCGGTCCGCTTCGAGCGGCTTCTCCGCAGCAGCGTCGTAGCCCAGGAATGCCGACTCGTTCGAGCCCGCTCTGGTGCTAGCGCTCGGGTCTACTGAGGACACGATGGCACCGACGGTGGCAATGAACTCTGGTCGGACCACGCCACTGGAGGCAGCGAAGGCAGTGGTTGCGACGCTCCGACCTGCAGAGAGCAACGCAGCTCACACCGCCCGTTTCCTTTGCAAGGCGGGGGTTAGGGGTTCGATTCCCCTCGTCTCCACCACCGTTGACCAGCACGTTTGCCAAGCAGAGCCCACGCCGACCAGCGTGATGGCAACGACAGTGGCGATGGCTAGCGTCGCGACGTGGCCGAACACGTCAAGCTCCGACGCTGCAGTTCACGCGCTTCGAGTTCGATCGCCGAACAATCTTGTCGTAAGGGGTGGACCTGAGGGGGGCAAGCGAGGAGCGGGGCTCCGGAGGGTCTTTTCGCGCGGGCCGATCGCACGAGCAGAGTGCATGCTGACCTGCCAAGGGCTGAGATGACAGCTGCGTCGTGCCGCGCCGCTGGGCCCGCGTCGGCTCGACGTCTGCGCCGTACAGCGGCTCAGGCTCGCAGCCAGGCGATAGCTCGTTCGAGCGTCTCCGGTGGCGTGATGCCGACGACGTCGAGAGTCAGGTCGGCGAGGGTGATCGCACGCAGGGACTGTTACCACGCGGCATCGGCAGCGGCCATGACCCGGGCGATCGGGCACGAGATGGTGCAGCGTTCGGGAGGCGCGGCCATGGGGCCGCGCTTGCGGACCTCGGTGCACCGGAACACGGACTCGGTTCCCGCGATCGCCTCGACGACGTCGAGCACCGTGAACTCGGTGGCGGCCCGGGTCAGGACGTAGCCGCCGGAGTGGCCCTGCGTCGAGCGTACAAGCCCGGTGCGGGATAGCAGCTGCAGCTACTTGGCCAGGTAGCTGGACGACACATCGTGAAACTCTGCGAGCGTCGCCGCCGGCGCGGGCTCGGCCGCGCCGCCGAGGACGACACAGTAATGCGCCGCCCACTCGACGCCGCCGGAGATCTTCATTCATCCGGACTACTTGACTCGGATGTGGGATGTCCGAGTAGATTCTCGGACAGAGAATGTCGGAGTTGACGGTGATGTCGCCCCGCCTCCCGCTCACGTCGCCACGTCCGATCGGCGTCGATCATCCCTGGAGAGATTCCGTGACTGCACACGTGCACACCGGCCAGCCGCGTCTCGACCTGGCCACGGCCGCGCCCAAGGCGGCCCGCGCCCTCTACACCGCCGACCACGCCGTCCGCACCTCAGCACTCGACGCGACCGTCCGCGAGCTCGTCAAACTGCGCGTCTCGCAGATCAACCACTGCGTGCACTGCATCGACATGCACAGCCACGAGGCGCTGGAGCTGGGGGAGACGCTCGACCGCATCCTCCAGCTCGGCGCGTGGCGCGAGTCGGCGCTGTTCACGGCGACGGAACGGGCGGCGCTGGACTACGCCGAGGCCGCGACGACGCTGACCGAACACGGCGTCAGTGACGAGGTCTGGTCCGGTGTCCGGTCGGTCATGGACGACGAGCAGCTCGGCGCGCTGGTCGTTCAGGTGGCGCTGATGAACGCCTTCAACCGGTTCGGAGTCCCGCTGCAGATGCCGGCGCAATCGCGCGGCTGATCCGTATCCAGCGAGAGGACGACGAATGAGCGGAACGATGAACAGCACGGGGCGGCCGCAAGCCGATCCGCTGACCCCGGTGCTGACGCGCCGGTGGCAGCTCGACCGGTCGTGGTC
>NZ_BEGX01000068.1 GCF_002583555.1 Pseudonocardia sp. N23
CGCCATGCGGGCGCCGCCGTTGTCCCCGACGTAGGCGCCGTAGGTCTGCAGGGCCTTCGCGATCGCTTTCTCGCCGCTGCTGATCCCGGGGATGGTGTCGACGTCGATGCTCGGGTCG
>NZ_BEGX01000069.1:0-139633 GCF_002583555.1 Pseudonocardia sp. N23
TTCTTGGCTCCGTCGAGCATGGCGTTGTAGACCTCGGGAGTGGCGATCGGCATGGGGCGTCCTCTCGATCTGGTGGCGGCCGTCGTGGCATGTCGGCGCTCGTCACGGGCGATTATCGCGTACCCGAGGACGGGCTCCGCCAATGCCGGATCCACACGCCGATAGACTCCGGCGGGTGAACGGGGAGGGGAGTACGGCGAGCCAGCACGCTTTCGAGCCCCATGACCGCTACGGCGTCGATGGGCAGTTCCCGGGATCCGCCACCGGCCGGCATGCGCCGACCGAGGGTGAGCGCGCGGTCGAGCAGACACTGAGCAGGTTGCGCCGCATCGACGCGGGACCCGATCCCGTCGCCACGGTGCCGCCGCCCCCACCGGGCGCGCCGCCGCGCACCCTGGCCGATCTCTACAACGACCACCGGCTCCGGCTCGTCCGGCTCGCCGTGCTCCTGGTCGACGAGCCGACCACCGCCGAGGACGTGGTGCAGGAGGCCTTCACGGGTCTGCACCGCAACTGGGGTGGGCTGCGCGACGAGGCCGCCGCGGTGGCGTACCTGCGCACGGCCGTCGTCAACGGGTCGCGGTCGGTGCTGCGGCGCCGGCGCACGGCGCGCGACTACGTGCCCCCGCACAGCGTGAACGCCCGGTCGGCGGAGTCGCTGGCGATGCTGTCGGCCGAGCACCAGGCCGTCGTCGACGCGTTGGCAACGCTCCCGCCCCGGCAGCGTGAGGTGCTCGTGCTCCGGTATTACGGCGGGATGTCGGAAGCCGAGATCGCGGAGGCGACGGGCATCAGCCGCGGTACGGTCAAGTCGACGGCGAGCCGGGGGCTCGACACCGTCGCGAAGGTGATGGCGGCCCGCGCGTCGGGCCGATGAGATCCAGAACCCCGCGAACAGGGAGGACGGCACCGTGACGGCGATGGACGACCCGGGGCGGAAGCTGTCCGAAGCACTGCGTGCCCGCGCCGGCCAGACCAACGGGGACCCGTTCGCGGCCGCGCCGCAGCCGGCTCCGCTGCGCCTTCCGCCCGCGCCGCTCGCCCCGGCGCCCTCCCCGCAGGCCTCGGGCCGCTACGCCCCGGCCCAGCAGTCGATGCAGCTGCCGCCCGTACAGCAGTCGATGCAGCAGCAGGCCTACGCGGTGACGGCGCAGCCCGACCACGGCTCGTCGGGCATGTGGGCGCAGCAGGCGGTGAGCCCCACGGGGGCGAGCCGGGGCCGGCGCTCGGCTCCCCGCAGCCCGATGAACCAGATCGGCTGGGCCCTGACGGTCGCCCTGCTGGGTGGCGCGGTCCTCGGCTGCGCGCTCGCGCTGCTGTCCGTGCTCGTTCCGGGGTTGCTACCGCCGCTCGGGTGAGTCGCGGGGCCGGGTACCGTCGTGAACCGTGACGAACCTCCTCGGCAGCCTGCCGACGACCGCCACGCTCGCACTGGGCCCGGAGTGGCTCCAGCCCGACACGATCATCAGGTGGTTGGGTCCGTGGGCGCTGGTCGGGCTCGCGGTGATCGTGTTCGCCGAGTGCGGGCTGCTGCTGGGGTTCTTCCTCCCCGGTGACTCACTGCTGTTCACGGCGGGGCTGTTCGTCCACGTCGGGGCGATCCAGACACCGCTGTGGCTGACGTGCCTCATCCTCGTCGTCGCGGCGTTCGCAGGGAATGCGTGCGGGTACTGGATCGGCCGCGCGGCCGGCCCAGCGATCTTCGACAGACCGAAGTCGCGGCTGTTCAAACCCGAGCACGTCGAGAAGACCCAGGGCTTCTTCGACAAGTACGGCAACCGCGCCATCGTCATGGCACGTTTCGTACCGATCGTCCGCACGTTCATCACCGTCATGGCGGGAGTGGCGAAGATGGACCCGCGCCGGTACTTCACGTACTCGCTGATCGGTGGCGTGGCGTGGGCCGCGGGCGTGACGGTGCTGGGGTACTTCCTGGGAAGCTTCGACATCGTCAAGAACAACATCGAGGCGATGCTCATCCTGATCGTGCTGATCTCGGTCGTCCCGATCATCATCGAGGTCGTCCGGGCACGGCGCGCCCGCCCGGGCCCCGCCCACCGCGCCCGCCGCTGATCATCCCCGCCCATTGATCGTCTTTGCGACGACGGTGCCCGGCGACCATGCTGGAGACCAGTGACCACCACGACCGCCCTCACGACGACCCTGGCGTGGAGCCCGCTCGAATCCGCGGGACCGGCCACGGTCTGGGTCGTCGTGCTCACGTTCATCTTCCTGGAGTGCGCGTTCATCGTCGGGCTGTTCCTGCCGGGTGACTCGCTGCTCGTTGCGGCGGGCGTGGTCCTTGCCCAGCACGGGCACGAGCGCGGCGCCTGGATCCTCGCCGCCGTCGCCGCGGTGCTCGCGGTCGCGGGGAACCAGGTCGGATACCTCGTCGGCCGGTACACCGGCACCCGCATCCTCGCCCGCAAGGACGGGAAGATGCTCAACAAGGCCAACCTCGAACGGGCGGGGCGCTTCCTCGACCGCTGGGGGTTCTGGTCGATCGTCGTGGCCCGCTGGATCCCGTGGATCCGGACGCTGGCGCCGATGATCGCGGGCGCGGTCCGCATGGACAACCGCAAGTTCCTGCTGGCCAACAGCGTCGGCGCGATCGTCTGGGTGCCGACGCTGCTGATGCTCGGCTACTACGGCGCCGGCCTGCTCGACTCGGTGCCGTGGCTCAAGACCGTCGCGGTGGTCGTGTCGATCGCGTTCTTCGTCGTCGGCACCGGGCTCGGGGTGTGGCGTTACCGCCAGGAGATGCGCCGCCCGGTCGACGACACCGCGGAGCTGCCCGAGGACCGGGCCGCCGCCGAGGCTGAGACCCGCCCGGCCGCGGGTGAGGCCTGACCCGCACCGCTACGCGAGGGTCGCTGCCGCCTCCAGCAGCATCCAGCCCGACAGCTGCACCGACAGCGCTGCCTCCGGGGTGCCGGGGGTGGGGATGCGGGCGGGGCGTCGCCAGTCGTGGGCGAAGACAGGGCCGGTCGCGACCTCGGCGCGGTTGTCCCACACCGACTCCGCGCTGGCCAGCACCAGGCGGCGGGCGGTGTCGGCCAGCTCGGGGCGGCGACGGGCGGCGTCGGCCAGGTAGCGGGCGAGGATGCCGTTGAACAGGCCGCCGTCGCCGCCGTCGTCGTAGCCGGGGACGACACCGTCGGGGCCCGCCATGTGCGTCGCGACGGCGTCGAGGACGGCGGCGGCGCGCTCGGCCCAGCGCGGGTCGCCGTCACGGTCGGCGAGCTCGACGCAGGCGCCCAGGTAGACGCCCTGGCAGTAGGTGTAGGTCGTCGCGGCGATCTCGCGGACGGTGCCGTCGGGGGCGAGCCGGATTCCGTCGCGGACCAGCCCGCTGTCGGGGTCGACGAGCGCGTCGGCCATCCAGTCGACGATCGACGCGGCGAGCGGGAGCCGCCCGCTGCGGGCGAGCAGGATCGCGGCGGGGCCGTTGGCGGGGGCGTTCTTGAAGTCGTCGGCGCGCCGCCACCAGATGCCGCCGCCGCCGTCGGGGGTCCAGCCGGCGCGGAGCCGGTCGGTGACGGCGGCGACCGCCTTCGGGCCGGAGTGCCGTGCGAGGGGGCCCGCTCGTTCGACGGCGAGGCCGAACCAGGCGATGTCGTCGTAGTAGTCGTTGGTCCAGCGGCCCAGGTTCATCAGCCGGACGCCGCGGGCGGTCCCGGCGATCACGGCGGCCCGGCGCCGGTCGGGGTCACGCAGCTCGGCGTCGACGAGGCAGTCGAGCAGGTGCGCCTGCCACCAGTAGTGCCACGGCCACGGCCGGTCCAACCGGGGCCGTGGCCAGCGGATCCGGCCGATCCGCGTCCCCGGTGCCACCCCGACGACACGGCGCAGGTGCCGCGCCCGCACCGCTGCCTCGGCCTCGGCCGCCCGCGACGCCCACACGGAGTCGCTCATGTGCTGCCCGCCGGGACCTGCAGGGGTGCGTGGGACGTCTCCTCGCGCACGAACACGTAGGTGGCGACGAGATCGCCCGACACGTCGGCTCGGCGGGTCTCGCCACCCGCGAGGGAGGCCGTGCGCAGGGCGAACACCGTCGAGAAGGAGTGCAGCTCCCAGCCCTCGCGGACGACGGAGTCGAGCACGTCGGACACGTCGGCCGCGTAGTGGACGACGCCGTCGTCGGCGCGGGCGACGGGCACCGCCGTCACGGTGTCCAGCGGCAGCGAGAACTGGTACATCTCCAGCTCGTCGTCGTAGGCGGCGCGGGCGCGGCCGACGGGGGAGGCGTCGAACTCCTCGGCGGCACGCTTGCGCTGCGCCTCCTCCTCGGCGAGGAGCTGCCGGTTCCACTCCTCGGCCGACCGGGCCTCGCGTTCCTCACTCCTCCAGAACGGCACGTCGCCACGATAGGCCGGGCCGTGCGCGACGGGCCGCAGGCGCGCGCCCGGCCGGCCGGTCAGGCGTCGGTGAGTGGCGGGTTCATCGGGTAGGCGCCGACGCCGTCCGCGGCCACGGGCAGCGCCGACCCGCTGACGACCTTCTCGACCGTGAACCGGACCCGACGCCCGGTGTGGCCGTCGTCGCCCTCCCCGTCGGTCCACAGCAGCTCGGCCGTGCCGGACAGGTGCACCGTCGCCCCGGTCTCGAAGTCGATGAACACCATCGCGGCGGTCGGGTCGACCTGCAGGTTGCCGAAGCTGTTGAACATGTTGTTGCCCTGGTAGTCGGGCCACCACAGGTGTGTCTCGTCCTCGACGCGCACGAACCCGCGCGAGCCGCCGCGGTGGGACGCGTCGTTGCCGCGCCCGGGGTGCGCGGTGCCCAGGAAGAAGGTGTCCGACCGGCGGATGAGGTCGATGTCGGCGGCATCGAGGACGCTGTCGCGCCGGACCGTGGCGCCGTCGCCGGCCGCCGGCCCGCGGGGTTCGAGCGCACGCTGCTGGATGTACTGGGGGCAGTTGCCGTAGGCCTGGTCGACCTCGAGGGTGAGCCCGGCCGCGTCGGCGGCGGTCACCTCGCCGTTGATGCGCAGACGGCGACGCTTCACCAGGTCGATCGACAGCATCCCGAACGGCTGGCCTGCGGCGAGCTCACCCAGCGGCCCGTCGGCGGCGGGGACGCTGTGGACCTGCATCGTCGTGAGTCCGCTGACCTCGATGAACCCGGCGGGGCCGGTCAGCGCCGTCACCCACAGCCGGTCGTCGGCGTCGCGCGCGGAGAACGCGACGAACGTCTGCCCGGCGAGGAACCGCTGGACCCCGGCGTTGAGCACGGCGGGGGCCAGCATCCCCACCAGCCGGTCGGCCTCCGCGCGCAGACCGGCCCGCTCCTGGACGGCGATCTCGCCCTCGTGGAATCCGGTGTGTCCCGCGTGCAGCATGGTGGCCACGGTCCCTCCCCAGTTCATCTAATGCTTACGGAGAGTGTAAGCGTTAGATGTGGCGATCGCCTTCCCGCCGTCGCGTACGTCTCATCGCGGCTCCGTCCACGCCGCCCACAATCCGTGATAGCGGCCGCCGGCCGCGAGCAGCTCCTCGTGCGTCCCTCGCTCCACCACGTGGCCCGCCTCCAGCACGACCACCAGGTCGGCCCCCGCGGCCTGCGTCAGCCGGTGCGCGACCAGCAGCCCCGTCCGCCCCGCCAGCGCCCTCTCCGCCGCCGCCTCCAACAACCGCGCCCCCGCACTCCCCGCATCCGCGGTGGCCTCGTCGAGCACCGCCACCAGCGGGTCCGCCAGCACCAGCCGGGCCAGCGCCAGGTGCTGGGCCTGCACGATCGTCAACGTGTGCCCGCCGCTGCCGACCTCCGTCGCGAGCCCGTCGGGCAACGCGTCCACCCAGCCGGTGGCGCCCACCGCGTCGAGCGCGGTCCGCAGGTCGGCCTCGGACGCATCGGCCCGGGCCAGCCGCAGGTCGTCGGCCAGCGGGCCCGCGAAGACGTGCACCTCCTGCGTCACCAGCGCGACCGCGGTCCGCAGCCGCTCCGGGTCGTGCGCGTCCAGCGGCACCCCGCCGATCTCGATCGCGCCCCGCACGGGCCGGTGCACCCCCGCGACGAGCGTCGCCAACGTCGTCTTCCCCGCACCGCTCGCCCCCACCAGCGCGACCCGCGTCCCCGGCTCCACGTCGAGGTCGACGTCGGCGAGGACGTCGTGGCCGTCGACGTAGGCGTGGCCGAGGCCCTTCACCCGCACCGACCCGTCCGACGCCGTGCGCGGCTCCGCCACCGCAGGCGCCGGCGGCAGGTCCACCACGCCGACGATGCGCCCCAGGCTCGCCGCCGCCGACTGCGCCGTGTCGAGCAGGAACAGCACGGCGTTGATCGGCCCGAACAGGTTGATGAAGTACAGGGCCGCCGCGCTCGCCGTCCCGATCGACGACGTCTCCGACCTGACCAGCAGGAACCCCACCGTCAGGACACCCGCGACCCCGATGAACTCCGCGACGTTGAGCCGGCCGAAGAACGACGTCTGCAGCTGGACGACGCGCCGCTCCGTCGTCACCACGTCCTCGGTGCGGGACCGGACCCGGCGTGCGTGGTCGTCGGCCAGCCCGAGCGCGCGGACCGTCCGCACCCCGCCGACGGTGTCGAGCAGCTGCTGCTGCTGCGCGCCCGCGTACCGGCGCTGCACCGCGTACAGCGGCGACGACCGCCGCAGGTACCAGCGGGCCGTCAGCACCTGGACGGGCACGGCCAGCAGCGCGGCGACCATGAACCGCCAGTCGAGGACGGCCAGCCCGACGAGCGTCAGCGCGATCGTCAGGGCGGCCCGAGCGAACTCCGGGACCGCCTCCCGGACGGCCTCGCCGACCAGCGCCACGTCCTCGCTCGCCCGCGACGTCAGGTCCCCGGCGCCCGCGGACTCGATGCGCTGCAACGGAAGCCCGAGTGCCCGCTGGACGAACCGCTCCCGCAGGTCGGCCAGCATGTTCTCGCCGACGCGGGCCACCAGCGCCACCCCGAGCACCGCCAGCAGACCCTGCACGAGCGCGACGGCCACCAGCACCAGCACCGGCGTCGTCACCGCATCGGGGCCTCGGCCGTCGACGACCAGGTCGACGATCCGCCCGAGCAACGGGGCCGTCACCAAGCTCACCGCGGCCCCCGCGACGAGCGCGGCCAGCGCCGCGAGCGCACGGAGCCGGAACGGCTGTACGAGCGCGGCCAGCGCCGCGCGGACCTCCGTCCCCGAGGCGACCGGCAACAGGGTGCGGCCGCGGTCCTCGCTCATCCCAGCACCAGCTCCCGGTAGCGGGCGTCGTCGCGCAGCAGGTCGGAGTGGGTGCCGTCGGCGCGCACCCGGCCCGACTCGACGAGCACCACCCGGTCGGCGACGGCCAGCAGCGCCGGGCTCGCCGTGACGACGACCGTCGTGCGACCGCGCCGGGCCGCGCGCAACCCGTCGGCGATCCGGGCCTCCGTGACGGCGTCGACGGCCGTCGTGGGGTCGTGCAGGACGAGGACGGCCGGGTCGGCGGCCACCGCGCGGGCCAGCGCGACGCGTTGGCGCTGCCCACCCGACAACGACGTGCCGCGGTCGCCGACCTCCGTCTCGGAACCCGTGGGGAGCCCGGCGACGACCTCGTCGGCCTGCGCGGCCCGCATCGCCGGCCCGGGGTCGGTCCCCGCGGGCGCGGCGGCCAGCACGTTCTCGCGCACGGACCCGGTGAACAGCAGGGCGTCGTGACCGGCCACCAGCACCGCCCGGCGCGCCGCGGCGGGCGACCGCGCGGTGAGCCCGACGCCGTCCACCTCGACCGTGCCGTGCTCCGGGTCGGTCTCTCGCCCCAGACAGTCCAGGAGCACGACCGCCTCGTCGGCGGTCGCGACGACGCCTACGAAACCGCCGGCCGCAACGTCGAGATCGAGGCCGTCGCGCAGCGCGCCGTGGCGAAGGCCCCGCACCCGCAACGCGCCCCCGGCGGGCTCGACCTCGCCGTCGCCACCGACCGCGGGAGGCTCCGCGAGCACGGCCGCGATCCGGGCCGCCGACGCCCGGGCCTGCGCCAGCCTGCCGTTGACCCAGCCGAACACCTCGAGCGGCCCGATCAGGAACTGCGCCAGTCCCACCGCCGACACCAGCTCGCCGACGCTCAGCGCACCCCCCGCCGCCAGCCGGCCGCCCACCAGCGCGACGAGCGCGAGGAACAGGCCGTTCATGGCGAGGACCGTGCCCGAGTACCAGGCCTGGGCGCCGGTGGCGCGCAACGTCGCCCCCAGCGCGAGGCGGCTCGTCAGCCGGTAGCGGTCGAGGGCGGCGCGTTCGGCCCCGATGCCCTTGAGGACCCGGACCCCGGTCACCAGGTCCGCGGCCACCCCCGCGGCGCGCGCCGCCCGCTCCTGCTCCGGCCCGCTGCGCCGCTCCAGCGGCTTGCCCAGCAGGTGCACGAGGAACAGCAGCGGCGGCGTTCCCAACAGGATCAGCAGGCCGAGCGGCACCGAGATGCGCAGCAGCGCGACCGCCGCCACCACCAGCGCCGCCACCGCCGCGAGCGCCGCCGGAAGCGCGAACCCCAGCGCGGCGACCCGTTGCGCGTCGGACACCGCGATCCCCGCCAGCGCCCCCGGGAGCCGGCCCGCTTCCGCGCCGCCACGCGGGTCGAGGACCCGGTCGGCGATCCGCAGCCGCAGCCGCTGGTCGGTGCGCACCGACGTCATCGCCGCGACCCGCGCGCCGTAGCGGTAGGACAGCGACAGCACCGCGAAGTCCACGGCCAGCACCGCCAGCCAGAACACCAGGTCGCCGATGCCGCCGCCGTCGACCGCGCGGTCGATCACCACACCCACCAGGACCGGCACCATCGCCTCGCCCGCCTGGTGGCCGACGAGCAGCACCCCGGCCCCGGACAGGCCTCGACGGGCCTCGCGGACGGTGTCGCGCAGCACTCGCGCACCCGTCACCCCCACCACGGGGCCGAGGCTACGGGACGAACCGGACTCCCTCGATCACCAGGCCGAGCCCAGGTCGGCGTGTGCGGACACCCAGGCGTGCATGACGATCCCGGCCGCCACCCCGGCGTTGATGGAGCGCGTCGACCCGAACTGCGCGATCGAGACCAGCGTCGACGCAGCCTCCCGCGCCACGTCGGTCAGCCCGGGCCCCTCCTGCCCGAACAGCAGCACGCACTCCCGCGGCAACGTCGTCTCCTCCAGCCGCACCGCGCCCGTCGTGTTGTCGACGGCCACGATCGGCAGCCCGCGCTCACCCGCCCAGGTGCGCAGCGCGGCGGCGTCCCCGTGGTGGTGCAGGGTCTGGTATCGGTCGGTGACCATGGCGCCGCGGCGGTTCCAGCGGCGCCGTCCGACGATGTGCACACCCGCTGCCGCGAACGCGTTGGCCGTGCGCACGACCGTGCCGATGTTGTGGTCGTGGCCGAAGTTCTCGATGGCGACGTGGAAGGGGTGCGCGCGCGAGGCCAGGTCGGCGACGACGGCCTCCCGACGCCAGTACCGGTACCTGTCGACGACGTTGCGCCGGTCGCCGGCCGCCAGCAGCTCGGGGTCGTAGCAGGGGTCGTCCGGCAGCGGGCCCGCCCACGGCCCGACCCCCACCTGCCCGGGCACGGCCCACTCGGTCGCCCCTGCGTCATCGAGCTCCGTCACGCGCCCATGGTCGCTCACGAGGTGGACGTCACCCCTCCGGGTCGGCGGCCGCCCTGCTCGGGATGCACCGCGCGAGTGCACCCGGCACTCACAGGCCGTCGGGCCTCGGGTTCGCGGCGGCGGTCGTCGGGGAGTCCTCGTGCCGGTGCACCACCGGCAGCGCGAGCTGCACCCCGGTGTGGCCGACGTGCGCGCCGACCGCGGCGGCGTGGTACTCCTCCAGCCTCGCGAGGAACTGCCCGTCGCCGTAGATGCGGCCGTCGACCGACGGGCCGACCGTGCCGTTCATGACCGCCTCGACGTCCTCCCCGGAGAGCGTCTTGTGCGTCTCCAGCGCGTGGGCCACCGCGAGCACCGCGGACCTGTTGTCCTGCAGGATCTGTTCGGCCCGGTCGAGCAGGCGGCCGAGGTGGTCCTCGATGCGGTCGGCGAGTGCCCGCCGCAGGACGGCCTCGGTGGGCTCGTTCTTGCCGGGCGCGCCCTTGCCACCGCCAGGGCTGCCGACCTCCAGTCGGCGCGCCGTCGAGTAGGACGACACCGTCGATCCCATGCCCCAGAAGCCCTCCATGAAGGAGGCGAGGGTCGTCGCCGACTCCAGGTCGCCGGACACACCCGACGAGCTGTCGCCGTCGAAGAACATCCGTTCCCCGGCCAGCGAGGCGAGGGAGACGAGGATGTCGGCCTCGTACTCCGAGCGCCAGCGGGTGAACTGGTCCTCCGGCGGGATGCTGGCGACCATGCCGAGGTAGTCGGAGCCCTTCTCGATCGTCGCGAGGTCGATCTCCATGTGCTCGCGCACCCGGAAGGCGACGACGGCGTGGCAGCCCTCGTGCACGGCGACGGCGTGCCGTTCGCGCTCGATGTACTCGACGTCCTCGGGCGGGCCGAGGTCCTTGAGCTGCTTGGCGCGCAACACGTCGCGCCAGGTGATGACCTCGCGGCCGTCGCGGATCGCAGTGATCAGGGCTTCGTTGACGAGGTCCTTGATCGTCGCGCCGGTGGCGTACGGGGTGATGGTGGCGAGCTTGTCGAGGTGCTCGTCGTCGAGCTCGTGCGGGACCTTGTCGAAGTAGCCCTGGTAGGTGCGGATGCGCCCGGCCTTGCTCGGGTAGCCGACCTTGTAGATGCGGTCGATGCGGCCCGGCCGCAGCAGCGCCTCGTCGAGTGCCTCGGGCATGTTCGTGGCCATCATGACGAGGATCCGGTACTTCGGCGGCGGCTTGGGCCGCATGCCGAGCACCCGCCGTCCCCACCGGTTGAGCAGGCCGCGCGGCTTCTTCAGGCCGGAGAGCTCGGTGAGCAGCGCCTGCAGCGTGCCCATGCCGCCACCGCCGCCACCGTTCATGCCCCCACCCATGACGAACCGGCTGCGCCGCTCGGGTTCCGGCGCCGGCATCGAGCGCATCGCCTCGCGGGTGAGCAGCGAGCGGGTGTCGTCGGACAGGTACGAGAAGCCGTGGCAGCCGGTGGCCTGGAACGGTGACGGCGCCATGCCGCGCGGCCCGCCGCCGGGCCCGACCTGGGCGAGCGAGCCGCGGTTGCCCAGCGCGTCGGCCTCGTCGAAGAAGACGATGACGCCGCCGTAGCGCAGGGACAGCTTGCGCAGCTTCCGGAACAGCGACTTGACCTTGAGGATGCCGACGCCCATGAACATGTTGATGAACGCGCCGGGGTCGACGAAGACGTAGGGCCTGCCGGTCTCGCCGGCGACGGCCTCGGCCATCAGCGTCTTTCCGGTGCCGGGCGGTCCCCAGAGCAGGATGCCGCCGGGCACGTAGCCGCCCTTGGCCTCGATCTCCTCGGGCCGCTCCAGGTACATGATGTTCTCGCGGATGCGGTCGAGGACGTGGTCCTGGCCCCAGACGTCGGTGAACCGGGTCTTGATGTCGTCGGGGTAGTAGGTGTCGACTCCGCCGCGTGACAGCAGCCAGAACAGCCCGATGAACTGGAACGCGATGAAGAAGAAGGCGAACAGCAGCTGCAGGATCAGCGGCAGCGCCTGCCACACCAGCGCGGGCAGCTGGAACACCGCGAGGATCGGCGACGTCTCCAGGATCGCGGCGGCGATGAACGCGAACAGCACCAGGAACGCGACGACCTTGATCAGGCGGCTGAGGCGGAACCGGGTCCAGTCGGAGAACCGCTTCCTCACGGCCCGGTCGAAGCCACCGAACACCTTCTCGGTCCAGAACCGGTGGTAGCCGGCGGAGCGCTCGGCGACGACGTAGTGCACCTGACGCAGCAGCTCCAGGCCGGCCAGCCAGATCAGCCACTGCGACTGGTGGAGCTGGATGCGCAGCGAGTCCGCGAAGGAGATCAGCGGGTTGTCCGCCATCGCGGCCCAGACGATGACGAAGAACGCCACGGCGAACAGCAGGAGCAGCCGGATGCGGTTCCACAGCGGCAGCGGCTTGCGGGTGGCGGGCCGTTCCGGCGCCGGGGCGTGGTGGGTCTCCTCCGCGCCGGGTCCGGGTTTCGTCAGGTCGGGGGCCGTCATGGGCTGTCCTCCCGCACGGTGAACGAGTTGACGACGCCCTCGATCTCCGACTGCCGCTTCTGGAAACAGTCGAGGGAGCAGCGGGCGATCGCCACGTAGACCTTGCTGGCGTCGTCGTTGATGTAGCCGATCTGGTCGAACACCTGCGGCGGCCCGCCGTCGACGCGGTAGCCGAAGACGGTGTGCACGCCGCGGACCCCGTGGCCGGGAGTGAGCACCTCGTCGAGGAGGAGCTGGAAGTCGCTGAGCCGCGACGCGGAGCCGCCGAGCATCGATCCCTGGCGGGCGGAGTCGGAGACGGGGAACCGGAAGTCGCGGACAAGGTCGAGGCTGATCTGGCCGCGGGTCTTCGCGGGGACCCCGTCGACGCTCACCAGGACGACGGGTGAGGCGACGTCGGCGTCGAACATGTGCTGCAGCGCCGGGCTCTCGCCGGCGTCGTAGCCGACGATCCAGGTGCCGTCGGCGCTGCTCTTCGCGGGCGGGCTGCCGAGGGCCTGGGTGAACTGTCCCGGATCGATCTGACGCCACGTGTTGGGCACTTTCAGATACGTCTTGTCGGCGCTGTTGGTGACGTATTGCGCGCTGGGTCCGCCGCAGCCGGCCAGGAGGGCGGCCACGATCGTGGCCAGGCAGAAGAACGGTAAAACGGACCTTCTGGGTGTTCTACGCAATCCTCTTCGCAGGCGCGGGAAAATCATCGAGCTCCCCCCGACGTGACCCTCTCGTGACCGAATCCGAGTATTCGGCACGAAAGTGACGGTTACCTGCGCCGAACAGGTTGCACGATTGTTTCGGCCACGCGCGCAGGACCGTCCGTCACCCGATCGGCGGGCCCGGCGGAGGGGCCGCCGGGCCCGCCCACGCCCGTCCGGGCTAGAGGCGCCCGGTCAGAGGCCGAGGTCGGCGAGACCCAGCAGCGCCCGGTAGGGCAGCCCCTCGGCCTCGATCGCCTCCTTGGCGCCGGTGTCGCGGTCGACGACCGTCGCGACGCCCACGATCTCCGCCCCGGTCTCGCGGACCGCGCGCACCGCCGTGAGCACCGAGCCACCCGTGGTCGACGTGTCCTCCACCACGAGCACGCGGCGTCCCGCGATGTCCGGGCCCTCGACGAGCCGCTGCATGCCGTGCTCCTTCGTCGCCTTGCGGACGACGAACGCGTCGAGGGCGACTCCGTCGGCCGCGGCGGAGTGCAGCATCGCATCGGCGACCGGGTCGGCACCGAGGGTCAGGCCACCGACGGCCTGGTAGTCCCAGTCGGCGGTGAGCACCCGCAACAGCCTGCCGACCAGCGGCGCGGCCTCGTGCTGCAGCGTGACCCGGCGCAGGTCGACGTAGTAGTCGGCCTCGGCACCCGACGCGAGCGTGACCTTGCCGTGCACCACGCCCAGCTCGCGGACGAGCGCGGCGAGGCGGACGCGGTCGGAGTCGGAGTCACTCAATGGATGTGCCTTTCTCGAAGGAGCTCAACGACGCCGCGACATGCGCGCGGTGAGGCGGCGGACCACCCCGCGCGGCAGCACGTCCGCGACGCCGACGATCGTCTTGTACTGGCGGCTGGGCACCGACACCACCCGGCCACGGGCGAGGTCGGCCAGGCAGTCGTCGACGACGCGCTCGGCGTCGAGCCACAGCGGTCCGCTGCGGTCGCCCACGTTCATGCCCGCCCGCTCGTGGAACTCGGTGCGCACGAACCCGGGGCAGAGCACCATCGCCCGCACCCCCGTCCCCGCCGACGAGGCGGCGACCGCCTCGGTGAACGAGGTGACCCACGCCTTGTCGGCGCTGTAGATCGAACCCTGGCCCGGAACCAGCCCCAGCACGCTGGAGACGTTGACGACCGCGCCCCGGCCCCGGCCCACCATGCCGGGCAGGACCGCCCGGGTCAGGTGCATGACGGCGGTGACGTTGACGTCGTGCTGGTGCTGCAGGTCCTCGGGACTGGTGTCGACGAACCGCTCCCGGTGCGACATCCCCGCGTTGTTGACCAGCAGGTCGACGGGCGAGCGGTCGGGATCGGCCAGCCGGGCGGCGACGCGGGTGCGGGCACCTGCGTCGGCCAGGTCGGCGGCCAGCACCTCGACCGTCGAGCCACGGCCGCGCAGCCGGTGCGCCGTCGCCTCCAGCCGCTCCTCGTCACGGGCGACGAGGACGAGGTCGTATCCGTCGGAGGCCAGGCGCGCGGCGAACGCGGCGCCGATGCCCGCGGTCGCTCCGGTGATCAGGGCGGTCGGCACGCGACGACCCTAACCAGCGGACCGGTGACCGGTCCCTGCCCGGGTCAGCTCTTGCCGGAGTCGGGCTTGCTCAGGCGGTGGCGGGCCGCACCCTGGCCCTCCTCGAGGGCGTGGGCGACCTCGGCCATGTCGGCGAGCAGGTCCTGCAGGCGTTCGGTGGTGGCGTCGACGGGCGCGGCGGCGAGGACCCAGGCGTCCTCTGCCCACAGCAGCTCGATGTCGTCGCCGACCGCGTTGCCTGCTTCGGCGAGCTCCGGGGTGAGCAGCGGCTTGACGGCCTCGGCGTCGGAGACGAAGGCGTAGCGCTCGCCGACGGGGGCGAGCAGGTCGAGGCCGGCGTCGTCGGGCAGGGGTGCCGACGGCAGCCGCAGCTCGACCGCGGCGGGCAGCTGCGACTGCACCTGCACCGCGGCGAGGACGGAGCTGATCCGGCCGTGCTGCTCGTGGTCGAACACATAGGCCTGACGCGGTCCCTGGTGCGTGGGGACGTTGCCGCTCACCATGTTCCGGGCGATGCCGGGGCCGCCCTGGTGGATGGTCCCGTAGCGCCAGCGGCTGGGCAGGACGGGATCGCTCTCGACGAACTCCCACTCCCGCAGTGCCGCCCAGCGCCTGCGGTCCCGGGTACCCCCGTCGCCGCGGGTGCGGTCGGCGATCAGGAGGCCGATCCCGGCCAGGAGCGCGACCACGGCGATGACGAACCAGACCGACGCGTTGCCCACGGCGCGGAGACTAGCCGCGCAGGCCGCCGACGTCGGCGTAACGCGCCGTCACTCGCCCGTTCGGCGTGCCGGAACCATCCGGTCAGCCCGCCATCTCCTTCTTCTCCTGCTCCGCCTGCACCGACTCGTCGAAGTCGGTGAGTGTCGAGCCGACCTTCTTCGAGCCCAGCTTCTTCTCGGCCGCGACGACCGGCTGGGGCAGGCCCGACGGGTTCGCACCCATCCACCTGCCGAAGTCGGGCCGCAGCTGCCACGCCACGGCCTTGACCGTCGTCGCCTTCTGCGCGAGCTCACCGAGCCGCTGGATCAGGTCGGTGAGGCGCTGGGAGGCGAGACCGAGCGTGTCGAGGAGCTTCTCGATCAGGTGGGCGAACCTGCGCGCCAAGGTGATCGCTTTCGCGACGACCATGGCGACGAACGCCACCAGCGACGTCCCGACCGTGACCACCGACGCCGCCGCGGCGGCCAGGAGCGGGCCGATCAGCCCGCCGACGAAGTCGGCGATGGCGTCACGGATGATCGAGCGGACGGTCGCCTGGCTCGCCGCGGTGTCCATCGTCTCGTTCGCGAGCCGGGCCGCCTCGACGCCGGCGGCGGCGATCGCGGACGTCCACTCGCGGGCGCGGGCGCGGTACGCATCGGCGGCGGCGCCCTCCCAGCCGGAGACGCCGTCGAGTGCCGCCGCGCCGTCACCGGCGACGACCTTCAGGTGCTTCGAGACGTTCGCCCAGGTCTTGGCGTGGGCCTTGATCGCGTCGGGGTCGCCCGCGAGGGCGTCGAGCGGCTCGCGCAGGAACGAGATGTGCTCGATCGCCCAGCCCACACCGGCCGAGGTCAGGCTGCCGAACGGGTCGGTGAGTACGCCGAGCGCGTCGATGCCGGCGATGACGCCCTTCACCGCGATCGACGTGGCGTCGCCGCTGCCGACCTCCTCGATCGCTTGGGCGCCGCTCTCCACGAAACCCGCACCGGCGTACCAGTCGGTGTCGTCGTCCGGCGTCGCGACGAGAGGCTCGGCCGTCCCACGATCGGCGATCTCGGTGGCCGTCACCGCGGACCACCGAACCCTGCGGCGATCCGTGCCTCGACGTCGCGGTAGCGGGCGACGGTGTCGCGCAACGCCTGCCCGTGCCGCTCGCCGGCCGCGCCCAGGTCGTCGAGCGTCGTCGTGAGGGTCGTCGACGCCGTGATCACGTGGTCGGTGAAGAAGAAGGACATGGCCTTGCCGACGAGGCCGAACGCGTCCGGCCCCACCGTGGTGCCCGCCTTCGCCGCGGTCCGTACCCGGCCCGCCCGCCCCTCGACGTCACCGGCGTGCGCGTCGACCGCGTCCGCGTCGACCGCGAACCCTGCGGCGCTCACTGCGCCGGCCCCGTCAGCGAGGCGCGGAGCACGTCCATCGTCGCCGAGTCGCCTCCGAACAGACGCTCGGCCGCCTCGACCGCCTTCGCGGCGGCCTCGCGGCGGGCCGCGGCGGCGGCGCCGAGGAGCTGCTCCGCGAGCCGCTCGCTGGTGATCGACGACGCGACGGGCGAGAACACGACGTCGAGCAGTGCGCCTGAGGGCTCGACGGTGACCGTGACGGCGCCGTCGCGGCTGCGGGCGGTGCCGGTCACGGCGGCCATCTCGGTGCTCGCCTGCTCGGCACGGGCGGCGACGTCGTCGAGGCGGGCGAGGTACCCGTCGAGCCAGTCGCGGGGGGCGGCGCGGTCCTGTGTGCTCATGGCCGCGGACGCTAGGACGCGGAACCCGGGCGCCGTGGCCGAACGCGGGAGATCGGTTCCGGTCGTGAACCCTCGCGAGTGGCGGTGGTCGCCGTGGCGAGCATCGCCACTCGCGAGGGGCGTCGGTCAGACGGTCACCGGGGACGAGGTCCGGCCGACCACCAGGCCGCCGGTGCCGCCCGACGCCGACGGGTCGAGGTCGACCCGCACGGTGTCGCCCTCGCGGACGGTCCCCGAGAGCAGCTCCTTGGCCAGCTGGTCGCCGATCGACGACTGCACCAGCCGCCGCAGCGGCCGTGCGCCGTAGACCGGGTCGAACCCGTTCATCGCCAGCCACTCGCGCGCCGCGTCGGCGACGTCGAGGGTGAGCCGGCGCTTCGCCAGCCGCCTGCCCAGCACCCCGAGCTGGATGTCGACGATGTGCCCCAGCTCCGCTGTCGACAGCGCGTGGAAGACCACCACGTCGTCGAGCCGGTTGAGGAACTCCGGCTTGAAGTGGCGCTGCACCACCGCCATGACCGCGTCGCGACGACCGGCGTCGTCGAGCGCCGGGTCGGTGATCGCCTGCGAGCCGAGGTTCGACGTCAGCACGAGGATGGTGTTGCGGAAGTCGACCGTGCGGCCCTGGCCATCGGTGAGCCGGCCGTCGTCGAGCACCTGCAGCAACGTGTCGAAGACGTCCGGGTGCGCCTTCTCGACCTCGTCGAGCAGCACCACCGTGTAGGGACGGCGCCGCACGGCCTCGGTGAGCTGTCCGCCCTGGTCGTATCCGACGTAGCCGGGAGGGGCGCCGACGAGGCGGGCCACCGAGTGCTTCTCGGAGTACTCGCTCATGTCGATGCGCACCATCGCGCGTTCGTCGTCGAACAGGAACTCCGCCAGCGCCTTGGCCAGCTCGGTCTTGCCGACACCGGTCGGGCCGAGGAACAGGAACGACCCGGTGGGGCGGTTCTCGTCGGCGATCCCGGCGCGGGCGCGACGCACGGCGTCGGACACCGCACGGACCGCCTCGGCCTGGCCGACGACGCGCCCGCCCAGCTCGTCCTCCATGCGCAGCAGCTTGGCGGTCTCGCCCTCGAGCATCCGGCCGGCGGGGATGCCGGTCCAGGCGCTGACGACGTCGGCGACGTCGTCCGGGCCGACCTCCTCCTTGAGCATGACCTCCTCGGTCTGCTCGACGGCCTCGGTCTTCTCGGCGAGGTCCTTCTCCAGGGCCGGGATGAGCCCGTAGCGCAGCTCGGCGGCCCGGCCCAGGTCACCGTCGCGCTCGGCCCGCTCGGACTCGCCGCGCAGCTGCTCGAGCTGTGCCGCGAGCTCGCGGGTGGCCTCGATGGCGCCCTTCTCGTTCTGCCACCGCGCGGTCAGCGCACTCAGCGACTCGCGCTTCTCGGCCAGCTCCTCGCGGAGAGCGGCGAGGCGGTCCTTGGACGCGGCGTCGGACTCCTGGGTCAGCGCCATCTCCTCGATCTCCAGCCGGCGCACGGCGCGCTCGACGGTGTCGATCTCGACGGGCCGGGAGTCGATCTCCATGCGCAGCCGGGACGCGGCCTCGTCGACGAGGTCGATCGCCTTGTCCGGCAGGAAGCGCGCGGTGATGTAACGGTCGGACAGGCTTGCGGCGGCGACGAGGGCGGCGTCGGTGATCCGGACGCCGTGGTGCACCTCGTAGCGCTCCTTGAGCCCGCGCAGGATGCCGACGGTGTCCTCCACCGACGGCTCGCCCACCAGCACCTGCTGGAACCGCCGCTCCAGGGCGGGGTCCTTCTCGATGTGCTGGCGGTACTCGTCGAGCGTGGTGGCGCCGACCATCCGCAGCTCGCCGCGGGCGAGCATCGGCTTGATCATGTTGCCCGCGTCCATCGCGCCCTCACCGGTCGCGCCGGCGCCGACGATGGTGTGCAGCTCGTCGATGAAGGTGACGACCTCGCCCGCGGAGTCGGTGATCTCCTTGAGGACGGCCTTGAGCCGCTCCTCGAACTCACCGCGGTACTTGGCGCCGGCGACCATGGAGCCCAGGTCGAGGGACACGACGCGCTTGCCGCGCAACGACTCCGGCACGTCACCCGCCACGATCCGCTGGGCGAGGCCCTCGACGATCGCGGTCTTGCCGACGCCGGGCTCGCCGATCAGCACGGGGTTGTTCTTGGTGCGCCGCGACAGGACCTGCACGACGCGGCGGATCTCGGTGTCGCGGCCGATGACCGGGTCGAGCTTGCCGTCGCGGGCCTGCGCGGTGAGGTCCTGGCCGTACTTCTCCAGTGCCTGGTAGGTGCCCTCCGGGTCGGCGCTGGTGACCCGCGACGAGCCGCGGACCTTGGCGAAGGCCTCGCGCAGCGCGTCGGGGGTGGCGCCGTGCCGGGCGAGCAGCGCCGACACCGGTCCGCCCTTGTCGGCCAGTCCGACGAGCAGGTGCTCGGTGGAGACGAACTCGTCGCCCATCTCCGTGGCGAGCTGCTGGGCGGCGGTGATGGCCGCGAGCCCGTCGCGCGAGAGCTGGGGCGCGCTGACCGTCGAGCCCGCCGCGGACGGCAGCCGCTGGCCGAGCTGGGTGAGCTCGGCGCGCACCGCGGCGGCATCGGCGCCGACGGCCTCGAGCAGCGGCGCCGCGATCCCGTCACCCTGGGCCAGTAGGGCGCCGAGCAGATGTGTGGGTCCGACGTCGGGGTTGCCGGCGAGGGTCGCCGCCTGGGCGGCGGCCGAGATCGCCTGCTGGGTCCTGGTGGTGGGATTGAAGGCGTCCACCCGTGTTCCTCCTGGGTACTTCCGTGTCGCGTGGACAGCACGGCCGGTTGCCAGTGTGCCCTGTCATCAGACCCAACGTCAGGAAACTTGAGTCTGTTCCGCTCAACTGCGCCGAATTCGATGAAGGGGATACTGGTCCTCGATGACCGACGACTCGCTGCTCACGAGCCTGCTGGCCGCCGTCGCCGCCGCACCCGACGACGTGCCGCTGCGGCTGCACGTCGCAGAGCTGCTGGCCGCGGCCGACCGACCCGCCGACGCACTGGCGCACTGCAGCCACGTGCTCGCCGCCGAACCCGGCAACCCCACCGCGCTGGCGCTGCTGCAACGACTCACGGGCGCGCTGACCGGCGGAGCCGCCCCCCACCCGCGCACCGCGAACGAGCCGCCCACCGGACCACTACCGGCGGCCGGGTTCGACTGGGCCAAGGCGGAACAGCAGGTCGCCGACGTCCGCGAGCCCGCCTTCGCCGAGGACGCCGGGTCATCGCCCACCGAGGACGTCCGGACGGCCGAGCGGCCGATGATCCGACTGTCCGACGTCGGCGGAATGGACGAGGTCAAACAACGCCTGGAGCTCGCCTTCCTCGGGCCCGTCCGCAACCCGGACATGGCGAGGCGGTTCGGCGCGACCGCCCGCGGCGGCCTGCTGCTCTACGGCCCGCCAGGCTGCGGCAAGACGTTCATCGCCCGCGCCGTCGCCGGTGAGCTGGGCGCCAGGTTCGTCGAGATCGGCATCGCCGACGTCCTCGACATGTGGGTCGGGAGCAGCGAACGCAACCTCGCCGAGATCTTCCGGACCGCCCGCCGCAACGCCCCCTGCGTGCTGTTCCTGGACGAGGTCGACGCGCTGGGCCGGAAGCGGTCGCACCTCACGCACTCGGGCAGCCTGCGCAACACCGTCAACCAGCTGCTCTCGGAGATGGACTCCGCGACCGGCGCCAACGACGGCGTGTTCGTCCTCGGCGCCACCAACCACCCGTGGGACCTCGACAGTGCGCTGCGCCGCCCCGGCCGCTTCGACCGGATGCTGCTCGTGCTGCCGCCCGACGGGCCCGCCCGCGCCGCGATCCTGCGCCAGCACCTCAAGGACCGGCCCGTCGCGGAGCTCGACGTCGCGAAGCTGGTGAAGGCGACCGAGCACTACTCCGGCGCCGATCTCGCGCACGTCTGCGACACCGCGGCGGAGCGGGCGCTGGCCGCGTCCATGCGGTCGGGCACCGTGCGGGCGCTGACGACGCGCGACCTGCTCGCCGCCGCCCGCGAGGTCACGCCGAGCACCGGCCCGTGGTTCGCGGCGGCACGCAACGTGGCCCTGTTCGGCAACACCGACGGCAGCTACGACGACCTCGCCGCCTACCTCAAGCGCCACCGCAACCTGTGAACCGCACGCCGTGAGGCCGCGCCCGTGAGCCGCGACCGGTGACCGCGCCGGGGCCCGACACAGACGGGCTCGCCGACGCCCGCGTGCGGACGGCGCAACTGCGGCGGATCAGACGCCTCGACGACGCCGAACGGGTCGCCCGCCAGGCCCTCGCCTCGTGGCCCGACGACGCCGGCCTGCTGTGCGAGCTGGCCGCCGTGCTGCTGGCCGCGGAACGCTGGGCCGAGGCGCTGCCGGTCGCCGACACCGCGGTCGCCGCCGACCCCCCTGGGGAGCGCGGGCACCGGCTGCGCGGACTGCTGCTGTCGATGACCGACCGGCACCAGGAGGCCCTCGCGGCAGCCTGGGTCGCCGTGACGCTCGCCCCCGAGGAACCCTGCACCGGCATCGCCTACACCCGCGTGCTGCAGCGGGCGGGCCGAGTGCGCGACGCCGCGCAGGCCGCCCACCGCGTCGTCACGCTGGCGCCGTCGTCGGCCGACGCGCACTACCTGCTCGCGGACGTCGCCGGCGACCTCGGCGACCTCCCGACCGCACGCCGCGCCTACGAGGAGACGTTGCGCCTGGCGCCGGAGCACGCCGCCGCCCGCCACGACCTCGCGGTCCTCGACGCCAACGCCCGCAGGCCCGGCCGGGCGCTGCGCGGGCTCATCGACGCCGGCCGGCTCGCCCCGGCCATGACGCAGGTCCGGTCGACGGTCGTCGCTGTGCTGTGGCAGCTGTCGGGGCGCACCCGGCTCTGGTTCGTCCTCGCGACGATCGCCGTCCTCATGACCGCGGACAACCCGTCGGCGGCGCGGATCGTCGGTGGCGTCGTGCTGGCGCTCACCGGGCTGCTGGGCTGGTGGACGCTGCGCGGCCTGCCACGGGGGTCGTGGCCGGTCCTGGCGGCGACGCTGCGCACGGACCGGCCCCTCACCGTCGTCCACGCGGTGCTTGCGGTGTGCCTGCTGGTGCTCGTCGCCGTCGTCGTCACCGGGGTGGGCGCGCTCGCGATCCTGGTGTGGTTCGCACTGATCGTGCTCGGGCTGCTGACGATCGTCGTCCGCCTGGCGCGCCGCAGACGACGCACCAGGCGCTGACCTGCGCGTCAGTGCTTGCGCAGGGCTCGCGCGACCCCTCCCGTGAGGTGCGTCGTGCTCGGGAACCGGGCCCGGACCTGCGCAGTGACCGAGTGCGGCACCCTCGGGACGCTCTCCGGAGTGCCCTTCGCCCGGAAGTAGTCTCCGCCCTTGCGGGCCGGGTCGTCGGTGCCCCACTCGCGCCGCTGCGACACCTTCTCCATCCGTGGGATGTGTTTGCGGCAGTGGATGTAGGCCTCCTCGACGTCGACGACGACCCAGCGCTCCGCGCGGCGGCCGCGGCCGTGGTCGACGCCGATCCCGGCGTACAGGTCGCGGAAGTCGGTGTCGGCAACGATCCGCGCCCTGCCGTTGACGTGCAGCCCGATCAGGTCGTCGACGAAGTCGACCATCAGCAACCCGACGTGGGCGTTCTCGCTGATGTTCCCGAGGCTGGCGTGCACACCGTTCCCGCGGTACTCGGGATAGGCGAGCGTGTACTCGTCCAGGACGACGACGAAACCGGGCGGCCCCGCACGAAGTGACGAGTCGCACTCGCCGTGCGCATCGGAGGTGGAGACGAACAGCATCTCCATCCGGGCGACGAACTCGATCATGCGAGGGAGCAGCCGATCGCGCATCTGGTCGGCGTAGAACCGGTCGGCCCGTTCGCGGGTGCCGTGCTCCTCCTGCAGCGCGTGCTCTCCCTCCGATCCGGGCCGCAGCGGCTGCGGTGGTTCGGGATCAGCCCAGGTCGGGGCGGGGACAGGAGCGACGTCGGGAATGATGACGGGAACGGTGACGGACGGGCCGGACGACCTTCGGAGAGCAGATCGTCGGCGGCCGGTAGCACCTGGAACACGGAGAGCCACGCCTATACGGTGCCACTTCGTGCTCGGGTGGTCACGCACTGCTCCGTCGGGCGCTACGATGACCCACCGGCGCGGTCCGCGCTACCCTGTGTGATCACCGTCCCCGAACGGATGAACGATGTCTTGCGAAGATCGACGCGCGCCTAGAGTCGGAGGCCCGCACGCCGTCGCTCGGCGCGGCACGTTCAGCCCCTGCACGACCGAGGAGAGTGTCGGCCCCCGATGACCGCCGATCAGCTGCTCAGTACCGATCGCCCAGCGGCCCCTGCGCGCGTCACCCCGTTGCCCGACGCGGCCGACACGGTCGCGACCATCAGCCGGAGCTGGAACCTCATCGAGGACCGTTCGGACGAGCTGGGCCGCCACTTCTACGCGACGCTGTTCCACAACGCGCCCGAGACCCGCGACCTGTTCCCGGTGAACATGGAGGTCCAGCGCAGCCGGCTGCTCCGCGCGCTGGTCCATGTCGTGCAGATGGTCGACCAGCTCGACGAGCTCGTCCCGTTCCTCCAGCAGCTGGGTCGCGACCACCGCAAGTTCGGGGTCCTCACCGAGCACTACGACGCCGTCGGTGACGCATTGATGTCGGCCGTCGCCACCTACTCGGGCGACAGCTGGACCCCCGACGTCGAGAAGGCCTGGAACGACGCCTACGCCATCGCGGGCACGGCCATGAGTGAGGCCGCCGCCGCCGAACGTGGCCGCGCCTCCTGGATCGGTCGCCTCGTCGGCCACAAGCGCATCGGCTGGGACCTCGCGGTCATCACCGTGCAGACCGAGGAACCCATCCCGTACCAGCCCGGGCAGTACGTCAGCGTCGAGACGCCGCAGCGTCCGCGGCTGTGGCGCTACCTCTCACCCGCCAACGCACCGCGCCCCGACGGGACCATCGAGTTCCACGTCCGGGCCGTCACCAACGGCTGGGTCAGCCGCGCCATCGTCGCGCACTCGCGTGTCGGCGACACCTGGCGCATCGGCCCCCCGATGGGCCGCATGAGCCTGCAGCAGCACGAGGGCCGCGAGCTGCTGATGGTCGCGGGCGGCACCGGCATGGCGCCCATGAAGGCCGTCCTCGACGACCTCACCCGCCGCCCCGAGCCGCCCCGCACCCAGGTCTTCGTCGGCGGCCGCACATGGGACGACCTCTACGACCTCGACGCGCTGCGCCGCATGTCCTACGCCCACCCGTGGCTCGACGTCGTGCCTGTCCTCGAGCGCGACGACGACGCCGCCGGCGCCGAGCGCGGGACGCTGGCCGACGCCGTCACCCGCTACGGCGCCTGGTCCGACCACGACGTCCTGGTCTGCGGCTCACCCGCGATGATCCGGGCGACGGTCTCGCGGATGCTGGTGGCGGGAACGCCGCTCGACCGCATCCGGTACGACCCGTTCACGATGGACTGACCGCAGACGACGGAACGCCGGGTCCGACGTGGTCGGGTCCCGGCGTTCACACGAGGGCCGCCGGCCCTCCGTTCACACGGAGGCGTCAGCGCTCGTTGCGCGGCTTCGGCCGCCACACCACCAGTGCCTGGCGGCGGTCCACCGGTACGAGGTCGCGACGGTACGACTGGTGCACCACCGCGGCAGCGTGCTCGGCCGCCGCGTGCGCGGCCGACAGCTCCGCGGTCAGCTGCTCGACGCGGGCGTTCAGCTCGTCGACGAGCTGCTCCAGCTCGATGATCCGCTTCACCCCGGCGAGGTTCACCCCGTCGACCTGCGACAGCCGCTGCACCTCGCGCAGCAGCGCGATGTCGCGCGCCGAGTAGCGGCGCCCACCGCCGGCCGACCGGCCGGGGCTCACGAGCCCCAGCCGGTCGTAGCTGCGCAGGGTCTGCGCGTGCATCCCCGCCAGCTCGGCGGCGATGGAGATGACGAACACCGGGCTGTCGGCGCCCGCACCGGGGGGCAGCACGGCGTCCACGACCGGTTCGTCGCCGTCCGACGTGATCACCCTCGTCACCTCCCGTCGAGCAGGCCGGCCCGCGGATCGAAGTCCTTCGTCGACTCCGCGTAGGCCTGCAGTGCCTCCGTGGCGGCGGCGTCGAGCGTCGACGGGACCGCCACCTCGACGGTGACCAGCAGGTCACCGGTCTTGCCGTTCTTGCGCCGCACCCCACGGTCACGCACCCGGAAGGTCCGGCCGGTGGCCGTGCCCGCCGGAATCTTCAGCGAGACCGTCCCGTCGAGCGTCGGCACCGTCAGCGTGGCACCGAGGGTCAGCTCCTGGAAAGTGACAGGCACCTTCAGGGTGAGGTCGTCGGCGTTCTTCGCCGAGCGGCCGAACACCTTGTCGGCCGACACGTGCACCTTGACGAACAGGTCGCCCGCCGGTGCGCCGCCCCGGCCCGGCTCGCCCTGACCGGCCAGCCGCACCTTCTGCCCGTCGTCGACGCCCGCGGGGATGCGGACCGTCAACGTCCGCGTCCGGGTGCTCACGCCGTTGCCGTTGCATTCGGGGCACGGGTCGTCGACGATCCGGCCGGTCCCGCGGCAGTCGGTGCAGGGCTCCGAGAACCCGAAGGCGCCCTGGTTGCGGGTGACCAGGCCCAGGCCTTCGCACGTCGGGCAGGTGTGCGGCGTCGTGCCCGGCCGGGCACCCGATCCACCACACGTCTCGCACCGTCCCGGTGCGCTCAGCCGCAACGCCACCTCGGCGCCACGGACCGCGTCGTCGAACGAGATGCGCACCTCGGTCTCGACGTCGGCACCCCGCTGGGCACCCGCCCGGGTGCCCCGCGTCGCACCGCCGCGACCACCTCCGCCGAACAGTCCGCCGAAGAGATCGCCGAGACCGCCCGCGCCCCCGGCCCCGCCGCGGGCGAACATGTCCTCGAAGGACTGCCCACCCGCGCCGGTGCCGAAGCCGCCGGGGAAACCTCCGCCCGCGCCGGCCCCGAAGCCACCGCCGCCACCCGCGAAGAGCGCGCGGGTCTCGTCGTACTCCTTGCGCTTCTTGTCGTCGGACAGGACGCCGTAGGCCTCGGACACGGACTTGAACCGTGCCTCCGCCTTCGGGTCACCGGGGTTGGCGTCGGGGTGCAGCTCACGGGCGAGCTTGCGGTACGCCTTCTTGATCTCGTCCGCGGACGCGCCGGAGGCGACGCCCAGCTCGCGGTAGAAGTCCTTCTCGATCCAGTCCCGCTGGGTCATTCCGCCTCCTCTCCCCTCATCAGTGCTGCTGCTCGGGGCTCTGCTGCTCGTCCTGCGGTGCAGGCTCCGCGGCGGCCGCCACATCGGCCGCGGCGCGGTCCACGACCGTCACCATCGCGGGCCGGAGCACCCGGTCGCCCATCCGGTAGCCGCGACGCAGCACCGAGGAGACCACCGTGACCGTCGCGCCGACGGCGTCGGACTCCTCGTGCTGGACCGCCTCGTGCACCGACGGCTCGAACGGCTCCCCGCCGACACCGAAGGGCTCAAGACCCAGCTTCGCGAGCACCCCGACGACCTTGTCGGCCACGGACTTGAACGGGCCGTTGAGGTCGCCGTGCTGCTCGGCACGCTCGATGTCGTCGATCACCGTGAGCAGCTCGGACGCGAACTGCGCCCGGGCCGCCGCCAGCACACCCTCCCGGTCGCGGTCGACGCGGCGCCGGTAGTTGGCGTACTCCGCGCTGACGCGCTGCAGGTCGGACGTGCGTTCGGCGACCTCGGCCTCGAGCTCGTCGATCCGGGGGTCGGTCGCGGGAGCGGGCTCCCCGGGGGCCGGGGCCCCGGCCGGCTCCTCGCCGGCCGGGGTCCTGACCTCACCGGTCAACGGGTCGATGCGACGTCGATCGCGCACCACGACCCGCTCACCCTCGTGCTCACCGTTCGGGCCCCTGTGTGCATCGGGTCCGTTCGGGTTGCTCACTTCTTGTCCTTGTCCTCGTCCACGATCTCGGCGTCCACGACGTCGTCGGCCTGCTCGCCGGCGGCGGTCGAGTCGGCGCCGGGGGCGGCACCCTCGGCACCCTGCTGCTGGTAGAGGGCTGCGCCGAGCTTCTGCGACTCCTGACCCAGCTTCTCCACCGCGGCCCTGAGCGCCTCGGTGTCGGTGCCCTTCAGGGCCTCCTGCGCCTCACCGAGAGCGGCGTTCACGTCGTCCTTGACCTCGGACGGGAGCTTCTCGTCGTTCTCCTTGACGAACTTCTCCGTCTGGTAGACGAGCGTCTCCGCCTGGTTGCGGACCTCGGCGTCCTCACGACGCTTCTTGTCCTCCTCGGCGTGCGCCTCGGCCTCGCGCATCATCCGGTCGATCTCGTCCTTGCCCAGGGCGGATCCGCCGGTGATGGTCATGGCCTGGCTCTTGCCGGTGCCCAGGTCCTTCGCCGAGACGTTCACGATGCCGTTGGCGTCGATGTCGAAGGAGACCTCGATCTGCGGAACACCACGCGGGGCGGGCGGCAGACCCGTCAGCTCGAACATGCCGAGCTTCTTGTTGTAGGACGCGATCTCACGCTCGCCCTGGAACACCTGGATCTGCACGGACGGCTGGTTGTCGTCGGCCGTCGTGAAGATCTCCGACCGCTTGGTGGGGATCGTGGTGTTGCGCTCGATGAGCTTGGTCATCACGCCGCCCTTGGTCTCGATGCCCAGGGACAGCGGGGTGACGTCGAGCAGCAGGACGTCCTTGACCTCGCCGCGCAGCACACCGGCCTGCAGGGCGGCGCCGACGGCGACGACCTCGTCCGGGTTGACGCCCTTGTTGGGCTCCTTGCCGCCGGTCAGCTCCTTGACGAGCTCGGTGACGGCGGGCATCCGGGTGGAGCCACCGACCATCACGACGTGGTCGATCTGGCCGACGGAGATGCCGGCGTCCTTCACGACCTGATTGAACGGGGCGCGGGTGCGGTCGAGCAGGTCCGAGGTGATCTTCTGGAACTCGGCGCGCGACAGCGTCTCGTCGAGGAACAGCGGGTTCTTGTCCGCATCGACGGTGATGTACGGCAGGTTGATCGTGGCGCTCGACGAGCTGGAGAGCTCGATCTTCGCCTTCTCCGCGGCCTCACGCAGCCGCTGCATCGCCATCTTGTCCTTGGTCAGGTCGATGCCCTGCGAGCTCTTGAACTTCTCGACGAGCCAGGCGATGACCCGCTCGTCCCAGTCGTCGCCACCGAGGTGGTTGTCGCCGTTGGTGGCCTTGACCTCGACGACGCCCTCACCGATCTCGAGCAGCGAGACGTCGAACGTGCCACCACCGAGGTCGAAGACCAGGATGGTCTGCTCCTTGTCGCCCTTGTCGAGGCCGTAGGCCAGGGCGGCCGCGGTGGGCTCGTTGACGATGCGCAGGACGTTGAGACCCGCGATCTGGCCGGCCTCCTTGGTGGCCTGGCGCTGCGCGTCCTCGAAGTAGGCGGGCACGGTGATCACCGCGTCGGTGATCTCCTCACCCAGGTACGCCTCCGCGTCGCGCTTGAGCTTCTGCAGCACGCGGGCGCTGATCTCCTGGGCGGAGTACTTCTTGCCGTCGATGTCCTCGGTGGACCAGGTCGACCCGACGTGTCGCTTGACCGACCGGATCGTACGGTCGACGTTGGTGACCGCCTGGTTCTTCGCGGACTGCCCGACGAGCACCTCGCCGTTGCGCGCGAACGCGACGACGGAGGGCGTGGTGCGCGAACCTTCCGAGTTCGCGATGACCGTCGGCTCGCCACCCTCGAGGACGGCGACGACGGAGTTGGTGGTTCCGAGGTCGATACCGACCGCACGAGCCATGGTTGTTGCCTCCGTGATGCTTGTGTGTGGTGCGTGTTGAGCTTGCTCGACTCAAGTCTCCACGTGATCCCGCGGAGCCGTCAAGCCCTGCTTGAGTCCATCACGCTCAACTTGCTTCATCCGTCCCAACGACCGGCCCCCGCGCGATGTTCCCGGGCGCGGCGACAACTTTCCGGACCGCACCCGCGCAGCCGTCCGAACGGGGTCCCCGCGCTGCGTCCCGACCGTCCGGCGAGAACGTCCCGTCCGCCCTAGGGTGGGCGGTATGACCCCGCCCGGGCCACGCACACCGTCGACGCGACGCCGCACCGCGGCAGTGCTCCCCGTCCTGGCCGTCGTCGTCGCCCTGCTGCTCACCGGCTGCACCGGCATCGTGGCGGGCGTCGGCGCACCCGTGGCGGGCGGCCGCGAGACCGTCGACCAGATCCGCCAGCGCGTCGACCTCGGCTCGCTCGACCCCTGCACCATGGTCAGCCCCGCGCAGCGCGCCGCCCGCGACCTCGGCGACGCCGAACCCCTCAAGGACGACACGTCCCAGCCCGCGTGCCAGTGGCTTGGCAAGGGCCGTTCCGCCAACAGCGACCGAATCACGTTCAGGCTCTACGACTCCGCCCGCAGCCGCGCCGGCGACACCGGCGCCCGCGTCACCGACGTCCTCGGCTTCTACACGATCGAACTGCCGTCGACGACGTACCACGCGTGCAACCTGCTCGTCGACGTCGCGGAGAAGCAGACGTTGCAGGTCACCCACCTCGCCGATGCCGACCCCGGCAACGACGCCTGCACCTCCGGCCGCGACTTCACCGAGTCCGCGCTGCGCACCCTCACCCGCATCAGCCGCCGCTGAGTTCCTCCCTCCCGTCGGACCGGGCCGCGGCCGGATCAGGTCGGCGCCACCGAGCATGTGCCGGGAGGTCGCCACCGAGCTGCGGCGGACGTGTCGGGAGCGCGACGCAGATGTGCTGATGACGCGGTCGCCGGCGGGCCGCTGCCGGCACCGCCCCCGTCCGTTCGCACCCGAACACGGATCTCCCCGACCTGCCACGCCGGACCGGCGGCCGCGCCACGATCCCCGTGTGACCGGAATCGGCTGGTACCGATACGAGGGCTACCCCCTCGCCGAGAAGTTCAAGTGGCTCGGCGAGGGGCCGGGCAGCTCCGCGATCGGGACCCTCCACCAGGGGATGACGAACATCGGCGGGAAGTTCGCCGACTCCGACCAGGAGCTGCGACGACAGCTCGAGCCACTGGGCATCGCCTGGCAGGGCCGCGCCGCGTCCGGGGCCGGGGCCGCGGTGACCTCGGCGACCGTCCGAGCGGCGGCGCACGCGGACGCGGGGCGGTCGGCGGGGACGTCGGTGGACGGGTACGGGGTGTCGTTCGGCGAGATGAGCCGCCATGTCGGTGAGTCGGGGCGTGATCGGATCATGGCGGACGTACACAGGGCGATGTCGATGCCCTCGGGAACGCCGTACCTGCTCCTCGGCCCGGCAGGCGCACCGTTCGCGATGATGGCCGCCGAGGCCGACCATCGGGAGGCCGTCGAGAAGGTCCGCACGCTCGATGCGAAGGCGAACGCCGCGCTCTACGTCCACGAGGAGACCTCACGAGCGGCGGTCGAGCAGTTCCCTGTCGTCGAGACCGCGCCGGTCGCCGTGCCCCCGACCGGCGGCGGCGCGGGTGGCGGTCTCGGGGGCGGCCCGGGCGGCCGGATCGGCGACGGGGTCGGCGGGCCGGGGTTCGGGGGCCCGCCGCCGGTGGGCGCCGTCGGCGACCGCTCCTCCCCGACCCGGCCGCCGGGCGCCGGCCTGCCGGCGCTTCCCGACCCGGCCGTCCGGAGCGTCGACACCGGAGTGGCAGTGCCGGGCGCCAACGGTCGCCCCGACCGCGGGGTGGGGTCGGTACCCGGCCGGCCGGCCGTCCCGGTGGGGCCTCGGCTGCCCGACCCCGGGCGCGGAGCCGGGCGGACGGCGCTGCCCGGTGTGACGGCCCCGGGGCTGCGTCGGGGCGGCACGTCGACAGGCCGCGCGTTCGCCGACAAGCTGTTCCGGGCCGGTGGGCCGCCGGGTGTCGGAGAACCGGCCGGCCGTGCCCCCGGCGGCGGCCGCGAGCCGGCCCGGACCCCGGTGATGCCCGGGCGTGCCGGCGGGACGGGCCTGCCCGGTGGCATGTACCCGCCGATGGGCGGCGCAGCGGCCGGTCGAGGTGGGAACGACCGGCACACCTCGCGCTTCCTGGTGCCCAGCTCCGCACCGTTCGACGTCGAGACGCCGCACGTCGCACCCGTGATCGGTGGGGAGGAGCAGCGATGACCGTCGACTGGGACGCGGCGACCGTGCTGTCGCTGACGGAGTTCGAGGTCGCGTGGGAGGCCGCCGGCCTCGACGAGACGCCGTGGGAGCTCGACCCGCCGCGGCCGGGCCGGACGTGGGAGGAGCGTCGCGGGATCGTCGACGCCGCGCTGGCGACGCTCGCTGCGCGCGGGCTCGTCGACGACCGGAGGCCCGTCCCGCGGCTCGCCGCGATGCTGACCGTGCTGGACCGCCGCGAGCTGTCGGTCGACGTCCGGGTGCACGGCCCGACGGTCGTCGGTGCTGTCGCGGCCCGGCGCCGTGGCCGGGCGGTGCTCGCGGTCCGCCACGACGGCGAGATCGCGCTGGCCGACCTGTCGCCGACACGGCTGTCGCCGGCGGTCGTCGACGTCCTCGGACCGGTGGCGGCGGCCCGGGGGCGGGCGGTGAACGTGCGTGCGTCCGACGTCGAGGCCGCGATCACGGCGGCGGGCGAGGACCCGGGGGCGCTGGTCGACGAGCTGGTCCGGCGCGGGGTCGAGCCCGCCGACGCCGGGACCTACGTCGCGCTGCATCGTGACGTCGACCGGCACGGGATGGTCGGTGTCTGCGTGGGCAGGCGGCGGGCGCCGTGGCTCATCGGGCTGCACCGCACGTCGTCGGGACACGTGGTCCGGCTGCGCCGGCCCGCAGGCGACGGGCGCGACGTCGTCACCGTCGCACCGGTGGACGCCGCGGGGCTGGTCCGGCGGATCGACGAGCTGATCGCGGCGGCGTGACACCGGCCGCGGGGGAGCAGGGGCGTCAGAGCGACGGCGCCGCCCGCGGCTCGACGCGGCCGGCCGACGGCGGTGGCAGCGGGTCGGCGATCGGCGCCAGGACCCGGTGGGTCTCGGGGTCGTCGACGACGCGGTCCTCGGCGTCGCGGTAGACGAGGTCGCCGTCCGGGCCGAGGTCGGCGAGGTAGCCGGCGAGGGCGAGCTGGTCCTCGTCGAGATCGGTGAGGACCTCGTAGCGGCAGGGCGCGACCCGGTACTCCGGCCACTCGAGGTTGCCGTAGGCGTCGTGCAGGTCGGCGAGCAGGCCGGTGAAGACCTGCTGCCAGCGCAGCGGCATCGACTGCGCGAGCGAGCGGGGCACGACCAGGTAGTCCTCGCTCGCACCGCGTGCCGGGCGGTCGAGGTAGTCGCGCAAGGGCGTCGTCGACGCCAGGGCGTGGGGTTCGTCGCGTGCCATCGATCCTGCTTCCGGTCGTGCCCTGCCGGTGGCCCGCCGCCGGGCGGCGGGCCGTGCACCCGATGTTTCCACGGCGCCCCGCCGGCCGCGGACCGTGGTGCCGGTGCCTCGGTGCGCCCGCGACGAGGCCTCGGCCCGCGGCGGTCCGCGACCGTGTCGGCCCTGCGGTCCGACGGTTGTCGCGGATGCGGGTCATCGGTGACGGCGATGCACCGGGGGCGATCAGCCGACCCGGCCGTCGTCCAGCGCCGCTGCCGTCGCCGCCACCCGCGACCGCAGCCAGCGATGGCCCGCGTCGTCGGTGTTGCGCGGGTTCCAGTACATGGCCTCGTTGATCTCGGGTACCGGGATCGGTGGCTCGACGAGCCGGAGGCCGGTGATCGGCAGCAGTCCCGCGGAGCGTTCGAGCACGAGGCTCACCAGCGACGTCCCGCGGATGAGGAGCGGGACCATCAGGAAGCTCTCGATGGTGAGCTCCACGCGGCGCTGTACGCCGAGGTCGGCGAGGTGCCGGTCGGCCAGGTTCAGCTGCAGGTCCTGGCCGATCGAGTACACGAGGTGGGGCAGCGCGAGGTAGCGCTCCGGGTCGAGCGCGGTCCCGTCGTGGACCGACGCGTCGAGCATGCACAGCCAGCGGTCGCTGAACAGCGGCGCGTTCGGCAGCGGCGACGGCCCCATCGTCTCGCGCGGCTCGATCACCAGGTCGACCCGTTCCTGCCGCAGCAGCGACGGCACGTCGGCCGCGCGCGGGCGCACGTTGATCGTGATGTGGGGCGCCTCCGCCGACAGGGTCCGGATCAGTGGGGCGACGACGACGGCGGTGGCGTAGTCCGACGCGCTGATCGAGAACGAGCGGGTCGCCGTCGCCGGCGCGAACTCGGACTTCTCGGCCAGCACACCGTCGACGAGCCGCAGGATCTCGGCGACCGGCTCGACGAGCGCCTCGGCGCGGCTCGTGAGCGTGAGGTTGCGTCCGGTGCGGACCATCAGCGGGTCGCCGAAGAGCTTGCGGAGCCGGGCCAGTGATCCGCTCATCGCCGACTGGCTCAGGTTCAGCCGACGAGCCGCCTCGGTGACGCTACGGGTCGCGAGCAGCGCGTCGAGGTCCACGAGCAGGTTGAGGTCGACGGTCCGGAGGTCGATCACCCGGACCACGATATCGGCGCGGTCAATATCTCCTATCCGTGACATCTGTTGGACCGAACGATCGGATCCTTCTAGCGTCCCTTCCACGCACCGCGACGACATGACCGCTGCGGGAGGAAACAATGCAGAACGAGACCGTGCCAGAACTCGACGGGCCCGCTTTCCGGAATGTCGTCGGGCATTTCACGAGTGGCGTCACGATCGTCACCGCCGAGCACGACGACACGTTGTTCGGCGCGACCGTGAGCGCCGTGTCGTCACTGTCGGCGGACCCGCCGATGATGCTGGTCTGCCTGCACCAGCGGCTCGGCGCCCACGCCGCGATCATGGGCGCAGGCCGGTTCACCGTCAACATCCTCGGCGAGGGCCAGGACGCGCTGGCGCTGACGTTCGCCACCCGGGGCGCCGACAAGTTCGCCGGCGTCGACGTGGCGCACACCCCGTACGGACCCCGGCTGGAAATGGCGCTCGCACACCTCGCATGCCGGGTCGTCGACCACGTCGAGGGCGGTACGCATCGCATCTTCATCGCCGAGGTCGACCATGCGTCGGCGATCCGCGATGCAGGGCCGCTCTCCTATTTCCGCGGCCGCTTCGGCCGTTTCGTACCGCACGACGAAGCGTCCTGACCGACCATTTCCGAACTCCCACACGGAGGCATTCCATGAGGACGGGCCAGCAGTACCTCGAATCGTTGCGCGACGGCCGGCAGGTCTACGTCGGCGGTGAACTGATCGACGACGTGACGACGCACCCGAAGACACGGGGGTACGCGGCGGCCATCGCCGAGTACTACGACCTGCACCACGCACCCGAGCACCAGGACGTGCTCACCTTCGTCGACGACGACGGCGAGCGCCGCAGCATGCACTGGTTCCTGCCGCGCTCCAAGGAGGACGCAGTCCGCAGGCGTGCCTTCCACGAGTTCTGGTTCCGCCACTTCAAGGGCGGCATCTTCACGCGGCCACCGGCGGGCATGCACGTCGTCATGTACGCGCAGGTCGACGACCCGCAGCCGTGGGAGGACAACGCGATCCTCGCGGACGGGCGCCACGTCCCCTTCGCGCAGAACATCCGCGACCAGTGGGCGCGGGTCACCCGCGACGACATCGCCATCTCGCCGATGTTCGTCGACGTGCAGTTCGACCGCGGCCGCGAGGACGCGCTCGCCGAGACCCCGATGCTCAGCGTCGTCGAGCAGAACGACGAGGGGATCGTCGTCCGCGGCTGGAAGGCCATCGGCACCTCGATCGCCTTCGTCAACGAGCTGCTGATCGGCAACCTGTGGCGACCCGGCCAGACTGCCGAGCAGACCGTGTACGCCCTGGTGCCGGTGAACACCCCCGGCCTGTCACTCGTGTGCCGCGACTCCAACGCGACCCCCGATGCCGACCCCTACGACCACCCGCTCTCGACCATCGGCGATGAGCTCGACGGCATGGCGTACTTCGACGACGTCCTGATCCCGTGGGAGCGGGTGCAGCACGTCGGGAACCCGGACCACGCCAAGTGGTACCCGCAACGCCAGTTCGACTGGGTGCACATCGAGACCCAGATCCGGCACGCGATCCACGCCGAGCTCATCGTCGGTCTCGGGCTGTTGCTGACCAACGCGCTGGGGACCAACACCAATCCGGTCGTCCAGTCCCAGATGGCCGACATCGTCCGGTTCCGGGAGACGTGCAAGGCCTTCGCGATCGCAGCCGAGGAGACCGGGTTCCTCACCGCGGGCGGCCTGTACAAGCCCAACAACATCTACGTCGACCTCGGGCGCGCGCACTACCTCGAGAACATCCACGACATCGTCAACATGCTGATCGACTTCTGTGGCCGCGGCGTCGTCATGGCCCCGACGAAGGCCGACTTCGACCACCCCTACATCGGCCCGAAGCTGGAGGAGGCGTTGCGCGGCAGCGGGATCAGCGCCCGCGACCGGGTGAGCATCTTCCGCCAGATCAGCGAGCGGTACCTCACCCAGTGGGGCGCGCGCCACGAGATGTTCGAGAAGTTCAACGGCACCCCGCTGTACCTGGTGAAGCTGCTGACGATGCAGCGCACCGAGTACCAGATCGACGGACCGCTGACCGACCTCGCCCGCGACGTCCTCGGGTTCGGTGACACCGAGGCGCTGGCCGCCCGCGCCGCCGAGGCCGAGCAGCGCTCGCACTACGCGTCGGTGCGCTACCAGCCCGAGTACGCCCGCGAGCAGGACGTCCGCGAGGGCTACTACAAGGAAGCGGCGACGACGGTCTGATCCCATCCCCCGCCGGGCCGGCGTCACGCCGGCCCGGCGGGCCCACACCCGGGAGGTACCGGTGGACTTCACCGAGAACGAGTCCGCGCAGGTCGTCGCGAAGAGCTTCGAGACGACCGACGACCCACGGCTCCGCGAGCTGCTGCAGGGCCTCGTGGCGCACCTGCACGCCTACGTGCGGGAGCTGCGCCCGACGACGGCCGAGTGGGAGCACGCCGTCGAGTTCCTCACCGCCACCGGGCAGGCCTGCACCGACATCCGGCAGGAGTTCATCCTGCTCTCCGACGTCCTGGGGATCTCGATGCTCGTCGAGACGATCAACGGGACCGACGCCCACCCCGGCACGACGGCGTCGACGGTCCTGGGGCCCTTCCACATGACCGGTAGCCCGCGCCGCGAGCTGGGCGAGAGCATCGACGACGCCGGAGCCGGGCCCGTGTGCGTCGTCGAGGGCCGGGTCGTCGACACCGAGGGCCTGCCGGTCCCCGGTGCGACGCTGGACGTGTGGCAGGCCGACCACCACGGCTTCTACGACGTCCAGCAGCCCGACCACCAGCCCGCCGGCAACGGGCGCGGCCTGTTCACCGCCGACGCTCAGGGCCGCTTCAGGTTCACGACGGCAACCCCGTCGCACTACCCGATCCCCACCGACGGGCCGGTCGGTGCGCTGCTGCGGGCCACCGGCCGGCACCCCTTCCGGCCCGCGCACATCCACTTCCTCGTCGACGCCCCCGGCTACCAGCAGCTCACCACCCACGTGTTCGTCGCCGACAGCGCCTACATCGACGCCGACGCGGTCTTCGCCGTCAAGCAGAGCCTGGTGCGCGAGTTCGTGACGGTCGACGACGAGGCTGCCGCCGCCGCGCACGGCGTGACCGCGCCGTTCACCCTGGCCTGCTTCGACATCGTCCTGGCTCGACGATGACGGCCATGGTCACGGCACCCGGCCGGCTGCACCTCGGCGTCGGTGGGCTCCCGCCCGGGCCGTCGGTGGTCGCCATCGGCCAGTTCGACGGCGTGCACATGGGCCATCGACGGCTCGTCGCCGAGGCCGTCCGGCGTGCCGACCGGCTCGGGGTGCCCGCAGGCGCGGTCACCTTCGACAGGCACCCGGCCGCGGTGCTGGCCCCGGACCGCGAGCCGGCCACCCTGACCGGCCTCGACGAGAAGGCGGAACTGCTCGCGTCGTGCGGCGTCGACTTCGTGCTCGCCCTCCCGCTCTCGCCCGACCTGCTGCGGACCAGCGCGGCCGACTTCGTGACCGACCTGCTCGCCGGTGCTCTCGACTGCCGCGCAGTCGTCGTCGGCACCAACTTCCGCTTCGGCCACCGCGCCGCCGGTGATCCGGCGCTGCTGGGTGAGCTGGGCCGGTCCCACGGCATGGACGTCGTCGTGGCCGATCTGGTCGACGTGGCCGGCCGGCCCGTGTCGTCGACGAGGATCCGGGCCGAGATCGCCGCGGGACGGGTCCGCTCGGCGGCCCGGCTGCTCGGCAGGCCGCACCGGGTCGGGGCCGTCGTCACCGGTTCCCGCGGGCGCCGCTGCGCCGTCCGGCTCGGGACGGGGACGGCGCGACCCGGAAGCGGCCGGTACCGGGTGTCCGTCGACACGGGCGACCGGCCCGGAGCCCGGCTCGACACCACCGACCCCGCGGCCGTCACGCTCGAGCTGTGCGACGGCACGGCACCGGCGCGCGGGACGCGCCTGTGGCTCGGGCTGCTCACCGAGCTCGGGTGAGCCCGCCCCCTCGGCCTCAGGCGTCGTTGCGCGTGGTCCCGGGGCGGGTCGCGAAGGGGACGAGCTCGCGGTAGTTCCACGGCACGGGCTGCACCCGCACCGACGCTCCCGTGTACGGGGCCTCCACCATCTTGTCGTCGCCCATGTAGAGCACGACGTGATGGATCGTCGACGGGTCGCTGGGGTCCGTCGCGTAGAACAGCAGGTCACCGGGCTGTGCCTCGCGGACGGGGACGTGCCCGCCCGCCTTGTACTGGTCGCGCGACACCCGGGGAAGCTCGATGCCGGCGGCCTGGAAGGCGCGCAGCATGAGTCCGGAGCAGTCGTAGGTGCCGGGCCCGGTCGCGCCCCACACGTACGGCTTTCCGACCTCCTTGAGCGCGAACGCGATCGCACTGCCCGCGGCGCCGGCCGGCAGGGTCGCGGTCTGGGCGGTGCAACGGGCGGGCAGGACGGAGACGTCGGCGAGCTGCCCGACCAGCGCCGCGGCGAGGCCCTCCCACTTGGCGTAGGCGTTGGGGAACGCGGAGCGCTGGACGGTCTGTGCGGCGACGGTGACGGGCAGGGTGTCCCAGCCGGGGATCTTCAGCAACCGGTCGATGAAGATCCGCGTGCTGTAGACGGGGTCGGTGACCTGCGCGGGCGTGCCCCAGCCCTGCGACGGGCGCTGCTGGAACAGGCCGAGCGAGTCCCGGTCGCCGTAGTTGATGTTGCGCAGGGTCGACTCCTGCATGGCCGTCGCGAGCGCGACCAGCCAGGCCCGCGGCGGGGCACCCATGTCGCGGGCGACGGCGATGATCGTCTGGGCGTTCCCGCGCTGCTCGTCGGACAGGTCGGCGAACGTGGAGCCGCCGCGGCCGGTGCCGTCGGACACCCCGATACCGGTGTCGCACACCCCCGTCGACGACGTCCCGGTGCCCCCACCGCCACCGCCGATCGTGAACGCGATGAAGCCGACGCCGAGGAACAGGGCCACGGCGGCCGCGATCGCGACGACGGGGACGAGCAGCCGGAACGGCCGCAGCGGGGTGACCACGGCGGGTCAGCCCTCGTCGGAGTCGGCGACCCGCCAGCCGGAGCCGTCGTCGACGACGAGCAGGACCAGCGTGATCGTGTCGGTCGGGACCCGCACCTGGACCGACGCGGGGGAGACGCGGGTGGCCTCCGGCGGACCGGCGACGCGGCTCGCGGGGACGTTGCCGGGGTCGACGGATCCGAGGACACCGAGGTACTCGTCGGTGGTCCACGGACGCAGCCGGGCGAGCCACTGCTCGGTGGTGATGCCGGCGGGGTGGTCGACCCACGCCGACGCCCACGACGCAGCGGCGGCCAGCGCGGCCTGCGGGGCCTGGTCGACCGGCAGCGTCGTCGGTGTGAGAGGGGCGACGGGCGGCAGCACCGACGGCGACGAGCCGGTCGCGTGCCTGCCGTTCACCGTGGACGTGCCGCCCGCGTTCTGGCTCGGCGCGGACGGGTCGGCGGTGCGGCCGCTGGTGGCGAGCCAGCTGATGCCGGCGGCGAGCGCGAGGACGACGACGACCGTCCCCACCAGGCGTAGGGGTGAGTGCAGCGGCCACTGCCACAGAGACCGGTAGGCGGCGGCCCGGCCGCGCGGGGTTCTGATCGGCACGGGTCAGCGATCCCCTGACCGGCCGTGGACACGCGTGGACGTGCGCGGCCGGTAGATGCGGTAGACGGAGGCGCCGTCCACGATCTCGGGGTCGATCGCGGGGGTGCGGGGCCGTGGCGGGGTCGCGTCGGGTCGTCGGTAGATGACGCGCTCGTCGACCTCGCCGGGGTCGGAGCGCCCGGGGACGCTGCTCGTGCGTGCCGGGGTGCCGCCGGCCCCGGCCGGCAGGGCGCGCCGGCCCGTCGTGCCGAGCGCGGTCGCGCCGCCCGCGACCACCTCGTTGCGCCGCCGCGGCTGCCGGGCCGCCGACGCCCCGCCGACGACGGTCGCGGTGGCCGCGACGGTCTCGGGGCGGCCGCCGTCGGGGTCACCGTAGGCACCGCCGGACTGGCGGTCGGTCCACCAGCGGGCCTGCCGGTCGTCCGTGGGGGCGCCGCGGAAGCGCCGCCATGCCCCCGACATGGGTCCGGCTCCGGCGCCGGGCACGATGCCGCCGAACTGCTCCCGGGTGAGCGACACCATCGACACGAGCCGCCGGAACGGCCGCGCGACCGCCCACATCACGACGGTCACGACGCCGGTGACCAGCAGCGCGAGCCACAGGTCGATCCCGGAGTCGGGCCGGAACAGCGACACGACGAGCAGGGCGTGCAGCCCGGCGAGCGCGCCGACGATCAACGTGTTGACGACGGCGGCGCCCGCGACGCGCAGCAGCGCGGGCAGCAGGTCCGGTTTGAGGATCGCGAGGACGGCGATCGCGGGCGCGCACATCACCATCAGCCGCAGCAGCAGCATCGCGACGAGCACGAGCACCTTGGACAGCAGCTGGAACAACGCGATGCACAGCGCCTGCACGACGGCCAGCAGCCCGGTGCCGATCCGGCTGCCCGACTTGCCCTGGAAGTAGGTGTAGCGGTCGCCGAGCTGGCCGGCGATCGTCGTGAACTGGGTCTTCTTCTCCTGGGCGAGCTGGCCGGTGTCCTTGCCGTCGAGGACCTCGTCGATGGTGAAGGTCTGCGAGCGCAACAGGTCGCGGCCGAACTGCTGCGCCTGCGGCACGTCGGGGGAGCCGAACTCGCCGCGCTCCCAGTTGCGGTAGATCACCTGGTCGACGAGGACCGTCGGCAGCGTGTCGCGGTTGCCGAGGCCGATCTGGCCGAGGAACCCCTCCTGCATCTGCGTGACGCCGTCGAGCAGCAGGCCGTCGGCGGCTTTGGACCAGTCGACGGGCGCAAGGTATGCGGCGGAGCCGATGAGCAGGGCCAGCGCCGCGAACCCGGCGCGTTGCGCCTGTCTGGCGAGGTCGCCGCGCATCGCGAGGACGATCAGGATGATCGCGAGGATCAGCAGGGCGACGCCGACGAACGTCGTGAAGACGGCGTCGTACATGGCCTTCGTGGCGGTGGTGATGATGTTGTCGAGCGGCGTGAGCAGCGCGCCGCCGGTCGCGATCAGGTAGTGCGCCCAGTTCACACCCGCGACGGTCAGCTTGGCGATGTTGAAGGTCTGGTTCCCCAGCCATGTGTCCGTGGTGGTCGACGGGTTGAGCACGGCCTGGCCTGCGCAGCCGAGGTCGTAGTTGTGCCAGACCATGCCGGCGTAGCCGACCTCGCGGTACACGCTGCCGGGCTCACCGGCGTCGGGGCGCAGGGCGTCGAGGGAACCCACCAGGCCGGTCCCGGGGCGGTCGGGTTCGGGCGCCTCCTTGCAGTCGAGCGACTGCGCCATCGCGGGCGTCCCGATCAGCGCCGTCCCCGCCATGATCGCGACGACGACGAGCAGCGCCGACATCCGGACCGTCCGTGGCGGGCGCACCCCGTCGGCCTCGGGGTCGGGCAGGAACTCCGACGCGTCGCCGACGTCGAGCAGCGCTGTGCGGCGGGCCCGGACGCGGCTGCGGTGCGCCGACACGACGGCGGCGAGCACGACGCACAGCACCACCCACGGCCCGGTACCCGCGAGTCCGTCCGGCGGCGTCACCGCCCCGCCTCGCGCGTCGCCCCGACCCCGGTCTCCGTGCCGCCGGGGTCGCTCCGCCGCGTGCCGTTGCCGTTGCCGTCGGGGCCGTCGGGGCCGTCGGGGCCGTCGGGGCCGTCCGGGTCGTACGGGCCGCCCGGGTGGGCGTCGTCGAAGCCCTCGTCGAGGTCGAGGTCGTCGAGCAGGTCGAGGTCCTCGTCGGCGAGCAGGTCCGCGTCGCCGGACACGACCATGCCCCGCTCGGTGACGACGTCGTCGAGGCCGGTCGGGCCCAGGACGACGCGCTGCCCGTTGCGCAGCGCGCCGAGCTCCTCGGGATCGATGTCGTCGCCGTCGAGGTCGAGGCGGCCCGGGGGCAGCCGGGGCGCCGGGCGCAGGTCGGCGGGCTCGTCGGGGGCCCGGACCTCGATCGGGACACCGGACACGGAGATGCGGCTGGCGTCGGGGTTGGTGTCGAGGGCCTCGCGGACATGCTCGAGGTGCGGCGCCTCCAGGTCGATGCGGATCTTCTCGACGCCACCGTGCCCGTCGGCGAACACGAACTGGCGGGGGGTGTCGTCGGGCCGGTCGTCGTGCCGCGGCCGCGGCGACAGCGTCCCGAGCATCTCCTCGTAGCCGACGCCGGTGGGCACCCGCAGCAGCCGCAGCGCGTCGGTCTGCGCCTCCTCGTCGTCGGTGCGGCCGACGAACACGGCGTTGACCAGGGACGCGAACCCCGACACCCGCAGCAGGTCACCCGCGAGCTGCGACGCGAACAGGGCCCGGACGTTGAACTTCCGGGAGTCGCGGGCAAGCCGGTCGATGAGCACCTTGCCGGTGGGCACCTGCGACAGGAAGTGCGTCTCGTCGAGCGCGACGCCCTTGCGCTGGTTGCGGTCGGCCTCGTAGATCGTCCGCTGGGTCAGCCACGACGCCAGGTTGAGCAGCTCGACGGCCAGTGACTCGGAGTCGGTCCACTCCTCACGCGGGCTCCCCGGCCGGGGGAGCGTCATGCCCTGCATGGTGAGGACGGTGAGGCGGAAGTCCTGGTGCCCGGCCCAGGGATCGTCACGCGAGGTGTCGGGGAACAGCAGCGCGGCCTGCGGCAGCTCGCGACGCTCCTCCAGGAAGTCGGCGACGACACCTGCGTGGTCCTCGCCGTCGCGGGCGTGCCGGCGCAGCGCGTCGATGACCTGGCCGGGGTGCCGGTCGGGTGCGCCCCCGACCTCCCGGACCGCCCGCAGCAGCACGATGCGCGTGTGCGGCATGCGTGAGACGTCGAACGGCAGCAGCCCGGTGAGGACGTCGAGGACCAGCCGCCGCCGGGTCGCCGCCGCGAGGGAGCGTTCGCGGCGCCAGGCGCGCTCGGGGTCCTCGTCGTCGAGGAAATGGTCGGGCCGCGGCTCGGCGACGACCCGGTACGGGTTGAGGATGCCGGGGTCGGCGCGCAGCAGGTTGATGTGCCGCGAGAACGGTGCCAGCTCCGGGAGCCGGGTCAGCTCGGCGAGCGGGCCCGACGGGTCGAGCACCGTCCAACGGGCACCGGCCCGCAACGTCTTGTAGACGACGAGCCCGGTCAGGAACGACTTGCCCGATCCCAGGCCGCCGACGATCGCGGTCAGGCCCGACGCCCGCCGGACCTCCTGCGCCAGCCACGGGTCCCACGCGACGGGACGCCGGGTGGCCGTGCAGGTCTCGCCGATCATGATGCCGCGTCGGTCGCCGACGCTCGCCGTCGCCGCGGGGACCGCCGCGGCCGCCCACGTCACCGACCCGCGGCGGCGGTAGGCCGTCGACGCCAGCGGCTCGCCCGGGATGAACTCCCGCACGTACCTGTACTGCGCCTCGGGGTGCTCGATCTGCACCTTCGGCCGGTAGATCTCCAGGACCTGTTGGGCGCGTTGGACGGCCTCGGCCTCGTCCCGTCCCGAGACGGCAACCCGCCACCAGCCGTAGAGGCGGGTGTTGAGCTGGGTGAGGCCGCTGGTGACCTCGTCCTCGACCTCCAGGACGCGGTCGGCCTGACGCGCCAGCGACATCGGCGGTTCGAGGTCGTGGTCGTGGGTGTAGTGCCGGATCTGGCTGCGTACCTTGCCCATCTGGCGCTGCAGCTCACCCGTGACGTCCTCGGGGCGGCGGATGTACATCCTCGCCGACCACTCGACGGGGAACGGCAACCTGTCGGAGTGCTGCATCCAGGGGTCGTCGACCTCGGGGATGCGCAGCCCCTCCATCAGGCCCAGGGAGAGCACGGCGACGTTGCGCTGCACCGTCTGCGACCGCAGCCGGCCCGTCACCTGGACCGTCGGCGCGTAGGGCTCCTGCGAGATCGAGACGCCCTCGGTGAACGCGGCGAGATCCTCTGTCTCCCAACGGCCCGTGCCCTCCGGCACGGCCGCCAGCGTCCGCGGGGCGGGCAGCCCCAGCGCGACGGAGCGGTGCATCAGCCAGGCGATGTCCTCGGCGGTGGCGGGAACGGCGTCCAGGCCCGCCCCCGAGACGAGGACGTCGAGGTGGTTGACCTCGGACTCCAGGGCGGCCAGCTCGGCGCGGGCGGCCGCGGGCAGGAACCGGTCGAGCACGGGGGCGGCCATGTCGGCCCAGCGGTCGAACATGCCGCGACCGGAGACCTCGATGCCGAGGAAGACCTCCTTGTCGCTCATCGACAGCCCCATGAGGTGGCGCTGCTCGCCCTCGAGGAAGCCGTCCCAGCCCAGCGCACCGGCGACGTCGGGCATGCGCCCCAACGCGTTGTGGTCGAACGACTCCGCCCACATGTGGACGGGGTAGGGACGGGTCGTGACCCGCAGGTGCAGCCAGCGGCCCTGCAGCTCTCCCAGCTGGGCGGCGACCTGGCGGATCAGGATCTCGCGCTGGCCGTCGCTGCGGAAGCTCCAGGCCTGCGCCGCGAGCCGGTACCAGGCCATGACCTGGGTGCCGGTGCGAGTGAGATGGCCGTCGATGGAGCGGAGCGCGATGTCGGGGGTGAAGCCGCCGGTCTTGAGCTCGCCCGCCAGTGACCTGCCGCGCCTGCGCTTCGGCGCGGAGGTGGCGCGGGAGTCGCGGTCGCGCGCGTCGTCGACCTTCTTACGCCGGGCCACCACGGCTCCCGTTGACGTGGTCGGCGACGGTGCGCACCGGCATCGCGCGGGCCGGGGTGGCCCGGGCGGGGGCGGGGCGGCTGCGCGCGGAGAGGACCGGCCTGCGGGCCGTGGCGGGCGTCTTCCTGGAGACCTTCGTCATCCGCACCGCATCCGACTTCGCGCGCCGCGCCGACCGGGGCGCCGTGCTGCGCACCCGCACCCGGCCTGCCCGGATCGTGCCACCGCGCCTCGCCGTGCGGGGGCGGGGGCCGGTGACCTCGTGGCGGAACAGTGCGACGATCTGGCCGAGGGGCCGCTCGTAGTTGATCCGCTTGCCCAGGAACCGGGTGAGCACGATCGTGAACAGCAGCGACCAGGCGACGGAGAAGAAGTCGAGCGAGATCCCCAGCCGGCGCTGGACGAACATGATCACGACCATGACGGCCAGCCCGAGCCCGTAGCTCACATAGCGCGCACGCCAGGGGAACGTGGCCCGCGGCGGACCGAGCCACACGGCGTCGACGCGGTACACCTCGTCGTCAGTGCGGACGAGCACCCGGTCACCTGGCGTCGGTGATCAGCGACGCCAGGAACGACCCGACGGCCGGGCCGGTACCCGACACCGCGATGCCGAGGGCGACGAGCCCGACGATCAGTCCGATGCTGCGGCGGGCGACCCCGGCGTTGTCACCGCGGCCGCCGATCCACAGCAGGATGATCGCGATTCCCAGCAGGATGAGCGGGACGATGTTGTTCTGGATCCAGCCTTGGAGGCCGCCGGTCGAGACCTGCGCAACCCAGAAGGTCACCCCTTCCGTGGTGGCGCTCATGCCGACCCCTCCTCATGACGTTCCGACCGCGACGACGAGCGCACGCTACCGTGCCCGGCCACTGGCCGACGGCCCGAGTCAAGCATGCTCAGGCGAGGAAAAATAAGCGTCAAGCGGCGACAACGACCGGTTGTCGGAATCGTTCATGTGCGCGCTGCGACGGATTCCCAGCACCTTCCACCGAACGTGTGACGCCACGGAACGCGACAACAGTGTTACGGAGCGCATTCGGGGAGCGTCCGGGATCTGATCGACTCCGTACGTCCGGACGGGTCCGGCTCCCACCGGGTGGAGAGGGTCCGGCGGCGGACGGGGCCCGTCCGCCGCCGGCCCTCAGCTCTCGGTCGGGGTCTTCTCCGGCTCGTCCGCGGCCTCCGGCTCCTCGTCCGACGTCACAGCGCCACCCGAACCGTTCGTCGTCGGGTCGCCGCGCCTGACCGCCGCGAGCAGCATCTGCGAGACGTCCTGGATCTGGACGCCCGCACCACCGCCCTCGGACTGCTTCTCGGTCAGGCCGTCCGAGAGCATCGTCTTGCAGAAGGGGCAGCCCACGGCGATCGTCCCGCCGTCGCCACCCACGGCCGTGAGCGTGTCGAGCGCCTCGGTGGTGCGGGTGACGTTGACCCGCTGCCCGATCCGCTCCTCCATCCACATCCGCGCGCCGCCCGCGCCGCAGCACATGGAGCGGTCGGCGTGGCGCGGCATCTCGGTGAGCACCGCGCCGGCGGCCGCGACGAGCTCGCGCGGCTCGGCGTAGATCTCGTTGTGCCGGCCCAGGTAGCAGGGGTCGTGGTAGGTGACGGGCGCGGCCTTGTCGGCTGCCGGCTCGGCGACAGGGACGAGCTTGCCCTCGCGCACCAGCTTGTTGAGCAGCTGCGTGTGGTGCACGACCTCGTAGTGCCCGTCGAGCTGCGGGTACTCCCGGCCCAACGTGTTGAGGCAGTGCGGGCACGTCGTGACGATCTTGCGGGTGCCGGGCTCGCGGCCCTCGAACACCGCGTTGAGCACCTCGACGTTCTGCTGCGCCAGCATCTGGAACAGGAACTCGTTGCCGGAACGACGCGCCGGGTCGCCCGTGCACGACTCCTCCGGGCCCAGCACCGTGTAGCCGACACCCGCGCGGTGCAGCAGCTCGGCCGTGGCACGGATCGTCTTCTTCTGGTTGTCGTCGAACGCGCCGGCGCAGCCGACCCAGAACAGGTACTCGGTCTCGGCGGAGAGCTCACCGTCGAACACCGGGACCTCGAAGTCCAGCGCCTTGGTCCACTCCAGGCGGTCCTTGGCGTTCTGCCCCCAGGGGTTGCCCTTGTTCTCCAGGTTCTTGAACAGCACGCCCAGCTCGGACGGGAACTCCGACTCGATCATGACCTGGTGGCGACGCATGTCGATGATGTGGTCGACGTGCTCGATGTCGACGGGGCACTGCTCGACGCACGCACCGCAGGAGGTGCAGGACCACAGGACGTCGGGGTCGATGACGCCGTGCTGCTCCGCGGTGCCGACGAGCGGGCGCGCCGCCTGCTGCGGGCCCGAGCCCAGTACGCGACCGAAGCCCGACTCGGGGACGCCGTGACCATGGCCGTTGGTCGCGGCCTCCAGGACGTCGAACTCGACCGACTCGATCTCGGGCAGCTCCTGGCCGCCGATGATGTAGGGCGCCTTCGCGAACAGGTGGTCGCGCAGGTCCATGATCACGAGCTTGGGCGACAGCGGCTTGCCGGTGTTCCAGGCCGGGCACTGGCTCTGACAGCGACCGCACTCGGTGCAGGTCGCGAAGTCGAGCATGCCCTTCCAGGTGAAGTCCTCGATCTTGCCGCGGCCGAAGATCGCGTCCTCGTCGGGATCCTCGAAGTCGATCGGCTTGCCGTCCGACATCATCGGCAGCAGCGGGCCCAGTGCCTTGGGCATGCGCTTGGCCGAGACGTTGATCGGCGCCGTGAAGATGTGCAGGTGCTTGCTGTAGGCGACGATCACCAGGAACACGAGCATGACACCGATGTGCAGCAGCAGGCCGACGCTCTCGACGACCTCCAGCGCGGGCTCGGGGATCCCGGTGAAGAGGTTGCCCAGCCCGATCGACGCCCACGCGCCCGACTTGTAGGGGAACGTGCCCAGCGCCGACGACGCGGCACGGAAGAAGAACAGCGTCCAGAGAACGTTGAAGATCATGAAGAGGATGAGCCAGGCCGGGCCGGTGTGGCTGCCGTAGAACCGCGACGCGCGCGCCTCCCGCGAGGGCGCGTTGCGGATGCGGATGGCGGCGAAGACACCCAGCGACAGCAGGCACAGCACCGCGATGGTGTCCTGCAGGAAACCCAGGACCGCCCAGCGGCCGACCCACGGGATGTGGAAGTCGGCGTCGAACAGCGCGCCGTAGGCCTCCAGGTAGACCGTCGCCAGGATGACGAAGGCCCAGAACGTGAAGAGGTGCGCGAGGCCCGGGACGGACCATTTCAGCAGCTTGCGCTGGCCGAAGACCTCGACGAACTGGGTCCGCACCCGCGCGCCGAGGCCGTCGCGGCGGTCGTCGTCGGGCTGGCCGGACTCGATCAGCTTGTAGACCTGCAGCGCCCGGCGCCCGGCGATCGCGACGGCGGCGACGGTGATCACCAGACCGATGACCAGTCGGACCAACACGTGTTCCTCCTCGAACAGCCGGAATCCGCGTGTGGTGGGACGCGGCCCGTTGCGGCCGGAGATTAACCCTCCGTGCCTCCGGGCGCCGACCAGCACCCGGTCAATTGTCTAACTAGTTACTGAAGAGTAACCCAGCGGAGGTGAAGAACGTAACGCATGTCCCGGACGCACGCCCGGCGTCAGCAGGGCTGGAAACCGGTCACCGAGTAGCGGCGCGCGTCGTCGTCGGTCCACGCCACGGTCACCTTGCCGAGCTGCGGTCCTGCGGCCGCCGCCCACGCCGACCCGCAGGTCGACAGCGTGTAGGTGCGTTCCGACGTCATCGGCGCCGCGTCACTGCGCACGCTCGTCACCGGCGCCGGACCGCCCGCCGCCGCCCGCTCCTGCCAGATCGCCGTCACCGCCGACGTGCAGTCCGCGGTGCCCGTCGCGGCCGTGAGCTGGGTCTCCGCCACCGGCGCGACGATGCGGCACAACGGCTGCGGGTCCGCGACCCGACCCGAGATCACCCGGTCGAGCAGCGGCGGGACCTCCTGGGCGTTGGGCACCCCGCCGACCGTCGCCCGCACCTCGTTGCCCGCCTGGATCTCCTTCTGCGCCTCCGCCGCGGTGATCCGTGACGCGGTGATCGCGAACCCGACGATCGACACCGCACACAGCACCGCCCCCGCCACCACCAGCTGCCAGCGGGGAAGCCGCAGCAACCCGGCCAGGATCAGCCCCAGGCTCAGCGCGAGCGCCCACGCCCAGGGGTTGTCCTTCGTGAACACCACCAGCGCGCCGACGAACACGATCCCCGCGACGTGCCACGTCCAGCCCTTGAGCAGCCGGTCCAGGCGCAGCACCGACAGCAGGACCAGCGCCCCGAGGCCGATCGCGAACGGCGGCCACCACTGGTCGACGGGCTTGCCGGGGTCGAGCGTCGGGAAGAGGAAGAACGGGATGAGCAGCAGCGCCGCACCCGCGATGCCGACACCGACCGCCGGCCGCCAGCCCCGCGCCCGCAGCCACGCCCACCCCGCGCTGGTGGGCGGCAGGCGTGGCGGCTGCGGTGGCGGCAGGGGACCCCCCTGCTGCTGGGACCCGGGTGGCGGCGGGGGATGCCCCTGCTGGTGCCCGGGGTGTCCCGGGGCGGCCGGGTGGTACCAGACACCGTGCGGGACGGGGGCGCGATCGTCGTACACCGGGCCCTCGGGCTGCTTGGTCATGTCGACGGGCGGGGGTGCCTCTCCGGCCGGCGGGCCGGACCGATGCGCCGTGCCGACCGGCGGATGCGCCTCCCGGCCGGCGGGCTGGCTGTCCTCCGGCGGCTCGGGCGTGCGCGGCTCTCCCATCGGCGGCCAGCCTACTGGCCACCGACACCGCCGTCCGTGTCCCCACGGGCGCGGACGGTCACGATCGGAGCTTGCCGACGGCGGCTGCCTCTCCGGTGATCGCCGTTCGCGGGACATGGGCGTCGCCGGTGGCGCTCACGTCCCGATCGCAGCGAGGCCGCAGGCAGGAGTCCCAGTGGTGATCAGAGCCAGCCGTGGTCGCGGGCGATGCGGGCGGCCTCGGACCGGTTGCCCGCACCCAGCTTCTGCATCGCCGACGACAGGTAGTTGCGGACCGTCCCGGGCGAGAGGTGGACCCGCACCGCGATGTCGACTGCGGTCCCGGAGTCGTCGACATTGCGGAGGACGTCGAGCTCGCGGTCGGTCAGCGGGCACTCCTCGCTGGTCAACGCCGTCATCGCGAGGTCGGGGTCGACGTAGCGGCCGCCGCCGTGGACGCGGCGCACCACGTCGGCCAGCACCGTCGCCGGCGCGCTCTTGGTGACGAACCCCGCCGCCCCCGCCGCCAGCGCCCGGCGCAGCACCCCGGGCCGGGCGTGCCGGGTGAGGATGATGCAGCGCGTCGACGGCTGGTTCTCCGCCACCCACTGGGCGACCTCGGCGCCGTCGCGGCCCGGCATCTCGACATCCAGCACCGCGACATCGGGGGCGTGCTCACGGATGGCGTCGACGGCCTCGTCACCGGTGGAGGCCTCGGCGACGATCTCCAGGTCGCCCTCCAGCCCGAGCAGTGCGCCGACGGCGCCACGGGTGAGGGACTCGTCGTCGGCGAGGACGAGCCGGATCACGTGGGGACCGGGACGGAGGCGTCGAGGCGGAACGTGCCGTCGGGACCGGGCCCGGCGTCGAGGCGGCCGGCGTGCTCGTCGAGGTAGCGGCCGAGCGCGACGAGCCCGGTCCCGGCCTCCTCGGCCGCGGACGGGGAGGCGACCCCGTCGTTGACGACGCGCAGGTGCACGGCCCCGCCGACGACCTCGATCTCGATGGTGCAGCTGCGGGGCTGGGCGTGGCGCAGGACGTTGGTCATCGCCTCGCGCAGCACCCGGCCGAGGACTCCGCGCACGGGTCCCGCGACCGTCGCCGGGTCGCCGCGGACGACGAGGGTCACGCCCGCGGAGTCGAGCACGGCGCGGGCACCGGCGAGCTCGGTGGCCAGGTCGGTCGTGCGGGTCTCGCGGACGAGGGCGCGCACCTCGGACAGCGACTGCCGGGCGACGCGCTGCACGTCGTCGAGCTCGGCCTTGGACCGGGTGGCGTCGACGTCGATCAGGCGGCTGGCCAGCTCGCTCTTGAAGGCGACGACCTCGAGGGCGTGACCGAGGATGTCGTGCAGGTCGTCGGAGAGCCGGAGCCGCTCGCGGGCCGTGGCGAGCTCGGCGGCGACGCGGCGGGACTCGTCCAGGTCGGTGACGGCCTTGAGCCACCAGAGGCGTTCGACGTCGACGCACCACATGAACAGCACGTAGAAGGCGGCGAGCGCCGCCCCGAGCCATGGCGGGAACGGGAACTCGTAGGTGGTGTTTGCGGCGATCCACCAGCCGAACCCGAGAACCGCCGCGGCGGCGAGGACGACGGTCGCGGCACCGCGCCAGAGCCTGCCACCGGACACGACATCGCCGAGCAGCACGCCGCTGACGAGCGCCCAGGTGAAACCGGCGAACGACGAGGCGAGGCCGACCAGCGCCAGTGCGAGCACCACCGCGAGCGCCACCACCGTGAACCACGCGTCGGCGGGGGAACCGAGCGACCGGACGTGCTGGCGGATGCGGTACAGGTGCAACGCCAGCGCGACGACGTAGAGCGCGAACAGGGTGATCGCGTACGGGGCTGCGGGCAGGCCCGTCCGGAGGATCATCGCGGGCACGAACAGCAGCCAGCCGACCGTGATGACCATTCCGATCACGCCGAACCGGCGGGCGGCCCGCATCCGGCGCTCCTCGGAGCCGGCGAGGCCGGTGTCCTGCACGTCCACGACCAGACCGTAACCGAGAACCCCTGATGACAGGTGTCATCGGAGTCCGGGCGCGGTGTCACCCCGACCCGTGACCGTCATGACTACCGGCGACGGGTGGTCGCCCGGCACCGTTGTGGCCATGACGGAGACGACGATCCACGCGGCGGGCAGCGCCGCGACGACGAGAGGGTCGGCCGTCGAGGTACGGGGGCTCCGGGTCGCGTACGGCGACTTCGAGGCGGTCCGGGGCATCGACCTCGACGTCCGGCAGGGCGAGGTGTTCGCGCTGCTCGGCACGAACGGCGCCGGCAAGACCACGACGCTGGAGGTCATCGAGGGCTTCGGCCGCCGCACCGGTGGGGACGTGTCGGTGCTGGGGCTCGACCCCGCGACGCACCGCGACGAGCTGAGCCGCCGGATGGGCGTGCAGCTGCAGGAGGGCGGGTTCGTCGACGAACTGACCGTCGCCGAGACGCTCGCGCTGTGGCAGAAGCTGTCCGACCGGACCGACCGCGTCGAGCGCCTCCTCGACAGGTTCGAGCTGACCCCGCGGCGCGACGTGCAGGTGGGGAAGCTGTCGGGCGGCGAGAAGCGGCGGCTGGACCTGTCGCTGGCGGTGTGGGGGTCGCCGGAGCTGGTGATCCTCGACGAGCCGACGACGGGCCTGGACCCCGAGTCGCGGACCCGCACCTGGGACGCCATCCAGGAGCTGCAGGAGGCGGGCCGCACGGTCCTGATGACCACGCACTACCTGGAGGAGGCCGAGGCGCTGGCCGACCGGGTCGCGATCATGCACGAGGGTCGCGTCGCGGTGCAGGGCACGCTGGCCGAGATTCTCGCGACGCGTCCCGCCGGCTTCTCGGCGACGCTGCCCGCGGCGGCGCTGCCGTCCGGTCCCGCCGACCTGCCGGCGCTCGTCGGCGAGCCGTCGGTGCAGGCGCGGGGCGGGGCCGTGCACGTCACTGTCCGCACCGCCGAGCTGCAGGCCGATCTCACGACGTTCCTGAACTGGGCGGCGGGCCGGGGAGTCCCGCTGTCCGACCTGCGAGCCGCGCCCGCGTCCCTCGCCGAGATCTACCACTCGGTGCGCGAGGGGACCGTCGGCACGACCCGGGCCGCGCACAACGACCCGGAGGTGACTCGATGACCACCGCGACCGTCGCGGGGACGAGCCCCGTGCAGAAGTACCTGGCCCTCGCGGGTGCCGAGGTCCGGCTCGTGATGCGCAACCGCACCATGGCCGTGTCCACGCTGTTCGTGCCCGTCGCGCTCGGCGTGTTCTGGGCGTTCTCCTTCGGCGGCGGGCCCGAGGTCTGGCCGATGGTGGTCGCACTGCAGGCCGCCGTCACGCTCGGTATGGGCCTCTACCTGACGGCCACGCAGACCGTCGTCGCCCGCCGGCACACCCGCGTCCTCACCCGCATGCGGACCAGTGGAATCTCCGATCCGGGCCTGCTCGTCGCGACGCTCACCCCGGCCGTCGTCATCGCGCTCGTGCAGATCGTGATCTTCGCGGCGATCGACCTCGTGATGGGCGTCGCCGCACCGGTCAACCCGATCGCTCTGGTGGCGATGCTCCTGGCCGGGACCGCCCTGATGGTGACGGCGGCACTCGCCACGAGTGTCATCACCCCGTCGCCGGAGCGGGCGCAGATCACCACGCTACCGCTGGTGTTCGTGATGCTCGGCGGCGCGATCGCGATGGCCGTCATCCCCGCACAGGGCTGGCTGCAGGCGCTGCTCGTCGTGCCCGGCGCCGGCGTCGGCACGCTGGTCCGGCTGGCGTGGGGCGGCGAGGTCGGCATGGGCGCGGTGACCGGCACCCTCGTCGCCACCCTGTCCCTCCTGGTGTGGGCGGGCGTCTTCGCCCGGGTCGTCCAGCAGAGGTTCCGCTGGGACCCGCGCAACGGCTGAGGGCTCCGACCCGTCAGGGTCGTGCGAGAGGTCGGCGCCCGCCGCGATTCGGGGGAGTCAGCGGCGGGTGTCGACCCGATGGAAGTTCTGGTGCGCCCGCGACGGCGTCGGACCGCGCTGCCCCTGGTAGCGCGAGCCGACGCCGTCGCTGCCGTAGGGGCGCTCGGCCGGGCTGGACAGCCGGAACAGGCACAGCTGCCCGATCTTCATCCCCGGCCACAACGTGATCGGCAGGTTCGCGACGTTCGACAGCTCCAGCGTGATGTGGCCGGTGAAGCCGGGGTCGATGAATCCGGCCGTCGAATGTGTGAGCAGGCCGAGCCGGCCCAGGCTGGACTTGCCCTCCAGCCGGCCGGCGAGATCGTCGGGGAGGGTGACGCTCTCGAACGTCGACCCCAGCACGAACTCGCCCGGATGCAGCACGAACGGGTCGTCGCCCTCGGGCTCCACCGCCGACGTCAGGTCGTCCTGCTGCTCGCGCGGGTCGATGTGGGTGTACTTCGAGTTCTGGAACACCCGGAAGAACCGGTCGAGCCGGACGTCGATGCTCGACGGCTGGAGCATGGACGTGTCCCACGGGTCGAGGACGAGCCGCTGCGACTCGATCTCCTTGCGCAGGTCACCGTCGGAGAGCAGCACCGGGTCACCCTAGCGGGCAGGGCGCCGGTCAGACGTCGGAGGACCTGGGGGCGAGCTGCGGGAACGGGTTCAGCCCGAACATCCAGGCGACGGCCGCCTCCGCCCGCTCGGCCTCCTTGCCGTCGTACACCTCCGGCCGCGGGCGCGGGTCGACGTCGAGGATGCGCCACACGTCGTCGAGCACGTGCCTGCCGTCGACGCTGCGGATCGAGTCGCCCGGCTCCGCGATGTGCGGGCCGTCGACCAGCACCGCGGGGGTACCCAGGCCCGGCGCGTCGCCGACCAGCTCGGGGTCGTCGGACACCAGCACGCTCGCCGCCGCCACCAGGTGCACCAGCTCGGCCAGCTCCAGGTGGGGGACGACGACCGCGCGCTCGTGACGGGCCAGCACCTCGGCGTCGTCGTCGCCGCAGAGGTCGCCGAACAGCACGACCTCGAGGTCGTCGTCGCGGTCGAGCAGCGCGGGCAGGTCTCCCACCACGGCCGCCGACGCCGGGCTGTCGAGACCGGCGACGACCAGCCGCGACCGCCCCTGCGCGACGCGCATGACCATCGCCGCGAACCGGAGGTCGGCGGGCGGCGGGTTGGAGCCGATGGTGTCGCCGACCTGCAGCACGTTGGGTCCGAGCGGGCTGCCCAGCGTCGGCCCGGTCGTCGTGAGGAACAGCGATGCGAGCTGGCCGATGACCCGCCGGTTCGCCTCCTCCGGGAACGGGCAGAGCAGGTCGTCGGTCGCAACCCCGGCCTGCAGGTGCACGACGGGGATCAGCCGCCAGAACGCCACCTGCGCCGCCATGAGCGCCGTCATCCCACCGCCGTAGATCATGATCGCCGACGGGTCCTGCTCCACCATCAGCTGGTCGAGCTTCGCGGTCAGCGCCGACGCCACCGCGGCGGGTGCGTAGCCGGGGTGCTCGGCCAGCAGGAGCGTGATGTCGGCGGGGACGCCGAGCGCCTCGAACGCGTCGTGCGTGGCCATCGGGTCGGGGCCGGTGGCCACGGTCAGCCCGCGGATGCGGTCCGCCTCGGCGATCGCGGTGGCGACCGGGGCGAGCCGTGCGACCGCCGGGCGGGTACCCGCGATCAGGAGCACGTCGTGCTCGTGGTCGTCGGGAAGCTCGCCGATGAGCCTCTCGAATGCCGTCATGCCCGGTCCTTCGCTACGGGGGAGCTGCGTCCGGGAACCCTCGACGAGTACCCCGGCCGTCCGGAGTGTGGAGCACCCCGGCCCGCGGCGTCGAGCGGATCCGAACAGTCCGTCACGCACTCTGTCGCAACCACCCTGTTGGTGGGCGTCCACGTGGCTCAGCCGACTACGGGCGGTGATGGTGCTAGAGTGATCAGAGACGTGCGGATGTAGTTCAATGGTAGAACATCAGCTTCCCAAGCTGAATACGCGGGTTCGATTCCCGTCATCCGCTCCACGCGAAAAGGCCCAGGTCATCCGGTGTCCACACCGGACCTGGGCCTTCGTCGTCCGCACGGGACCCATACCGGGTCGCGGCCCGTCACGCCGGCCAGGCGGTCGAGCGCGGGCGCGTCGTCCGAGACCTCCACGACGGGGCCGAACAGCTCTGCAGACCTCGGCACCCCCGCCAGGAGTCGGCGACGGTGCAGTCGCCGGAGCGACCATCGCCACTCACGACCCGGGCGCCCCTGCAGACCTGGTGAAGAACCTGGTCATGTCCTCCGCGGCAGTGGGAGCCAGCAGCATCTCCTGCATCCTGGCCGACTCCGCCGCGATCGGAGCGGTACGCGCCACCATCTCGGCCTCGAACGCAGCGACGGCGCCTGCCGGGTCGTCGGGTCGTGCCACCAGCGCGAGGCCGAGCTCCAGCGCGTCGAGCATCGCCTGGTTCGCCCCCTCACCGACCGGCGCCATCAGATGCGCGGCGTCGCCGATCAGCGTCACCCCCGGCGTCGACGGCCAGGTCAGCCCCACCGGCAGCACCATGAGCTCGCGAGCGACGGCCGGGCCCGCGGCGGCCTCGACCAGCGCCGTGACGGCCGGGGACCAGCCGGCGAGCAGCTCCGCGACGTCGAACGTCGTCCCCCGGCCCGGCGCGACCCGCAGCGAGATCGACACCCCGACCTCGCCGCCCGCCCGGCGCTGCCCGCCGACGACCTTCTCCTCACCCAGCGCCCAGAACGACCCGCGCCCGACGATCTCCGCGGCCGGGTGGCCGGCCGCGACGGTCCCCAGGTCGATCCATGCGGATCCCGAGCTCGCCGGCCGCGCATCGGTGAGCAGTGGCCTGACCCGCGAGTACGCGCCGTCGGCCCCGACGAGCAGGTCGCAGTCGGCGGAGGCGCCGTCGGAGAAGTGCAGCCGCCGGGCGCCGTCGGGCAGGTCGTCCACGGAGGTCAGCCGCTGCCCCCACCGGACCGTGCCCGCCGGCAGGGAGTCGAGCAGGACGCGGCGCAGGTCGGCCCGGTCGACCTCCGGACGCTGGTCGGTGCCGGCGCTCTCGTGGTCGACGAGCACCGTGCCCGTGTGGCCGACGATCCGGTGGTCCTCACCCTCGGGCCGGGCGATCGATTCGAACTCCGCACCCAGCCCCGCCTCGCGCATGGCCCGCCGGCCCGACTCGGGGTGCAGGTCGAGACAGCCACCCTGCGGGCGCGCCGCCGGGGAGGCGTCGGCCTCGTGGACGGCGGCCGGGACGCCGTGCCGGCACAGGACCCGGGCGAGAACCAGCCCGGCCGGTCCGGCGCCGACGATCGCGATGCGCATGAGCCGTCCTCCTCGTCGATACACTGTATTGAACGATACGCTGTATCGATGGAATCCGTGTGGGAGCGGCCCGAACCCGCAGGCCGCACCGCGCTCACCCCGCTGAGCCGCGCCGCGATCGTCGCCGCCGCCATCGCCCTCGCCGACTCGGGCGGGCTCGACGCCGTCTCCCTCCGCAAGGTCGGGGCCGCCCTCGACGCCGGGCCCATGCGCCTCTACGGGTACGTCGCCACCAAGGAGGAACTGCTCGACCTCATGGTCGACGAGGTCCACTCCGAGATCGACGTCCCCGCCGACACGGACTGGCGCATCGCCCTCCACGGCTGGGCCGACCGGACCCGCGCCGCCGCGCTGCGCCACGAATGGTTCGCCGACCTCCTCGGCGGACGGCCCGCGATCGGCCCCCATGCCCTCGCCGTCAACGAGGCCACCCTCGCCGCGGCCGTCACCAGGTTCCCGGCGATCGACGACGCCCGCCGCGCCCTCTCCACGCTGCGCGCGTACGTCAACGGCGCGATCCGCACCGAGATCGGCGAGCTCCGCGCGACCCGCGCCACCGGCCTCGACAAGCTCCGCTGGCAGACCACCCACGGTCCTTACCTGATGCGGGTCCTCGCCGACGGCCGCCACCCCCACATCGAGCGGCTCGTCAGCGACGGCACCGACGACGACCCCGCCACCGTCTTCGCCACCGGGCTCGGCATCGTCCTCACCGGTCTCGCCGCCCTACCCTGACCCGATGGCCACCGCCTGGAGCCTGACGATCGACTGCGCCTCACCGGGAGCCCTCGCCGCCTTCTGGGCCGCTGCCCTCGGCTACGAACCCGCGCCGCCACCGCAGGGCTGGTCGTCGTGGGAAGACTGGTTCGACGACCACGACGTCCCGCCCACCGAACGCGACGACGGCGCCTTCCTCCACGACCCCACCGGCGCCGCCCCCGGCATCTCCTTCCTGCGCGTGCCCGAGGCCAAGACCGTCAAGAACCGGATGCACCTCGACCTCGCCGTCGGCGGCGGCCGCCACATCGACCCCGCCGTCCGCCGCTCCCGGGTCGACGCCGAGGTGAAACGCCTCGCCGGCCTCGGCGCCACGGTCCTCTGGGAGGTCCCCGACCACGTCACGATGGCCGACCCAGAGGGCAACGAGTTCGACGTCCTCTGATCGCCGGGAGGACGACGGCGCGGCGCCGACCTCCGCCGAGTTCGACTTCGGACCGCCGTCTTCCACGATCGAACCAGTCCGAGGTCGAGTTCGGCGGAGGTTCTCGGTCAGGAGGACACGTGCAGCAGGCCCAGGCGTTGCGTGGCGCGGGTCATCGAGACGTAGAGGTCGGCGGGGTTGCGGGCGCGGATGCGCTCGGGGTCGGCGATCACCACGACGTCGAACTCCAGTCCCTTCGCGGACAACGGGGTGTGGATCTCGGCGGGCAGTCCCGCGAGGGTGGTGACGTCGTCGGCGATCACGGCGAGAGTGCCCCGCTGCAGTGACGCCGCCTCGGCCTCGACGGCGGCCCGCACCTCGGTCGCGAGGTCGGCCGCGGCGACGGTCCGCTCCCAGGGGTCCTCGCCGGTCGCGCGCACGGACTCGGGCGGGCGGCGGTCGGGTGCGTAGTCGGCCAGCACGGCCGCGGCGGCGGCCATGATCTCGGTCGGCGTGCGGTAGTTGACGGTGAGCGTCCGGTGGGCCCAGCGGTCGGCGAGGTGCGGACTCAGGACATCCTCCCAGGTCAGGGCCCCGGCGGGAGCGCTGCGCTGGGCAAGGTCACCGACAGCGGTGATGGAGTGCGACGGGCAGCGCCGCAGCAGGACGTGCCAGTCCATCGCCGACAGCTCCTGCGCCTCGTCGACGACGAGGTGCCCGAACCGCCAGTCCCGGTCGCCCGCCGCACGCTCGGCCACGCTCGCGAGGTGGTCGGGCACCTGGCGGGAGGCGAGGACGTCGGCGGTGACGAAGTCGGTGGGGCGCGCCTCGTCGGGGTCCTCACCGGCGATCTGGCGGTCGGCCGACTCGAGGATGCTGAGCACCTCGGCTGCGTAGCGGCTGTCGGCCTCCGCCACCGGATCCGGGCGGGCCGGCCCGTCGGGCAGCGGCCCGAGCAGCTCGGCCAGCTCGTCGAGCAGCGGGGCGTCGGCGACCGTCCAGGGGGCGCCGGGTGCGCGGCGCAGGCCGGCGACATCCGTGTCACCGCCCGCCGACGCCAACCGCTGCGGAGACGCGAACAGGTCGGTGAGTGCCTGTTGCGGGGTGAGCGCCGGCCACAGCTCCTCGACCGCGGAGTGGAAGGCGGTGTCGGCCCGTAGGTCGTCGCGAAGCTCGGCGCGCATCTCGGCGGTGATCTCGGCGGCGCCGGCGGGCTCGATCTCGGGGAGGCCGCTGAGCCCGCTGAGCAGCTCGACGAGCTCGGGTGGGTCCTCGAACTCGTGGTCGAGCCGTTCGAGGCCCTGCTGCACGAGGAGCTTGCCGAGGGTGTCGCGGAACGTCGCGCGGGCGATGTTGTGCGGCTGCCCGGTGGCCCGGGCGCGCCGGCGGGCCTCGGTGGCGGTCTTCCGGTCGATCTCGACGGTGACGTCCTCGAGCTCGATCGCGATCGGCGTCGTCGGCAGCTCCTGGCGGTCCTCGACGGCGCGGCGCAGCACGTCGACCATCGCGAGGTCGCCCTTGGTGCGGGCCACGTCGTCGGTGTCCACCGCCGTCGCGACGATGCCGTGCGCCAGCCGGCCGGGCGTGGTGAACAGGACGGCCGACTCGCCGAGCGCCGGGAGCACTCCTCCGACGTAGTGGATGAAGTCGGCGCTGGGCCCGACGACGAGCACGCCGCTGCGCGCCAGCCGCTCGCGGTGGGCGTAGAGGAGGTAGGCGACGCGGTGCAGTGCGACGGCCGTCTTGCCCGTACCGGGGCCGCCCTCGATCACCACCGTCCCCGACAGCGGGAGGCGGATGATCGCGTCCTGCTCGGCCTGGATGGTCGTGACGATGTCGCGCATCATCGAGCCGCGCGGCGCCTTCAGGGCTGCGAGAAGGGCGGGGTCGGAGGCGGATCCGGAGTCGACGGTGCCGTCGAGGACGTCGTCGTGGAATGTGGTGACCCGCTCGTCGGGTGCCGTTCCGGCGATCTGGAAATGGCGACGCCTGCTCACACCGAGTGGAGTGGCCATCGTCGCGCAGTAGAAGGGCTGTGCGGCGGGTGCCCGCCAGTCGATGAGGGCGCTCTCGCCGTCGGTGGGGTCGGTCAGCCCGATTCGGCCGATGTAGGCGGTGGTCGCGTCGGCGTGGTCGAGCCGGCCGAAGCAGAGGCCGGAGCGGGCTGCGGAGAGGGCTCCCACCCGGTCCGACCAGCGGTGGACGGAGACGTCGCGTTCCCAGAGGCCGCTGATCTCGCCGCCGGTCGGCGCCGCGAGCATGCCTCGCGCCTGAGCGGTGGCACTCTCCAGTTCGTCGACGAGCATGGTGTGCAGTCCGCGGATGTGCTCGGTCTCCGCGACCAGTTCCTGTTCGTAAGAAGGTGTTTCCACGCTCTCCTTGCCCGTGCTATGATTGATATGCGGAGCTAGGGCTTTGTCACTCGAAGGCACCCATCAGAATAACGTCTCCGCTCAATCCGATGCAAACTCCGAAGCGGTTACCGGCTGCGCGCACGAATGCCTTCGACCACGTATTCCGTACTCACCGGTCAGGCCGTCGAGACGTCCCGCCACGTCCACAGCGCAACCGCGGTCCCGAGCAGCAACGCAGCGCCGGAGCCGACACCGGCGACCCCCGCGATCCACGCATCCGAGCCGGTCACCAGGCCGAGCACCGCACCGAGGATGCCGAGGCCCGTCAACACCGCGCCCAGGACATGCGACGGCGGCGCGTGCCAGACCGCGCCGAGCCCGACGAAATGCACCCCGACCACGAACGCCACCCAGGCGACCCCGTACCCGCCCTGCCCGAACACGCCGTTGATCAGGTTGAGCCCGCCGAAGAGAGCGACCACCTCGACGGCGACGACGACCCAGTACCCGCGGGTGAACCCGGCGCCGGCGCCACGGCCGCCGGGACCGGCCCCGGCCCCGCCGCGGATGCGGGCGGTGACCGCGCGCCATGCGGTGGCGCCGCTGTCACGTGTCCCACCGGAACCGGGTAGCAACGCGGCGCGCAGCCGGCTGTCGATGCCGTCGACCACGACGACCACGTCGGCCTGGACGGTGCTCTCCACCCCGCCGTGAACGACGCCGACGGTGGGTGGCGGACCTGCGTCGACACCGACGACCTCGGTCCCGGAGCGCAGCACGTCGGGCGGCAGGGCGTCGAGCAGGATCTGCAGCAGCCGGGCCCGGTGGATCCCGACGGTCGTCGCCCCGAGCCGGGACGCCGCCTCGTCCGCGGGTAGCCGGGACAGCGAGCGACCGTCGGGCGTCCGGGTCCCGGCGGGTGCCTCCGCGAGCCCGCGCTCGACCACCGCCGCGCGCACCAGCGCGTACCCGGTCCCGGTACCCGGGTCTCAGTACCCGGCGGGCGGGTAGCCCGCGACACCCGGCGGGACCGCCGGGGCGCTCGCCTTGCTGACGACGATGCCGCCGACGACCGCCACGACGCCGCCGACGATTGTCATGATCAGGCCGAAGCCCAGCGAGAAGTCGAAGGCGTCGGCCAGCTCGCCGGCCAGACCCCCGGTGGCTGCGCCGGCTTCTGCCATCGTGGAGTTCAGGTTGATGATCACGTACACGCCGAGGCCGACGACGATCAGCCCCAGCAGGATCGGCACGCGCTGCACGAGGGCCGGGATCGACGGCTTGAGCAGGCGAAGGACGCCGACCGCGACGATCAGGATGCCCACGATCAGCGTGATGATGCCGTCGCCCTCGGTGCCTGCGACCGACAGCGAACCGAACGTCCCGGCCTGCAACGTGACCCAGGGCAGGAACGACCCGACGGCTGCGAGCAGGCCGCCGACGACGGTGATGATCGCGAAGATCATGCCCGGACCGGGGGCCGCCCCCGGCGAGCCTTTCGGTGCGGCGCGGGCCGGCGCGCCGTGCTGCGGCGGCTGACCGCCGGGGCCCTGCCCAGGACCGCCGTACTGCTGCCCGGGGTAAGGCTGCCCACCGTACGGCCGGCCGCCCTGTTGCGGGCCGCCGTACTGGCCGCCGTACTGCTGCCCACCGGGCTGCTGGCCGTACCGCGGATCCCCGTACTGCTGACCCGGGTACTGCTGCGGCGGCGAGGGCTGGCCCGGGTACTGCCCCGGGCCAGGCTGCCCGGGCCCGCCCGGCGGTGGGTTCTGCGGCCACTGGCCGGGCGAGTTCGACATGCGTTTCCCCCTGGATCCGACGCCACCACCCCGGCGACCGTCGCTTCCCGGATTTCTAGCAGACCCATCCGACGAATCCGACGGATCGGAGCAACGGGTACGCCGAATGCGCCGAACGTCGCTCAGACCTCGTGGGCCGACCGCAGCCGCGCGCGGTGCCTTGAGCCGCCAGGCCTCGGTGATCAGCTCGGTGAGCTGCGAGGACCCGATCCTCGTCAGGTCGACGAGTATCGAGCCGTGACCGTCGTAGTGCGGAGTCGTCGAGAAGGTCGGATCGCCCGAGGCGAGCATCGCCTCCTTCTCCTCCATCGCACACATCACGACGAGCAGCCCGTCCTCCTCGGCGCGCAGCCGCACCATCAGCGTGCCGCGGACCTTCAACGCCGGCGTCCGGTACGACGTCGACTCCTCCACCTCGGGCAGCCCCGTCCCGATCCGCACCACGTCGTCCCAGTCCATGCCCTCATCCTGACGCGTCCCGCGCGGGCCGTCGTGGACGAATGGGAACGCCTCAGCGCTGCCACTGCCCCCTGCGCTGCGTCGACGACCCCGCAAGCACGATCACGCCCGCCGCGGCCAGCACCAGCCCGACGACGAACGGCGCGATCCAGCCGTCGCGGATCCGGTCGCCGAGCAGCCCGATCGCCACCAGCCCCGGCACCACGACCTCGGTCACCGTGAACACCGCGGTGACGAGGGACAGGTCGCCGCGGGACAGCGCCCGCGCGAACGTCACGATCCCGACCAGCCAGAACCCGAGCAGCAGGTAGGTGGCGGGCTGGGCGAGCAGCGCGACGACGTCGAAACCGTCCGGGCCGATGTGCACCGACCGCACCGCCAGCGACGTCCCGCCGAACCCGAGCCCCGCGACCAGCGCGAGCGGCCAGGCGAGACGCGAGCGGTAGAGGGCGATCGTCACCGCGGTCAGCACGGCGAGGGAGATGCCGAGGACGACGTCGGCGGCGGTGTCGGCGCCCTCCGGCCGGTCGACGCCCGCCGCACCGGCGATCATCACCAGCCCGATGACGCAGCCGCCGATCGCGACCCGGTCGAGCACGCGCAGCCGCGTCCCCCAGATCCAGCGGACCGCCAGCGCCGTCAGCGCGATCGAGCCGCCGAGGATCGCCTGCACCGCGAACACCGGCAGGAACCGCAGCGCGACCACCGTGCACACCCACGCCAGACCGTCGACGACCAGGCCCCCGATGAACCGCGGCTGCAGAGCGAGGGGGCGGTGGCGGGTCGTGCGGGTCGTGGCGTCCGACTGCAGGAGCCCCGCGACACAGTTGAGGACCATCGCCGCGACGGCGAAGACCAGGCCCAGGACCACGTCGCGATGCTCCCTCCGCTCGACGGCGCCGAGCCTGCCTCAGTCCCGTGCGGACACGGAACCACTCGCCACCCGACCCAGTCTCCACGCGGTGAGCGCGGTCACGAGCAATCCCACCCCGCCCGCGACGATCATCGTGGTCCGGGCCGACGTCGCCTGCAACAACAGGCCCCCGAGCAGGTACGAGACCGCGGCCGCGACGCCGATGCCCCCGTAGAGGTTCGCGAACACCCTGCCCTGCATGCCGGAGGGGACGGTGCGCTGCAGGATCGTCGTCGCCGCGACGTCCTGCACCGCGAGCCCGGCGCCACGCACCGCCTGCACGGCGATCGCCGCCGCGGCGGCCCACACGACACCGGTCAGCAGGTTCCCGAGACTGCTCACCGCCATGCCCGCGACGAACAGCGCGGCCGTCGCGGGCGCCCGCCGACGGCCCAGCCACAGGTAGCCCGCGAGCAGTCCGACGCCGACCGCCGCGTACAGGAACGCCAGCACGAAGCCGGGCGCACCCAGGTCGCGGACGACGAAGACGAGGGCGACGTCGTCGACACCGTTGGCCGCCACCACCGCGCAGAACGTGACCACCACGATCCGCACCAGCGGGGTCCGCCGGACGTAGCCGAGCCCCGCCCTTGCCTGTGCGAACATCGACGGTTCCGCCGCCATCCGCGGCAGCGCCGGCAGGCGGGTCAGCACGAGGGCGGAGATCGCGAACGACGCGGCGTCCACCAGGAGGACGGCCCGCACGTCGACGACCACCAGCAGCGCGGCAGCCAGCAGCGGCCCGGCGATCTCCGCGACGTTCGCCCCGAACCCGACACCGGCGTTCGCACCCTCGAGGTCACGGTCGTCGACGAGCCCGGGCACCGCGGCCCGCGACGCCGGCGCGAACAGCTGCCCCAGCAACGCCCGCGCCGCGACCAGCCCGAGCAGCACCGGCAACGGCGGCAGCAGCAACGCCAGCACCGCGGTCACGACCGCCTGCGCGACGTCGCAGCCGATCATCAGCCTGCGCAGGTCCACCCGGTCGGCGATCGACCCCAGCAGCGGCGCGGCCAGGGCAGGCGCCACGTCACCGACCAGCAGCAGGACGGTGACGGCCAGGGCCTCGCCCGTCGACGACGCCACGTGCAGGATCAGCGCGACGAGGCTCAGCGAGTCGCCCAGCAGCGACACCCCGCGCGCCGACCACAGCGTGCGGTACGGCCCCTGGCTGCGGACGAGGGCGAGCGCCCCCAGCGGCGCCGGCTCGGGGGCGGTCACGCGGGGAACCTACGGCCGCACCGGGGCCGGCGTCGTGCGAATTCGTGTCCTACCGGCGCCGGAGGTCAGAAGCGAGCGCGCTGAGCCTCGTCGACGGGTGTGACCTGCGCGGGGACGCGGAAGAAGCCGCTCATCAGGCCACCGGGGACCGTCGGCAACGCGGCCGCGGCCTCCTCGCGACGGATCCGCCGCCGTTCGGCGACGACCGCGGTCGCGAGGACCAGCACCGTCGCCACGAGTGCCGGCACCCCGACGAGCAGCACGAACGGCCCGAACACGGCCAGCGCCAGCAGGATCGCCAACGTCTCCAACACGATCACCACGGCCGACATGCGAGCCACGGGCACCTCCCCGATCATCCGGCCCGCCGTCGCGGCGGTCCCGCCCCCTCCATCGCCGGACGTCACCCGAACGTGACACCCCGAGCACGCCGAGTTCGACACAGAACCGGTCACGGGTGCCGACGGACCAGTCTCACGTCGAGTTCGGCGTCGGGCGCAGAGGCCGGCGCGTAGGCCTCGCCGCGCGACGGGCCCGCACGTCGTCACCGTGCACGGCGGACTCAGGCGTCCGACCACGCCGAGCTCGACTCGGGAACGCTGCCGGGTGCCGGCGACCCGGGCTCGCGCGTCGAACACGGCGGCCTGATCGGGCACCAGGGACCGGCGCGTGGGCTCCCCCCGCCGCGCCGGTCCCGGCCCATACCCCGCCCGGGGGCGAGGTGGTCGTGGATCAGCTCGTGGCGGGCTCGGAGGACGGCGGCACGACAACGGGAGGCGGGTTGCTGACGGGCGGGTCGCTGACCGGTGGGTTGGTCGCCGGCGGGTTGGTGACCGGCGGCGGGTCGGTGACCGGCGGCGGGTCGGTGACCGGCGGCGGGTCCGTCACCGGGGGCGGGTCCGCCGGGGTACTCGTCGACGGCGTCCCTTCCGTCGCCGGGGGCGGGACCGTCGACGTGTCCGTGACCGGCGGCACGGTCGTGCCCGCAGCCGGCGGGACCACCGGCGCGGCCGGGGCACCGGGGACCACGGGGGCCTTCGCACCCCCGACAGGGGCGTTGTCGTTCTGTGCGGCGTTGCCGCCTACGGCAACCGGCTCCGCGACCGGGTTGGCCGCGGGCGACACCCCGCCACCCTGCTCGGCGGGTGCCGACGCCGTCGACAGCGGGCCGTTGACGGTCGAGCCCGCCGAGGCGGGACGGGCCGTCGGCCAGGTCAGCACGGCGGCAGCGATGGCCGCGATGCCCAGTGCCGCGCCGGCACCGATGAGCAGCCCGACGGGGCCACGCCGCTCGCGGGACTCCTCGGGCTCCTCACGGGTCCAGTCGGGCAGCGGCTGCACAGGCGGACGCGGCGGCGCGACGTGCGCGACCGGCCGGACGTCGATGTGGCGGTCCACCTCGGACCAGGGCGTCAAGGCGGCTCCGGCGGCGGGGACCAGGGCCGCGGCGGAGACGACGGGGATCGGGCTGGTGATCTCCACGGGGGCCATCTCGACGGCCGGCCACGACATCGACGGCCGCGGGGCCACGGCGAGGACCGCGCCCTTGGCGATCGCGTTCTTGGGGTCGGCGTCGACGGCGACAGGCCGCTCCAGCTGCTCGGACACCAACTGGGCGACCAGCGGAATCCGCGACGAGCCGCCGACCAGCAGCACCGCGTCGAGCATCTCGGGGGTGAGTCCCGCGGACCCGACGGCCCGGCGCAGAGCCGCGACCGTCTCCTCGACGTGCGGGCCGATGAGCTGCTCGAACTCGCTGCGGTGCAACCGCACCGAGCCCTGGGTGCCGGGCAGCAGGATCGGGACGGAGGCCTCGGTGTCGGCGGAGAGGGTCTCCTTGGCCTCGGTGCACTCGCGGCGGATGCGGGCCACGGCGGCGAGGACGTCGGGATCGGTGTCGTCGAGGTCGGCGAAGGCGTCGGGCATGGCCTCGACGACGTGGTCGAACACGACCTGGTCGAAGTCGATGCCGCCGAGGCGATCGATGCCCTCTGGCCGGCCGAGCAGGCCGAACCCGGAGCCACCCTTGCGGACGACGGCCGAGTCGAAGGTGCCGCCCCCGAGGTCGTAGACGGCGATCGTCGATCCGTCCGCGACCCGGGCCGCGGACGCGTAGTGCATCGCGGCGGCCTCGGGCTCGGCGAGGAAGGTGACCACCAGGCCGTGCGCGGCCAGCGCCTCGGCCAGCAGGTCCTTCTTGTGCCGGCCCCAGGCGGCGGGGTGGCTGACGGCGATGCCGTCAGCCGGGCCGCCCTCGCGGGCCGCGACCTGCGAGACGATCCAGGAGACCAGGCGGGCGGCGAGCTCCTCGGCCGGCCACGGCACGCCCCCCACGACGAGCGGGGTGGGGTCGCCGATGCGGCGCTTGAACTCGCGGACGACGCGGTCCGGGTCGGTCAGGGCGCGGCGCTCCGCGGCCTCACCGACGACGACCGAGCCGTCGGTGCTGATGTAGAGGACGGACGGGACGCTGGCCGACCGGGACCCGAGGGTCACCATCTCGGGCTCGGCCCAATGGTCGCCCGAGGGCCGGCACACGGCCGCAGCCGAGTACGTCGTGCCCAGGTCGATACCGAGCAGGTACCCCATCGTTCGTCCCTCCCCCGATGTCCGCGAGCTGCCCCGGTGCGCGCACGGACCCCCCTTGCCTTTGTGCCATCGGAGTATCGCCGCAGTTCGTTAGCGACCGAAGGGGTGGTAGCACCCCAATGCACGAACGGGTGGCACCACAGGGGCCGAAACCCGCTCCTGCCTGGGACGTCCCGCTCAGTCCCCCGGTGCCCCTAACGCCCGATCCCGGGGATCCCCGTACCGGCGCTTTACCGAACCATGGGAGTTCCCCGATGGCCGGCGCCCGATCCGTCCCTAACTTCTGCATCAACGCCAGGGCCGATCAGCCCGGCCCGCACGACACCGACACGAGCGACCGGGCTACGAGGCCCACACGAGGAGACGATCACGATGGCCGAGAGCATCTCGCTGCTGGACTTCCTGCTCCGCCTGATCAACGACGAGGACCTCCGCGAGGACTTCAACGACAACCCCGAGGAGGTCCTCGAGGCCTACAACCTCGACGACCTCAGCGCGCAGGACGTCTACGACGCCCTGATCCTGGCCCAGGACAGCCACCAGGCAAGCTTCGACCGGAACTACGACACCGGCCACAACTTCGTCCCGCCGGTCCCGGCGCACGCCGGCCACGGTGGCGGCCACGACGGCGGCCACAGCCACAAGGAAGCCGTCGAGTACATCAACAAGTACATCACCAACAACTACGTCGACGACCGCGACACCATCGTCGACAACTCGGTGAACCAGAACATCGACAACCGCGGCGGCATCTTCGACCAGGACATCGACATCGACTCCGTCGTGGCCTCGGGCGACGGCGCGGTGGCGGCCGGCGACGACATCGAGAACAGCACGGTCACCACGGGCAACGGCAACGTGGTCGGCGACTTCAACGACGTGGTCAAGGGCGACGGCAACACCACCGCCTTCGGCAACGGCGACGCGGTCTCCACCGGCGACGTCACCACCGGCAACGGTGGCGCGATCTCCTTCGGCGGCAACGCCTCGGGCAACGACGCCGACACCAACGTCGCCAACTTCGGTGACGGCGACACCAACGTCGCCACGGCCAGCAACGGCAGCACCGCCGGCCAGGCGAACGTCCACGTCGACGACGACTCGACCACCACGACGACGACGAACACGAACTCGAACAACGAGACCAACGTGGACGTCGACGACGCGTTCAACACCGACACCGACATCGACTTCGCGTCGAACAACGACATCGCCTCGGACAACGACGTGCTGTCGGACAACACCGGTGGCACCGGTGCCGGCGCCGACGGCGTCGACGCCTTCTGATCTCTCCCTTCACCCCATAACGCTGACATTCACGAGGAGTACGACATGGCCGACCAGACCCTGATCCAGTTCCTGCTGAGCCTGTTCGACGACGAGGAGCAGCTCGCCGCCTTCCAGGCCAACCCCGACGCGTTCCTCGCCTCCTGCGGCTTCACCGACCTCGAGCCGGGTGAGGTCCAGGACGCCCTGGTCCTGCTGAACGACAGCCACGACGCCAGCTTCGACCGCGACTACAACACCGGTGGCAACCACCACCCGCACATCCCGCCGCCCCCGCACCCCAAGCCGGGCGAGGACTCGCACGACGTCGCGGTCAAGTACCTGAACACCTACGTCACCAACAACTACGTCGACGACCGCGACACCATCGTCGACAACTCGATCAACCAGAACATCGACAACCGCGGCGGCATCTTCAACCAGGACATCGACGTCGACTCCGTCGTCGCGTCCGGTGACGGCTCGGTGGCCGCCGGCGGCGACATCGAGGACAGCACGATCACCACGGGCAACGACAACGTCGTGGGCAACGGCAACGACGTGGTCAAGGGAGACGGCAACACCACCGCCTTCGGCAACGGCGACGCCGTCTCCACCGGAGACCTCACCACCGGCAACGGTGGCGCCATCTCCTTCGGCGGCAACGCCTCGGGCAACGACGCCGACACCAACGTCGCCAACTTCGGTGACGGCGACACCAACGTCGCCACGGCCAGCAACGGCAGCACCGCCGCCCAGGCCAACGCCCACGTCGACGACGACTCGACCACCACGACGACGACGACCACGAACTCGAACAACGAGACCAACGTGGACGTCGACGACGCGTTCAACACCGAGACGGACGTCGACATCCTGTCGAACAACGACGTGCTCTCGCACAACGACGTCGCGTCCGGCAACTCGGGCGGTTCGGGCACCGGCGCCGACGGCGTCGACATCGTCTGACCGAACACCCGGGGGTAGCCTGAGCTTCACCCGACGAGCGGCCCCGTCTTCCCGGACCCGGGAGGGCGGGGCCGCTCTCGTCGTGTACGAAGGACACCGAACGCGGTGATGGACGTGGGGGGTTCGGCACGCAGTGGCGGTTCCGGCAGCTGTCGACCTGGTCGACCTGGCGCTCAAGGCGACCACGGCCTACCAGCGCCCTGACCTGGGGACCCGGTTGCAGCACACCCGCAAGCGCCTCGCCGACCCCGCGGTCCGCGTCCTGATCGTCGGGGAGTTCAAGCAGGGCAAGTCCCAGCTGGTCAACGCCCTGGTCAACGCCCCCGTCTGCCCCGTCGACGACGACATCTCCACGTCGGTGCCCACCGTTGTCAAACACGGCGACACGCCGGCCGTGTCGATCGTCCGCGACCACGGCCCCGACGACGACAGGCCCCCCGAGCGCACGGAGGTGCCCATCGGGCGCCTCGCCGAGTTCGTCTCCGAGGCCGGCAACCCCGAGAACCGCGCGAAGCTCAGCTACGCCGAGGTCTCCCTCCCGCGCAAGCTCCTCGCCGGCGGCCTCGTGCTCGTCGACACCCCCGGCGTCGGCGGCCTGGGCTCCGCCCACGGTGCGGCGACGATGTCGGTCCTGCCCAGCGCCGACGCCGTCCTCCTCGTGTCGGACGCCGCGCAGGAGTACACCGCCCCCGAGATGGAGTTCCTCGGCGCGGCGATGAAGCTGTGCCCGAACGTGGCCTGCGTCGTCACCAAGATCGACCTGTACCCGCACTGGCGACGGATCGTCGAGCTCGACGGCGGGCACCTGCAGCGCGCCGGGGTCAACGCCGACATCCTCCCCATCTCCTCGACGCTGCGTCTGCACGCCGCCCAGACCCAGGACGCCGTCCTCATGGAGGAGTCCGGGTTCAAGGAGCTCATCGGGTTCCTGCTCAACCGCGTCGTCGCCCGCGCCGACGACCTCGACCGCCGCTCCACCGCGCAGGACGTGCTCGACGTCTGCGAACAGATGGCCACCAGCATGAAGGCCGAGCTCAGCGCGCAGGAGAACCCCGAGCAGACCGAGGCGCTCGTCGCCGACCTCACCGCGGCCAAGACCCGGGCCGACGCCCTGCGCCAGCGCTCCGCCCGCTGGCAGACCACCCTCAACGACGGCGTCGCCGACCTCATCGCCGACATCGACTACGACCTGCGCGACCGGCTGCGCGCCATCGCCCGCGACGCCGAACAGCTCCTCGAGGACGCCGACCCCGCCGACATCTGGGAACAGTTCGCCGAGTGGCTCCACCAGCAGGTGTCGTCGGCCGCGTCCGCCAACTTCGTGTGGACCGCCGAACGCGCCCGCTACCTCGCCGGCCAGGTCGCCGAACACTTCGCCGAGGGCGCCGAGATCGCGCTGCCGTCGCTGCGGTTCGAGGACACCGTCGGCACCATGGGCGGTCGCGTCGGGGCGCTGGAGCAGCCCGTCGACGAAAAGTTCGGCATCGGGCAGAAGCTCTTCACCGGTATGCGCGGCGGCTACGGCGGCCTGCTCATGATCGGCCTCGCCACCAGCATCGCCGGCCTCACCCTGCTCAACCCCATCTCGATCGGCGCCGGCCTCCTCTTCGGTGGCAAGACCGTGCGTGACGAACGCAAACGTCTCAAGCAGCGACGGCAGGCCGAGTCGAAGAACGCCGTGCGCAAGCACATCGACGAGGTGACCTTCCAGGTCTCCAAGGACTCCCGGGACATGCTGCGCCGCATCCAGCGCGACCTGCGCGACCACTTCACCGTCCTCGCCGAGGAGGTCTCCACCTCGCTGGCGACCTCCGTGGCCGCCGCCCAGTCGGCCGTCAAGACCGACTCCAACGAACGCGAGTCACGCATCCGCGACCTACGCGCAGAGCTCGTCCGCATCGAGGCCCTCGGCGACCGCGCCAAGCAGCTCGCCGCCCAGGCCGGTCAGGTCACGGCGGGGCCCGCGTCGTGAGTGCCCCGACGGTCGGTCAGGCTCCGCCCCTCGGCTCCACGGTCCGGGTGCTGTTGCGGCACACCATGGAGGCGTACTCCGACAGCCCCCAGGCCCTCGGCTGGCTGCGCCACCATCTCGAACGTTTCGACGAGCCGCTGCGCGTCGCGATCGCCGGGAAGGTCAAGGCGGGCAAGTCGACGTTGCTCAACGCGCTGGTCGGTGAGGAGATCGCGCCGACCGACGCGGGGGAGTGCACGCGCGTCGTCACCTGGTACCAGGACGGGCACGTCCCCAAGGTGCTCATGTATCCCAAGGCGGCCTCGCCCCGCCCGCTCACCATCCACCGCAACCGCGGCGCCCTCGCCTTCGACCTCCAGGGCACCCCGACCGACCAGGTCGACAAGCTCGTCGTCGACTGGCCGTCGCAGAACCTGCGGACCACCACCCTCATCGACACCCCCGGCATCGCGTCGCTGTCCAACGACACCTCGATGCGCGCCGGCGCCTTCCTCACCCCCGACGACGCCCCCACCCCCGCCGACGCCGTCATCTACCTGATGCGCCACCTGCACGCCACCGACGTGAGGTTCCTCGAGTCGTTCTACGACCAGGGCGTCGCCAAGGCCACGCCGGTCAACACCATCGCCGTGCTGTCGCGTGCCGACGAGATCGGCGTCGGCCGCCTCGACGCCCTCACCTCCGCCCGCCGCATCGCCCGCCGCTACCGCTCCGACGAGAAGATCCGCGGCCTCTGCCAGACCGTCGTCGCCGTCGCCGGGCTGCTCGCCCAGACCGGCCGCACCATGCGCCAGGACGAGTTCGCCGCCCTCGTCGCCCTCGCCGAGCTGCCCCGCGCCGACATGGACGGCCTGCTGCTGTCGGTCGACCGCTTCGTGCGGGGCGAGGGCGTCGAGCTCACCCACCCCGACACCGACGCCCGAGCCCGCCTCATCGAACGCTTCGGTCTCTTCGGCGTCCGACTGGGCGTCACCCTCATCCGGCAGGGCATCAACGACCCGACCCGCGTCGCCGAGGAGCTCGTCCGTCGCAGCGGCCTCGAAGACCTCCGGTCCGTACTGTCGACGCAGTTCACCGAACGCCGTGACCTGCTGAAATCACGGTCCGCGCTGCTCGCCGTCGAGCTCGTCCTGCAGCGCGAACCCCGACCCGCAGCAGCAGCTCTCGCCGCCGAGGTGGAGAGGATCCTTGCGGGGGCGCACGAGTTCGTCGAGCTCCGCATGCTGTCGGCCCTGCGCGCCGGCGCCGTCAAGCTCCCCACCGACGCCATCGAGGAAGCCGAACGCCTCCTCGGCGGCGAGGGCGGCTCCGCCGCCGCCCGACTGGGCCTCGACCCCGGCATCCACCCCGAAGACCTGCGCCGCGCCGCGCTCGAAGCGGCGACCCGTTGGAAGCGCCGCGCCGAGAGCCCCCTCTCCAGCCGCAACACCGCCGACGCCGCCCGCATCGTGGTCCGCAGCTGCGAAGGAATGCTCGCCAGCCTCCACCGCTACTGACGCCCGGCGACAATTGCTTTCACAGATTCGCGGATGCCGGCAACGTCCGCACGTAGTCGAAAATTTGCTCACCCCGTCCCGCCGACGCGACTCATTCAGGCGAATCGCGTCGCCGCAACAAAGTCCTGCCCAGACTCCGACCACGGGGGTTGAGCGCCAGGTCCAGTCGGTCCGCCTCCACAAGGATGACAGCGCCGACCTTCAGCACGTTCTCGCAATTGACTCGCATTCCCGGCGCCGAGGCGTTGAAACCGACCCCGAGGCCATCGAGACCCATAGCCACGCCAGCACAGCAGATCGACGACGACTCGGCAGGGCGGGCCGGTTTCGAACGATGCGCGCGACCCGGGTTGCCAAAGCCGCCACTCACCGACTACCGCCTCACTCAGAGCGAAGCCACGACCCACTCTGCGAACGCCGTAGCCTTAGCGCAGACCTGAGCACGCGTCGACAACTTCTCACCCACCCCGGGTTCGTACTGAAAGTTGAGCAGCCGCGCGTCCGCGACCTCGACGAAGACGAGGCACTCCCTGTCCTTGAACGTCCTCGACGAATAGGTCTCCACCGCGCGCTTCCCAGCAACGGTCGAGGCGACCGGTTCATCGTATCCGCGCATCACCGAATCGATACTCATGCGCTCCGGCAGAATTGCCAGAAAGTAAGTTCGATCGCCATCCGACGACTCCCACGTACATCCTCGCGCCCCTTCGACGACTTCCTGCTCGGTCTCGCGGCCGACATCGATGGAGAACTGTGCGCGAGTTGCGTCATCGACCATTTCGCACGGTCCGACAGCCCTGATCCTGTCGGCCGCTGGCGTGACGACACCGGGTGCCGGAGATGGGCCCACCTCCATCGAACAGGCTGCGATGAACAGGAGCACTACGGACGCCGCGGCCGTAGCAAGGCTCCGCAGCGCGGCTTTCACCGGCCGGCCAATGAGTCGGCGATCTGAAGGTCTGTGAACCCGTATGCCGTCGCCGAGTCCTTCAGCGAATCGGCAATGCGCTGGAGGTCGTCCACATAGAGAAAGAAGTAGTCGATCAGGGCCTGCGCCCTCTCGGTGAATGCAGCCGCGGCGTCGGCGGACACCGGATCACCGCCGCACCGATCCGCCTTGAGCAGCCTCGACCATCGCAAAGTCTCCTGGAGCCGCTTCACCTCACCGATGATGACGGCGCGGACCTGAAGGACGTTGTCACGGTTGATCTGCATCCCCTCGACCGACGCCGTCAGGCCGGTCCGCAACCCCTCGATCTCCACGAGCGAGGAGGATAGATCGACATCGTCGGGGCGGTGGCCGGTTTGGTTGAAGTGCGCCCGACTGTGCATGCACTCGCGACACGGACATCGCCTTCTCCGGGACGCCTCCGGCCGCGGTGAAGGTGTGCGCGGGGCAGGGGTCAGGTGTCGGGCGGACGATCTGGCAGCGGAGCTGCGTCCGGCCGCACCCCGTTCTGCAGCGCCTCGCACCCCTTGCAGCAGGTGCGGCTCACGGGGGAGGGATGCGACGGGCCGTGGGTGGGCTCGCCTGCGCCGCGTGTTCCCTGGTCGGCGTTCGATCCCGATCGAGGAAGCGCCGCCGGCGCTGCACCCGTCGTGGTGCCTACGCACCCGGTGCAGATGGTGTGCTGCAGCTGGAAGGAGTGCGGCGGGACAGCCCGGGGGTCGATCCCGGCGGACGGCCCCGGGGTCGGCGCTCGGCTTCCGCGATCGTCCCACCGGTTCCGGGGTCGCCGCGCCGACCGGAGGCCGGGCGACGACTCGGAAAGGCACGCGGCGACGGCTGAAGCCACGGCGCCCCGGACGCGTCCCGCGCCGAGCTGACCGTTACGCGCAACGTCACGGTCGTCGACGGTGTCTATGACCGGGCGCCGTGGGGTCAGGTGTCGGGGCCGACGATCTGGCGGAGGTGGGCGAAGAGCTCGCCGCGGGAGTTGGAGCCCAGGCGTTGGCGCATGCGGGCGACGTGATGCTCGACGGTCTTGGCGCTGATGAACAGGCGCTCGCCGACCTGTTTGTAGGTCAGCCCCTCCAGCACCAGTTTCGCGACCTCGCGTTCGCGGTCGCTGAGTGGACCTTCACCCAGGTCCTCGGGTTCGGGGGCGGGGGTGTCGGGGTGCGGGGCGGAGACGGGGCCGCCGCCTCCCTGCATGGCACGGGCGGCGCCGAGGAGCGCGGTCATGGCCTTGCGGTCGCGGGTGCGAATGGCGGCCTGGCCTGCGAGTTTGCCGCCTTCCCACGAGAGGCCGACGGCGTGCAGGCCGCGGGCGGCGGCTTCGACGGCGTCGGCGTCGACCTCGGCGTCCATCAGGTTGACCCAGTGCGGGGCGGCGTCGGCCATGGCGGTGGCGTAGCGGCTGACGGGGGCGGCCTCGCGGAGGGCGTCGGCGTGGAGGCGGGCGGCGTCGCGGTCGTCGGCGACGATCGCGGCGTGCAGCTGCGACCAGTGCAGCGGTGCAGACCAGAGGGCGGGGCGGCCGAGCCGGTCGAGGAGGGCTGCGGCCTCCTCCAGGTGGGGACGCACCCAGCTGGTCTCCCGGAGCCGGTTGGCGGCGATGGCGAGCTCGCCGAGCGGCTGCAGGACGAAGAGGTCGACGGGGTGGCGGACGATCGCTTCGCGGGCGCGGCCCCAGGCGGGCATGAGCGCGGCGAGGTCGCCGGCGCGACGGGCGATGGAGACATCGAGTGCGGCAGCGAGGAGCTCGTCGCGGGGTTCGAGGCGGGCGCCGATGGGGGATGCGGTGGCCAGCAGTGAGCGGGCGGTGGGGATGGCGCCGCGGAAGACGGCGATCCACGCGAGCAGCAGCTGGTGGCGGGTGATGGCGGCGGGACCGCCGAGCTCGACGTCGACGGCGCGGTCGAGGACAGATTGGGCGACGTCGAGCTCTCCGCAGTGGATGGCGACGAGCGCGGCGAGGGCGGCAGGGGTGTCGGGCAGGAGCGCGGCGCGGTTGGACGCCTCGAGCAGCGACGCGGACCGGGCGAGCTGGGAGAGCGCCCGGGTGGCGGAGCCGGCGACGGAGTCGAGGACGCCCGCGGCCATGAGCTGTTCGGCGGAGGCGAGCAGCGTCGGCGGACGCCCGGCCGATGCGGACGGCGAGGGCCCGCCGAACAGAGGCGGCGGCGCGAGGATCGACGGCGGCGGCGGGATCGCGGGGGTGGGCGCTGCGGGGGCGGCCGGTTCGGACAACAAGGCACGGGCTTCGTCGAGCGCACCCGTCCCGATGAGGGCGGGGACGGCGAGCGGCCCGATCTCGGCGGACCCACCGACGGCGCTCATCCAGCGGTAGAGCTCCGCGCTGCGGGCGAGCAGCCCACGGTGGGCGAGGACGGCGGCGGCGGCCGTGCCGGCGAGAACGGCGTCCTCGATGTCGACAGCGTCGACGTGGGAGAGGACCTGGTCGGCCTGGGCGAGTGCGAGGTCGAGGTCGCCCGCGCGGACGGCGGCCTCGGCGCGGCGGGCGGCGAGGCGCAGGGCGGGGGCGCCCGCGGCGACGGCGGCCTCGTAGAGCGGCCCGGCGACGGGGTCCCCGGTGCGGGCGGCCTCCTCGGCGCCGGCGACGAAGACCTCGGCGGCGCGGGCGCCGGTGGCCCCGGTGTCGAGGAGGCCACGGGCGGCGGTGAGGACGGATCCGCCGCGGTCGAGCTCGATCTCGGCGAGCGTGCGCCGGACCTCCAGGCGGCGGGCGCCGGGGACGCGTTGCCGGATCGCGAAGGCGACCACGGGAGGCAGGGCACCGTCGGCGGTGAGGTGGCCGGCGGAGCGGGCTTCCTCGACGAGCTCGTCGACCTCGTCGATGCCACCGCCCGCGGCGTCGGCGAGCCCGAGGAGGGGGACGAGGACCTCGGCGTCGCGGGGGGCGCCGAGGGCGAGCGCGACGAGGAGCTCCCGGACGCGGCGTTCCATCCCGTAGACGGCGTAACCGACCTGGTGGACGACGTTCTGCGGGGGCCGGGTGGGGATGCCGCCGGGGTGGGCGAGACGTGCCCGGTCGGCGGGGCCGATCTGGTCGAGGATGCCGGTGAGGTGGCGGTCGACGAGGTCGGGCAGGCCGCCGGTCTGCGCGAGGACGTGGTCGACGAGCGGCACGGGTGGGCGTTCACGCAGGACCCGGGCGGCGCGGGCGGCGACGCCGGGGCGGTCGAGGGCGCCGAGGACCAGGAGCGTGCCACCGCCGGCGATGGCTCCGCCGAGCGCGGCGAGCTCGGGCCCGGTGGGCCAGGGCCGGTGGGCGACGACGATCCGGTGGCTGCGGGCGGCGGCGATGTCGCACAGCCTGCGCAGGTCGGCGGTGGGCAGGAGGTGGACGTCGTCGACGACGAGGACCGCGCCGGGCGGGACGTCGTCGGGGAGGGCGCGCAGAACGGCGGCGCCTGCGGCCCGGTAGGCGTCGGCGACGAGGTCGAGCAGGACGGTCTTGCCGTGTCCGGCAGGGGCGACGACGTCGACGCGGCGTGGCGCGTCGGGCGCGGCGACGATCTCGCGGTACAGCCTGCGGGCGGCGGTGGCGCCGGCGAGGGCGCCGTCCGGTTCGGGCCGGGACGGCTCGGAGCCCGTCCCCGGTCCCATCGACCGGGCCGTCACGCTCACGTCGCCCTCCTGTCGCCCGCGCCCCGGACTCACCCGATCAGGAAAGGGCGCGGCCATCGAGAGTAGCGGGGACCACACGGTGTCCCCGGCACACGCGGTCGCGAAGTCGCCCGGGCGGGTGATGGGCGCGGTCGGCGGACCTGCCCGGGCGCCGTGGCCGTGCCGTCGATCGACGACCGGTGCGAGGAAGGCGGCGGAGCGTCCCCTCCGACCTCGACGAACGGCCCTTCCGCGCAGTCGAGTCGCTCCCGCTGTGCCGTTCGTGCAACCCGGGGCTGCCGGGCGGGCGGACCCGGTGCGGCCGGGCGGGCGGTACCGGCGCGGCACCTCGACGGCTCAGCGAGGCGGACCGGTGGGGTCGACGGAGACGTCGGCGGGTGCGCCGCCGGTGCCGAGGAGGCGCTGCCAGTCGGGACGGGTGACGACGTCGGGGACGCGCTCGGCGCCGCGCCGCGCGGCGAGGGTCTCGACGGCCTTGGCGGCGTCGCCGTCCTCGCTGCTGCGGACGGTGCGGGCGAGGACGGGCCAGGTCTCGCCGCCGATCATTCCGACGTTCTCGGCGCCGGTGGCGTACTGGTAGCGCAGGACGGCGCCGGAGGTGGCGGCGTCGTAGTGTCCGTTGGGCACGACCTCGGTCAAGCCGTTGTCGCGCAACAGATACTGGGCGGCGGTGACGACGGCGCCGGTGTCGCCGGGCCGCAGCAGTGGCCAGGAGGCCTTGCGGGTGGCGCCGCCCTCGATGTTGCGGCCGAGCAGGCCTGCGACCTCGCCGCGCAGCCGGGGGAGCATGCCGTAGAGGGCGTCGCCGGGGCATGCGGTGTTCTTGAAGTCGCGGTGGCCGTAGAGCTCGGTGGGGGCGATGCCGTACCGGGTGCAGATGTAGGCACAGGTGGCGCGAAGGCTGTCCCAGAGCGCACCGGTGGGGACGGTGTCGATGTAGGTGCCCTCGTTCTCGATGCCGACGGCGACGACGTTCTGCCCGGTGCAGTGGGCACCCTCGACCTGGCGGGTGCCGCCGCGCAGGACTTCGAGGCTGCGGTGGCGTCCTTCCATGACGAAGCCGCCGCGGCTGATCGTGAAGTGCTGGCCGGTGTCGAGCCAGCCGCGGCTGTCCATGTGGAAGTTCTGGATGCTGCGGGACAGGGAGAACCCGGCGCCCTGGCTGAGGTCGCCGCCGTTGGGCGTCGCGGTGTGGTGGACGAGGATCTTGACGGGCCGCTGGTTCCAGACGGGGACGATCTCGCTGTTGGGGCGGGCGGCCCAACCCGCACAGTCGGTGATGGCCGGGGACTCGGTCGCCCCGGCGCTGCCGACGCCGACGGTCGAGCCGAGGACGGCCGTCCCGGCGAGGGCGATCCCCCCGACGAGGAAACCACGACGCGTGACCTCGAACCGTCCCACGATCGCTCCTTCGCTCCACCCGGTGACCACGCGAGTCTCAGAAACACCATGAGCACCATGAAGCACATACGGAGCGTGCACAACGCTGCGACCCGAAGGTGTGAGGCGATCTCGGCTGCCGGTAACGGTTGCCGCCGGTTACCCGTCGGTAATATCCTTGGGGTTACCGGTGAGTAGGTCGTTGACGAGGACGACCCGCCGGCCGAGCCGGAACGGCGGTGACCTGGGGATGGGCCACTACAGGAGCAACCTGCGCGACCTCGAGTTCAACCTCTTCGAGGTGTTCCGGGTCCAGGACGCGCTGGCGGCCGACTCGGAGGTCGACCTCGACACGATTCGTGGCGTGCTCTCCGAGCTGGACAGCGTCGCGACGGGCCCGCTGGCGGAGTCGTTCGCCGACGCCGACCGCAACCCGCCCGTCTTCGACCCGGCGACGCACTCCGTGGCACTGCCGCAGTCGCTCAAGGACGCCTACAAGGTGCTGTGGGACGGCGAGTGGTGGCGGTTGTCCCTGCCCGCCGAGCTGGGTGGCTACGGCATCCCGCCGACCGTGCAGTGGGCGGCCGCCGAGCTGATCCTGGGCTCCAACCCCGCCGCCTTCATGTACATGGCCGGCCCCAACTTCGCCTCGGTCGTGCACCTCAACGGCACCGACGAGCAGAAGCGCTGGGCCGAGCTGATGATCGACCGTGGCTGGGGCGCCACGATGGTGCTCACCGAGCCCGACGCGGGCTCCGACGTCGGCGCCGGCCGCACGAAGGCCGTCGCGCAGGCCGACGGGACCTGGCACATCGACGGGGTGAAGCGCTTCATCACCTCGGCCGAGCAGGACATGACCGAGAACATCATGCACCTGGTCCTGGCCCGCCCCGAGGGCGCGAAGGCCGGGACCAAGGGGCTGTCGCTGTTCCTGGTCCCCAAGTTCCACTTCGACTCGCAGACCGGTGAGCCGGGTGAGCGCAACGGCGCGTTCGTCACGGGCGTCGAGCACAAGATGGGCCTCAAGGCGTCGACGACGTGCGAGCTCACCTTCGGCCAGCACGGCACCCCCGCGGTCGGCTGGCTGCTGGGCGACGTGCACGACGGCATCGCGCAGATGTTCCAGGTCATCGAGTACGCCCGGATGATGGTGGGCACCAAGGCGATCGGCACGCTCTCGGCCGGTTACCTCGCCGCGCTGGAGTACGCCAAGGAGCGCGTGCAGGGCGCCGACATGACAGCGATGACCGACAAGGCCGCGCCGCGCGTCGCCATCACCCATCACCCCGACGTGCGCCGCATCCTGATGCTGCAGAAGGCCTACGCCGAGGGCCTGCGGGCGCTCTACACGTACACGGCGACCTACCAGGACAGCATCCGCGCCGGCGGCGACACCGCCCTCGCCGCCAAGGTCAACGACCTGCTGCTGCCGCTGGTCAAGGGTGTCGGGTCGGAGCGGGCCAGCGAGATGCTGCTGCTGTCGCTGCAGACCCTCGGCGGGTCCGGCTACCTGCAGGACTACCCCATCGAGCAGTACATCCGCGACGCCAAGATCGACTCCCTCTACGAGGGGACGACGGCGATCCAGTCGCTCGACTTCGTCTTCCGCAAGATCATGCGTGACAACGGCCAGGCGCTGCTGCACGTCGCCGGGGAGATTCAGGCGTTCCTCGCCGCGGACTCCGGCAACGGCCGGCTCAAGGAGGAGCGTGAGCTGCTCGCCCGCGCCCTCGGCGACGTCCAGGGCATGCTCGCCGCGCTCACGGTCAGCGTGAAGGCGTCGCTGCACGACCCGGCCGAGGTCTACAAGGTCGGCCAGCACTCGGTGCGGTTCCTGATGGCCGTCGGCGACCTGCTGGTCGCGTGGCTGCTGCAGCGACAGGCCGCCGTCGCGCTCGAGAAGCTCAGCGGTGACGTGTCGGCCAAGGACCAGGCCTTCTACGAGGGCAAGGTCGGCGCCGCGCACTTCTTCGCCAAGACGGTGCTGCCGCGGCTCACCGCGGACCGCAAGATCGTCGAGAACACCGACAACGCGCTGATGGAGCTCCCGGAAGCCGCATTCTGACACGCGCGTGACGGGCCCGGCACATCGCCGGGCCCGTCGTCACGTCGTGTTCGCTACGAGGCGATGTAGGACTGCAGCTGCTCGCGCTCCTCCTCGAGGGAGTCGATGCGCGCCTTGACCATGTCGCCGATGCTGACGATGCCGACGAGCTTGCCGTCCGTCGTCACCGGCAGGTGCCGGATGCGCCGCTCGGTCATGACCCGCGACAGCTCCAGTGCGCTGTCCTCGGGCGAGCACGTCACGACGTCGGCGGTCATGATGTCGACGACCGGCACGTCGACCAGCGACGGTCCCACCTCGTGCAGCCTGCGCACGACGTCGCGCTCGGACACGATTCCGACCAGCCGCTCCCCGTCCATGACGGGCAGCGCGCCGTAGTTCCCCTCCGTCAGCGTGGCGATGACGTCGCCGACCGAGGCGTCCGCCTCGATCGTCGCCACGTTGGGGCCCTTGTTGCGCAGTACGTCCGCTATTCGCATCGGACATCCCCGATCCTCGGTGACGGCACTGTCACTCAGAGGGTACGAATGTGACGGGCATCTCGGAAGTCGAGGCACCCGACCGGCGGCGGCTGTCAGCCCCCGCAGACGACGATCGGTGACGGGTTGTAGCGGACGGTCCGCTTCTCCGTGCGCACCTCGCCGGTCTGGACGTTCCGCAGCGTGCGGGTGTCCGACGCGGTGAAGCCCGGTGCCCCGCTGCTGGCCGAGCACGGCTGCCCGGCCGGGATCGTCACCGGGCTCGGCGGGGTCTCGTTCGTGCGCGGACCGGTCGTCGACGTCACCTCGTAGCGCTTGGTGCCGTAGATCTTCACGGTGAGGCTGGACGGGGTCCAGAACGTCTTGATCAGGACGCCGGTCGGCCCGTCGTTGCGGAACTTCAGGTCGATGACGTTGTCGAACACGGTCGCCTCGCGGGCCGCCGGGTAGCGGCTGATGTAGAAGCTGTGTTCCTTGTGCGCGACGTCGACCATGCCGGCGAAGTAGGCCGCGTTGTAGACCGTCGTCGCCACCTGGGAGACGCCGCCGCCGATGCCGCGGGCGGGATGCCCGTCCTCGATGATCCCGGCCTCGACGTAGCCGTTGGCCGCATTGCGCGGGTTGGTCAGCGCGTTGAGCGAGAACGTCTCGCCGGGCTTCACGATCGTGCCGTCGATCTGCTCGGCCGCTCGCTTGATGTTGCGTCCGGAGTCGGCCGCGAACCCACCGGTGGTGAACGTGCTGATCTCGCCGGCGATCCCCAGCTTCTCGATGTCCTCGGTCGTCACCTTGGCCGGCTTGTCGCCGTAGACGGCCGCGACCTGCCGCGGTGCCTGCGCCTTCAGCACCGGCACCATCGTCGTCAGCGTCGCCGGGTAGTCGATGCCGCGGCCGTCCTGCGAGGGGACGACGACGGGCGTCGGGCCGCTGACGTCGAGCGTCGCGTCCCGGCCCGGCTTCTCCGTCTTCTCCAGCTGCGGCGACAGGGCGTCGGACACGATCTCGGGGTTCAGCTCGGGGACGAGCCGCGGCGTCGCGCCTGCGTCCGCGCGGAACGTGAGCGCCTTCGCGATGTCGGCCGGGTCGAGCGTGCCCTGCGCGCCCTCACCGGTCACCGTGATCGGCGCCGAGACTGCCGGGCGGGCGATGGAGTCGACGGCCTGGCGCACGTCGTCGGCCGTCGTGATCGGCTTGAGCGTCGCGAGCGGCAGCTCCACCGGCGTGCCGGTGGCCCACTTGGTCGCGACGAGCGGCACCGCGGCCGGGACGTCGAGGCGGTGGCCGTCCTCGGGCATCACGGGAACGGGCTCCAGCCCGTCGAACCGCACCGACGCCTCGGTGGCCTCGTCGTCGACCAGCGGACCCATGCCCTCCAGCGCGGCGGTGACGGCACGCTCGTCGGCCGTGCTGACGACGTCGAAGTCCTTGTCGACGAAGAACGACTCGATCCGGGCGATCGGGTTGACCGGCTGCGCGCCCGCGCGCTCGATGGTGGCGCCCCAGTCGACGCCCAGCTTCGCGGTGGCGGCGTCGATCTCGGTGCGGACGTCGCCCGCGGTGACGACGACCGGCTGCGTCGCGCGGGGGTCGATCGTCGCGCGCAGCGACGCCTCGGCCTCCTGGCGTGACATCCCGCCGACGGCCTGCCCGGCGACGGACACGCCGCGTGGCATGTCGCCCATGCCGAGCAGCAGGTCGACGACGTAGAGGACCGCGAGCAGGCCGACGACCGCGGCCGCGACGAGCAGCGGCCTGCGACGCCGCCGTCCCTTCGACCCGCCCCCGGGAGTGTCCGGCCCGTCGGGGCCGTCGCTGCCGGAGTCGCCCTCGGGGGGCACGGGCCGGGTCGCGTCGGAACCCGGGCCAGGGTCTCCGGGGCCGGTCCTCCCGGCGCCGCTGCTTCCGGCGCTGGTCCCGGTGCCGGAGCCGGTCCCGCCGGCGCGTATCGCGGTGGTGGTCCGGCCGGCGTCGGCCCCGGACCGGGTGGCCGCAGCGGCGCCCAGCACCGCGGTGGCTCCGCCCGCGGCGGCCGCGGCCGAGGGGACCTTGGTGAGGATCGTCGGAGCACCGGCGTGGTCGGGACGTCGATCGGTTCCGCGACGGGCGCCGTCGGCGGCATCGGCGGTGACCGCCGGGATGACCTCCGTGGGTCGCTCGACCTGCTGCTCGGTGCGTCGCGCCGGGATTCGGACGGTCGCCGGGTCGACGGGTGACGCCGTCGGGCCGTGGCTCTCCGCCGCCCGCGCGGGATCGACCTGCGCACCTGTTCCGTGAGCCGGGTCGGCCTGGGTCGAGCCGGGGCGCACGGCGGGCAGCACCGCGGTCGCCTCGGCGTCGGGCTCGGCGAACCAGTTGCGCGGCGCGACGGTCGGCGCGGCAGCGCTCACGGCCGGGGCCTCGGCCGCGGGGCGGCCGGCGGGTTCGGCCACGGGGCGGTCGGCGGGTTCGGCCACGGCGCGGTCGGCGGGTTCGGCCACGGCGCGGTCGGCGGGTTCCGGACCGGAGAGCTCGCGCCGGGCGGGCTCGACGGTCGGTTCGGAGCGGGCCGGTTCGGCGACCGGCTCGGAGCGGGCCGGTTCGGCGACCGGCTCGGTGCGGGCCGGTTCGGCGACCGGGCGCGCGGGATCGGCGGAGGGGTCCTTCTGCGGGGCGTCGGCGGGACGAGGCGGCTCGGCCTCGTCGGGCGCGGGGGCGCCGAGCTCGGGCGACGGGTCGGCCGGGCGGTCGACGGTGCGGACATCGTCGGCACCGCGGACCTCATCGCGGGAGACATCGGCGCGGGAGACATCAGCGCCGGAGACATCAGCGCCGGAGGCATCGACACCGGAGTTGTCGGCACCGGCCCACGCGGCAGCCGACTCGGACCGGGCCGCGCGAACCTCCGCGTCGCCCGGGTCGGCACCGGCGTCGACAGGCCCCTCTCCCGCGTCGACCGGGGAGACGGGAGCAGCCGGGGAGACGGGGGCAGCCGGGGAGACGGGAGCAGCCGGGGAGACGGGGGCAGCCGACCCGGACAGCGCCGAACCGTCAGCGGCGAAGGAGGGGGAAGGCGATGCCGTCGAGGCCCCCGGCTTCATCGCGACGACGGGCGATCCGGCGGCGGTCGCGGCGGCAGGAGCGTCGGACACCGGAGCGCCGGGCACCAGACGGTCGGACGGCGGGGCCTCGGACCGCACGGCGTCGGACGCCGGCTCAGCGGACGGCGGCACGGACGACGCCGCAGGCGCGGACGGCGGTCCGGTGGTGTCCGACGGGCGTGCGACGGCGAAGAGGTCGTCCCCGGACAGCGACGAGGACTGCCGTGCGGCTTCGGTACCAGCGGTGTCGGTGCCCGGGGCTGCGTCGACGGGCGATCCGGCCGCAGCCGCGGCCTGCTCGTCGACCGTCCGGTTCCCGTCACCCTCGTCGACCCCGGGCTCGCGCTCGGTCATGACGTCCGACTTCCCCTCTTCACCGCGCACCCCCGCGGGGGTCGTCCACTACAGCGCCCCCGCGGGCCGGGGGGTCGTCCGGTACAGCAGTCCGGTCCCTCAGGGCCGGGGCGTCACAGGTAGAGCCCGGTTCCGTGCTCGGCACGTTCGGCCGCGACAGCGTGCAGTTCACGTTCACGCAGGATCAGGTACGTCGATCCCTGCACCTCGACCTCGTACTGTTCCTCGGGGTGGAGCAGGACGTGATCGCCCACCTTGACCGAGCGGGCGTGCTGTCCGACACCGAACACCTCGGCCCAGACGAGTCGCCTGGCGACCTGTGCCGTGGCGGGGATGACGATGCCCGCCGAGCTCCGCCGTTCACCTGCACCGTCGAGGATGCGGACCAGGACCCGGTCGTGGAGCATCTGGATCTCGAGGCGTGGGTCCGGCACCGGGCAGATGCTACGGGTCACGTCGTGTGGCCCCCGTCCGGGATCAGGCGTCCGCGACGTTCCGGGCGAGGGCACCGAACCTGAGAAATGGAGAACCCCGCGGGGCTGCCAGGTCGGGGGTCCGACAGCACCACGGGGCTGTACAGGGAGTCGGTTCGACAGGCCCGGGCGTTACATCGCGTCGCCCCGGTTCAGGGATTCACTCGTACGGAGCAGTGGACTCTCAGGTTTGGGTGAGCAGGTACCGGCCGAAGTGCGGGACGGTGAAGGCGATCTGGCCACGCTGCGCGGAGAAGACGAGACCCTTCTTGAGAAGGCTGTCCCGGGCGGGAGAGAGCGACGAGGCCCGCCGGGAGAGGTGCTCGGCGATCCCGGAGGTGACGACGGGTTCGTCCCGGCCGTCGGACAGCTCGGCCATGGCACGCAGGTACTCGCGTTCGGCGGGGGTGGCGCGTTCGAAGCGGGAGCCGAAGAAGCCGACGGCGAGCTCGGCCTCGGCCTCGGGTGCGGCGACGGTGACGTCGCGGCCGCCGATGGGGTTGGTGGGCGCGGCGTCCCAGGCAGCCTTGCCGTAGGCCTGGATGAAGTAGGGGTAGCCGCCGGAGCGCTCGTACAGCGAGTCGAGGGCCTCACCGTCGAACGCCGCCTCCTCCCGGCGGGCGGGGGCGAGCAGCGCGGTGTCGGCGTCGACGCGGTCGAGCCTGCCGATGCGGCTGTAGGTGAAGAGGCGCTCGGAGTAGGACTTCGACGCCGACAGGACGGCGGGCAGGTGCGGCAGCCCGGCGCCGACGACGACGAGCGGCGCCCGCGACTGGGACAGCTCGTGGCATGCGGCACAGAGTGCGGAGACGTCGTCGGGCCGGAGGTCCTGCATCTCGTCGATGAACAGCCCGACACCGGTTCCGACATCGGCGGCGAGCTCCGCGACCTCGGTGAACAGTTCGACGAGGTCGATCTCGATGTCGCCGGAGTCGGCGCGGCCGTTCTTGACGGGGACGTCGATGCCGGGCTGCCAGCGCTCGCGCAGCTTGGCGCCGTCGGGGGAGGCGCGCAGGGCGAAGGCCTTGAGGACACCGAGGACCTCGTCGACGCGTTCGGGGTTGCGATGGCGGACGGCGAGGTCGCGGATGGCGCGGTGCAGCGCGGCGGACAGGGGGCGGCGCAGGTCGGCGTCGGGGCGGGCCTCGATCTTGCCGGCACCCCAGCCGGCCCGGACAGCCATGGAGCGCAGCTCGCCGAGCAGGACGGTCTTGCCGACGCCGCGCAGGCCGGTGAGGACGAGGCTGCGTTCGGGGCGGCCGCGGGCGACGCGCTCCAGGACGATCTCGAAGGCGTCCACCTCCTTGTCGCGGCCGGCGAGCTCCGGCGGTCGCTGGCCGGCTCCGGGCGCGAACGGATTGCGGACGGGATCCATGGATCGGACGGTATCCGGGTGTCTTGGCCGAACCCTAGATTTCGCTATCGAACCCGATCGCGTGTCGCGGATCGGCTCGTCTATGCATTTCTAGCAGTGGCCGGAGAAAGTCCGATACACGGCGATGGGAGGGTGCCCGACCGCACTGTCGAGGGCTTTCTCACGGATCCGCTAGACACCGTGATACGACGGAATCCGGTTAACTGGTGTCGTGGGGGATCCGCAGATCGTGACAGTGGGGACGGGCTGGCACGAGCAGCTCGCCGACCGCGCCGAGATCGACGTGTCGTTCAGCGCGACCGGCAGGGACCGGTCGGCCGCGGTGCGCGACCTGGGCCGGGCGGTCGCCGCAGCCGAGCCGGTGTTCACGCGCGCCGGTGTCGAGGTGCGCAGCCGCAGCCTGCACGTCGGCACCGAGTGGCGCCGCGGCAAGCAGTCCGGTGCCCGCGCCACGGAGAATGTCCTGCTCCGGGTGAGCGACCTCGATGTGCTCGAGGACGTGCTGGGCACCGTGCTGGCTGCGGAGCCGGCGTCGTTCAACGGGCCGCGCTGGCTGCTCGACGACCAGGTCGCCGCGCGCGCCACGGCCCAGCGCGAGGCCGTGGCCGACGCCCGCAGGCGCGCGGAGGGCTACGCCGACGCGCTCGGTGGCTCGCTCGGCGCGCTGGCGTTGCTGGCCGAGGCACCCGACCACGGCGGCGGCCCGATGATGCGAGCTGTCGCGATGGAGGCCGCCCGCGGCCCCGTCGACGTCACCGAGCTGGGCCTGGAACCCGAACCCGTCCGCGTCACCGCCCAGTGCACGACCACCTGGGCGCTCGTCCTCGCCGGCTGACCGGGCCGGCCATGGAACGCGCCACCGATCGGGCCCGCGCCCGGTTGCGCCGGACCGTCGCGACGTCCGTCGCATTCGTGCTGTTGCTCGCCCTGCCCGTGGGGCTGCTGGCCCACGCCTGGGAGAAAGGCCGCTCCGAGGCCGCGGCCGAGCGCCTCGTCCCGGTGACGGCGCAGGTCGTGGAGCCTGCCGCCGCACCGCTGACGCTCCCCGACGCCACCGACACCGCACTCACCACCAGCCGGTCCGTCCGTTATCCGGCTCCGGACGGGACCGTCCACACGACGACGTTGCCCGTCGCCATCGGCGCGCCCGACGAGCCGGCGATGCAGCTGTGGGTCGACCGGCACGGCGTGATCGGCGAGCCGCCCAGCGCCCCGGGCGTCGCCACGAACGTCGGGATCGTGCTGGCGGTCGCATGGGTGGTGCTGGCGTGGACGGTCGTCGCGCTCGTGGCGATCACGGTGCGTATGCGCCTGGAGGAGACCGACAGCGAACAGTGGGACCGCGAATGGGCGCGTGTCGAGCCGTTGTGGAGCGGACGAATTCCCTGATCCGGTCCCGTTCGGGTGAAGAACGCGTGTCCGCCGGTCGATTCCTGTCCCAACGATGGACACTCGAACGGCCTAATCGCTGAGTTCCGTTCCCGGAGGAATCCCTCAGGACCGGTCAAGGGGGTGCGATTTCTGATGAACCGCAGCCGTGCACGCCACCGTCTCCGCCGTTCCGCACACCCGGCCCTGCGCCTCCGACCGAACGATCGCGGGGCCCGCCGCGGCCCGGCGACGACCCTTCGAGCGCTGCTCGCGGGGGCTGTGGGCCTGCTGCTGCTCACAGGCACGGCGCTCGGCGTCGCCCACGCGGCGCAGGCCGAGATACCCGTCCCGGCCGCCTACGTGTCGGGCCACTGAGCCTGATCCGCGAATTCGCGCCGGCCGTGTCCCCCGGGACCGGCCGGCGCGAATGACCGAGGATCAGCTCGCGCGATCCCCGCGTGTCCGGGAGTCACGGGAAACGTCGTCGTCGCCGTGTGCGGGGTGGTCGTCGGACTCGACGACAGTGCCCTCGACGATCGTCGCGTCGTCCGCCTCGACGCTCCGCGGAAGGGTCCGCACCGTGGCCCAGCGCCGCACCGAACCGTCACGGTAGGTGACCCCGCCGTCGGGTCCGCCGTTCACGACATCGCCGTCGACGACCGGGCCGTCGCTGTAGATGCGGGCGCGCTGCAGTCCCGGGTTGGCCCGCTCGGCCGCCCGCACCAGCCGGTTGCGGACGATCTTGCGCACCGGCGGGACGAGCAGCAGCAGACCCGCGAGGTCGGTGACCAGGCCGGGGACGAACAGCAGCACACCTGCCGCCGCGACGAGCATTCCGTCGGTCAGCTCGGCGTGCGCGACCCGGCGGTCGCGGACGGCGGCGCTGAACGCCTGCGCGGCGCGCACGCCCTCACGGCGCGCGAGCAGGAGCCCGAGGACGGACCCGCCGAGCAGGACCAGCAGTGTCGCGCCCACGCCGACCCACGAGCCCAGCGCGACCAGCGCGACGATCTCGACGACGAGGTACAGCAGCACGTACGGCATACCCGTCCAACGAACGGGATGCCGTCCGCGTGCCCGGATTCCGGTAACGACCTCGCCACGGCGCGTCACGTCACGTCACGTCACCAGGTGAGGGCGACTCCCGGGTCCTCCAGCAGGGCTCCGACGTCGGCCAGGAACCGGGATCCCTGCTCCCCGTCGACCAGCCGGTGGTCGAATGACAGCGAGAGCTGGCACACCGTGCGCACCGCGAGCTCGCCGTCGACGACCCACGGCATCGGCTTGACGGCGCCGACGGCCAGGATCGCGGCCTCGCCCGGGTTGATGATCGGTGTCCCGGTGTCGACGCCGAACACCCCGACGTTGGTGATCGTGAACGTGCCACCGGTGAGATCGGCCGGTGAGGTCTTCCCCGACCGGGCGGTCGCGGTGAGCTCGGAGAGCCCGGTCGCGAGGCCGCGCAGGTCGAGCAGGTCGGCGTCGCGGATCTTGGGGACGATGAGCCCGCGCGGAGTCGCGGCGGCGATCCCCAGGTGCACGGCGCCGTGGTAGACGATCTCGCCGGCGTCGCCGTCCCAGGTCGCGTTGATCGACGGGGTGCGCTTCGCGGCCAGGCACACCGCCTTGGCGACGAACGCCAGCGGCGTGAGCTTGACGTCGCGGAACTCGCGGCCGGCCCGGAGCCGGTCACGCAGGTCCATCGTGGCGGTGACGTCGACGGACAGGAACTCGGTGACGTGTGGCGCGGTGAACGCCGACGTCACCATCGCCGCGGCCGTCGCCTTGCGGACACCGCGGATGGCCTCGCGGCGGTCCTCCCGGCCGGGTGCCGCGGCCACGGCGGCAGGAGCCGCGACGGGGTCGGGATCGGTCGTGAACGTCTGCACGTCCTCGCGCGTGATGACGCCGCCCGCACCGGTCCCGGTGACCTGGCGCAGGTCGACGCCCAGGTCGCGGGCCAGTTTGCGGACGGGCGGGTTGGCGAGCGGCACGAGGTCGCCCCGGCCGCCGCGAGGCTCGTCAGGGACGAGAGCCGGGGCGGTCGGGGCGGGCGGTTCGACCTCTGCGGGTGCGACCGCGGCGTCGGCGAGTGCGGCGGGCCGGGCGGCGGCAGGCGCGGCAGCCGCGGCGCCGCCGCGGCGCGGGCGGCGGGCCACCGTGCCCTGGCGCGGGCCGTACCCGACGAGCGTGGCGATGCGCCCGTCCACTCCCGCCTCACCGATCTTCGCGCCGCCCTCGGCAGCAGCGACGGGCGCGGCAGCAGCGGCAGGCGCGGCGGCGGGGGAGCCGGCCTCCGCCGTCTCGATCGCGATGATCGGCGTGCCGACCTCGATGGTCACACCGGGCTCGGCCAGCAGCTCGCCGACCGTCCCCGCGTACGGCGACGGCAGCTCGACGACCGCCTTGGCCGTCTCGATCTCGGCGACGATCTGGTTGACGGTGACGGTGTCGCCGGGCGCGACCCGCCAGGAGACGATCTCGGCCTCGGTGAGGCCCTCACCGACGTCGGGCATGCGGAACTCGCGTCGCACCGTCGTCACCAGGCCTTCGAGCGGTCGACGGCGTCGAGAACGCGGTCGAGGTCGGGCAGGTAGTCGTCCTCGCACTTCGAGGGCGGGTAGGGGGTGTCGTACCCCGTGACGCGCAGGACGGGCGCCTCCAGCGACAGGAAGCACTCCTGCTGCACGCGGGCGGCGATCTCGGCGGTCACCGACGACTCCGACGGCGCCTCCGAGACGACGACGAGCCGTCCCGTGCGGCGCACCGACTCGAACACGGGGTCGAGGTCGAGCGGGGACAGCGTGCGCAGGTCGACGACCTCGAGCGACGTGCCGTCGGTCTCCGCGGCGACGGCCGCGTCGAGACACGTCCGGACCAGCGGGCCGTAGGTGGCGATGGTGACGTCGGTGCCCTCGCGCAGCACCCTGGAGCGCAGCAGCGGCGCCGGGGTGGTGTCGACGTCGACCTCCGCCTTCTCCCAGTAGCGCCGTTTGGGCTCGAAGAAGATCACCGGGTCGTCGGTGGCGATGGCCTGCTGGATCATCCAGTAGGCGTCGTTCGCGTTGGAGCAGGCGACGACCTTGAGCCCCGCGACGTGGGCGAAAAGCGACTCGGGGGACTCGCTGTGGTGCTCGACCGCGCCGATTCCGCCGCCGAACGGGATGCGCACGACGACCGGCATGGGCACCTTGCCCTGCGACCGGAACCGCACCTTGGCCAGCTGGGACACGATCTGGTCGTAGCCGGGGAACACGAAGCCGTCGAACTGGATCTCGCACACCGGGCGGAAGCCGCGGATCGCGAGGCCGACAGCGGTACCGATGATGCCCGACTCGGACAGCGGGGTGTCGAGGACGCGCTGCTCCCCGAAGTCCTTCTGCAGACCGTCGGTGATGCGGAAGACGCCACCGAGCTTGCCGACGTCCTCGCCCATCACGAGTACCCGCGGGTCGGCCTCCATGGCCTTGCGGAGCCCGTCGTTGAGGGCCTTCGCCATCGTCAGAACGGCCATGTCAGCCCTCCTCCCCGGAGTCCGCGGCGAACGACGCGTGGTAGGCGAGGAACTCCTCGCGCTGCGCCTCCACCAGCGGCGACGGTTCGGCGTAGACCTCGGAGAACATCCGGTCCGGCGCCGGTTCGGGCATGTTGACGCAGAACTCGCGCAGGCGGGCGGCCATCTCGTCGGCCTCGGCGGCCACGCCGTCGAAGAACTCCTGTTCGACGCCGTGCTCGCGGACCAGGTTGACGCGCACGCGCTCGATGGGGTCCTTCAGCTTCCACAGCTCGAGCTCGTCGGCCAGCCGGTAGCGGCTCGGGTCGTCGGAGGTGGTGTGGGCGTCCATCCGGTAGGTGAAGGCCTCGACGAGGACGGGCCCGTTGCCGCTGCGGCACTCCTCCAGCGCCCAACGGGCGACGGCGAGGCAGGCGATGACGTCGTTGCCGTCGACACGCACGCCCGGGAAGCCGTAGCCGCGGGCACGTTCGTAGAGCGGGACGCGGGTCTGGCGTTCCAGCGGCACCGAGATGGCCCACTGGTTGTTCTGGCAGTAGAAGACGACGGGCGCGTCGTAGGCGGCGGCCCACACGAAGCCCTCGTGCACGTCGCCCTGTGAGGTGGCGCCGTCGCCGAAGAAGCACATGGTGGCCTCGTCGGGGGAGCCCTCGGGGGCATCGTCACCGTTGCCGACGCGGCCCTCGAAGCGCTGGCCCATGGCGTAGCCGGTGGCGTTGAGACACTGGTTGCCGATGACGATCGTGTACAGGTGGAACCGCTTCTCCAGCGGGTCCCAGCTGCCGTGGTCAGTGCCGCGGAAGATGCCGAGCAGGTCGGTCGGGTCGATGTCGCGGCACCAGGCGACGCCGTGCTCGCGGTAGCTCGGGAACACCATGTCGGTGGGCAGCAGGGCGCGGCCGGCACCGATCTGGGCGGCCTCCTGGCCGAGCAGCGGCACCCAGATTCCGAGCTGGCCCTGGCGCTGCAGCGCGTTGCCCTCGCGGTCGGCCCGGCGGACCAGGACCATGTCACGGTAGAGGGCCTTCAGCGACTCGGCGTCGACGTCGTCGGCGTACCCGTCGAAACGGGGGTCGGCGACGCGCTCACCTTCCGGGGTGAGCAGCTGGACGAGCTCGGGGCCCCCGGCGTCGGTACCGCGCAGCCCGGCGAGCACCTGCTCGCGGGTGGGGCGGGATCGGGGATCGGCCGGATTCCAGGCCTGGGGATCAGAGACGGACACGGTGCCTCCTCGCGGACCACCGACCCGGCCCGCTCGTGACGGCGACCGGGACGGCACCGGGACCCGCCCGGGGATGAGGGCGGGCGACCCGGCACTCGACGATGCTGATGTCCCGATCCTGGCACGCCGCCGCGCGGAGCGGCAGCGCTCCCGGCCCACAAGATCGCCGGCGGGATTGTGGGGAACGCGCAAGGTCCCGCGACGGCCGTCGGGCCGCCGCGGGACTGCGTGTGCGCAGGAGGGTCCGTCAGACCCCGTGGCCCGGCCGCTGGATGCCGGCGGCGCCCTTGACCTTGCCGGCTGCGCCGCTGATCTGACCCTTGTACTTGCCCTTCGTCTGCTTGTCGACGAACTCGGCGGCCTGGTCGACGTAGCGACCGGCCTTGTCCGGGTTCTTCTGGGCGTACCGGCGTGCCGCCTCGGCGGCGCCGCCGAGCACGGCGAGCTTCTTGAGCAGCCCCATCGTGTTCCTCCTCGTTGAGCGTCCGTCGTCTGTGGAACGTCCGATCCGCCCGTCCCGTTCCCGTACCCGGCGCGCCGGACCTCGAACCGCGACCGTGACGCCGCGGCAACGGTCGGGTGACGAGCCCTCTACCCCGGCCAGCTGTCGGGCGGGCAGCAGCAGCGCGTCGCGATCGCCCGGGCGCTCGCGATGCGGCCCAAGCTCATGCTGTTCGACGAGCCGACGTCCGCGCTGGACCCCGAGCTCGTCGGCGAGGTCCTCGACGTCATGCGCGGACTGGCCGCCGACGGCATGACGATGCTCGTCGTGACCCACGAGATGGGGTTCGCGCGCGAGGTGGGGGACACCCTCGTGTTCATGGACGAGGGCGTCGTCGTCGAGGCCGGGGTGCCGCGGGATGTGCTGACCGCCCCACGGCACGAGCGGACGAGAGCATTCCTGTCGAAGGTGCTCTAGGCCTTCGGCGTCCGGCCCATCAGGAAGAACTCCTCGTTGGGACGCAACGCCATCAGGTGCGCGAGCCGGTTCGACATGGCGAACAGCGCGGTGATGGCACCGACGTCCCAGATCTCGTCGTCGGACAGGCCCGCGTCGCGCGCGTCGTCGAGGTCGTCCTCCGACAGGGTCGCCGACTCCGTGGCGATCAACAGCGCCAGGTCGACGATGGCGCGTTCGCGCGGGGACAGCTCGACGCCGTAGGGGTTCGTCGCGACCCGGTCGGCGATCTCCGGGTCCTTCATGCGGATGCGCAGGATGGCGCCGTGCGCGACCACGCAGTACGTGCAGCTGTTGGCCCCGGACGTCGCGACGACGACCAGCTCGCGCTCCGCCTTGGACAGTCCGTCGTCGCTGTCCATGAGCGCGTCGTGGTAGTCGAGGAAGGCGCGCAGCTCGCGTGGCCGGCGGGCCAGCCCGGAGAAGACGTTGGGGACGAACCCGGACTTCTCCGCTATCGCGCCGATGCGTTCCCGCAGGTCGTCGGGCATGTCCTGGAGGTCGACGGTGCCGAAGCGGCTCACCGGTCGCGTGTCGGTCATACCCGCGACCGTAACCCGCGCGGCGGCGGGCCGGAGTGCGCCGGGACGGATCAGGCCGGGTCCTGACGGGCCGACCCGGCCGACTGGCGTGCCCTGGTCGCCGCCGACAGGTGCACGACCTGCGCCGACGGCCCCGACTGCTCCACGCGCCCGGCGATGACGAGCGCCGACGCCCGCTGCATCACACCGAGCAGCGTCGGCCCGTCGGCCTGCCGCACACCGGGGCCGACGACCGCGGCGAGCCGCGGCGCGACCGCCGTGAGCAGCAGCCGGTCGACACCGAGATCGGCCGCACCGAGCAGCAGCACGACGTCGACGGTGTCCTCGCCGGGCAGCGACGACATCAGCCTGTCGGCCTCCACGAACCAGGCGAGGCCGTACGCGCTGGAATGTTCGGCGCTGGCGGCCTCCCACGCCTCGGCGACACGCGGGGTGTTGCGGCGCAGCCGGTCGAGCAGCTCGGCGCAGCGGTTCTCCTGGTCGGAGAGGCAGCGGGCAGCGGCGATCTCGTCGAGCGCGGCGGCGTAGGCGTCCGGGTCGTGCGCGCGGAGGGCCTCGACCGCGCGGGTGTGCTCGGGGGCTGTCCGGGTGGCCGGCGTGAGCAGCCCGACCTGGTGAGCGGCCGCGTCGAGCCGATGGGCGGCCTCGTCGGCCGAGCCGTGCGCGTCGTACTCGAGGATCATGGCCGCGACGTGCTGCGCGCTGTCGAGGTCCGGTACCGCCACGGGCGAGTTGTGGTGGATGAACAGCACGTCGTGACGTAGGGCGCCGACGGCGCGGGCGGCGTCGGCGATGCCGCTGAGGGCGGCGGCCAGCTCGGTGAGGTCGGCGGCGCTGCGCGGGGCGGGGACGCCGGCCTGCCTGCACGAGGCGTCGATGGCGAGCAGCCGCTCGGCCAGCTCGATGTGCGCGAGCGCGGCGTGGATGTCGTCGGCCGACTCGGCCGGGTGCCCGCCGACGACGATCTGCCGCAGCACCTGCTGCACGTCGCGCTGGGCCTGCGACCGGAAGTAGGCGCGGTTGCGACCGCCACTGCCGAGGAACTCGACGTAGCGGCGCAACGCGTCGACGCCCGCGGAGCCGAGCGAGCCCTGCACGGTGACCGGAGGGAACGCGCGCGAGCGCTCGTCGGCGGCGAGGGCCTGGCCGACCTGGTCGACGAGGTGGTCGAACACGCCCGCGTGGGTGTTGTGGACGAGGTTGGACAGCAGCGTCCACGTCCAGAGGCCGGGAACGCGCGGCCCGAGCGCGGCCAGGCCGGCCTCGACGCGGCGGGCGTCGTCGGTGACAGCTGCGCGGCGGTCGGGGTCCATCCCGGAGAGCACGTCGGCGAGCAGCCCGTCGGCACCCCCGATGGTGCCTGCGGCGCGGGCGCACAGGTCCGCGACCTCGGCGACGGTGGGGAACGAGCCGGCCGGCGGGAGCTGGGTGCCGCGGCGCGCGCGGCGCTCCGGCGTGGCGGTGGCCAGCAGCCGGCGCAGTTCCCGCTGTTCGGCGGGCGACATGGCGGGCAGCGCGTCGACACAGGACCGGACGATCGCCGGGGTGAGCGCATCACGCAACCGGGTCAGCTCGGCCCGGTCGGCGGCGGTCACGGCGACGCGGCGGCCGTCGCGGACCAGGGCGCCGAGCGCGGTGACGACCGCGTCGACGTCGAACTCGTCGAGGACGACGAGGGTGTTTCCGCGCAGCGCGTCGGCGACGGTGTCGACGTCCTCGGCGGGGTGGCGGGGCCGGGGCGGTCCGTCGCCCGCGGCGGAGGCGAGTGCCTCCGCGAGGCGGCGCAGACCGGGCGGGACGGTGCCCGCGGTGATCGAGGTGTGGATACGGCGGCGCGCGGCATCGGCCGGACCGGCGGCGGCGTCACCGGCCAGCCGGTCGACGAACGTGGCCAGGTGAGCGTCCACCTCGAACGAGCTCGAGGGACCGACGTCCAGCACCAGTGTCACCTCCTCCTGTGGCCGCGGCCGCGGGCTCGGCGACGGTCACAGGATGTATCGCGCAGATTCCCGCAATGTTCCACCTCGATCGTGTACATCTGCAACGTTCCGCCGATGAGAGGTAACTCGCTGCGGTGGGCGGGGGCCCCTTCGTTCCGACTCGGTCGCTCGTGTGAGTGGCTCATCGGCCGCGCGTCGTAACGCAGTGCACTCCGGTGGTCACAGCAGCGCCGAACGGTCCGCGGCCTGCGCCCGGCGACTTGTCCGTAATGACCGAAAGGGCGCCACCGTCGGTGACGCCCTTCCGGCACGCGGCGAAGCCCGTCAGTTGCTCGGGACGACCTTCGCGCCCGGAACCCCCGCCACCGCATCGGCGACCGGCTTGAGCCGCGGCGAGTCCTCGTCGGCGTGGTAGTCGGCCGGGTCGGTCTGATCGGCGCCGTTGGACACCTTCCCGGCCCGCAGCGCGGCGCTGACGACGACCGCAACCGCCAGGTTGACCACCAGTGCCACGAAGCCCACGTAGATCTGGACGGTCGAGCCCGCGAACGGGTGCCAGCCGAAGATCGTCAGCTTGTCCAGGGTCAGCGCGGAGCCGCCGAAGTGCGCCTTGCCGTTGGCCGGGTTGGGGATCAGGTAGAGCAGGTACATCCCGTAGCCCATGCCGACGACCCAGCCCGCGATCAGCGCCCAGCGGTGCAACCAGCGCGTGTAGAGCGCGATCGCCACCGACGGCAGCGTCTGCAGGATGATCACGCCGCCGATGAGCTGCAGGTCGATGGAGAACTGCGGGTCGACGAACAGGATGAACGCCACCGCGCCGAACTTCACCACCAGCGACGCCAGCTTCGCCTGCCGCGCCTCCTGCCCCGGAGTCGCACCCTTGTGCAGGTACTCCTTGTAGATGTTGCGCGTCCACAGGTTGGCCGCCGCGATGGACATGATCGCCGCCGGGACCAGCGCCCCGATGCCGATGGCCGCGAACGCGATGCCCGCGAACAACGACCCGAACTGGGAGTCGAACAGCGCCGGGATGATCGTGTTCGTGTCCGGCCGGCCCGTCGCGTTGTTCGTGACGGGCTTGACCCCCGCCGCGATCGCGACGTACCCGAGAAGCGCGAGCAGGCCCAGCAGGAACGAGTACGCCGGCAGCGCGACCATGTTGCGCTTGAGGACCTTGCGCCCCCGCGACGCCAGCACCCCGGTCAGCGAGTGGGGGTAGAGGAACAGCGCGAGCGCCGATCCCAGCGCCAGGGTGATGTACTGCAGCTGGTTGTTGGCCGTCAGCAGGATCGAGCCCTGCGGCTTGCCCCCGCTCGTCGCGCTCGGCTGCGCCATCTTCTGCTCGGCCGCCGAGAAGATCGCCGACCAGCCGCCCAGCTTCGCCGGCAGGTAGAACACGGCCACGATGATGACGATGTAGATCAGGATGTCCTTGACGAACGCGATCAGCGCAGGCGCCCGCAGCCCCGACTGGTACGTGTAGAGCGCGAGGATCACGAACGCGATCAGCAGCGGCAGATGGCCCAGCAGGCCCGAGGCGTTGATGCCCATCGTCCGCAGCACCGCCTCCAGGCCGACGAGCTGCAGCGCGATGTAGGGCATCGTCGCGACGATGCCGGTGACCGCGACGATCAGAGCCAGCAGCGAGCTGCCGTAGCGGCCGCGCACGAAGTCGGCCGGGGTCACGTAGCCGTGCACCCGCGAGACCGACCACAGTCGCAGCACCGGCAGGAACACCAGCGGGTACAGCACCACGGTGTAGGGCAGCGCGTAGAAGCCGAGCGCGCCCGAGCTGAACAGCAGCGCCGGCACCGCGACGAACGTGTACGCGGTGTAGAGGTCCCCGCCGACGAGGAACCAGGTGATCCACGAGCCGAACTTGCGCCCGCCCAGGCCCCACTCGTCGAGATGGTCGAGGTCGCCGCCCCGCTGCCAACGGGCGGCCAGGAAGCCCATGACGGTCACGAGCAGGAACAGGACGAGGAAGACGGTCAGCTCGAGCCAGTCGATCATCGGACGTCCCTCTCGTCGAGGTCGTCGACGTCGAGCCGGTCGGGGCCCTCGGTCACCGGCTCGTCACGCGTCATGCGGAAGACGATCGCCACGCTGATGACGCCGATGAACACCCAGACGAACTGGACCCAGTAGAAGAACGGCATCCCCAGGAACCTGGGCTCCGCCTTGTTGAACCATGGCGTGACCAGCATCAACAGCGGCACGAGCAGCAGCAGGTTCCAAGCGCTGAAGCGAAGACCCGACCGTCCCGGCCCCCCTCGCGCCCGCCGTGGCGTCGTCTGCGACATGACCTCCGACCCCCCCGATCCCGAATGACCGTCGCGGATCGTAGGTCGCCACATCGCGGCGCGCAGGGCGTGACGGTCACATGTCGGACACGACGACGGCCCGCGCACCGGGAGGGTGCAGCGGGCCGTCGTGGCGAGGCGTCGTATCGGGGCGTACCGCCCTGTGGTCAGGCGCCGAGGCGCAGGCGCAGGGCCTCCAGCTCGTCACGCATCGACGTCGGCAGCGTGTCGCCGACCTTCTCGAACCACTCCTCGATCAGTGGGAGCTCGGCCTTCCACTCCTCCGCGTCGACCCCGAGGGCCGCCTGGACGTCGGCGAGCGGCGTGTCGAGGCCGTCGAGATCCAGCGCCTCCGGCGTCGGGACGTACCCGATCGCGGTCTCCTCGGCGGCGGCCTTGCCCTCGATGCGGTCGATGACCCACTTGAGGACGCGGCTGTTCTCGCCGAAACCGGGCCACAGGAAGCGGCCGTCGTCGCCACGGCGGAACCAGTTCACGTAGAAGATCTTCGGCAGCTTGTCGGCGTCCGCGCCCTTGCCGACGTCGATCCAGTGCTGGAAGTAGTCGCCGACGTTGTAGCCGAGGAACGGCAGCATCGCCATCGGGTCGCGACGGACCTGGCCGTGCCCGCCCTTCGCGGCGGCCGTCATCTCACTGGACATGGTGGCGCCCATGAACGTGCCGTGCTGCCAGTCGCGCGACTCGCTGACCAGCGGGACTGTCGTCTTGCGGCGGCCGCCGAACAGGATCGCCGAGATCGGGACGCCGTTCGGGTCCTCCCACTCCGGCGCGACGACCGGGCACTGGCTGATCGGCGTCGTGTAGCGGGAGTTCGGGTGCGCCGCCGGCTTCGTCGACTCCGGGGTCCAGCTCTCACCGGTCCAGCTCGTGAGGTGCTGGGGATCGCCCTCGAGGCCCTCCCACCAGACGTCGCCGTCGTCGGTCAGCGCGACGTTCGTGAACAGGGAGTTGCCCTGCTCGATGGTGCGCATCGCGTTCGGGTTGGTCTTCCAGTTGGTGCCCGGCGCGACGCCGAAGAAGCCGAACTCCGGGTTGACCGCGTAGAGCCGGCCGTCCTCACCGAAGCGCATCCAGGCGATGTCGTCGCCGACGGTCTCGGCACGCCAGCCCGGGATGGTGGGCTGCAGCATCGCGAGGTTGGTCTTGCCGCAGGCCGACGGGAACGCCGCCGCGACGTAGTGCACCGTGTCCTCGGGGCTGATCAGCTTGAGGATCAGCATGTGCTCGGCGAGCCAGCCCTCGTCGTGCGCGATGACCGACGCGATCCGCAGCGCGTAGCACTTCTTGCCCAGCAGGGCGTTGCCGCCGTAGCCGGAGCCGTAGCTCCAGATCTCGCGGGTCTCGGGGAAGTGGCTGATGTACTTGGTGTCGCTGCAGGGCCACGCGACGTCGGCCTGCCCCTCCGCCAGCGGCGCGCCGACGGAGTGCAGGCACTTCACGTACTCGTCGCCGCGGCCGTCGAGGAGCTTCACGACGTCGGCACCCATGCGGGTCATGATCTTCATCGACGCGACGACGTACTCGGAGTCGGTGATCTCCACCCCGAGCATCGGCGGGTCGGCGTCGAGCGGGCCCATGCAGAACGGGATGACGTACATCGTGCGGCCCCGCATGCAACCGCGGTACAGGTCCGACATCGTCGACTTCATCTCGGCGGGCGCGACCCAGTTGTTGGTCGGGCCGGCACCGGACTCGTCGACGGTGCAGATGAAGGTGCGCTCCTCGACGCGGGCGACATCATCAGGATCGGACACGGCGAGGAACGAGTTCGGTTTCTTCTTCTCGTTCAGCTTCACGAGCGACCCGGCCTGCACCAGGCGGCTCGTCATGCGGTCCCACTCGCCGTCGGAACCATCGCACCAGACGACCTCGTCCGGGCCCGTCAGATCGGCGATCTCCCGGACCCAGTCGATCAGCTGGGCGTTCGTCGTCGGCGCTGCGTCGATACCTCGAACGTCTGCAGTGGTCATCTGGTGTGAGCTCTCCTGCCTGGTCAGGCCAACCACCCGACCCTGGGAATGCCGACGCCCACCCTGCCTGTGAAGGGCGGGTGTGGCGAAGGAAGATGACAATGGAGGTTACCCGGAAAAACCTGTTCCACTCCTACGAGTGACCTGTCGACCGGCTCACAAGACCGATCAGGTAATCGATTCAGAGACCAAGCGCACAGGGAATTCCTGCCAATTCGAAGATCGATTTACGTGCCCGTTGCACGAGGCTCACACCGACGTGACGGCGCCCACCTCGCGAAGGGCGGCAGCCAGCGCCGCGGGCTCGGACAGCATCGGCCAATGACCCGTCGGGAGGTCCCGGATCGTCCACTCGGTGCCCGTCAGCTCGGCGAACGCCGGAACCCCCGCCGCGGCCAGCGCCCGCACCTGCTCGCCCGGGAGACTGCTCGCGACGAGCGTCTTCGGCAACGTCGGATCGTTGACCCCCCGCGTCGCCGCACCCGTCACGACCCCTCCGGGCTCCGGGGCCGCGCGGTCCCACATGGTCTCCAACGTGTCGTCGTCGAGCCCGTCGAGGCTCGCGCCCGACCCACGCAACCACGCCGCGTCCGGGATGGGATACCAGCCGTCGTGCGCGGCGATCCGGTCCCGGATCCACTCCTGCGTCGGCGGCTCGTGGAAGTCGATGTGCGCCATGCCGTCCGGCATCGGGCCGGTGTCGACGAGCACCAGGTGCCGGACGTTCCCGCGCGCCTGCTCCGCCGCCGCGACCACCATCGGGCCCGCACCGCTGTGCCCGACGAGGACCACCGGTCGCCTCTCCTCGCTCATCGTGGCGACGATGTCGGCGACCTGGTCGTCGGCACTCACCGCCGCCGTCGACGCCCGCTCCGCGACGCCCAGCGGCGTCACCGCGCGTACCTCGTGGCCCTCGGCGCGCAGCCTGTCGGCCACGCCGTCCCACACCCACGCACCCAACCAGAACCCGGGGACCAGCACGTACGTCGTCATGCCCGGAACGGTAGAACCGAATCAGGGCCGATCCGGTCCTGATTGCTGCAGAATCTCGGCATGGCCACTTCCGCGAGCCGCGTACTGGCCCTCCTCGAGCTCCTCCAGGCACGACCCGGACTCACCGGTCCCGAACTCGCGCAACGCCTCGACGTCGACGAGCGCACCGTCCGCCGGCACCTGCGCACCCTCGACGAGCTCGGCGTCCCCGTCGTCGCCCGCCGCGGGCGGCACGGCGGCTACCGGCTCCTCCCCGGCTACCGGCTGCCCCCGCTCATGCTCTCCGGCGACGAGGCCGTCGCCGTCGTCCTCGGGCTCCTCGCCGCCGAGCGCACCGGCCTCCACGCCGCCGCACCCGCCGTCGCGAGCGCCCGCGCCAAACTCGAACGCGTCCTGCCCGACGCCGTCCGCGACCGCGTCGGCGCCGTCTCCGACGTCCTCGGCTTCACCGCCCCCGCACGCACCGCCACCCCGCCCGACGCCGACGTCCTCCTCGCGCTCGGTGCCGCCGCGCGCGACGGCACCCGCGTCCGGTTGGCGTACCGGTCGTGGAGCGGGTCGTCGTCGCGACGCGAGCTCGACCCTTGGGGCATCACCTTCCACGCCGGCCGCTGGTACGTCAGCGGGCACGACCACGGCCGCGACGACGTCCGCAACTTTCGCGTCGACCGGATCTCCGGTGTCGACGTCCTCGGGCCGGGGTCGGCGCCGCCGCCGGGGTTCGACGCCGCCGAGCAGGTCGTCGCCGGCATCGCGGCCGTGAGCTGGGCACACGCTCTCGAGGTGGTGCTGCACGTACCCGTCGACGAGGCCCGGCGGTTGCTCCCGCGCAGCACCGGAACGGTGGCGCCACACCCGTCCGGGGCGGTGTTCCGCGGCCGCGCCGAGCACCTCGACGGCGCCGCCCGCATGCTCGCCGGGCTCGGGGTGGACTTCACCGTCGTGACACCCGCCGCGCTGCGCGACGAGGTCCGCCTGCTGGCAGAACGGCTGCTGCGCACGGGGGACCGACCCTGACCCGAGCCGGCGTCGAGCCGAGGCCCCACACCGAACGTGTCCACCAGCGCGCCAGGACTGCTCCGGTGCCGGGTGGAGCGCGAACGTGTCGTCAGCGTCCTTCCTACGCTCTCGTGACACGTTTGACGTCCCGTTGTTCGCGTCGACGCCCGGCGCCGCTGTCGCGGTGACCTGCATGGCAAGCGATGCCGTCCTGATCAGCGGCCGCTCGCCACACCTTGACGAACCATGGGAGCGTCCGCGCCCGTGCGAACGACCCGACACTGCTGCAACTCGGTTGCGCGACTGTGCCGTTCGTTCGGATCAGGAGGGGCGGGCCGGGCGGGTGTGGCGGCGCAGCACGATCCACGCCGCCAGCGCGACGGCCGTGAGCAGGGCCGCGCCGAGGCCGGCGGTGACGTCGACACCCAGGGCGAAGGCCGCGCGCGCCGACTCGATCACCGCGGGGTCGGCCGTGTCGACCGCCCCGCCGAGGGTCTCCCGCGCCGGGCCCACGGGCGCGTCGACGGCACCGCGGTAGACGGCCGTGAGCACGCCGCCCAGCAGGGCGGTGCCGAGGACAGCGCCGAGCTCGTAGGCGGTCTCCGACATCGCCGAGGCCGATCCGGCACGGTCGACGGGCGCGGCGGTGAGGACGACGTCGTTGGTCAGCGTCTCGGTCAGCCCGATCCCGGCACCGACGAGCACGCCCGCCACCAGCAACAACGTCCCGCCCGACGACGCACCGAGCAGCACGCACAGTGCGTAGCCGACGGCCGCCGTCGCGAGGCCGGTGGGGACGAGCACCCGGATGGGGACGCGACGCGCGAGCCAGGCCGCGACCAGCCCGGCGACGACCGTCGCCGCGAACCCGGGGAGCAGCAGCACACCGGAGCGCATCGGGCCGAGCCCCAGGACCAGCTGCAGGTACTGCGCGGCGAAGAAGAGCAGTCCGGTGAGCGCGAGCATCGTCGTCAGGTTGGCGAGCATCGCGATGCGCAGGACCGGTGACGCGAGCAGTGCCAGGTCGAGGACCGGTTCGCGGCCCGCCGAGGTGAGCCTGCGGGCGCGCCGGACGAACGCGACCCCTGCGAGCACGCCGACGACGAGCGCCGCCGCGATCGCCGCGGCCGCCCCACCGGACGCGACGAGCTTCACCGCCAGGACGATCGGCACGACGGCGGCCATCGACAGCACGACGCCACCCAGGTCGAGCCGGCCCCGCCGCACCCGCACCGACTCGGGCAGCAGGAACAGCGCCAGCACCACGACCAGGGCCGTGACGGGCACGTTGACCAGGAAGACCGAGCCCCACCAGAAGTGCGCGAGCAGCGCGCCGCCGACCAGCGGGCCGAGTGCGGCGCCCGCGGCGAATCCCGTCGCCCAGATCGCGAGGGCCAGCCGGCGCTGGTCGCGGTCGACGAACAGGGTGCGGACGAGCGCGAGCGCACTGGGCATCAGCATCGCGCCGAAGAACCCGAGCAGGGCGCGTGCGGCGACGAGGTGCACCGCGTCTGTGGCGAAGGTCGCGAGCAGCGACACCAGCCCGAACCCGGTCACGCCGACCACGAGCAGGCGTCGTGATCCGACGCGGTCGCCGATCGAGCCCATCGTGACGAGCAGCCCGGCGAGGACGAGCGGGTAGGCGTCGACCATCCAGAGCAGCGTCGTCGCGCCGGGCGACAGCGCGGTGGTGATGGCGGGCAGCGCGAAGCTCAGCACCGTGTTGTCGACGGCGACGAGCAGCGTCGGCAGGAACAGGACGGCGAGCGCGAGCCACTGGCGGCGGCCGGCGCGGAGGGCCGTGGTCGGGCGCGTGGGGACGCGCGGGATCGCGACGGTCATGGCAAGGAGTCCTCGGGGCGTGATGACGAGCAGGGAGTTCTATACCGTCCAGACGGTACAGTCCCGCAGGCTGTTCCCGCCATCGGCCGGACGTGCGACGTGCCACCCGAGCGCGCCCCTAGACTCACGCCGTGCCGAAGACCAACCCGGCGCCGAGCGCCCGCGACCGTGTCCTCGACGCGTACGAGACCCTGCTGATCGAGGCCGGCCCCGGCGCCACCACGCTCGACGCCGTCGCGGCGGCCGCCGACGTCTCCAAGGGCGGGCTGCTGTACCACTTCGCGTCGAAGGACGCCCTCGCCACCGGACTGCTCGACCGGCTCCGCGAACGCAGCGCCGCCGACGCCGACGCCATGCACGCCGACCCCGACGGGGCCGTCGCCTACTACCTGCGGACGTCGGTCCCAGGCCGCGCCTCGGCCACCGGGCTCACCCGCACCTACCTCGCCGCGCTCCGCATCGCCGACGCCGGCCCCATCGGCCTCACCGCCCGCGAGGCGATCGCCGCCGTCGACGCCGACGGCCTCGCAGCCCTGCGCGCCGAGGTCCCCGACCCCCTGCTCGCCTGGCTCGTCCAGCTCGTCGGCGACGGCCTCTACCTGCGCACCCTCACCGGCGCACCCATCACGGGCGTCGGCGACGTCGAGGACCTCGTCGGCGTCCTGCGCGGGCTGCTCACACGCTGACGCGCTCCGCCGGGAGGACACCGGCCAGGTAGGCACGCACCGCGATCCGACGGCTCCCACCGGAGAGACGCGAGGTCGAGGAGGTGCGCATGGCGCTCGTCCGCAGCGCCCCCGAACTGCAGGCCGCCGCCCGCGAACGCAGCGGCCTCACCGTCGCCGCCGTCGCCGACCGGATCGCCGACGCCTACTGAGGTGACGAGGAGGATCGGAATCCAGCAGCAGCCCTGCATGATGGACGGGCCCACCGGGTACGCGGTTCTGACCGTGCCGTCCTACGGCACCGATCGCAGGAGGCCCCACGTGACCACCGGTGAGTATCTGGTTTTCCTCGTCGTCGCACTGGCCCTGACCGTGGCCGTCGGCCGCGTGCTCTTCCTGTCCGGCGAACCGTTCCTCGAGGAGGTCTTCCAGAGCAAGGAGACCGCCCGCTCGCTGAACCTCCTGCTCACCGTGCTGTTCCACCTGCTCACGCTCGGCGTGCTCGCGATCATCTCCACTGCCGACGTCCCGGTCGACGGCGTCGTGCAGACCATGGTGACCAAGCTCGGCGTCGTACTCGTCATCGTCGGCATCGCCTACGGAGTGTCGATGCTCGTGCTCTTCCGCGTCCGGGAACGCCGCCGCGCCTCCGTCACCGCGGAGAACGTCCAGCTCCGGATCGCCGAGCAGAAGAGCCGGCCCGGGGGCGCCGAGCCCGTTCCGCCGCCCAACTGAGCCCTCTTCAACCCGCCCGGGCCGCCACCGCGCCCGAGCTCCGCGCGATCACCGGCAGCAGGATCGGCAGCCGGTGCGCCGTCACGTTCCAGAACCGCGACTCCGGGTCGGCCGCCCGCCACGCCGTCGCCAGTCGCGACGCCGACTCCTCGTCGATCACCCGGCGCGGCCGCGGACGCATCCGTGATCGCTTGCGGACCTCCCGGTCGAGCTCCCGCCAGGCCGCGCCTGCGCTGCCGTGCACGCTCACCGTCGGCTCGCCGGTGTCGTCGCCGATCACCAGGGTGTAGGCACTGACCACGTCGTACGACGACACGGACGGACTCCCTCGACTAGCGGACCTCGACGGCATCGGCGGGTACCAGGACGGCTTGCTCAGGGTGCGTGGTGTTCGGGTCCAGACTGAGGCATCGATGCGCCCACGCGGCCTCGGCGCGCCGGGCTGCCGCCGAGTCGGCACGAGGCTGCGCCGATCCGTCACGGTCCGGACACCGGGCGCGAGGGCCGAACCGCTCGGCGCCCGGAACCCCGGCCCCGGCGCCCCACCTGCCCCATCCGTTCGCGAGCGTCGATCCGCAGGCCCGCGACCTGGGAGAACCGTCCTACCCGCCGCCCACGACGAGCCTGTGCACCCCAACCGAGTTCGGCGCCGGACCTGCTCCTGACGCGGCCCCGACCAGCCACCCTCGAACTCAGGGAAAGGTGCCCCGCTTCTCCGCGTGCAGTGGCGGACGTGTCAGCGGCCCAGCGACACCGACGACATGTTGAAGTCCGGCACCCGCAGCGGCGGCATCGCCGCCCGGGTGAACCAGTCCTTCCACTCGCGCGGGACCGTCGGCACCGTCGCCCCGACCTCCGTGGCACGGCGCAGCACGTCGAGCGGGGAGTAGTTGAACCGGAAGTTGTGCTCCACCTCCGCGACGACCTCCCCGTTCTCCACCAGGTACACCCCGTCGCGGGTCAGCCCGGTGAGCAACAGGCTGGTCGGGTCGACCTCCCGGATGTACCAGAGACACGTCAGCAGCAGGCCGCGCTCGGTGCCCGCGACCATCTCGTCGATCGACGACGCCGACCCGGACGGACCACCCCGCAGCAACAGGTTGTCGCCGGCCGGGGTGAACGTCGTGCCGAACTCGGCGGCCTCGGCGCGGGAGTAGACCAGCTCGTTGACGACACCCTCGCGCACCCAGTCGACCCGCCGTGTCGGGGCGCCGTTGTCGAAGACGCTCGTCCCGCCACCGGAGCTCGACGTCATCAGGAACGGCTCGTACTCCAGGCCGGGGACCGTCGGGTCGCTTGTCAACGTCAGCGGCAGGTCGGTGAGGCGCTCACCGACGCGCGGACCATCGGGGCCCGAGAGCGCGCTGTGACCCTCCTGCGCGGCCCGGCCCTCCATCGACCACACCAGGTAGACCATCAGGTCGGCCACCGCCGACGGCGGCAGCAACGTCTCGTAGCGGCCCGCCGGCAGCGCCGTGCGCCGTGCACCCCACTCGAGCCGCCGCGACGCATCGGCGGCGAGGGCCACCACGTCGACGTCGGTGAAGTCGGCCGTACCCACCGCCGTCCAGGCCGAGCCCTCGAGGTCGGGCGTCTTCACGTTGAGCTCCACCGAGCCGGTGGGCTGCACCCAACGCCGGCGCACCCCCGTCGACGTGCCGAGCCACATCGTCGTCAGCGAGTGGCTGGCGAAGCCGTAGTGCCGCAGGTCGCCCGCCAGCACGTCCGACAGGCCCGTGGCCAGGTCGCCGAACACCTCGATCGACGTCCCCGCCGCCGGCTCCGTCCACGCCTTGTCGTCGACGACGTCGGTGGGCAGCTCGGCCGCATCGCGCGACGGCCCGGCATCGCGCGCGACCTTCTCACTGGCAGCGACCAGCTCGTCGAGCTGCAACGGGTCGGTGACCGCGGCACTGGAGCTCACGACCCCCGCCGCCGTCCCACCTTCGACCCTGACCAGCGAGATCACCGTTGTGCGCCGCGAGGTGCCGAGGCCGTTCGTGGTCATCGTCGAGTTGGCCCAGCGCAGGACCGCCTCGCTCGTCTCGGACACGAGCACGACCCGGCCGGCGACGTCGGACCCGGCGTTCACGCCCCCGAGGACCCGCTCGACGATCTGTTGCGGCGGCAGGACCGTCATGACGCCTCCTCCTGCGTGTTGAGGACGTTGACCCCGCGGAACAGGGCCGGGGGACACCCGTGGCTGACCGGGGCGATCTGCCCGGGCTGGGCCTTCCCGCAGTTCATCGCGCCTCCGAGCCGCCAGCTCGACGGGCCACCCACGGCCTCCATCGAGCCCCAGAAGTCGGTCGTCGTGGCCTGGTAGGCGACATCGCGCAGCTGGCCGGCCAGCCGGCCGTCCTCGATCCGGTAGAACCGCTGCCCGGTGAACTGGAAGTTGTAGCGCTGCATGTCGATCGACCACGACTTGTCGCCCACGACGTAGATGCCGCGCTCGACACGGGAGATCAGCTCGTCGGTGGTCGTGTCGCGCTCCGGGTCGGGCCGCAGCGACACGTTGGCCATCCGCTGGATCGGGACATGGTGCGGCGAGTCGGCGAAGGCGCAACCATTGGACCGCTCCAGCCCCAGCCGCGGGGCGAACGTCCGGTCGAGCTGGTAGCCGACGAGCACCCCGTCGCGCACCAGGTCCCACTCCGTGGTGGCCACGCCGTCGTCGTCGAACGCGACCGTTGCCAGCCCGTGCTCCACCGTGCGGTCACCCGTGACGTGCATGATCGGCGACCCGTAGCGCAGGGTGCCCAGCTTGTCGGGCGTGGCGAAGCTCGTGCCCGCGTAGGCGGCCTCGTAGCCGATCGCCCTGTCGTACTCCGTGGCGTGGCCGATGGACTCGTGGATCGTGAGCCACAGGTTGGTCGGGTCGATCACCAGGTCGGTCGGGCCGGCCTGCACCGACGGCGCCTTCGTCTTCTCCGCGAGCAGCTCCGGGATCGTGGCGAGCTCGCCGGCCCAGTCCCACCCCGTGCCCGTGGCGTACTCCCAGCCGCGGCCCGCGGGCGGGGCGAGGGTGCTCATCGTCTCGAAGCCGCCCGCCGCACGGTCGACCGCCGTGGCCGTGAACCCCGGCTCGATCCGGACCCGCTGCTGGACCGTACGCGTGCCGGCCAGGTCGGCGTAGAACTTGTTCTCCCGCACCTGCGAGACCGAGGCCTGCACGTGGTCGACCCCGTCCGCCGCCAGGAGCCGCCGTGACCACTCGGTGAGCAGCTCCACCTTCTCCCGCGTCGGTACCGAGAACGGGTCGACCTCGTAGGCCGACACCCATTCCCCGACATGCACGGGCTCGTCGGCGCGCTCGACCCGCTCCCGCGCCACCGGCGCCAGTGTGCGCGCCACCGCCACGGCCTGCGCCGCCGTCTCCGCCGCGCGCAGCGGCGTCAGCTCGACGTGCGAGGCGAAACCCCACACCCCGTCGACCACGACACGCACCGCGAGGCCCACCGACGTCGAGTCCGACACCCCGGTGACCGACCCGTCGCGCAGCGAGATGGACTGGGAGACGATCCGCTCGACCCGCACATCGGCGTGTTGCGCGCCGAGCTCACGGGCACGCGACAGCGCCGCATCGGCCAGCGTGTCGAGCGGCAGGTCCCGGAACGCCGGGTCGATCCTCGGATCAGGAGCCACGCCTGCAACCTACCGAGCCCCACCGACAAAGATCGACAGCCGGGCGTTCACCAGGGCCACAGCCACGACCACCACCGACCGCGCGGCTCGATCCCGGGGAGGTCGTCGACGCCGAGGGCCAGCACGTCGTCGGACAGGCCGTCGCCATCGACGTCCATGTGCAACAACAGGTCCGGCCCGTCGAGCAACGCCAGGGTGTCGGCGACGCCGTCCTCGTCGGTGTCGGCACCGACCTCCAACGGCAGACCCGGCCGGTCAGGGGTGCCGAGATCGTCGACCACCGACGGATCACGTTCTGACACAGGAGCTCCTCCCGGGAGCCGCGAGCTCCTCGTCGATCGCCGTCAGCCGCGCCGCCGTGGCGACGTCCAGCGCCGCGCACACCCGCTGCTCGGCCTGCACCAGCAACGCCACCACCGCCGACGACGCGGCCACCCGGACCGCCGTCGCCACCCCGGGTGCCCACCGGCGAAGCCGGGCCCGGTCGGCCGCGGTCCAGCGCGCGCCCGCCGACACGACCAGCAGCGCCACCCCGCACCCGACCGCCGGCCCCACAGTCCCGGTCACCGCCGGCGCGCCGACGACCGGCAGGCCCAGCCACGGGAGCACCGTCCGCCACGTCCCACCGGCCCCGGACGCGGCCTGCCACGGACGGGCCGGCGGCGGCGCAGCGGGCAGCACGACCCGCGGAACGTCTGCCCGGCCCACCGCGGAGTCGACGACGGCGACCGGCAGCCCGCGGACCGTCGCGACCCGGCGCAGCTCGGGCAGCAGCTCACGCCCGACCCGCTCGACGACGCTGCCGACGGCCCGGTCCGCGGCAACGGCGGCGTATCCGGGGAGGCGTGCCCGGTCGGTGCGGCAGGCACGATCGGCGTACTGCACCAGCTCGGCGGCGAGGGCGGTGGCGACCGTCGTGACCTGCGACTGTGCCGACACCCGGGCCAGCGCGCACACCGTCCGCACCTCGGTCCGGTACCCCGTCAGCCCGGCCCGCTGCGCGGTCAGCTCGACGCGGCGCATGCGCTCGGCCTCGGCGTACCGATCGATCATGGCCGCACGTTCGCACGCCGCCTCGGTCCGACGTGGGCGGTTTCGGCCGATGTTCACGCCCGCGAACGCACCCGAGAAGGCCGAACGGGCGCAGCGGCCCCACCCTGCACGACACGGGACACACCGCTCCCGACGCAGCACCTCCTGCACCGGCGGGCGCACCCCCACGAAGGGATGCGCCATACGTTCGAGGGGGTGCGGCAGCGTCGCCACGCACGGGGTCGTGCCGGACCGGCGGTTGTCGGACAGCCGGCAGGTCACCGAACGGCCGCTCCCGCCCCGCACCCCGACAACGCCCGGCTGCACCCCCACCGGCGACGCACCCTGTGCACGGGGTGTGCCATGCCCACCAGGGGTGCACGGGTCACGGACACGGAGCCCGTGGCCCACGGAAGGCCGTCGTAGCGCAGGTTGTCGGGTCCTCGGTAGGCCCGAAGGTCAGTCCCTGCTCGCACGACCTGCGCCCCGTCCGCAAAGACCGCGTGACGACGGTCCGCCGCGGCACCGACGCGGCGGTGAGGCCGACCCGCTCGCGCTCGCACGATGACGCACCCCGTGGACCGGGTGCGTCATCGCGAGCGAGGTGATCAGGTGCGGTCGCCGGATTCTGGGGGCGGACCCGAGGTGTCGCGATCGCCCTGACCCTCGGGCTCCGGCCGACCCTGCGACGGCAGACCCTGCGCGGGCCGGTCCTGCGTCGCGCGACCGGGCATCCCGTGACCCTGCGCTCCCTGGCCCTGCGCTCCCTGGCCCTGCGCTCCCTGGCCCTGCGTCGGCCGGCCCTGCGTCGGCTGGCCCTGCGTCGGCTGGCCCTGCGGCTGTCCGTGCGGGCCGGGGCCGGGGCCGGGGCTCGATGCTGCGGCGCCCGCCTGGCTCTGCGTGACCCCGCCGGCGAGGTCCGGCTTCCCGGGCGCGGGCAGGGCCCGGCGGTCGGCCTGTTCCGCCTCGGCGACGAGCTTCGCGTAGCGGACACCCGCGGCCAGCAGCACCAGACCGGCCCCGAGGAAGGCACCGACACGGGCGAGCCCGTCGAGGGAGACGAGGTCGAACAGGATCAGCTTGGCGACGGCCGCGGCGACGAGCACCAGCCCGGCGATGCGCAGCGGCGTGTTGCGGATGCCGCGGGCGAGCAGGACGAGGGCCAGGACCGTCCACGACACCGTGACCACGGCGTGGCCGGCGACGAACCCGCCGCGGTCGGGCGAGATCAGCACCGCGACGGCGACGGCGACGCCGGTGAGCCCGTAGAGCCCGACGAGCCCGGCGACGACCCAGAGCGCGGTGCGGCCGTCGCGGGAGCCGAGCAGCCCGGTGCGCTCGAAGGCGACGAGCATCGCGACGGCGAGGCCGACGAGCAGCACCGCGACCAGCAGGCCGGTGACGAGCGCGCCCTGCTGTGGGAGCCCGCCGCGGACGAAGGGGGGCATGGGGAAGAGGGCGAGGACGGTCGGCGGCAGGGGCCGGGCGACGGCGCCGAGGACGCCGAGGACCGCGAAGCCGGCGGCGAACAGCAGGGTGATCCGGCTGCGCAGCATGCCTGCGGCGACGGCGAACCCGATGGCCTCGCCGACGATGACGGCGACGGCGACCTCGCCGGAGAAGGGCAGTGACGTCGCGACCAGGAGGGCGATGGCACCGGCGGCGAGCGAGACGACGCGGATGGGCCGGGTGAACGACGGGACGAGGGCGACGCCGAGCATCACGATCGCAGCACCGGCGGCGACGGCCGCACCGCCCCAGCCGCCGAGGCGGCCCGCGAGGACCAGGGTGGGCAGGGCGGCGGAGGCGAGGACGCCGTGTGCGGGCGTCATCTCCCGCTTGACCAGCGCGTAGAGGGCGAAGGCGACGCCGACGACGAGCGTCGCGATGGCGGCCGCGCCGGCTCCCCAGAGCGCGGAGGAGCGGGCGATGCCGGCGGCGAGCGCGGTGTAGAGGACGGCCCAGGCCGCGGCGACGACGAGCAGCCACGGCCAGCCGCGGCGCAGCGCGACGACACCTGCGGCGATCTCGAGGACGACGACGAGGCCACCGAGCAGCGGCACCCAGCCCTGGGTGACGAACGGCGCGAGGATCGCTGCTCCGACGACGGCGCCGATGGCGAGGGCCTGCAGGCGCCAGACGTCGGCGAGGCCGAGGCCGCCCGCGGCGACGAGGACGGCCAGGGCGAGCCCGACAACGGGGGGCAGGAACCCGTACTGGGCGGTGGCGGACCCGACGACGAGGTAGAGGGCGGCGACGCCCGTCCCGGCGACGGCGGCGGCGCCTGCGCGGGCGGTCTCCTTGCGGTGCAGCCAGGCGGCGATGCCGACGAGGACGACGCCGAGCGCGGCACCGGCGATCAGCCGGGCACCGGGGGAGAACCAGCCGCGGGAGGCGGCGAGGACGAGCAGCATGACGACGCCGAGCAGCGTCACGGCGCCACCGGTCCAGGCTAGCAGCCGGGCGCCGGACAGCGACGCCGTCCAGGAGGCCTTCGGCGCGGCCTGCGGGCGCGGGGCGTAGGGCGCGGGGTGGGCACCGGGGGCGGGCCGGTTCCAGGCGGGCGCGCCGAGGCCCGCGGGCGGCGGGTACTGCTGCCCTCCGAAGGAGGGGGCGGTACCGGGCCGGGTGCCCGGCCACTGCGCGGGGCCGGGTACACCGGGCGCCGGTGGCCGGACCCCCGCCGCCTGGCCCTGCTGCAGAGCCTGGACCTGCTGTGGAGCCTGCGCCGGCGCGGAGGGCTGTGCGGGAGGCTGCGCTGGAGCAACGGCGGGCGGCGCGTCAGGACGAGAGGCCTGACCGGGTCCGGCTCCGTACCCCCCGTCCGGTGCCGGACCCGGCTGAGTCCCCCGCAGGGACAGCAGTTCACCGCCGAGGTCGTCGAGGCGCCGTCCCAGCCGGCCGAGCTCGGCGGCGACGGCGGCGAGCCTGTCGTCTGTCACCTGTGAATCGGACACACCGCAGAGGATGACGACCTCCTGCGCGTCGCGGATGCGTAGTTGCACCCTGCGGAGGTAACGGATCGGTCACAACGTGCGGACCGGGCCCCGACGGACGCGTCTGACCGTCGGGGAGAATCAACGCCGCACGCCAGCCGCAGACCCCCAGCCGCACACCCGGAGACGATGACAGTGGGCCCCGAGACCGTGACCGACGCGACGGCCGACGAGGGCGCGCGGCGGACGGACCGGATCCCGAGTTTCGTCCATCAGCGCAACCGGCTGACCGAAGGCCAGCAGTCGGCGTGGGACCGGCTGTGGGGTGGCGTCGGCCGGGATGTCGAGGATCTCGTCGCCGGTGGCGAGCCGTTCGCGCCGTCGGCGTGGTTCGGCCGCGAGGCGCCGCTGGTGCTGGAGATCGGATCAGGCATGGGGGAGACGACGGCGGCGCTCGCGGAGGCGGCGCCGGACGTCGACCACCTCGCCGTGGAGGTCTTCGAGCCGGGGCTGGCGCAGCTGCTGCTGCGGATCGAGGACGCCGGGCTGCGGAACCTCCTGCTCCTGCGGGGTGACGCCGTGGCCCTGCTGGACTCGTGCATCCCGGTGGATTCGCTCGACGGTATCCGGATCTTCTTCCCCGACCCGTGGCAGAAGCGGCGGCACCGCAAGCGCCGGCTGGTTCAGCCGGACTTCGTGAGGTTGGCGGCGTCACGGCTGCGACCTGGGGCGACGTTGCACATGGCGACCGACTGGGCTGACTACGCCGTCCAGATGCGCGATGTGGCGGACGCCGAACAGCTCCTGCGGCGCGCACCGGGCGTCGGGCCGGACGGCTTCCTGCCGCGGCCCGAATGGCGGCCGGTGTCGAAGTTCGAGAGCAGGGCGGTCGTGGAGGAGAGGGCCGTGTCCGATCTGCTGTACGAACGCACGTCACGTTAGGGGCACAGTGACACACTGAGAGTCACCAGGTACAAATGCTCGGGCACGCTCCTTGTATCCGACGAGTGATCTTCTGGAGGCTTTCTGTGACCGCGGTGGTCAATGGTCACGGATCGTTGCAGTCGGATTTCCCCGGTCGCGGTTGCCCGGTCACCGGCCGGGGTCGGCCCGACGCGGGGACGCCGGACCCGGGGCCGATGCCGGTCGACCCGGACGAGGCCGCCGAGTTCCTCGAGCTGACCTACGCCGAGGACGCGGCGGGGCCGGACGCCGAGCCGCTCGCTCAGCGCATGTCCGTGGTGCTCGACGAGATCGCCGCGACGGGCACCTACCGGCACACCGGGGAGGAGCTCGCGTTCGGGGCGCGGGCGGCATGGCGCAACTCCGCCCGCTGCATCGGCCGGCTGTACTGGCGCACGCTGCAGGTCCGCGACCGCAGGCACCTGACCGCGCCGGGCGACGTCGCGGCCGAGTGCGTCGAGCACCTGCGCGACGCGACCCGTGGTGGGCGGATCCGTTCGTCGATCACCGTGTTCGCCCCGGACGTGCCGGAACGGCCGGGGCCGCGCATCCACAACGAGCAGCTCATCCGCTACGCCGGGCACCGGCTCCCCGACGGCTCGGTCCGCGGCGACCCGAGGACCGCCGACTTCACCGATCTCGTCGGACGGCTGGGCTGGAAGCGGCCGGAGCAGCGTGGCCGGTTCGACGTCCTGCCGCTGCTGGTCTCGGGTCCCGACGGTCGCCCGTCGCTGCACGAGCTGCCCGACGACGCGGTGCTCGAGGTGCCGCTGACCCATCCCGACCACCCGTGGTTCGCCGAGATGCGGCTGCGTTGGCACGCGGTGCCGGCGATCAGCAACATGCCGTTGGTCGTCGGCGGGGTCCGGTACCCGGCGGCGCCGTTCAACGGCTGGTACCTCAACACCGAGATCGGTGCGCGCAACCTGGCCGACGCGGACCGCTACGACCTGCTGCCCGCGGTCGCGGCGCGGCTGGGCCTGGACACCAGCTCGGTGCGGACGATGTGGCGCGACCGTGCACTCGTCGAGCTCACCCTGGCCGTGCAGCACTCGTTCGACGAGGCGGGCGTGACGATGGCCGACCACCACACGGAGTCCGACCGTTTCCTCGCGCACCTGGCCAAGGAGGAGAAGGCGGGCCGGTCGTGCCCGGCCGACTGGACGTGGATCGTGCCGCCGCTGTCGGGCGGCCTGACCAGCGTGTTCCACCGGTACTACGACGATCCGCGGCCCGACGAGCGGCCCGCGTTCCTGCCGCCGGCCGAGGACGTCCTCGACAAGGCCGCGCTCGACGACGCCGACTTCGGCGAGCCGATGGCCGACCCGGGCTGAGGTCGGGCCGGTGGTGGGGGCGGCGCCGCCAGGCCCGGCACGGTGCGGCTGCGTCCGCGGAACTCGGCGACGACGGCGTCGCCCGCACGGACGGTGACGTCGTAGAGCCCGGACCGGCCTGCTCCGCCCAGCAGGCGCGCCTCGGCGACGAGCTCCTCCCCGGCAGCGCCCGGGCGGAGGAAGGTGACGTCGGCGCCCGCGGCGACCGTCGACACCCCGAAGCTGTTGCATGCGTAGGCGAACGCGGCGTCGGCGAGGAGGAACACGTAGCCGCCGTGGCAGATGCCGTGGCCGTTGAGGTGCTTGTCGGTCACGGTCAGCGCCGTGGTGGCGTGGCCGGGCCCGACGTCGACGAGCCGGACCCCGGCCTCCCGGGCGGCGACGTCGGCGTACTCCATCGCGGCCGCGGCGTCCCGGGCGACACTGAGGGCGTCGGGGTTCTCGGCGGGGGGCACGGACGACAGTGTGCCCCGCGCCGGGCGGTCAGGTGTCGAGCGGTTCGGCGACGATCAGGTCGATCTCGACGGGGTTGCGCAGCACCTTCATGACGGGGCACGTCGAGTCGGCGTACCGGTGCAGCCCGGCGACCTGCTCGGGGGTGGCGTCGGGGGCGGTGAGCCGGACCGTCGCGCGGAACTCGAACGGCGTCGACGGATCGTCGGTGGCGATGCCGTAGAAGCGGGCGTCGTTGTTCTGGGCCGTCACCTCGATGTCGACGCCGTCGAGCGGGATCCCCTGGTTCGCGGCGGCGATCAGGTAGGTGTGCACCAGGCAGGTGCTGACGACGCCGCACAGCAGCTCCGGCGAGCTCGGCCCGAGGTTCCACCCGCCCATCGCGGGCCCGGAGTCGCCGATGTACTGCCAGTCGCGGATGCGCAGCTTGCGCACGCCGGTGAGATCGTCGGCGGTGCAGCGGGCGCTGATGGTCTCGCGGTGGTCGGCGTCGTTCGGCAGCTCGGCGGCGGTGGCGCGCATGGCGTCGGCCTTGAGCTGCAGGTAGCGGGCGAGTCCGGTGTGGGAGTTCGCGGTCAAGATCGGCTCATCTCGGTCCAGCAGCGGTGTCGGATGTCGGGTGTCGGGTGTCCATTCCACCACTACCTCCGGGTCACCGGTCGCGGTGTCCCGTGGGCGAGGGCAGCAGTTCCGGCAGCCGGACGGGCAGCGTCACCGCGACGGACGTTCCGTCGCCGGGTGCGCTGTGCACCGTCAGGGTCCCGCCTCGCTCCTCGACGGCGAGCCCCACAAGCCGCAGCCCCACGTGGCCTTCCCTGGCGGCGATGTCGGGGTCGAAGCCGCAGCCGTCGTCGGCGACGGTCATGCGCACCCGGTCGGGCTCCGGGGTGTCGACCTCGACCCGAACCTCGGCAGGCGCGCCGTGGCGGACCGCGTTGCGGACCAGTTCGCGTCCGACGCGGTGCAGCAACGCGACGACGTGGGCGTCGGGCTCGTCGGTGACGGCGACGGCGGTCTCCAGCGTGACGTCGCCCGCGGTGCGCTCGTGCTCGGTGGCCAGCTCCTGCAGCGAGGTGCGGACGTCGGGGGTGCCGAGGCCGCCGGGCGCGAGCTCCGTGAGCAGGCCGCGCAGCATCTCGACGTCGCGTTCGACGAGCCCGTGCACCCGGCCGAGCAGCTCACGACGCTCGTCGACGGTCTCGTCGAGCAGCAGCGCGTCGACGAGCAGCCCGGTGCCTGCGAGATCCTGAACGACGCCGTCGTGCAAGACCTGGGCGAGGCGGCGACGTTCGCGTTCGGATGCGGCGAGCCCGTAGTGCAGGACGGCCTGGCGTTCCCGCTGGTCGCGCTCGACGCGGCGGGCCAGTGACACCGTGAGCGGGACGGTTGCCGCGGCGAGCACGAGCAGGCTGCCGACGACGAGGGGGAGCAGGTCGACCATCGCGCTGCGGACGGTCGCGGTGGTGTCGACGGGCACGTAGACCTCGAGTCGCATGGGCACGCCCCACGCGTCGCGGAACCCGACGAACGCCTCCAGCAGGGTCTGACCGGCGGCGCGTTCGTAGCGGTGTCCGGGGTCGTCGGGAACGGGGAGGACGACGATCTCGCCGGAGTCGAGGCGGCGGGCGAGCTCGGCGTCGAAGCTGCGGCCGTCGCCCTCGTTGCGGGGCTCGTCGGAGACGACGACCTGCACCTGGTCGCCGACGACCCGCCAGATCTTGACCCGCGCGAGCATCCCGGAGTCGATGAACGGCGCCAGCCCGGCGAGGACCTCGTCGCGTGAGGTCGGGTCGACGGGGTCGTAGTGGTGCTCGGAGAGGGCGACGACGACGGCGGTGGCGACGCGGCCGGAGACGTCGCGGGCGGTGCGATGCGCCTCGCCGCTGGCGAAGAGCCAGAGCCCGCCGACGGTGATCCCCGACAGCACGGCGGCGGCGACGGCGGTGAACACGGCGTGCCGTACGAGCGCCCGGCGGACGACTCGCCGCACGTCAGCCGGGGCCGTCGAGCTCGACGACGCCGAGCCGGTGCGCGACGACGACGGCTTCGAGCTGGGTGTGCGCCCCGAGCTTGGCCAGCAGCATCTTGATGTGGTCGCGGGTGGTGTGCAGGGAGATGCCGAGGTCGCCGGCGATGCGGTGGGCGTCGAGGCCGCGGGCGAGGGCGCGCAGCACGTCGAGCTCGCGGCCGGTGAGGGTGGGACGGGGTGCGACGTCGGCGGAGGCGCTCGTGCCTCCGCGGACGACGGCGAGGATGTCGCTGAGCGACCCGTCCTTGGGCAGGAACGCGACTGCGCCCTCGGTGAGCGCCCGTTCGGCGGCGTCGGGGCGCGGGTGTGCGGTGAGGACGACGGTGCGGACATGCGGGTGCACCATCCGCAGCCAGGGCAGCAGGGTGAGGCCGTCGCCGTCAGGGAGCTGCCGGTCGACGATCGCGACGTCGAACTCGGTGGCGGCGGCCGTTCGGAGGGCCTCGGCGAGGGAGTGGGCGACGCCGACGCAGCGCAGGTCGGGCTGCATGCCCAGCGTCAGCGACAGCATGTCGGTGAAGACGCGGTGGTCGTCGAGCACGAACACGGACCGGCGGGGCGCGGGGCCGGCGACGGGCGTGCGAACCCCCGAAATTTGGGGGGGCGACTCGGACATATCAGAAGTTTAGCCTCACCTAATCCTTCGGTCCTCGACAATCCCCGACGAAGAAACAGGTGCATCTGCGATGTCCTCACCACGGCGACGGCTCGGCCTCCTGGCCGGCGCGCTCACCGCGGCGCTGGCCCTCTCGGCCTGCGGCGGCGGCGCGCCCCCCGCTGCTCCCACGACCGCCGCCGACTCCGGCGACCGGACGCTCGTGGTCTACTCGGGACGCGAGGAAGCACTCGTCGGGCCGCTGATCCAGCAGTTCGAGCAGGCCTCCGGGATCAAGGTCGAGACCCGATACGGATCGACGACCGAGATCGCGGCGCAGCTCCTCGAGGAGGGCGACCGAACCCCCGCCCAGGTATTCCTCTCCCAGGAGTCGGGCGCACTCGGCGCGGTCGCCGCCGCCGGCCGCCTCACCAAGCTTCCCGCCGACGTGACCTCCGTCGTCCCTGCCAACTACACGTCGAAGGACGGGACGTGGGTCGGCCTCACCGGTCGCGCCCGCGTCATTGCCTACGACAGCCAGGCCTACACGGCCGACCAGGTCCCGGGTGACATCACCAAGCTGGTCGAACCGCAGTGGAAGGGCAGGATCGCGATCGCGCCCACCAACGCGTCGTTCCAGGCCCACGTCACCGCGCTGCGGGTCAGCGCAGGCGAGGACGCCGCCCGCAACTGGCTGAAGGGCCTGAAGGCCAACGAGCCGCAGATCCACCGCAGCAACGGCGCGATCCTCGAGGCCGTCAACGCCGGCACCGCCGGTCTCGGCCTGATCAACCACTACTACTGGGCTCGCTCGGAGACCGACCCGACGGCGCTGCGGGCGCAGCTGAAGTTCGGGGACCCGGGCTCGGTGAGCGCCCTGGTCAACGTCACCGGTGCGGGCATCCTCAACGGCGCCGCGCAGTCGCCGGAGGCCGCCGAGTTCGTGAAGTTCCTGGTCTCGCCGCGGGCCCAGACGTACTTCGCGGAGAAGACGGCGGAGTACCCGCTGGTCGCGGGCACGGGGGCGCCCAAGGCCGTGCCGGCGCTGGAGCGCCTCGGCGGCCCGGACATCGACCTGTCCCACCTGTCATCGGTCCAGGAGACGGTCGCGATGCTGACGCAGGAGGGTTTCGTCTGATCGCCTGGTCGCGCTCGCGGTCCGGGACGACGGGTCACCGTCCTCCCGGGCCGCTGCTCGCGGCGGGCGCGGCGGTCGCCGCGTTCGCCGCACTTCCCCTCGTCTACCTCGTCGTCCGCGCCGGGCAGGCCGGCATCGACGGCGTCCTCGCCGTCCTCACCCGCCCGCGGACGTGGGAGCTCGCCGCCGGCACGGTCCTGCTCGTCGCCGCGGTCGGCCTGGGCTGCCTGGTCCTGGGGGTCGCGACGGCCGTGCTCGTCGTCCGGGTGCGGCTGCCCGCGCCGGGCCTGTGGTGGGTGCTGGCGTCGTTGCCGCTGGCCGTGCCGTCCTACATCACTGCGTTCGCGTGGCTGGCCGCCTGGCCGGGCATCAACGGGTTCTGGCCACTCGTCGGCGTCATGGTGCTGGCGTGCACGCCATACGTCACGATCCCGGCGCTGGCGGCGCTGCGGCTGGCCGACGCCGGTCCCGAGGACGTCGCGCGCACCCTGGGCCGCGGCCCGGTCACCGCCTTCGCGACCGTGACGCTGCCGCAGGTGCTGCCCGCGGCACTGGCCGGGGCGCTGCTCGCCGCGCTGTACACGCTGTCCGACTTCGGCGCGCCTGCGCTGCTGCGGTACCCCGCCTTCACCTGGGCGATCCACTCGTCCTACACCGGCAGCCTCGATCGCGTCACCGCCGCCGTCCTCGCCCTGCTGCTCACGGTGCTGGTGCTCGCGGTGGTGCTGGCCGAGCGCCGCGTCCGGCGCCGGTCGGTGGCCGGGCGCGCGGTCGTCGCGACCCGCCGCGCCGAGCCGGTGACGTTGCGCCCCTTGGCGACCGGGGTCGTCGCGACCGCGCTGGCCGCGGTCGCCGCAGCCTCGCTGCTGCTGCCACTGGGTGTCCTCGCGGGCCGCATCGTCGCGGCGGGAACCCGCCCCGACTGGCCCGACCTGCTGCGCAGCACCGCTACCACGCTCACGCTGGGCGTCGCGGCCGGTGCGCTCGTCGTCGCGCTGGCGGTGCCGGTCGGGGTGCTCGCCGCCCGCTACCGCGGTCGCGTCACCGGTGTCGTGGAGTCGGTGGCCTACCTCGGGCACGGCCTGCCCGGCATCGTCGTCGGGCTGTCGCTGGTATTCCTGTCGCTGGGCCTGCTGCCCGGGCTCTACCAGACGGCGCCCGTACTGGTGTTCGCCTACGCGGTCCTGTTCCTGCCCAAGGCGATCGGTGCGACGCGGGCCGCCGTGGAACGGGTGCCGACGGCGGTCGAGGAGGTCTCCTGCACCCTCGGCCGGTCGGCGCTCGGCACCTGGTTCGCCGTCACCGGCCGGCAGGCGTGGCCCGGCATCGCCGCAGGCGGCCTGCTCGTCACCGTCACCACGATGAAGGAGCTCCCGGCAACGCTCATGTTGCGCCCCATCGGACTCGACACCCTCGCCACGGACCTGTGGCAGCACACGTCCCTCGGTACGTACGGCGCCGCCGCACCCACGGCCCTGCTGCTCGTCCTCGCAGCCAGCGTCCCTGCCTGGTTCCTCTCCGAACGGGGGCGACGGCGATGAGCGGCGACGTCGTCCTGCGCGTGCGCGGGCTCTCGGCCGGCTACCGCACCCCGGTGCTGCACGAGGTCGACCTCGACGTGCACGGCGGTGAGTTCGTCAGCGTTCTCGGGGTGAGCGGCAGCGGGAAGACGACGTTGCTGCGCACCGTCGCCGGCCTGCACCCCGCCGCGGCCGGCACCGTGTCGCTCGGCGGGCGTGACCTCACCCGGGTCGCTCCGCAGCACCGCGGTATCGGGCTCGTCCCGCAGGAAGGGGCGCTGTTCGGACACCTCACCGTGGCGCGCAACGTCGGCTACGGACTGCGGCGGCTGGGTCGTCCCCTGCGGGCGATGCGCGTCGCCGACCTGCTCGGCCGGCTCGACCTCGACGGGCTCGCCCACCGCATGCCACACGAACTGTCCGGCGGGCAACGGCAACGGGTCGCGCTCGCTCGGGCACTCGCGCCCGAACCGGCCGTCGTGCTGCTCGACGAGCCGTTCGCCAACCTCGACGCAGGCCTGCGGGCCACCGTCCGCGCCGACGTCGTCGCCACCCTGCGCGTCGCGGGCACGGCCGCTGTCCTCATCACCCACGACCAGGACGAGGCACTCTCGGTGTCCGACCGTGTCGCCGTCCTGCACGAGGGCCGGATCGTGCAGGACGACGCGCCCGAGCGGCTCTACGGCGCACCCGCATCGGAATGGCTCGCGCGTTTCGTCGGCGCCGCGACGCTGCTGGTCGGGGAGAGCGACGGTGCCGTCGTCCGCACCGCGCTCGGACCGCTCCGGCACGCGCCCGGGGCGCCCGGCGTCGTGACCGCGGTGGTGCGTCCCGAGCAGGTCGGCGTGGGGGAGGGCGACGCGTCCGCGCATGTCACGGGGGTCGAGTTCCACGGACACACGCGGGTCGTGCGGCTCCTGCTCCCGGACGGCACCGTTGTCCTCGCGCGGGTCCCCGCCACCGGCACGCTGCCCCGGCCCGGCGACCCGACGACCGTGGCCGTCACCGGGACCGTGCACGTCCTGCACCGACGGGCCCTGTGAGTGAGGTCTGTTCGGCGGCGCGCCCCGGGCGGACCCCGGCCACGGATAGGGTCGACGCATGAGTGAGTCCGGCGGGTCGCCGCCACCTCGGGTGCTGCTCGTCTGGGATGCACCCAACATGGACATGAGCCTCGGCTCGCTGCTGGGAGCACGCCCGACCTCGACCTTCCGGCCCCGGTTCGACGCCGTCGGCCGCTGGCTGCTCGACCTCGCAGGCCCGGACGCGACCGCCGAGGCCACCGTCTTCACCAACGTCGTCCAGGGCAGCACAGAGGTCGTGCGCCCCTGGGTCGAAGCCCTGCGCAACGTCGGTTTCGCCGTCTTCGCCAAGCCGAAGACCAGCGACGACTCCGATGTCGACGAGGACATGCTGCGGCACATCCAGCTGCGCGCCGACGAGGGCGTGCTGCAGCACGTCGTCGTCGCCTCGGGCGACGGCCGCGCCTTCCGTGAGCCCCTCGAGGACCTCGTCGCCAAGGGTGCCGGCGTCACCGTCATCGGCTTCCGCGAGTACGCGACGTTCGCGCTGCAGTCCGAGGTCATCGAGTTCGTCGACCTCGAGGACATCGACGGCGTGTTCCGCGAGCCGTTGCCGCGCATGACCCTCGACACGCTGCCCGACGGTGGCGCCTGGCTGCCGCCCTTCCGGTCGCTGCGCTCGCTGCTCGATCCGCGGCGGTGACCTCCAGGTTCATCGCGCCGGTCGCGCTGACCTGCGACGCGGACTGCACAGTGGTGCGCGACGCCGTCGTCGATGTGGCGTCCGACGGGCGCATCGCCTGGGTGGGACCGGCCGCACAGGCACCCGCCTCCGATGCGCCGGTCCGGGCGGTGCCCGGGCTGCTGATGCCCGGGCTCGTCAACACCCACTGCCACACCCCGATGACGGTGCTGCGCGGCATGGGCGGCGACCTGCCGTTGATGGAGTGGCTGGTCGGCGTGATGTGGCCGGCCGAGGCGCTGCTCGACGGCGACGACGTCCGCGTCGGGATGGTCGCGGGCGGCGTCGAGCTGCTGCGCACCGGCTGCACCACCAGCGCCGAGATGTACTTCTTCACCGACGCCGTCGTCGACGCGGTCCTGGCCGTCGGGACGCGGGCGGTCGTGACACCGGGGATCATCGCGGCGCCCGGCTGGGACCGGCTGGGCACCTGGGAACAGATGCGCGACGACGTGTCCGCCCGTATCGACGCCCACGGCCTGCGCTTCGGGCCCGGCGAGCGGATCGAGCTGGGCTACGGACCGCACGCCGCGTACACGCTGCCCGCCGAGGCGCTGCGCTCGGTCGCCGAGCATGCGGCGCAACGGGATGCGCTCGTCCACATCCACGTCGCCGAGTCGGCGCAGGAGGACGCGCACGTCCGCGAGGAGTTCGGGTCGGTGCCGGCGCTGCTGGAGTCGTCGGGGCTGCTCGCGGGCCGGCTGCTGGCCGCGCACGCGGTCCAGCTCTCCGACGACGACGTCGCGCTCCTGGGCCGCCGTGGCGCGGGCGTCGCGCACTGCCCGGGGTCCAACGGGAAGCTCGCCGCGGGGGTCGCCCGGGTCCCGGCGTTGCGCGCGGCGGGGGCGCGCGTCGGCCTCGGAACCGACGGCCCCGCCTCCGGCGACGATCTCGACCTCTGGCACCAGGCCCGGCTCGCGGGCCTGCTCGCCCGGCTCGGGACCGGCGACGCCGCCGCGCTCACGGCCGCCGACCTGCTGCTGCTCGCGACGCGTGACGGTGCGACGGCCCTGGGCCGCGACGACATCGGGGTGATCGAGGCAGGCCGTTGGGCCGATCTCGTGCACGTCGACCTGGAGGACCCGGCATTCGTCGACCCGGACGACGACGCGCAGCTGCTGTCGAACCTCGTCTGGGCGGGGGGCGCGCGGGCAGTGCGGGACGTGTGGGTGGCCGGCGAGCAGGTGCTCCAGTCCGGTGAACCGACACGTGTCGACGCGGGCGAGACACTGGCCGCGGCCAGGGCCGTCGCACGGCGGTTGCACGCCACGGTCTGAGCAGTCCGGCGCCGCAGGACCGGCAGGCCCGGAACGCGCGAAAGCCGGGTACCCGTGACGACCGGGTCTCCCCTCCGGTCCTCACGGGCACCCGGCCCGCGTCGTGCAAGGTGACCCACTCCCCAGCAGATCACCGTTCCCCTCCCGGCGGCCGCGGCTCTGCCCGTCAGCCGCCCTGGAGGGTCACACTCACCAGCCCATCGCCACGCCCGCGCGCATGGCTGCCTCATAGCGGCTGTGCCGGCCGCCGTCGCTGCGGCGACGTTCGGCGCGACGCTCCTGGCGGCGCTCGGCGCGGTCCTCCAGCGCGTGGGCGCCGTGCCGGCCGGTGCGCGGTGGCGTCGCGGGCGGGCTCGGCGTGAAGGCCTGCGCCGGGATGGGCGCGGTCAGCGGGTCGCGACGGAACTCGGTCAGCAGGTCGGCGTCGCGGGTGCGGCGGGTCCGGCGTGCCGGGCGGGCGGGTCGCTCGGCGGCGGGCTCGTGCTGGCGGCTGCGCCATCCACCGGCGGTGAGCGAGTGGAAGATCGGCGTCTCCGCCGCGATCTCGGTCCGACTGGCGTGACGCCCCGGGAACGGACCGCTGTCCTCCACGCCGAGCATCACGCGGCGCCGTGCGACGACCGCAGCGACGCCTCTCATCTGATCCGTCACGCCCACCTCCGATGTCCACTTCCCTGCGATGTGCGCCACACAGCCGGTCCGTCCGAGCAGACGCGGCGGGTACGGCCGTTCGGCGCACTCTGACACCCACAACGGGGACACACGCCCGTGGAAACGGGCTCGGAGCCGTCGTTACCGGGTTTCAGGCCGATTTCGCTCGTTAGAGTGGCGTAGCCGAGATGATCACACTCTGTCGAGTTGCCGGTCACTGCATGCGGCGACCAGTTCGGTACCGCACGTCATCCTGAGGTCCGCGAACGCTGTTCGACTCGAACCCAGAGGTCCTGCGAGCCGGGTACCCGGGGGGGTCGTGTGTCGGTCGGCACACCCGTCGCGAGCGCGCCGACACGGCCGGTACCAGGGGTGGGACCGGTCGTCGCACGCTCGGCTCCGACATCGGGTCGCGGGTGTCGGCGCGGGACAACTACGCATGTCAGGGCTGCACCGGACCTCTGGACGTGGTTGCCGGCCGGCGTGTCGCCGCCCCGTTCCGGCCGCTTGCGGCCGTACGGTCGACGTCGGAACCGGTCGTCACGGGCCCCTTCGCCGAATGTCCGTTTTAACTCCACGTGATCGGGTTTTCCACTGATGGAGCATCGACCTCCCGAACAGACGTCAACTACACGGGTGTAATTCGGCGCTGCGTCCCCGATCGGTGGGCGTCGCTGCTCCGGAGCGGCGACCGACAATCCCGACCGGCGCAGCCTGCGAGACGTCCGGCGGGGCCGTGAGCCGGCGGCCGCGACGACACTCCGGGCCCGTGCGCGACCGCCCGTCCCCGTCGACCCACCGGCCGCCGTTCCGGTGCGGACCACGGGGCGACGCCGTGCCGGGACTCTCGACCCGCACCGCACCCACCCCGGGGATACGGTCGCCCCATGAGTGACGACGAGGCGCGATCAGGACCCGCCGGTCGCGCGGACCCGCAGCCGCAGACCGGCGAGCGGGGTGCCGGCGGCGAGGACCCCGACGCCGCCGAGGGCGCGCGGACGCTCACCGGCAGGGCGGCCGACGACGGACGGCCCGAGACGCTGCCCGTGGACGCACCCCGCGCCGAGCCCGGGCCCGAGGCGATGCCGCCGGCGCCCAACCGCGACACCGGCCCGCGGGGCAGCGACCTCATCCCCACGCCGCTGCGGGTGACGTCGGAGGTGTGCGCGCGTGTACTCATCATCGCCGCAGCGTTCGGCCTGCTCGTCTTCCTCATCATCGAGCTGCGGATCGTCGTCGTCCCCGTGGCCATCGCCCTGCTCCTCGCGGCGCTGCTCGCGCCGGTCGTGCACTGGCTGGTCGACCGCAAGGTGCCGCGTGGGCCGGCGACGCTGCTCGTCCTCATCGGCGGGATCGCACTGCTCGGCGGGCTGCTCTCGTTCGTCATCAACACGTTCATCGCGGGCTTCCCCGACCTGCAGCGGCAGTTGAGCGCCAGCTTCCAATCCATCCAGCAGCTGCTCGCGGGCCCACCGTTCCGCATCCCGACGTCGCAGTTCGACGACCTGCCCGGCCAGATCGAGCAGGCGATCCGCAACAACGTCGACGCCCTCACCTCGGGGGCGCTGAGCACCGCGCTCACCGTCACCGAGATCGCGGCCGGCCTCGCCCTCGCGCTGTTCTCCCTGATCTTCTTCCTCTACGACGGCCCCCGGATCTGGCGCTTCCTGCTGAAGGGCACACCACCGGCCCGTCGGGAGCGGGTCGACGTCGCCGGACGCCGGGCGTTCGCCTCGCTCGTCGGCTACACGCGCGCCACGGTCCTCGTCGCGATCGTCGACGCCGTCGGCATCGGGATCGGCCTGTGGGCGGTCGGCGTGCCGCTGGTCATCCCGCTGGCCGCGCTGGTCTTCCTGGGCGCGTTCATCCCGACGGTCGGCGCGGTCGTCACCGGGGTGATCGCGGTGCTGATCGCGCTGGTGGCCAACGGCATCATCCCCGCCCTGATCGTGCTGGGGGTGGTCGTCGCGGTGCAGCAGCTGGAGGGGCACGTGCTGCAGCCGCTACTGCTCGGTCGCGCGGTCTCCCTGCACCCGCTCGCGGTCGTGCTCGCGGTGGCGGCGGGCGTCGTCGTCTCCGGGATCGCCGGCGCGCTGCTGGCGGTGCCGCTGCTGGCGGTGATCACCGCGGCGGTGCGCTCGTTGCGGGCGCCGGTGGAGCCGTCGCCACTGCTGGTCAATGCGGTCAACCCGCGCCACGGGCATCCGATCGCGTCGTCTTCCGACACCTCGGACCGGCCGTCGTTCGCGTCACGGATGATGAGCCGGTTCCGCAAGACGCCGTGATGATTCATACGTCCGTCTAATACATTTGTATAAGACGGACGTCCCACACGGCGGCGCTCGATTGCCGGACCCCCTGCACCGCATTAGCGTTCGGGCCGTGCCGAAGATCGTGGAGCTGACGGCGGCCGTGGCCGAGCTCGTCCGCGACGGCGCCACCGTCGCACTCGAAGGCCTGGACCACCTCGTCCCCTACGCCGCCGCACACGAGATCGTCCGCCTGCGCCGCAGACGGCTCACCCTCGCGCGCTCGGCATCCGACCAGCTCACCGACCAGCTCGTCGGCGCCGGATGTGTCGAGACCCTGGTGTTCTCCCGCATCGCCGGCCCCGACGGCAGGCCACCCGCACGGTTCCTCGACGCGCTCGGCAACGACTGGCCCGCGCCGCTGCGCATCGAGGAACACACCCACCCCGCGATGGCCGCCCGCTACGCCGCGGGTGCCGCCCGGGTCCCGTTCGCCGTCCTGCGCGACACCGGGACCGACCTGCCCCGGCACACCCCGACCGTCACCACGATCCGCTGCCCGTTCACCGGCTCGGCCGTCACCGCGGTCGTCGCCCTGGTCCCCGACGTCACCGTCGTCCACGCGCAACGCGCCGACCGAGCCGGCAACGTCGAGATCCGCGGCCCCGTCGGGATGCAGAAGGACTCCGTGTTCGCGGCGCGCGCGTCGATCGTCACCGTGGAGGAGATCGTCGACGAGCTCGACCCGGCCCCGGGGTCCGTCGTCATCCCGGGCGCAGCCGTCACCGCCGTCGTCCTCGCCCCCGGCGGCGCCGCGCCCTCCCGCGTGCACGGCTACTACGAGCGCGACGACGCCGCCCTGCGCGACTGGGCCGAGGTGTCCGCCGACCGCGAGCGCTTCGGCGCCTGGCTCGACGACCTGGTGGCCGCGCCGTGAGCGGCCCCACCGCCGAGGAGGTGATGACGGTCGTCGCCGCCCGATCGGTCCGCGACGGACAGGTCTGCCTCGTCGGCGCCGGCATCCCCGCGGCTGCCGCCCACCTCGCCCGCCGCGTGCACGCCCCCGCCGCAGTCGTCGTCCACGAGTCCGGCGCCCTCGACGTCCGCCTCGGCGACGGCCCGCTGACCGACGCCACCGTCGCCGACCGGGCACTGACCCACGTCGGGGTCGGCGAGCTCTACTCCACCTGGCTGCAGGCCGGCCGCGTCGACCTGGCGTTCCTCACCGCCGACCAGCTCGACCTGTACGGCAACATCGGTTCGACCGTCGTCGGCGAGTACGACGAACCCACCGAACGGCTGCCCGGCGCGGGCGCCGCGGCCGAGATCGCGGCCTGGTCCGGCGAGGTCGTCGTCGTCATGGCGCACCGGCTGCGCGCCTTCGTCGAACAGGTCGACTTCGTGACGGCCGTCGGTCACGGCACCGGCCCGCTCGACCGCGGGCTGCTCGGCCTGCGCGGGCGCGGGCCCGTCCGGGTGGTCACCGACCTCGGAGTGCTCGAACCCGACCCGGAGACCGCCGAGCTCGTGCTCACCGCCGTGCACCCGGGCGTCGACGTCGAGCAGGTCCGTGCCGAGACGGGCTGGGACCTGCAGGTCGCGCCCGAGGTCGCCACGACACCAGTGCCCACCGTCGGCGAGCTCGCTGCGCTGCGGGCATTGCGTCCCGCGCGTCCCGCCACCGCCGAGGAGTCGCCATGACCGTCACACTCCACCACGTCGTCGACGGACCCACCGAGATCGACGACACCGACGCCGCCGTCCTCGTGCTGCTCGGGTCGCTCGGCTGCACGCTGGAGATGTGGCGGCCCAACGTCGAGACGCTGGCCCGGCGGCACCGGGTGATCCGGCTCGACCACCGGGGCCACGGCGGATCGCCGGTGCCCGACGGCGACTACACGATGCCCGACCTGGCCGGAGACGTGCTCGCGACCCTGGACGGGCTCGGCGTCGACCGCTTCCACTTCTGCGGGCTGTCGCTCGGTGGGATGGTCGGGCAGTACCTGGCGTCGGAGCACCCCGGCCGGGTCCGATCGCTCACGCTGTGCTGCACGTCGTCGTACTTCCCGGACAGGGCGCCGTGGGAGGAACGCCGCGCCACAGTCGCCGCCTCCGGGACCGGGGCGATCGCCGACACCGTCGCGCGCCGCTGGTTCACCGCCGAGTGGGGCGCAGCGCATCCCGATGCGGTTGCCGAGGCCGCCGCGATGATCACGGCGACGCCGGACACCGGGTATGCGGGCTGCTGCGCGGCCATCGCGACCTGGGACCACCGCGACCGGCTCGCCGCGATCACGGCGCCGACGCTCGTCGTCGGCGCGGACGCGGACCTGTCGACGCCCATCGACCCGCACACGCTCACCATCACCGCCGGCATCACGGGCGCACGGCTCGAGGTCGTGACGGCCGCCCACCTCGCGACCATCGAGCGCGCCGAGGACGCCACCCGGCTGATCCTGGAGCACATCGGGGCCTGACCGGGGGAGGCGGCACCGCCGCCGCGCCTCGTCGACCGCGGCTGAGCGGCCGATGAGCGACGTGCACCACGGTCGAGTCGTACATAACGATTCGATCACATACCCTGGTGGGGACTGGTGATTCCGGGATCAGCGCCGAGCCGGGATCGACACGACCTTCCCGACAGCGTCCGTAATCCCTCCGGAGTCCACCCGTGCTCAACGAACGCGAACGCGGCGTCCTCGCCGACATCGAGAACAACCTGGTCGGCAGCGACCCCCACCTGGCGCGGCTGTTCCAGAAGCTCGCCTACGTGCGACCCCGCAGCCGGCCCCGCAGCGCCTCGGCCGCTGCGGCGAACCCACGGAACGGGCGCAGCATGCGCGACGCCGGCGTCGCCCCGTGCCTGCTGCTCGTGGGCGGCCTGCTGCTGATCGTCCTCGGCGGCGTCAGCGCGGCGGTCCCCGTCGTCGGCACCGGCATCGTGATGGCGCTGCTCGCATTCGTCCTCGCCGCCGTCGGCACCCAGAACCGGCGGCCCGGCCCCGCGACGACCTGACCCGCCCGCGCTCACGGCTCGGGGGCCGTGGGTGTGAGGCTCGGGGTGCGAGAGCGCGTCTCCGGGTCAGCCGTGCGCGAGATCGGCGAACCGGCTGTAGTGCAGCTGGTGCGCGACCGTGATCGTGCTGGTGGGGCCGTTACGGTGCTTGGCCAGGATCAGGTCGGCCTCACCGGCGCGCGGATCGTCGCGCTCGAACGCGTCGGGACGGTGCAGCAGGATCACCATGTCCGCGTCCTGCTCGATCGAGCCCGACTCACGCAGGTCCGACAGCATCGGACGCTTGTCGTTGCGCTGCTCCGGACCACGGTTGAGCTGGCTCATCGCGACGACCGGGACCTCGATCTCCTTGGCCAGCAGCTTGATCTGCCGCGAGAACTCCGAGACCTCCTGCTGCCGGGACTCGACCTTCCGGCCCGACGTCATCAGCTGCAGGTAGTCCAGGATGACCAGCTTCAGGTCGTGACGCTGCTTGAGCCGCCGCGCCTTGGCCCGGATCTCCATGAGCGTCAGGTTCGGCGAGTCGTCGATGAACAGCGGTGCCTCGCTGATCTCGCTCATCCGCCGGGCCATCCGCGTCCAGTCCTCGTCGCTCATCCGGCCAGCGCGCATGTCGGCCAGCCGGATCTGGGCCTCCGCGGAGAGCAACCGCATGACGATCTCGGACTTGCTCATCTCCAGCGAGAACACGGCGCTGGTCATGCCGTGCTTCACCGAGCACGAGCGAGCGAAGTCGAGCCCGAGCGTCGAGTTGTGCGTGGGGATCATCGACCGGCCGGCCAGGTACAGGTGCGCGGCGTTGTCGACCTCGACGCACCGCACCGGCACGCTGTCGACCGGCCGTACGTCGGTGATCCAACGCCGCCCGCGCCGCGGCTCGTGCCCGGCCGTGCGCTCCTTGTGCTCCAGACGCTTGCGATCCACCCGGAACACCTCGTCGGCCGCCGCGACGTCGACGACGTAGGTCGTCGACGAGTCCGGGGTCCGCCCGCGAGCCGGCTTCGTGATGGTCGAGCATCGGTAGCCGAGGCTCTGCGCGAGCTCACGGACGCCGTCGGCCAGCGGCTCGCTGGTGACGGACAGCCGCAGCTCGCCGCCACCCGTCACGGTGGCGCCCGCGTCCATCAGACCGGTCAGCAGCGCGCGACGCTGCCGTTCCGAGGCGCGCAGGTAGGCGGCCGGTACGTGCCGGTCGGTGAGGTCGACCCCCGCGTCGGGAAGTTGCAGACCGAAGTGCCCCTTCGGCATCCGGACGACCTCGTAGCCGTCCTGCTCCACGTGGTCGGCGAGCTCCGGTTCCTCGGAGATGAAGCCGGTCGCGCCGCTCGTGTCCGTCGCCAGCCACACGCCGAGCGTGTAGGGAGCGACCGGGAGCGCGCGGTCCGGGAGCTGCAACGGGCCGGACGTGTCGACCGAGTGGTTGGCCCGCCCGTCGGCCATGGCGCAGCGCAGGGTCGCCGCGATCTGCTCGGTGGTGACCACCGACCGCACCTCGGCTGCCGGGCCGTCGGTGCCGCGGCGTTCACGCCGGGCCGTACGGGTCTCGGTGAGCCACTGGTGCTGCGCGTCGGCGACGATCACGGTGCCGTCGGAGAACTCGACCTCGAAACACGGCCGGTCGGCCAGCACGTCGGTGGCGGCAACGACACGTGTGGGCAGCCCGTCGGCGTCGAGGAGCAGGTCGCCGACCGCGACCTCGCCCATCGTGGTCCAGCCCGCCGGCGTCGGCAGCGGCGTGTCGAGCGCCAGCGCCTTGCCCAGACCCGGACGGGCCGCGACGACGACCATCTGGCCGGGGTGCAGACCGTTGGTGATCGCGTCGAGGTCGACGAAGCCCGTCGGCACCCCGAGGGCAACACCGCCGCGGGAGGCGATCGCGTCGATCTCGTCCATCGTCGGCTGCAGCAGCTCCTCGAGCGCGGTGTAGTCCTCGCTCGTGGTGCGCTCGGTGACCTCGTAGATGGCGGCCTGGGCGCGGTCGACGACCTCGTCGACGTCGCTGCCGTCGGCACCGTGGTAGCCCAGCTGCACGATCCGGGTGCCGGCCTCGACGAGCCGGCGCAGGATGGCCTTCTCCGAGACGATCTCGGCGTAGTAGGCGGCGTTCGCCGCCGTCGGCACCGTCGCGATCAGCGTGTGCAGGTACGGGGCGCCGCCGAGGCGGATCAGCTCACCACGGCGCTGCAGCTCGGCGGACACGGTCACCGCGTCGGCAGGCTCGCCGCGGCCGTAGAGATCGAGGATGCAGTCGTACACCGTCTGGTGCGCGGGACGGTAGAAGTCGTCCGGGCGGAGCACCTCGACGACGTCGGCGATCGCGTCCTTGCTCAGCAGCATGCCGCCGAGGACGGACTGCTCGGCCGTGAGGTCCTGCGGTGGCTGGCGGTCGAACGGCGCCGGCGACTCGGCGGGGCCCGCCGACCCGTCGTCGGCCCGCACGGCCCGTGGCCGCCCCATGGGCCGATCGTCCGACAGCGCCATACGCAGTGTCACCCCCGACTCGCATACTATCGAACAGCAGTTCGATTCACAGCGTCCGGACGCTCATCCCTGAGCGTCGGATCGGTGAACGGTCGACGTCGTGACGACGGCGTCGCCCACCTCGGGACGGGAGCGTACGGACGGCCGGGGGACCCGACAACGCGATGATCCAGATTGCCTGGGGACCACCTGGGGACGGATCCGCTCCGCCCCAGGAGCACATCGGGAGCCCGCTGTGGACAACATGTGCACAGATCCCGGATTATCGCCGTAAGCCCAGCTCAGCCCTGTGGGTGGCGCTGTGGACAAAACTGTTGGCGTGTCGCAATGCGGCGGCGTGTCGGCCCGCTGGACTGTGGACCGGAATCGGTCACCCGGCGCGTTCGGACGGTCGCTCGGCGACGACATGACCGATCCACCGCAACCTTTTCCGCTCCACTCGTCGCCGACGAACGGATCCTGTCACGTGACCCGCACACACGACAGGGGCGGGACCCCGATCCGAGAGGATCGAGGGCCCGCCCCTGTCACGGTGCGTGACCATTGACGGCCTGCGGGCCGCCCGTGGCGATCAGTTCGCGACGACCTCGATGTCGAGAGTCGACGTGACGTCCGGGTGCAGCCGGATCACGACGGGGTGCGTACCCACGGACTTGACCGCGGCGGGCAGCTCCACGACGCGACGGTCGAGGGCCGGGCCACCCGCGGAGCGGATGGCGGCGACCACGTCGGCCGAGGTGACCGAGCCGAACAGCCGGCCCGAGTCGCCCGCGGCCTTGGCCTTCACGGTGACCGCGAGGTCCCCGAGCTGGCCCGCGACCTCCTTGGCGTGGCCGAGGTCGCGGATCTCGCGGGTCTTCTGGGCCCGACGGATCGACTCGACCTGCTTCTCGGCGCCACGGGTGGCGACGATCGCGAGCTTGCGCGGCAGCAGGAGGTTACGGCCGTAGCCGTCCTTGACCTCCACGATGTCGCCGGGTCCGCCCAGGTTCGGGACGTCGGCGGTGAGGATGAGCTTCACGGTGACGTCCTTCCTCAGCGCGCCGTCGAGGTGTACGGCAGGAGCGCCACCTCGCGGGAGTTCTTGACGGCCACGGCCACGTCGCGCTGGTGCTGCCGGCAGTTGCCGGTCACACGGCGCGCGCGGATCTTGCCGCGGTCGGAGATGAACTTGCGCAGCAGGCCGGTGTCCTTGTAATCGATCTCCTGCTGCTTGTCCTTGCAGAACGCGCAGACCTTCTTCTTCGGCTTGCGCAGAACGGGCTTGGCCATTCCTGTGCTCCTGGATGTATCTGTGTCCTCGCGCGCCTACCGGGCGCGGCGAGGAGTGGTCTCGATCAGAACGGGGGCTCGTCGTCCATGGCCGGGCCGCTGCCCGCGGGCGGGGCCGAGCCCCAGGGGTCGTCGGCGTAGCCGCCGCCCCCACCGCCGCCGCTGTTGCCGCCACCGGAGGGGCGGCCACCGCCGCCGGCTCCACCGCCACCGCCACCGCCACCGCCACCGCCACCGAAGCCGCCGCCACCTTCGCCGCGACTCACCTTGTTGATCTTGGCGGTGGCGTACTTGAGCGACGGGCCGACCTCGTCGACCTCGAGCTCGACAACGGTGCGCTTCTCACCCTCACGGGTCTCGAACGACCGCTGCTTGAGCCGGCCCTGCACCATGACGCGCATGCCACGGGTGAGGGTCTCGGCGACGTTCTCCGCCGCCTGACGCCACACGTTGCACCGCAGGAACAGCGCCTCGCCGTCCTTCCACTCGCCGGACTGGCGGTCGAAGGTGCGCGGCGTCGAGGCCACCGTGAAGTTGGCGACCGCGGCACCCGAGGGGGTGAAACGCAGCTCGGGGTCCGCGGTCAGGTTGCCGACCACGGTGATGACGGTCTCGCCGGCCATGACGGCCTCCTCAGCTCGCGGCTGCCGGGGCGGGGGTGCGCTGCTTCTTGGGCTCGCGGCGCAGGACCTTGGTCCGCAGCACGGACTCGTTCAGGCCGAGCTGACGGTCGAGCTCGGAGACGGTCGCCGGCTCGGCGGTCACCTCGAGCACCGCGTAGATCGCCTCGGCGTTCTTGTTGATCTCGTAGGCCAACCGGCGCTTGCCCCAGACCTCGACCTTCTCCACGGAACCGCCATCGGTACGGATGACGTTGAGGAAGGTCTCCAGGGACGGCTGCACGGTGCGCTCGTCGAGACTCGGGTCGAGAATGACCATGACCTCGTAGTGACGCATGAGAACCACTCACCTCCTATGGACTCGTGACGGCCGCGGTGCATCCGCGGCAGGAGGTTCTCACCACCCCCCGACAGAAATCGGGCCCCGCCTCAGCGGGGACCGTGTGCGGCATCCAGGTGGACGCCGGCCGGGGTGATCCGTCGAGGCTACCAGCGCGGATCCGCCGGACTCCGGCGCCCCCGGCCGCCCCGCCGGGCGGTACCGGGCCGGTGCCGGGCGGTGCCGGGGGTCGCGCCGGGGGACGCCCCCTTAGGCTGACGCCATGCTCATCGGGGCCCACGTCCGGGACGACGACCCCGTCGGCGCAGCGGCCGAGCGGGGAGCCGAGGTCGTCCAGATCTTCCTGTCCGATCCGCAGGGCTGGAAGAAGCCGCCCGCGCACCCCCAGGCCGAGCAGCTGCGGTCCGGGGAACTCACGGTCGTCGTCCACTCGCCGTACGTCGTCAACGTCGCGTCACCCAACAACCGCATCCGCATCCCGTCACGCAAGATCGTGGTGCAGCACGCCCAGGAGGCCGCGAACGTCGGGGCGATCGGGCTCGTCGTGCACGGCGGCCACGTCACGCAGTCCGACGATCCCGAGGTCGGGTTCGACAACTGGCGCAAGTTCGTCGAGCGCCAGCAGGACGCGGGCGGCTTCGCGGTTCCCGTCTTCATCGAGAACACCGCGGGCGGCGAGAACGCGATGGCCCGGAGCTTCGACGCACTGTCCCGGCTGTGGGACGCGGTCGGCGAGTTCGGCGTCGGCTTCTGCCTCGACACGTGCCACGCGTTCGCCGCAGGGGAGGACCTGGTCGACATCGTCGACCGTGCCAAGGCGATCACCGGCCGGATCGACCTGGTCCACCTCAACAACTCGCGCGACGAGTTCGGCTCCGCGCGCGACCGGCACGCCAACATCGACTCCGGCACGATCGACGCCGAGCAGCTCGCGGCCGTCGCCTCGGCCGCCGGTGCCCCCGTCATCGTCGAGACCCCGGCGGAGGGCCAGGCGGCCGACATCGCGTTCCTGCGCGAGCGGCTCGGGCGGTGATCCGGAAGGCCGTCGGCACCGCCCCGGCCACCGGGTCCGACGCCGGCGCGCCGTCCCGGCGCCGCACGGCGCTGCTGCTCGCGGTCGTCGTCCTGCTCACGGGCGTCACGCTCGTGCTCGGCTACGTCAACAAGGCTCGCTGCACCGGGCCGGAGTTCGACGCACAGGGCCGCAGCGCGCCCGACTACGAGAACCGCAAGGATCTCGACGTCTGCTACTCCGACATCCAGCACCTCTGGATCGGCCGCGACATCGACAAGCACGTTTTCCCGTACGTCGACGGCGGGATCGACGCAGACGGCAAGCTCACCGGCGGGACCGTCGAGTACCCGGTGCTCACGGGCCTGATCATGTGGCTGGCCGCGCTCGGCGCCCACACCGACGCGGGGTTCCTGCTGGCGTCGGCGCTGATCATGGCGCCCTTCGGGCTGGCCACCGGCTGGCTGCTGGGCCGGCTCTCGCGCTGGCGGGCGCTGCTCTGGGCACTCGGCCCGCCCCTGGTGCTCTACGCCTTCCACAACTGGGACCTGCCGGTCGTGGCCTGCGCGGTCGGCGCCGTGTACGTCGTGCACGGGATGCGGTCGCGGTGGTCGCTGCGCCGGCGCGGCACCGTCGCGGCCGTGCTGCTCGGACTGGGCTTCGCGCTGAAGCTCTACCCGGGCGCGTTCGTGCTGCCGCTCGCGCTCTACGTGCTGGCCCGCGGCGAGGACCGGGTGCCGGGCGGACGCCTCGACTGGTGGGGCGCGGGCCGGGTCGCGGGCGCCGCACTGCTCACGGTCGTCGCCGTCAACCTGCCGTTCGCGATCGCGGGGTTCGACGGCTGGCGGGCGTCGTTCACGTTCCAGCAGCTGCGCAAGGTCGACTTCACGACGAACTCGTTCTGGTTCTGGGGGTTCCGGCCCTACTCCGAGCCCGACGACGTCGCGTTCCAGGATCTCGTGTCGTGGCTGTCGCCGACGTTGATCATGGCGTCGTTCCTGCTGGCCGCGGCGGTGGGCTGGTGGCGGATGCGGCGCCTCGGCTCGTACCCGTGGGTCGCGGTGAGCGCGGCGATGCTGTGCGGGTTCCTGTTGCTGCACAAGGTGCACAGCCCGCAGTACACCTTGTGGCTGCTGCCGTTCTTCGTCCTGCTGCGGGTGCCCTGGGGGGTCGTGGCGGGCTATCTCGTCGCCGACGCCGTCATGGGGATCGGCATCTTCCGCTGGCTCTACGACGTGCGGGCCGCCGCGAACCTGGAGATCACGCAGGGGCTGGCGGCGCAGGCCGTCGCCGTCGGCGTGTGGGGCCGGGCGGCGCTGCTGGTCTCGTTGTTCGTGCTGTTCCTGCGCGTGCCGCCGACGTTCCCCCTCCGCCCGCCGGAGGCTGCGCCGGCAGCAGGGGCCCGGCCCGGCGCCGACGACCCCGACGCACGACCGGCCGTCGACGTGGTGGACCGTGGTGAGCGCGCCGCCGTCATGGACGGGTCGGGCGAGGGCGAGGCACGTGAGGCTGCCGGCGACTCGCCGCGCCCCGCCGCCCCTGCGACCTGACCGGGACGCGGCCATCGGTGAGGAAGGCCCACGACGCAGGGAGCCGGGGCCGGCCGCCGCTCAGCGCCAGGCGAACACCGGCTGTTCCAGATGCGCCACCCGCGTCGGGCGCCCGTGCAGGACGACCTCGCGGAACTGGTGCAGCACCGCGCCGGTCGGGGCGTGCACGAACCGGCCGAGCATCGGCACCTGGATGACGGGCGAGTCCGACTCGGGGATCGTCAGGAACCGGGGCTCGACGTCGATCTGGCGCAGCGCGACCCGGTGCACCGAGCCGACCTCGTCGGGGTTGGGCACGAGGTCGGCGGCGGGGCCGCCCCACAGCACGACGGGCGTGATCAGGTAGCCCGACCGGGTCGGGTAGTCGTCGAGGACGCCGAGCACGGCCTCGGCGCCGAGCCGCAGCCCGACCTCCTCATCGAGCTCGCGCCGGACGGCGACGACCTCGGTCTCGCCCGGGTCGAGCCGCCCGCCCGGCAGCGCCCACTGACCGGCGTGCCGGCGCAGTGTGGGCGCGCGACGGGTCAGCAGCAGGGCGAGACCGTCGAGCAGCGGGTCGGTGCCGGGCACGGCTCCGTCCTCGGGTGCCGGATCGGGGTCGGGTACGAGCGTGATCGCGACGGCCGCTCGGGCCAGGTCCGGTCTCTCGACGCGGACCGGGTCGAACGCCGCCATCCGCTCGCTGACGACCGCCTTCGGATCCATCGCGCTCTCCCCACCCCGTCGACGTCGACCGCTCCGACACTGCCGCACCCCGGCGCCGCGGGCCTACGCTGCGTGCTGTGACCCCCGCCGCACCGGCCGGTTGCTCCGGCACTCCGCTACCCCGCAAGCTGGGTGTTCGCGACGGCACCCGGACGCTGCTGGTCGGCGCTCCCGCCGGGTTCACGCTGGACGCGCCGCACCACCGGAGGGCGTCGGGTCGCGGGGGCTACGAGGTGCAGGTGGTGTTCTGCCCCGATGTCGCGACGCTGCGCCGGCGTTGGCCGCGGGCGGTCGAGCTGAGCACCGAGCGGGGCGCGGTGTGGGTGGCGTGGCCGAAGAAGGCGTCCGGGGTGCCGACGGACCTCGACGAGAACGGCGTCCGCGACCATGCGCTGCCGCTGGGCTGGGTCGACGTCAAGGTGTGCGCGGTCGAGGCGACGTGGTCGGGTCTGAAGCTGGTGCGCCGGCTGGCGCGGTAGCGACCGGCGCCGGGACGACGTCGCGCACCCGCGGCCGGACCGGGCCGGTGTCCGGCCAGTCCGGGTCGTCGGGGCCGTCGGCGCGCACCGGGTCGTCGGCGGGCCGCAGCACGCTGCGCACCACCAGGACGCAGAGCAGCACGATCATCGCGTCGCGCAGCAGGACCGCCCCGAGGAACCAGTCGGGCGGCAAGCCCTTCTTCTCGGGGGTCAGGTAGTAGAACATCCGCGGCACCCACACCGCGGCGTCGACGAACATCCACGCGAGCAGCAGCCGCCAGCGCGGGAGCGCGAGCACCGCGAGCGGCACCAGCCACAACGAGTACTGCGGGCTCCACACCTTGTTGACCAGCAGGAACGATGCGACGACCAGGAACGCCAGCGACGCAAGCCTGGGTGATCGGGGGGCCTTGAGGGCGAGCACGACGACGCCGGCACAGGCCAGTGCGAACAGGCCGAGGGTGACGGCATTGAGGATCGCCGGTGTCTGCCCCGAGGCGAGGTCTCCGTCGAAGCCTGCCCAGCCGGTGAAGTAGCTGAGCGCGTAGTAGATCGAGTCCGGGTCGGCCGGTCGGGTCTGGTTGAGGCGGAAGAACTCCCACCATCCCGGCGTCCAGAGCAGCGCGACGGGCAGGTTGATCGCCGCCCACGCGACGACGGCACCGACGATCGTCCGGACCGAGAGCAGCAGGCCGTCGGCCTCGCGGCGGCGCCAGCCGACGAGCAGCACCGGCAGCAGGATCATCAGCGGGTACAGCTTGGCGGCGCCGCCGATGCCGATGAGCAGCCCGGCGAGCCAGGGTCTGCGCCGCGCGAGCGCGAGCAGCCCGGCGGTCGCGCAGGCCACGGCGAGCGCGTCGAAGTTCGTGAACAGGTGGACGAGGGCGAGCGGCGACAGCGCGACCAGCGCCGCGTCCCACGGCCGGGAGGGCCGAAGCCGGCACACCGCCCAGGCGACGACGAGCCAGGCCAGCGCGAGCCAGCCCGCGGAGAAGTCGAAGTAGACGACGACGGGCAGCGCCACCGGCAGCGGGATGTGCGCGGAGAGGGCGAGCCAGCCGTCGGTCAGCCGGGCGTTGAACCACTGGAAGAACCCGGTGACGACGGGGTACTCCATGTACCGCAGCTTCTCCTGCGGGGTGCCGGGCTGTTCGAGCCAGGCGTCGCGGTAGGGCAGGGCGCCCCGGTCGAGGCCTTCGAGCCCGTAGAGCGGGACGGTGTCGGAGTAGCACATGGCGACGTACTGGCGGTCGTTGCGCCAGTCCAGCGCCGGCGACCCGTCGCCCGCCGGGTACTGCTGCAGGCACGGCGACTTGGCGAGCCAGCTCAGCGCCATGACCAGCACGGCGAAGAGCAGGACGACGCGCAGCGGCGTGAAGAACCGGCTGCGGCCGACGGTTGCGTGCCGGCCGAGCGGCCCGCCGACGATCCTGCTCGCGGCGGCCGCCATCGGCTCGGTCCAGCTCGGCACGACGCGCGGTGGAGGCGCGTCCGCCGGCGCGCCGCGGACCGTCGTCCGCCCGCGGTCGCCCGTCGTGCGCGTCACCCGGCGAACGGTATCCGGGAGGCGTCAGTCATTGCCGCCGCCGCCACCGTTCCCGCCGCCACCGTTCCCGCCGCCACCGTTCCCGCCGCCG
>NZ_BEGX01000069.1:139725-142043 GCF_002583555.1 Pseudonocardia sp. N23
CACCGTCGCCACCGTTCCCGTCGCCGCCGTTGCCGTTCCCGTTGCCCCGGTCGTTGCCGCCGTTGTCCGCGTTGTACTCGTCCGGGTTGTTGCCGGCGGTCGGCTGGGTCGTCGTGACCTCGGAGTAGGGCGGCGTGCCGATCGGGACGAACTTGGAGAACTGCTCGACGGGCGTGCCCTTGAGCGCCGCGTTCATGTACTGCTGCCAGATCGAGCCCGGCAGCATCCGGCCGTAGATCGGGCGGCCCGCGGAGTTCTTGATCGGCGAGTTGTCGTCGGTGCCGACCCAGACCGCGGTGGAGATCGACGGCGTGTAGCCGACCGTCCAGGCGTCGTTGTTCTGCCCGACGACGGAGCTCTGGACCGTTCCGGTCTTCGCGGCGACCGGTCGGCCGCCGGACAGCGCGATCGACGACGACGACGCGACGTCGGTCATCGACTCGGTCACGTTGCGCGCGACCTGCTGCGGGAACGCGCTCTGCCCCTGGACGGCGCCGACGTCGAACAGCACGCGCCCGTCGGACGACGTGACCTTGCTGATCAGGTACGGGTCGTGACGGACACCGTCGGCGGCGAAGGTGGCGAAGGCCGCCGCCATGTCGATCGGGTGGACCTCCTTGTCACCCAGGGAGATGCCACCGGTGGGGGTGGGCAGGAGGTCGGCCGGGATACCGGCCTGGTGGGCGGCGTCGGCGACCTTGGACGGGCCGATCGCGACGGCGATCTGGTAGAAGACGGTGTTGATCGACTGCGTCATCGCCGTCTTCACGGTGCAGTTCCCGCAGCTCACACCTTCGGAGTTCGACACCTTGGAGCCCGCGATGGTCATGGGCGAGGAGCCGTCGTAGGTCGAGCCGAGGCCGACGGGACTCGGCTGCTGCAGCGCGGCGGCGAGCACGAACGGCTTGAACGACGAGCCGGGCTGCTTGAGCACCTGCGCGTAGTCGAGCCCGACGCCGTTGTCCCCGCCGTAGTAGGCGAGCACCGCACCGGTCTTCGGGTCGACCGACACGAGTGACGTGCGCAGGTTGGCGGGCTGGCCCTTCATGACCTTCTGCGCCGCGTCGATCGCCGCCTGCTGCTTCTCGGGGTCGATCGTCGTGGTGATCGTGAGGCCCTCGGTGTTGATCTCGGTGTCCGAGATGCCGCGGGCCTCGAGCTCGGCACGGACCAGGTTGTAGATGTGGCCGCGGCTGTCGCCGGGGATGCCGCCGCCGGTGGGGGCGGGCTGCTTCCACTCGGGGAACTTCTGCGACGCCCGGTCGGCGGGCGAGAGCCAGCCCTGGCTGACCATGCCGTCGAGGACGAAGTTCCAGCGCTCGAGGGTCTTGTCGGGGGTCTTGGCCGGGTCCCACCGCGACGGCGACTGGATCATCCCGGCGAGCATCGCGCCCTCGGACACCGTCAGGTCGGAGACGTTCTTGCCGAAGTAGGCCTGGCTGGCGGCCTGGACGCCGTAGGCGCCGCGGCCGAGGTAGATGACGTTGAGGTAGTTCTCCAGGATCTGGTCCTTGGACAGCTCCTTGGAGATCTTCGCCGCGAGGACGACCTCCTTGTACTTGCGCCACAGGGAGAACTCGTCCTGCCCGGTGGTCACCTTGATGTACTGCTGGGTGATCGTCGAGCCGCCGCCGACGCCGCCGGTCACCTGGCTCCAGACGGCGCGTGCGATCCCGGTGACGTCGAACCCGAAGTTGGTGTAGAAGCTGCGGTCCTCGGCCGAGAGCACCGCCTGGCGCACCTGCAGCGGCACCTTGTCGAGGGTGACGTTGGTGCGGTTGATGTTGTCGGGTCGCACCGTCGCGAGCGGGCTGCCGTCGGTGTAGGTGAACGTCGCGACCTGGGTGATCTTGGCGTCGTTCGCGGTAGGCACCTGGAAGACGAGCCAGCCGATGACGAACGCGAGGATCGGGCCGAGGACGAACACGCCGGCGGCCACGTAGATCACCCGGCGGATGCGGCGCCACTTGCGCTTGCGGGCCGCCTCGGGAGTCAGGGGCGGCTCGTCACCACCACCCCCACGGCCGGGCCCGCCCGGGTCGCGCGGGCCACCGGGCCCACCGGGCCCGGTGCGGCCACGGGCCGACGGCGGACGCTGCGTCACCGTGGTGCGGGCCCGCGGGTCGACCCGCGGCGGCATCGGCTCGGCGCGCGGGGAGTCGTCATGGGTGAGCAGCGGGACGTCGCGGTTGGTGGGCGGCACGACCGACCGTCCGGGAGGCGGCGCACCGTATCCGGGCGGGGGCGGGCCGCCGGGCGGGCCCGTCGGGCGGGGCGGGCGCGGCGGCGGGCCCGCGGCGGGGCGGGGCGGACCGGGC
>NZ_BEGX01000070.1 GCF_002583555.1 Pseudonocardia sp. N23
CCTGCGAAACAAGATCGACTTCTCTCGGAGGTCGGTCTTGTTTGCCGTTGTGCCCCGTACGCTGCGCGGACACCTCAGCGGTCATCCTGGCGCCGCACGTCCTGTCTCGACATCTGCCGTTGATATTTGGGGGTTCCGTGGGGGCGCCCCACCGATCCGCCGCCCGCGCTATGAGTGCCATCCCGTCGACCTGGCTCAGCCCGACCGCGCGGACACCCGTGGGCGGCCCTCGACGCCACCGCACCCGACCTCGCCACGCTCCGCCCACGGGTGGCCGCGTGGTAGCCCTCCGGGAGGTCGTCGGGATGGCACGGGCCACCATCCTGTTGATCTGCCGCCCGGCGAGGGCACCCGCTTCTAGGTTATATGCGCGCGGACCCTCGCGCGAACGAGTGACGAATCGTGATCAACAAGCTGGTCGATTAACTCGCCACCAATACTCGAAGTGACTGCATTCTCGCCATAGAAGGCGTTCGCAAACCTCAGCGCTGTTGCCGCGCCTGACGCCTTTGTAGCGCGCCGCGCTGCCGCCATCGCAATTGGCGACGCCGAGTCACCTGACTTAATAATATGGACTGCGATGCTCGCGGCCGCCGCAAGGCGCACATTCTGACTTGCGTCGTTTAGCAACCCAACTGTTAGCGGCATCAAGCCAGCAACATTCAAGTGCCCAAGCATCATCGCCGCATCTGCGCGATGCTCTGGTGTAGAGACGAGGAGGGTCAGAATCTGATCCGCGAGAGTCGTCTCGTCAAAATTTCCCAGAGCCGCCGACAGGTAAGCACCAGCTCCACCTAGTGCTGTTCCGAGAATTCTATCGAATGGCGCATCGGAGATATCAGGAGCAACGTTCGAAAGCACCGCCTTCGCGTCCTCCGGGAGGCGATCCACATGATGCGCGAGCGCGATACAGCAATCTCTCTTATGCTCGTCTGCCACATTTGCGTCACCTATGAAGTCTGCCAACATTTCCCAGTCGACAGCGTCGTTGAACCAAGCTCCGATGACGGCCATTGATAGTGCCGAGTCATGTTGCCACATCCCATACGATCCCAGCTTTGCCTCATCCCTGATACGACGCAGTTGTTCCGCATCACGGCCTGCCAACATCTTCGCGTCTGTTTGATCTAGGCGACGGACGTCTCCGAGAACGGATAGTGCACTGAGGTCACCACCGCGAACCCTATGTAAAATCTCCGCTTGAGCCTCAGCGGATCCTCCCTGAGTAGCTAGGCTTAGCAACTCACTTGAGAAGTCAGCATCAGGCTGCATCTTTGCCGCGTCGAAGATCGCATCCACCGTCTCGGGCTCGAGGAGCGACCCGTCGATTCGGTCCGCGAGTGCTGTATAGCCTACGGCAAGCATCGTGTCAGATACGGGCGACAGCGACACGAGCAGATTCGCGACCTTGTTTTGAGTCGCACTTGTGCACGAAGCGACTAGGCCGCGCGCGGCATCCAAGACGTATTTCGCGACTAAGAAGTTTGGACTAACACGATTAACAAACCATGTCGGGTCCTCAATGATTGACAGTAGATCTTCTGCGAACTTGTCAGCCTGGTCCTCAACCGCCAAATCACCGGCGTGCTGCAACAGCGCGAGCGAAGAACTTGCCGATGAGTGGCTCCAACCGCCCTCTGCAAGATCCTCCATCGCCCTCCTGAGGACCTCGCTCGGTTTCCATGCCCACGCATGCTTGACCGCAAGCACCAACTCAGTCCGGCTGCCGACCCTGCGGAGATCTCCGATAGCATCGGCAACTTCATTTGATGCAGCAGAGTCGAGCTTCAGCACCAGAGTATTTTGCGCCAGGAGTCGGATGGCATTTGACCAACTGCCGTGGTCACCTGAGAACGCGCTCGTAAGCGTGGCCGCGTAGAGCTGATTGTGGGAAACTTCCTCGAAACCGTACCGTCGGGACTGGTCGTTCATTTCCCGACGGAATGAGCGCCCGATATGGTCCGCGAGTCCGTGGTACTGCGCCTGCGTTCTCCACCATGCCGCAGCGTGATCGCTCGTACTTAGAACTTCGGCTAAGTTCTCATCACGAAAGTCTGCCGTGTAGAACAGGAGTGATGCAGCTGCCGAGCGGACCGCCGACGCAGTGGGGTCGTCACGGGTAGCGTTAGCCACGCCCTGCAGGGCAACTGCAGCGTTCTCACGTGCAGCAGAAACCTCACCAATTTCTGCTTGCGCACGCGCTAATTGTACTAGGATCCAGGAATGATCAATTGGCCCTGCGCGGTCGGGAAGCTTCTTGAGAAGACCTACGCACTCATCAAATTTTTCGGCCTGTATAAGCCAGCAAGCTAACGCCACAGCTGCCGCTGATTTGCGCTCGTATTTGTTAGTTCGGTCAATACATTCTTTTAATCCGGAGTAGTCTCCACGCAATACCGCAGCTGACAGCGCACCATAGAATCGCCAACGCCAATCGCGATGTTTTGGGGCATCCTCCAACGACGGCACCTTCCGATGCCTCTTGCTGAACTCAACCAAGTCTCGCACTCGACACTGTACGAGCAGTGCAATTGCCTCCTCGGGGGAAATGACCGATCCAAAGCCTGCGTTCCTATGTGGCGCTACAAGGCGCGGTGTGATCATGGCCGTTCGAAGTCGTCGCGCCGGCGGAATTTCGGCCGCTGCCGCGCGCCAGAGGCTGCCCTCATACGCAATTCCGTGCTTTTGGGTAGAAGCAACTTCGATGAGCGCATCGAGGTTCTGCTCATCAATGGTTTGCTCGGCCGGTACAAAGATCTTGGCGCCTTCTCCGGTGATGGTTAGGTTTGGAGCCGTGACGTGCACCCAGTACGACTTGCGTGTTTCCAGGTCGTGAAGCACCAGAAGGTGCGGCAAGCCATGAGTCACCCAGTCGTCGAAGTGCTCGACGTTCTCCTCGTAGTACCACCAGCCGCTTACGGAGCCATCGGCGTCGAGTTTCTCGCACCCCTCGAAGAATGATGGACCAGTCTTGACCTGAACTGCGATGAACAGGACGAGGTCGAAGCGTCGCCGATCGCGCGCTTGCACGAATATGTCGGTGCCTAAATCCCGCCGAGTGTTTGCGACAGGACCCCAGCCAATCCGACTGAAGTTGGCTGCTACCTCTAGCTCGCCCGTGTCGCTGGTCTGCGCATTCTCGTCCTCGCGCAAGTCTGGCCGTCCTCTCGCCCGAACAGGTCTGGTGTCATCTCGTGACAGCACCCGAGCACCTCGCCACGTGTGACGACGCGAGGTCTTACAGCTCGTGCGCTACCGAGCCAAGCGAACCATGAGGCCCAGCTAGGCTTACAGCCGCGCGCTGCTCGGGGACCGGCCGGAGGCCGCACGCCCCGGGCAGCGCGAAGCGGCGCGACGGCGAAGCCGGCGCCTTGAT
>NZ_BEGX01000071.1 GCF_002583555.1 Pseudonocardia sp. N23
CGGCCGCAAGTAAACCCGCACAACATCAGTTACACCGCTCAGTTGACAGTCCCCCTGGTTCCTCTTGCGTCGCAGGCGGTCTCAGGTCGAACTCGGTGAGGGGTCGGTCAAGGCTGGGCGGCGGGGGCGTCGGGGGCGTCGACGAGGTTCAGGGTGGTGTCGACGTGGGTGAGCGTCAGCGGGCGCATGACGACGTGGCCGGAGCGGTCGACCACCACCCGCATCCGGCGCTCGCTGGCCTCGGCGTGGTGGTGCACGCGCAGCAGGGCGCTGATGGCGCGGGAGCCGAGGAAGGTGACCGGGCGCAGGTCTACGACCAGGTCGGCGCCGCCGTCGAGCACGTCGGTGCCGGCGTCGACGAAGGCGGTGGCCTCGGGGCCGTCGACGTCGCCGCACAGCCGCAGCAGCTGCTCGGAGGCCGACAAGGGAGCCCGGGCCAGTGCGCCGGGACGGGAGGCGACGCCGGACACGTCGGTGAACCGCAGGCCGTCGCCGTCGTGGGGCGAGGGATCGGGGGTCGCGGGCGGCACGAAGGTCCTTTCGGGGGTCCGGGACGCCGCTGAGGATCGGGACACCGGACGTGGGGAGAGGTCACGAGGAGGAGCCGGAAGCACGCTGCTCGACCGCCGGACGCCCGGCGATCGTACCGGCGGACGACCCCGTGCGCGCGAGGTGACGGCCGGTCCGCCGGTCGGCGGGTCAGGCCGGCAGCGGGACGGTGAGGCCGCCGTGAGGAGCAGGGTGTCGTCGCGGATCGGCCGGGGCGGGTCGAGGACCTTGTCATAGCGGCCGGCGGCGTCGACCTCGAAACCCCACGTGTAGGAGGTCTGCCGGCGGGGGTCGTACCAGTCCCTCGTGCGGAGCCGGTCGACCGAGGCGCTGAGCCAGCCGTAACGGCAGGCGTCGTCGCGAAGCAGGCAGCCCCGGTCCTCGGTGCCGGGTTCCTCGCAGACGGCGGCGAGGAGCGCCGCCCGGCCGCGGAGCGGTCGACGAGTACGCACGGTCAGTCCCGCAGTGAGCCGAGAATGCGCAGGAGCTCGGTGCGGTCGTGGGCGTCGAGGCCGCGGAAGAACTCCTCGGCCTCTGCGGACCGGGCGGCGCGGATGCCGTCGGCGATCTGGCGGCCTCGGGCGGTGACGCGCACGAGGGTGGCGCGCCGGTCGGCGGGGTCGGGGGCGCGTTCGACGAGGCCGCGGTCCTCGAGGTCGTCGACGACCTCGGTGGCGGAGCGGGGGGCGATCCGCAGGTGCTCGGACAGGGTGCCGGGGCGCATCTCGCCGTTGCGGACGAGGACGCCGAGGGCACGGGACTGGCCGGGGGTGACCTCCCAGGGGGCGAGTGCGTCCTTGGACAGCCTGCGCAGCCGGCGGGCGACGGCCCAGAAGGTCTCGGCGAGGGAGTCGTCGGATGCGGGCTCACCGGTCACAGGAACAAAACTAGCAGCAGGTCGTGTTGTAGCCTCATGTTGAGGTAACCTCAGCAAATTGACGTGCCCGTTGCGTTCCCCGACACGAGAAGGGTCCGGCTTGGAACCCACACTCAGCGGCGCCACCGCCGCCACCGAATCCTCCGACCGCCCGCGACGTGGCGGCCGCACCGTGACCGCCGCCGAGAAGGCACAGGCCCGCGAGGTCTCCCTGCGCCGCATCGGCCGGCTGTTCGCCCCCTACCGCGGCCGTCTCTCGGTCGTCACCGCGATCATCGTCGCGTCGTCGATCGTCGGTCTGGCCTCGCCGTTCCTGCTGCGCGCGGTCATCGACACCGCGCTCCCGCAGCGCGACGTCGCGCTCCTGGTCGCCCTCGCCGCCGGCATGGTGGGCGTCGCGGCCGTGACGTCGGCGTTCGGCGTCGTGCAGACCTGGATCAGCACGCGTATCGGCCAACAGGTGATGCACCGGCTGCGCACCGACGTCTTCAGCCACCTGCAGCGCCAGTCCATCGCCTTCTTCACCCGCACCCGCACCGGTGAGGTGCAGTCGCGGATCACCAACGACATCGGCGGCATGCAGTCCGTCGTCACCTCCACGGCGACCTCGATCGCCGCCAACCTCACCACCGCCGTCGCGACGATCGTCGCCATGGCGGCCCTGTCCTGGCAGCTCCTGCTGGTCTCGCTCGTCGTGATGCCGCCCGCCGTGTTCCTGACCCGTCGCGTCGCCCGGATGCGCCGCGCCATCACCGCGGCCCAGCAGCGTGAGCTCGCCGACCTCAATGTCACCGTCGAGGAGGGCCTTTCCATCAGCGGCGTGCAGCTCACCAAGACCATGGGCTCCGGCCCGGCCGTCGTCGCCCGCTTCACCGCGTCCTCGGAGCGGCTGATCGGCCTGGAGCTGCGCTCACAGCTTGCCGGGCGCTGGCGGATGGCCTCGATGAGCGTCATCTTCGCCGCGGTCCCCGCGGTCATCTACGTCGTCGCGGGCCTGCCCATCGGGGCCGGGGCGATGACCATCGGCACTCTGGTCGCGTTCACCACGCTGCAGGCCACGCTGTTCCGGCCGATCACCGGCCTGCTCAACGTCGGCGTCTCGATCGTCAGCTCGCTCGCGCTGTTCGCGCGCATCTTCGAGTACCTCGACCTGCCCGTCGACGTCGACGACCCGGCCGACCCGGTCGACGTCGACCCGGCCCGCGCCCGCGGTCACCTGCAGTTCTCCGACGTCACCTACGCCTACCCCGGGAGCGGGACCGCGGCGGTCGCCGGCGTGAGCCTGGACGTGCCTGCCGGCTCCACGCTGGCACTGGTCGGCGAGACCGGCTCCGGCAAGAGCACCCTCGCGGGGCTCGTCGCGCGGCTGCAGGACCCCACCGGCGGCCGGATCACGATCGACGGCATCGACCTGCGCGACATGCGCCTGGCCGACCTCACCGCGATCGTCGGCACCGTCAGCCAGGAGACCTACCTGCTGCACACCACGGTCCGCGAGAACCTGCGGCACGCCAAGCCCGGCGCCACCGACGCCGAGATCGAGACGGCCGCGCGCGCCGCGCAGGTCCACGACCTGATCGCGTCGCTGCCCGACGGGTACGACACCGTCGTCGGCTCGCGGGGGCACCGGTTCTCCGGCGGGGAGAAGCAGCGGCTCGCCATCGCGCGGACGCTGCTGCGCGACCCGCGGGTGCTGGTCCTCGACGAGGCCACCAGCGCGCTGGACACCGAGACCGAGCGGGCGGTGCAGCAGGCGTTCGACACCCTCACCGACGGCCGTACGACGATCACCATCGCCCACCGGCTCTCGACGGTCCGCGACGCCGACCGGATCGCGGTCCTCGACCACGGCCGCGTCGTCGAGTCGGGCACCCACGACGAGCTGCTCGCCCGCCACGGCCGCTACGCCGCACTGGCGGCGTGAGCCGCGCAGGCGGTCAGCGGGCCGGGCCGGGGCCTCGGCCCCGGGCCGAGGTGTACTCGGCGAACCGGTCGAGCGCGGCGGCGACGTGGTCGCGGCGGGTGCCCCGTTCGACGCAGATCGTCTGGAAGCGTTCGCGCCGGTCAGCGGGGTCGCCCGCGTCCTGGCGCGTCCACCCCAGGTAGCCCTCGACGATCGCGAGGTGCCGGCGACGGACGTGTTCGTCGGGCTCACGACCGGCCAGCCACACGATGAACGGTGCCAGCGTCGGGGCGAGATCCACGTCCACGTCCTCCACCGGTCACGACCGCCACACCGCGGTACTGGGCCGATTCTCACCCAGCGGCGCCGAGTCCGCCCCCTTCCCCCGGATCGACCCGCGCCACCGGGGGTACGGCTCGCCCGTGCCGACGACGGCGTGACGTCGGAGGGCGGCTCGGTCGACGGCCGCTCCCGGGACATCCTCGACCGGGCGGTCGTGCGGCTGATCAGGAAGGGCTGACCCGGGGAGGTCGCCACTCGCAGGGGTCAGGCGCGGGCAGCGGCGAACTCCTGCACGATGCGCGCGCAGAAGGCGGGCAGGTCGTCGGGGTTGCGACTGGTCGTCAGGGTGCCGTCGGTGACGACCTCCTCGTCGACCGGCTTGCCACCGGCGTTGCGGATGTCGGTGCGCAGGCTGGGGAACGACGTCAGCGTCCGCCCGTCGACGACGCCCGCCTCCACGAGCGTCCACGGGGCGTGGCAGATCGCGGCGACCGGCGTGCCGGCCTCGAACGCGTCCCGCACGAAGCGCAGCACGTCGTCGTCCATCCGCAGGCGGTCGGCGTTCACGGTGCCGCCGGGCATGATCACCGCGTCGTAGTCCGAGGCCGAGACCTCCGACGCGACGCGGTCCACCGGGTGTGTCCCGGCCGGTTCGATGTCGCCGTTCATCGCCTGGATCTCGCCGTCGGCGAGCGACACGAGCTCGGTGCTCGCGCCGGCGTTCTCGACCGCCGACCGGGGCTCGGTGAGCTCGACCTCCTCGACCCCGTCGGTGGCGAGGATGGCGATTCGCAGTCCGTCAAGGGTTCCGCTCATGGCGGGGCGTGCCCGCCGCGGCGACGGGCAAACCCGGGTCAGCCGACCAGTTCGACGATGGTCGCGTTGGCCGTGCCACCGCCCTCGCACATGGTCTGCAGGCCGTAGCGGATGTCGTTGGCGCGCATGTGGTGCACGAGCCGGGTCATGAGGATCGTGCCGGACGCGCCGAGGGGGTGGCCGACGGCGATGGCCCCGCCGAGCGGGTTGAGGTACGTGCCGTCCGGGTCGTCGACGCCCAGGTCGGCCTGCCAGGCGAGGGGGACGGGGGCGAACGCCTCGTTGACCTCGAAGGCGCCGATGTCGGAGATCGACAGGCCGGTGCGCGACAGCACCTTTCGGGTCGCCGGGATCGGCCCGGTGAGCATCATGAGCGGGTCGGCGCCGCTGACCGCGCCTCCGTGGTAGCGCGCGATCGGCGTGAGGCCCAGCTCCCTGGCGCGCTCGGGTGTCGTGATCATGACGGCGGAGGCGCCGTCGGAGATCTGGGAGGCGTTGCCGGCGTGGATCACGCCGTCGGGCCGGAACGACGGCGTCAGCTTCGCGAGGGTGTCGGGGGTGGTGCCGCGGCGCAGGCCCTCGTCGGCGGTGAACTCCGGCTTGCCCGGGATGTCGACGAGCTGGCCCGCGAAGGCGCCGGAGTCGACGGCGGCCGCGGCGAGCGCGTGCGAGCGGGCGGCGTACTCGTCGAGGCGGGCGCGCGACAGGTTCCAGACGGCGGCGATCCGCTCGGCACCCACACCCTGGTTGAAGTCCTCACCGGGGAACTCGCCCGAGGTCAGGTCGTCGGCGTAGCGCTCGCGCACGAGCGGCCCGAACGGTCGGCCGAGGTCGCGTCCCGACCCCAGCGGCACCCGTGACATCGACTCCACCCCACCGGCGACGACGAGGTCGTACTGGCCGGCCATCACCATGCCGGCGGCGAAGTCGAGCGACGACTGGCTCGACCCGCACGCCCGGTTGACCGTCACCCCCGGGACGGTCTCGGGCCAGCCCGCGGCCAGCACGGCGTAGCGGCCGACCTGCGCGGCCTGGTCGCCGACCTGGTTCACGCAGCCCCAGACGACGTCGTCGACGACGGCGGGGTCGATGCCGGTGCGGCCGGCCAGCGCGCGAAGCACAGCGGCGGACAGGTCGACGGGGTGGACGTCGGCGAGCGACCCGTTGCGCTTGCCGATGGGCGTGCGGACGGCGTCGACGATGACGGCTTCCGGCATGGGTGCTCCCGGCGGGTCTCGGAGGGGATCCTCCCTGGACCGTACGTCGTCACACGTCTGCTCCGCCGCGCCGTCCGCCACACGAGGCGGTCCACTGCGGCGCGGTCGACGACGCGCTACGTCTCGTCGACGATGGTGCGCGACTGGCGGGCACGCCTGGCCGCCCGCAGCCGCGAGATGCTCCGCGGCGCCGCTGCCCTCGACGTCTACCTCGGCTCCGGTCCCGGCGCCGACGACCGCTGACACGAGCTACTTCGTGGCGCTGACGTTCCAGGTCTGGGTGCCCGCGGTGCAGCCCGTCGCGGGGATGGTGTGCTCCATGCGTCCGTTCACGCCGGTCGCGGCCCACTCCGTGTTCTGCACCGACGCGCCGGTCGCCGACAGCGTCAGGGTGAAGGTCGCCGCGATGGGGCCGCCGTTGCAGTTGTAGCCGTACTGCTCGGCGATCGTGCCGCCCACGGTCCAGACGCCGCCGCCGCCGACGGTCATGGTGAGGTTTCCGGCCCACTGGCCGTTGGGGGCGCGCACCGTGCAGGTCCTGCGGTTGCAGTCGGAGACGATCACCGAGATCTCGAGGTTCGTCGACTTCGCGCAGTCGGACAGGTTGCAGTTGGCCTGCTGGCCCTTGAGGACGTAGGCGCCCTCGAGCGAGGCGTTGGCGGGCACGGCCTCGAAGTCGTCGCCACCGGTGGAGCCGGCGGGCCGGCGAAGGTTCGCGTTGGCCAGGTCGACCAGCCCGAGCTCGCGGACGGCCTCCCCGGCCCCGACGACGGCGACCGTCGCGTTCCGGTCGAAGCCCGGCCACGGGGCGCCGTCGGCGGTGACGGTGACGTCCGTCGGGCCCGGGGCGGTCAGGGGGTTTCCGCCGGCGCAGCGCACCCGCGGAATGCCGTAGGCGTCGACGAGTACCGCGGTGCCCGCCTGCAGCACGGCGGAGGACTGCTCGACGGCGCCGTCGGTCCAGCCGTGGACGGTGGCGCGGGTGTCGGCGCTGAGCAGCACAGGGGTGAGCTCGCGAAAATAGGGCGTGATGTCGCCGCTGGACAGGACGACGGGGGTGCGGCTCCAGCGCAGGCCGGGGTCGGTGCGCAGCGCGGTCACCCACGCGGTGGCGATGTCGGCGTGGCCGGTGAGGAACGACGACAGGCCGTCGCGGTCGCAGGGCGAGCTGCCCTTCACCCCGCGGTAGAGGCCGTCGGTGCTGCCGGGCACGGCGTCGCGGTTGGTGGCGTCCTTGGGGACCGCGGAGGCGTACACCGACCCGGTCAGCCCGTTGGTGCGGGAGAAGTCCGTGGTGAACGCCCCGAGCACGGATGCGCCCGTGGCGGACTGAAGGACGAGGTCGTTGGTGTCGCGGGCGAGGAACCACCAGGTCCCGCCGCCGGCCAGCAGCGCCACGACCACGACGATCGCGGCGACGACCGGCCACTTCCTCCGCGGCCGCGTGCCCCCTGCGGTGTCGGGTGGGGTGGTGCCCCACGGTGGGACGGTCCCGGGCGCGCCCGGTCCGGTCGCGGCGGCGGCGAAGGCGGGCTGCGGCGTCCAGCTGTCGGGGCCGGGCGGCGGCGAGACCGCGGGTGGGGTGGTGGCGTAGGCGGGCGGCGCCGTGCCGGGGGACGCCGCGTACGCCGGGGGAGTGGTCCCGTACGCCGGGGGGACCGTGCCGCCGAAGCCGTCGGGGGAGCCGATCAGCGTCGGCGCGGGCGGCAGGCCCGGGGTGGCGACGGGACGGCCCGACTGCAGCGCCCGGGCCTCGGCGACGGCGTCGGCCATCGACTGCGGCCGCAGCGCCGGATCGACCGACGCCATCCGCGCCAGCAGCGCCGCGAACTCCGGCGGCACCCCGGCGACGATCGGTTGCGGGAGCGGGCCCCGCAGGATGCGGGCGACCATCGGGCCGGGGCCCGCGTCGCCGTCGTCACGGAACGGGCCACGCCCGCACAGCAGCTCCCACACCGTCGTCGCGAGGGAGTAGACGTCGGACAGGACCGTCGGGCGGGTGTTGTCGAGGACCTCGGGCGCGACGTGGTCGAGGCTGTAGCCGCCCGCGACCGTCTGGGACTGGGCGCTCACGGTGCCGCGGGCGACGCCGAAGTCGGTCAGCGCGGGCGTCCCGTAGTCGGTGATCATGATGTTGGCGGGCTTGACGTCGCAGTGCAGCACACCCTGGGCGTGGGCGGCGACGAGCGCCTCGCCGACGCGGATCAGCACGTCGAGGGCGTCGGCCGGGGGCATCGGGCCGTGCTGGCGCAGCGCGGCGGCGTAGGAGCCGCGCCCGCACAGCTGCAACGCGAGCCACGGGTGGTGGTCGACGACACCGGCGTCGTAGAGCGCGACGATGTGCGGGTGCTGCGACAGCGCGGCCATCGCCTGGCGCTCGCGTTCGAAGCGGCCACGGGCGTCGGCGTCACGCAGGTCGACGTCGAGGAGCTTGAGCGCCACCGACCGGCCCGCCGACACCTGCGTCGCCTCCCACACGACGGCGGAGGCCCCCCGGCCCACGACCCGGATCAGGACGTACCCCGCCGGCACGGAACCGCCTGCCGCCCCGGGACCGAACCCGGCTCCCGTGCTGTTCACGCTCTGCTCCCCCTCGACAGCCCCGATCCACCGTGCGCGCGGACGTGCCGTCGGGGACCGGCACCGGATGCGGCTCCCACGAGTGGGAGCCGCCGCCGTTGGCGTCGCCCGGCCGCGTTCATCCGTCACGGGCAGTATTCCCAGGTGCGTCCGGCCGGGCATCTGCGGCCCTCCCGGACCGCGGCCCGCGGATCTCCCGTGCGGGCCGTCACCGATGACAGACTGCTCCGATGGCGAAGGACGAGGCGTCGGCGGCGAAGGTCAAGGCGGGCGGCAACGACGGGGACAAGCCATCCCGGGTGCCGAAGAAGGCCTACGAGCGGGAGCTGCTGCGGCTGCAGGCCGATCTCGTGCAGATGCAGGAGTGGGTGCGCGACACCGGCGCGCGGATCGTCATCGCCTTCGAGGGTCGTGACGCCGCGGGCAAGGGCGGCGCGATCAAACGCGTCACCGAGCACCTCAACCCCCGCGTCGCGAGGGTCGTGGCGCTGCCCGCGCCGACCGAGCGCCAGCGCACCCAGTGGTACTTCCAGCGCTACATCGAGCACCTGCCCGCCGCCGGTGAGATCGTGCTGCTCGACCGCTCCTGGTACAACCGCGCCGGGGTGGAACGCGTCATGGGCTTCTGCACCCCCGAGGAGTACCAGCGCTTCCTGCGCCAGTGCCCGATCTTCGAGAACCTGCTGGTCGAGGACGGGATCCTGCTGTGCAAGTACTGGTTCTCGGTCAGCGACACCGAGCAGGCTCGGCGGTTCTCCGAGCGGGCCGGTGACCCGCTCAAGCAGTGGAAGCTCTCCCCGATGGACCTCGAGTCGATCACTCGGTGGGACGCCTACTCCCAGGCCAAGGACGACATGCTGATCCACACCGACACCGCGGTCGCGCCGTGGTGGGTCGTCGAGGCCGAGGACAAGCGCGCCGCCCGCATCAACATGATCCACCACTTGCTGACGTCGGTGCCGTGGCAGCCGGTGCAGCGTGCGCCGCTGGCCCTGCCCGACCGTCCCGCCGGCAGCGGCTACGTCCGGCCGCCGCGGGAGATCCAGCGCAGCGTGCCCGACCACGCGGCGACGCTGTCGTGAGCCGCACGCCCGGCTCTCAGCTCCAGATCGTCACGTAGACGGGTGGGCGGAACCGGGCGGGGGTGAGGCCCTCACCCGGGGCGCGCAGCAGCTTCATCGCCTCCGGGGTCGACAGGAAGTGCCGCAGCGACGACGCGGCCGCCGACCGCCGGTCCACCGGCAACGTCGACACGTGCCAGACCACGTCGATCGGGGTTCCTGGCAGCTCCACGACGGCGAGCTCGCGGCGCCGCACGTGGTGCACGGCGAGGTGCGCGATCCCGGGGGCGACGCCCGCGCCCCGCGCGGCGGCGTCCCAGGCCGCGGTCTGCGTCGGGAACACCGACAGGCTCGACTCGGGGATGCGCGCGGCCCGCAGCAGCCGGCCGATGTCGCTGTCCGGGTCGGTCGCCGACGTCTCCACCAGCCACGGCCAGCGTGCGGGTGGCCCGGTGAACCGGGCGTCGGGGGCGGCGAGCACGACGAGCCGCGCCCGGAAGATCGGCTCGCTGACCAGCCCCATCGACCGCTCGCCGCCCAGGTGGGGGCCGAGCGCGACGTCGGCGAGGCGCTGCGAGACGAGCGCGCCCATCTCGGCGGTCGTCGCGACGCCGGAGCTGATCTCGACCGTCCCCGACGACCGCGCCCCGAAGGTCTCGCCCAGCGGGCCGGCCACGAACTCGACCACGGGGCTCGGCGCGACCAGGCGCAGCTGCTCGGGCGCGCCCTTCGCCGACCGCACCGCCGACTCGGCCTCTGCGCCGAGCGCCACCATCTGCGCCGCGATCGCCAGCAGCCGGGTGCCGCCCGCGGTCATCGTCATGCCGTTGCCGCTGCGCACCAGCAGCGGGTCGCCGAGGTACTTGCGCAGAGCCGCCAGCGCCTGGGAGACGGCGGGCTCGCTGACCGACAGCGCGTTGGCGGCCGCCTTGACCGACCCCAGGCGCGCGACGAGCACGAACGCGCTCAGCTGCGTCAGCGTCATGCCGGGCATTCTCGACCATCGGCGCCCATGATCGGAGCCCCGTTAAGCGATCACTTAGGACGGACCCGCACGGGTTCCGTCCTGGACGAGGGTCGGCAGCTCCGCGGCGACGACCGTCCCGCCGCCCGGCCCCGGCCCGACGCGCAGCCGCCCGCCCGCGGCCTCGACGCGGTCGGCGAGGCCGCGCAGCCCGGTGCCCGCCGCCGGGTCCGCGCCGCCCGCGCACGTGGAGCCGGCCGGTGGTGCGCGCCCGCGCCGGGAACCCGCCGCTCGCCCGCACCACCGAGTGCACGCCGTCGAACCCGACGGCCAGGTCCGCGGCGAACCGCCGGCCGTCGGCGGGTCACGACCGTGCCGTCCGCCTCGGTGCCGGTGACGGCCGTGCCCGGGCGCAGCTCGATGCCCGGCTGCGCGAGCACGGCGTCGAGCAGGACCGTGTGCAGGTCGGCGCGGCGGAGGGCCGGCATGTGGTCGAGCCCGGCCCGACGTCGGGTGCGGCGAGCGGCGCGATCACCACACCGCCGACGTCACACAGTGCCGGGCGGTCGGGCCGGCTGCCGCGCCGCCGCAGGTCGTCGGGGACCCCCAGCCCGTCGAGCACTGAGATCCCGTCGAGCACCGAGTTCCCGTTGGGCACTGAGATCCCGTTGGGCTGCACCAGGATCCCGGCGCCGACAGCGCGCACCCGGGGCTGCGCTCGACGAGGGTGGCCGTGGCGCCCGCACGGGCGAACAGCAGCGCGGCGGCCATCCCGCCGATCCCCGCGACGACGAGGTTCGTGCTGGTCAGGTCCATGCCCACGACGGTGCCGCAGCGGCACCGTCGCGGACCACGGTGCTGACCCTGCGAACGTTCCCGACCGTCGCGACTTAAGTGAACGGTTAGCTGCGGCTGTCGTCGCGGTGGTCGCGCGGCGACACTCGGGCGCAGCGGCGGACGGTGCTGCGCGGGCCCGGCGTCCGGGCCACCATGGACCCCACCCGCCGTGGAGGGAGGACGAGGATGTCCGAACGCGAGAGCCGGCTCGACGCCGGAGACGCTGTCGCCGGGACCGACGAGGCGCTCACCGTGCTGCGCGGCATCTGGTCGGCGAGTGGGCAGACCAGCGCCGAGCTGGAGGAACGCTTCGGCGCCGCGCCCGCGAAGGTCTGCAAGAACATGAAGAACATCGGGTTCGGCGGCATGCCGGGCGACCCGGTCGACGGCGACACCAACACCCCTGTCGACGACGACGTCCGCGCCGCCTGGCGCCGACGCCTCGAACGCGACGGGAAGCTGCACCCGCGCGGGCGGAGCGTGGGCGAGTCGTTGGAGCAGCGCCGCCAGTGACCTCGTGAGTGGCAACAGTCGCTACAGCGACTGTTGCCACTCACGGGTCCCCTTCCAGTCGAGGAGACCGTGCATGACCCGCCCCGGCTCGGTCCCCGAGCTCACCGACGCCCTGCGCGCCACCGGCTATCTCGCCGACCGCGGCCTGGCCACCGCCGTCCACGTCGCACTCGCGCTCGACCGGCCCGTGCTCCTGGAGGGTGAGGTCGGCGTCGGCAAGACCGAGCTGGCCAAGGCGCTCGCCCAGGTGCTGGGCCGGCGGCTGATCCGGCTGCAGTGCCACGAGGGCATCGACGCCGCCCAGGCGCTCTACGAGTGGGACCACGCCCGCCAGCTGATGCACATCCGAGCGCTGCAGGAGACGGCCTCGTCCACGGATGCCTCCGTCGACGCCCTGTTCGGGCCGAGGTTCCTGCAGGAGCGGCCGTTGCTCGCCGCGGTGCGGGCAGGCAGCGGCGCGGTGCTGCTCGTCGACGAGATCGACCGCGCCGACGACGAGTTCGAGGCGTTCCTGCTGGAGCTGCTGTCGGACTTCCAGGTGACGATCCCCGAGATCGGGACGGTCGTCGCCGAGGAGCCGCCGCTGGTGTTGTTGACCTCCAACCGCACCCGTGAGCTGCACGACGCCCTCAAGCGGCGCTGCCTCTACCACTGGATCGGCTACCCGTCGGCGGCCCGCGAGGTCGCGATCGTGCGGTCGCGTCGTCCCGAGGTGTCCGAGGCGCTGGCCGAGTCGGTCGTCGCGGCCGTGCACCGGCTGCGCGCCATGGACCTGGCCAAGCCGCCGGGCGTCGCCGAGACGATCGACTGGGCCCGCACCCTGGACTTCCTCGGCGACGACCTCGGCCCCGCGACCGCCGACCTGACGTTGGGGTCCGTGGTCAAGGACCACGACGACGAGGAGCTGGTCCGCACCCGCCTCGACGAGCTGACCCGCGGCTGACGTGACCGATCTCGTCGGGCTGCTCGTCCGATTCGCCCGCACGCTGCGCACCGAGGGCGTCGCGGTCGGACCCGGCGACGTCCTCACCTACTGCGCGTCGGTCGCCGCGCTCGACCCGACCGACCTCACCGACCTCTACTGGGGCGGGCGGATCGCGCTCGTGACCCGGCACTCCGACGTCGAGACCTACGACCGGGTCTTCGAGGAGTTCTTCCTCGCCGTGGGCGTCGACGCCGGTGACCTGCTCGAACTGCTGCTGCGCGCCGAACCCGAGGCCGAGACGACGCTGGAGACCGTCGCGCCCGACCCCGGCGACGACGAGCGCCCCGACGAGGAGACCACGCTCGGACTGATGGCCTCCGACGTCGAGACGCTGTCGGCGCGCGCTTTCGCCGAGTGCACCGACGACGAGCTGCAGGCGTTGCGGCGCATCATGTCCCGCATCCGGCTCCGGCCCCCGCTGCGGCGCACCCGGCGCACCCGCGCGGCACGGCGCGGTCGCCGCCCCGACCTGCGCGCCACGGTCCGCCGTTCACTGCGCACCCACGGCGAGCTCGTCGAGCTGCGCTACCGGCGACGCAAGGTCCGGCCCCGCCCGCTGGTCCTGATCCTCGACGTCTCCGGGTCGATGTCGGACTACTCCCGGGCACTGCTGCAGTTCGCCCACTCCGCGCAGCGCGGCGCCCGGTTCCGCGTCGAGGTGTTCTGCTTCGGCACCCGGCTGACCCACCTGACGCCCTCGCTGCGGACCCGCAGCCCCGACGAGGCGCTGGCCCGCGCCGCGGGTCTGGTCGTCGACTGGGAGGGCGGGACCAGGATCGGGCACGCGGTCGACGAGTTCGTGCGCCGCTGGGGACGCCGGGGGATGGCCCGGGGCGGGATCGTCGTGATCTGTTCCGACGGCCTGGACCGCGGCGACCCCGAGCTGCTGGAGTCCGCCATGCAGAAGCTGTCGCGGCTGTGCCACCGCGTGGTGTGGACGAACCCACACGTCGTCACGGGCGGGCGTGGGATGCCGCGGACCGTCGGCATGCTCGTCGCCGAGCCTTACGTCGACGTGCTGCTGTCGGGGCGCGACCTCGCCAGCCTCGACGAGCTGGCGGCGCTGCTGCCGGAGCTGGGATAGGAACGGAGCTGCGATGGGAGAGACGATGCGCTGGAGCGTCGGCCTGGAGGCCCAGGGGGACCGGCTGGTCACCCACGACGAGATCGTCGGGCTCGCCGACGCGGTCGCCCCACACGGCGGCATCGCGTCGGGCATCGGCACCGACCGCTACGGCGCGCAGATCATCGTCGTCGCCTCGACCCACCACGAGGCCGTCGAACGCGGGACCGCGACGTTCCGCGCCGCCGCCGCGACAGCGGGACTACCGGAGTTCCCGATCGTCCGCGCGGAGGCGGTGAGCGAGGCGGAGGACGACCTGGCCTGGGAGGCGTGATCCGGCTCGGCTCGCTCGCGGGGTTCGCCTTCTCCGGACCGCGGCTGCTCGCGGGCTGGTCCCCGCCGGCCGGGCCGGGCGTGTACGCGATCCTCTACAAGCCCGAGCCGGAACGCGAGCGCTACGCGGTGCTCTATGTCGGGCACAGCGACGACCTCGCCGCGGAGGGCCTGCCACTGCGGCACCCGCGCACGCACTGCTGGACGGAGCGCGCGGGCGGGAAGTGGCGGCTGCACGTCGCGACCCTGTCGATCCCCGGCGGCACCCGCGGGCACCGCGAGATGGTCACCGAGGAGCTGATCTCCCTCTACACCCCGCACTGCAACGCCGAGCGCTTCGACAGCGCCTGGCGGCCCGAATGGACGCTGTGACCACTCATGACCTCGTGTCCACATGCCGGTCCGGTGATCCACAGATCGCCCGGCGGGCCGCTCCGGAGCCGCGGCACAGCTGATCGTCGTCGCACGACGATCATCGACACCCACTCGTGGTCGGCGCTGCTCGACCGGCGGCACGGCACGGCGTGGCTCTCCCAGCTCCGGGAGCTCGGCATCAGCTGGAGCACCGTGGTCGTCCACCGCTCGCGGGCCTTCTGTCACATCGTGGTCGCGTCCGACCCGCCGCGGACGGACCCGGGCGGCACGGTGACCGACCTCGCGGCGGGTGGCGACGGTCCTGCGCCGTCGCGGCCTGCCCGGGAGACCGACGCGCTGCCCCCGCTGCTCGTGGGCGGCAACAGTCGCCATGGCGACTGTTGCCACCCACAGGGTCACCTCGGTGCGTAGCCGACGCCGTCGAACAGGCGGGAGCGGCGGCGGCCGGAGGCCGGGACCGCCACCTCGGGACGGGTCGGGTTGGGCGAGACCTTGCCGACGATCTTCTCCGCGAACCCGTAGAGCAGCGGCAGGGCGCCGGCGACCGTGCCGCCCGACCGGTTGACGTGCTCCACACCCGGCCCGATGAGCGCGGCGTCGCGGTTGACCTGCGCGACGGCCTCGTCGGCCACCTCCAGGTTCGTGGCGATGCCGGTGAGCAGGGTGCCGACCCAGTAAAGGTAGAACGCCAGCCCCGCGATCAGCAGGACGATCACGACGACGGTGAGCACGATCATCGGGATGCCCCGTTCGTGACGGCGGGCGCGGGCGTCGGGATCGACGGCAGCACCCGGCCCAGGAAGAGGTGGTGCTGCAGGCCCTCGGCGAGCACCCGGTCGACGGCGTCGCCGGTCGGGTCGATCAGCGCGGTCGACGCGGTGTTGGCCGTGACCTTCCCCAGGGTGGCGCCGATCTCGGAGACGCGGCGGTCGATCGTCTTCACGAGCTGCACGAGCACCTGAAGCAGCGCCGCGACGACGAGCACGACGACGAACCCGGCGATGATCGCGATCCACCAGGCGGTGGTGTCGGACATGGCTAACCTCCCAGCCTGGCGCGGCCACGGGCGAGGCCCGCGGTGATGGTGTCGGCGTACTCGATCGTCGTCGACAGGGCGGCGAGCGGGCGGGTGTTGACCTCCGCCTGCTGCAGACCCGCGTTGATCGAGGCTGCCTGGCGGCCGATCCGCGCGGCGAGCACCAGGATCGGTACCACCAGCGCGACGACGACCAGCACGACGACGATCCCGATCACGAACCCCACGATCCATCCGGTGCTCATCGCACTCCCTCGCTTCGCGAGCTCGGCGCTTCGCGCAGGCGCTGTGTCGATGATTCGCTCGCAGGCTCGCTCATCGTCTACACCCCCGCACAGAAGTCGCGGACCGGCTTCAGGTTCGCGTTCACCGAGGTGAGACGCGACGGGACGGGCGCGGTCGAGGCGACGATCGCGGCGACCCCGCCGTCGAGGGCCGCCAGGCTCTGCGAGACGTGCCGCAGGTGCAGGATCACCCGCAGCAGGCCGAGTCCGGCGACGGCGATGACGAGTGCGGCGATGATGATGGTCGCCCAGGCAGCAGCGGGCACGTCAGCTCTCCTTCGGGGGCAACAGCACGGCGACGCTGCCGGCGTACCGTACGGCGCCCGCGGACACCTGGGCCACGGTCGCGTCGGTCGTCGCGAGCATCGAGGGCACCGGCTCCAGCGCGCCGGCGAGCTGCACGCCGCCGGCGAGGATGTCGTCGGTGGCCCAGCGGATGCGCTCGACGGCGGCGAGCACCCGGTTGAGCAGGGCGATCACCACCGGGAGCACCACGAACAGCAGGACGGCGTTGCCGATCCACCACAGCACCATGTCTTCTCGCCTCCTATGTCGGTCGTGAGTGGCGACGGTCGCCGTGGCGACCCTCGCCACTCACAGGGGTCGGGTGCTCGGGCCGAAGAACCTGCGGGCCACCCGTTTCAGGGCCATCAGCGCCGCCGACAGCCCGATGCGGAACCCGCTCGCCGGTGCGGCGCGGGTCAGGACGGCAGTGCCGCCGCGGCTGCGGGCCTCGGCGTTGGCGGCGATGCAGTCGGTGAAGGCACCCAGCAGGACGCTGGTGACGTCGGAGATCATGCCGCGGCCGTACTGCGCGGCGGCGCCGGAGATCTGCAGGTCCTGCACCACGTGCATCGCGGTGTTCCCCGACCCTGCCGGCGTGAGGCGCGCCGTCACCGACATCTCCGCGGTGCCCCGGCCGCGGGCTTCGGAGCCCGCGGCGTGCAGCACCATCGTGTGCGTCGCCGGGTCCGACGACTCGATGCGGGCGGTGCCGTTGAACCGCAGCGACACCGGGCCCATGCTCACCTTGACCCCGCCGGTGAACGAGCCGTCGGGCTGCTCGCCGGTGAGCTCCGCGCCGGGCAGGCACGGGGCGAGCGCGGGGACGTCCTGCAGGAACTCCCAGATGTCGTCGAGCGATGCGGCGAGCCGGAAGTCGTTCTCGATCAGCATCGGGTCACTCCGTCCGGAAGGGAGGGGCGCCGGAGACGTCGTCGCCGGTGTGGGCGGCGTGCCAGACGCGGTCGGGCAGCAGCGGCATGTCGATGTTGCGGACCCCGGTGGGGCGCAACGCGTTCAGGACCGCGTTGACGTAGGCCGCAGGCCCGCCGACGGCCGCGCACTCGCCGACGCCCTTGGCGCCGATCGGATGGTGCGGCGAGGGCGTGACGACCTCGTGCAGCTCGAAGCCCGGTGTCTCCCAGGCCGTCGGCAGCAGGTAGTCCATGTAGTTGGCGCCCACCAGGTTGCCGTCGACGTCGTAGGTCTGGAACTGCATGTTCGACATCGCGTAGGCCTCGGTGAGCCCGCCCATGATCTGGCCCTCGACGATCATCGGGTTGATCCGGACCCCGCAGTCGTCGACGGCGACGAACCGCAGCACGTCCCACACCCCGGTCTCGGGGTCGACCTCGACCGTCGCGATGTAGCAGGCGAACGGCCAGGTCAGGTTGGGTGGGTCGTAGTAGGCGTTGTTCTCCAGGCCGGGCTCCATGCCGTCGGGCATGTTGGAGTACGCCGCCATCGCGCACTCCTGGATCGTGACGCCCCGGCTCTCCGCACCGCGCACGTAGAAGCGGCCGAGCTCCCACTCGACGTCCTCCTCCGAGACCTCCAGCAGGTGCGCGGCGAGCTTGCGCGCCTTGGCCCGGATCTTGCGCGCCACCATCGCCGTCGCGGCTCCCGCGACCGGGGTGGAGCGCGAGGCGTAGGTGCCCATCCCGAACGGCGTGTGGTCGGTGTCGCCGTGCTCGACGACGATGTCGAGCGCCGGGATGCCCAGCTCGTGGGTGACGATCTGGGCGAACGTCGTCTCGTGGCCCTGGCCCTGGGTCTGCGCGCCGATCTTGAGGACGGCCTTGCCGGTCGGGTGCACCCGCAGCTCGGCGGAGTCGAACATCTTGATGCCGAGGATGTCGTACTCGCGGCTGTTGCCGGCCCCGAGCGGCTCGGTCATCGTCGAGATCCCGATGCCGAGCAGCCGGCCCTTCTTGCGCGCCTCCGCCTGTTCGACGAGGAAGTCGTCGTAGCCGATTGCGTCGAGGCCGATCTGCAGGCACTTGTGGTACTGCCCGGAGTCGGTGAGGAACCCGAACGGCGTCCGGTACGGGAACTGGTCGTCGTCCACCAGGTTGCGGCGCCGGAACTCCGCCTGGTCCAATCCGAGGTCGTCGGCGGCGGCCTGCATCATCCGTTCCTGGAAGAACATCGCCTCGGTGACCCGGAACGAGCACCGGTAGGCGACGCCGCCGGGCGCCTTGTTCGTGTACATGCCCTGCGCCGTGATGTGCCCGACGGGCACGTCGTAGCAGGCGAACGACGAGTGCACGAGGCCGATCTTGAACTTGGTCGGCTGCGCGTCGGCGTAGAAGGCGCCCTGGTCGGTGGTGGCGTGGTAGCGGACGGCGAGGATCTGCCCGTCGCTGGTCAGCGCCATCTCCGAGTCGAGGTACATGTCGCGGCCGAAGCCGGTCGAGGACAGGTTCCCGGTGTTGTCCTCGATCCACTTCACCGGTTTCGCGGTGAGGATCGAGCACAGGATCGCGCACACGTAGCCCGGGTAGACGGGCACCTTGTTGCCGAACCCGCCGCCGACGTCGGGGGAGATGATCCGGATCAGGTGCTCGGGCAGCTCGGCGATCAGGGCCACCGCGGCCCGCACGATGTGCGGGGCCTGGCTCGTCAGGTAGACGGTGAGCTTGCCGGTGGCACTGTTGAAGTCCGCGACCGCGCCGCAGTTCTCGATCGGCGACGGGTGGCTGCGCGGGTAGTGCAGCCGGAGCTTCGAGACGACGTCGGCACGGGCGAACGCGGCGTCGGTGCCGTCCTTGTCGCCGACCTCCCACTGGTAGGCGATGTTGTCGGCCTGGCCGGCCTTGTCGTCGCGGATCAGCGGCGCGCCGGGAGCGACGGCCTGCTCCGGGCTGACGACCGGGGGCAGCGGCTCGTAGTCGACGACGATCGCGTCGCACGCGTCCTTGGCGATGTAGGGGTCGTCCGCGACGACGCAGGCGACCTCCTGGCCCTGGAAGCGCACCTTGTCGGTGGCGAGTACGGCCTGGGTGTCGTAGGACAGCGTCGGCATCCACGCGAGGTTGCGCTGCGCGGCCATCTCCCCGGTGAGCACCAGCTTCACACCCGGGATGGCCCAGGCGGCGCTGGTGTCGATGCTGCGGATCCGGGCATGGGCGAGCGGGCTGCGCAGGATCTCCATGTGCAGCATGCCCGGCAGTGTCACGTCCTCGACGTAGTTGCCGCGGCCCCGGATGAACCGGGCGTCCTCCACCCGGGTACGGCTCGACCCGAGCCCGCCGATCTTGACCTCGTCGAGAGCCTGCGACGTCGGGGCCGGTGACGCGGCGTGCGGCTCAGCTGTCTGGGTCACCGGTGCGCTCCTTGTCCGCCGCCCACAGGACGGCCTTCACGATGTTCTGGTAGCCGGTGCAGCGGCACAGGTTCCCCGACAGCCCCCACCGGATGTCGTCCTCGGTGGGATCGGGGTTGCGGTCGAGCAGGGCGCGGGCGGCCAGCATCATCCCGGGGGTGCAGAACCCGCACTGCAGGCCGTGTTCGGCGACGAACCCCTCCTGCACGGGGTCGAGCTCGCTCGGCGTGCCCAGCCCCTCGACGGTCGTCACCTCGTGCCCGTCGGCCTGGACGGCCAGCATCGTGCAGGACTTCACCGGCGCCCCGTCGTAGAGCACGGTGCAGGCGCCGCAGTTGGTGGTGTCGCACCCGACGTGGGTGCCGGTCAGGCCGAGTCCCTGGCGCAGCAGGTGCGCGAGCAGCAGCCGTGGCTCCACGTCGGCGGCGCGCTTCTCGCCGTTGACGGTCACGGTGACGCGCCGGGTCGGGATAGCGGTGTCCTTGGTCTCGATCTCGGTCGATGTCACGGGATCCTCCTCAGGCCGCCGCGCCCGCGGGCGCGCGTTCGGCGGTCAGCATGCGGCGCACGAACGTCGCGACGACGTGGCGCTTGTAGTCGGCCGAGCCGCGGTGGTCGGTGCGGGGCCGGGCCGCGGCGGCCGCGAGCTCGGCGGCCCGGTCGATCACGTCAGGGTCCAGCGACGCCCCGACCAGCGCCTCCGCGGCCTCGGTCGCGGCGATCGTCGCCGGGCCGACACCGGTGAGCGCGATCCCGGCGCGCAGGATCTGCCCACCCACCGACTCCAGCGCCATCGCGACACCCGCCGTCGCGAAGTCGCCGACGCGGCGTTCCAGCTTCAGATAGGAACCCGCGCGGGCGCCCTGAGCCGCGGGAACGACCGCCTCGACGACGATCTCGTCGTGTTCGAGCGCGTTCTGGAAGGTGCCGACGACGAACTCGCCGACGGGGATCGTGCGCCGCCCGCGCGGGCTCACCGCGACCACCGAACCGCCGAGGGCCAGCATCACCGACGCCCAGTCACCCTGCGGGTCAGCGTGGCACAGCGAGCCGACGAGCGTCCCGCGGGTGCGGACGATGGGGTCCGCGACCAGCGGCGCCGCCGCGGCCATCGTCGGCTGGGCGCCGGGCAGGACCGTCGAGTGCTCGAGGTCGACGTGGCGGCACAGTGCGCCGACGCGCAGGCCGCCGCCGGCGGTCTCCTCGTGGAAGCCGAGGCCGGCGATGCCGTTGATGTCGACGAGCACGCCCGGCGCCGCGAACCGCAGCTTCATCATCGGGACCAGGCTCTGGCCGCCGGCGAGGATCTTCGCCTCGTCGCCGTGCTCGGCGAGCAGCGCGAGCGCCTCGTCCAACGAGCGCGGTGCCTCGTAGCGGAAACGGGACGGGTACATCAGGGCTCCTCTCCGGGGCGTGGCGGATCCACGATCGCGACCGGCAGCGGCTCGTCGTCGGGATCGGGGCGTGGCTGCTGGTGGGGAGGCCACGGCCCGGCCACGGGCTTCCCGGCGACCTGCAGCCACCCGACCATCCCGGGGAACGACCAGATGGTCGGGCTCGGGCTCTCCTTGGGCGCGTTCTCGAAGAGCTCGAACATCCGCCCGGTACGGCCGCCGGGGGCGTTCGGCGGAGGATCGTTGGTCATCGTCGACTCATTCCTCGGCATGTGTGGTGGCTGCCCTGCCGGCGCGTACACGTGTGGGACGGCACGAGCCGTGTGGTGGCCGGAATGCTCCACCTGCACCAACACCGTCGCACCCCTGCCCTAAGCGAAGCCTTAAGTGGGGTTTGGACTCCGGTCCCCGGGAGCGCCACCATGGTCACGGCGACCACGGCGGTCGCCGAGGGAAGGGGCGGCGGTGCAGGTTCCCGCGTTCTTCGAGTACCAGCGCGCGACGAGCGTCGAGCACGTCGTCGCGCTGCTCGAACGGTTCGGCCCCGAGGCGCGGATCGTGGCGGGTGGGCACAGCCTCATCCCGATGATGAAGCTCCGGCTCGCCCAGCCCGAGCTGCTCGTCGACGTCAACGACCTGCACGAACTGTCAGGCGTGTCCGTCGTGGACGGACAGCTGCGCATCGGCGCGCTCACCCGGCACGCCGAGCTGCTGGCCAGCGCCGTCGCTGGCGAGCACTTCCCGATCCTGCACGACGCCGAGCGCGTCATCGCCGATCCCGTGGTGCGCAACCGGGGGACCGTCGGCGGCTCGGTGTGCCAGGCCGACCCGTCGGAGGACCTGTCGGGGGTGTTCACCGCGCTGCGCACCGTCGCCGTGGTCCGCGGGCCCGACGGGGAGCGGACCGTGCCGATGCGCGAGTTCTTCCGCGGGCCGTACGAGACCGCGGTCGCGCCCGCGGAGATCCTCGTCGAGCTGCGCGTGCCGCTGCGTCCGGGCGCGGGCAGTGCCTACGTGAAGGTCGACCGGCGGGCGGGGGACTGGGCGGTCGCGGCGGCCGGCGCCGTCGTCTCGCTGGGCCCGGGGCGGGTCGTCACCGAGGTCGGGATCGGGCTCACCGCCGTCGGCGACGCCGACTTCACCGCGGTCGAGGCCGAAGACCTGTTGCGCGGCGAGGTCGCCGACGAGGACGCCTTCGCCGCCGCGGGTGCTGCCGCGAGCGCGCACTGCCGGCCGGTGGCCGACCAGCGCGGGCCCGTCGACTACAAGCGCCACCTGGCGGGGGAGCTGACCGTGCGGGCACTGCGCGCCGCAGCGGCCCGGGCCCACGACGGGACGACCTGAGGTGCGGGTGGGGGTGACGGTGAACGGGGTGGAGCACGTGCGGGAGGTCGAGCCGCGGCTGCTGCTCGTGCACCTGCTGCGCGACGAGCTGCGGCTCACGGGCACGCACTGGGGCTGCGACACGTCCAACTGCGGGGCGTGCACGGTGTGGATGGACGGCCTCCCGGTGAAGTCCTGCACGGTGCTCGCGGTGATGGCCGACGGCCGCAGCGTCCGCACCGTCGAGGACCTGGAGGGCCCGTTCGGGCTCGACCAGATCCAGACGTCGTTCATGGACTGTCACGGCCTGCAGTGCGGTTTCTGCACTCCCGGGATGCTCATGACCGCGCGCAAGCTCCTCGACGACAACCCCGATCCCACCGACACCGAGATCCGCGAGGCCATCTCAGGCCAGATCTGCCGGTGCACGGGCTACCGCAACATCGTCGCGGCCGTCCGGCACGCCGCCGTCGCCGAGGCCCTCGGCCGGGGAGACACGTGACCGGCACCGTCGGGGGCTGCGCGGGACCAGGGTTCGGGTCGGTCCCGCGCAAGGAGGACGGGCGCTTCGTCCGCGGCCGTGGACGGTTCGTCGACGACATCGCCCTGCCCGGGATGCTGCACGGCGCCGTGCTGCGCAGCCCGTACGCGCACGCCCGGATCGTCTCCGTCGACACCACGGCGGCCGAGTCCCACCCCAAGGTCCGCGCCGTGATCACGGGCGAGACCCTCGCCGCGCGCGACATGGCGTGGATGCCGACGTTCTCCCACGACGTGGCCGCCGTCCTCGCCACGGACAAGGTCCGCTACCAGGGCCAGGAGGTCGCGTTCGTCGTCGCCGAGGACCGCTACGCCGCCCGCGACGCCCTTGCGCTGATCGAGGTCGAGTACGAGCCGCTGGCGCCCGTCGTCGACGCTCGCCGGTCCCTGGATGCCGACGCGCCGGTGATCCGCGACGACCTCGACGGCCGCACCGGTCCCGACGGGCGCGGCAACCACGTGTTCGACTGGGAGACCGGCGACGAGGCCGCGACCGGGGTCCAGTTCGCCCGGGCCGCACACGTGTCGGCCTGCGACCTCGTGTACCCGCGGGTGCACCCGGCTCCGCTGGAGACGTGCGGGACCGTCGCCGACTACGACCGGATCTCGGGCAAGCTCACCGTGCACGCCACCGCGCAGGCCCCGCACGCGCACCGGATGCTCTACTCCCGGATCGCCGGCATCCCCGAGCACCACATCAGGATCATCGCCCCCGACATCGGCGGCGGTTTCGGCAACAAGGTCGGCATGTACCCCGGCTACCTGTGCGCCGTCGTCGGCTCGATCATGACCGGGGCGCCGGTGAAGTGGGTCGAGGACCGCTCCGAGAACCTGATGAGCACGTCGTTCGCCCGCGACTTCCACATGCACGGCGAGATCGCCGCCGACGCCGACGGGCGCATCCTCGCCATCCGCGTCTCGGTGCTCGCCGACCACGGCGCCTTCAACGCCACCGCCCAGCCGTCGAAGTTCCCGGCCGGCTTCTTCGGGGTGTTCACCGGGTCCTACGACATCGCCGCCGCACACTGCCGGGTCACCGGCGTCTACACCAACAAGGCGCCCGGCGGCGTCGCCTACGCCTGCTCGTTCCGCGTCACCGAAGCCGTCTACCTGGTCGAACGCCTCGTCGACGTGCTCGCCCGCGACACCGGCCGTGATCCCGCCGAGCTGCGGATGGCGAACCTGCTCACCCCGGACCGGTTCCCGTTCCGCAGCGCGACGGGCTGGGAGTACGACTCGGGCGACTACCCCCGCGCGTTGCGCACGGCCCTGGAGATGGCGGACTACCCGGCGCTGCGGGCCGAGCAGAAGGAACGGCGGGCGGCGTACGAACGCACGGGCGCGGGAACGCTCACCGGTATCGGGATGAGCGTGTTCACCGAGGCCGTCGGCGCCGGGCCACGCCGGCTCATGGACATCATGGGTCTCGGGATGGCCGACGGCGCCGAGCTGCGCGTGCATCCCACCGGCACCGCTGTGCTGCGGCTGTCGTGCATGAGCCAGGGCCAGGGTCACGAGACGACGTTCGCCCAGATCGTGTCCCACGAGCTGGGCCTGCCGATCGACGCCGTGCAGGTCGTGCAGGGCGACACCGACAACACCCCGTTCGGGCTGGGCACCTACGGCTCCCGGTCCACCCCGGTGTCCGGGGCGGCCGCGTCGGTCGCGGCGAGCAAGGTCCGCGAGCAGGCCCGCCAGGTCGCCGCCGTGCTCCTGGAGGTCGCGGCCGACGACCTGCGCTGGGACGTCGGCACCGGGACCGCGGACGGCGGGAACTTCGCCGTCGCCGGTGTCCCCGGGATCTCGGTGACGCTGCGCGAGATCGCCTTGGCCGCCCACGGCGGGCTCGACCTGCCCGACGGCGTCGACGGCCAGCTCACCGCCTCCACCGTCTACAACCCGCCCAACCTGACCTTCCCGTTCGGTGCCTACGTCTGTGTCGTCGACGTCGACCCCGGCACCGGGGAGGTCGACGTGCGCCGCTTCGTCGCCGTCGACGACTGCGGCGTCCGGATCAACCCGATGATCGTCGAGGGCCAGATCCACGGCGGCCTCGCCGACGGGGTCGGCATGGCGCTGATGGAGCTCGTGGCGTTCGACGACGACGGCAACCACCTCTCCGCATCCTTCATGGACTACCTGCTGCCCACCGCCATGGAGTGCCCGGCGTGGGAGCTGGCGGCCACGGTCACGCCGTCGCCGCACCATCCCCTGGGTGCCAAGGGCGTCGGCGAGTCCGCGACCGTCGGGTCACCGCCCGCCGTCGTCAACGCCGTGCTCGACGCCATCAACGTGCGGCACGCCGACATGCCGCTGACCCCCGCCCACGTCTGGCGCGCCCTGCAGGGCCGCCCGATCCGGCCCGACATCGCGATCAGGTGAGGCGACCATGACGACCACCGAGCTCCGCGCCCATGCCGAGCGGCTGCACCGCGACCGCGTGCCCTACGTCCTCGCCACCGTGGTCCGCGCCGAGCGGCCCACCAGCGCGAAGCCCGGCGACAGCGCCCTCGTGCTGCCCGACGGGTCGATCGACGGGTTCGTCGGCGGCATGTGCGCCGAGTCGACGGTGCGGCTGGAGGGCCTGCGGCTGCTGGCGTCGGGGGAGTCGGAGCTGCTGCGGGTCACCCCCGCCGCGGCGGAGGCCGCGGCCCAGGAGGGGGTGCGGGTCGTCGAGAACCCGTGCCTGTCCGGCGGCACCCTGGAGATCTTCCTGGAGGCCGTCATCCCGCCCGTGCTGGTCCGGGTGTTCGGCGACTCGCCGATCGCCCGCGCCATCGCCCAGGTCGGGACCGCGCTGGACCTCGACGTGCAGAACGACGTCGAGGCCGCACTCCCGGTCGCCCCCGACACGACCGCCGTCGTCGTCGCCGCCCACGGCCGCGACGAGGTTCCCGTCCTGCGGGCGGCCCTCGACGCGCACGTGCCCTACGTCGCGCTGGTGGCGAGCCCGAAGCGGTCCGCCGCCGTGCTCGCCGAGCTCGCCGCCACCGACGACGAGCGCGCCAGCATCCACGCCCCTGCGGGCCTCGACATCGGGGCGCGCACCCCGCACGAGATCGCCTTGTCGATCTACGCCGAGATCGTCGCCCGCCGCCCGCGTCCGGAGCGGGCGGCCGCGGCCGGGCACGTCGTCGCGGCCGAGGCGCTCGATCCGGTCTGCGGCATGACCGTCGCGGTCAGCCCGGCGAGCCTGTCGTTGTCGCACAACGGGGTCGGCTGGTACTTCTGCGGCTCCGGCTGCCGCGAGGCGTTCCGTGACGCTCCCCAGCGCTACCTGGCGACGGCCCGCACCTGACCGTGTACGACCGGGCGCACCCTCACGGTCGCTGCGCCCGGTCCCACGTCGACGGCCCCACGGCCCTGCACACGGACGAACGAACGGCGCAGTCACGCAACTCGATCGCGTGACCGTGCCGTTCGTTCAGGTAACCGGGGAACTCGGCGCGGAGTCATCCGGCGGGCCGGCCGCAGGCGTGTTCCAGGGACACGAGGTCGAGCGCCGGATGGCCCAGCGGGGTCGGTCCGTCGCGGCGGGTGCACAGGCCGTCGAGCACGATCCGCAGGTAGCGCCGCCAGACCTGGGGGTCGGCGGTCTCGGTGAATGCCGCGACCTGGGTCAGCATCACCTGCAGCGGCGCGAAGTCGCTGAGCGTGATGTCGGGGCGCAGGACACCCGCCTCGACGGCGCGGCGGATGCCCCGCTCGACGAGCGGCACGATCTCGGCCCGCCGCTCGCGGAACGACTCCTGGTCGCCGACCGCACTGAAGATCACGTCCTTGAGGCCGCGGTCCTCGATCTGCATCGCGATCAGCGACTCCAGCGCCGAACACAGTCCCTGCCACGGATCGGGATGGGCCACGGCGTGCTCGACGGCGGCCACGACCTGGTCGAGCCGCTCGTCGAACAGCGCGGTGACGAGCGCGGCCTTGTCGGGGAACCGGCGGTACACGGTGCCGGTGCCGACGCCCGCGTGGCGGGCGATCTCGTCGAGACCTGCCTCAAGGCCGCGACGCGCGAACACCTCTCGTGCCGCGGCCATGATCCGCCGGCGGTTGCGTTCGGCATCGGCCCGCAGGGGCCGCGCGGTGCCGGTGGCCTCGTCGGCCGCCGCACCGGGTCCGTACTCGGTGGTCGTCATCCTCGACTCCCGTTCCGCCCGGTGCCGGGCCCGTCCTGCGTGGACGGGCCCGGCACCTGCCTGCGGTTCTCAGTGCATCGCTCTCAGTGCATCATGACCGGTGCGGCCGTGTCTGCCTCGTCGTCCTCGAGAGGGGCGGGCTTGCGCTTGGGCAGCAGCGCCAGCGCGACGACGAACGACACCCCGACGAACGCGAGCGCCCACCAGAACGTCTGGCCGAAGGCGGTGGCCTGGATGCCCAGGACCTGGGCCTTCACCTCGGGCGGCAGCGCGGCCAGTGCGTTCGGGTCGGCCGTGGCGCCCGCGGCCGGGCCGAACGCGGCGGTGAACTTGTTCGTCATGATGATGTAGAGGATCACCGTCATCAGGGCGGTGCCGATGGAGGCGCCGACCTGCTGGGTGATGTTCAGCGTCGTGCTCCCGTTGGCGATCGAGCGCCGCCGCAGCGTCTGCAGCGCGCCGGTGAACGTCGGCATCATCGTGAAGCCCATGCCGACACCCATGACGAACAGCGCGATGCCCAGGTGCCAGTACGACGTGTCGGCCTGCAGGCCGGTCAGCCACCAGAACGAGGCGGCGATGATCGCGAGACCCACCGGGACGATCCGGCCGACGCCCGTGCGGTCGGCGAGCTGACCGGCGATCGGCATGGCGAGCATCGCGCCGATGCCCTGCGGTGCGAGCAGCAGACCCGTGTCGAGCGCGGTCTCGCCACGGACGACCTGCAGGTAGATCGGCAGCAGGAGCATGCCGCCGAACACCGCGAGGATCATCAGGATCATCGTGACCATCGACGCCGAGAACACCTTGTTGGCGAACAGCCGCAGGTCGACCAGCGGCTCCGGTGTGCGCAGCGCGTGCCACACGAACCCGACGAGCAGCAGCGCGCCGACGGCCATCGGGGCGATGACCTGGGCGTGGCCGAAGCCGTGCTGAGCGCCGTACTCGGCGAAGCCGTAGATCAGCAGGGCGAGGCCGGGGGAGAGCAGGGCCAGGCCGAGGACGTCGAGCTTGCTGGCGACGGCCTTGCCGTCGCGCGGCAGGATCCGGGCGGCGAGGATCAGGCCGAGGATGCCGATCGGCAGGTTGATGAAGAAGATCCAGCGCCACGAGAAGCTGTCGACGAGCCAGCCGCCGAGGATCGGGCCGCAGATCGGGCCGAGCAGCATCGGGACGCCGATGATCGACATGACGCGGCCGACGCGGTGCGGGCCCGCGGCGCGGGTCAGGATCGTCATGCCGACGGGCATCAGCATGCCGCCGCCGAGACCCTGCAGGACGCGGAAGACGAGCAGCGACGTGATGTCCCAGGCGAGCCCGGCGAGCACGGAGCCCGCGACGAACAGGGCGATGGACACCATGTAGAGGCGTTTGGTGCCGAAGCGGTCGCCCGCCCAGGCGGTCAGCGGGATGACCGTGGCGAGAGCGAGGGTGTAGCCGGTGGCGATCCACTGGATCGTGGTGAGCTCGACGTTGAAGTCGCGCTGCAGCGTCGGGATCGCGACGCTCACGACGGTCACGTCGAGGATCGACATGATCGCGCCGATGACGACGACCGAGGCGATGGTCAGGACGCCGCGGTCGAGCTTGTCGGTGCTCTTGCCGGTGCCCGCCTCCGGGGCGGCGGGAGCCGCGGGGGTCGGCTCCTCGGGCAGCGTGCTCTGCCCGGAGTCAGGGGTGGACGACATGATCTCCTCTTAAGCGGAAGGACTCTCTCCGGATAGACCGTAGCGGGATCGGGTGAACAGGAGCCAACCGGTTTTCCGTGGCCTCCGTCACGATCCGGTGGAACAGGCGTCCGAAGTGGGTACGCCTCCGGGCTCGTCACTGCCCTCGGTTGCGGCACCGTCGCGCTGCGTTGCCGGAGCACTGTCGTGCCGCGTCTCCTGAGCACCGTCGCGGAGGGCGACCGCGGCGACGACCGCGATCACGGCGGCGACGACGCGGCAGCCCCGGACGTGAGCTGCAGCCCGGTCACGAACGACTCGCGGGCGGTGGCCAGCAGGGCGTCCGCGGTGGCGCCCGGCAGGCCCGCCGCGACGGAGACGGCGCCGCCCAGCGTGTCGCGTGCCGCGGTCGCGGCGTCGGGCGGCAACCCGGCCGGCAGGCCCGTCGCCACCCCCGCACGGTAGATCGCGGCACCGACGGTTCCGAGCATCGCGATGCCCAGCGCACCGCCCAGCTCGGCGGCGGTCTCGGAGACGCCCGAGGCGGCGCCCGCCTTCTCCTCCGGCGCCGAGCCGACGACCATCTCCGTGGTCAGCCCGAACACCGGGCCCATGCCGACCGACACGACGACCGACGCCACGACCAGCACGGTCAGCCCGTCGTGCACCCCGACGAGGGTGAGGATGCCCAGGCCCAGCGCGGCGCAGCCGAGGCCCGCGGCCACGACCGTCGACGCGCGGAACCGGGCGACGATGCGCGGGCCCAGCTGTGAGCCGAGGACGAACCCCGCCGCCGACGGAACCGACCACAGTCCGGCCTGCAGCGGCGAGAGCCCGAGGACGAGCTGCAGGTACTGGCCGATGAACAGGAAGTAGCCGACCATCACGAAGATCGCGAGGAAGTTGACCAGCAGCGCGCTGCGGAAGGCGCGGATGCGGAAGAGGCCGACGTCGAGCATCGGGTCGGTGAGCCGGCGCTGGCGTCGCCACCACCCGACGCCGACGACCCCACCGCCGAGGACGAGCAGCACCGACAGCACGCTCATGCCGTCCTGGACGAGCTCCTTGAGCCCGCCGACGACGGCCAGCAGGTCCACGATCGACATGACGACGCTGAGCAGGTCGAGCCGTCCGGCGCCCGGGTCGCGGTACTCGGGCAGGATGCGCGGCCCGACGACCAGCAGCACGCCCATCACCGGCAGGGCCAGCAGGAACACCGCGCCCCACCAGAACGCCTCGAGCACGATCCCGCCGAGGACCGGGCCGATCGCGCTCCCGGCGGAGAACGCGCTGATCCACACCCCGACGGCCAGCGACCGCTGCTTCGGGTCGGTGAACATCGCGAAGATCAGCGACAGCGTCGACGGTGCGACGGTCGCGCCGGCGATCCCGAGCAGCGCCCGGCTGACGACGAGCATCTCCGGCGTCGTCGAGAAGGCGGCCAGCACCGACACCGCGCCGAACGCCGCGGCACCGATCAGCAGCAGCCGGCGACGGCCGATGCGGTCGCCGAGCGTGCCCATCGTGACCAGCGCAGCCGCGACCATGAAGCCGTAGACGTCGATGATCCACAGCAGCTGGGTGCTGCTCGGGCGCAGGTCCTCGGTCAGCTGCGGGACCGCGAGGTGCAGCACCGTGAGGTCCATGACGTAGAGCAGGCACGCCAGCGAGAGCACGGCGAGGCCGACCCACTCGCGACGGCCCGCACGGCGCGGCGCGGTCGTCGTGGGCTGTGCGGTCGTGTCCATGGTCGCGTCCCTCCGGGGCCGTCCGAGCCGGTCGAGAACTCTGACGACGGCCACCTCCGGAACTCATCGCCGGCGGCGCCGCGGATGTCACGCGGCGTGCGGTGACGCCCGCCTCAGCCCCGGCGCAGGTCGAGCAGCTGCTCGTGGAACCCGCCGATCTCGCGCTCCCGGTCGACGAGATGGACCTCGAGGATCCAGTGGCAGACCTTGCCCGACCTGTCGGTGCGGCGCATGGGATGCGGGTTCTCCGGCGCGATGTAGCTCTCGATGCGCTCGCCGTCGACCAGGTCGTGCGGGAACTCGCCGACGAGGTGCCCGCTGTGGCTGCCGCCGAACTCCCAGCCCGCGTCCGCGGAGAGCGACACGACGTGGGCGTACAGCTCGGCGCCGGTCACGTCGGGGTGGGCGTCGAAGTACTCGGCGCCCGCCTGCCACACCGTGGCCAGGTCGTCGCGCAGCCGCGCCTTCACCGGGTCGTCGCCCAGGACGTAGGTACGCCCGAAGTCGGCCTCCCACTCGGCGAAGATCGGCCCGAAGTCGAGGAAGACGATGTCGTCGTCACCGATGGCGCGGTCGGGCGGGTTGGCGCGGAAGGGGTGCAGGGTGTTGGGGCCGGAGCGGACGATCCGCTTGTGCCAGTGCCGGTCGACGCCGAACAGGTCGGCGGCGAGGTCGCGGACCCGGTCGCTCACCACCGACTCGGCCACGCCGGGCTCGATCAGGCCGCGGGTGGCCACCTCGTCGAACAGGGCGACGGCCTTCTCCTCGGCCGCCACCAGCTCGGCGGCGCGGCGGTCCTCCGCGATCGGGCCGTCGGTGGTGTCAGTGCGCACGTGCGTCTCCTCGTCGTGGGGTGCCCCACCGGCCTGGCCCCGGCCGGGGGAGCGCTCGACCTCGGAGTGTAGGTCGGCTCCCCGGATGATCAGATCGCCCCGGCGGCCCGCAGCTGCGCGATGCGCTCGTCGGACATCCCGCCGAAGGAGCGCAGCAGCATGTCGGTGTGCTCGCCGACCCGCGGGGCGATCCCGCGGGGGTCGGCGGGGGTGCGGCCGAGCTTGATCGGCGTGCCGAGCATCCGCAGCTCGCCGAGGTCGGGGTACTCGACGTCGACGATCATGTCGCGGGCGGCCGTGTGCGGGTCGGCGACGATCTCGTCGACGGTCTTGATCGCCGACAGCGGCACGTGGTCGGCCGCCATCTCCTCCAGCTCCGCCTTCGTGCGGCCGGCGAACCAGCCCTCCAGCAGCGGGTGTACCCGCTTCGCGTAGACGTCGGCGTCGAAACGCTTGGCCATCGTGTCGATCTCGGGATCGCGGGCCAGCTCCGGCTGCCCGAACATCTCGCAGGTCAGGCGCCAGAACTTGTCGGTGTACCCACCGAAGAACACGAAGCCGTCGGCGCACGGGTAGAGCTCGTAGGGCCGGACGAACGGGTGCGCGTTGCCCAGCGGCGACGCCACCTTCTTCTCGACGGTGTACGACACGACGGTGGACTCGGTCAGCGTCATCACCGAGTCCTGCTGGGAGACGTCGACCATCTGGCCCTCGCCGGTGTGCTCGGCGTGCCGCAGCGCCGCGAGGGTGCCGATGACGGCGTACATCGTCGCCGCCATGTCGCCGATGATCGTGCCGACACGCACCGGCGGCCGGTCCGGGTAGCCGTTCTGCGCCCACAGCCCGCCGGTGGCCTGGGCGCTGTTGTCGTAGGCGGGCCGGCGCCGGTAGGGACCGGTCTGGCCGTAGCCCGAGATCGCGGTGTAGATCAGCCTCGGGTTGACCGCGCGCAGGTTGGCCTCGCCGACGCCGAGCTTGTCCATCACTCCGGCGCGGAAGTTCTCCACCAGGACGTCCGAGCGGGCGACGAGCTCGCGCAGGACCTCCTTGCCCTCCTCGGTCGACAGGTCCAGCGTCAGGCCGAGCTTGTGCCGGTTGTACTGCGCGAAGTAGGCGCTGAACCGGCCGTCGGTGTCCTCGGCGTCACCGAGGAAGGGCGGGAAGTCGCGGGCGTAGTCGGGCTCCCTCGGGTTCTCGATCTTGATGACCGTCGCCCCGAGGTCCGCGAGGATCATCGAGCAGAAGGGTCCGGCGACGACGCGTGTGATGTCCAGGACGACCACTCCGGACAACGGCCTGCGGTTCGCGGCCGGGTCCGGATCGCCTGCGCTCCTGTCCATTCAGCCTCCGCCCAGCTCGGGAGTCCCACTCGACGACCGGGCAACCGTAAGGGCGGGCGGCGGGCCGGGTGTATGGGTGATCCGCCCATAGCTCCACGCTCCTGCGTGGGTCCTCTGTGTCGCGGAGCACAGATGTGTGCCAGATTGAGGGCGGAAATCCCCGACCGCGCGGAGGCGACGTTGCCACTCACCGGGACCGTCCGGACGACCGACCCGCAGCAGCCCCGGCTGCCCGAGCCGATCACCGGTCGTGACACCGCGTCCCGGCAGCGGATGTCGGTCGACGGGGTGCTCGCGCTGCTCCGCTCGATCCGCGCCGACTCCGGCCACGGCCGCGGAGTGGCCGGGCTGCTCGCCCACGAGGACCTGCGTTCGGACGTCCTGGCGCTGCTGGAGGACGAGGTCCTGCGGGTGCAGGGGACCGTCACCCGGCTGGCCCGCCGCGAACACGAGCTGTCGGCGCTGTTCTCCTCGGCCCGCGAGCTCGCCGAGGAACGCGAGCCCGCGCTGCTGCTGCGCCGGCTCGTGCAGCGCGCCTTCGACCTGCTGGGCACCGACGTCGCGTACGTGGCGTCGTTCGATCAGCCCGGCGGCGTGCTCGTCATCCACGAGGCCGTCGGCTCCGTGACCCCGGAGCTGATGGGGGTGCGGGTGCCACCGGGCAAGGGCCTCGCGATGAAGGTCGCGCAGAGCCGGGCGGCGTGCCGCAGCACCCGCTACATGCAGGACGTCGGCATCGAGCACGACGACGTCGTCGACTCGGTCATCGCCGGCGAGGGCATCGTGTCGATGGTCGGGGTGCCCATGCTCGCGGGCGACGACGTCGTGGGCGTGCTCGTCGCGGCCAACCGCTCGCTGCGCACGTTCTCCACCGAGGAGATCGCGCTGCTCTCCGCGTTCGCCGACCATGCCTCGGTGGTGCTGCAGACGGCGCGGCTGCTCGACGAGGCGGTCGCCTCCGCGGCCGCCGCCGAGCAGGCGTGCGCCGAGCTGACCCGCCAGACCTCCGCGATGGAACGCACCGCCGCCGTCCACTCCGAGCTCACCGCGGCGGTGCTGCGCGGTGGGTCCGCCCAGGAGGTCGCCGACATCCTCTGCGGTGTGCTGCGCAGACGGATCTCGATCCTCGACCGTCGCGGTACCCCGCTCGCCGACTCCGGAGGCCGGGCCGCCGCGGCGGCGGAGCCTCCCGAGGACGGCGACCAGCAGGGCTTCCCGACGGCGATCCGGGCGGCGCTGCGCGAGAGCAGGCGCACCGGGCAGTGCGTGCCGTTGCGCGAGGGTGCGTCGGGACTCGCCGTCGCGGTCGTGGCGGGCGAGTCGCTGATGGGCGCGATCCTGGTCGACGACGGCGAGATCGCGCTGACCCCGGCCGACCGGCGGACCGTCGAGAGGGCGAGCCAGATCGTCGCCCTGCTGACACTGCGGCAGGAGGCCGTGGCGGACGCCGAGGAACGTGTCCGCGGCGAGCTGGTGTCCGACCTGCTCGGGGCGCGTTCGGTGTACCGCCACGAGCTGCTGCTGCGGGCCCGCTCCCGGGGCATCCGCATCGACGACCTGCGCACACCCGTCGTCGTCATCGTCGAACCGGAGTACCGCCGCGCCGCGCTGCGCGCCGCCCACGACATCGCCCCCGGCGGGCTGGCCGGTGAGCACGAGGGCACCGTCGTGGTGCTGCTGTCGGAACCGCCGGGGGAGGCCGCCGAGCTGGTGCGTACCCGGCTGTCGGCGACGCTGGGCTGCCCGGTGCTCGTCGTCGCCGGTCCCGCGGGGACGCCCGAGTCGCTGGCCGACCGCTTCGACCTCGCCCGCCGCTGCGCCCGGCTGCTCGGAGCGCTCGGGCGCGCCGACACCGCCGCCACCACCGACGGGTACGCGCCGTACCTGGCCCTGTTCGGCTCCGGCCGCGAGGACCTCGGGGCGTTCATCGAGCAGACCCTCGGGCCGGTCATCGAGTGGGACGCCGAGCGCGGCACCGACCTGATCGTGACGCTGCTCGGGTTCGTCGAGGCCAATGCGAGCCCCACCAGGACCGCCCGCAATCTGGGCCTGCACACCAACACCGTCCTGCAGCGCCTCGAGCGCATCACGACGCTGCTCGGGGACTCCTGGCGCGAGGCCGAACCCCTCTTCAGAATTTCCATCGCGGCCCGCCTGCACCAGCTCGCGGGCGTCGTCTGATCGACGATTCCCCTGGTCGGACACCACCATGGCGAATCTGCCCACCCCTCCCCTCACATCTGTGGTGGATCGGCCCATGGTCGGTTCGGTGAGCGTCGCCATATGGTCCGGCTCACACAGCGTTCTGCCTGGCACGAGACGTTTCCCGCCGGGCGGGGCATTCGACGGTACGAGAGAACGACGACTCACCCGCCGGAAGTCGACCAGGTCGAAACGACAACAGGAGGACGACGTGACAGACGGACCCACCGTGGCGCCCGGGCTCAGCGTCGAACGCGAGGACGTCACGGAGGACGAGCTCCGGGAGCTGGGGATCGACACCTCCGGGGCATCGGCCTCGGACTTCAAGCGCTACCCGGTGCTGTCCGAGGGCGGCTGGTACATCGTGATCAAGAACCAGAAGACGATGGAGACCGTCCACCGGACGAAGTGGACCCTGCTGGGGCCCATCAAGCTGGTGACCGACGGTCTCCACATCGCCTGACGGCCACGACGAGAGGGAGAGACATCTCATGACGATGATCGGAGTGGACGTCGGCGGCACCTTCACCGACGTGGTCGCGATCGAGGACGGGAACATCAGGACGGTCAAGGTCTCGACCGACGTCCGCAACACCCACCTCGCGGTGCTCGAAGGAGCGCGCGAGGCCGGCGTCGAGAACGCCACCGTCTTCAACCATGCAAGTACTCACGGACTCAACGCCGTCATCACCCGACGGCTGCCCAAGATCGCCTTCCTGACGACCATGGGTCACCGCGACATCCTCGACATCGGGTCGAGCTACCGGCCGCTGGACGCCCTGACCGACGCCAGCTGGCGTCGTGGCTTCGGCGACGCGATGCGCCCCCTGGTGGCCCGCTACCTGCGTCGCGGCATCCGCGAGCGGCTCAAGACCGACGGCAGCACGCTCATCCCGCTCGACGAGGCCCAGGCCCGCGAGGAGCTCGCTGTCCTGCGCAAGTGCGGCGTGCAGGGTGTGTCCATCTGCCTGATCAACGCCTACGTCAACGCGAGCCACGAGGAGCGGCTGCGCGAGCTGGTCAAGGAGGAGCTGGGCGACATCCCCGTCTCCATCTCCAGCGAGACCTCGCCGCTGGCCAAGGAGTGGGCGCGCGCGTCGACGACGACGATCGACGTGTTCATGAAGCTCATCTACGGCGACTACACGAAGAAGCTCGGTGACGGCCTGCGCGAGCAGGGCTTCAACGGCGAGTTCAACTACGCGAACTGCGCGGCGCAGCTGGTCAACGCCGACATCGCGATGGAGCAGCCGTTCGAGATCGTGTTCGCCGGCCCCGCGGCCGGCACCATGGCGAGCGCGCACTTCGGCAAGCTGATCGACCGTGGCAACCTGCTGTGCGTCGACCTCGGCGGCACGTCGTGCGACATCTCGATGGTGTCCGACGGTGACCCGTACGTGAACACGACGTTCCTGCTCGAGCACGACCTGATCGTCAACGCCCTCTCCAATGAGGTCGAGTCGATCGGTGCCGGTGGCGGATCGCTGGTCAAGATCGCCGCCAGCGGCGAGGTGCTGGTCGGCCCCGGCTCTGCCGGTGCGGACCCCGGTCCGGCCTGTTACGGCAAGGGCGGCACCGAGCCCGCGACGACCGACACCCTGATCATGATGGGGGTCATCGACCCGAAGACCTTCGCCGGTGGCCGGATGTCGCTCGACCCCTCGTTGTCGGAGCGGGCGTTCAACGACCTCGACACCACGTTGTCCCTGCACCAGAGGGTCAACTACGCCTTCAACATCGGCATCAACAACATCGCCGAGGGCGTCACCAACATCGCGATCAAGCACGGCATCGACCCGCGCGACTACAGCCTCGTCGCGTTCGGTGCCGCCGGTCCGATGCTGCTGCCCGCCTGCCTCGACCTCGTGCACGCCCGCGACGTCATCGTGCCGCCGCACCCGGGCCTGTTCTCGGCGCTCGGACTGGTCTCCTCCGACCAGGTCTACGGCGACAGCCGCAGCTCCTACGTGATGCTGGGCCACGACGCGGCCGAGTCGATCGACAGGATCTACACGCAGATGGAGGAGAAGCTGCGCGAGCGCTTCGACGACTCCAAGTCCAACGTCGAGTTCGTGCGCTCCATGGACGCCCGCCTCGCGGGCCAGACGTGGGAGACGCCGTTCGTCTCGGTGCCGTCGGGCACGATCGACGCCACGAAGGTCGACGAGATGATCGAGACCTTCCACACGGTCTACGAGTCGCGTGCCGGCAACCGTTTCGACGGTCTTCCGGTGCAGGCCGTCACCTACCGGGTGGAGGCCGTCATCAAGGTCGACAAGGTCGACTACCCGCGGCTGGAGAAGGGCGACGGCGCTGTCCTGACGCCCGAGTCCACGTTCGAGCTGCGGTTCCTGACCGACGAGCCGGTCACCGCGGGGCGCTACCAGCGGGAGACGTTCAAGGCCGGCGACCGTATCGAGGGCCCCGCCGTGATCCACGAGGCGCTCTCCACGACGTTCATGCTGCCCGGCCAGGTCGCCGAGGTCGGCGAGTACGGCGAGCTTCGGATCACCAGGGCCTGAGGGAGGACGAGATGACCGATCTTGGAGTGGGCAAGACCCCGATCAAGGAACTGACCGACGCGGAGTTCGAGGCGCGCTACAACTGCGACCGCTACACCGCGACCGTGCTGTCCAACCGCATGCGCTACATCGTCGAGCACATGTGCACGAACCTGCTGCACCACGCGTTCTCGCTGATCCTGCGCGACTGGTACGACTTCGCGGCCACGATCTCGGGCCCGAGCAACATGAACTACCCGATGTCGACGGTCTCGAACTCCCTGGTGCTGTTCTCCGGCGCCATGGAGCACGCCGTGCGCAACGCGGTGGAGGAGTACGGCCCGGACAAGCTCAAGCCCGGCGACGTGCTCATGGTCAACGACCCGTACCGGGCCGGTAACCACGTCAACGACATCTGCTTCATCCGGCCGGTGTTCCACGACGACAAGATCGTCACCTTCGTCGCGCTGCGTGCCCACCAGCTCGACATGGGTGGCATCGTGCCCGCCGGCTTCTCGGCGACCAAGCGCGACGTCTACGAGACCGGCCTGGTCATCCCGCCGATGCTGGCCTACGAGAACGACCAGCCGGTGCAGAGCTCGTTCCACCTGATCTTCAACAACGCCCGGTACTGCGCGCTGCTGCTGCCGGACATGATCACGATCTACCAGAACCTGCTGCTCGGTGAGCGGCTGATGAAGGAGAGCTTCGAGCGCTACGGCGTCGACGCCTGGCTCGGCGCGATCAACTACAGCGTCGACGTCCCGGCCGAGTCGATGGCCGCGGCCATCAAGGCCCTGCCGGACGGCGTGTACCGGGGCAGCGACCTCGTCGACGCCGACGGTATCGACGACACGCTCGAGTACGAGATCAAGGTCGAGATCACCAAGAAGGGCGAGCGTCTCGAGGTCGACTTCTCGGGCACGTCCCAGCAGGCCCGGACGTCGATCAACGCGGGCGTGTTCGACACGCTCACGGCGACCGGCGTGGCGCTGAAGTACCTGCTCGACCCGAAGACGGCGTTCAACTCCGGGGCGTACCGCAACGTCGACGTCGTTCTACCCGCGGGCACGATCTGTTCGGCGACACCTCCGGACGGCCCGGTCTTCCTCTACTGGGAGGCCGCACAACCGGTGCTGCTGGCCATCTTCAAGGCGCTCGAACCCGCCGTGAAGGAGAACGCGGTCGGCGGCGACTACGGTTCGCTGTCGATCCACAACGGCCACGGTGTGACACCGGACGGGACCCCGTGGGTCACGGTCGCGCAGTGCGGCGGCGAGCACGGCCCGTGGGGAGCCACCAAGAGCGGCGACGCCGACTCCTACGGCGGCTTCTACATGGCCAACAACCTCGACCCGGCGACCGAGGCCATCGAGTCCGAGCTGCCGATCGTGGTGCTGCGCAAGGAGTACGTGCCCGACACCGCGGGCACGGGCTACAACCGCGGCGGCGCGTCCGTGCTGCGCGACAGCATGTTCCTCACCGACGCGCACCACACCTCGAGCCCGGTGCACACCAAGCGCTCCTCGGGTGCCGGCGTGTACGGCGGCAAGGACGGCCGCAACGGCGCCACCTGGCTGTTCCCGGCCGAGGGCGGCTTCGACGTCTCCCAGCGCCAGGACCTCATCCCGGTGCTGGACCCGGAGGCCTACCGCCAGTCGACCCCCGTCTCCGGCATGCTCGACCCGGAGACCAAGGCGCTCGACGTCGAGAAGGGCGAGTACTTCTGGTTCGGGGCGAACCCGTTGTGGCACACCAAGCCCAACGACGTGTTCCGTTACGTCACCTGTGGTGGCGGTGGCTGGGGCAACCCGTACACCCGCGAAGCGGACCGGGTGCTGCGCGACGTCCGTGACGAGTACGTCTCGATCGAGGCCGCCGCGCGCGACTTCGGCGTGATCATCACGGGTGACCCGCAGAAGGACCCGGAGGGTCTCGCGATCGACGAGGCCGCGACCGAGGCACGTCGCGCGGAGCTGCGCAACGCGGGCATGGCCTGACGGTCGACCCACAGACGACGCCGGGATGGACGCCAGTGTTGCCGTCCGTCCCGGCGTCTCCACGTCTTGCGATGCCGGGTTGGACGGCAAGGTGGTTGGCGTCTGTCCCGGCGTCTCCACGTCTCGCGTCTGCGTGTGCGGACCCGGGTTGCCGGGATGCTCAGCGCTTGTCGGGGATCCCGTTGTAGGTCCGCCACGTCGGGGCGACGAGCCAGCCCGCGTCGACGGGAAGGTTCACACCGGTGACGGCGGACGCCTCGTCGGAGGCCAGGAAGCAGACGGCCCTGGCGACCTCCTCGGCGTCGACCATCCGCCCCAGCGCCGACTCGCCTGCGAGGTTGGACGGGTCGCGCTCGCCGCTGTCGATCCGTTCGCGCAGCAGCGGGGTCAGCGTGTACCCGGGGGCGACGGAGTTGACCCGCACCCCGGAGCGGCCCCATTCGGTCGCGAGGTCGGCGGTCATCGCGATGACTCCGGCCTTGGCCGGGGTGTAGGCGTGCAGCGGCATCGACCGCATCCCCGCGACCGACGCGATCGTGACGATGCTGCCCTGTCCGCGCACGGCCATCCGGCGGCCGAACTCGACCGCGCACAGCCACGTCCCGCGCAGGTCGACGCGGAGGACCTCGTCCCAGTCGGCGACGTCGTAGTGCTCGGGCGGCAGTGGACGCTGGGTGATGCCGGCGGACGTCACGAGGACGTCGACGGCCCCGACCTCGCGTTCGATGCGCTCGGCCGCGGCCTCGACGTCGGGCGCCGAGCCCACGTCGAGGGTGACGGCGTGCCCGCCGAGCTCGTCGGCGACCGCCGCGGCGCGGGCGGGGTCGAGGTCGGCGATGACGACGGTCGCGCCCCGCGCGACGGCGAGCCGGGCGACTGCCTCGCCGATGCCGCTGGCGCCGCCTGTGACGACGGCGACGAGACCGGACAGGTCGGAGATCATCGGGGCCTCCTTGCCACGCGATGGGGGACGGGCCCGCGGGTCCGCGGGGGTCCTCGACCGGGGCGGGCGCCGCAGGTAGGTTTTCTAGAACGGACGGTACAGGAAACGAACTCGACGAGGAGTGTCCGACCGTGTTCGATCTCGCCCGTGTGCTCGACCACCACGTCGCCCGCCACCCCGACCGCGAGGTGCTGGTCCAGGGCGAGCGCCGGATCCCGGCCGCGGCCCTGCGCGACCGCGTCGACGCCGTCGCCGCCGGGCTCGCCGCGCTCGGCGTGGAGCGCGGCGAGGTCGTCGCGCTGCTGCTCTACAACCACGTCGAGTTCCTGGAGACGGTGCTCGCCGCGGGCCGCCTCGGTGCGGTCGTCCTGCCGCTGAACTACCGGCTCGCCCCCGACGAGTGGCGCTACATCCTCGACAACGCGGGCACCGTCGTCGTCGTCACCGAGGCCGAGTTCGCCGAGCGCATCGACGCGCTGGCGCCGCAGCTGCCGACGATGCGGCACAAGGTGTTGCTCGGCGACACCGCCCCGGACGGCTGGACCGCGTTCGAGGACCTCGCCGCCGAGGGCGCCACCGCGTCACCGGTGCCGCGGGGCGTCGTCGACGACCAGGACACCCTCGCCCGGCTCATGTACACCTCCGGCACCACGTCGCGACCCAAGGGCGTGCGGATCACCCACGGCAACGTCGCGTGGAAGAACCTCGGGCTCATCGTCGAGCTGGGCCTCACCGCCGACGACACCGTCCTGGTGTGCGGGCCGCTCTACCACTGCGGCGGCCTCGACCTGCCCGGCCTCGCCGCCTTCCACATGGGCGCGCGACTCGTGCTCCTGCGTTCCTTCGACGCCGTCGGCGTCCTCGACGCGATCGAGCGGGAGAAGGCCGGCGTCGTCTGGCTGGCGCCCGCGATGATGAACGCCGTCCTGCAGGTCCCGGACCTGGCCGATCGCGACACGTCGTCGGTGCGCTGCATCATCGGCGGCGGCGAGAAGATGCCCGAGCCGGTGGTGCGTCGCATCCTCGAGGCCTTCCCCAACACCTGGTTCGCCGACGCGTACGGGCTCACCGAGACCGTCTCCGGCGACACGTTCCTCGACCGGGAGCACAGTCTGTCGAAGATCGGCTCGGTCGGGCGTCCCGTCCCGCACGTCGAGGTCCGCATCGTCGACGAGGAGGGTTCCGAGGTCGCCGCGGGCGAGGTGGGGGAGATCGCGCTGCGCGGACCGAAGGTGTTCGGCGGCTACTGGCGCGACGATGAGGCCACGGCGCGGGCGATCCGCGACGGCTGGTTCCACACCGGCGACGTCGGGCGCGTCGACGCCGACGGGTTCCTCTACGTCGAGGACCGGCTCAAGGACATGATCATCTCCGGGGGAGAGAACATCGCGACGCCCGAGGTGGAGCGCGTCCTCTACGAGCACCCCGCGGTCCTGGAGGCGGCGGTCGTCGCCATGCCGCACGAACGCTGGGGCGAGGTGCCCCGCGCGGTCGTCGTGCTGCGGCCGGGGGAGCAGGCCGACGCCGACGGGATCCGCGCCTTCTGCCGCGAGCGGCTGGCGAAGTTCAAGGTGCCGGTGGCCGTGGACTTCCTCGACGAGCTGCCCCGGACACCGTCGGGCAAGGTCCTCAAGCGGGAGCTGCGGTGACCGCGCGGAGTGTCGGCAGGTCGTCGTTGGCAGCGCGGTACCGGGCCGTCTCGGCCTCGATCGTCGACGGGTCGAACCCCGCGGCGGCGAAGCCGCGGAACAACGTCGCGCAGTACTGCTCCGACAGGTGCGCGGCGTTCCAGCGTCCCGACGGGCGGACCCATTGGTAGGTGTGGTTGTGCATGTTGAGGAACTGCAGCATACCGAGGCGTACGTCCATCTCGCGGAACTCTCCCGCCTCGACGGCCGCGGCCAGCAGCTCGGCGACGACGTCCTCGAACGAGTGCCGCTGGGCGACGAGCGTCGCCTGGTTCTCGACCGAGAGCTGCCGGTAGTCGTGCTCGTAGACCCAGATGTGGTCGAGTTGCAGCACGATCTGCTCGAGCAGCAGCTCGGAGAGCAGCCGAAGCCGTACGACCGGCCGGACCCGCAGCTCCGCGATCTCACGCGCCGCTGCCAGCAGCGGCACCAGCACCGCCGACTGGATCTCGACGAGCAGCTGTTCCTTGCTGCCGATGTAGTAGTAGAGCGCGCCGCGGGCCAGGCCGACGGCCTCGCAGATCTCGGTGATGCCGGTCGCGGCGTAGCCACGGCGCGCGAACAGCTCGGCGGCGGTGTCGATGATCTCCCGCCGCCGCGGCTCGAAGCCCGAGCCGTGACCTGGTGGTCGGGGCATCTGTCCTCGCTGCCGGTCCCCCCGGACGTACCGCGGGCACGGTGTGCCCGCGTCGGTGATCCTACGCGGCCCGTCCGGCCGCACAGGCGGCGCGCGCGATCGCGCGTCGGTACCCGTACCCCGGCGGACGGGTCCCGGCCCCGCCGGGACCGCTCGGATCCGCCGGTACGAGTTGGTCCGACCGAACGAGCAGGAAGGTGACCACAGGCATGGCACAGAACGGCATCAGCGGAGCTGTCGACCTCACAGGGCAGGTCGCGATCGTCACCGGCGGGGCCCGCGGGATCGGGCAGGCGACGGCGATCGCCCTGGCCCGTGAGGGCGCCGACGTGGTCGTCGGCGACATGCTCGACACCGACGAGACCGTGAAGAAGGTCGAGGCGCTCGGCCGGCGCGCGACGGGGCTGTGCACCGACGTCACCAGCACCGCCGACGTCGCTGCGCTGGTCGCGGCGGCCGTCGAGGGCTTCGGACGCCTCGACGTGCTCGTGACCTGCGCCGGCGTCTACGGCGAGGGTGCGCTGGAGGTCGACGGCGACGAGTTCGACCGCGTCTACGCCGTCAACGCCAAGGGCACCTACCTGTGTGTGCAGGCCGCGTGGCCCGCGCTGGAGGACGGGGGCGGCAAGGTCGTCTGCGTCGGGTCGATCGCAGGCAAGGTCGGCGGGGTGCTCGCCGGGCCGCAGTACGCCGCGAGCAAGGGCGCGGTGCACGCGATGGTGCGCTGGTTCGCCAAGTACGGCGCCTCGCGCGACGTGCTGGTCAACGGCATCGCACCCGGCGCCGTCGCCACCGAGATGATCAAGGGCCGCGGCTACCGCGAGGCCGACTGGCCGCTCGGTCGCTTCGCCGAGCCCGAGGACATGGCCGAGGCCGTCCTCTACCTCGCAGGACAGGGCTCGAACTTCATGACGGGCAAGGTGCTGTCCGTCGACGGCGGCCTGCTGCTGCAGGACTGACGCGATGGCCGTCGCGAACCGGGTCGTGCTCGTCACCGGTGCCGCGGGCGGGCTCGGTGCCGCCGTCGCGCGGCGCCTGGCCGAGCCCGGCACCGCGCTGGTGCTGTGCGACCTCGACGACGCGGGGATGAAGGACGTCGTGGCGTCGCTGCCGGGCACGCCCGTGCTCACCCGGGTCGTCGACGTCGGCGACGCCGAGCAGGTCGACGCGGCCGTGGCGGCGGCGGTCGAGGAGTTCGGCGGGCTGCACGTCATGGTCAACAACGCCGGCGTCATCGCCCCGAACGCCCGCATCCACAACCTGACCGCCGCCGACTGGGACCTCGCGCTGCGGGTCAACCTGATGGGCGTGGTGCACGGCATGACGGCGGCGATCCGCGTGATGCGCGGCGCGGGCGGCGGCTCGATCGTCAACACCGCGTCGGTCGCGGGCCTCACGGCGTGGGCCTACGCGGCGCCCTACGGCGCGACCAAGGCCGCCGTCGTGCACCTGACCAAGATCGCCGCCGTCGAGTACGCGAAGGAACGGATCCGGGTCAACTGCATCTGCCCCGGGACGTTCGAGTCCGGCATGTCGGCGAGGATCCCGCGCGAGGCCATGGCGGCGATGGAGGCCCGGCATCCGCTCGGCTTCGGCGTTCCCGAGGACGTCGCCGGTGCCTTCGCCTACCTCGCAGGCGACGAGTCGCGCTGGACCACCGGGGCTGCGATCGTCGTCGACGGCGGCTACGCGGCTCCCTGACCCCTCCCGGAAGGTGACACATCATGAGCATCGATTTCGACGTCGACGGCGCCGTCGCGACGATCACCATCAACCGCCCCGAGGCGCGTAACAGCCTCGACCCGGAGCACAACGGCCTGCTCGCGGAGGCCTACCAACGCTTCCAGGCCGACGACGCGCTGCGCTGTGCCGTGCTGACCGGCGTCGGCAACTCGTTCAGCGCGGGTGCCGACCTCAAGAAGCTCATTCCGCTCGTGCGCGAGACGGTGCTCGACGACACCGCCGACCCGTGGGTCATGGGCGGCATGACGATGGTCGCCGAGGCGGGCAAGCCGATGATCGCCGCCGTCAACGGGCACGCCCTGGCCGGCGGCCTCGAGCTGGCACTGGCCTGCGACTTCCGGATCTGCGTGCCGCAGGCGATGTTCGGGCTCGCCGAGGTGCGCTGGGCGATCATCCCCGGTGCGGGTGGCACCCAGCGGCTGCCGCGCGCGGTGCCGATCGGCGTCGCCACCGAGATGATCCTCACCGGCGACCCGATCGACGCCGACGCCGCGCTGCGCCACGGCCTGGTCAACCGCATCGTCGAGCCCGCCGAGCTGCTGGGGGAGACGATGCGCGTCGCACAGGTGATCGCCTCTCGCGGGCCCGTCGCGGTGCGGGCGGCGAAGGAGGCCATCCACACCGGGCTGCGCGAGGGGCTGGCGGCGGGGCTGCTCGCCGAGCAGCGGCTGCTGGCCGAGTGCATGCGTACCGAGGACGCCGCGGAGGGCCCGCGCGCGTTCGCGGAGAAACGTGAGCCCGTCTACAAGGGCAGGTGAATCCTGGCGGACGCGCCGCCGAGGCCCTACCCTGTTTTGTAGACCGATCGTTACACGAAACTCGTCCGGCCCGGACGCCGGGAGACGGAGAGCGTGATGGACCCCCGCCAGATCCGGATGACCGCCGACGACGACAGCCTCCTCGAGGCCCTCGGGTCCGCCAACATCCCGACCCTGCTGCTGGTGCTCGCCCACCTCACCGGTGACCGGGCGTGGCTCGCCGATCCCTACCTGCCGAGCCGCTCGATCGCCACCGACGACAACGACACCGCCGGCTTCCCCGAGGAGCGCCAGGCCCACGTCCGCGCCGAGGCGTTCGAGTTCCTCCGCGCGTGGCGCGACGGCCGGGCCACCCTCGCCGACCCGCCGCCCGTCGACGACGTCGCCGCCCGCATCGGCATCTCCTGCGGCGAGGACGTGCCGCCCGAGTACGACGTCTCCATGGCCGAGGAAGCCGGCCTCGCCGACCGCGACGCCCGCTGGACCGGCGAGCCCCCGGCCCGGCGCGACGACCTGCGCGTGGTCGTCGTCGGAGCGGGGGAGGGCGGCATCTGCACCGCCGTCAAGCTCGGCGAGCTCGGCCTCGACTACACCGTCATCGAACGCCACGACGCCGTCGGTGGCATCTGGCTGGAGAACGGCTACCCGGGCGCGGGCGTCGACACCGCCAGCGCCCTCTACTCGTTCTCCTGGGCGCAGAAGCCCGACTGGTCGCGCTACTTCGCCAAGCAGCCCGAGATCCTCGGCTACCTCCAGGACGTCGCCCGCGCCCACGGGATGCTGCCGCACGTCCGGTTCGGCACCGAGCTCGTCGCCGCCCGCTGGGACGACGACGCCCGCGTCTGGCGGGTCGGGGTCCGGCCCGCCGCCGACCCCGACGCGCCCGTCGAGGAGATCGTCGCCGACGTCCTGATCAGTGCCGTCGGCCAGCTCAACCGCCCCGCCTACCCGGCCCTGCCCGGCCTCGACACCTTCGCCGGGCCGATGTTCCACTCCGCCCGCTGGGACGACACCGTCGACCTCGCCGGCAAGCGCGTCGCCGTCATGGGCACCGGGGCCAGCGCCATGCAGATCGTCCCCACCATCGCGGGTGTCCCGTCGCGGCTGACGATCTTCCAGCGTTCCCCGCAGTGGACCATCCCCAACGGCAACTACCACCGCGAGCTCACCCCGCAGACGCGGCTGCTGATGGAGCAGGTGCCCTGGTACGCGGCCTGGTACCGGCTCCGGCTGCTGTGGATCTACCAGGACAAGCTGCACCCCACGCTGCGCCGCGACCCCGGCTGGGAGCACCCGGAACGCGCCGTCAACGCCGTCAACGACCGCCACCGCCGGTTCTTCACCCAGCACCTCATGTCGGAGATCGAGGGACACGAGGACGAGCTGCTCGACAAGGTCATGCCGACCTACCCGCCCTACGGCAAGCGGATGCTCATCGACAACGGCTGGTTCGCCGCCCTGCGCCGCGACGACGTCGACCTCGTCACCGACACCGTCGCCGCCGTCGACGAGAAGGGCGTGGTCCTCGCCGACGGCTCCCGCGTCGACCTCGACGTGCTGATCATGGCCACCGGGTTCCAGAGCCGGCGCATGCTCTCGCCCATGGACATCCGCGGCCGCTCGGGACGCTCGCTGCGCGAGATCTGGGGTGACGACGACGCCCGCGCCCATCTGGGCATCACCGTGCCCGACTTCCCGAACCTGTTCCTGGTCTACGGCCCGAACACCAACCTCGGGCACGGCGGCAGCGTCATCTTCCACACCGAGTGCCAGGTCTCCTACATCACGAAGATGCTGGTCGCGATGCTGGAGGGCGGGGTCGGGACCGTCGAGGTGCGGCCCGAGGTGTGCGACGCCTACAACGAGCGCGTGGACGCCGCGCACGCCGAGCTGGTCTGGACCCACCCGGGCATGACGAACTGGTACCGCAACGCCAAGGGCCGCGTGGTCACCAACAGCCCGTGGCGCCTGGTCGACTACTGGGCGATGACCCGCGAGCCCGACCTGTCGGAGTTCGACACGACCCCGGTGGACCAGCCGGCGACAACGTAACCCTGTGAGCGAGGGTTCAGCAGGCCTTCCAGGCGCCGAGGTCGGTCCGTCGACGTCCCCGTCTCGGCGAGGAGTCCCGGTCCCGTTACCCGCGTCGGATCGTCCGCTCACCGCCCGCACCCCGTCGTGACATCACCGCGCGCGGTCGGGTGGTCATGGAAAGCGTTCGTCTCCTCGTGTGGACGGTGATCCGGAGGGGACCTGGGAGCTGCCCGGGAGCGCTATCCGTTCGTGAGCTGGTGCGGGCGGTCGAGGGGCCGCGGTTGCCTGAACCGGCCCGCATCGGCGCCTGATCCCCGCCTGCTGGGGCACACTGGCCGGAGTCTCGCGCGACACCGCGTCGGAGCCCGCGTCTGTGGGTACCCGGTGTCTCCGAGGCGGTGACGGGGAGGCGAGCGTGCCGGAGATGACAGTCGTGGCGGTGGGCATGGACCCGGCAGGCACCCAGCCGGTGCTGTTGCTGCGCGAGGTGCCGGAGCCGCGCAGACAGCTTCCGGTGCTGATCGGGCTGCCCGAGGCGGCGGCGATCGAGCTGCAGCGACAGGGCGTCGACCCGCCACGGCCGCAGACCCACGACCTGATCCGCAACGTCGTCGCCGCGTTCGGGCGGCGCCTGCAGCGTGTCCGGATCACGGCACTGCGTGACGGCATTTACCACGCGGAGCTGCAGTTCGACGACGGCACGGCGGTGTCCTCGCGGCTCACCGACGCCGTCGCGCTGGCGGTGCGTGACAGCATCCCGATCGAGGCGGAGGAGGACGTCCTGGAGGCGGGCGCGGCACCCGTGCAGCTCCTGGACCTGACCGGCTCCGACGACCTCGACGAGCCCGGCGCCGAGGAGCCGGGCGCGGCCGACCCCGACGCGCCACCTGCGGCGAGCGGGCCGATCGACGAGGCGGCGGAGCTGGAGGAGCTGCGCCGGTTCCTCGACATCGCCACCCCGGAGGACTTCGGTACGGGCGAGGACCCCGGCAAGGGTCCCGACGCGCCCTAGGTCCGGCTGCCGGCGGAGCCCGCGGTCGTGTCGTTCTCCGCAACTGCGTCCCGGTCGCCGACGGTGTGCCCGTCGGCGGGGCGGGTCCCCAACGGCACGGCGTTCCCGCGCACGAGCCCGAGCTGGGCTGCGGGCCGGCGCAGGACGGCGTCGAGCAGCCAGTCGACGACGACCCGGATCCTGTTGCCCGGCATCGCGACCAGGTGGTAGCCACGGGTGACGGCGGTGGCGGCGAGCCCGGACAGCGGCACGCCCAGCGGGTTCGCCGCAGCGTCCCTGCCGCCGAGCTCGACGACGAAGCCGAGATCGTGGTGGGAGTAGGGGCGCGCATCGCCGACGCCCAGCGATGCGGCAACGTTGCGCCCGGCGAGCGTGCCCTGGCGCTGGGCGTGCTGCGCGGTCATCGCGGTCAGCTGCCCGGGCCGGGTGCGGTCGGGAACGGCGGCGATGTCACCGCAGGCCAGGACGTCGGGGCGGCCGGGGACGCGCAGATGGTCGTCGACCACCAGGCGGCCCTTGTCGGTGGCCAGGCCGAGGCCCTCGACGATCGGGTCGGGCCGGACCCCGACGCACCAGACGACGGTGCGGGTCGGGACCTCCTCGCCCGTGGTGAGGCGGACGCCGCGGGCATGGGCCTGTTCGATCGAGATGCCGGTGCGCACCTCGACGCCGCGCCCGCGCAGCACCTCGTCGGCCGTCCTCGACAGCCGTGGTGACAGCTCCGGTAGCACCCGGGGCGCGAGGTCGACCAGCAGCCAGCGGACCCGCTGGTCGCGCAGCGAGCGGTGCGCCGCGCGGAGCTGGTCGGTGAACAGCACCCCCTGGGCCGCGATCTCGGTCCCGGTGTAGCCGGCGCCGACGACGACGAAGGTGCAGCGCGCGTCGCGCTCGGCGGGGTAGTGTTCCGAGGCGGCGATGTCGAGCTGGCGAACGATGTGGTCGCGCAGGTAGACGGCCTCGGCGACGCCGCGGAAGCCGTGAGCGTGCTCGGCGATCCCCGGGATCGGCAGCAGCCGGTTGGTGCTGCCCGCGGCGATGACGAGCCGGTCCCAGGTCGTCTCGCCGCGCCCGCCCTCGGGGTCGGTCCAGCCGACGGTGTGGCCGTCGAGGTCGATGGCGTCGACGGTGCCGACCACGATCGTCGCACCGGGCAGCGCGGTCGCGAGTGGCACGGCGACCCGCCGCGGGTCGAGCACGCCCGTCGCGACCTCGGGGAGCAGCGGCAGGTAGAGGAAGTAGTCGGTCGCGGAGACGACGACGACCTCCGCGTGCGGCACGAGCTTCGTCAGCCGTCCGGCAGTGGCGAGCCCGGCGAACCCGCCGCCGATCACGACGACCCGCGGCCGTCCGCCCTCCCCCCGGCCCCCGGTGCCGTCCGTCCCGGCCGTCCCGTCCGCCATGCGTGCCTCCGCCTCACCGCTCGGATCCGCCCGAGGACGATCGTGCTCCGCCCGCGGCGGCACGTCGACCCGTCGACGGTCCCGGTCGGCGGGCGCCACCGACGCGGGAGTCCGTCACTCCAGAGCGGACGGACCGGCGTCCCGCGCCGCCCGCATCAGCGTGAACCGGGCCGCTGCCTCGGTGAACAGGCCGAACCGGGTGGCCTCGTCGAGCAGGTTGCAGTGCCCGCAGTAGTGGCGCTCCTGTTCCTGGTTGAGCGAGGTGCGGAAGGCCAGACAGCACACGTTCCGCCGCACATACATCCAGTCCTGCCCACCGTGCTCGGCGGCGAGGACGTCGACGAGCCCGTCGAGCCGGGGTTCGAGGTCGAGGATCTCGCGGGCGGCGCCGACGTACGCGGCGTGGTCGTCGCACGGCCAGGACAGGTACAGGAAGGCGGTGCCGACGTCGGTCGCGACGTTCGACCACAGCGTCCGCCGCGACGCCCGGGTCGCGAGGTGCACGGCGTCGACGGCGTGGGCGAGGTTGCCGGCGAACAGCTCGGCGGCGACCCGCGCCGCCGCCCCGTCCGCCGCGGGGACGGGGCCGGCGGCGAACCGGACGCCCGCGACCCGGGCGTCCTCGCGACGGACGCGCACCGCGTCGAGGGTGCACCCCAGCTCGGAGCGGTCGCGGTAGAGACCGCGCAGGACCGGCCCGGTGAGCGCGAACCCGTAGGACATGAGCAGCAACGACCCGGCGACGGCGTCGTTGGGGGCGCCGCGGTGCTCCCGGACCGCGGCCAGCGCCGCGGGCAGCCCCTCGCCCCACAGGTACGCCGCGCCGGTCCAGCCGTCCTCGCCGGTGTCGCCGACGTGAAGGTCGAACCGGCTGGGCCGGCGCGTGGGTGCGGTGCCGGTGCGCGCGGACGCCGCGCGGTCGCCGGCGCCGGTGGTGGAGGGCATGATCACGACTTCAGCACGCCGCCGACCGACCGGGCAAGACCGCGCGGCCCCGACCGGCGCGTCGGGAGGACCCCGGCGTGCACCCTCACGGCTGCCCCGGGGCGGCGGGTACGACCGTGAGGTCGCGCCGGGGTTCGGGACCGGGCGCACGGAGAGCGAGGCTCAGTGGCCGCAGCCGCTGTGGCCCGCGCCGCCGGCCGGGCCGCCGAAGCCGAGCGGGTCGAGGTCGCGAGGGTCCTCGACCGGCACCCAGCGCCCGTCGACGACCTCGTAGTCCCAGCGCGGACCGTCCGCGACGAGCTCGTGCAGGGCGGCGACGAGCCGGTCCACGTCGGACTCCGTGGTACCGAGACCCAGGCTCGCGCGGACCGCGCCCTCGGCCCAGCCGGTGAGCCGGTCGACGAGCGGGTGCGCGCAGAACTTCCCGTCGCGCACCGAGATGCCGTGCTCGGCCGAGAGGTAGGCGGCGACGAGACCGGCCGGGTGACCGTCGACAACGAAGCTGTGGACACCGACCCGGTCGGGCGCGTCGTGCCAGATGCGCAGCGGGCGCACGCCGGGGCAGCCCTCGAGCCCGGCGGCGAGCCGCTCGGAGAGGGCATGTTCGTGGGCGACGGCGTCGTCGAACACCGCGTCGAGGGCATCGCAGGCCGCCGCGAGCGCGACCGCTCCGGGCACGTTGGGCGTGCCGGCCTCGTGCCGGTGCGGCGCGGGGGCCCAGCTGACCTCGGCGGCGGTGCCGTCGCCCGCCACCTCGACGTGCTGGACCGCGCCGCCGCCCGCGAGGTACGGGGTGGCGACGTCGAGCCAGTCGCGGCGACCGATCAGCGCACCGGACCCGAAGGGGGCGTAGAGCTTGTGGCCCGACAGCGCGACGTAGTCGATGCCCGCGGCCTCGATGTCGACGCGGCGGTGCGGGGCGAGCTGGGCGGCGTCGACGACGATCCGGGCGCCGGCCTCGTGGGCGATCCGCGCGATCTCGGCCAGCGGCAGCACCTCGCCGGTGACGTTGGACGCGCCGGTGACCGCGACCAGCGCGGTCGGGGTGGCGGCGAGGGAGTCGCGCAGGTCGTCGAGGGTGGAGTCGACCGTGGCGGCGGCGCGCAGCACGCGGTGCGACCCGCCGCGCCAGGCGAGGAGGGTGGCGTGGTGCTCCACGTCGAGGCACAGGACCGAGCCGGGGACGGCCCCGGCCAGCAGGTTCAGCGCGTCGGTGGTGTTGCGGGTGAAGACGACGACGTCGTCGGTGCGGGCCCCGACGAAACGGCCGACCGTGCGGCGTGCGGCCTCGAGGGCGGCAGTGCAGACGGTGGAGGCGTAGCCGGCGCCGCGGTGCACGCTGGCGTGGTAGGGCAGCAGGGCGTTCACGCGGTCGGCGACGCAGGTCAGCGCAGGTGCGCTGGCGGCGAGGTCGAGGTTGGCGTGGGGGACGGTCGTCCCGTCGACGAGTGGCACCGGGAGACCCGCGCCGAGGACGGCGGGCAGGGCTGCGCCCGTCGTGGTGGCGGTGGCGGTGGCGGCACAGGCGTCGGCGATGAGAGTGGGCACAGCGGACCTCCGGGTCCGGACAAGGACCCGTGCGTCGTCGGCGGGTCCGCGCTTGCCGTCGCGCTGTCCACGACGGCCTGGTCGTCACCCGGAGCACCCAACCGCGGAGGAGGGTTGCCGACCAGCGAGCCGGGGCTTGTCACTGGCACTCTTGACCTGGACGGGACTGTAAATGAGCATCGGCGGGTCGCGCAACCGTGGCCGCCGTCACACCGCAACCAGGTCGCCGTCACCCCGGCCGGGCGTCAGAGTGTGGAGGCGGGGGCGAGCCGGGACTCGGGATCGGAGTCCCCGGCGAGGTCGGACACGATGCGCCCCAACGCCGTCGCGAACTTGAAGCCGTGCCCGGAGAACCCTGCCGCCACGACGAGCGGGCCGGTGCGCTCCACCAGGAACTCGGCGTCCGGTGTCGAGACGAATGCGCAGCGGAACGGGGTGGGCGCGGCGGCGTCGAGGCCGGGGAGGAACTGGCCCGCGTACTCCTGCAGTCTGCTCAGCTGGACCGGTTCGGGGGCCGGGTCGGCGCGCTCGGGGTCCCACTGCGGTCCGGCGCCGCCGAACCCGACCTTGACGCCCTCGCAGGGAACACCGAGCCCGTAGACGCCGCCGGGCCAGCCGTCGGCCGGGTCGGTGTGGTGGATGAAGGTCGGCCACCGCAGGTCGCTGGGCACGCTGGGGGTGCCACCCACCAGCGGGAAGACGGCGGGCTGTTCCTCGGTGACCTGCAGCGGCGGCAACGTGACGAGGTCGCCGACGAGCCCCGCGGTCCACGCCCCGGCGGCGAGGACGACGCGGCGTGCCCGGATCGAGCCGCCCGGCGTGTAGACCTCGGCGAGTTCCGGGGTGAGGATCTCGATGTGCTCGACTGGCGTCGAGTAGCGGACGGTGGCGCCGCGCCCGATCGCGGCGGCGGTGAGGGCGGCGACGGCCTGGTCGGCGCGCAGCCGACCGGCCGAGTCGGGCTGGTGCAGGACCGGCCCGTCGAACCGCATGCCCGGCCACCGGGTCGCGGCCTCGTCGGGGTCGAGCCACTCGTGCCGGATGCCCTGGGAGGCAAGGGTGTCGGCGATCGCGGTGGTGCGGGTCAGGTCGCCGTGGTCGAGCCCGCCGGTCAGGTTGAGCAGCGACGCCCCGGTCTCGTGCTCGAGCTCGCGCCAGCGCTGGGCCGACTCGACAGCGAGGCGCACGTGCAACGGGGAGGAGTAGCTCTGGCGGTAGACGCGTGCCGCGCCGTGGGGCGACACCCGGGGATGGCCGAGCTCGGTCTTCTCCAGGACGAGGACGTCGTGGCCACGGCGGGCCAGCTGCCAGGCCGCGGCGGCGCCGATGACGCCGCCGCCGACCACGACCACCTCCACCGACGCGGATCGCCGACCTGGGCGCACCAACGCATCGGGGAGAAGGGTCATGGAGGCCTCCGACTGTCGACGGAACGTGGTGGAGCGGACAGTCGTCGGCCGCAGGGTTCCAGGTGCACGCGCACCGCGGACCGTCGAGGGGCATGGCGCGGAATGACCGCGGTGGTCCGACCAGTGACCCCGCAACGATCGGATTCGACTCAACAGGGAATGTCCGGCCAAGTCAAGCGTCGTTCCGGACCGTTACGGCCGGTGTTCAGCGACGGTCCGGTGTCCCGCCTGACCCGCCCCTCCGACCCCGCTGCCGGGGTGCCGCCCATCGGCGACACCCCGGCGGCGTCACGCCGTCGGCGGGCACGGGCATGTCGTACGGTCGGCGCAACCCGCCGAAGGAGTCCTCCGCCGTGTCCGCAGCCGCCGCATCCGCCACCTCGACCTCGATCGGGCCCCCGCCGGCGTGGTTCACCGACGCCCTCGCGACCGAGGCCGAACCCGGCGAGGTCGACGTCGACGGCATCACCATCCGCTACCGCAGCTGGGGCCCGCCCGGCGACGGTCTCGTCCTGATCCACGGCGGTGCCGCGCACGCCCGCTGGTGGGACCACATCGCGCCGCTGCTGGCCAGCCCCGACGGGCGCCGGGTCGTCGCCGTCGACCTGTCCGGGCACGGCGACTCCGGACGCCGCTCCGGCGGCTACTCGCTGACGAGCTGGGCCGACGAGGTCGTGGCCGTCGCCGAGACAGCCGGCACCGGCCCTATGCCGACGGTCATCGGGCACAGCATGGGCGGCATGGTCGCGCTCACCGCGGCGCAGCGCCACGGCGAGCGCCTGGCAGGCGCGGTCGTCGTCGACACCCCGGTACGCGAACAGACCCCCGAGGAGACGGCCGCACGCGAGCAGCGGGCGTTCGGGCCGCTGCGGGTGTACCCGACGCGCGCGGAGGCGACCGCGCGGTTCCGGCTGGTGCCCGACCAGGAGGACGGGTACCCCTGGGTCGTCGCGCACATCGCCGAGCACTCGCTCCGGGAGGTCGAGGGCGGCTGGAGCTGGAAGTTCGACCCGGCCGTGTTCGCCCGCAGCGCGATGGTGCCCGCGGACCTGGCCGTGCCCGGCTGCCGGGTGGCGCTGTTCCGTGCCGAGCACGGGCTCGTACCGGCGGACATGGGGGAGATGATCGTCGACCGGCTCGGCAACGGCGTCCCGCTGATCGAGATCCCCACCGCGGCCCACCACGTGATGGTCGACCACCCGTTGTCGCTGGTGACGGGCCTGCGCGCGCTGCTGGCTGACTGGCGCCACTCCCGCGCCCACCGCCGCGCCTGACCTCCCCGCACGGATCCGCACGCCTTCCCGCGCGGCCGCACCTGCCGGGTGCGCGGCGACGGCACAGGCTCGCGGTGACGCCGCACGCGAGGGAGCCGCCCGTGGACACGCTGGACTACGAGGTCGCGACGACCGGCCTCGAGTTCCCGGAGGGCCCGATCGCGATGGCCGACGGATCGGTGGTCGTCGTCGAGATCAAGGGCGGGCGGCTCACCCGCGTCGCCGCCGACGGCACCCGCACGAGCCTCGCCGAGTGCGGCGGCGGCCCCAACGGCGCCGCGGTCGGCCCCGACGGGGCGTTCTACGTCTGTAACAACGGCGGCTCCGAGTGGGTCGTCCGCGAGGGCCGCACCGTCCCCGGCGTGCAGGGGGACGGCTACCTCGGCGGGTCGATCCAGCGCGTCACCGCCGACGGCGATGTCACCGACCTCTACACCCACGTCGACGGCCACGGCCTGCGCGGACCCAACGACATCGTCTTCGACGACGAGGGCGGCTTCTGGTTCACCGACATGGGCAAGATCCGGCCCCGCGAGCTCGACCAGGGCGGTCTCTACTACGCGACGGCGGACGGCTCGTCGATCACCGAGGTCGTGTACCCGATGCTGCAGCCCAACGGGGTCGGGCTCTCCCCGGACGGACGGACCGTCCACGTCGCCGAGACGACCCCGGGCCGGTTGTGGGCGTTCGACCTCGACGGACCGGGGCGCATCCGGCGTGACCCGGCGACGCGCAACGGCGGCAGGCTGCAGTACGGGTTCCCCGGCCTGCGGTGGCTGGACTCGCTCGGCGTCGACGCCGACGGCAACGTCTGCGTCGCCACGTTGCAGGCCGGGGAGATCAACGTCGTGTCCCCGGGCGGTGAGCTGCTGGCGACGCACGTCCCACCCGGCGGCGACACCGCGATCACCAACATCTGCTTCGGCGGCCCCGACATGCGCACGGCGTGGATCACCGCCTCCGGCACCGGGGTGCTGTGGCGCACCACGTGGGACCGCCCCGGTCTGAGGCTGGCGTACAACGCCTGAGGACCGGCTCGCGCTGACGGCCACGAAATCCGGCACGCATCGCGAAGCCCGGTCCTCCCGGGCCGCCCACGCTGGACCGATGGGGTCGATGGAGGGCAAGGCAGGACTGGTCACGGGTGCGGCGAGCGGGATCGGGCGGGCCACCGCCGTTCGCGCGGCCGCCGAGGGCGCGTCGGTGCTGGTGTCGGACCTGGAGTCGGCCCGCGCCGGCGGTGAGGAGACCGTCGCGATCATCCGGGCCGCGGGCGGGACCGCCGAGTTCCAGGTCTGCGACGTCGCGCAGCCCGCCGACCACGACGCGCTCGTCGCCGGGGTGCTCGACCGCTGGGGGTCGCTCGGCTTCGCGCACAACAACGCCGGCGTCGGCGGCGGCGGGAAACGGCTCGCCGACATCGCCGACGAGGAGTTCGACCGGGTCATCGCGATCAACCTGCGCGGCGTCTTCCTCGGCATGAAGCGCCAGATCACGGCCATGCTGGCCGGCGGCGGCGGGTCCATCGTCAACACCGCCTCCAACGCCGGACTGCGCGGGGTGAGGCGGCTCTCGCCCTACACCGCGGCCAAGCACGGCCTCGTCGGGCTGACCAAGAACGCCGCCGTCGAGTACGCCGAGGACCTGATCCGGGTCAACGCCGTCGCCCCGGGGACGATCATGACCGGCTTCGCCCGCGGCGCGACCCCGGAGCGGCTCGCCGAGATCATGAAACCCCAGGCGCTGCAGCGCATCGGCGAACCCGAGGAGGTCGCCGCCGCCGTCGTCTGGCTGCTCTCCGACGACGCCTCCTTCGTCACCGGGGTGACCCTGCCCGTCGACGCGGGGTCGGTCGCAGGCTGGTGACGCCCCGCGGGCGGTCGACCCGAGAGCTCCGAGATGCGGGCAGGGTCGCAACCCGCGCCGGGGCGGTTCGCACGGATCGTCAGGTCATTGCGCGTGCGTCCCGTTGTCGGGCGGCCCCGCACGACCGCACGCTGTGGGACGCAGGCACATCCTGCACGCGGACGGAACGACGGCCGCCCGCGCCGGACCGACGCTCGACGTGGAGTGGCGATGCGCGTGCGATCCCGGACGTCCCGAACCCCAGCGGCCCTCGCCGTCGCGCTGGCCGCCGTGCTGGTCGCAGCGGCGTGCGGCTCGGCGAGCCCGCAAGGACCTGTCTCCCAACGGATCCACATCGTCGACCCGTACGGGGGTGACCCGGCCGCCGAGGGCACCCCGCAACGCGGCGGCACACTCGTCATCGGCAACGACCGCGAGATCATCAGCTTCGACCCCACCCGGCAGAACTCGAACCTCGGCGCGCTGGCCGTCTACGACTCGCTGCTCAAGCTCATGCCCGACGGCTCCGCCCAGCCCTACCTGGCGAAGACGCTGACCACGGCGGACAACGGCGCGACCTGGACGCTGGGGCTGCGCGAGGGCGTCACCTTCTCCGACGGCACCCCGCTCGACGCGAACGCCGTCGTCGTCAACACCCAGCGCCACATCGACAAGGTCGCCTCGCCCGCCCACGTCTACGCCACCCTGATCGCATCGATGGCCGCGGTCGACCCGCTCACTGTGCGGTTCACGCTGAAGGCACCGATGGGGGACTTCCCGGCGCTGTTCGCGCAGCCGCTGAACTCCGGCACCCTCGGCATGATCGTCTCGCCGGTCGCGCTGGCGCAGTACGGCGACGACATCGGCAACCACCCCGTCGGCGCCGGCCCGTTCGTGCTCCAGAACTGGGTCCGCGACAACAAGATGACCCTGGTCCGCAACCCGAACTACTGGCAGCAGGGCAAGCCCTACCTCGACGGCGTGGAGATCCGCCCGCTGCCCGACACCGACAGCCGCTACACGACGATGACCAACGGCGACGTCGACATGGTCAACGGCGGGTTCAACCAGGAGCTGGTCCGCGCCTTCGCCAACCCGGACCTGCGCGTCTACTACGGCCCCGGCAGCGGCGGCGTCCTCAACCACTTCAACTTCCGGAAGGCCCCGTTCGACGACCGCCGGATGCGCGAGGCCGCGATCGCCGCGATGGACCCGCAGGCGTTGGGTGCGAGCTTCTTCTCCAACCAGCTCGTCGCGGCCGACAGCATGTTCGACGCCTCCACGAAGTGGCACACCCGGGCCGCCTCCGACGCCTACCCGACGTTCGACCAGGCCCGCGCCAAGGATCTCGTCGCCCAGTACGTCGCCTCCGGCGGCGACCCGACGTTCAGCTACTTCACCGACCGCTCCTCGGTGCCACTCGGAGAGTTCGTGCAGGCCTCGATGGCCGCGATCGGGGTGAGGGTGAACGTGCAGTACTTCGACCTCGCGCAGTTCGCCGGCAACGTCCTGCAGGCCGGGGAGTTCCAGATGGCCAGCGGGCTGTCCGCGTTCGACCACCCCTTCCCTGGGGCGGGGCGTCTCGTGCAGACCGGCGGCTCGGTCAACTACGGCAAGTACTCCAACCCGCAGGTCGACCAGCTCCTCGCCGACGCCTCCGCCACCACCGACGCCGGCAAGCGCGCCACCGACTACCAGCAGGTCGAGCTCGCCGTGAACAAGGACCTCGGCATCCAGTGGCTCTCGCGCAGCTACCTGTCGACGATCGCGAAACCCTCGGTCGAGGGCGTCGACCGCTACGTCACCCGTGACCTCTACTTCGCCGGGATGTGGAAGGCGCAGGCGTGAGCTTCGAGGAGTTCGCGACGGGCCTGCAGTTCCCCGAGGGCCCGATCGCGATGCCGGACGGCTCGGTCGTGCTCGTCGAGATCAAGCGCGGCACCCTCACCCGGGTGGCGCCCGACGGGACGCTGTCGGTCGTCGCGGAATGCGGCGGCGGCCCCAATGGTGCGGCGCTCGGCCCGGACGGGGCGTTCTACGTCTGCAACAACGGCGGGTTCTCCTGGAGTGAGCGTGACGGGCTCACCGCGCCCGGTCCGCAGCCCGACGGCTACATCGGCGGACGCATCCAGCGTGTCACCCCTGACGGCGAGGTCAGCGACCTCTACACCCACGTCGACGGGGTGGGGCTGCGTGGACCCAACGACATCGTCTTCGACCACGACGGCGGCTTCTGGTTCACCGACATGGGCAAGCAGCGCCCGCGTGACATCGACCACGGCGGTCTCTACTACGGCCGCGCCGACGGCTCGTGGGTCACCGAGGTGGTGTACCCGCTGGTGTCGGCCAACGGCGTCGGGCTCTCCCCGGACGGCCGCCACGTCCACGTCTCGGAGACGGTGTCGGGGCGACTGTGGTCCTGGGAGGTCGAGGGCCCGGGCAGGGTGGGGCGCGACCCGGCGTCGCGGGCGCGCCACGGCGGCCGGCTGCTCCACGGCTCCGCGGACTTCCAGTGGTTCGACTCGCTGGCCGTCGAGGCGGGCGGCAACGTCTGCGTCGCGACGCTCTACACCGGCCTGATCAGCGTCGTCGCGCCCGAGGGCGGGCTGGTGGAGGAGGTCGTGATCCCGGGGGAGGACACCTTCGTCACCAACATCTGCTTCGGTGGCGACGACCTGCGCACGGCCTACGTGACGTCGTCGGGGCGGGGCGTGCTGTTCCGGACGACGTGGGAGCGCCCCGGCCTGGCCCTGCCGAACCTCTGACCCCCGGCGCGCAACCCGGTCCTTCGCGCGCAACGTCACGGTCGTGGATCCGCCCGCGGGCAGCCGTGGGGTCGCGCGCGGATTCGCACGTCTTCGCGCGCGCTGCCCATTCCCCGCCCGGCCCCGCGCGATCGACGATGGGAGCGTGCCGACAACCCCACCCGAACCCGTAGAGCTCTACCGGCAGATGGTGCGCATCCGCGAGTTCGAGGAGCGCGTCAAGAGCAGCTTCGCCGCCCATCCCGGGGTGATCCGCGGGCACACACACCTCGCCGACGGCGCGGAGGCGTCGATCGTCGGGTCGATCGCGGCGATCCGGCCCGGCGACCAGGTGATGGCGACGTACCGCTGCCACGGCTACCCGATCGCGCTCGGCACGGACACGACGGCGATGCTCGCCGAGATCTACGGCCGCACGACGGGCTGTGCGGCGGGTACGGCGGATCGATGCACCTGGCCGACCCGCAGCACGGCTTCCTGGGCACCTCCGGGATCGTCGGGCAGGCCATCCCGCAGGCGACCGGTGCCGCCTACGCCGCGCAGATCCGGGGTGAGGGCGACGTGGTCCTCTGCTTCTTCGGCGACGGCGCCAGCAAGCAGGGCGCGTTCCACGAGTCGCTGAACATCGCGTCGCTGTGGAAGCTGCCGATCGTGTTCGTCATGGAGAACAACAGCTTCTCGGGCTCGACGCGCACCGAGCAGGAGGACGCCAACGCCGCCGCGGGCGAGCCGCTGGCCACCAAGGCGAAGGCGTACAGCATGCCGGGCGTGACGATCGACGGCGGCGATCCGCTGCTCGTCCAGGAACACGTCGCGACGGCGGTCGCCAGGGCACGAGCGGGGGAGGGCCCGACCCTGGTGGAGACGCTGGTCTACCGGCTGTCGGCGCACGGCAACACGATCGCCCCGCCCGGGGTGGCGCTGACGTACCCGGAGCACGAGGCGGTCCGGGTGTTCGGCGCGGTCGAGGAGTACGAGGCGGCGCTGCGCGGTGACCCGATCCCGCGGGCCCGCGCGCGGTTCGTCGCCGACGGCCTGCTCACCGCCGAGTACGCCACCACGATCGCCACCGAGGCGACAGCGGAGATGGACCGCGCCGAGGCCGACGCCCTCGCCGCGCCGGAGCCCGCCCCCCGGGACGCGCTGCGGTTCGTGGAGGCCTGACCCCACGCTTCGTGGCCTGCGCTGCGGTTCGTGGAGAACTGATCCGGCGCGGGCGGTCCCGAGCTGCGCCGCCCCCAGCGACGTCTCAGTAGATGGGAATCACGTCTCAGTTGATGGATTAGCGGTGCTAACCTCCCGGCGGGACGGATGTCGAGGAGGACCGGGGTGACCGTGACGACGGCCGAGCACACACGATCGCGGCGCCGCTGGCTCGTGCTCACGATCGGGGTGTTCTCGCAGTCGTCGGCCTGCGCGTTCGTCTACGGCATCCCGTTCCTCGTGCCCCAGCTGCGTGACACGTTCGGCCTGTCGCTCGCCGCCGTCGGGGTCTACGTCGCCGCACCCACCGCCGGCCTGCTGCTCACCCTCGTGGCCTGGGGAGCGGCCGCCGACCGATTCGGCGAACGCCGTGTCATGGCACTCGGCCTCGGCACCGGCTGCCTCGCGATGGGCTGGGTCGCGCTCGGCCCGCACGACGACGGCGCCGGCGTCGTCGTCCTGCTGGCGCTGGCCGGGGCACTGTCGTCGTCGGTGTGGGCCGCCAGCGGACGCATGGTGATGGGCTGGTTCCCGCGCACCGAACGTGGCGTCGCGATGGGGATCCGGCAGACCGCGCAACCCCTCGGCGTCGGCATCGCCGGCCTCGTGCTGCCGACGCTGGGACAGCACCTCGGCCCCTTCACCGCGCTCGCCGTCCCTGCCGGGCTGTGCCTGGTCGCCGCCGTCCTGATCGCGACGCTGGCGCCCGACCCGCCCCGCGAACCCCGCCGGGCGGGCGCCCCCGCCGCGCGCTCGCCCTACGCCGGCACCCCGCTGTGGCGCATCCACCTGAGCAGCGCGCTGCTCGTCGTGCCGCAGTTCGCGATCGCCGTGTTCTCCACCGAGTACCTCGTCCGTGAGCAGCACTGGGCCGCGGCGTCGGCGGGGGCGTTCGTCGCGGTCATGCAGGTCGTCGGCGCCGCCGGGCGGATCGGGGCCGGATGGTGGTCCGACCGCGTCGGCTCCCGGATGCGACCCATGCGTCAGCTCGCCGCAGCGGCGGCGTTCGTCCTGCTCGCCTTCGCGCTCGGCGACCTCGTCGCGCCCTGGCTCGCCGTCGCCGCGCTCGCGGTGGGGGCCGTGGTGTCGGTGGCCGACAACGGACTGGCCTACACCGCGGTCGCCGAGATGGCCGGGTCGTCGTGGTCGGGCCGGGCCCTGGGCATCCAGAACACCGGCCAGAACCTCGTCTCCGCCGCCGCACCCGTCGCGCTCGGCGCGATCATCGGGGTCGCGGGGTACGCCGTCGGGTTCGCGGTGGCAGCGCTCGCCCCGCTCGCCGCGATCACGACGACCCCCGTCCGTCGGGAGCGCCCGCCGTCGTGGTGACGGGTCAGCTCTTGTCCCGCAGCGCCTTCGCCGTGGCCAGGACCAGCTCGGGGTCCGCCTCGTACGGGGTGTTGAGCGACAGCCGCGTCGCCAGCCCACCGAAGCGCTCCCGCAGCCCCGCGGCGACCTCGTCGGGCGTGCCGCCGACCGCGAACGCGGCGACGACGTCGTCGTCGACCAGCCCGGCCATCTCGTCCCACGCGTGCCGGCGCGACAACCCGTTGAGCTTCCCGTGCAGGTCCCCCCAGCCGTGCGCGTCCAGCACGGGCTTGTAGGCGGGCGTCGAGGCGTAGAACGCGATCTGCTTGCGGGTGCCCGCCAACGCACGGGACCGGGCGTCCTCGTCCGCGCCCAGCACGACGAAGGCGGGCATGCTCACGGTGAACCCCGTGAGGTCACCGCCACGGGCGTCGCGCAGCGTCGGCAGGATGGCGTCGGACAGATAGCTCTTCGACGTCATCGGATGGCACATGATGCCGTCGGTGACCCGGCCGGCGACCTCGACCATCCGCGGGCCGACGGCGGCCAGCAGCACAGGTGGCGTGCCGTACGGGTTGGGGCCGGGGGAGAAGATCTCGGTCAGCAGGGTGTGGGAGTAGTACTCGCCCTTGAAGGACAGCCGCTCACCCGACTCGAACGCGCTCCAGATCGCACGCATCGCGGAGATGAACTCCTCCATCCGCGCGGCCGGGGCGCTCCACGGCATCCCGAAGCGACGCTCGATGTGCGCCTTGACCTGCGAGCCGATGCCCAGCTCGAAGCGGCCCTTCGAGATCAGCGTGATGTCGTTGGCCGACATGGCGAGCGTCATCGGGGTGCGGGAGAACGCGACGGCGATCGCCGACTGCAGCGTCACGCTCTCCGTCGCCCGCGCCGCGAGCGCGAGGGTGACGAACACGTCGTGCTGGGTCTCGGGGATGCCGACGCCGGAGTACCCCTCGGCCTCGGCGCGCACCGCGGCGGCCTCGATGGCCTCCGGGTCGTTGCGGACATCCACCACGGCTTCGACCAGCACCGGCAACCACGCTCCCTCGCATCGGCTGCGTCGATCCACTCACACCTGCCGGACCCGGGTCCACCCGGGTCCGGCAACGTCACTCGGCGGTCGTTCTCAGGTGCGGGGATGGTCGCCGAGCGGCGGGAAGGTGCCGGGCTGCTCACCGTGCTCGAACAGCTCCGCGGCCGGCCCGACGATGAGCCGGTCCGGTGCGCCGACGACGCCGTCGTCGCGACCCGGGTAGTCGAACAGGTGCAGCACATGGCGCATCGCCTCGACCCGCGCCCGCTTCTTGTCGTTGCTCTTCACGACCGTCCAGGGCGCGTCGGCGGTGTCGGTGTAGAAGAACATCGCCTCCTTCGCCTCGGTGTAGGCGTCCCAGCGGTCGAGGGAGGCGAGGTCCATCGGGCTGAGCTTCCACTGCCGCACCGGGTCGACCTGGCGGATCGTGAAGCGGGTGCGCTGCTCGTCGCGTGACACCGAGAACCACAGCTTGACCAGATGGGTGCCGCTGCGCACCAGCATCCGCTCGAACTCCGGCGCCGCGCGCAGGAACTCCATGTACTCGCGGGGATCGGCGAAGCCCATGACCCGCTCGACGCCGGCACGGTTGTACCAGCTGCGGTCGAACAGCACGATCTCCCCACCCGCGGGCAGGTGCGCGACGTAGCGCTGGAAGTACCACTGCGTCTTCTCGCGGTCGGTCGGCTTCTCCAGCGCGACGACGCGGGCCCCGCGCGGGTTGAGGTGCTCGGTGAACCGCTTGATCGTGCCGCCCTTGCCGGCGGCGTCACGGCCCTCGAACAGCACGACGATCCGCTGCCCGGTGTCCTTCACCCAGTTCTGCAGCTTGAGCAGCTCGATCTGCAGGAGCCGCTTCGCGGCCTCGTACTCGTCGCGGTCGAACCGGCTGTCGTACGGGTAGCCCTCACGCCAGGTGTCGACGTGTGCGCCGTCGGGGCCGACCAGGCGGGGGTCGTCGTCGTCGGAGTCGTCGACGAGGAAGTCCCGACCGGCCCCGACGGCCGCAGTGGTCGGGGCCACGCTCGTGGTCCGCGGCGCCGCGGCGCCGGCGGGCCAGATCCGGCCCGGCCGGGAGCGGCCGGCCCCCTCGGCGGCACTGCCGGCCGCTGCGCCACGGGCGGGGTCGGTCGTCGTGATGCCGGCGCCGGCCGGTCCGGGTCCGGGGTCCCTGGTGTCCGCTCCCGTCCCGGTGCCGGGGGTCGGGTCGAGCTCCGAGCTGTCGTCCATGGCGCACACCATGACCCGTCCGGGTGACACGTCATCGTCGGCGACATGGCCACGGGGTGTCCCACGGGCGTCGCCGGGAGGTCGACGCGAGGTGTGCCGGGGTGCTGCCCGGTGTCACATCCGGCTCATACGACGGTGTGGAAGGATCGATCTCGGGGTGGCCGTGACCAGGCCACCGCGGTCGACGGAGGTCAGAGCAGGTGAGCGCACGCCCGAAGCGCACCCCCGGCGGGGCGCGGGTGTCCGCGGCCCGGCCGCGGGGCGGGGCCGGGACCATCGCGGGGGTCGCGGTGGTGCTGGTCGTCGCGGCCGCCGTCGTCATCGGGCTCCTGCTCCACGCCCACCGCACCGAGTCGGCGGCGGAAGCCACGATCCCGGTCGTGCACGCTTCCGACGCGGGCGCCCCGGTGTCGGTCGACCCGCAGGCCGGGGTGATCACCGTCGGCACGCCCGGTGCACCCGTCACGCTCGACGTCTACGAGGACTTCCTCTGCCCTGTCTGCGGGCAGTTCGAGCAGGTCTACGGCGACCAGGTCCGCCAGGCGGTGACGGCGGGCGACCTCGACGTCCGCTACCACGTCGTCGACCTGCTCGACGACCGCTCCGACCCGCCGGGCTACTCGCTGGCCGCGGCGTCGGCGGCCCTCGCGGTCGCGCAGACCACCCCGGGCGCGTTCACCTCGTTCCACGACTCGCTCTACGGCGCCCAGCCGGCGGAGGGTGGCCGCGGATACGACGCAGGCCAGCTCGATACGCTCGCCACCGCGCTCGGGGTCCCGCCGGGCAGCGTGACCGCCGCGCTGTCGTCACACCAGTACGACGCCGCGGTGCAGGCGTCGCTGCAGAAGGCGGCGGCCGACCCGGCGCTGCAGCAGAACACGTCGTCCGGCACCGGCTTCGGCACGCCGACCGTCGTGCACGACGGGAAGCTCCTCGACATCACGAACCCGGACTGGCTGTCGGCGCTCCTGCCCCGGCACTGACGCCGCGGGGCCACCACACCCCGGCCGACCCGGTCCCACGTATCACCACGACCAGGGGGAACAGACCGCCATGAGCGAGCGCGAGCGAGAGCGAGCGAGTCATGGGCACAGCGCTGTGGCGCAGCACCGGCCGAGCGTCGGCGAGGACGAGCGTTGAACATCGTGGAAGGTGTCAGACGGCGGGTGCTCGGCTTCGTCGTGCCGCTCTACCTGCGCTGGCGCAACCGCCGCGGCGGCGGCGAGATCGACATGACCGAGCTGCTCCCCGAGGCCGCGCTGATGCCGCTGCGGCGCGTCGGCGTCGACCCGGTACCGGAACTGGGGGAGCTGCGCGACCGTGAGCCCGTCTCCGAGATGGAGGCGCCCTACGGCATCCGGGCATGGCTGGTCACCGGGTACGAGGAGTCGAAGGCGGTCCTCACCGCGACCGACGCCTTCAGCAACGACTTCACCCACCTCGTCGGCAGGCTCGGCATCACCGCCGAGCAGGATCCGGGTGGCCTCGGGTTCGCGGACCCGCCCGACCACACCCGGCTGCGCCGGTTCCTGACCCCGGAGTTCACGGTCCGGCGGCTGCGCCGGCTCGCGCCGCGGATTCAGGCGATCGTCGACGGCCAGCTCGACGTCATGGCCGAGACGGTCGCGAACGGGGGGAAGGCCGATCTCGTCCGCGACTTCGCGCTGCCCATCCCGTCGCTGGCGATCTGTGAGCTGCTCGGCATCCGCTACGAGGACCGTGGAGACTTCGAGCGGCTGTCGACGGCCCGGTTCGACCTGCTGGGCGGGTTCTCCGGCTCGTTCGGGGCGATGTCGGAGTCGGTCGGCTACCTGCTCGAGGTCGTCGCCAAGGAGCGCAAGGACCCCGGCGAGGGTCTGCTCGGCATGATTCTGCGTGAGCACGGTGACGAGGTCGACGACCGGGAGATGGCCGGGATCGCCGACGGCCTGCTCACCGGCGGGCTCGAGACGACCACCTCCATGCTCGCACTCGGCGGGCTCGTCGTGATGCGCGACGAGGCGCTGCGCGCATCCCTGCTGGCCGACGACGCCGCACCCGACAAGCTCGTCGAGGAGCTGTTGCGGATCATCACCCCGGTGCAGGTGGCGTTCCCCCGGTTCGCCCGGACCGAGACGACCGTGGGCGGGAAGACGATCCTGCCCGGCGACGTCGTGCTGTGCTCGTTGTCCGCCGCCGACCGCGACCCGCGCATCGGTGAGGACATGGAGGGTGTCGACGCCGGCCGCAAGGTTCCGCCGCACCTGGCGTTCGGCTACGGCATCCACCGCTGCGTGGGTGCGGAGCTGGCGCGGATGGAGCTGCGCACGGCCTACCCGGCGTTGCTGCGGCGGTTCCCCGAGATCCGTCCCGCGGCCACGGACGCGGAGCTGCCCTACCGGCCGTTGTCGTTCGTCTACGGGGTCGACGCGCTGCCGGTCGAGCTCGGCTGACCGGTCGGCAGCACGAGCCGCACCAGCACAGCGCGGTGGTCGCTGCCGGGCAGGTCGAGGAACCGCACCGACTCGGCCTCGATCCCGCTCGTCGCGAGCACGTGGTCGATCTGCGGGCCGACGGTGCGTCCACCCGGGCCCCACGTCGGGGTGAGGCCCTGGCCGCGCTGTGTCGCGGCGTCGTCACAGCCACGGGCGGCGTCGCGCAGCACCGACTGGTCGAAGGTCGAGTTGAGGTCGCCCGCGACGACCGTCGGCGTGTTCGCGGAGCACCACGTCGAGATCGTGCCGACGTCGGTCCGCCACTCGTCGGCCTGGCGGGGCCGCGGCGATCGGGGCCGCGGCTGTCCGCCGGCCCCGGTCGGGAGTTCGGCGCCGCCGGCGGGGGGCGTGAGCGCGGTACGCCTCCGACGTGACATCAGCGCTGCCAGGTCCCCGCCCACGACACGCTCGGCGCAGAGTCGCCCGACGAGAGTGTCGTCAGCGCCCGGACGGCGCGCTGACGACACGTCGGTTCGCCAGGTCCGGTTCATGAGGCCCGGCCTCACCGGGTCACTGGGTGCTGAACTCCGCCGGGCGCTCGGGGGTCGCCTGCGCCAGTGCCGCGCGGACACCGTCGGCGTCGAAGTCCTTGCCGTACACCGGGGTTCCGGGCTGCTGACGCCAGGACTCGGCGATCGACCCGGCGTCGACGGGCTCGAAACCCAGCTGGTCGACGAGGTCGAGCACGACCTGCTTGCCGGGGCCGTCGTCACCCGCGACCGGCAGTGCGATGCGGCCCTCGGCGCCGGCCGGGACGCCGCGCTCGAGCAGGTGCTTCCAGAAGATGCCGTTGAACACCTTCACCACCGGTGAGCCGATCTGCTCTGCCACCCAGCCGCTCTCGGTGAGGCCGTCCTCGATCGCGTCGATCCGGCCGTCGCGTTGCTGCGGGTAGTAGTTGTTCGTCTCGACGACGGGGGCGCCGTCCTTGGCCTTCGCGACGATGCCGGGCGCGAGTGCGGGCACGTTCTTCTGCGGGATGCTGACGATGACGAGATCGGCGTCGGTCGCGGCGTCGGCGGCCCACACGGGCGTCGCGCCGGTCTCGGCGGCCAGGTCGGCCAACGTCTCGGGCGCCCGCGAGTTCGCCACCCGGACCTCGTGGCCGAGCGCGGCCAGCTTCCGGGTGAGAGTGCCGCCGATGTGTCCCGCTCCGATGATTCCGATCCTCATGTCGGCGCCAACCCCGTGCGCTGCGGGCCCATTCCCCGACGTGGCGCTCCGGCCGCACGCTCACATGACGTGCGCGGTACGGACGGCCCGACGGACGAGAGCCCGGCCGGGGTTCCGGCCGGGCTCTCCGCGTGTGTTCAGCGCGCGTTCCCACCACTCGTGACCCGGGCCACTCACCGGGGTTCGTGAGCTCAGTAGATGTCGAAGGTCTTGCCGTGCTCGGACTCCGGGCGCGGGCCGAAGATGCGGCGCTCGGACTCGTCGATCGGGCGGTCGTTGATGCTCGCCTCGCGGCGCGCCATCAGACCGTCGGGGGTGAACTCCCACAGCTCGTTGCCGTAGCTGCGGAACCACTGGCCCTCGGCGTTGTGGCTCTCGTACTGGAAGCGCACGCCGATGCGGTTGTCGGTGTAGGACCACAGCTCCTTGCGCAGCGCGTAGTCGAGCTCGCGCTCCCACTTCTGGGTCAGGAACCTCACGATGTCCTCGCGGCCGACGACGTGGGTGTCGCGGTTACGCCACACCGAGTCCTCGGTGTAGGCGAGCGCGACCTTCTCGGCGTTGCGGGTGTTCCACCCGTCCTCGGCGGCCTGGACCTTCTTGGCGGCGCTCTCGGCGTCGAACGGGGGGAACGGCGGGCGGCTCATGCTGCGGAGACCTCCTCGGTGCGGCAACGGAGAACGATCGTTCTCCGATGTGGGGGTAGTGTAGAGAACGATCGTTACCAGTCAAGTCCGGAGGGACGGCGTGGAACTCGCGGAAGCATCCGATCGGCTGTTGGTCGCAGCAGAACGGCTGTACTACACGCGCGGCATCGCAGCGGTCGGGATCGACGACGTCCGCGCCGAGGCCGGCGTGTCGATGCGGCGGCTCTACCAGCTGTACCCGTCGAAGGAACACCTGGTCGCGGCCTATCTCGACGCCCGTGACGTGCGGTGGCGCGGGCGCGTGGCAGCCCACGTCGACGCGGCGGGGGACGACCCGGGCGAGCGGCTGCTGGCCGTCTTCGACTGGCTCGGGCTCTGGTTCGCCGAGGACGACTTCCGGGGCTGCGCGTTCATCAACGCGTTCGGGGAGATCGGCGGCGACTCGCCGCTGATCCTCGCCGCGGTGCGCCGGCACAAGGACCTGTTCCGCGACTACCTGGTCGACCTCGCGCGGGCGTTCCCCACCGACGCGCCCGAGGTGCTGGCCGCCGGCATCACGCTGCTCGCCGAGGGTGCGATGACGGTCGCGGCGATCGGTACCGATCCCGACGCCGCGGCCCACGCGAAGGCGACGGCGCACGTCCTGCTGGACGCCGCGCGGCGCTAGCTAGCCCCTCTCCCGGCGGTCGACGAGGCGCTGCAGCTTGCCGACGGAGCGCTCGAGGGTGTCCGGGTCGACGACCTCGCACGACACGCTCACCCCGACGGTGTCCTTCACCGCCTTGACCAGCTCGGCGGCCGCGCCGACCCGCCGGTCTACGGGCGTCGACGGCCGGGCCTCGACGCGCACCGCGAGGGTGTCCATCCGGCCCTTCGTGCCCAGCACCAGCTGGAAGTGCGGTGCGAGCCCCGCGGTGCGCAGGACGATCTCCTCGATCTGGGTCGGGAAGACGTTGACCCCGCGCAGGATGATCATGTCGTCGCTGCGGCCGGTGATCTTGTCCATCCGCCGCATCCCGGGACGCGCGGTGCCGGGGCGCAGCGTCGTCAGGTCGCGGGTGCGGTAGCGGATGATCGGCAGCGCCTCCTTGGTCAGCGAGGTGAACAGCAGCTCGCCCTGCTCGCCGTCGGGAAGCGGGGTGGCGTCGAGCGGGTCGACGACCTCGGGCAGGAAATGGTCCTCCCAGACGTGCAGGCCGTCCTTGGTCTCCACGCACTCCTGCGAGACGCCAGGGCCCATGACCTCCGAGAGCCCGTAGATGTCGACGGCGTGCATGTCCATGCGGTCCTCGATCTCGAGGCGCATCTGCTCGGTCCACGGCTCGGCACCGAAGATGCCGACCTGCAGCGACGACGAGCGCGGGTCGATGCCCTGCTTCTCGAACTCGTCGACGACGGTGAGCATGTAGCTGGGCGTCACCATGATCAGGTCGGGTCGGAAGTCCTGGATGAGCTGGACCTGGCGCGGGGTCATGCCGCCCGAGACGGGGATCGCCGTCGCGCCGAGCTTCTCGATGCCGTAGTGCGCGCCGAGCCCACCGGTGAACAGGCCGTAGCCGTAGGCGTTGTGCACCCTGTGCCCCGGGCGCCCGCCGGCGGCGCGGATGCTGCGCGCCATCACCGTCGCCCAGGTGCCGATGTCGCGTTCGGTGTAGCCGACGACGGTCGGGCGCCCCGTCGTCCCCGACGACGCGTGCACCCGGCGGACCTGCTCCTGCGCAACGGCGAACATGCCGAAGGGGTAGTTGTCGCGCAGGTCGGCCTTGGTCGTCGTGGGGAACTTCGCGAGGTCGGCGAGCTCGCGGCAGTCGTCGGGGTGCACGCCCGCGGCGTCGAACGCCTCCTTGTAGAAGGCCACGTTGTCGTAGGCGTGGTGCAGCGTCCACCGCAGCCGGCTCAGCTGCAGGGCACGCAGCTCGTCGACGGACATGCGCTCGGCGTCGTCGAGGCTCGCGGGGTCCGGCGCGTCGCCCAGCCGCCGCGTCGCGGCGGTCATGCCGACTTCTTCGCGACGAGGGTCAGCACGTCGTAGCGGGCCACCGACTCGCCGTCCTGGCGGGTGACGTCGGCGTCCCAGCGGACCTCGCCGTAGCCCGCGGAGTCGCGCGGGGTCAGCTGCTTGCAGGTCAGCGTCACGGTCAGCTCGTCGTCGAACCGGACCGGGGTGAGGAAGCGCAGGTCGTCGACGCCGAAGTTGGCGAGCACCGGGCCGGGATCCGGGTCGACGAACAGTCCCGCGGCGAGCGACACCACGAGGTAGCCGTGCGCGACGCGTCCGCCGAACAGCGGGTTCGCCGCGGCGGCCTCGGCGTCCATGTGCGCGTAGAAGGTGTCGCCGGTGAACTCGGCGAAGTGCTCGACGTCGGACTGGGTCACCCGCCGCGGGCCCGCGACGATCGTGTCGCCGGGGGAGAGCTCCTCGAGGTGCTTGCGGAAGGGGTGGACGTCGGTCTCGTGACGCTGCGAGCCCCGCACCCAGCGGCCGGTGATCGCGGTCAAGGTGTCGGGGTCGGCCTGGATCGCGGTGCGCTGCATGTGGTGCAGGACGCCGCGGATGCCACCCATCTCCTCGCCGCCGCCCGCGCGGCCGGGGCCGCCGTGCACCAGCGCCGGCAGCGGTGAGCCGTGGCCGGTGGACTCCTTCGCGTCCCGGGAGTTGAGGACGAGCACGCGCCCGTGCCACGGCGCGACGCCCAGCACGATCTCCCGGGCGACGGCCGGGTCGGCGGTGACGACCGAGCCGGCGAGGCTGCCGTTGCCGCGGGCGGCCAGCTCGATCACGTGCGGGACCGAGGAGTAGCCCATGATCGTCGACACCGGGCCGAAGGCCTCGACCTCGTGCGGCGCAGCGTGATCGGGGTCGGCGGTCAGCAGCACGGGGGAGAGGAACGCGCCGCGCTCGGCGTCGGCACCGACGACGTCGACCTTGTCGGGGTCGCCGTGCACGATCCGGCCCGCGTCGGCCAGCGCTGCGATGGAGCGCCGCACCTCGTCGCGCTGCTCCAGGCTCGCAAGTGCGCCCATCCCCACACCCTCGGCGTCCGGCGCGCCGACGACGGTCGTCGCCAGCCGCGCCGACACCGCCTCGACGACCACGTCGACGTGCTGTTCCGGCACGAACGCCCGGCGGATCGCCGTGCACTTCTGCCCGGCCTTGACGGTCATCTCGGCGACGAGGCCCTTGACGTAGAGGTCGAACTCCGGGGTGCCGGGCGCGGCGTCGGGACCGAGGATCGACATGTTCAGGGAGTCGGCCTCGGCGCTGAACCGGACGGACTCGGCCACGATGACCGGGTGCGTCCGCAGGGTCGCGGCCGTCTCGGCGGACCCGGTGAACGCCACCAGGTCCTGGCCGGTCAGATGGTCGAACAGATCACCGACACCGCCCGCGACGAACTGCAGCGTGCCCTCGGGCAGCAGGCCCGAGCCGATGATCAGCTCGACCAGCGCCGAGGTGAGGAACGCCGTCGGGCTCGCGGGCTTGACCAGGCTCGGCACCCCGGCGAGGAACGCGGGGGCGAGCTTCTCCAGTGGGCCCCATACCGGGAAGTTGAACGCGTTGACCTGCACCGCGACCCCGTGCAGCGGGGTGGCGACGTGCTGGCCGACGAACGTGCCGCCACGGCCCAGCGGCTCGACCGCGCCGTCGACGTAGACGGTGTCGTTGGGCAGCTCGCGACGGCCCTTGGACGCGTAGGCGAGCAGGACCCCGATGCCGCCGTCGACGTCGAACTTGGAGTCGCCCAGCGTGGCGCCGGTGCGCGCGGAGACCGCGTAGAGCTCCTCGCGGTGCTCGCGCAGGTGCCCGGCCAGCGCCTTGAGCAGTCCGGCGCGCTGGTGGAAGGTGAGCTCGCGCAGCGCTGGGCCGCCGACACGGCGGCCGTGGTCCAGCGCCGCCGCCATGTCGATGCCCGCCGACGAGAGCCGCGCCACCTCCTCGCCGGTCACGGCGTCGACGAGGGGGCGGGCCTCACCATCGGGCGAGTGCCAGGAGCCCCCCACGTAGCTGCGCAGCGTCTGGGTCATCGGTGGTCCTCCCGGTGACGGCCGGCCGGTCGAGGTGCGCGGCCGCCGAACGATCGTTCGGTCAGTCGTCGCAAGCTAGCACCTCCACCCGGTGAGCGGAACGTCGCGGCGACCGCCACTGACCGAACGATCGGTTGGAGAGCCGTTAGCATGACCCGATGGCCGCCGACCCTCCCGCCGTCCTCGTCGAGCGCGACAGCGCCGATCCCGCCGTCGCCCTCGTCACGATGAACCGTCCCGAGCGGCACAACGCCCTGACCGTCGAGCTCAAGGTCGCCCTGCGCGACGCGCTCGTCTCCGTCGCCGGTGACGACAGCGTCCGCGCCGTCGTGCTCACCGGGTCCGGGCGGTCGTTCTGTGTCGGCCAGGACCTCGGCGAACACGCCGTCGGCCTCGCCGAGGGTGCCGAGTTCACGACCGTCGAGGAGCACTACAACCCCATTGTGCTCGCCATTGCCGAGGCGCCCAAGCCGGTGATCGCGGCCGTCAACGGCACCTGCGTCGGCGCCGGCCTGGGCTTCGCGCTCGCCGCCGACCTGCGCGTCGCCGCGGCCGGAGCCACCTTTGCGACGGCCTTCACCGGCATCGGGCTGACCGCGGACTCCGGTCTGTCGGCGACGCTCGCGCACATGGTCGGTGTCGCCCGCGCGACCGAGCTGCTCCTGCTCGGTGAACGCTTCACCGCCGAGGACGCGGCCGCCTGGGGGCTCGCCCGGATCGCGCAGGGCGAGGCCGTCGACGACGCGCTGCAGCTCGCCCGCACCCTCGCCGCCGGTCCGACGACGGCCTATGCCGAGGTGAAGTCCGCGGTGCGGTTCGGTGCGGTCAACGAGCTGTCCGCCGTCCTCGCCAACGAGGGTCGCGGGCAGGCACGGCTGGCCACCACCGCCGACCACGCCGGCGCGGTCGCCGCGTTCCTGGACAAGCGCAAGCCGACCTTCGAGGGGCGATGAGCACGGCGAGCACCCGGCCCGTCGCGGGGGAACCCGAGCCGGCCCGCCGGCCGCGCCGGCCCAGCGGGGGGCCGGAGTCGTTGCTGGACAAGGCCGTCCTCGAGTTCAACGCCCGGGGGTATGACGCCACCAGCATGGAGGACCTCTCTCGCGCGGTGGGGATCACGAAGTCGTCCTTCTACCACCACTTCGCGGGCAAGGAGGCGCTGCTGCGCGCCGCGCTCGAACGCGCGCTCGACGGGCTGTTCTCCGCCCTCGACGAGCCCCCCGGCGCCGAGCCGCCCACCGGTCCGTCGGAGCGGCTGCGGCGGATCGTGACCCGCCAGGTCCGGGTGCTCATGGACGACCTGCCCTACGTCACCCTGCTGCTGCGGGTGCGTGGCAACACCGAGACCGAGCGGTGGGCGCTGGAGCGCCGTCGCGACTACGACGGCGAGATCGCGGCCCTCGTGAAGGCGGCCGCCGACGCGGGGGAGATCCGCGAGGGTGTCGACCCGGTGCTCGCCGCCCGGCTGCTGTCCGGCCTGGTCAACTCCGTGGCCGAGTGGTACCGGCCGGGGCGCCGGGGCATGTCGCGGCTGCCCGAGGACGTCGCCCTCGCTGCCGTCGAGGGGATCCTTCCGGTGAGTCGGTAGTCCCTCCGGCCCGCCGGCCTCCCGCGAGTCCGGACGGGCTCGCCCACCGGCGGGTGGGCGGACCGCCGGCGCGGGCCGGGGATGCGCGGGCTGCCGAGCCGGGTTGCGGGCAGGGCAGGGTGCGCGGGTTGCGGTCCGGGCCCGGCTGCGTCATCCTTGGCCGAACGAACATTCGGTAGAGGAGGACGTCGTGGCCGACACCGGCACACCTGCCACCGGGACACCCGACACAGCGCCGCACACCGGGCCCGGCACGGGGGCCCTCGAGGCCGGGTTCGACGCGACCGTCGCCGCCGACCGCCGCATCGAGCCCCGCGACTGGATGCCCGAGGGCTACCGCCGCACGCTCATCCGCCAGATCGCCCAGCACGCGCACTCCGAGATCATCGGGATGCAGCCGGAGGGCAACTGGATCCTGCGGGCGCCGTCGTTGCGCCGCAAGGCGATCCTGCTGGCCAAGGTGCAGGACGAGGCCGGGCACGGCATGTACCTCTACGCCGCGGCCGAGACCCTGGGCGTCGACCGGGAGGACCTCACCGAACGGCTGATCGACTCGCGGCAGAAGTACTCGTCGATCTTCAACTACCCGGCCCTGTCCTACGCCGACATCGGGGTCATCGGCTGGCTGGTCGACGGCGCCGCGATCTGCAACCAGGTGCCGCTGTGCCGCTGTTCCTACGGCCCCTACGCGCGGGCGATGATCCGCATCTGCAAGGAGGAGTCGTTCCACCAGCGGCAGGGCTACGAGCTGCTGCTGGCCATGGTCAAGGGCACCGACGCGCAGCGCACGATGGTGCAGGAGTCCGTCGACCGCTGGTGGTGGCCGTCGCTGATGATGTTCGGCCCGCCCGACGGCGACTCGCCGAACACCCGGCAGTCGATGGCGTGGGGCATCAAGCGCCACACCAACGACGAGCTGCGGCAGCGGTTCGTCGACATGTCGGTGCCGCAGGCCGCGGCGCTGGGCGTCACGCTGCCCGATGCGGACCTGCGCTGGAACGCCGAACGCGGCGCGCACGACTACGGCGAGCCCGACTGGGCGGAGTTCAAGGCCGTCGTCTCCGGCTCGGGCCCGGCGAACGCGCAGCGCGTCGCCCACCGTCGTCGCGCCCACGAGAACGGTGCCTGGGTCCGCGAGGCCGCGCAGGCCTGGGCCGACAAGCAGGCCGCCCGCGCGGCCCGGAAGGACGCGGCGTGAACGAGCCCACGCCGCGGCGCACCTGGCCGCTCTACGAGGTCTTCGTCCGTGGCAAGCGCGGCCTCAACCACGTCCACGTCGGGTCCCTGCACGCCGCCGACGACGAGATGGCACTGCACAACGCGCGCGACGTCTACACCCGGCGCAACGAGGGCGTCAGCATCTGGGTGGTGCGGGCCGACCTGATCACCGCGTCGAGCCCCGACGAGAAGGACCCGTTCTTCGCCCCGTCGGCCGACAAGGTCTACCGGCACCCGACGTTCTACGCGATCCCGGACGAGGTGCCGCACCTCTGATGAGCCCACACGCAGAAGAGGAAGACGCGACCAACGCCTACCAGTCGTTGTCGGAGACGACCGGGCACGACGACCCGCGCTGGGCGTTCGGCTCCGGGTTCGAGGACGTGCAGGCCGAGATCGAGGCGCCCGTCCCCGACGGCGTCGACGCCGCCGACCTCGCCGAGTACTGCCTGATGCTGGGCGACGACGCGCTGGTCTGCAGCCACCGCATCTCCGAGTGGGTGTCCAACGCCCCGGAGCTGGAGGAGGAGGTCGCCCTCGCCAACACGGCGCTGGACCTGCTCGGCCAGGCCCGGGTGCTGCTGTCGCGGGCCGGGCACGTCGAGGGCGCGGGCCGTGACGAGGACGCGCTGGCCTACCTGCGCAGCGACGCGGAGTTCCGCAACGTCGGGCTGGCCGAGACCGGCGACGACCTCGACTTCGGGGTCGCCGTCGCACGCCTGCTCGTGTTCTCGACGTGGCGGCTCGCGCTGCTGTCGCGGCTCGTCGGCTCCCGGGACCCGGTGGTGGCGGCCGTCGCGGCGAAGGGCGTGAAGGAGCTGACCTACCACCGCGACTGGGCGGCGCGCTGGACGCTGCGCCTCGGCGACGGCACCGACGAGTCGCACCGCCGGATGCAGGCGGGTCTCGAGGAGGTGTGGCCGCACGTCGAGGAGCTGTTCCGGACCTCCGAGGTGGAACACCGGCTCGTCACGGCGGGCGTCGCGACCGACCCGGCCGAGACCCGCGGGGAGGTCGACGCCGTGCTCGACCAGGTGTTCGCGGCCGCGACGCTGACCCGCCCGGACCGGCCCGGTCGCGGCACCCTGGGCGGGCGCGGAGGCCGTCAGGGCTCGCACACGGAGGCGCTGGGGCTGGTCCTCGACCGGATGCAGAGCCTGGCCCGCGCGCACCCGGGGGCGTCGTGGTGAGCGCGCGGGAGGTCGTCGCGCGCGTCGTCGATCCCGAGATGCCCATGCTCACCCTCGACGACCTGGGCGTCGTCCGCGGCGTCGACACCGACGGCGACGCCGTGACCGTCACGATCACCCCCACCTACTCCGGCTGCCCCGCGGTGGCGGAGATGCGTGCCGACCTGGCCGAGGCCCTGCGCGCCGCCGGGTTCGGGCCCGTCCGCGTGCGGACGGTGTTCGCACCGGCGTGGAGCACCGACTGGATCAGCGAGGACGGGCGGCGCAAGCTCGCCGAGGCGGGCGTCGCCCCGCCCGGCACGGCGCCCCGGCCCGCGCCCGGCCCGGTGCCGCTGACGCTGACCGCCCCGGCGACGACCGTGACCTGCCCCAACTGCGGGTCGCGGGCCACCGAGGAGCTCTCGCGCTTCGGCCCGACCGCCTGCACCGCGCTGCGCCGCTGCACCGACTGCCGCGAACCCTTCGAGCACATGAAGGAGATCTGAGGCGTGCCCACCGCCACGACCGCGCCCACCACCGGTTCCGCGCCGACCGGCACCTTCCACGCGCTGCGCGTCGCCGCCGTCGACCGGCTCTGCGACGACGCCGTCGCCGTCACCTTCGACGTGCCCGACGCGCTCGCCGAGCACTACGCCTTCCGCCCGGGCCAGTACCTGACGCTGCGGCTGCGGACCGCCGACGGCGAGGAGCGCCGCTCCTACTCGATCTGCGCGCCTGCCGGCGCACCGCCGCGGGTCGGGGTGCGCCGTGTCGACGGCGGCCGGTTCTCCGAGTGGATCGTCGACCGGCTCGTCGCGGGGGAGGAGATCGAGGTCGGCCCGCCGTCGGGCGGCTTCACCCCCGACCTCACCGCGGGTACCCACCACGGCCTGGTCGCCGCCGGCTCGGGTATCACCCCGGTGCTGTCGATCGCGGCGTCGCTGCTGGGCGCACACCCCGACACCCGGGTCACGCTGCTCTACGGCAACCGGCGTACCGACACGGTGATGTTCACCGAGGAGATCGCCGACCTCAAGAACGCCTACGGCCCCCGGCTGCACCTGTTGCACGTGCTGTCGCGGGAGCCGATGGAGGCCGACGTGGTCAGCGGCCGCCTCGACGCCGCGAAGCTGCGGCAGCTGCTGACGCTGCTCGTCGATGTCGAGGGCATCGACGACTGGTGGCTCTGCGGGCCGCTCGGGATGACCGAGGACGCCGTCGCCGTGCTGGGGGAGCTGGGGGTGGAGCGGCGCCGCGTGCACCGCGAGCTGTTCTATGTCGACGCGCCGCCGCCCGAGCTGCACCGCGCCGACGACGTCGTCGACGGGGAGACCAGCGAGGTCACCGTCGTGCTCAACGGCCGGTCGACGACGCTGACCCTGCCCCGCGCCGAGTTCGTGCTCGACGCCGCCCAGCGCGTCCGCGGCGACCTGCCGTTCGCCTGCAAGGGCGGCGTCTGCGGGACGTGCCGGGCGAAGGTCTGCGACGGCGACGTCAGGATGGTGCGCAACTACGCCCTGGAGGACGACGAGGTCGAGGCCGGCTTCGTCCTCACCTGCCAGACCCGCCCGCTCTCGGAGGCGGTGACCGTCGACTACGACGCCTGACCGACGGCCGTCCGAGGGAGCCCTTCCGTGCGCAACCCCTTCCGCTCTCGAACTGCTCGCCGGCCACGGGGGCTCCGGCGGCGTCGAGGGTGCGGCTGTGCCCTCGGCCGCACCCTCACGACTGCCCGGACGCGCCTCGACGGCCCCGAGGTTGTGCGCCGGGGTCGGGACCGGGTCGTCACGGGACGGGACCGTCGTCACCGTGTCCCCGCCTGACATCCACCGCCCGGGGGCGCAGGATGGGGAGGTCAGGCCCCCCGGAGAAAGGTTCGATCGTGACGCAGCGCTGGGCCGTGCTGATCGCGACGCTCGCCCTGCTGGGCTGGGCCGTCGCCCAGGCCTGGGTGATCCTCCGGACGAAACCGGCGCGCGTGCGGCTCGCCGCATACTCGGGCCTGGCTGCGGTCGGCATCGCAGCTCTCGGTGTCGGGTTGGCGTTCACCCAGGGTGCCACCGACGACGACGCGAACCCGGCGCCGCGGGTGTCGAGCTTCGCGCAGTCGGTCGGGCCCACGCGGGTCGGAGCGCCCGCGTCGGTCGCTCCGACCGTCGGCGCCCCGCTGCCTGCCGAGGTGCCGCCGGCCGCCGACGTGCCGCCTGCCGACGCGGGCGCACCCGTCGTGCCCGGCCGTGCCCTGGCCGTCGCCCCGCTCGCTCCCGCGGTGCGGGTACCGGTCGCGCAAGCGCCCGCGGTGCCCCCGCCCGGCCCGCCGGCGGTGGTGCCACCTGCTGTCGTGCCTCCAGCGGGTCCACCGGTGGTCCCGCCCGTCGTGCCCCCGCCCGTGGTCCCGCCGGGTGGCGCCGAGGGCGGCACCGTGCCGCCGACCACCGTGCCGCCGACCACCGTGCCGCCGACCACCGTGCCGCCGACCACTGCGCCACCCACGGCCCCGCCGACGACGCAGCCGACCGTCCCGCCGACGCGGCCCACCCGTCCCGGGCACGGCCACCCGCCGACGAGCGTGTCGACGCCGCCGCCGACGACCACCACGACGACAGCGGCCGCGATCTCCTGAGCGGCCCGAAACGGTGTCGCGGCGTGCGGGCCGCTGGCTCTACGATCACGCCCATGCCTCCCGATTGATGCGCTGAACAGCCCTCTCGTCCCGATCCGCGGCGGCTGACCCGGCTCGCGATCGGGGTCGCCTTCCTCGCGGACCTCGTCCCCATCTACTCGCTGTACGCGGTCTGGTTCGTCGCCACCGGCCTGTCCGAGGCGCAGGTGTCGGCGCTGTTCGCGATCTGGTCCGTCGTCGGGCTGGTCGCCGAGGTCCCGTCGGGTGCGCTGGCCGACCGCTTCGGCAGACGCCGGGCCGTCGTCACCGCCTACGTCGGCCAGGGCGCGGGCTATGCGGTGTGGGCGGTCTGGCCCACGTTCACCGGCTTCGCGGCGGGGTTCGCGCTGTGGTCGCTCGGCGGCTCGCTGGAGTCCGGCGCGCGGGAGGCGCTGCTGTTCGACGCGCTCGCGCCGGAACAGCGGTGGCGCTATGCGCGGATCGCGAGCGGGGCCAGTGCCGCGGGGCTGCTGGCCCAGGTGCCCGGCGCCGGGCTGGCGACCCTTCTGTTCGCGACCGGTGGCGGGTTCGCGCCGGTGGCGTGGCTCAGCGTCGGTACGTGCCTGCTGACGGCGGCGCTGGCCACGAGACTGCCCGACGTCCGGCCCACCGACGACGTCCCGACCCCCGAACAGGAGCCCGGCCCGCCCGGGCCCGGATGGGTCGCCGACCTGCGCGACGGCGTCGTCGAGGCCGCCTCGCACCCGCCGGTGCGCGCGGTCCTGCTCGCGGTCGCCGTCCTCGGGGGCGTCGACGCCGTCGAGGAGTACTTCCCGCTGCTCGCGGCCGGATGGTCCGTCCCGTCGGCGCTGCTCCCGCCCGCAGTGGTCGCGACGGCCGTCGCGGGAGCCGCAGGTGCCGCGCTCGGTGGCAGGGCCGCGGCCTGGGGCCGGTGGCGGCTCACCGCGACGATCGCGGCGGCCGTTGCCGCGCTGGCCGTCGCGGCGGCCCTCGCGGTGCCCGCGGGCATGCTCCTCGTGGCCCTCTTCCACGGCGGGTACCGGCTGGTCCTGGTGGTGCTGGCGGTGCGGCTGCAGGAACGCATCACCGGCTCGGCACGAGCGACGGTGACGTCGGTGTCCGGGTTCGCCACCGAGGTCGTGGGCCTCGCGGTGTTCGGCGCGTGGGCCGTCGGCGGGGTGTGGCCGGTCGTCGCCGCCTCGGCACTGGTGACGATGCTGCTGCCCCGGATCCTGCGGGACCGGAACCCGCCCCCGTGAGAGTCGCACGGATCGCCCCACCCGGAGGGCCGATCCGGCGGTCACCCCCTAGGCTTGCGGTGTGGACGGCTCGCCGGAGGTCCGCCCTGGACTGATGCCAGACGACGATCCCGGGGTCCGTGTCGCGCCCGCCCCGGGTGGCGTCGCGGTCGTCGCCGTCTCGGGCGACCTCGACCTCGCCGGCGCGGGCAGGCTCGCGGGTGCGGTCGAGCAGGCGCTCGGGTCGCGGCCGGTGGCGCTCGTGGTGGACATGAGCACGGTGACGTTCCTCGACTCCTCGGGACTCGACCAGCTCGTCGAGGCCCGCCGCGCGTGTGCGGTGGCCGCGGTACCGCTGCACGTCGTCGTCGGCGGGAACCGCGCTGTGCGCCGCCCGCTGGAGGTCACCGGGCTCACGGCCGTGTTCACACTCGCCGACTCCGTGGAGTCGGTCGCCGCGACGCTCGGCGAGGCCCTGGCGGCGGGGTCCGCGACCGACGAGGATCACCGCCATGATCGTTGACGCGGCGCAGACGACCGGGATGATGCCCCCGACCGGGCGGCAGCTCACGGTGACCGACGGCGCGGGCACCACCGCCGTCGTCACCGAGGTCGGTGCCGGGCTGCGCGCCTTCGAGTCCGGGGGCCGCGCCTACGTCGAGACCTACCCCGAGGACGTCCGCCCCCCGCGCGGCTGCGGTGCCCTGCTCGCGCCGTGGCCCAACCGGGTCCGCGGCGGCCGGTGGACCTGGCAGGGCTGTGAACAGCAGCTCGCGCTCACCGAGCCGGCCGCGGGCAACGCCATCCACGGGCTGCTGCGTCACGTCTGCTGGACCGTCGCCGAGCAGACCGCCGACGCCGTCACCCTCGCCGCGGTGGCCGTGCCGCAGCCCGGCTGGCCGCAGCCGGTGCGGGTCACCGTCGGCTACTCCGTGGCCGCCGACGGGCTGACCGTGACGATCGGTGCACAGAACCTCGGCACCGGCGACGTCCCGTTCGGTGTCGGCTCGCACCCCTACCTGCGGGTGGGGTCCGTCCCTGTCCGCGACTGCACGCTGCACCTGGCCGCGACGACCGCGGTCCCGCTGCGCGACCAGCTGCCGGCCGGCGAGCCGCGACTCCTCGCCGACGGCGAGCGCACCATCGCGTTGCACGACGCCCGCCTCGACGACTGCTTCGGCGGCGCCCGCCCCGAGACCGGCGACGACCTGGTCCGTCACCGGCTGACCGCACCCGACGGCGACGGCGGGGTGGAGCTCTGGGCCGACCCGGCGTTCGGCTGGGTGCAGGTGTTCACCCCCGACGACCTCGGCGGCAACGGTCCCGCCGTCGCGGTCGAGCCGATGACGTGCCCGCCCGACGCGCTGAACTCCGGCGACGGGCTGGTCGTCCTCGCGCCCGGCGAGCGCTGGAGCGCGCGCTGGGGCCTGCGGCCGCTGGCCTGACCCGCCCGGGCCGACCCGGCCGGCAGAGCGACTCGTCACGTCACAGATCCGCACGTCACAGAACCGAGGTGGCCCGGCGGGCATCGACTACGGTCGGCGGGATGCGGACGGTGCTCGTGATCGGGATCGGCGCGGGCGACCCCGACCATCTGACGTTTCAGGCCGTCGCCGCGATGCGGCGGGCCGACGTGTTCTTCGGCATCGACAAGGGTGCGGTGAAGGACGACCTCGCCGCGCTGCGCGGTGAGTTGCTCGACCGTCACGTCGAGGGGGGCTATCGCGTCGTCGACGCTCCCGATCCCGAACGCGACCGGGACGCGAGCGGGACCGCCTACCGCGACGCCGTCCTCGACTGGCAGGACCGCCGCGCCGGCCTCTACGCCGCGATGATCGCCGACGAGCTCGGCCCCGACGGCGTCGGCGCCTTCCTCGTCTGGGGCGACCCCTCGCTCTACGACGGCACGCTGCGCCTGCTCGCCGGCATCCGCGAGGCCGACGTCGCGACCGGCGGCGAGGGCTTCGACATCGAGTCGGTCCCCGGCGTGAGCAGCGTCGCCGCCCTCGCCGCCGCGCACCGGCTCATCCTCAACCGGGTCGGCGGCTCCGTGCTGGTGACGACGGGCAGGCGGCTGGCCGCGGGCATGCCCCGCGACGTCGACGACGTCGTCGTGATGCTCGACGGCGCGACCACCTTCGCCTCGCTGCCCGACGACGACGTCGCGATCTACTGGGGTGCCTACCTCGGCACGCCCGACGAGATCCTCGTCAGCGGCGACCTGCAGAAGGTGAAGGACGAGATCGTCCGCGTCCGGGCACGGGCGCGCGAGCGCAAGGGCTGGATCATGGACACCTACCTGCTGCGCCGCGATCCGGGCAGACGATGACGTGGTGGTGTGTGAACGTCTCCGATTGAGACGGCGATCACCCAGGACCTCACGCAGACTGGCCGATCATGACGGTGGACGACTCGACCTTCCCGGAGGGCTGAGCGGGTGAACGCGATGACCACGGCGGTGAAGGCGCGCGTCGTGCGCGCCCGATCCGGCGCGTTGCTGCTCGGCCCGGCGCTGGTGGCCGCAGCCGCGTACGTCGACCCCGGCAATGTCGCGACCAACACCGCCGCGGGCGCCGGGTTCGGCTACCTGCTGGTCTGGGTCGTGCTGGTGGCCAACGCGATGGCGGGGCTGGTGCAGTACCTGTCCGCGAAGCTGGGCCTGGTCACGGGAAGGTCGTTGCCGGAGTCGCTGCGTGAGCACCTGCCGAGGCGCACCCGGTTCGCCTACTGGGCGCAGGCCGAGCTCGTCACGATGGCCACCGACCTCGCCGAGGTCCTCGGCGGCGCGATCGCCCTGGCCCTGCTGTTCGACCTGCCGCTCATCTGGGGCGGGGTGATCACGGCGATCGTGTCGATGGTCATCCTCAAGGTCGGCGACCGCTTCGGGCAGAAGCCCTTCGAGCGGGTGATCACGACGATGCTGCTGGTGGTGGGCGTCGGGTTCGTCGCGAGCCTGTTCGTGACGGCGCCGTCGGCCGCGGGCATCGTGGGCGGGATCGTCCCCGGCTTCGACGGCACCAGCAGCATCCTGCTGGCCGCGGGCATGCTCGGCGCGACCGTCATGCCGCACGCGATCTACGTGCATTCGTCGCTGTCGCGCGACCGGCACGGCTCGCCCGCCCCCGGGCCGGAGCGGCGCCGGCTGCTGTCGGCGACGAAGGCGGACGTCGCGGTGGCGCTCACCGTCGCGGGCGCGGTGAACCTGGGACTGCTGCTCGTCGGTGCCGCCGTGCTCAGCGGCGACGACCGCACCGAGACACTCGAGGGCGTGCACGCCGCCATCGGCGACAAGGTCGGCCCGATCTTCGCGCTGGGCTTCGCGATCGCGCTGCTGTTCTCCGGCCTGGCGTCGACGGCCGTCGGCTGCTACTCGGGGTCGGTCGTGATGGCCGGGCTGCTCAAGATCAAGGTTCCGATCCTGGCGCGTCGCGTCGTCACCGCGATCCCGGCGCTGATCGTGCTCGGCATGGGCATCGACCCGACATGGGCGCTGATCGTCTCCCAGGTCGTACTGTCGTTCGGCATCCCGTTCGCGCTCGTCCCGCTCGTGGTCCTCACGTCGCGGCGTTCGATCATGGGTGACGACGTCAACAACAGGACGACGATCGTCGCCGGGGTGATCGTCTGCACGGCGATCGTCGCGCTCAACATCGTCCTGCTGTACCTGACGGTGACGGGACAGGGCTGACGGGACAGGGCTGACGGGACAGGGCTGACGGGACAGGGCTGACGGGACAGGGCTGACCGGGCGCACACACGGGCTGCCGTCCTCGGGTCGTTCGGCCCGCGCGATCCCTCCGGAGGGCGGGCCGGAGGCTGCGCCGGGCGGACGAACGTCGGCCTCACTGCGACCAGCGGTGTTTGTGTGAAGGCCCGAAGGTGCAATCCCTCTTCGTACGACCTCCCCTCGACCAACCGCGTCGAACCCAGTTCACGGAGCGTGCCGATGACCCAGCCCGCCCGCCCGTCCGCCCCGATCCATGCCGTCCCGGACCCGACCGTCAGCAGTGCCGCCAGTACCGAGGTCTCCCTAGCCGGCACCTCCCCGGCAGGCTCCGATGCCGTCGAGTTCGTCCACCGCGCCTGGCGTGCCGAGGCAGGCGAGCTCGGGAACATCCGCCGTGAGCTCATCGCCTGGATCGCCCCTCTCGGGCTGTCCTCGGAAGAGGTCGACGACGTCGTCCTCGCCGTCGACGAGGCCACCGCCAACGTCGTCGAGCACGCCTACGGTCCGGACGACCCCGGGAGCGTCGAGCTGACACTGTGGACCGAGCCCGACGCGCTGTGCATCGAGATCACCGACCACGGGAGCTGGAACCCCACCGAGTCGGCCGGTCGCGGCATCGGTCTCATGCAGCGCATGGTCGGCGCCGTCCTGATCCACGTCGACGACCGGGGGAGCAAGGTCCTGCTGCGCCACCCGCTGCCGGGCGCCGGGGGCGACGGCGCCGGCAGGCACCGCGTCGAGGGTCCGTGACCCGGCGGCTCGGCCCCGCCCGCCGGAGGCATCGGGTCATCGTCCGGGCGTCAGCCCCGGGCTGCCTGCTCCTCGCCCCCAGCGGTCGCGTCCGCGACGCCGGGGGCGCCGCCGAGAACCGCGCGCACACCGCGCAGGACGTGTCCGGTGATGGCGTCCGGGTCGGCGGCGGCGATCGGCCGGGTCGCGATGACGGTGCGCAGCAGGCCGATCCCGAGCAGCCACGCCAGCACGAGCTCGGCGCGCAGGGCGGCGTCGTCGGCGTCGTCGGTGGTGGCGAGGCTCGCGAACGCTCCCGCCCACCGCGACTCCAGCTCCGCGCGCATGAGCGCACCGGCCTCGCTGCTGCCGGTGGAGCGCAGCACCGCGAAGAACAGCTCCGTGCCGGCCGGGTCGTCGGCCATGATGGCGCCGAGGGTGCGGCGCAGCAGGTCCTCGGGTGGGCCGTCCTCCAGCACCGCCATCGCGTCGCCGGAGATCGCCTCGGCGAACAGGCCTTCCTTGTTGCCGAAGTGCCGGAACAGCAGCGCCTGGTTCACCCCGGCCCGGTCGGCGACGGCGCGGACCGTCGTGGCGTCGTAGCCGACGGCGGCGAACAGCTCGCGGGCCGCCTCGAGCAGGGCGCGCCGCGTGGCGGCGGCGTCACGCGTCCGGGGCGTCCTGCCGCCGCGCCCGTCGGGCTCGCCCCTGGCCGCCATCTGGTCTCCTCGCGTAGGCCCGACCGGCCCGCGCACGGCGAGCTCGGCCGTACGTTTCGCCCGGATCGTCCCTGCCGGTCGCTGATGTGGTCATCACAACACATCACCACGTCGGCGACGTGGCCGGACACCCCGGCCGGGACGGGATGGTCCGGATGGTGTGGCGGCCGGGGTGTGGTGTCGGGGCCGGTCGGGTATCCGCTGCGACCAGCCGGCGGGCCACCCCGTCCGGCACCCCGACGAGAGGATCGCCGGCGATGTCGCGCCGAGACGACCCGCAACCACAGCGGTCGTCGACGACAGCCCGATGGAGGACCCCGAGGTGGCCGAACAGCTGGATGACGATCCCCGCGCGGACCAGGCCGAACGTGACGCCCGGCGGGACGCCGAGGGCGATCCTGCCGCGGGCCGCGATCCTGGGCACCGCGACCCCCTCGACACCGGGGACGGGCAGCCGCGTCGGCGGGACCCGATGCACGATCACGCCGCCGGGATCGACGATCTCCCCGAGGCCGGTGGAGCGGCCGCGCCCGCGTCGGGCCGGACGGATGCGGGGCCGGCCGGGCGCCTGCCCTGAGCTTCGGTCGTGGTCGGGCCGGCCGCCTTCCCCGGGCGGCCGGCCCGGAGCGTCAGGGGCAGCCCTGCGTGAGCTTCGCGATCTCCGTGTCCAGGTCCATGCGGTCGGACTCGTCGCCGAGTGCGACGAGAGCGGTGGTCGACTCGACGAAGCTGCGCAGCAGGTCGCGGTCGACCTCGAGGATCGCCCGGCCGTCGTGCGAGGAGATCTCGATCTCCACGATGTCGTAGCCCTGGACGATCTGCGGGCTCATCCGGACGTGGCCGTAGCCTGCGGGGCCCTCGAGCGACTCGACGACCAGGTCACGCGCGATCAGCCACTCGACCCAGCGGTCGTTGCGGGTCCGGACCGCGAGGACGACGGCGAAGGGGTCGTCGGCGGAGTAGGACCAGCGGGTCACGACCGGGGCGGGCTGGCCGTGCAGCACGGTGAACATGTCCTGCTGGACCGTGTCGGTGGTCATCGTCGTGCTCCCTGTGCCTGAGTACCGGTCCCCGATGTTCCGGCCTTGCACAGGGAATCGTCCCGGCCCGCCGGAACGCTGCATTTTCCCGAGGTCTTCACTCGAACAGATGACGTAATTCGATCATCTGGTTGCACTCTGTCAGTTACGCCGTTCGGCCGACACGACCCAGACACCTGCTGACCCGGTCGTGGCAGGCTGCACCAACGTCAGCGTGACTGCGCCGGCGTCCGGGTCGGTCACGACGACGGTGCCGCCGTCGGGGGCGCCCGCGCTCGGTGCGCGCCAGCCCAGCACCGTCGTCGCGTAGTCGGTCGCGACCTCCGACGGGTCCAGCAGCCAGGCCTGCGAGCCCTGGTCGACCTGAGCCTGCAGGGCCTTCGCCTGGGTCACGTCGGTCACCGGCCACAGCAGGACACCCGCCGCCGTGCCCGGCGTGTTGCCCGGTGTCGATCCTGCGGGCGGGGGCGTGGCCGTCGGCGCCGGCGGCGTCGCCGACACCGCTGCCTGACCTCCCGGCCCGGACCCGCACCCGGCGACGGCCACGACCGCCACCAGCGCCAGTGTGGCGAGCAGCCGGGGCGGTGCGGCGGCCCGGCCGCGCGCGGTGGCGGGCGCGGTGTCGTCGGGACGGTGGGCAGGCTGCTGCGTCGTCACGGGCGCGACGCTAGCGCCGTGACGCATCCGTCGAGGCCGTGAGCGCCCGGCACGTCAGGCTGACGTGCACCGCGGCCGGGCATGGGGGTGGCGACCCCGCCGGACGGTCAGTCGGGTCCGCGGCCACACCCGCCGCGACGGTGTCCGCGTGGTTAGGGTGGCGGCCGGAATGATCGGTGAGCGGACGACGGAGTGCGACATGACCGATGCGGAAGCCTTCTACGCGGCGCGCGACTTCCTGCTCGCCCACCGCACCGACTACGACACGGCGGTGCGCGACTTCAGCTGGCCTGCGCTGACCGAGTTCAACTGGGCGCTCGACCACTTCGACGCCGTCGCCGCCGATCCCGGGCGCGGCGCCCGCAAGGCACTGTGGATCGTCGAGAGCGACGGCTCCGAGGCGTCCTGGACCTTCGCGGAGCTGGCGTCGCGCTCCAACCGGGTGGCGAACTGGCTGCGCGCCAACGGTGTCGGCCGTGGTGACCGGGTCATCCTGATGCTCGGCAACCAGCTGGAGCTGTGGGAGACGCTGCTGGCGGCGATGAAGCTCGGTGCGGTCGTCATCCCCGCGACGACGCTGCTCACCGCCGAGGACCTGCGCGACCGGGTCGAGCGCGGCAACGCCCGCCATGTCGTCGTGGGCGGTGCGGACGCCGGGAAGTTCGACGACGTCGCGGGCGACTACACCCGCATCGCGGTGCGCGGCGCCCCGAAAGGCTGGCTCGACTACACCGAGGCCTACGACGCCGCCGACACCTTCACTCCCGACGGCGTCACCCGCGCCGACGACACCCTGCTGCTCTACTTCACCTCCGGCACGACGGCCAAGCCGAAGCTCGTCGAGCACACCCACCAGTCCTACCCGGTGGGCCACCTGTCGACGATGTACTGGATCGGGCTCGAGCCCGGCGACGTCCACCTCAACATCTCCTCGCCCGGCTGGGCCAAGCACGCCTGGTCCAACGTCTTCGCGCCGTGGATCGCCGAGTCGACCGTGCTCGTCATGAACTACGCGCGGTTCGACGCCGAGAGCGTCCTCGGGGTCCTGGAGCGCTGCGGCGTCGACAGCTTCTGCGCGCCGCCGACGGTGTGGCGCATGCTGATCCAGGCCGACCTCTCGACGCTGCACACCCCGCCGCGCAAGGTCGTCGGCGCGGGGGAGCCGCTCAACCCGGAGGTCATCGAGCAGGTCGAGAAGGCCTGGGGTGTCCGGATCCGCGACGGCTTCGGGCAGACCGAGTCGAGCGTGCAGATCGGCAACCCGCCCGGGCAGGCCGTCAAGCCCGGCTCGATGGGCCGGCCGATCCCGGGGTTCCCGATCGAGCTGATCGACCCGGCGACCGGGGAGAAGGCCACCGAGGGCGAGATCTGCATCGACCTGTCGCGCCGTCCCACCGGCCTCATGGTCGGCTACTACGGCGACGACGAGCGCAACGCCGAGGCCATGGCAGGCGGCTACTACCACACGGGCGACGTCGGGTCCCGCGACGACGACGGCTACATCACCTACGTGGGCCGCTCCGACGACGTGTTCAAGGCCAGCGACTACCGGATCAGCCCGTTCGAGCTGGAGAGCGTGCTCATCGAACACCCGGCCGTCGCCGAGGCCGCCGTCGTGCCGTCGCCCGACCCGGTACGGCTCGCGGTGCCCAAGGCCTACGTCGTGCTGGCCGCGGGGCATGCCGCCGACGAGGCGACGGCCCGCTCGATCCTCGAGTTCGCCCGCGACAACCTCGCCCCCTACAAGCGGATCAGGCGCCTGGAGTTCGCCGACCTGCCCAAGACGATCTCCGGCAAGATCCGCCGCGTCGAGCTGCGGGGACGTGAGCAGGAGATCCACGGCGACGCCGAGGCGACCCCGCAGGGCGAGTTCACCCTGTGACGCCGGGGCCGCGCGAGCGCCTCAGGGGCTCGTGCGGCCCGCCGAGCAGGGCGAGCCGCGGCCGGTGAGGGTGGCGAGCAGGAGCATTCCGCCCCACGGGCCGATCACCCAGACCGGCCAGAACGGCTGCGCGCTGCCCGTCCCGACCGACGTCGCCAGCCACACGACCAGGCTGATCGCGCCGACGAGCGCCCAGGGCGCCCACATCGCGACGAGGGTGGGCGGCGGCAGCCGGCGTGCGACCGTGGCAGGGCGTGGGGGCATCGGCACCGGAGGTGCGGGCAGGTCACGGACGACCGCGTCGAGGTCGGCGCGCGTCCGGGCGGACCAGACGGCGTCGAGACGGGACTCGAACTCGGCCAGGTCGAGGCGCCCGGCCCCGACGTGGGTGCGCAGCAGGCCCTGCGTGCGCTCGCGCTCGGCGTCGCCGATGCGCAGCTCGTGGCGGTCTCCGGACATCGGTGCGGACATCGGGTCCCCCGTCCTCTCGGCGTGGGCCCATCCTCGACCTCGTTGCAGTGACGTGTCAAGTCTGACATGTCAATGATGGCAGAAACCAATCCTTTCTCAGGGTGCGTCGGTGAAGTGCCCGGGCCAGTTCCCGTAGGCGATCCGCGAGATCGTCACGATCTCGCCGAGGCCGCACCACTCGTCGCGGCCCAGCCGGGCCATCGGCCGCAGCCGCTCCGCCGACGGCAGGGTCCTGCCGCGCTCGTCGGTCACCAGGACGTCCGGGTCGACCGCGGCGTGCACGACCCGGCCGATCACCACCGTCGAGTCGCCCAGTTCCAGGTCGCGCTCCAGCCGGCACTCGAACGCGATCGGCGACTCCGCCGGTCGCGGTGGCGCCACCACCGTGCTCGGTTCCGGGGTGAGGCCCACCGCCGTGAACTCGCTGACCTCGGGCGGGAAGTCCGTCGCCGTCGCGTTGATCCGCTCGAACATCGACTCCGTGGCCACCGAGATCACGAACTCACCGGTCTCGCGGACGTTGCGCAGCGAGTCCTTCGTCCCCACCGACGTGAACTGCAGCATCGGTGGGTCCACACACGCGACCGTGAAGAACGAGTGCGGCGCCAGGTTGTCGACACCGGCCGCCGACCGCGTCGACACCCAGGCGATCGGACGCGGCAGCACGGACGCGGTCAGCAGCTTGTAGAAACCGGTGGCGCCCACCTCGGCGGGGTCGATGTCGGTGCGCATGCGTCGATCATCTCCCCGCACCCGTCTGCCCGCGCCGCCGCGCCCCCCGTAGCGTCGTGGCGTGCGTTCCTCCCGCGCCGCCGGCCTGCTGCTGGGTGTCCTCGCCGACGCCGTGCTCGGCGACCCCCGCCGCTTCCACCCCGTCGCCGGGTTCGGCAGGATCGCCGCCGCCCTCGAGGCCCGGACGTGGACCGACGACCGCCGCCGCGGCACCCTGCACACCGGTGCCCTGGTCGGAGCCGTCGTCGGGGCGGGTGTCGTCGTGCAGCGCCGCGCGCGGGGACCCGTCGCCGCGACCGTCGTCACCGCCGCGGCGACCTGGGCGGTCCTCGGTGCCCGGTCGCTGGTGGGGGAGGGTGGCGCGCTCGGCCGCGAGCTCGCCGCCGACGACCTCGCCGCCGCCCGTCGCCGCCTGCCGTCGCTCTGCGGGCGCGACTCGTCGACGCTCGACGCCGCCGGGATGGCCCGCGCCGGGGTGGAGTCGTTGGCGGAGAACACCTCCGACGCCGTCGTCGCCCCCCTGTTCTGGGGCGCCGTCGCCGGGGTGCCGGGGCTGCTGGGCTACCGCGCCGTCAACACCCTCGACGCGATGATCGGCCACCGGTCACCGCGCTACGAGCGGTTCGGGTGGGCGGCGGCGAGGCTCGACGACGTCGCCAACCTCGTGCCCGCCCGCCTCGCCGCCGCGCTGTTCGCGGGACTCGCTCCGGTCGTCGGAGGGTCGCCGGGGGATGCGGTGCGGGCCTGGCGTCGCGACGCCCGCGCGCACCCGAGCCCCAACGCCGGCCCCGTCGAGGCCGCCGCGGCCGGGGCACTGGGGCTGCGGCTGGGTGGGACGACGGTCTACCCGTACGGGGTGCAGGAGCGGCCGGTGCTGGGTGACGGCCGCTCGCCCGCCGTCACCGACCTGCTCCGCGCGGCCCGGCTCTCCCGCGCCGTCGGCGCCGCCGCGGCCGTCCTGGCGGCGGCCGGGGTCCTCGTCGTCGCGACCCACCGCCGCTGACACGCGCCCGCGCTGCTCGCCGGTATCCGGTGCGGTCCGCACCCCTCGCGCCGACGTCGCCATCAGCCTGGTTCCGGCGCCCTCGAGACCGGAGTGGTGTCGACCTCGGCGGCAGGGGGCGTGCGGTCCGGGCCGAGCCCGGTCGGCCTGTGTCCGGTCGGGCTGTGCGGTCGGGCTGTGTGCGGTCGGGCCGGCTATGTGTGGTCGGGGGTGTCGTCGCGGCCGGAGAGGGCGTCGCGCAGCGCCGTGCGCTCGGAGGCGCGGTCCCGGCGGCCGCGGCGCTGCAGGATCTCCAGGCGCACGAAGTAGCCGAGCGCGATGATCGCGATCGCGCCGAACGTCAGCCACTGCAGCGCATAGGAGAAGTTCGAGAACGGTGCCGCACCCTCGCCGGCCTCGATGGCCAGTGGGTCGAGCACGCCGGGCCCCGACTGCTGGGCCACGTACCCGACGACCATCGGCGTCCCGGCCGCAGCGGCGACGGTCCTCGAGTCGGCGGCGTACATCTGCCGGTGGCCCGCGGCCTCGAACGCGGGCCGGGCCTGCGGGTCGGTCTCGTCGACGCGCAGCCGCCCGTCGACGGTGACCTCGCCCTGCGGAGCGGGCGGGAAGTCCGGCACGGTCTGGCCGTCCAGGGCCCGCACCGTGCCCCGGTCGACGACGACGACCCGCCCGTCGGCGGTACGCATGGGTGTCATGACCTCGACGGCGGGCTTGCCGTCGACGACGCGCAGCCGCACCACGGTCTCGTCCTGCGGCAGGAACGTGCCGGTGACGCTGACCCGGCGCCACTCGGCCCCGGCGTCGACCGCGTCGCCCGGCACCAGCGTGCCGAAGGGGACCGCGGCCGTCGTCGCGGCGTTGTCGATCTGCTTCTGCTGCTCGTCGCGCTGGGACTCGCGGCCGAACTGCCACGGCGCGAGATAGACGTAGCAGGCCACCGCGAACCCGACGACCGCCACGACGAGGGCGATCCACTGGGGTCGCAGCAGGAAACGCATGAGGACACGGTATGCGCTCGGGACCCGTGCGCGTCATCGCGGTCGGGGTCGGGGTCGGGGTCGGGGTTGGGGTCGGGGTCGGTCCCGCGGTCCTGAGTGGCGGTCGTGAGTGGCAATGGTCGCTATAGCGACCGTTGCCGCTCACAGGGGCTCGATACTGGGGCGGTGTCGGACGGTCCCCGGGGTGCGCTGCTCGTCGCGGGGACGACGTCGGACGCGGGCAAGAGCGCCGTCGTCGCCGGGCTGTGCCGGTGGCTGCGCCGGCGTGGGGTGTCGGTCGCGCCGTTCAAGGCGCAGAACATGAGCAACAACTCCGTCGTCACCCCCGACGGCGGCGAGATCGGCCGCGCCCAGGCGATGCAGGCCCACGCCTGCGGCCTGGCGCCGAGCGTCGACTTCAACCCGGTGCTGCTCAAGCCGGGCAGCGACCGGACGTCGCAGGTCGTGGTGCGCGGCCGGGCCGAGGGTCAGGTCACGGCGATGTCCTACCGGACGCGGACGGCCGCGCTGCGCGAGGTCGTCGCCGACTCGCTCGCGAGCCTGCGGGCCCGCTACGACGTCGTCGTCTGCGAGGGGGCGGGCTCGCCCGCGGAGATCAACCTGCGCGCCACCGACATCACCAACATGGGACTCGCGCAGGCCGCGGACCTGCCGGTCGTCGTGGTCGGCGACATCGACCGCGGGGGAGTGCTCGCGCACCTGTTCGGCACGGTCGCGGTGCTCGACCCGGCGGACCAGGCGCGGATCGCGGGGTTCGTCGTCAACAAGTTCCGTGGTGACCCCGCGCTGCTCGCTCCCGGGCTCGACCAGCTCCGCGCGCTCACCGGCCGGCCGACGTTGGGGGTGCTGCCCTGGTCGGACCGGCTGTGGCTCGACGCCGAGGACTCGCTGTCCGCGGTCGCCGACGGGGTACTGGGCCGCCCGGCGCCGCCGCACGGGTCGGCGTGGCTGCGGGTCGCGGTCGTGCGGCTGCCGCGGATCTCCAACGCCACCGACGCCGAGGCGCTGGCCTGCGAACCGGGTGTCGCGGTCCGGTACGCGACCGAACCGTCGCGGCTGCTGGATGCCGACGTCGTCGTGCTCCCGGGGTCGAAGGCCACGGTCTCGGACCTGGAGTGGTTGCGGCGCACCGGTCTTGCCGACGCGGTGTGTGCACACGCCGCGGCGGGGAAGCCCGTCGTCGGCATCTGCGGCGGTTACCAGATGCTCGGGCGGCGGATCGCCGATCCGGACGGCGTCGAGGTCCCGGGCGGCGCGGCGGTGGACGGCCTCGGCCTGCTCGACCTGGAGGTGCGCTTCGACGCCGCCAAGCACCTGGCGACGCCGTCGGGGGTCGCGCTCGGCGAGCCGGTGCGCGGCTACGAGATCCACCACGGACGCGTCGTCTCCTGTGGCGACCCGGTGCTGCTCACGGACCCGGGGGAGGGCTCGGACACCGGGGTCGTGCTCGGCACGCACTGGCACGGCCTGCTGGAGAACGACGCGTTCCGCCGGGCGCTGCTCACCCGCCTCGCCGTCCAGGCCGGGCGGGCGGGGTTCGTCGTCGCCCCCGGCACGGAATTCGCGGCCGAACGCGCCGCCCAGCTCGACGTGCTCGGCGACCTCGTCGCCGACCACCTCGACACCGCCGCACTTGACCATGTGATCAATCACGGTGCGTCCCCGGCACTGCCGGTACTGACGACGGGTCTGGCAGGCTCGACGCGATGAACGCCCCCGCTGTCGCCCGCTTCCCGTTCTCCGCGGTCGTGGGCCACGACGACCTGCGGCTCGCGCTGCTCCTCAACGCGGTCCACCCCGGCGTCGGCGGCGTGCTGGTGCGGGGGGAGAAGGGCACCGCGAAGTCGACGGCCGTGCGCGCCCTCGCGGCACTGCTGCCCGCGCTGGCCGTGGTGGAGGGCTGCCGCTTCGGCTGCGACCCCACCGCACCCGACCCCGGCTGTCCCGACGGACCGCACGGGTCCGGCACCGGCGAGACGACCCGCGTGGCGCGACTCGTGGAGCTGCCCGTCGGGGCGACCGAGGACCGGCTCGTCGGAGCGCTGGACCTCGAACGGGCCCTCGCCGAAGGGGTCCGCGCCTACCAGCCGGGGCTGCTGGCCGAGGCGCATCGCGGCGTCCTCTACGTCGACGAGGTCAACCTCCTGCACGACCATCTCGTCGACCTCCTGCTCGACGCCGCCGCGATGGGCCGCGCCCACGTCGAACGCGACGGGGTGTCGGTGTCGCACGCGGCCCGGTTCCTGCTGGTGGGGACGATGAACCCGGAGGAGGGCGAGCTGCGCCCGCAGCTGCTCGACCGGTTCGGGTTGACCGTCGAGGTGGCGGCGTCCCGCGACGTCGGCACCAGGGCCGAGGTGGTCCGCCGGGGGCTGGCGTTCGAGGCCGACCCGGCGGGGTTCGTCGACGCCTGGGCCGGCGCCGACCGCGAGGTCGCAGCCCGCATCGCCGACGCCCGCGCCCGGCTCGCCGGAGTGATGCTCGGCGACCGTGAGCTGCGCCGGATCGCCGGGGTGTGCGCGGCCGTCGAGGTCGACGGGATGCGCGCCGACCTCGTCATCGCCCGCGCCGCCCTCGCGCACGCCGCGTGGCGTGGTGCGGGGGCCGTCGAGGAGGACGACGTCCGCGTCGCCGCCCGGCTCGCGCTGCCGCACCGCCGTCGCCGGGACCCCTTCGACGAGCCGGGGATCGACGACAAGACCCTCGACGACGCCATGCGCTCCGCGGCCGAGAACCTCGACGACGACCCGGAGCCCGATCCGTCCTCTCCGGGCTCCGACGGTTCGGGCCCGGAGGGTTCACGCCCGGACGGTTCGGGCTCGGAGGGTTCGGGTGCTGATCGTTCGCCGGCCGACGCCTCGGGTGCTGACGGTCCGCGGACGTGCGGTCCGGGGCCCGACGGTCCGCGGGCGGATGTCGCGGAGGGGGACGGTCCGGGACCGGATGGTCCGCGTCCCTCCGATCCCGCCGATGCCGGGGAGGCCGACGATCCCGGCGGAGTCCCCGTCCCGGCGCCCCGGCCGCTGCGGCTCGCGTCGTCGGCCGTGCGGCGCTTCCGCGTCCCCGGCGTCGGCGACGGCACGCCGGGGCGGCGCTCGCGGGCCCGCACCGACACCGGGCGGGTCGTTCGCGCGACGACGACACCCCCACGCCGGGCCGCCGACCTGCACGTCCCCGCCACCCTCGCCGCCGCGGCCCCGCACCAGGGCGCCCGTGGGCGCAGCGGCGCCGGGATCGTGGTCCGCGCCGCCGACCTGCGCTCCGCCGAACGGGAGGGCCGCGAGGGTAACCTCGTGCTGTTCGTCGTCGACGCGTCGGGGTCGATGGCGGCCCGCAAGCGGATGAGCGCCGTCTCCGGGGCGGTACTCGCCCTGCTGCGCGACGCCTACCGCCGCCGCGACAAGGTCGGCCTCGTCAGCTTTCGCGGCGCCACGGCCGAGGTGGCGCTGCCGCCGACGTCGAGCGTCCCCACCGCGCAGGCCCGGCTCGCGACGTTGCGGACCGGGGGCCGCACCCCGCTCGCCGAGGGCCTGCTGCGCGCCCGCCGCGTCCTCGACGCCGAACGCCGCCGCGACCCGCGCCGCCGTGCCCTGCTCGTCCTGCTGACCGACGGTCGCGCCACCGTCGCGGCCCGTCCCGGCGGCGACCCGGTGGCCGACGCCTGCCGGGCCGCCGGGCTGCTCGCGGCCGACGGCGTCCACACCGTCGTCGTCGACTGCGAGCACGGACCCGTGCGCCTCGGCCTCGCCGGTACCGTCGCGGGCCACGCGGGCGGCGAGATCGTCCGGCTCGACGAGCTGACCGCGGAGTCGGTCGCCGGCGTCGTGTCCCGGGCCGCCTGACCGTTTCGTCTCACCGACCAGGAGGAACGCCGTGCCGCAGGGCAAGGTCGCCAGCGTCCCCGACGACGGGCTCTCGACCCGCCAGCGCCGCAACCGGCCGCTGCTCGTCGTCCACACCGGCGAGATGAAGGGCAAGTCGACCGCGGCGTTCGGGCTGGCCCTGCGCGGCTGGAACCAGGGCTGGTCGATCGGGGTGTTCCAGTTCGTGAAGTCGGCGAAGTGGAAGGTCGGCGAGGAGGAGGCGTTCCGCGCTCTGGGCCGGGTGCACGAGCAGACCGGCGAGGGCGGGCCGGTCGAGTGGCACAAGATGGGGTCCGGCTGGAGCTGGAGCCGGCGCGCGGGCACGGAGTCCGACCACGCGGCCGACGCGGTCGAGGGGTGGCGGGAGATCCGGCGCCGCATCGAGAACCAGGTCCACGACGTCTACGTCCTCGACGAGTTCACCTATCCGATGAAGTGGGGCTGGGTCGACGTCGACGAGGTCGTCGAGGTCCTCACCGCGCGGGAGGGCCGCCAGCACGTGATCATCACCGGTCGCGACGCCGCCCCGGCGCTGGTCGAGGCCGCCGACCTCGTCATGCAGACCACCAAGATCAAGCACCCGATGGACGCCGGGCAGAAGGGCCAGCGGGGCATCGAATGGTGAACGCCACATGGTGAACGCCCTGGTCGTCGCCGCTCCCGCCTCGGGCAGCGGCAAGACCACCGTCGCGACCGGCATCATGGCCGCGCTGTCCCGGCGGGGGACCGCGGTCGCGCCGTTCAAGATCGGCCCCGACTACATCGACCCCGGCTACCACACGCTCGCCGCGGGCCGGCCCGGTCGCAACCTCGACCCGGTGCTGGTCGGCGAGGACCGCATCGCGCCGCTGCTCCGGCACGGATCCGTGGGTGCGGAGATCGCCGTCGTCGAGGGCGTGATGGGGCTGTTCGACGGCCGGGCCGACGACGGGCTCGGCTCCACCGCTCACGTCGCAAGGCTGCTGGGGGCGCCGGTGGTGCTGGTCGTCGACGCGAAGGGGCAGTCGCGGAGCCTGGCTGCCCTGCTGCACGGGTTCCGCTCGTTCGACCCCGGCGACGGGCCGGTCGACATCGCGGGCGTGATGCTCAACCGGGTCGGCAGCCCGCGGCACGAGGCGATCCTGCGCGCAGCCGCCGCCGAGGTCGGGCTCCCGGTCCTCGGAGCGCTCCCGCGCCACGACGGGCTGGCCGTCCCCTCACGGCACCTCGGCCTCGTGACGGCGGCCGAGCACGGCGCCGCGGCGCACACGGCCGTCGACGCGATGGCCTCGCTCGTGGCCTCGCACGTGGACCTCGACGCCGTCGCGGCGCTCGCCCGGCCGGTCACGTCCGGACCGGTGTGGGACCCGCAGGTCGCCCCGCCGGTCACCGCTGGCCCCGTCGCCCGTCCCGTCGTCGGCGTCGCCGGCGGGGACGCGTTCACCTTCGGCTACGCCGAGCACACCGAGCTGTTGACCGCCGCCGGTGCGGAGGTGGTGGTCGTGGACCCGTTGCGGGACAAGAAGCTTCCCGACGACTGCGCCGCGCTTGTCCTGGGCGGCGGCTTCCCGGAGGAGCATGTCGCGGCGCTGGCCGACAATGCCCCACTCCGTGCCGCCGTCGCCGGGCTCGCAGCGTCCGGTGCACCGGTGCTCGCCGAGTGCGGCGGGCTGCTCTACCTCTGTGCCGATCTCGACGGGGCCCCGATGTGCGAGGTGCTGCCGGCGTCGGCGTCGATGACCGGGCGGCTCACCCTCGGCTACCGCGCCGCGGTCTCGCTGTCGGCGACGCCCTGGCGTGCGGCGGGCACACGGGTCACCGGCCACGAGTTCCACCACTGCGCCGTCACGCCCCGGGCCGGGGTCGAGCCCGCGTGGGGGTGGCGGGGCGCCGGCCCCGAGGGGTTCGTCGCGGGTTCGGTGCACGCGTCGTTCCTGCACACCCACCCCGCGGGCGACCCGGACGCCGTCGCCGCGTTCGTCGCCGCGGCGGCCGCTCGCTGATGCCGGCGGTGGGGATGCCGGCGGTGGGGATGCCGGCCGTCGGGCTGCTCGTCGTGGGGCTGGGGGCGTCGCGCGGCGTCACGGCCGCGGCTGTCGCGGACCTGGTCGCGCGGGTGCTCGGCGGGGCCGGTGACGTCGCTGCCCATGCGAGCATCGACCGCCGCGCCGACGAGCCCGGCCTGCTCGCCGCCATCGCCCCGGCGCCCCTGCGCACCTACCCCGCGGCCGCGCTGGACGCGGTCGCGGTCCCGAGCCCGAGTGACCGCACCCGGGAGTCGGTCGGCGCGGGCAGCGTCGCCGAGGCCGCAGCCCTGCTCGCCGCGACCGAGCTGGCGGGGCCGGGCGACGAGGTGGTGCTGCGCGTGGCCAAGACGAGGGGGGAGCGGTGCACCGCCGCGGTCGCGGAAGTCCGGCCCCGCCGCCCCACGCCCGGCTGACCCGACCTGCGCGAACGGCCGTTCGTGAAATCGGCCTCGGGCGGCAGCAGCGTCGGATCACCGCGCGCGGATCGCGCGTCCTCTACCCGGGATGCCTGACCGAGGTCCCCGCACAACTGCAGGAACGGCACTCTCCCACAACCGAGTGGCAGGAAAGGGCCGTTCCTGCAATCGGGCCCGGGCGGCGTCCGCGCCGGTGTGCGGCGGGGCGCCGGTGTCATGCGTGGCGGGGCGGCCGTGTCATGCGTGGCGGGGCGGCGGTGTGATGCCCGGCGGAGGCGGCCGGGAGGGGCAGCACCGGCGGTTATGCTCGGCCGTCGACCGGACGGCAGCGGCGTACCCCGGCGACGGGGCGCCGCAGGCGCCGCGCATCCCGCGGCGGTCCCGGCGACCACCATCGACAGCACGGCGGAGGAACACGCGTGGGTGAGGAGCACTACCTGGTCGGCCTCGACCTCGTCGGGCGGCGGGTCGTGGTGGTCGGGGGCGGGCAGGTCGCACAGCGCAGGCTGCCGCGGCTGATCGCCTCGGGCGCGGTGATCGAGGTGGTGTCCCCGCAGGTCACCCCGGCGGTCGAGGGCATGGCGTCGGCGGGCGAGATCACCTGGACCGTGCGGGCCTGGGCTGACGGCGACCTCGACGGCGCCTGGTACGCCGTCGCCTGCACCGACGACACCGCGGTGAACGTCGCCGTCGGCGACGAGGCCCGGCGCCGCCGGGTCTTCTGCGTCCGCGCCGACGACGGCGCCGCCGGGTCCGCGGTCACCCCGGCGTCCGGCGACCACGACGGCATGACGATCGGCGTCCTCGCGGGCGGGCGGCACCGCCGGTCCGCGGCGGTACGGACGGCGCTGGTCGAGGCGTTGCAGGCCGGTGTCGTCGACGACTCGGCCGAGCCCGTGCTGGCCGGTGTCGCGCTGGTCGGCGGAGGCCCGGGCGACCCGGAGCTGATCACGGTCCGCGGGCGGCGGCTGCTGGCCCGCGCCGACGTCGTGGTCGCCGACCGGCTCGGCCCCCGCGACCTGATCGACGACCTGGCACCGCACGTCGAGGTCATCGACGCCTCGAAGATCCCCTACGGCCGCGCGATGGCCCAGCAGAAGATCAACGAGCTGCTGGTCGAGCACGCGAAGGCGGGCCGCTTCGTGGTGCGGCTCAAGGGCGGCGACCCGTTCGTCTACGGCCGCGGGTACGAGGAGGTCCAAGCCTGCACGGCGGCCGGGGTCCCGGTCACGGTCGTCCCGGGGATCACGAGCGCGTTCGCCGCGCCCGCGGCGGCCGGGGTGCCGGTGAGCCACCGCGGGGTCGCGCACGAGATCGTCGTCGTCTCGGGGCACGTCGCCCCCGGCGACCCGCGCAGCCTCACCGACTGGGAGGCGCTCGGCCGGATGCGCGGCACGATCGTGCTGATGATGGCCGTCGAGAGGATCGGTCTGTTCGCCGATGCGCTGGTCACCCACGGCCGGCCCGCCGACACCCCCGTCGCGGTGATCCAGGACGGCACGACGCGCATCCAGCGGTCGCTGCGCAGCACGTTGCGCGACGTCGCCGCCGACATCCGCGAGCAGGAGATCAGCCCGCCGGCGATCGTCGTGGTCGGCCCGGTCGCGGGACTCTCTCCCGACGGCTCCTGACCGGCTCCCGTGGACGGCCCGGTCCCCGTCGACGGCGGGATGCTCCACCTGGTGCGGCACGGCGAGAGCACCTGGAACGTCGCCGGGCTGCTGCAGGGCTGCACCCCGCACGTGCCACTGACCACCCGTGGCGCGGCCCAGGCACGGGCGGCGGCCGATGCGCTGGCCGACCGCCCCGTCGCCGCGGTCGTGTCGAGCGACCAGCGCCGGGCTGCCGACACCGCCGCCGTCGTCGCCGCCCGCCTGGGCCTGCCCGTCGTCACGACGCCGGCGCTGCGCGAGCAGTGCCACGGCGCGTGGGAGGGTCGTCCCGCGGTGGGCCGGGCGGCAGCCCTCGCGTGCGCCGGTCCCGGCTGGGCGCCGGCCGGCGGTGAGTCGGGGGAGGCGCTGGCACGGCGCGTCGCGACGTTCCTCGCAGGCCTCGGGGCCGGGGAGACGGTCGTCGTCTCGCACGGCGAGACGTTGCGCACCGCGCTCGTGCTGCTCACCGGCGCCGCCGCGGGCGTCCCGGCCAACGGGTCCGTGACCAGCCTCGTCGCCGGTCCGGGCGGGCGCTGGCAGGTCGTCGGTCCCGTGTCCGCGGGACGGTTCGCTTGACCGTGGTCGGTCCGCTGTGGTGCAGTCGTCGCCGACGGCAGTGGAGGAAGTCCGGTGCGAATCCGGCGCGGTCCCGCCACTGTCACCGGGGAGCACGTCCTCACCTTCAGGGCCATGTCCAGCGTCGGGCGATCAGGCCGGGAGAACGTGCGGTGATCCGGGAGCCAGGAGACTTCCTGCCGTCGTCGACACCCCGACTTCGGAGGGCGAGGACCCTCGAGGAGGCGATCATGGCCGGCGACGGTCAGGGCAGCACCGAGCACCCGCGGCGACGCCCGCACCCGCGTACCCCCTGCTCGCGATCGTTCAGCCGGGCGGTGTCCGCCGCCGGGCGGCTGCTCGTCGTCGGCTGCGCTGCGGCCACCGCCGATCCCGGCACCGACGGTCCGCCGCCGGTGCCGTCCGAGGTCGTCGACCGGATCGACCGGGCCGACGTCGTCTTCACCGTCGGTGAGGCCGAGCCGACCGTGTTGTTCTACGCCGAGGCGTGGCGCGTCGAGCTCCTCGACGGCGTCGCCGAGGCGGACGGCAGCCACCTCGCCGCCTGGTTCGCCGCACACCCGGGCGCGACCGCGGTACTCGTCGCCCCCGGCGACCCCGGACCGGTGACGACGGCCGCGAGGGCGCTGCTGCCCGAGCTGCGCATCGAACGCCTCGACGGCCCCGGCCTGTCCCCGCCGTGGCGCTACCCGCTGGGCTGGGCGTCGGAGTGAGCGGGCACCCCACCGACGATCCCGAGGCCTTCCACCGGCTCGCCCGCGCCCGCCGTGACGTGCGCACCGGGTTCCGGGCCGACCTCGACATCGACGACGACGTCCTGCACCGCGTTCTCGCCTCCGCCCACACCGCGCCCAGCGTGGGGCACTCGCAGCCGTGGGACTTCGTCGTGCTGCGCGACCGTGGCGTCCGTGAGCGGGTCCGTGCCCTCGTGGACCGCCACCGCGCCGCCTACGCCGCGTCGCTGCCCCGGGCCCGCGCCGCGGCGTTCACCGGGCTGCGGGTCGAGGCGATCCTGGAGACGCCGGTCAACCTCGTCGTCACCAGCGACCCGACGCGCGGCGGCCGGCACACCCTCGGCCGCTGGGCCCAGCCCCGGATGGGGACGTTCTCCGCGGTCACCGCGGTGCAGAACCTGTGGCTGGCCGCTCGCGCCGAGGGCCTGGGCGTCGGCTGGGTGAGCTTCTTCGACGACGACGGCGAACGCGAGCTCGCCACGCTGCTGGGGCTGCCCGCACACGTCGAGGTCGTCGCCTACCTGTGCGTCGGGCACGTCGACGCCTTCGCCGACGCGCCCGAGCTGGAGACGGCGGGGTGGTCGCGCCGGCGGCCGCTGCGCTGGGCCGTGCACCACGACGTCTACGGCCGCCGCGGGCTGCCCGGGGAGGAACCGATGGACCTGATCGACGAGACCGTCGCCGCGATCGCACCCGTGTCGGAGGCCGCGCGCGCGGCGGCGCGGGAGCGGCTCGACCGGATGACCAAGCCGCGGGGGTCGCTGGGGCGCGTCGAGGACGTCGCGGTCGCGCTGGCCGGTGTCGCCGACGCTTGCCCTCCGCCGCTGCCCGAGCCCGCCGTCGTCGCGGTCTTCGCGGGCGACCACGGCGTCCACGCCCGAGGGGTGACGCCGTGGCCGCAGGAGGTCACGGCGCAGATGGTGGCCAACTTCCTGGCCGGCGGCGCGGTCGTCAACGCGTTCGCCCGCCAGCTCGGCGCGGAGGTGTGCGTCGTCGACATCGGTGTCGCCGCCGACCTCGACCCGGTCCCGGGACTGTTGCCGCGCAAGGTGTCCCGCGGCACCGCCGACATGACGGCAGGGCCCGCGCTGACCCGGGAGCAGGCCCGTGCCGCGGTCGAGGTGGGCATCGAGACCGCCCGCGACCTCGTCGCCGCAGGCAACCGCTGCCTGCTCACCGGTGACATGGGGATCGCCAACACGACAGCTGCCGCCGCGCTGATCTGCGCGTTCACCGGTGCCGGCCCGGACCTGGCCACGGGCCGCGGCACCGGCGTCGACGACGACACCCTCGCCCGCAAGACCGCTGTCGTCCGGGCGGCCCTCGACCGCCACCGCCCCGACCCCGCCGACCCGCTCGGGGTGCTCGCGGCGTTCGGCGGCCTGGAGCACGCCGGGCTGGCCGGGCTCGTCATGGGCGCCGCGGCACTGCGTGTGCCGGTGCTGCTCGACGGGGTGTCCGGGGGTGCGGCCGCGCTGGCCGCCGCCGCGTTCGCGCCTGCGGCCGTCGGGTACTGCCTGGCCGGGCACCGCTCGGCCGAGCCCGGGCACACCCTCGCCCTCGACCATCTCGGGCTCGACCCGCTCCTCGACATGGGTATGCGGCTGGGCGAGGGCACCGGCGCGTTGCTGGCCCTGCCGGTCGCGCAGAGCGCCGCCCGGGCGCTGCACGACGTCGCGACCTTCGACTCGGCCGGGGTCGTCGACAAGGACGCCTAGAACCTGCGACCCGGTCGTGAGAGGCGATCGTCGCCACAGCGACCATCGTCATTCACCGGGGCTGCCAGCTGGCCATCGGGTCGGCGCGGGTGAGGTCCGGGTCGTCGGCGGCGAAGGTGCGGGCGGCGCCCGGGCCGGTCGCTCGCGTCTCGAACCGGACGGTGACCCGTCCGTGCCCGGCACCCTGCACCCAGCCGTGTCCGTGCTCGGGGTGGGCGACGTCGTCGCCCGCCCGCCACGGTGCCTCCGGCCCCGGTGGACGCAGCGGGCCCACCGGTTCCTCCGTCGCGACTGCCGGCGGCGGGGGTTCGGAGCCGGCGGCGACCGCGGTCCACCCGTCGGCCGAGGCGACCGCCTCGAACAGCGCGGGCGGCGGACTCTCGTCGAGACCCGACAGCGACACCCCGATGAGCCGCACCCCGCCCTCGCCGACGGCGGTGCGCGCCAGCCGCTGCGCCACCGCGGTGAGCGTGGCGAGGTCGGTGCTCGGGTAGGCCGTGGTCTCCGAGCGGCTGGTGGTGGAGAACTCGGCGTTGCGGGCCTTCACCGTGATGGTGCGGGCGGCGCGGCCCGAGGTGAGCAGCCGCCGGTGCGCGGCCTCGGCCATGCGCGCGACCGCGGCGTGCACGTCGACCATCGAGGTCAGGTCGACGTCGAACGTCGTCTCCGCGCTGACCTGCTTCGCCGCGCCCCGCGGCGCGACCGGGCGCTCGTCGATGCCGCGGGCCAGCCGGTGCAGCTCCGCGCCGACCGCCGAACCCAGCACCCCGCCCACCTCGCGGGCGTCCATCTGCGCGAGCTGGCCGATCGTGGTCACCCCGAGCCGGCGCAGCGACTCCGCCGAGACCGGCCCGATGCCCCACAGCGCCCGCACCGGCAACGGGTCGAGCACCGCGTGCTCCTCGCCGGGATCGACGACGCGCAGCCCGTCGGGCTTGGCCAGCTCAGAGGCGATCTTGGCCAGCTGCTTGCCCGACCCGGCCCCCACCGACGCGGGCAGCCCCGTCCGCTCCCGCACCGCGGCCCGCAGCGCCACCCCGAACGCCGTGACCTCCGCGGCGGACGCGCCCGCGAGCTGCGGCGGCTCGAGGAACGCCTCGTCGAGCGAGACCGGCTCCAGCACCGGCGCCGCCTCGCCCAGCACCGTCATCACCACGGCGCTCACCGCCTGGTAGAGCGCGAACCTGGGCGGCAGCACCGTGGCGTGCGGGCAGGCGCGGCGGGCCTGGGCCATCGGCATCGCCGACCTCGCCCCGAAGACCCGGGCCTGGTAGCTGGCGCCCGCGACGACCCCGCGCGGGCCCGCGCCGCCGACCAGCACCGGCCGGTCGGCCAGCGTGGGCCGGGTGAGCTGCTCGACCGACGCGTAGAAGGCGTCCATGTCCAGGTGCAGCACCCAGCGCCGTTGCGGACCCGTCACCCGGTCATTCTGGCCCGGCGCACCGACGGTTCCCGACCGGTGGTGCTCAGCTGTCGGCGGGGACCGGTTCGCGCCGCAACGCGTCGAGGAACCCGCGGACCGTCACCGGCCCGTCGTGCAGCACCCCGTTGACGAAGAACGAGGGTGTCCCGAGGACCCCGCTGCGCACACCCGAGTTGAAGTCGGCCTCCACCCGGTCCTCCACGAACCGGGTGTTCGGCCACAGCACCTTCTCCACCGGCTGCACGCCGATCTCCTCGGCGTAGCCGCGCAGGTCGTCCTGGGCGAGACGGGGCTCGTCGCCGGAGAACATGCGCTCGTGCATGGGCCAGAACAGCCCCTTCAACGATGCTCCCTCCGCCGCCGTGGCCGCCGCGAGGGAGTACGGGTGCAGCTCGTAGAGGGGGAAGTGCCGGAACGCGAAGACCAGCTGGTCACCGAGGATGCGGATGACCTCCTCGACCACCGGCTGGGCCGCGCGGCAGTACGGGCACTCGTAGTCGCCGTACTCGACGAGCGAGTACGGCGCGCCCAGGACGCCGCGCAGATGGTCGTACGACCCGATGGCCGGGTCGAGCCGGGATGTGCTGATCGTCGCCCTCCTCGTCACGGACCACGGGCCGCGGGGCAGGATTCCGGGGTGGCCGTCACGACATTAGCCGAGCGCGGGGACCTCAGCCGCGCTGCGCGCCAGTTCCTGCGCACCGAGTCGGGCTCGGCAGTCATGCTGATCGGCGCGGCACTGGTCGCCCTGGTCTGGGCCAACGTCTCGGGCAGCTACGACACGTTCTGGCACACCGAGTTCTCCCTGCGTTTCGGGGGGATGGCGCTGACCGAGGACCTCAAGCACTGGGTCAACGACGGCCTGATGGTGATCTTCTTCTTCAGCATCGGCCTGGAGATCTCGCGGGAGATGACGCTCGGCGAGCTGCGCGGTGCCCGCGCGATCGCCGCGCCGGCCCTCGCCGCCCTCGGCGGCCTCACGGTCCCGGCGGCGCTCTACCTGGCGTTCAACCTGGGTGGCCCCGGCGCCGGGGCGTGGGGCATCGCGATCTCCACCGACACCGCCGTCCTGCTCGGCGTCCTCGCCCTCGTCGGTCCCCGCTGCCCCGACCAGCTGCGCATCTTCCTGCTCGCTCTCGCCGTCGTCGACGACGTGGGCGCGATCGCCGCGATCGCGATCTTCTACACCGACCACGTGAACGTCACGGCGCTGCTCATCGCGATCGGGCTGTTCGTCGCCATCGTCGCGCTGCGGTTCGTCAACTTCTGGCGAACGCCGATCTACGTGGCGATCGGCGTCGTCATGTGGGTGTTCGTGCTGGAGTCCGGGGTGCACCCGAGCGTCGTGGGCGTCACGATGGGCCTGCTCGTCAACGCCTACGCACCGCAACGGGTCGACCTGATGCGGCTGCAGCTCGCCGGCCGGAGCCTGCTGGTCGATCCCACCCCGGAGCGGGCGCTCGCTGCGCAGGCCGCCGCCGTGGGCACTGTGTCGCCCAACGAGCGGCTGCAGCTGCGCATCCAGCCGTGGTCGAGCTATGTGATCGTCCCGTTGTTCGTGCTGGCCAACGCCGGCCTGGTGCTCGACGGCGAGACCCTGCGCGCCGCGGCGTCCTCGCCGATCACGTGGGGCATCGTGGTCGGGCTGGTCGCCGGCAAGCTGATCGGCGTCTCCGCGGGGACCTGGTTCGCGCTGCGCACCGGCCTGGGGCGGGTCCCCGACACCTTGCGCTGGGGCCAGCTCATCGGTGGTGCCGCGTTGTCGGGGATCGGCTTCACCGTCGCCCTGTTCGTCACCGACCTCGCCTTCGAGGACGAGGCCCTCAAGAGCCAGGCGACGATCGGGATCCTCGCGGGGTCGATCCTCGCGGCGCTGCTCGGCTGGCTGATCTTCCGGCTGCTGGGGGAGCGCGGCGGGCAGTGCTCGCCCTCCGGACTCCCGGTACTGCCCCCGCGGCCGTGGCGGCCGCCGTCCTGATCCGAGGGCAGGTCTCCCGCCGGACGCGGCTCGGGACCGGTGGGGTCGGGGGTCAGGAACGGGCGGCGCGGACGCGCAGGACCGCGTCCCCGTCGTGTTCGGCCATCGGCGGCGCGAGGGCACCGACCCCGGCGACCGCGGCCGGGTGGCGCCGCCGCGGCGTGAGGTCGACCAGCCAGAACGGACCGACCGGTGCGTCGGCACCCGCCCAGTCCAGGACGGCGGCGGGCACACCGGGGGGGCTGAGCGTGATCGAGTCCATGGCCCGCGACAGCCCTTCGCCGGTGACCTTGAGCAGCGCCTCCTTGCGGGTCCAGATCCGCAGGAACTCCTCGGTGCTCGACGGTGCCGGCCGTTGCTTCTCCACCGGCGAGCTGACGTGCTCGGCCATCGACGCGACGTCCGACAGCGTCCGGTGGTGCTCGGCGTCGAGCCCGACGGCGACGTCGGCGACCGCGAGGCCGACGAGGTCGCCGGAGTGGGTGAAGGAGAACTCGGGGGCGCCGGGCTCGTCGAGACGCGGTTTGCCGTGCTGGGCGCCGCAGCGGCAGGTGCGGTCGAACCGCACGCCCGCGGGGTGGGTGGCGGTGCGCTCGCCGAGGACGATGCGGGTCAGCGCGTGCGCGGCGAGGTAGCGGCCGGCGTCGTCGGGCCTGCGGAAGGCGCGCAGCCGGGTGCGTTCGTGCTCGTCGAGAAGGGTGACGAGGTCGGGCCGGGTGGCCGGGTCGATCGGGCGCGCCCACCAGATCGCGCACTCGGTCGGGTCGGGGACGGACACGTGGTCAGGGTCGCACGGCGTGGCGCCGTCATCGAGCGGGCGTGACGGGCGCGACGCGGGGACCGCGTGCGCGGGACGCGGCAGCAACACCGCGTCCCGCGCACGGCCCCCCGATGCGGCCCGCCGTCACCAGCGACGGGCCGCGGTGTCAGCCGCTGCGGCGGGCGGCGAAGTCGCTGCGCGGGTGCAGCGGCTTCGTCGACACCGAACCCTGGCGCGTGGACGGCGCTCCCGGGTTCGTGCGCTGGGGCTGGTTCCCACCCTTGCGGCGCGCGCGGCGTTCGGCGCGGTTGAGGACGGGCTGGTCCGCGTCACCCGCTGTGGTTGCGGCGGGAACGTCGGTGGTCGATCGAGGCGACGGGACAGGGGCAGTCATGCGGACCTCCGGGTGAGCTGGGCCGGCGCTCAGCGACGGACGGCGAGGGCCGGCCGGTGGGCTGGGACGGGGCAACCCCGCACGAACGGCGGGGGCGACTGCGGGCGGGCGCCCGCGGTCGACTCAGAGGAAGAAACGCATGGGCGAGAAGGTAGCGGGGTGTGTCATGTTGCCGCCACTGAATTAACGTCGACACCGTGACCAGCGCGAACGTGGCCCCGGACGTGGTCGTCGTCGGCGGTGGGATCGCCGGGGCGTCGGCGGCGACGTACATCCCCGGGCACGGTACCGGCCCGGTCCGGGCTCTCGTTGCGGCCTGCCTGCCCCGGTTCGCCGCACTCGCCGAGGAGTTCGGCGCGGCCCCGCCGCTGACCCCGGTGCTGCGGCGCGGCGACGATCGGGCTGACGCCGTTGCGGCGCACGGCGGCGGTGCTGTCGGTGGCGGAGCCGGAGCGGCTCGTGGGCGTCGACGCCCGCCCCGACGAGGTCGAGGTCGCGCCGGCGCTGGAGCGGGTCGCCGCGGTGCCGACCCGGCGGAGCTGAGCCCGTCCCAACTCATGTAAGCGGGCGCTCACCGTCGATGGCACGATGGTGTGCATGACGGAGACCGCCAGCACCGGTACCCCGGCCTCGCCCACGCTGTTCGACGGCGAGTTCTGGAACGATCCCTACCCGGCCTACGCGGCGCTGCGCGAGGCGTCGCCGGTGCGGCGCATCGACATGCCCGGTGGCCCGGCATGGATCGTCACCCGCTACGACGACGTGCGCGCCGCCTTCACCGACCCCCGGCTGGCCAAGGACTGGCGCTGGACGCTGCCGCCCGAGCAGCGCGCCGACGCCCCGGCCACGCCGATGATGATCCTGATGGACCCACCGGACCACACGCGGCTGCGCAAGCTCGTCAGCCGGCCCTTCACCGCCCGGCGGATGGCCGAGCTGCGCCCGCGGGTCGAGGAGATCGCCGCCGACCTGCTGGCCGACCTGCCTGCCGACGGCACCGTCGACCTCATGGCGCACTACGCGTTCCTGCTCCCGGTGCGGGTGATCTGCGAGCTGCTCGGTGTCCCGGCCGAGGACCGTGACGACTTCAGCGCCTGGTCGGCCACGATGGTCGACGAGGCGCCCCAGGACGCCAAGGCCGCCGCCTCCCAGAAGATGGGCGCCTACCTGGGCGCGCTCGTCGGGCGCAAGGCCGCCGAGCCGGGCGACGACCTGCTGTCTGCGCTCGTCGCCGTCTCCGAGGACGACGGCGACCGGCTCTCCGGCGAGGAGCTCGTCGCCATGGGGATGCTGCTGCTCATCGCCGGGCACGAGACCACCGTCAACCTCATCGGCAACGCGCTGCTCGGCCTGCTCACCCACCCCGACCAGCTCGACCTGCTGCGCCGCGACCCCGCGCTGGGCAAGGGTGCGGTCGAGGAGTTCCTGCGCTGGGAGTCGCCCGTCGGCAACGCGCCCGTGCGGTTCACCACCTCCGACGTCGAGATCGCGGGGACGACGATCCCCGGCGGGTCCGTCGTGGTGCTGGGGCTGGGCGCCGCGAACCGCGACCCCGCCCGCTTCCCCGACGCCGACCGGCTCGACCTCACCCGTGACGCGAGCGGGCACGTCGCGTTCGGTCATGGCCTGCACTTCTGCCTGGGCGCGCAGCTCGCCCGGATCGAGGGTGACGTCGCGCTGCGGGCGCTGCTCGACCGCTACCCGACGCTCACCCTCGCCGCCGACCCCGGCGACCTGGTGTACCGGCACAGCACGCTGATCCGCGGGCTGACCGAGCTGCCGGTCACGGTGGGGTCGTCGGGGTGACGTGGCCGGGCACCAGCGTCGGCATCCCGATGCCCAGGTCGACGTAGGCGCCGCCGGGCAGCTCCCGCGCCACCCTGGCCGCGAGCTCGTCCCTGGTGGGAGCCAGCAGGAGCCACCTCCGTCGCGCAGGGTCCGGAACTCGATCTGCTTCTCCGCACCGGAGGCGTCGACGACGCGCTGCACGTGGATGCCGGGGGTGCGCACGGCATCGGGGTCGATCTCCCCTGGTGCTCGACGAGGTGCTCGACCTCGGCGATCGTGATCCGCCCGGCGGCCGCGCAGCCGGGGTTGACGCTGCGCGACGACCGCCGGTACACGAGGTTGCCGTGCCGGTCGCCCTTCCAGGCGTGGAGCAGCGCGAAGCCGGCGACGATCGCCTGTTCCAGCACGTGGCGCGGCCGCCGAACTCGCGGGTCTCCTTCGGCGGCGACGCGACGGCGACCGTGCCGTCCGGGGCGTGGCGCCAAGGGGAGGTCAGCGTCGGCGACCGTCGTCCCGACGCCGGCGGGTGCAGAACGCGCGACCCGCGACCTGTCCGTCAGCGCAGCGCCGCGGCCAGGTCCTCGACCGTCGCCAGCACCGTGACCGCGCCCGCCTCCTCCAGCTCACCCGGGTCGGCGTAGCCCCAGCCCGCCCCGAGGCAGGCGATGCCGTGTGCGGCGGACCCGGCGACGTCGTTGCGCCGGTCGCCCACCATCACCGCACCATCGGTGGCACCGGGTCCGATGCGCCGCAACGCCTCTGCGACGACGTCGGCCTTCGTGGGGCGGCCGGCGTCGAGGGTGTCGCCGGTGATCGTCGTGAACAGGTCCGTCCAGCCGTGGTGGTCGAGGATGCGTTCGGCGTAGACCTCGGCCTTGCTCGTCGCGAGCGCCAGCCGGACCCCGGCGCCGGACAGCTCGCGCAGCAGCGCGTCGATCCCGGGATAAGGGGTGCAGTCGTAAAGGCCCCGCGCGGCGTAGTGCCTGCGGTAGACGACGAGCGCCTCGTCGGCCGCCGCGTCGCCGACGATGCCCGGCAGCGTCGTGTAGAGCGGCGGGCCGAGGACGTGGCGGCCGACCGCGCCGGGCGCCACCTCGACACCCATCTCCGCGAACGCGGCGTGCAGCGAGCCGAGGATGCCGGGGGCCGAGTCGACGAGGGTGCCGTCGAGGTCGAGCAGGACCGGGTCGTGGAGGGAACGCACCGGGACATCCTCGCCGGGACCGCAGGCAACGCGCTCTCCCGGGGTGGTCGGCCCCGCGGATACGTGTTCGACGGGCCCTGAGGACATCCGTCTCTGCGGATCCGGACTGTGTGCCGGCCTGCACGGACCACGGCCCGGGACGGAGTCGGTGATCATCGATGCCCGGATCCACGCCGGCGGCGGGCGCAACGCCGTCACCGTCCCGGGCAACGGCGTCGACGGCGCCGAGGTCACCCAGTGCACGGAGCTGCTGCCCCGTTCGGCCACGCCCCCCGATGACTACGCTGCAGCGCATGTCCGACGTCCCGGGCGGCATGCTCGGCCCGCTGCTGGGTTCCGATCGGGTCGCCGCGACCCTCGACGGGCAGGCCTGGCTGGCCGCGTTGCTCGACGTCGAGGTCGCGCTCACCCACGCCGCCGCAGGTCAGGGGCTCGTCGACGCCGCCGACGTCGTGGGGGTGGTCGCCGCCGCCGCGACGCTGCGCAGCGGGCTGGATCCGGCTGTGCTCGCCGCCGAGGCGGTCGAGGGCGGTAACCCGGTGATCCCGTTGGCGCGCAGGCTGCGCGCCGCCGCGGGCACAGCCGGTGGCGCCGTGCACCCGGGTGCCACCAGCCAGGACGTCATGGACACCGCGCTGGTGCTGCTCGTCCGCGCCGCCGCTGCGGTGATCGGTGACGACCTGGCCGCGGCCGCCGCCGCCGCGGCCCGGCTCGGCGCCGGGCACCGCGATACCCCGATGGCCGCCCGGACCCTGGGGCAGCAGGCGTTGCCGACGACGTTCGGGCTGGTCGCGGCGGGATGGTGCGCCGGACTGGACCGCGCCCGGCACGGCCTCGCCGAGGTCGTCGCGGCGCTGCCCGTCCAGTTCGGGGGTGCGGCGGGGACGCTCGCCGCGTCGCACCCGGACGGCCCCGCTGTTGCCGACGCGCTCGCCGACCGGCTCGGTCTGCCTCGTCAGGACGTCCCGTGGCACACCGAGCGGTCCCGGATCGGGGAGCTCGCCGGTGCGCTCGGCGTCGCCGCGGGGGCGTGCGCGAAGCCGGCCACCGATGTCGTGCTGCTCGCTGCCACCGAGGTCGGCGAGGTCTCCGAGGCGGAGCCGGGCGGCTCGTCGTCCATGCCGCACAAGCGCAACCCGGTCGCGGCGGTGACGGCGCGCGCGTCGGCACACCGCGCCCCCGGCCTGGTCGCGACCCTGCTCGCCGCCGCCGACCACGAGCACCAGCGCGCCGCCGGCGCCTGGCACTGCGAGTGGCCTGCGCTGACCGACCTGCTGCTCGCCACCGGTGGCGCCGCGGCCCGGCTGCGCACCTGCCTCGACGGCCTCGTCGTGCACCCGGATGCCATGGCACGCAACCTGTCGCTGATCGACGCGGGCGGAATTCCGCACCACGCGGGCGAGCTCGTCGACCGCATCCTGGCCCACCGCAGGTAGCGGGTCGTGAGCGGCGGTGGTCGCCCTGGCGACCATGGCCACTCACAGGGAGACTGCGCTGGTGGCGGAGCGGGTGCTGACACGGGAGGCGCTCAACCGTGCCCTGCTCGCCCGGCAGGGGTTGCTGGAGCGGGTCCGGCTCACCCCGGAGCGGGCCGTCGAGCGTTTCGGCGGGCTGCAGACGCAGTACGCGCCGTCCGGCTACGTCGGGCTGTGGTCACGGCTGGACGGGTTCGCCAGGGACGACCTGACCGCGGCGCTGACGTCGGGACGCGTCGTGCAGGCCTGGGCGATGCGCTGCACGATCCACATGGTCTCCCGAGCCGACCACGCCCCGCTCACCGCGGCGGTCCGGCTGCCGCGGCGCGGGTACTGGATGCGGTTGCACAAGGGCCACGACGAGGAGCGGTTCGTCGAGGCGTCGGCGCTGGTCCGGGCCCGGTTGGCCGACGGTCCGGCGACGCAGGCCGCGCTCGTCGCGACACTGACCGACGCCGGTCTCGACCGGGCGCTGTTCCCCGGCACCCAGCTGTGGACGGACATGGTCCGCGTCCCACCGGCAGGCACCTGGGAGCGGCCCCGCGCCCACGTCTACGGCCTGGCCACCGACCACCTGGGTGCGGCCGCACCTGCCGGGTCCCCGGAGCCCGCCGACGTCGTCGCCGCGGGGGAGGAGCTGCTGGTCCGGCGCTACCTGCGCGGGTTCGGCCCGGCCTCGGCGCCCGACGTCGCCCGCTGGGCGGGGGTGACCGTCGGCACCGTCCGCGCCGCCGTCGAGCGCCTCGACCTGCGCCGGTTTCGCGCCGAGGACGGCGCCGAGCTCGTCGACCTGCCCCGCGCCCCGCTGCCCGATCCGGGGGTCCCGGCGCCGGTGCGGTTCCTCTCGACCTTCGACGCGGCGCTGCTGCTCGGGCACGCGAGCCGGGCCGGCGTGGTCCCCGCCGGGTGCCGGGACCGGGTGTTCCACCGGTCCATCCCGCAGTCCGTGCCGACGGTCCTCGTCGACGGCCGGGTCGCGGGTAGCTGGCGGGTCACCGAGGGGCGGGTCGTCGTGACGCCGTTCGCGGAGCTGACGACGCGGCAGGCTCGCGAGGTCGGCGACGAGGCGGAGCGGCTCGCCGCCTTCTGGACAGGGTGACGGCCCGGACGCCGCGAAGGCGTCCGGGCCGGGGGACGGGATCGGTCTGCCGGCACCGCGAGCAGGTCAGCGCAGGAGCTTGTGCAGGTCGGCCGGCGCGTCTTGCTGCGCCCGCAGGTCGGCGAAGAGCCGCTGCACATCGCGGTCGGCATGGCTGACGTCGTCGCGGGTGAGCAGGCCGGTGAAGGGTGCGGAGGGACGGAACTGGGAGAGCCGGAAGGGGCGGCGACCGTTGCGGTGCGCCCGCACCGAGACGGCGACGACGACGAGGACCAGGGCGAGAACCAGCAGTGAGAGGACCATGGCAGGAACTATCCGCTCGATGAGTTCCTGCCAACAGGCGGCAGGAAGTCAACCTCCGCAAAGATTCCGCCATACACTGTCCTCATGCTGCGCAGCGTTGCCGCGCTCGTCCTCGACGAGCTGGCCGTCTTCGAGTTCGGCGTGATCTGCGAGGTCTTCGGCCTCGACCGCTCCGAGGACGGCCTGCCCGTCCTCGACTTCCGGGTCTGCGGCCCGGAGGCCCACGTGCCGCTGCGGGCCACGTCGGGCGGTGTGCTGATCACCCCCGACTCCGGTCTCGAGGGCCTGGTCGGCGCCGATCTGGTGGCCGTCGGCGCCACCCGGCTCCGCGAGTTCCCCGAACCAGTCCTCGACGCCCTGCGCGCCGCCCACGACGCCGGCGCCACCATCCTCTCGGTCTGCTCCGGGGTGTTCGTCCTCGGTGCCGCCGGCCTGCTCGACGGCCGCCGCTGCACCGCGCACTGGAACGCCGTCGACGACCTGCGGGTGCGGTACCCCCTCGCCCAGGTGGAGCCCGACCTGCTCTTCGTCGACGAGGGCGACCTCGTCACCAGTGCCGGTACCGCTGCCGGGATCGACGCCTGCCTGCACCTGGTCCGCCGTGAGCTCGGCAGCGCCGTCGTCAACGGCATCGCCCGCCGCATGGTCGTCCCGCCCCAGCGCGAGGGCGGCCAGCGCCAGTACGTCGACCAGCCGATCCCCGAGTGCAGCGTCGACACCCTCGCCCCGGTCCTCGACTGGATGCTCGAACACGTCGACGAGGACCACAGCGTCGCCGCCCTCGCCGACCGTGCCGGCATGTCCGCCCGCACCTTCGCCCGGCGCTTCGCCGCCGAGACGGGCACCACCCCCGTCCGCTGGCTGACGTTGCAGCGCGTCCTGCGCTCCCAGCGCCTGCTCGAGGACACCGACCTGTCAGTCGAGGAGATCGCCCGCGAGTGCGGGTTCGGCGGCGCGGCGCTGCTGCGTCACCACTTCCGCCGCCAGGTCGGCGTCTCCCCGGCCGACTACCGGCGGTCCTACGGCTGCGGCGCCGACGCCGTCGCAACGGCCATGCGCACCGCCGGAGCCTGAGCGCCGACCCGTTCCCCGGCGCGGCACGCGGCGTTGCGACGGGCGGCGTCGGCGCGGGATTGTCGCCCGAGCCGAACGGACCCGGGCCGGGTCCGTGACCTGCACAATCCCTGCTCGGGTCCGGCACCCCGGTGAGGTATGAATAAGCCCGGTGCCCGGGACGACGACCCCCGGCGCAGCAAGGAGATCGAATGACTTCCGCCCAGCCGAGAGTCGCCGTGATCGGAGCCGGACCGTCCGGCCTGTACGCGGCGGCCGCACTGCTCGCCTCTGCCGCCGAGACCGGCGTCAGCGTCGACGTGATCGACCGGCTCCCCGCCCCCTACGGCCTCGTGCGCTACGGCGTCGCCCCCGACCACGTGAAGATGAAGTCCGTCATCCGCGTGCTCCAGAAGCCGTTCGACCCCGCCGAGGTGCACTTCCTCGGCAACGTCCCCGTCGGCCGCGAGGACGGCGGGCTGCCGCTCGACGTGCTCCGCGAGCACTACCACGCCGTCGTGCACGCCACCGGCAGCTCGGTCGACCGCGCACTCGGCGTCCCGGGGGAGGACCTGCTCGGCAGCGTCGGCTCGGGGCAGGTCGTCAGCTGGTACTCCGGTCACCCCGACCACCTCGGCTCCGCACCCCCTCTCGACCACCCCGGTGTCGCCGTCGTCGGTGCGGGCAACGTCGCCCTCGACGTCGCCCGCGTGCTCGCGAAGAGCGCGGACGAGATGGCCGCCACCGACATCCCGGACAGCGTCCTCGCCGTCCTGCGCGACAGCGCCGTCCGCGACGTCCACATCCTCATCCGGCGCGGCCCGCAGCACGTCAAGTTCACCCCGGCCGAGCTGCGCCAGATCGGCGAGCTCGCCCACGCCGACGTCCTCGTCCACGACGACGACATCCTCGCCGGCGAGGGCCCCGACCGCACCGGCATCGACGACCGCCGGCAGCACCAGAACCTCGACATGCTCGCCAAGTGGGCGGCGGCCGACATCGAGGAGGGCCGCCCGCGCCGCATCCACCTGCGGTTCCTGCGCAGCCCCGTGCGCGTCCTCGGCACCGACGGCCGCGTCAGCGGCCTGGTGATCGAGCGCAACGAGGTCGTCGACGGCAAGGTCCGCGGCACCGGCGAGGAGGAGACCCTCGACGTCGGTCTCGTCGTCCGGGCCATCGGGTACTCGGCCGAGCCCATCCCCGGCCTGCCCTTCGACGAGCGTTCCGGCACCGTGCCCAACGACGGCGGCCGCGTCGTGCGCGACGGTGAGCCCGTCACCGGTGCCTACGTCACCGGCTGGATCAAGCGCGGCCCGAGCGGTGTCATCGGCACCAACAAGGGCGACGCCATCGAGACCGTCGAGAAGCTCCTCGAGGACCTGCCCCACCTGCCGGACCCGAAGGCGCCCGCGCGGGAGGACATGCTGGCCTCACTCGCGGCCCACGGTGTCGAGCCGGTCGACTGGACCGACTGGCTGCGCCTCGACGCCGAGGAGGTCCGCCTCGGGGGAGTGCGCGGTGGCGCCGACCGCGTCAAGGTCGCCGAGCTCGCGGCGATGATCGCGGCCTGCCGCGGCGCCTGACCGGCCCCGGACGTGCTCGAGGCCCCCGCCGGAAGGAAGGCGGGGGCCTCGGCTCGCTCACATCGTCGCGGCCCGTCGAGTGGCCACGTCGCTGTGACGGTCTGGGAAGGTCCGCCGGATCAGGAAGGGTCGACCGCGAGGACCACTGGGTGCGCGAGCATCCGGTCGGCGAAGGCCGGGGCCTCACCGTCGGTCATCGACATCGTGGCGAACACCGAGCTGTACGGGATGCCCTCACGGACCTCGACGGAGAAGTCACGGACGGGAAGGCCGCTGTCGCGCAACAGCTCCGCGGCCGCCAGCGCCCCACCGAGGCCGCCGGAGACGACGATCTCGTAGCGGCGGTGCATACGGAACCCCGGGTGCGCCGAGTCGGAACGGCGCGAGGTGTCGGACGGGCGGCGGTGATCGAGAATCGTCATGGAAGTGCTCCGGTCTGGGTTCACGGGAAGGGAACCCGAGCCAGGTCTCGGAAATCGACGTGCCGCAGGGGTGGGCGGCCGGAGAGCGCGCGGGCGACCTGGCTCAGCCGACGCGCGAGGCTACTACCTCAGCGCGCGGAGTGATGAACTCGTCGAGGCGCACGAGTGTGACCGTAGCAACGTCACGCGTCCCGATCAACCGCACCGCGCCGGACGAGTGACGCCCGCCCGGCCGTCGAGCATGGTCTAGCATCAGGTCAACAGGTTCATTCGTCATCCTGTTTCCACCTGTTTCATACGCATCGCGACCCTGTCGCGGCCGCGTGCCGGCTCGGCGAGGAGGTCCCGCGGATGGCTGCCGACAGCGGCGACGACCGCTCACCGGCCCCCGTCGCCCCGGTCGCCCCCGGGCTCGCCGTCGGCCGCAGGCTGCGGGTCCCGAAGATGGCCGAGCTGGTCGCGGCGCACCTGCGCAGGCAGATCATCCGCGGTGAGCTCTCCGCGGGCGACGCGCTGCCGTCCGAGGCCACGCTGATGGAACAGTTCCAGGTGTCGCGCCCGACGCTGCGCGAGGCGTTCCGCGTGCTGGAGTCCGAGTCGCTGATCAGCGTGCGGCGCGGGGCCCACGGGGGAGCACGCGTCCAGGTGCCCGACGCCGACGTCGCGGCCCGCTACGCGGGCTTCATCCTGGAGTACCGCGGGACGACGCTGGAGGACGTCTACGAGGCCCGGCTCGTGCTCGAACCGCCCTGCGTGGCGTTGCTGGCCGCCCGCCGCACGGACGAGGACGTGGTCCGCCTCAAGGCCGCGCTGAAGGCCCACGACGACGTCGGCGGCGACCACGACCTCACCATCCGCACGCACACCGCGTTCCACACGCTGCTCACCGAGATGACCCGCAACCAGACGCTGCAGGTCCTCATCGGCATGATCGACCACATCATCGCGCTGGCGAACTGGTCGCAGATCGCCGCCGACGCAGGCACCCCCCAGCACCTGCGCGCCATGCGTCGCGGGCTGCGGGCCCACCACCTGGTCGTCGAGTACATCGAGAACGGTGACGCCGTCGCAGCCGAGGACATCTGGCGCAAGCACCTCGAGGAGGCGCGCGACTACCTGCTGCGCGCCGACGTCCGCACCGTGCTCGACCTCATGGACTGACGCGCGCCACCACGCGACCCGTCGTCGTCCACCTCCGGCCGAACCCGGCACCGGACCGCTTCGACCATGGTCGGGACGCAACCCGGCGTCGACCCCGGCCGAGCCGCCCGGCAACGACGAAAGCCCCGCCCGGAATCCGGGCGGGGCCTTCGTCGTGGTCGTCGACCGTCAGTCGGTCGGGTCCTTCGGGCGGCCGGCGTCGGGACGACCGGCCAGGGCCGGTTCGTCGCGACGGGAGTTCGACCGCTCGACCTCGGCGTGGTGGGCCTCGGCGCGCGCCCTGTCCAGGGCCACGGTCTCCTCGATCGGGTCCGGGGTGAGCATCGAGCCGGCCACCGGCTGGCCCGCCGAGCCCAGCTGGTTCATCCGCTTGGGCACCGCAGCACCCTGGTAGGCCAGCGGGATGGCGTGTCCGTGCGAGTCCACACCGGCGAGAGGCTGGTGGACCTCGATGAACTCGCCGTGCGGCAGCCGCTTGATGATGCCGGTCTCGATGCCGTGCTCGAGGACCGCGCGGTCGGACCGCTGCAGGCCGATGCAGATGCGGTAGGTCACCCAGTACGCGATCGGCGGGACGAGCAGGGCGCCCATGCGTCCGGCCCAGGTCGTCGCGTTGAGGGAGACGTGGAAGAAGTAGGCGATCCAGTCGTTGATTCCGGAGAGCACCAGCCACGCGTAGAACGAGATCGCCATGACGCCCAGCGAGGTGCGGACCGGCGCGTCACGCGGGCGCTGCAGCAGGTTGTGCAGCGCGTTGTCCTTCGTGAAGCGCCGCTCCAGCGCCGGGTAGATGCCCGCGACGACGTACAGGATCGGGAGGAACGCGGCCGTGCCCCAGAAGGCGGCGGGGATCGTGTAGTTCCCCAGGTAGATCTCCCACGGCGGGAAGATTCGTGCCATGCCCTCGGTGAACAGCACGTACCAGTCGGGCTGCGACCCCGCCGAGATGTGCGCGGGGTCGTAGGGGCCGATGTTCCAGATCGGGTTGATCTGGAACAGGCCCGCCATGAGGCCGATGACACCGACGGTGACGGCGAAGAACGCGCCGCCCTTCGCCGCGAACGTCGGCAGGATGCGGACGCCGACGACGTTGTGCTCGGTGCGGCCGGGCCCGGGGAACTGGGTGTGCTTCTGGTACCAGACCAGGCCGACGTGCACGGCGATGAGCGCCAGCAGGATGCCCGGGATGATCAGCACGTGCGCGATGTAGAAGCGCGGGATGATCTCGGTGCCGGGAAACTCGCCGCCGAACAGCAGCCACTGCAGCCAGGTGCCGACGACCGGCGCGGTCATCGTGATGCCGGACATGATCCGCAGGCCGGTGCCCGACAGCAGGTCGTCGGGGAGCGAGTAGCCGGTGAGGCCCTCGAAGAAGCCCAGCAGGACCAGGACGACACCGATGATCCAGTTGGTCTCACGCGGCTTGCGGAACGCGCCGGTGAAGAACACCCGGAACATGTGGACGACCATCGCGGCCATGAACAGCAAGGCTGCCCAGTGGTGGACCTGGCGGACGAACAGCCCGCCGCGCACGTCCATCGAGATGGCGACCGAGCTCTCGAACGCCTTCGACATGTGGACGCCGCGCAGGTTGTCGAACGACCCGTTGTAGGTCGTCTCGGCCATCGACGGGTCGAAGAACAGCGCCAGGTACGTGCCCGAGAGCAGTAGGACGATGAAGCTGTAGAGCGCGATCTCGCCGAGCATGAACGACCAGTGCGTCGGGAAGACCTTGTTGAACTGCCTGCGCATCCCCGCTGCGGGGTGGAACCGCTGGTCGAGCTCGTCGAGAGCCTGACCGGCCTTTTCCTGCAGCCCGCTGGGCGAACTGGTGGGCGTCGTGATCGAGCTCATGATCTCCGCTCCCAGAATGCGGGGCCGACGGCTTCGTGGAAATCGCTCCTGGCTACGAAGTAGCCCTGCTCGTCGACCGTGATCGGCAGCTGCGGCAGCGCCCGGGTGGCAGGCCCGAACACGGGGCGAGCGTACTCGGTCGCGAGGAATTGCGACTGGTGACAAGGGCACAGGATGCGGTTGTCCTGCGCCTGGAAGAGCGAGGTGGGGCAGCCCAGGTGGGTGCAGATCTTCGAGAAGGCGTAGTAGTCGCCGTAGTTGAAGTCCTCCTGGCCGGCCCGCTTGACGACCTGGGTGCCGGGCCGCAGACGGATCAGCATGACCGGGGCGTCGGAGGCCTTCTGCGCGTGCAGCAGGGCTTCCTCGTCACCGCGCTCGCTCTCGCGGAAGGGGAAGACCGTCTGCATGGAGCCGGGCTCCATGTCCTCGGGACGGACCCGGCGGATGTCGTCGAGCTCGCCGGTGTCGGCGCGCAGGAAGACGGTCTCACCGTTCTCCGGCTTCCAGCCCGTCACCCACAGCGGGGAGTTCGGGCCGTCCTTCCACGGGTTGCGGATCATCGGCCCGATCGCCGCCACGCCGAGGCCGAGGCCGAACAGGCCTGCCGCCGCGCCCGCCGAGCGCTTGATCAGCGAGCGGCGCGCGATCGTGGTGTCGTTGCCCGCCGCGGCGAGCTGGGCGAGGACGGTCTTGCGCGCCACCGGGTCGGACGGGCCGTCGTGGCGCTGCTGGACCGAGACCTCGCTCGGGAAGAACTTCTTGACGTAGACGATCACGCCGATGCCCAGCGACAGGACCGCCAGGCCGAACGTGACACCGACGACCGGCGTGTACAGCGAGTACATCGTGTAGCCGGGGTCGGACGGGGGGACGTACTCGTGGGGCCAGGCGATGAACGCCACGACGAAGCACAGCGCCGCGAGTGCCGACAGCCCGAACCAGGCGGCGACGCCACGCTCGGCCCGCTTCTCCGCCCGGGTCCCGGGGACCGGGAACTTCGGGGCGTTGTGCTGGACCTCGACGTCGTCGAGCTCGCTGGCGAGCTGCGCGAGCTCGTCCTGGGACATGTCCTCGAGCTCGGCCTCGCTGGGGGAGCGGGTCACGCCGCCCTCACCCGTGGTCACGCCGCTCATTGCTTGGCCCCCAACCACATCGCGAAACCGACCAGCGCGGCGATGCCGACGATGAAGGCGATGACACCCTCGGACGTCGGGCCGATGCCGCCGAGACCAGAGCCACCCACGTCGTTGTTGCCGTCGGACACGGACTTGACGAAGGCGATGATGTCCTCCTTCTCCTCGGGCGCGAGCTGCGCGTCGGAGAACTTGGGCATGTTCTGCGGGCCGGTGAGCATGGCCGCGTAGATCTGGGACTCGGAGGCCGGGTCCAGCGACGGGGCGTACTTGCCGGACGACAGCGCGCCGCCGCGGCCCGTGAAGTTGTGGCACGACGCGCAGTTGAGGCGGAACAGCTCGCCGCCGCGTGCCGGGTCGCCGCCGCGGAGCGCCTCGCCGGTGGCCGCGGGCATCGTGGGGCCGCCGCCGTTCGCCTGGACGAACGCGCCGATCGCCGACAGGTTGTCCTGACCCTCCTGAGTGTGGGGGTCGAACGTCGCCGTCGGAGGCTTGCGTGTGGCCTGGGCCTCCTGGCGGGCCAGGGGCATCCGGCCGGACGAGACCTGGAAGTAGACGGCCGCGTCGCCCACGCCGACCAGGCTCGGGCCGCGGTCCGTGACTCCCTGCAGGTTCGAGCCGTGGCACGAGATGCAGGCGTTGTTGTACAGGTCCTGGCCCTTGGCGATGGTCGCCGCGTCGGCCGTCTGGGCCACCGCCGTCTGCGGCGTCGGCTGCACGACGGAGTAGAGGGCGCCGACCGACAGCAGCCCGATTCCCAGCGCTAGCGCTCCGGCCAGCCGGCGCCGCACCTTGCCGTGCGGTCGTCGGCCGCGGCGGGACCGCGGCTCAGGTGGTGTGGTGGTCGTGGATTCCATCGTCGGCGTTGTCCAACCCTCGCGTCGAGTTCGGGGCGCTTGCGAAGCAGGCCTAGCGGATGAAGTAGATGACGGCGAACAGACCGACCCACACCACGTCGACGAAGTGCCAGTAGTACGACACGACGATCGCCGCGGTGGCCTGCGCCGGGGTGAACTTGGAGAGCCTGGTGCGGATGAGCAGGTACACGAACGCCACGAGACCACCGGTCACGTGCAGTGCGTGGAAGCCCGTCGCGAGGTAGAAGACGGTGCCGTACGCGCTCGAGGCGAGCGTCGTGTGGTGCTCCTCGACCAGGACCCGGTACTCGTTGGCCTGACCGAGCACGAAGATCGCGCCCATGATCAGGGTGAGCGTGTACCAGCGGCGCAGGCCGAAGACGTCGCCGCGCTCGGCCGCGAACACGCCGAACTGGCACGTGAACGACGACGCGACGAGGACGATCGTCACGACGAGGGCGTACGGGACGTTGAGCTCCGTCGGCGGTGGCGGCCACTCACCGACGTTCTGCGCGCGCGCCGTGAAGTAGATGGAGAACAGCCCGGCGAAGAACATCAGCTCGCTGGACAGCCAGACGATGGTGCCGATGCTGACCAGGTTCGGGCGGTTCAGCGAGTGGATCCGCGCGCTGATGTTGGGGGCGGCTGTCGTCACCCGGGCATTATGACCCCACCCGAACTTCTACAGCCTGTCGGGGGACCAGGGATTCACGTCACTCCTCGTCAGGCGCAACGCCCGGCGCGGCGCCGGGGTTCCCGGGTGCGCCCGCGGTGCCGATCACCGCGCGCGCCGGAGGATGTGACAGCGCCCATTACGATGACGCGCGTGACCAGCCCCGCGCCCCGCAACGCCGGAGCGGCCTCCGAGCCGCACAGCCCCCTCCACGTCCTGGTGTTCAGCCACCGTCCCGAGGTCCGGGAGGGCATCGTGACGGCGGTCGGCCGTCGCCCCGCCCCCGATCTCGGGCGTGTCACCTACACCGAGGTGGGCACGATCGCCGACGTCCTCGCCGCGGCCGACGCGGGCTCGCAGGACCTCTTGATCCTCGACGGGGAGGCGCAGCCGACCGGCGGCATGGGGCTGTCGCGGCAGCTCAAGAACGAGATCACCGACTGCCCGCCCATCATGATCACGGTCCGCCGCCGTGACGACCGCTGGCTGGCCACGTGGTCGCAGGCCGACGCCGTGCTCGTGCACCCGCTCGACCCGCTCACCGCCGCCGAGACCGTCGCCGACGTCCTGCGGCGCACCGCGGGCGTCGCCGTTCGTGGCTGACGTGGCGGCAGGTGCGGCGACCCCGACCCCGACCGACGGCAGGACCTGGCCGAAGGTGCTCGCGAGCCTCATCGCGGGCCGTGACCTCGACACCGCCGACACCGCCTGGGTGATGGACCGCGCGCTCTCGGAGGACGCCACGCCGGCCCAGCTGGCCGGGTTCCTGGTCGGGCTGCGCGCCAAGGGCGAGACCGCGGCCGAGGTCGCGGGTCTCGCCGAGGCGATGCTCGCCCGCGCGCCGCGGGTCACGGTCACCGGGCGGGCGGTCGACATCGTCGGCACCGGTGGTGACCAGGCGCACACCGTCAACATCTCCACGATGGCGGCGGTCGTCGTCGCGGCCGCGGGGGTGCCCGTGGTCAAGCACGGCAACCGGGCGGCGACGTCGAAGTGCGGCGCGGCGGACCTGCTGCAGGAGGTCGGGGTGGCCATCGCGCTGCCCGCGGCGGGCGTCGAGGCGTGCGTCGCCGAGGTCGGGATCGGGTTCTGCTTCGCACCCGTCTTCCACCCGGCGATGCGGCACACCTCCGGCCCGCGCGCCGAGCTCGGCGTGCCGACGGCGATGAACCTGCTCGGCCCGCTCACCAACCCGGCACAGCCGTCGGCGGGGCTCGTGGGCTGCGCCGACGGAAGGCTCGCCCCCGTCCTCGCGCAGATCTTCGCCTCACGCGGCCAGTCTGTCCTGGTCGTGCGTGGTGACGACGGGCTCGACGAGATCACGACGACGACCCGGTCGACGGTCTGGGTCGCAGGAGACGGCCGGGTCCGCGAGGCGAGCGTCGACCCGTCCGCCCTGGACATCGACCCGGCCACGCGGGAGGACCTGCGTGGCGGGGACGCCGCCTTCAACGCCGGCGCCTGCCATGCCCTGCTCGCGGGCAAGCAGGGGCCGGTCCGTGACGCCGTCCTGCTCAATGCCGCCGGCGCCCTGGTCGCCGCCGACGGCGTGTCCGGGACCGGCGACACGCCCGACCTGACCGGGCAGCTGCGCGACGCGCTCGAGCGGGTGGCCGCGGCCGTCGACTCCGGCGCGGCCGCCGACCTGCTGGCCCGCTGGGTCACGGTCTCGACGCGGCTGGCCGCCTGACCGGGCTGTCGTCGTGTGACGGCTCCACCCGGGGCCGTCACACGACAGGGCCACGAAGCCGGGTCACGACGCCGGGTCGCATGGCGGGGTCACACCGGGTGGTCACTCCATGCCGGCGCTGAAGATCGCGTCGTTCTCCGTGCTGGAGTAGGAGCGGAACGCGATGTGGGTGTCGGTGCGCACCACGCCCGCGACCTTGCTCAGCCGGCCCGCGATGACCTCCGCGAGCTCCTCGTGCGCGCCGACCTTGACGACCGCGATGAGGTCGACGTCACCCGCGCACGAGTAGACCTGGCTGACCCCGTCGAGGTCGGCGATCGCCTGCGCGGTCTCGGGGATCCGGTCGGCGGCGGTGTGCACCATGACGATCGCGGTGATCACGGTTGCCCTCCTCGGGGACGTCGGGGCGGTCCGCGACACCCGACGACACGGGCGGCGACCGGGACCGAACACTAGCCGAGGGTGATCTCCGAGGGACTGCCGAGCGGCACCGGCCGGGCTCGGCGCGCCCAGTCCTCCCACGCGGCCGCGCCATGGGCCGGTTCGGACCAGGACGGATCGCTGTACACCAGGCGGGTCCCACCCGTGGTGAGCCAGCGGCGCACCAGGTTCACCTCCTCCGCCCAGGCCCCGGACAGCGGCCCGTCGGCGGGCAGGATCGTCTGCGCGGACCGGCGCAGCGACTCCACGACCGGCATCGGTGGCGTGCCCCGGCGGGCGACGTCGGCCGCCGCGAGCCGTCCGTGGCGCACGACGGCCAGCTCCCAGCCGCCCCGCCCGTCGGGCCGCGCGCCCACCACCTCCGGCAGCGCCGCCAGCGCGGCGAGCTGCTGGGACCGTGCGAGCGCCGACGCCAGCGCGGCCAGCCGGTCGCGGTCGCGCGCCGCCGACTCGAACCGCTCGGCCACCGACAGCCGCTCGATCCGGTCGGCCAGGGTGCGCAGCGGTGCGTCGTCGGCGCCGTCGACGAGGCTGCGCAGCGCGCGCACCCCGGGGGCGTACTCGTCGATGCTCTGCAGCCCCGCGCACGGCGCCCGGCACCTGTCCAGCTCGTGGAGGACGCACGGGCTCGCCGCGGGGGAGCGGGCCGGGATGCGCTGGGTGCAGCTGCGGATCGGCAGCGCGTCGAGCAACGTCTCCACCGCGTCGGTCGCGCCCCGGCGGGACCCGAACGGGCCCAGCGCCGGCCCGCGCGGCGCCGTCACGACCGACAGCCGCGGGAACGCCTCCTCGGTCGGTGCGACCCACCACACGCGGCCCGGGTTGCGCGAGCGCCGGTTGTACCGGGGACGGTGCGTGGCGATCAGCCGCAGCTCCCGCACCCCGGCCTCGAGCGCGTGCGCGCACACCACAGTGTCGACGCGCTCGGCCAGCTCCACCATCTCCCGCACGCGCCGACGTCGCTCGCCCGCAGTGAAGTAGCTGCGGACCCGGCGCCGCAGGTCGCCGCTCGTGCCGACGTAGAGCACCTCGTCGCGGGGCCCCCGGAACAGGTACACCCCGGCCGCCGACGGCACGTCGCGCGCCAGGGTCCGCCGCCTGCGGACGCGTTCGGGCGGGCGGTGCGCCGACGCCTCCCGCGACATCGACAGCAGCTCCTCCAGGCTCTGCACCCCGAGGTTGCCGATGCGTTCGAGGAGGTGGTGGAGCACCTCGACGGTGGCGCGCGCATCGGCCAGCGCGCGGTGCGTCGGCTGTGTCGACGTGCCGAACAGCCGGGCCAGCGCACCGAGGCGCACGCTCGGGGCCTCCGCGTGGCTGAGCACCACCCTGGCCAGCCGTGCCGTGCACAGGACCGGCGGGCGCGGCCACGGCCGGTCGTGGCGCTCGCACGCGGCCCGCAGGAACCCGGCGTCGAACGGCGCGTTGTGCGCGACGAGGACCGCCCCGCCCAGGAACTCCAGCAGCGTGGGCAGCACCTCGTTCAGGCGGGGCGCGCCCGTCACCATTGCGGTGGTGATACCGGTGAGCGCCACGATGTTGGGCGGCAGCCGCCCCGTTCCCGGGTCGACCAGCGTGGCCAGCTCGCCGACGACCTCGCCGCCGCGGACCTTGACCGCCCCCACCTCGGTGATCGAGTCGTTGCGGGCCGAGCCGCCGGTGGTCTCCAGGTCGAGCACGACGAACGTCACGTCGCGCAGCGGGGTGCCCAGCTCGTCGAACGACAGCTGCGCGAGTGCGCCGGGACGTGCGGATCCGGGGGGAGCGGACACGCCGCGGACGGTAACCGTGGGCACCGACAGGATCGCCCTCGTGCCCGCTGCGTGGCGGTCGCGGCTGCCGGGCACAGGCGGATAACCTGGTCCGATGTCCGCGGAGGAAAGACCGGCCGGGCGCGCACCCGCGCCCGCCGCGGACGACCCGCGCCCGGAACCGGTCGAGCCCGCCTCCCCGGAAGGTGAGGTCGTGTCCGGCCCGGCCGACTGGGACCGCCTCCCCGATCCCGTCCGCGGCAGGCTCGCCGAGCTCGCCGCGGTCGCCGTCGCCGGCCTGCCCGACGCCGACGTCCCGCACCGGCTGCGCCGCTTCGCCCGGTTCACCCCCGCCAAACGGGCCCGGCTCGGTGGGCAGGCGCTGGTGCACGAGCTGCGGCGGTCCGCCGCCTTCCGCGCCGCCGTGCTGGCCTGGTGCCACGAGCACCACCCCGCGGCCGCCGACGCCGACGACCCGCTGGGTGCCGCCGCGCTCGCCCTCCTCGGCAACGCACCGGACGCCGCGGCGCTCGTCGCTCGCGCCGCCCGCCGCGGGGAGGCGGGCGAGCTGCGCGCCGAGCTGGACGCCGCGCTCTCGCGGGCCGACAAGCTGAGCGCGGAGCTCGAACGGATGCGGGCCGAGCTGGCGGAGGCCCGCGAGGAGGCCCGGACCGCGGGCCAGGCCCGCGACGCGGAGTTCGCCCAGCTGCGCCGCCGCGTCGGGGAGCAGGGCGCGCGGCTGCGTTCGGCCACCGACGCGCTCGACGTCGCCGCGGCCGACGTGGAGGCCGTCCGCAGCCAGGCCCGTCAGGAGCTGGCCGTGATCGTCGCCGAACGCGACCGCGAACGGGTCCGCGCCGACCGGGAGCGGGCCCGCGCCGACCGGGCCGCAGCGCAGGTGGCCGCGGCCCGGCAGGCGGCGCGCGAGGCCCGGCAGGCCGACGAGGTGCGCCTGGAGCTGCTCGTCGAGACGCTGGGCGGGGCCGTCGCCGGCCTGCGCCGCGAGCTGGCCATCGGCGGGGGCGGCCCGCGCCCGGCCGACCTCGTCGCCGGTGCCGGTGCCGTGCGGCCCGGCGCGCCCGTCGACGACCTCGCCGCCCTCGACGCGCTGCTCACCGTGCCCGCCGTGCACCTGGTCGTCGACGGCTACAACGTCAGCAAGACCGGCTACCCGGACCTGCCGCTGGCCGACCAGCGCACCCGCCTCGTCCGTCAGCTCGCCGCCCTCGCCGCCCGCACCGGGATAGAGGTGACCGTCGTGTTCGACGGCGCCGGCGTCGTCGCCGCGGCGACCCGCGGCTCCCGCGGGGTGCGCGTGCTGTTCAGCGACGCCGGGGTGCTGGCCGACGACGTCATCCGCGCGCTCGTCGCGGCGGAGCCCGAGGGCCGGCCGGTGCTGGTGGCGACGTCGGACCGGGCCGTCGTCGAGTCGGTCCGCCGGCGCGGCGCGCACGCTCTGCCCTCGGCGGTGCTGCTCGCGCGGCTGCGCGGCTGAGCGCGCCCGTCCCGGCGCCCCCGGCACGGTCAGGCCGTCTCCGTCGGCGCGGAACTGTCGGTGCGCTGCCCTAGCGTCCGCACCGTCCGAACGACGACGGTGAGGGGAGGCCAGGATGATCATCGACTGTGACACCTGCGCGGTGCGGGGTGACGCCTGCGGCGACTGTGTCGTGGGCGTTCTGCTGGGTGTGCCGGACCCGGCGACACGCCCGGCCGGTGTGCCGCCCGGCGCGTCAGTCGTGCAGCTCGACGCTCCGGAGACGCGCGCCATCGAGGTCCTCGCCGATCAGGGGCTCGTCCCGCGGTTGCGCCTGGTGTCGACACGGCCTCCGCAGGCACCATGGATCCCCGAATCCGGGGACCCTTCCCGCAACGCAGGGTGACGGCGCGCCGGGTACTCCGCGACGCGCCGAACGCTGTGTCCCCTGTGGGTGAGCTGCGCACGGCGACGCGCCGACACACCCCGGTGATGGATCACCGGCGGCGCTGTTCGTAATCTCCCCGCGACCTCGCGAACGGTCTGCGGCTCATCCGGAGCGCAGGCGCGGGGTCACCGCACCGCTCCCCGCAGTGCTCGTGACTGTGGAGAACGCGCGGTCCGCGAGGAGAGGGGCACGTCCGCGTGGTGGCGCCTCGACGCAGCGGTGACGGCAGCGACGACAGCGACTACGGAGCCCGAGCGGTGCCGCGTCCACGCCGGCGCGGCGCCCGTCGGCAGGCCTCCCGCTCGGTGACGGTCGTCCTCGTCGGCGCCATCGCCGGAGCCGGACTGACCGCTGTCGTGACCACCGAGGCCGTCGCGGACCCTGCCCCGCCGCTGCCCCCGGGGGTGACGGTGCCGTTCGTGCCGCCCGTCGGGTCGGCCCTCCCGCTCGCCCCGCCCCCACCCGCAGTACCCCCACCCGCGGTCCCGGTGCCGACGGTCCCGCCGCCCCCGACCGACGCCGCGCAGGCCCGCGACCAGTACCAACAGGCTCAGCGTGAGGCCGAGGCCCTCACCGAGCAGTGGCACGCCGCCACCGACGCCCACGACACCGCCGAAGCCGAGGCCGACACCGCCCGCACGGCCGTCGAGCCCGCGCAGGAGGCCGCGGCCAGAGCCGAGGCCGACGAGGAGCAGTACCGCGGCCAGCTCGACGTCCTCGCCATGGCCACCTTCGAGAACGGCCGCCTCGACCAGTTCGACGCCCTGCTGTCCAGCACGTCCCCGCAGAACTTCCTCGATCAGATGTCGGCGCTGGAGTCGCTGAGCGCGGAGCACCGCGTGCAGCTGGAGGAGTTCGAGGCGAAGGTCGCCGCCGCCCGCAAGGCCCGCGCCGACGCCGATGCCGCTGTCGCGAGGGCCCAGCAGGCGGCCGACGACGCGCAGCGCTCCGCCGACGACATCGAGACCCGCAAGGCCGCCGCCGACGACCGCATCGCCGACGTCGAGCGGATGATCTCGCGCCTGAGCCCCGCGGAGCGGGCGAAGCTGCGCAGCCCGGACGAGGGAGCCCCGATCGGGGTGGTCCTGGGAAGCGGCATCGGGGCCGAGGCGCTGGCCATGGCCGCCACGAAGCTCGGCCGGCCGTACGTGTGGGGCGCGTCCGGACCCAGCAGCTTCGACTGCTCCGGGCTGACGTCGTGGGCGTTCAAGCAGGTCGGCATGACGCTGCCCCGGTCGAGCAGCGCGCAGTCGCAGGTCGGGACCCCGGTGTCGTGGAACGACCTGCGGCCCGGTGACCTCGTCTTCTACTACTCGCCCGTCAGCCATGTCGGCATCTATGCGGGCGGCGGCAAGATGATCAACGCTCCGGAGTCGGGCGACGTCGTGAAGTACCAGACCGTGTCCCGGTCGGCCTTCAGCGGCGCGCGCCGGCTCTGATCCCGGCGCGGCCGGGCCCCGACCCGGCCGCGCCATGGGACGGCCGCTCCCCAGCGGAGGGGGCGGCGGCCGGGACCCGGCCGCCGCCCCGTAGCCGCCGACCCACCCGCCTGAACGAACGGCACAGTTGCGCAACTGTGCCGTTCGTTCGGGAGGGCGCCGGGGGGTGGGCCTCGTGCGAGCGGAGGGTGTCGGTAGCTTCACCGGCCGTGGCCCGCACGTTGCTCGTGACGAACGACTTCCCGCCCCGAGCCGGCGGCATCCAGACCTACCTGCAGGCCCTCGCCGACCGGCTGCCCCCGGGCGAGCTGGCCGTCTACGCCCCCGCCTGGGAGGGCGCGTCCGCGTTCGACGCCCGCCTCGGCTACCCCGTGCACCGGCACCCGACGTCGCTGATGCTGCCCACCCCCGACGTGGTCCGCCGCGCGGCCGATCTGGCGCGCGGGCACGGCGCGGAGACGGTGTGGTTCGGTGCGGCGGCCCCGCTGGCGCTGCTCGGGGCGGGGCTGCGGGAGCGGGCCGGCGTCCGCCGCGTCGTGGCGAGCACCCACGGTCACGAGGTGGGCTGGTCGATGCTGCCCGGGGCGCGGCAGGCGTTGCGCCGCATCGGCGACGGCTCCGACGTCCTCACCGTCGTGTCCCGGTACACGCGGGGGCGGGTGGCGGCGGCGTTCGGACCGCGGGCGGTGCTGGAGCACCTCCCGCCGGGCATCGACGCCGACGTCTTCCGCCCGGACCCGGCGGCGCGGGCGACCCTGCGGGCCCGCTACGGGCTGGGGGAGGCGCCGGTCGTCGCGTGTGTGTCGCGGCTGGTGGCCCGCAAGGGCCAGGACATGCTGGTCCGCGCCCTGCCGGCGCTGCGGCAACGGGCGCCCGGCACCCGGCTCCTGCTCGTCGGCTCGGGCCCCGACGAGCAGCGGCTGCGCCGGCTCGCGGCCGACGTGGGCGTCGCGGGACAGGTCGTGTTCACCGGTGCGGTCCCGGCCGACGAGCTGGCCCCCCACCAGGCGGTCGCCGACGTGTTCTCCCTCCCGTGCCGTACCCGCGGCCGCGGCCTGGACGTCGAGGGCCTGGGCATCGTGCTGCTGGAGGCGTCGGCCTCGGGGGTGCCGGTCATCGCGGGGGACTCCGGTGGGGCCCCGGAGACGGTCCGCGAGGGTGTGACCGGCCACGTGGTCGACGGGCGTGACCTGGACGCGCTGGTCGGTGCCGTCGGCGGGCTGCTGGGCGACCCGGCTCGCGCGGCCCGGATGGGCGCAGCGGGCCGGGAGTGGATGCTCACCGACTGGACGTGGGACGCGGGCGTCGCGCGGCTGCGGCACTTCCTGGCGGGGACCCCGGTGGCAGGCTGATCCCTGCAGGTCAGGCTGGCTGGTGGGTGCCCTGGTAGATGCCGGCGATGACGTCGGCATGGTTGGCGGCGACGACGTTGCGCTTCACCTTCATCGTCGGCGTCAGCTCACCGGTGGCCTCGGTGAAGTCGCCGGGCAGGATGCGGAACTCCCGGATCTGCTCGGCGCGGGACACGGCCTTGTTGGCGTCGGCGACGGCGGCGGCGATCTCGGCGTGCAGGTCGGGATCGTCGACGAGGTCGGCCGCGGTGACGCCGGCGGGCTTGCCGGTGCGCTCCGCCCAGGCGGGCAGGACCTCGGGGTCGATCGTCACGAGCGCGGCGATGAACGGCTGCGCGTCACCGACGACCATGCACTGCCCGACCAGCGGATGGGCGCGCAGGCGGTCCTCCAGCACCGCAGGGGCGACGTTCTTGCCGCCGGCGGTGACGATGATCTCCTTCTTGCGGCCGGTGATGCGCAGGTAGCCGTCGTCGTCGAGCTCTCCGATGTCGCCGCTGTGGAACCAGCCGTCCGCGACGGCCTCGGCCGTCGCGGTGGGGTTCTTCCAGTACCGCTCGAAGACGATGCTGCCCGCGAGCAGGATCTCGCCGTCGTCGGCGATCTTCACCGACTGCCCGGGCACCGGTCGCCCGACGCTGCCGACGCGCTGCGCGGTCAGCCCGTTGACGGTGATCCCGGCGGAGGTCTCGGTGAGGCCATAGCCCTCGAGGACCGGCAGGCCGACGCCACGGAAGAAGTGCCCCAGGCGTTCGCCGAGGGGCGCGCTGCCCGAGACCGCGCCGACGACCCGGCCGCCGACGGCCGCGCGCAGCTTGCCGTAGACCAGCTTGTCGAACACGGCGTGCTTGAGCCTGAGGACGAGGCCGGGGCCGCCGGTGTCGAGGGCGCGGCTCCAGGCGACGGCGGTGGCGTCGGCGACGTCGAAGATCGCGCCCTTGCCTTCGGCGTGGGCCTTCTGCCGGGCGCCGTTGTAGACCTTCTCGAACACGCGGGGGACCGCGAGCAGGAACGTCGGCCGGAACGAGGCGAGGTCGGCGAGGAGGTCCTTGACGTCGGGGGTGTGCCCGATCGTGGTGCGGCTGGCGATCGCGCCGCACTGGATGACCTTGCCGAAGACGTGCGCCAGCGGCAGGAACAACAGCACGGAGCCGTCGACGTTGAGCAGCTCGACCAGGACCTGCCGGGTGCTGTGGACCTCCGAGACGAGGTTGCGGTGCGTCAGCTCGACACCCTTGGGCCGGCCCGTGGTGCCGGAGGTGTAGATCAGCGTGGCCAGGTCGTCGGCTCCGACGGCCTCGTGGCGGGCGCGGACGTCGTCGTCGGACACGTCGGCGCCCAGCGTGGTGAGCGCGTCGACGGCGCCGTCACCCGACGCCGGCTCGATCGTCCACACCTTGGCGAACCCGGGGACGGCCTCGGCGACGAGCCCCGCGTGTTTGTCGGACTCGACCACGGCCGCGACGGCACCGGAGTCGGACAGGATCCAGGCGATCTGCTCGGCCGAGGACGTCTCGTAGATCGGCACCGTGACCGCGCCGGCGGACAGGATCGCGTAGTCGAACAGGGTCCACTCGTAGCGGGTGCGCGACAGCAGCACGACCCGGTCGCCCGCCTCGATCCCGGCGGCGAGGAGCCCCCGTGCGACCGCTCTGACCTGCGCGCCGAACTCGGCACCGGTGACGTCGCGCCAGATGCCGGCCGCGTCGGTGCGGCGGATCAGTACCGCCGCCGGATGGTGGCGCTCGGCTTCGATGACAGGGTCGAGCAGGGTCTCCCGCGGCCCGACCTCGACCGTCGTGGGCACGCTGTACTCGCGCACGTCGCAACCTCCTGTGCCACACCGGTGGGGTGAACGTTCGTCCGAAATCTATCGTGATCGACGGCGGTACCGCACCGTCGCGGCCGGGCCCGGCGTGGCCCGCCCGGTCCGCCACCCACGAACGGGGGAACCTCGCACGATGCCGACGGTCGACGTGATGGACGAGACGTTCCTCGTCGTCGCCCGCCCACGCCTCGCGGCGATCTTCGCCGATCCGGCCGGCTGGACGCGGTTGTGGCCCGACCTGCGGTTGAGCGCCGTCACCGACCGCGGCGACCTGGGGATCCGGTGGACCGTGTCGGGCGCGCTCGTCGGCAGCATGGAGGTGTGGCTCGAGGAGGTGCTCGACGGCACCGTCCTGCACTACTTCCTGCGTGCCGACGCCGCCGGTCCGGACGGCGCGCCGGTGCCGCTGACGCCGCTGCGCGCGGCCGCGGAGTCGCGCAGGCGCCACCACGACGCGAAGCGGCTGGCGCTCGCCCTCAAGCGGTCCCTGGAGAACGGCCGGGCCCCGGGCGAACCCCCGCCGCGCGGTCCGGGTGGCCCCGGGACCCGGTGACCGGCGTCTGTAGCGTCGCAGGCATGCGCGTGCACGTGGTCTCCGACGTCCACGGCAACGTCGAGGGCCTCGCCCGGGCGGGCGACGGCGCCGACGCGCTCGTCGTCCTCGGCGATCTCGTCGACTTCATCGACTACGGCGACCCTGCGGGCGGGATCGTCGGCACCGTCCTGGGTGCGCAGGTCAGCACCCGGCTCGCGGAGCTGCGCCGCACGGGCGACCGGAACGCGTTGCGCGCGTACGCGACCACGGCGTGGGCGGCCGTCGGCGACCCGCGGGCGCTCGTGGAGGAGGCGATCTCCGAGCAGTACGCGCGGATGTTCGCCGTGCTGTCCGCGCCGACGTGGGCGATCCCGGGCAACGTCGACGTGCCGCACCTGTGGCCCACGCACGCCGGGCCGGAGGTGGCGCTCGTCGACGGCAGGGTCGCCGAGATCGGCGGGCTGCGGTTCGGGTTCGTCGGCGGGGCGCCGCTGCCGCCCGGGGTGCCGTTGCGCGGGGGCCCGGCGTGGCGGCCGAACCTGGTGTCGTGGGAGGACTACGAGGCGGTCGTCGACGGGTTCTCCGGCGTCGACGTGCTGTGCAGCCACGTGCCGCCGGCGATCCCGGAGCTCGCCTACGACGTCGTCACCCGGGGTCCGGAGGCGGCGGGCCCCGGCCTGGTGGAGCTGATCGACCGCGACCGGCCGCGGGCCGCGCTGTCGGGTCACGTCCATCAGCCGTTGTCCCGGCGGGTGCGGCGCGGGCGCACCGAGTGTGTGAACGTCGGCTACTTCCGTCGCGACCCGGTGCCGTACGTGCTGCGGTGGTGACGGTCCCGGCCGCGTCGGGGCGGTAACCTCCGCGCATGGCCGACGCGACCACCTCCTCGATCTCGATCGCCGCGGACCCGCAGCGGGTGATGGCGGTCATCGCCGACTTCGAGGCGTACCCGAAGTGGGCGGAGCAGATGAAGACGGTGGAGATCCTCGACGAGGGTGCCGACGGCCGTGCCCGCCGCGTGCGGTTCTCCATGGACGCCGGGCCCATCAAGGACTCCTACACCCTCGACTACGACTGGGGCCCCGACGGCAACTCGGTCAGCTGGAACCTGGTCAAGGGCCAGATGCAGAAGGCGCAGAACGGGTCCTACGTGCTGGAGGGCGACGCCGCGTCGACGACGGTCACCTACACCCTCGCCGTGGACCTCACCATCCCGATGATCGGCATGCTGCGCCGCAAGGCCGAGAAGGTCATCATCGACACGGCCCTCAAGGGTCTGAAGCGCCGCGTCGAACAGGGCTGAGCAGCCCCGTCGCGCCGGCCGCGGCTACGCTCGCCGGATGCGGGTCGTGCTGTTCACCGGCAAGGGCGGGGTCGGGAAGACCACCCTGTCCGCGGCCACCGCCGCCCGGCTGGCGAGGTCGGGGCGCAAGACGCTGGTCGTGTCGACGGACCCGGCGCACTCCCTGGGCGACGCGCTGGAGGCCGACCTCGACGGCGAGCCGCGGGAGCTGCCGGGCGTCGGCGGGCTGTACGCGGCGCACGTCGACACCCGGGTACTGCTCGACGGCGCCTGGGGCACGCTGCAGGGGCACCTGCGGGCGCTGCTGGCCGGGATCGGTGTCGACGAGATCCTCGCCGACGAGCTGACCGTGCTGCCCGGCGTCGACGACCTGCTCGCGCTGTCGGAGGTGCGCAGGCTGGCCGAGACGGGTCTGTGGGAGGTCGTGGTCGTCGACTGCGGCCCGACGGCGGAGACGTTGCGGCTGCTCGCGCTGCCGGAGGCGCTGGCCGGCTACCTGGAACGGCTGTTCCCGGCACACCGCCGGGCCGTCCGCGGCATGCTCGCGGGGCTGGCCGGGCGGGGCGCGGCCGACTCCGCCGCGCGGCTCGACCGCACCGTCGACGCCCTCGACGCACTCGCCGAGCAGCTCGGCGGCCTCGCGGGCCTGATCGCCGACCCGGCGCGCAGCAGCGTCCGGCTCGTGCTGACCCCGGAGCGGGTCGTCGCCGCCGAGACCCGGCGCACTCTCACCGCCCTTGCGCTGCACGGCATCCGCGTCGACGGGCTGGTCGCCAACCGGGTCGTGCCGGCGCCGCCGCCGTCGCTGCGCGGGCCCGCGGCGGCATGGCTGCGGGAACGCCACGCCGAGCAGCGTGCTGTTCTCGACGAGCTCGTCGCCGGCGCCGACGGTGCGGGTGTGCGCGTGGTCGGGCACACCGCCGCGGAGCCGACGGGGGTGACGGCGCTGCTGGAGCTGGCCGACGACCTCTACGGCGACGCCGACCCCGTGCCGCCGCCGGGGCCCGCGACGCCCGCGCTCACGGTGCGCCGCACCGCGGGGGAGGGCACCGCGCTCGACTCCGAGTTCGTGATGGACCTCCGCCTTCCCGGCGCCGACGCCGGGCCGCTGGACCTGGTCCGGGTCGGCGACGAGCTGGTGGTCACCGTCGGGTTCGCGCGGCGTCCGGTGACGTTGCCGTCGGTGCTGCGCCGCTGCGCGGTCGTCGACGCCCGCCTCGAGGGGACCGGCGACGCCGCGGTGCTGTGTGTGACGTTCCGGCCCGACCCTGCGGCGTGGATGCGATGAGCGACGGAACCCGCCCTGCCGGGGACTCCTGCGACGGGCACCCCGGTGTCGGCGGCGAGGCCCGCACGCTGCTCGCCGGGCTGATCGACCGGCTGCAGCCGGCGCTGGACCGCCTCGCCACCGCCCCGCCCGGCGCCGACCGGACCACACCCGCGGCCTGCGCCTCCTGCCCGGTCTGTGCGGTCATCGCCGTGCTCCGCGGTGAGCGCCCCGAGCTCGCCGCCCAGCTCGCCGAGCACGCGTCAGGGCTGCTCACGGTGCTGCGCGCCGCCCTCGACGAGGGCGCCGGCGCCGCACCGGCCGCTGGAACCGCCGCCGCGTCCGACCCGTCGCCGCGCCCCCCGGCGCAACGCATCACCGTGACCCGCGGATGAGCGCCGGACCCGCCGTCGACGAACAGCTGCTGGCGGTCGGTGTCGACGTGGGCGGCACCAGTGTCCGGGCGGGCGTCGTCGACGCCGAGGGCCAGGTGCTCGACACCGTCCGCGCCCCCACTCCGGTCGGTGAGGAGGCGCTGGAGGAGACGATCGCGGGCGTCGTCCGCGAGCTCGCCCGCCGCCACCCCGTGCAGGCCGCGGGCCTCGCCCTGGCCGGGTTCATCGCCCCCGACCGCGACACCGTCCGCTACGCGCCGCACCTGTCGTGGCGCGACGCCCCCGTCGCGACCCGGGTCGGTGCCCGGCTGGGCCTGCCGACCGTCGTCGAGCACGACGCGAACGCCGCCGCACTGGCCGAGCGACGGTTCGGCGCGGCTGCGGGCACGTCGACGGCCGTGTTCATCGCGCTGGGCACCGGGATCGGTGCGGCCCTGCTGATCGGCGGCGAGCTGTTCCGCGGCGCGCACGGCGTCGCACCCGAGCTGGGCCACCTGCGGGTGGTGCCCGACGGGCGGCCCTGCCCGTGCGGGAAACGTGGCTGCTGGGAGCGCTACTGCAGTGGCACCGCGCTCGCGACGACGGCGCTGGAGCTGCTGGGCGCCGATCGTTCAGGCGGGTCGATACTGGCCCGCGACGCCGCCGCCGATCCCGGCCGGATCAGCGGCCAGCGTGTCGCGGCGGCGGCCCGGGAGGGCGACCGCGTCGCCCGCCGCGCGATGGCCGACCTCGGCCACTGGCTGGGGGAGGGCCTCGCGCTGGTCGCCGACGTGTTCGACCCGGAGGTGGTCGTCGTCGGCGGCGGGGTGTCGGGGTCGGCGCCGCTGTTCCTCGACGCCGCCCGCGAGCACTACGCGCGCATCGTGACCGGGGCAGGACACCGGCCGCTGGCTCGGATCCGGACGGCCCAGCTCGGCGAGGCCGCCGCCGTGGTGGGCGCAGCGCAGCTCGCGCGGGAAGCCGTCACGGCGTCGGACGCCTCGCAGCGCGCGGACGTCGCACGCTCTTGACCTGCAGGAACGATGCCGGCACGGTCAGAGGACGGCGCCGTCGTCGTCCTCGTCGGGGTCGCCGTCGGCCGGTGTGGGCCACAGCCGCAGCACCAGCCAGCCCAGGCCGGCGGCCAGCGACAGCAGGCCCAGAGGCAGCCCGTAGACCGACGACATGCCCAGCACGCTCGGCGCGACCACGAGCAGCAGACCCAGCGCGAGCAGCGCGATACCGACGATCGCGGGCGGGCCGAGCCGCGGCAGTGGTGGCGGCTCCGGCGGGACGAAGTGCTCGTCGGGCTCGTCGGCGTCGGACGGTTCGTCGGACGTGGGGCGCGCGATGCCGCGTGCGGGCGTCGGCTCCTCGTCGCGAGGGCCGTCCGGGCGCGGCGGGGCGGGCGCCGCGGCGGGCGTGGCGATCTCGTCGGGCCACTGCGGGACCGGGCCCTCGCTGCGCCACGCGGCGACGATCCGGTCGAACTCGTCGATCGCCCGGTCCGGGTCGGGGCCACCGGTGCCGGGGCCGCCCCGATCGTCGGGATCGTGGTTCAACCGGCACCTCCCGTGGTCGTCCGGACCCGGCTGGGGTCCGGGGCGACGAAGTCCCGACCATCCTGACACGTCGGGCGTGGAAAAGGCCCGCCCCGACCGCATCGAGACCGCTCGGCGTCCGAATCGTCCTGAACAGGTGCATCCACGTCCGGGGCGGCGGCGGTGCCGGACGCCCCACGCCCACCGTCGTGAACCCGTGGGCCCCATCCGGTGGCGGGTGTGGTGGGGCGTCCGTAGGCTGTGCGGCGTCGAGCGGAGGGGAGCCCGCCCCGGTGTTGTACTGGTGGTCGAAGTTCGTACTGCTCGGGCCGTTGATGAGGCTGCTGTGCCGACCCACGATCGAAGGGCTGGAGAACGTCCCGGAGAGGGGCGGCGCGATTCTCGCGAGCAACCACCTCGCCGTCGTCGACTCGTTCTTCCTGCCGCTGCTCGTCCCGCGCCGGATCACGTTCCTGGCCAAACGCGAGTACTTCACCGAGCCCGGCCTGATCGGCTTCCTCAAGAAGCAGTTCTTCACCGGGGTCGGTCAGGTGCCGGTCGACCGCTCCGGCGGGTCCGCGGCCCAGGACGCCATGGACACCGCGGTGCGGCTGCTGCGTGAGGACAAGCTGCTGGGCATCTACCCGGAGGGCACCCGTTCGCCCGACGGGCGGCTCTACAAGGGCAAGACCGGAGTCGCGCGGATGGCGCTGGAGGCAGGCGTCCCCGTCGTCCCCGTCGCGATGATCGGCACCGACAAGGTCAACCCGATCGGCTCGCGCATGTGGAAGCCGCACCACGTCCACATCAAGGTGGGCGAGCCGCTCGACTTCTCGCGCTACGCCGGGATGGCGGGCGACCGGTTCATCGAACGGTCGATGACCGACGAGATCATGTACTCGCTCATGGAGCTGTCCGGGCAGACCTACGTCGACCTCTACGCGGCGTCGGTCAAGGAGAAGGCCGCGGCCGAGGCAGCCGACCGCGTGCCCGGTACCAAGGCCGGATGATCAGCGATCCTCGCCGACGGTCGCCACGTCTCGGTCGTCGCCGAGTCGGCAACCGGTGAGCTGTTGTGCCACAGGGGGATGAGCGCCGTCACGGCGGGCGACGTCGTCGCCGACTCCGGCCAGCGGTGAGGTTGCCGCCGCCCGCGGGCACCACGTGTTCACCCGCACCAAGCTGTTCCTGATGGACCGGGCCCGCGGCGAGGGCCTGCGCGGCATGTGCTCCGTTCCACCGCCGCGGCGTCGACGCCGTCTGCCTCGACCAGCCGGTCACCGACCCCGCGACGGCAACCGTCGCCACCACCTCGAGGCCCTCGGGGTGTCGTACGCGGACATCTTCCCCAAGCCGCGCCGACGGCGACGTGCTGCGGATGCAGTCCCTGAACCGGGTGCGCATCGCGGCCGACGACGTCGTCGTCGCCTCCGACTACGGCCGCGACCTGCTCGACTACGTGCTCCCCGACCTGGCCGCAGGCTCCCGGGCCCGACCGTCGGCGGTGTCGCGGGCCGCCCCGGGCCGGGTGCGCCTGCCGGGTGGTCCGTACGCTCACCTGCGGCCCGGCGGCCGCGGGCGGGAGCCCGTGTCGGCGTCCGGGTGGTGTCGCCGGCCGCAGCGGTCCGGCGGGGTAGCGGGGGCGCGTGATCGCCCCTGGGCAGCACGAACAGGGACAGGATGCGGTTCTTCTACGACTGCGAGTTCATCGAGGACGGCACGACGATCGATCTCGTGTCCATCGGTGTGGTGGGGGAGGACGGCCGCGAGTTCTACGCCGTCTCCACGGAGTTCGACCCGGGCCGGGCGGGGGCGTGGGTACGTGCCAACGTGCTGCCCAAGCTGCCGTCGCCCGCCGACGCGGCGTGGCGGTCGCGGGCCGCGATCCGATCGGACCTGCTGGCGTTCCTCACCGGAGCGCCCGGTGACGTCGAGCTGTGGGCGTGGATCGCCGCCTACGACCACGTCGTGCTGTGTCAGCTGTGGGGAGCGATGCCGGCGTTGCCGCGGGCCCTGCCGCGGTTCACCCGCGAGCTGCGCCAGCGGTGGGAGGACGCGGGACGTCCGCCGCTGCCACCGCCGTCGTCGGACGCCCACGACGCGCTGGCCGACGCCCGGCTCAACGCGCGGCGCTGGGAGGCCATCGAGTCGGCGGTCGCGGCCCGCTGAGCGCGGGCCGCGACCGCCCCTCGGATCAGGGGAGTCGGGCCGGGGGTTCCGAGGTCAGGTGAAGATGCTCACGCCGCCGGGGCCGACGAGCAGCCCGACGATGATCAGCACGATGCCCCACAACAGCTGACGACGCAGGATCGCCACGATGCCGGCGATGACCAGGACGACAGCCAGGATCCACAGAAGAGTTGCCATGCAGGGGGAGTACACCGGGGGTCCGATGTGGAATCGGTCCGTCCGGGTGACGTCGGCGTCCGGACGGACCAGCCGGCGCCCGGTCCGGGCGTCCGAACGGCCGCCCGGGCCGTCGTCCGTGAGGGGTCGGGCCGCGCGGCGCCCGGGTTCGGCGACGGCCTAACCTGGCGGGTGTGAACTGGTCGGTCGACGCCCCCGTCGAAGTGCTGCCCGAGCTGCCGCCGCTGCCCGCGGACCTGCGGACCCGTCTCGACGAGGCGCTGGCGCGCCCCGCGGCGCAGCAGCCCGACTGGCCCGACGCCGAGCAGGTCGCGCACGTGCGCACGGTGCTGGAGAGCGTGCCGCCCGTCACGCTGCCCGCCGAGGTCGACCGGCTGCACGAGCGGCTGGCCGACGTCGCCAATGGCCGCGCGTTCCTGCTGCAGGGCGGCGACTGCGCGGAGACGTTCGTCGACAACACCGAGCCGCACATCCGGGCGACCATCCGGACGCTGCTGCAGATGGCCATCGTGCTCACCTACGGCGCGTCGCTGCCGGTGGTGAAGCTCGGGCGCATCGCCGGCCAGTACGCCAAGCCACGCAGCAGCCCGACCGACGCGCTGGGCCTGCCGTCCTACCGCGGCGACATCGTCAACTCGATCGTCGCCGACCCGGTCGCCCGCATCCCCGACCCGTCACGCATGGTCCGGGCGTACGCCAACGCCAGCGCCGCGATGAACCTCGTGCGCGCGCTGACCGCGACCGGCATGGCCGACCTGACGATGGTGCACGACTGGAACAAGGACTTCGTCCGCACCTCGCCCGCCGGGGAGCGCTACGAGGCGCTGGCCGGCGAGATCGGCCGGGCGCTGCAGTTCATGGACGCGTGCGGCGTCGAGGACTACCGCATGCACACCACCGAGTTCTACGCCTCCCACGAGGCGCTGCTCGTCGACTACGAGCGGGCCATGCTGCGGCTCGACACCCGCAGCGGGACCCCGAAGCTCTACGACCTGTCCGCGCACTTCGTCTGGATCGGTGAGCGCACCCGCCAGCTCGACGGCGCGCACGTCGCCCTCTTCGAGCTGCTGGCCAACCCGATCGGTCTCAAGATCGGCCCGACGACGACGCCGGAGCAGGCCGTCGAGTACGTCGAGCGGCTCGACCCGCACGGCGTCCCCGGCCGGCTGACGCTGGTCAGCCGCATGGGCAACGGCAAGGTCCGCGACGTGCTGGCGCCCATCGTCGAGAAGGTCGAGGCGTCCGGGCACAAGGTCATCTGGCAGTGCGACCCGATGCACGGCAACACCCACGAGTCCACCACCGGCTACAAGACGCGTCATTTCGACCGGATCGTCGACGAGGTGCAGGGCTTCTTCGAGGTGCACCGCGGCCTGGGCACACACCCGGGCGGCATCCACGTCGAGGTCACCGGCGAGGACGTCACCGAGTGCCTGGGTGGGGCGCAGGAGATCTCCGACGCCGACCTGTCGGGCCGCTACGAGACGGCGTGCGACCCGCGGCTGAACACACAGCAGTCCTTGGAGCTGGCGTTCCTCGTGGCGGAGATGCTGCGCGGCTGAGTCCGGAGAATCCTGCCCGGACGACGATCCGGGCTCGGAAGACGGGTCAGGGCTCGACGCCTGTCAGGGCTCGGACGACGGTCAGGGCTCAGAACCCTGTCAGGGCTCAGAACACGGTCAGGGCTCAGAACACGGTCAGGGCTCAGAACACGGTCAGGGTGATCGTGCTGCCGCGCGGCAGCGACTCGCCGGCGTCGGGGTACTGGGCCACGACCCGTCCGTTGTCGCGGTCGCCGAACGGGAAGTCCGACTCGGTCTCGACGTCGAACCCGGCCTCGCGCAGAGCCTGCGTGGCCTGGTTGACCCGCATGCCGACGACGTGGGGGACCTCGACGGTCTTGGGCCGCTCGCCCTTGCTGAGCACCAGGGTGACCGGCGCGCCGACGGGCAGCGCGGTGCCCGCAGCGGGATCGGTGCGCAGCACCGCACCCTCGGGGACGGTGTCGCTGAACTCGGTGGCCGCGACCGAGCGGACCGGGGTGAGGTCGCCGTCACGGAGCTGCTGCTCGGCGGCGGCGACCGCCGCTCCCGGAGCCACCGCGGGCACCACCGGACGCCCGCTCGACACGGTCAGCTGCACGTGCGCCCCGCGCAGCAGCCGTGACTGCGGCGCCGGGTCGGCCTGCGCGACCACGTCGGCCGCGATGGAGTCGTGGTGCTCCTCGTTGACCGTTACGACCAGGTCGGAGTCGGCCAGCAGTCGTTCCGCCGCCGGCCGGTCGAGACCGACGACCGACGGCATCGCCGTCCACCGGCCGGTGCCCAGCCACCAGGCCGCGCCCGCCACGACCAGACCGAGCACCAGCACGACCGCGATCCACAGCGCGAGCCAGCGCCGGCCGCGGCGGCGCGCCGCGTGGTGGGTGGCCGGCGCGTCCGGGGCCGCGGCGGGGGTGAACGCGACAGAACCCGGGGGGCGCTCCATCGTGCGGGTGCCACCCGGGCCGGCCAGGCCCGCCGCGGGCACCGTCAGCTGCTCCTCCACGGGCCGCACCGGCGGGCGCACCGGCACACGGGGGACACCGAGCCGGTCGCGCACGGCCTGCAACGCGGCCAGGAACGCCCCCGCGTCGGCCGGGCGGGCCGCCGGGTCGCGCCGGGTCGCCGCCAGGACCAGCTCGTCGAGCTCCGGGGGGACGTCGCCGGCCACCTGCGAGGGGGCCGGGACGTCCTCGTTGACGTGGCGCAGCGCCACCGTGATCGGCACGTCGGCCACGTACGGCGGGGAGCCGGTCAGCAGTTCGTAGAGCACGATGCCCGCCGAGTAGACGTCGCTGCGGGCGTCTGCCGCGCCGCTGGCCACCTGCTCGGGGGAGAGGTAGGCGAGAGTGCCCATGATCATGCCGGCGTGGCTGGCGCCGCTCTGGGCGGCCGCGGTGACCAACCCGAAGTCGGCGACCTTGACCTCACCGGTGTCCGAGATGAGCACGTTCTCGGGTTTGACGTCGCGGTGCACCATGCCGAGCCGGTGCGCCTCGGCCAGCCCGGCCAGCACCGGCGCCATGACGGCGAACGCCGTGGGCACGCCCACCGCGCCCCGCGCCCGCAGCACATCGCGCAGCGTGCCGCCCTGCACCAGCTCCATGACCAGGAACAACGCGCCGTCGGGACCGTCGCCCTGGTCGTGCACGTCGACGACGGCCGGGTGGTCGATCCGCGCCGCGAGACGGGCCTCGCGCTCGAAGCGGGCCCGGAACGCCGGGTCGGCCGCCATGGCGCCGTCCATCACCTTGATCGCGACGGGACGGTCCAGCCTGGTGTCGAGCCCGTGGTAGACCGTCGACATGCCGCCCTTGGCGATCACCCCGCCGACGCGGTAGCGCGCATCGAGCAGCGCACCTGCGAATCCGGTCGGGGCGGTCACCCCCCGACGGTACCGTCCGGTCGGAGGCTGCCGGTCATTGCCGGTGATGTGGCATCCTGTGCCGCTGTGAGTGAGCGTCAGCGATCGAACCATCTACACAGCGTGTCCGCGAAGCGTCGGCCGAGCCTTGGCGAGGCCGGACGATGAGTGAGCGTCAGCGATCGAACCATCTACACAGCGTGTCCGCGACGCGTCGGCCGAGCCTTGGCGAGGCCGGACGATGAGTGAGGTGTCGGGCGCCGAGTCGGTGCTCGCCGACGATGTGGTGACCGTTCCGGTCGCCGACGTCGCCGAGGCGTTGTCCGTTCCCGTCAGCCGCGTGCACCAGCTCGTGCGCGACGGGCAGCTGCTGTCGTTGCGTCGCGACGGGGCCGTCGTTGTCCCCGCCGACTTCCTCGACGCCGACCTCGGGATCATCAAGGGTCTGAGCGGCACGATCACGGTGCTGCGTGACGGCGGCTACACCGACTCCGCAATCCTGCGCTGGTTGTACGCCGACGACGAGTCGTTGCCGGGCACGCCCGTCGCCGCGCTGGTCGCTGGGCGGCACAAGGAGGTCAAGCGTCGCGCGCAGGCGATGGCGTTCTGACCCGTCCGGCGGGCCGCGCGGCGCGGCTCGGGGTCCGGGCCACGACGGCCCGGGCCAACCCGGGGATCGCGACGGCCGCGCGCCGCGCGGTGCCGACCCGCACCCGCTCGTGCAGCACCGTGTCGTAGCCGGCGTCGGCGACCCGGTCGAGGATGCCCCCGTAGAGGGTCGCGGCCGCGTCGATGCACGCCTGCGACACCGGTTCCAGCATCCCGATGCCGGGCGCGGCGCGCCGGTACACCGCGCGCGTGCGGGCCACGAGGTGCGCGACCGCGGCCCGCACCCGCGGGTCGCGGGCCCGCCGGACACGGCACCACATGAGCAGGTCGCGGTCGACGCCGAACGCGGCCAGCTCGTCGGCGGGCAGGTAGACACGGCCGCGGTCGAGGTCGTCGCCGACGTCGCGCAGGAAGTTCGTCAGCTGGAACGCGACGCCCAGTGCGGCGGCAGGTGGCTCTGCCTCCTCGCGGGGGACGACGGTGCCCAGGATCGGCACCATCTGCAGCCCGATCACGGCCGCGGAGCCGTGCATGTAGCGGGCCAGGTCGTCGTAGGTCGCGTAGTCGGTGACCTCGGTGTCCATCCGCATCGACGTCAGGAAGTCGCGGAAGTGCGCCGGGTCGATCGCGTAGCGGCGGGCGGTGTCGGCGACGGCGAGCAGGACGGGGGCGGCACCCGTCCCCGCACCGTCCGGCAACGCCCCGAGTGCCGGCTCTGGCGCGCGGCCGTCGAGCACGGCGTCGAGGGCCCGGCCCAGGGCGTCGATGCCCGCGGCCCGGTCGCCGGGTGCGCGACCGTCGGACAGGTCGTCGACGATCTCGTCGGCGAACCGGGCGAACCCGTACAGGGCGTGCACCGCGGGCCGCCGCGAGGCGGGCAGCAGCCGGGTCGCGAGGAAGTAGGTGCGGCCGTGCGCGGCGTGCAGGTCCCGGCAGGCGGCGTACCCGGCGCGCAGGGCCGGATCGGTCAGGCCCGCGGCGTCGAGCTCAGCTCGGCCGTTGCCCGGCACCGGCGGCCGCCACGGGGTCGCGGGACTCTTCGGGGGCGGCGACCGGCTTGCGCCGGGAGAGCCTTCTGTTCAGGCCCAGCGGGTCGGGCGTGTGCAACGACCAGGCCGCGAGCAGGCAGCCGAGCGCGCAGATCGCGAGGTAGCCCCAGTTGTAGAGGGCGTCCTCGCCGTTGGGGTAGTAGACGATCACCATCCACAACGAGCCCGCGACCAGCCATGACAGGTGTTTGCGCGACCAGGGCGCCATCGCCAGGAACGCGATGCCCCAGCTCAGGTACCACGGCAGCGTCGCAGGGGAGAGCACGGCGACCGCGAGCAGGACGATGCCCGCCCGGCGCAGCGCGTCGGGGCCGCCGTCGCGGGCCGCGAGCCACTGCTTCACCGCGATCCAGACGAGCAGGGCAGCGCCCACGATGCGCGCGACGTTGATGAACGGTTGCTTCGGGACCGTGACGACCAGGTTGACCAGCCAGTGGACGAGCTCACCCGCGCCCGTCGGCCACGACAGCCAGTTGACGATCATCGACGGCGCGCTGAGCGCCGGCAGCCACCCGAGCCCGACGCCTGCGGCCACGGTGATCAGGCCGAACGTCACCACGAACACGCCGATGCCGGCGCCGATGGCCTTGCCGATCCGGACAGCACGGGTGGAGCCCGGCATCTGCATGGCCCAGATCAGGACGACGAACGGCAACGCCACCGCGGCGCTGGCCTTGACGGCCATCGCGGCGCTCACCAGCACGATCGCCAGCAGGCAACGCCCGCGCAGCGCGAACAGGCCGCCGACGGCCAGCAGTCCCATGACCAGGAGGTCGTTGTGACCACCGCCGACCATGTGGATGATCATCAGCGGGTTGGCGACCGCCACCCAGAGGGCCACCGGCACCTTGCCGCCCATCCGGCGGGTCAGCTCCGGCAGCGCCCAGACCAGAAGGACCAGGCCGAGGCACAGCACCAGGCGCATGAGGATGACGCCGACGATGATGTTGTTGCCCGCCAGCGCGGCCGTGCCCTTGGCCAGCAGGATGAACAGCGGCCCGTACGGTGCCGGCGTGTCCTGCCAGAAGAAGTGCACGTTGTCGGTGAACACGCCCGGCATCGCGTCCGGCCCGACCGCGTACGGGTCGAATCCGTGGAGCGGCAGCGCCCCCTGCGCCAGGTAGCTGAAGACGTCACGGGTGAACAGCGGCGGCGTCACGAGCATCGGGATCAGCCACACGACCGCGGTGCTGAGCACCGCGCGTCCGCCGACCCGCCCGGCCAGCACCTCGCGGCCCAGCCGGATCCACGCCCATGCCAGCAGGACGACGCCGATGTAGACCAGTGCCGTCGCGATCTCGGAGCCGTGGCCGTAGCGCCAGAACCCGATGGGGGAGTTGGTCAGCCACGGGTCGCGGATCAGGGTGCCACCCGCGCCGAACCCGCCGACGAGCATCAGCAGTGCCGCACCAAGGCCCATCAGCAGTGGGCCGCGCGGCGGGCTGCCGAACCGGGAGCGGCGGGCCGCGAGGACGGTGTCGTGCCCGGCAGGGTCCGTGCCGGCGACCTGCTGTGCTGCGGACTGCGAGGCGGACTCCGGAGGCGTCGCGGCGGCCTCGGCCACCGACGGGACGGCGGACGGCACCGGCTCCGATGTCGTCGGCTCGGGCGCCGCCGGTCCCGGGACCGGGGTGGAGGGCTGGGCGGTCATGTCGGCGCCCATGCTCGCACGCCCGCCGTCACGGCCGTGTCGGGACCCTGGGGTGGGGTCGTGCCGACGTCCGTGACCACGGGGAGAACCCTCGACCCGCCGTGGCGCCGCGGTTGCGTCCGGTCGGACCGGTGATCCGCTCGGCGGCCAGGCGCCCCGACAGCACCACCGGCGGGATCCCCACGCCCGGCGTCGTCCCGCACCCGGCCAGCACGACGTTGTCCAGGCCGCGCACCAGGTTGCGGGGCCGGAACGGGCCCGTCTGGGCGAGCGTGTGGGCCAGTGAGAACGGGGTCCCCGCGCCGAGGCCCTGTGCGGCCCAGTCGGAGGGCGTCACGAGCTGCGACACCTCGATCGACCCTGCCACGTCGCCGAACCCGCGCGCGGCCAGCACGCCGAGCAGCTCGTCGCGGTAGGCCGGGCCGATGCGCGACCAGTCGATCGACGACGACTCGGTGTTCGGGCACGGCGCCAGCACGAACAGAAGGTCCCGATCGGCAGGGGCCAGCGTGGGATCGGTCGCGGTCGGGCGCGTCACCAGCAACGACGGGTCGCTCATCAGCCGGCCCTGGTCGATGACCTCGTCGAAGGTCCGGTCCCAGGCGCCGCCGAAGGAGATCGTGTGGTGGGCGGAGTCGCCGGAGTCGTCGGTGAGGCGGCGGTCCAGTCCCGCGTGCAGCACCACCGCGCTCGGCGACCACCGCAGCGGGACCGGCCGCCGGGGCCGTCGGCCCAGCAGCCGGTGCACCACCGGCAGGTCCGGGGTGAGCACGACGGCGTCGCAGGCCAGCCGGTCGAGGTCGGACCCGCCCGTCGTGGTGTGGCGGACCGCATCCACCCGCCCGGAGCGGCGGTCGAGCCCGGTCACCGTCCGTCCGTAGAGGATCCGCCCGCCCGCCGACGTCACCGCGCCCGCGAGCGCCGCACCCAGCGCGCGCATCCCGCCGCGGGGGAACCACACGCCCGCCACCGTGTCCATGTAGGCGATGACGCCGTACGCGCCCAGCGCGTGCCGGGGCGCCACCCCGGCGTAGAGGGACTGGAAGGAGAAGATGCGGCGGAGCCGCTCGTCGGGGATGCGGCGCGCCACCTGCGGGCCCAGCCGCCCGAAGCCGCCCGCGGCCGCCAGCCGCGCCAGGTCGGGGACCAGCAGGTCCAGCGGGGAGTCGATGTTCGCGCCGATGAACCGGTCGATCTCCGCCTCGTAGAGCCGGGTGAGCCAGGCCCGCAGGTCCCGGTACCCGGCCGCCGCCGCGGCCCCGCACGTGCGGGCGACCTCGGCCTCCATCGCCGCACCGTCGGTGTGGACGTCGATGACCGAGCCGTCCGCGAACCGCGCCCGGTAGGCGGGATCGAGCGCGACCAGGTCGAGGCGGTCGGTCAGCCGCTCACCGACGGCCGCGAACACCTCGTCGAGCAGGTCCGGCATCGTCAGCACCGTCGGGCCCGTGTCGATGCGGAACGTCCCCGACGGGCCCTCCAGGTCGAGGGCACCCGCCCGGCCGCCGGGCCCCGCGTCGCGCTCGACGATCGTGACCTCCCGGCCCGCGCCGAGCAGGTGCAGCGCTGCGCACAGGCCGGACAGGCCGGCGCCCACGACGACGACGTGGTCGGTCGGCCCTGGAACCGTGCGGGTCGTCATCGGCGGCGACGGGTCGCGCGGACGGCGAGGTCGGCGAGCATCGCCGCGGCAGGTTCGGTCACGTCGGCCTCGTGCAGGGCGTCGAGCGCGGAGGTCGTCAGCGTCGCGATCCGGTCCTCGACGGCGTCGGTCGCGCCCAGGTCGACGAGGACGTGGCGGACCCGGTCGACCCCCGCGTCGTCGAGGGCCGGGTCGCCGAGCGCGTCGGTGACCACCTGTGCGGACGTGGCGTCGCCGCGCTCGCCCGCCCGTTCCAGTGCGAGCGCGACCAGCAGCGTCCGCTTGCCCTCGCGCAGGTCGTCGCCCGCGGGCTTGCCGGTGACGTCCGGGTCGCCGAAGACGCCGAGCATGTCGTCGCGCAGCTGGAACGCGATCCCGATGTCGGCGCCGAAGCGGCGGTAGGCGTCGGTCAGCGCGGTGTCGGCCCCCGCGAGGGCCGCTCCGATGTGCAACGGCCGCTCGACCGTGTAGGCGGCCGTCTTGAACCGGTTGACCCGCATCGCCGACGCGGTCGTGGTGTCGGCCCGGGCCTGGGCCAGGACGTCGAGGTACTGCCCGCACAGGACCTCGGTCCGCATCGCCCGCCACGGCTCGCCCGCCCGCGCCAGCGCCGCCGCGTCCAGCCCTGAGCTCTGCAGCATGTCGTCGGCCCAGGCCAGCGCGAGGTCGCCCAGCAGGATGGCGGCGGCCGCGCCGAACCGCTCGGCGTCGCCGGTCCAGCCCTGCTCACGGTGGCGGGCCGCGAACTCCACGTGCACCGTCGGACGCCCGCGCCGGGTCGCCGACGCGTCGATGTAGTCGTCGTGGACCAGCGCGCACGCCTGCAACAGCTCCAGTGCGCTCACCGCACGCAGCACCGCTGCGGCCTGCTCCGGGTCACCGCCCGCACCGCGCCAGCCCCACCAGGCGAACGTCGGCCGGATCCGTTTCCCGCTGCCCAGGACGAAGCGCTCCAGCACCTCGACGGCCTCGTCGACCTCGAGCGCGACGGCGGCGGCGTCGAGCCGGCGCTCCGCCAGGGACGCCGCGAGCTCGCCCTCGACGGCGGCGGGGACGTCGGCGTCGGTGTGTGCGAGAACCCGCTGTGGGTCCGTGGCCGGGTCGGTACCGGCCGCCGCGGGGGCCGGTACCGACCCGGTGAGGTCGAGATCGGCAGCGCCGGAACGGGCGCTCACCCCGGTCCCCGGGAGCTCGCATCGGTCATGGGCACGACGCGAGACTATCGGCGGGCCCCCGGTGCGGCGCGGTGACGCGATCAGTGGCCGGACCGGGCGCTCCGGGACGAACCGGATCCGGCGTCCCCCTGACGGTCCCCGCACAGGGCGGTGGTGGTGTCCGACCCGGGCCGTACCCTGTGCCGGTGAGCAGCACCCCGCCCCGGCGCGCGACGGTCGTCGACCGGCTCCACGTCGATCGCCCCGTCTTCTCCGTGGAGTTCTTCCCGCCCAAGGACGCCGCGGGCGAGGCGCAGCTGTGGGGGGCGATCCGGCGGCTCGAGACGCTCGACCCGGCGTTCGTCTCCGTCACCTACGGCGCCGGCGGGTCCAGCCGGGACCGCACGATCCGTACCACCGAGCGGATCGCCTCGGACACCACCCTGGTGCCGATGGCGCACCTCACGGCCGTCGACCACACCCGCGCCGAGCTGCGCCACGTCATCGGCTCCTACGCCGCGGCCGGCGTCCGCAACGTCCTCGCGGTCCGTGGCGACCCTCCCGGCGACCCGCTGGGCGAGTGGACCCCCCACCCCGAGGGCCTCGCCTACGCCGACGAGCTCGTCACGATGGTCCGCAGCCTCGGCGACTTCTGCGTGGGCGTTGCCGCCTTCCCCTACGGCCACCCCCGCTCGACCGACGCCGACACCGACTTCGCGCGCCTCGTCGCCAAGATCCGGGCGGGCGCCGACTTCGCCATCACCCAGCTGTTCCTCGAACCAGGCGGGTTCCTGCGGCTGCGTGACCGGCTCGACGCCGCCGGCTGCCGCGTCCCGCTGCTACCCGGGATCATGCCGCTCACGACCGTGCGGACCCTGCACCGCGGCCCGGAGCTCTCCGGCGCCCCGCTGCCCGACGACCTCGTCGCCCGCCTCGACCGCTTCTCCGACGATCCCGTCGCCTTCCGCGCCGCGGGCATGGACGCGACGACAGAGCTGTGCGAGAAGCTCCTCGCCGAAGGCGTGCGGGGGCTGCACTTCTACACGCTCAACCGCTCACCGGCCACGGTCGAGCTGGTCGGCCGGCTGGGGCTCGCCGCGGGGCGCTGACCCGCGGCTGCGCGTTCAGCGCCCCGACGGGCTGACCGGGGGGTTGCGGGTGCGGTGCGCCATCCGGACCACACCCACCGATGCCGCCGCCACCACCAGCGCCAGCCCGATCGTCCACGCCGTGGCCGACGGTGCGTTCGGGTCGTCGTAGGCCACCGACGCGCGCACGTCGCCCACCTGGCCCGGCGTGAACGTCCAGCTGATGGTCCCGGACTCGGTGTCGCCGTTGGTCTCCAGCACCTCGCCGGGCGCACTGATCTTGAGCTGGAAGTCCGCCTTGTCGACGGGGATCGTCGTCAGGTCGACCTTGCCGGTGATGAGCACCCGGTTGCCCGCGCGGCGCAACGTCAGCTCGGTGCGCTGCTGCCCGGCAGGCCCTGCGACCCCCGCCAGCCGCGACACCTGGTCGAACGACAGACCCGAGAAGCGCAGCACCGATCCGGTGTAGCCGTCCTGCCGGTAGTCGGTGACGTCGATCTTGTCGCGGAAGTCCTCGGGCAGCGTCAGGGACGGACCGCGGTCGTCCGGCGACGTCTGCGGCGTCGCGAGGACGATCTCGCCCGTCACCGTGTCGTCGGGTTGCAGGGCCAGCGCCGTCCGCACCCGGGCGCAGCCGCCGAGGGCCCCGAGCACGAGCACGGCCATCAGGACGACGGCCAGTACGCGGCGGCGGGGGGAGCGGACGCCTGCGACGGGCGGGGACTGCATGGCGTCATCGTGCCATCGGGACCTCCCGGGGCCGTGACGGCGGGGCGGTCGGCACGTCGCCCCTCCGGCGCGACCAGGAACGGACACGCCTCGCCGGTGGTGCCGGCTCATGCCGGGCGGGGTGGCCGGACATCCTGCGGGGCAACGGGATCCGCGCCGTCCGGCGGGTCGAGCGGCAGGGTCCGGCCCAGGACCGCGAACGGGCGCGCGTCGCCGGTGAACCGGTGGTGGCGCAGCACGTCGGTGAACCCGGTGCGCCGGTAGAGCCGCCACGCCCGGCCCGGCTGCCGGTCGCCGTACTCGGGCGTCGACAACAGGACCCGGCTGTGGCCGACGCCCGCGAGCAGGGCGCGCAGCAGTCCCTCGCCGAGCCGGGCGCCCTGGGCGTCGGGGCGGACGTGCAGCTCGGTCAGCTCGAAGTAGTCGGCCAGCCACAGCGGCGCCGACGGGTCGTCCCCGATACCGCTGCGGACCTCGTCGTACCACCACTGGCCGGCTCCGCCCGAGTAGCCGTAGGCGATCCCGACCAGGGAGCCCGTCGTGTCCAGCCAGCCCACCGCGCGCCAGCCGGGACGACGGCCGTGGTCGAGCCACAGGGTGCGGCGCTGGCGGGCCGTGCTGCGCGGGTAGCCCATCGCGGCGACGTAGACGGCGAGCGCCTCGTCGACCCGCGCCGCGAACTCGACCGGTCCGAGCTCGACGAGCCGGTGCCGCGGGCGCGCGGTGGTCATCGGCCCGCTCGTTCCGGTCCGGTGCCTGCCCCGCGCCTGCCCTCCGGGCCGCTGTGTGTGGGGCCGCTGTGTGTGGGGCCGCTGTGTGTGGGGCCGCCGGGGGCCGGGTCCTGCCGGGCCGGGCCTCCGGTGGGGCGTGCGCGCGGCGCCCGTCGGGCGCCGGCGCGGGCCGCGGGCGCGTCGGGGACCAGCACCCGGTGCGGGTGCGGGGCGGGTGGGCGATCCGGGCCGTGCACCGCGACATCTCATCACGCCGCACAGCGGCCGCGCAGGGGCGGGCGGCCGGACTTGACGTCGCGGGACCGGGCAGCTCTACTGGATTCATCGAACATGTGTTCGATACGATGGTTCGAGTCGCGCCGGCCGGCGAGCGAGGGGAAGCGCTCGCCGGCGGTGCGACCCGGGAGGAGTGTGGTCGAGGTGAGGGCACCGTCGGGGCCGGGCGCGGGCGGTCCGGTGGCAGGGGCGTCGGGTGGATCCGGATGAGCGGGTTCAGCAGGGTGTTCGGTTCACGGCAGCCGATGCCGATCCAGGTCCGCTGGCAGGACGGCGAACCGGTCGAGTTCCAGCGCCGGCCCGTGCGCCGCGGGCCGCGCTACCTGATCACCGATGTGCGGGAGCGCTGGATCGAGGAGTCGCCGTGGCCGTTCCCGTCGCCGATGCCGATCGGCGGGGACAGGTTGCGGTGCTGGCGTGTGACGGCGCGGTCGGCCGAGGAGCCGCACGCGCCCGAGATCGAGTTCGTGCTGCGGATGCGGGCAGGGCCGGGTGTGTGGGACCTCGTGCGGGTGCCCCGATGAGGGTGGCGGACGCGGTGCCGGTCGGGTCAGGGCCCGTTGCGATGGACGGTACGGCCGTCGGGAAGGGCGCGGCTCGGGTGGCCGCGGGGGCGCGGATGAACGGGCCTGCGGACAGCGCGGGCCGGCCCGGCGGGAGCGAACCGGCCGGCGGGAACGAGCGGGAAGGGGCGGCGACGATGGACCACGTGCTGGAGCACCTGCGGGATCGCAGGACGGAGCGCGCACCCGGCGGGCCGGCGGAGCCGTCGGCCCGTGTCGGCCGGGACGACCGGCGCGGCGCAGCCGGGCGGGATGCGGGACAGACGGTGTTGCCGTTCGTCGCCGGCCCGCGGCGGCCGCGGCAGGCAGGCCGAGGCCGGGGTGGGGAAGCCCCGGCACGTCCCGCCGCCACCGGTCGTCGCGCCGCGTTCGACGCCCCACGCGGCGACGGGCGCGGTGCCCGTACGCGGCGGGGGTCGCAGGCGGTACCGCCGACGTCGCGGCACGCGGGCGCACTCCTGCGGCAGGCGCAGGAGGGGCTTGCCGAGGCCCGAACGCTGGAAGACCCGTTGCGCCGCTATCCCGCCGCCTATCTGTCCGCACTGCGTGCCGCGGCGGCGGTACTGGCGTTGCGGGCGCGGCCGCAGCCGCGTCGCGGCGCCACCCGCAACGTGTGGGACCTGCTCGCAGGCGTGGCCCCGGAGCTGGGGGAGTGGGCGTCGTTCTTCGCGTCCTGCTCCGCGACGCGTGCGGCCGCCGAGGTGGGGATCGCGCGGCTGGTGAGCCGCCGCGACGCCGACGACCTGCTCCGCCAGTCCGAGCAGTTCGTCGCGCTCGTCGCGGCCGGCGTACCGATCCGATGACCGCGGTGTCGCCGGCTGCCGCGGTGGCGGCAGCCGGCTACCACGATGAACTGACCGGCAGGTCAGGCGATCGGAGGGGGAGGCGAGGTGCCCGGCCGCCCGGACGCGCGTCCACTGCGCAGCACCCGGGCCAGCAACGTCGTGAACACGGCCGAGACCTCGCGCGCCCCCGGGGTGTCCCACGCCTGGATGGGCAGGCACGCGCCCTGGGCCTGCTGCACGGCCGACCGGTCGGGCACCACACCGCTGAACACCAGCGGCCCGAAGATCTCCCGCAGCTCGGAGATGCGGTACTCGTGCTCGGCGTTGCGGGGGCGGACCCGGTTGATCAACACCCCCAGCGGCTGCAGCTCGGGGTTGCCGCGATGCCGCTCGGTGTGCACCGCGTCGAACGCCCGCTGCACGCCCGACACCGCGAACATCGTCGGGTCCGTGACCAGGATCGCCCGCTGCGCCGCGGTGAGCGCGCTGCGGGTGAGCTGCCCCAGCGACGGCGGGCAGTCGATGACCACGAGCCGGTAGGCGTCGGGATCGCCGGGGTCGTACCCGGCGGCGCCGGCGATCGGGTCGTCATCGTCGTCCGGGTCGGCGTCGGGCAGGTCGTGCAGCCGGGACAGGGCCCGCACCAGCCGGTTGAGCTGCTTCGGGCCGGGATCGGGATGGTTGTGCCGCTCGGTCTGCTCCGCACCGACGACGACGTCGAGCCCCTCACCCCATCCGCTCGGTGCGATCGCCCGGTGCAGCACGGAGCGCCGTGGATCGTCGAGCACGTCGGCGATGGTCGCCGTCGTGGGCTCGACATCGAGGGCGATGGTGGCATTCGCCTGCGGGTCGAGATCGACCAGCAGGGTCCGGATTCCGTGATGCAGGGCAGCACCCGCGAGACCGAGGGCCACGGTGGTCTTCCCGACACCGCCCTTGAGGCTCAACGTGGCGACGACGTGCACGCGATCAAACTACTCCGTCTTGGGGACCACTACGCTGCGGTCCGTGACTGCGGCGGCGGGAGATCTGCTCGGTGCGTCCGGCGGCAGCCGGGTGGGCCGAGCGCTCGAGACGGAGCTGGATCGAGTCCGGGGGGCGCACCCCGCCCGCCGACCACTGGTCCTCGACGTGGGCGGCGGAAGCGGCGCGTGGGCGGTGCCGCTCGCGGTGGCGGGCTGCACCGTGATGGTCGTCGACAGCAGCCCCAACGCTCTCGCCGCGCTGCAGCGGCGCGCCCGTGAGGCGGGCGTCGGCGAGCACGTGAGCGCGGTGCAGGGCGACGTCGACGCCCTCGCCGACTGCGTCGAACCCGGCAGCGCCGATCTCGTGCTCGGTCACGGGCTGCTCGAGGTCGTCGACGACGCGCACCGCGCCGTCGAGGCCCTCACCGCAGCGGCGGCCCCCGGTGCGGCGGTGTCGGTGCTGGTCACGGGCCGCACCGCGGCCGTGCTGACCCGTGTCCTCGCCGGTCGGCTCGCCGAGGCCCGCGCGATCCTCACCGACCCCGACGGTCGCTCCGGCGCCGGCGACAAGCTGCGCCGCCGCCTCGACGGGCCCGGCCTGCGGTCGTTGCTCGACGGCGCGGGCCTCGTCGTCGAGGTGGTCCAGGGCGACGGAGTGCTCGACTCCTGGCTGCCCGGCGCCGTCCGCGACGGTGGCGCGGCCGAGGTCGCCGAGCTCGAGTCGCTCGCGGCGGGTGTGCCGGCGCTGCGCGAGGTCGCGACCCGGCTGCACGCGCTCGCCCGTCGTCCCTGAGCGGCGGAGCCGACGTGTCGTCCCTACGGCGACGATAGAACGCCGGAAGGCATCCTGACCTGCTACGTGGAGTCCCGGCGCGCACCGGGACGCGCGGGCCGGATCGGTCCGGGCGGCCGGGCGTCGGGGTGGGCCGCGGAACGGGCCCGGCGACGGCGGCGTGGTCCCGCGGCTCGGTCCGGGCGGACGCACGGTTCGTCCGGAGGGCGAGGAGTGTGAGCCGTTCGAAGATCGGACAGTCGTGTTGGATACTCCGGCTAGTGGACCAGGCGCCGGACTCGTATCCTCTGCACTAGACGCCCACCCTGGGCGCTCGTCGTGTCGTTCCGGCACCATGGAAGATGACCCGACCGAAGATGTGTGCCGGAGGCGAAGCCATGCCCCTCTCCGAGCACGAGCAGCGACTGCTCGATCAGATCGAGCGTGCTCTCTACGCCGAGGACCCCAAGTTCGCATCGTCCGTACGCGGCGGCCGAATGCGCAAACCCACCCGCCGCAGGCGCCTTCAGGGCGTCCTGGTGTTCCTGCTCGGCCTTGTCCTGCTCGTCGTCGGAGTTGCCGTACGTGCGCTTTGGCTCGCCAGTAGCTTCCCCGTCCTGAGCGTGGTCGGCTTCCTGCTGATGCTGGGTGGCGCCGTGCTGGCCGTGACGTCCGTGGGTGCCAGTGGTGCCGCTGCCGCACAGGGCGGCAAGAGCGCCACGCAGCCGCAGGAACGCGGCGGCTTCACCGGGAAGATGGAGGAGCGTTTCCGGCGGCGCTTCGAGCAGGAGTGAGCTGACCTCGGGACAGCGTCCCGCACGACGGCGGCCCGGCTGGGCCGCCGTCGTCGTATGTCCGCCCGCGGAGCAGGGCGAGCGCGAACCGGTCGCGCGCACTCACAGCCACGGCATCTCGCGCGCGTCGTCGGCCGCCACCCTGACGATCGTGGAACCGGCCGCCGCGGACCGTGGGGTTGCGCAGCGGCGAGGGTGCGCACCCTCGCCGCTGTCTCGTCGCCTCGGGGCGACCGTGAGGGTGCGCGCGGAGTGAGCGTCAGGCGGAGGTGGTCGTGCGGGCCGGGGCGAGGTTGCGGCGGTCGGTCACCGAGCGCGGGAACAGCCGCCGGCCGAGGCCGATCGGGGTGCCCGTGGCCATCGCCTCCCGGACCGTACCGATGGCCGAGGTGAGCGCGGCGCCGTCGGCCTGCAACGGGCCACCGGCGTAGCGGGCGGCCTCGACGGCGGTGACGAGGTCGCGCAGCGCGTCCCGGGCGGGATCGCCGAGGCTGTGCGCGCCGACCAGCCGGCGGGCGGCACCGCGGACGGTGTCGGTGTCCGGGACGGTGACGCCGCGGTCGGTGGACTCCGCGAGCACCTCGGCCCAGGCCTGTTCGGCGGCGTCCGGTCCGCCGCCACCGGCCGCGGCGAGCCGTCGCCGGCGTTGCCCGCGACGCAGCAGCGAGGGCAGCGCGAGCGTGGCGACGACCAGCAGCGCGAGGACGGCCGCGACCGGGATCGTCCACGAGCTCGGCTCGTCGGTGGACGGGGGCGGCTGGTCGGGGGCGGTGGCCTGGTCCTGCGGGACGCCGGGGTCGGGCGAGTCGGTGGGGGTGGGGTCGGCGTCCTGCGGGGTGGCGGGCTCGGGGTCGGAGCCGCTCTGGTCGCGCGCCTGCTGCACGTAGGCGGGGACGATGCTGCGGCCGTCGGCGAGCGGGGTGGGGTCGAAGGCGGTCCAGCCGTAGCCGGCGAAGTAGACCTCGACCCACGCGTGCGCGTCGGAGCTGGTGATCAGCCGGCGGTCGCCGTCGACGGTGCCGCCGGTGAAGCCGACGGCGACCCGTGACGGCACGCCGACGGTGCGGAGCATCACGGCCATCGCGGTGGCGAACTGTTCGCAGTAGCCGGTGCGGCCCTGGGTGAGGAAGTCGACGAGCGCGTCGTCGCCGGTTCCGGGCGCGGTCTGCAGGCTGTAGTGGAACTGCGAGGACGGGCCGGTGAAGAAGTCGGTGACGGCCATCGCCTTGTCGAAGGCGGTGACCCGGCCGCGGGTGACCTCGGTGGTCAGGGCGCCGACGCGGGGGTCGACGCCGGCGACGTTGAGGTAGCCGACGTCGACGGCGCCGGGTGCGGCGGTGGCGGCGCGCAGCTCCTCGGCGCTGGGCGTGCCGATCACGGCGGACTGGGTCCAGCCGCTCTCCTCGCGCTGGCGGGTGCTGTAGGCGATGCCGGAGGCGGGGTCGAACGACCACGCGTCGGACAGGCCGTCGACCCGCTCGGGGCTGCCGTAGAGGGGGAGCCAGTAGTCGCGGAAGCCGACGTTCTCGACGGTGACGGTGGCCCGATCGGCGTTGCCGGTGGGCAGGCCGGGCAGGTCGGCGTCGCCGATGCGGACGCCGGGGGCGGGTGCGGTGGCGACGAACCCGCGGTCGGCGGCGAAGTCCCGCAACGTCAGTGCCCGCATGTACTGGGCGCGGGGGAGGCCGGAGACCTCGAAGAGGTCGGTGGGGGTGCCGCGGGTGAGCTGGCCGCGCAGCGCGGTGAAGGGGTTGAGCCCGATGGCGCCGGTGGCGCCGGCGTTGCCGCTGGTGAACCGGCCGGTGGTGCCGACCGCGGTGAACAATGACCCGGCGAGCAGCGCGACGGCGACGGCGACGGCCGTCATGACGATGCCGGCGGGCAGCTGGCGGCGGGCGCCGCGGCGGGTGAGCAGGAGCATCGCGAACCCGGCGGCGGGCCCGGCGACGGCCCACCACGGCAGGAGCTGCCCGGTGAGCGCGGTCGGGACGGCGTAGACGGCGAGCAGCGGCACGCCGGCGGCGGCCGCGGCCTGCCCGACGACGGCGATGAGCTGCACGACGATCGCGACGGCGCCGATGGCACCTGTCGAGAGCAGCAGGATCTCGGGGGTGGCGGCGATGGGCGGGACGCCGGTGCCGATCTGGGCGCCCGCACCGGCGACGAGCCGGCCGAGCTCGGCGAACGCGGAGGGTCCGGGCCACCACTCGGGGGTGAAGACCACCACGAGGTACTCGAGGACGGCGAGGACGGAGACGACGGCGCCGACGACGGCGTGGGTGCGGCGCAGCAGCAGGCCGACGACGACGCAGACGGCGATGACCCCGGCGGCGTGGCCGAGCCAGGCGAGGCCCGAGACGACGGCGGCGACGGGCGCGGAGGCGAGCAGGACGGCGACGCCGGCGATGACGCCGACCCAGGGCCCGGCGCGGTGGGGCGCGGGTGCGGGACGGGGGGTGGGGCGTCGATCGGTGTCGGTGTCGGTCTCCCGGGGCCGGGGCGGTGCGGGGGCGCTCACCACGCGCTCCCGGCGACGGCCTGCCGCCCGGCGGCGAGCTCGGCCCAGCAGCTGCGGGGGTCGGTGTCGGCGCGGGCGACGGCGACGTGCCAGCCGGCGGCGCGCAGGGCGACCGCGGCGGCGTCGGCGCCCGGGGCGCGGGCGGCGCCGGTGGTGTCCCAGCCGGCGACGTCGAGCAGGATCGCGTGTCCGCCGCCGTGGGGGCGGCGTTCGAGGAGCGCGCCGACGTCCTCCACGGTGGCGGCGCCGAGGATCGCGACGACGTCGCCGGTGGGGGCGACGGGCGGCCCGCCGAGCCCGGTGCGGGCGGAGACGCGCAGCGTCGCGAGTGCGTCGAGGATGCGGTCGGCGCCGGCCGAGGGGCCCCCGCCGACGCTGCCGCCGACGCGGTCGCCCAGCGCCGTGCCGTCCTCGGTGACGAGCGTGACGGGTTCACCGTGGCGGATCATGTGCAGGCAGATGCTCCCGGCGAGGGACACGGCGTACTCGAGGCTGGACGTCGGCCCGTCGCCGCGGTGGGCGCCGTCGCGCCGGTCGAGCAGCACGGTGATCTCGCCGCGCCAGGGGCGTTCCTCGAGGCGGACCATGAGGTCGTCGTGGCGGGCGGTGGCGCGCCAGTGCACGCGGCGCAGCTCGTCGCCGGAGCGGTAGGGGCGCACCATGACGTCGGGTTCGCCGACGCCCTGGTGGGCGACGACGGCGCCGGGAGTGCCCTCGCCGCCGCCGAGTGCGGACGGCAGCCCGTGCAGGTCGACGGTGGCGGGCAGGACGAGGAGCCGGTCGGCCTCGCCGTAGCGGCGGGGGAACTCGGCGAGCCCGAGGGGGTCGGTGATGCGGGCGACGAGCGGGCCGACGCGGTGCTCGCCGCGCAGGACGGGCCGCAGCGGGTAGCGCAACGTGACCCCGGAGCGGGCGGGGAGCCGGTGGACGGTGAACCGCGGTGGTGCCGACGCCCGGGGCCCGGCGGCGTCCGGCACGGTGTCGGCGACGCGCAGCGCTCCGACGAGCGGGCCGCCGGTGAGGCGGACGTCGACGCCGCAGTCGGTGCCGACGGGGACGCGTGCGGGGTCCACGGTGCGGTGCGCCCGGATGGCGCGGCGGGTGAGGGCGGCGACGGCGAGCGACAGCAGTGGCAGCGCGACGACGAACAACGCGAGGCGCAGCAGGTCGCGTTCGTCGAGGACGACCGCACTGACGGCGGTCGCGACACCACCCGCGAGCAGGCAGCGGCCGCGCACGGTCAGCCCTGAGGACCACCGCGGTGACGCCACCGGGTCAGGCTCCCGAGCGCGCGGCCGGGACCGGGACGGGCAGCCCGCCGACGAGGGCGCGGACGATGTCGCCCGCCGAGCGGCGTGCGGCCTGGGCGTCGGGGGTGAGCATCAGGCGGTGCGCGAGGACGGGGACGGCGACGGCCTGCACGTCGTCGGGGACGACGTAGTGGCGGCCGGCGAGCGCGGCCTGGGCGCGGGCGGCGCGCACGAGGTGCAGCGTCGCACGGGGGGAGGCGCCGAGGCGCAGGTCGGGCAGCGCGCGGGTGGCGGTGACGATGTCGACGCAGTACTGCCGCACCTCGGGTGCGATGTGCAGGTGGCGCACCGCGTCGACGACGGCGCGCACGGCGCGGGCGTCGGTGACGGGGCGCAGCGTCTCCAGCGGGTCGGACGCGGAGTGCTCGTCGACCATCGCGAGCTCGGCGGCCGGGTCGGGGTAGCCGATGGACACCCGGGCGGTGAACCGGTCGCGCTGGGCCTCGGGCAGCGGGAAGGTGCCGTCCATCTCGACGGGGTTCTGGGTGGCGACGACCATGAACGGGGCGGCGAGCTGATAGGTCGCGCCGTCGACGGTGACCTGGTCCTCGGCCATGCACTCGAGCAGCGCCGACTGCGTCTTGGGGGAGGCGCGGTTGATCTCGTCGGCGATGACGATGTTGGCGAAGACGGGGCCGGGCCGGAACTCGAACTCGCTGCTGTTGCGGTTGTAGATCGACATGCCCGTGATGTCGCCGGGCAGCAGGTCGGGGGTGAACTGCACGCGGCTGACCGAACAGTCGATGGACCGGGCCAGCGCCTTGGCCAGTGACGTCTTGCCGACGCCGGGGACGTCCTCGACGAGCAGGTGGCCCTCGGCCAGCAGCGTGACGAGCGCGACCCGCACGACCTCGGGCTTGCCGACGAGCACGCGGCCGATGCTCGCGGCGATGCGGGACGTGACGTCGGCGATGGCCCCGACGGCGGGGAGGTCGGTGTCGGTGTCGGTGGCCGCGCGTGGCCGACCGGACCGGCTGCTCGTCGTGGTCACCCGTCGTCCTCTCAGTCGTGCTCCCGGGACCTGCAGGACCGCCGCACACGGCGGGATCCACGAGGCGGTGTCACCACAGTCTGTCAAACGACGCGCCGGAGGTTCGCCCGGACGAGTGTTGTCACAGTTTCGTCTCGCCGACCGGTGCCCGGAGGGCGGCAGCCGGGCGCGCGGACGGCGGCAGTCCCGGCGCGGAGTGGTCCCCACCGCTCCCCACCGCGCCGAGCGGGCCGCCCACCATGCCCCCCCACCGCCCCCCACCCGGGGCCCGTGATCGCCCCCGAAGCGCCCCACGGGCCGTGGAACAGGTGGTCGTACGGGGTGGGGTGGCGTCCCTGCACGCTCGCGCCCCCCACCGGGCCCCCACCCACCCCCACCGTTCCTGAGCTGCAGGGATCCGCCGATCGTGGCTCCGGGAGGCTGCGTTTCGGGTTGACGGTGGAGTGAAGTGGGGTAGTGTGGGGCGCGTTGGAGCAACCGGGGACCTCGGGGAGAGGCGGTGCCGATGTTCCTCGGCACGTTCACCCCCAAGCTCGACGACAAGGGGCGGCTCACGCTGCCTGCGAAGTTCCGCGACGACCTCCGAGGTGGCCTGATGATCACGAAAGGGCAGGACCACTGCCTCTACGTGTTCACACGCGAGGCCTTCGGCGAGCTGGCGACGAAGATCGCGTCGGCGCCGCTGACCAACGAGTCGGCACGGGCCTTCCAGCGAAACCTGTTCTCCGGGACCGACGAGCAGAACCCCGACGGCCAGGGCCGGATCGCGATCAACCCGGACCTGCGGCGCTATGCCGGTCTCTCCAAGGACTGCGTGGTGATCGGCGCGTTCACCCGCGTCGAGATCTGGGACGCGCAGGCCTGGTCGGAGTACCAGGAGCGACACGAGGACGACTACGCGAAGGCGCAGGAGGAGGTCCTTCCCGGATTGATCTGACCTCCAGGCGATGCCCCCTCCCGGGGGCCGTGGCCGCCCGTCGCGACGGACAGCCCTGACGCACCTTCCCCGGCGCCAGGTCACGTCCTCGCGGATGGCACCCGGCACCCGGGAGGAGGCATCGCCCGAACGGCCCGGCTGGGGAGTACGGGGCGACGTGGCGGCGATCGGGGCTCGTGCGCCCGGCAGTTGCCATACGCGGACATCGGCCGCGGAGAACATCGGCGGACAGGCGGCGACAGCGGGCGAGGCGAGGTGAGTGGTGGGGCAGCACCCTGAGGGAGACGGGCCGGCTGGGGCCAGGCACGTCCCCGTCCTCCTGCCCCGCGTGCTCGAGCTGCTGGAGCCGGCGCTGTCCGGACGTCCGGCGGTGATGGTGGACGCCACGCTGGGGCTCGGCGGCCACTCCGCGGCGCTGCTCGCCGCGCACCCGCAGCTGACCCTCGTCGGTCTCGACCGCGACCCGCAGGCACTCGAGCTCGCGGGCCGCAGGCTCGTCGCCTACGCCGGCCGGACGCACCTCGTCCACGCTGTCTACGACCGCATCGCCGACGTCCTCGCGGAGCTGGGGCTTCCAGGGGCCGACGGTGTGCTGTTCGACCTGGGGGTGTCCTCCCTCCAGCTCGACGCCGACGAGCGCGGCTTCTCCTACTCGCGCGACTCCGACCTCGACATGCGGATGGACCCGACCACGGGCCCGACCGCGGCCGACGTCGTCAATACGTACCCCGTACCGCAGCTCGCGCGGATCCTGCGCGAGTACGGGGAGGAGCGCTTCGCGGGCCGGATCGCCGCGGCGATCGGCCGGACGCGCGACCACCGGCCGTTCACCCGCAGCGCCGAGCTCGTGGAGCTGCTCTACGCCACGGTGCCCGCAGCGTCGCGGCGCACCGGTGGTCACCCCGCCAAGCGGACGTTCCAGGCACTGCGCATCGAGGTGAACGCCGAGCTCGACGCGGTGCGCGACGCCGTGCCGGCCGCGGTCGACTCGCTGACCCTGGGCGGTCGCATCGTCGTGCTGTCCTACCACTCGCTCGAGGACAGGCTGGTCAAGCGCGAGCTCGCGGCCCGGTCGGTGTCGACGTCGCCGCAGGACCTGCCCGTCGAGCTGCCCGGCCACGGCCCGGAGCTTCGGCTTCTGGTCCGCGGGTCGCAGCCTGCGTCCGAGGACGAGATCGCGGACAACCCGCGGGCCGCCTCGGTGCGCCTGCGTGCAGCAGAGCGGATCCGGGAGGCGGCATGACCGCCGGGCCGGGTCCACGTCACCGCTTCGCGCCCGCCATCCGTGCGGCCGCCGGGGCGGTCACCGTCAGCAGCGTCATCCGCGTCGTGACCGGGGGGTCGGAATGAGCGCGCCAGTCACAGAACGCCAGCACGTGGTGGCACCGTCGCGGGGGAGGCGGAGCCGGGCGGCGGTGCCGGCCCAGCGGTCGGCGCGCGTCGCCGACGTCCCGGCGCAGCGGAGCCGGTCGGGCACGCCCCGGGGCACCACGACGACCGTCCCGAGGACCACCCCGCGAACCGGTACGAAGAGTGCGCCGACGACCGCGAGCCCGCGCACCGCGGCCCAGCGCGCCTATGCCCGCCGCGACGACCGGTTGCGCCGCGTCGTCGGCGGGCGGCTGCCGAAGCAGTCGGCCCCGGCCGGTCGCGCACAGTTCGTCCTGCTGGTGATGGTGCTGCTGGCCATCGGGCTGGTGGCCACGCTGTGGCTGTCGACCGCAGCCGCTGCCGACTCCTACCGGCTGCAGGACTCCCGCACCGCGACCCGTGACCTCACCGAGCAGAGCGAGCTGCTGCGCAAGCAGGTCGCCGCGCTCGACGCCTCACCCTCGCTGGCCCAGCGCGCCACCGACCTCGGGATGGTGCCGTCACTGAACCCGGCGCGGCTCGTCGTCGGCACCGATGGGGCGGTGACGCTGGTCGGCGAGCCCTCGGCCGCGCAGCCGCCGCCTCCTCCTCCGCCGCCCCCCGCGCCGCCGGTCCCGCCCGCCGACCCGAACGCGCAGGTGGGCACCCCGCCGGCCGACGCCGGCGCGCAGGCGCCGCCGCCCGCCGACGCGGGCGCCC
>NZ_BEGX01000072.1 GCF_002583555.1 Pseudonocardia sp. N23
GGGAGGCCGGGAATGGCCCTGGTGGACATGACCGTGGTCGAACAGCGCTACCGCGCCGTCCTCGCCGTGCAGCGAGGAGAACCCCGACAGCAGGTCGCAGCCCAATACGGCGTCTCGCGACAGACCCTGCACACCTGGATCACCCGCTACCACGCCGACGGCCTCGCCGGGCTCGTCTCCCGCTCACCGCCCCGACACCTGCCCACACCAGGCCCCCGACGAGGTCGAGGTCGCGGTCTGCGAGATGCGCCGCGGACACCCCCGCTGGGGACCACGCCGCATCGCCCACGAACTCACCGGACGACTCGGCGAGGACGCACCGTCACGCAGCACGGTGGCCCGGATCCTGCGTCGCAACGGCCTGGTCGAACCACGCTCACGACGACGCACACGCGCCGACTACAAACGCTGGGAACGCGCCGAACCGATGGCGCTGTGGCAACTCGACATCGTCGGCGGCGTCCTCATCCACAACGCCCACGGCGGCCCCGATGCCACTGTCGAGGCGAAGATCGTGACGGGGGTCGACGACCACTCCCGCTTCGCCGTCATCGCCACCGTCGTCACCCGCGCCACCGGCCGCGCGGTCTGCCTCGCCTTCGCGAACGCGTTGCGCCGCTACGGAATCCCCGAAGAAGTCCTCACCGACAACGGCAAACAGTTCACCGCCCGCTTCGGCCACGGCGGCGAAGTGCTCTTCGACCGGATCTGCCGCGACAACGCCATCGTCCACCGCCTCACCCAACCCGCCTCCCCCACCACCACCGGGAAGGTCGAGCGGTTCCACCTGAGCCTGCGCCGGGAGTTCCTCGACCACACCGGCCCGTTCCCGACCCTGCTCACCGCCCAGGCCGCGCTCGACACCTGGATCACCACCTACAACTGCGACCGCCCCCACCAAGCCCTGGACATGGCCTGTCCCGCCGACCGCTTCGCCCCCAGCCAGCACCGCCGCGACGACGAGGACCTGCTCCCGCTGCGGCTCCCCGCCCAACTCACCACAGCCCCACTCGCCCCGGCCCCGCCCGACACCGCCCCCGAGCCCGCGGCGGATGGACGTGTCGAGGACCCGCCCGACCCCGGTGTCTATCGGGGCGGGCCGGTCGAGTTCGAGCGCGTCGTCCCCGCCTCCGGGAACCTCGCAGTGCTGGGCAAACAGTTCTGGCTCGGCCCACTGCGCGCCGGGGTCACGGTCACGTTCTGGGCCGACACCCAAGTCGTCCACCTCACCGCCGGCGGCGCCCGGATCAAGTCCGTCCGCTCCCCCTACAGCGCCAACCAGCTCGCCACCCTGGCCTCCACCGGCGCCCGCCCCGCCGGCCCACCACCCCTGCCACCGGCCGAGAACGACGGCACCGCCGTCGAGGTCGACCGCACCGTCTCCCGGGTCGGCACCATCTCCCTGGCCGGATCCTGGCTCCTGGCCGCGGAAATCCTGGGCGGGCGCCGGGTCAGCGTCCGCATCGAGGACCACGTCCTGCTGATCTTCGACCCGGACACTCGGGAGTTGCTGCGCACCCGCCCGAACCCGCTGACCTATCAGCAGGTCCGACGGCTACGCGGAGCCCGACCGGCCGGCCCACCACCCCGGCCCAGGACCGAGCCGGTCACCGTCACCCGCCGAGCGTCGAACTCCGGCACGATCATGATCGCCCGCCAAGTCCTCGCGCTGGGCCGGCCCCACGCCCACACCCTCGTGACCGCGCACGTCGCCGAACACACGATCACCGTCGACTTCGTCGACGGCGCCCAACGCGTCTTCACCCGCACCACGACCGGAGCGATCCGTAATCTCAAAGCCCAGAACCGC
>NZ_BEGX01000073.1 GCF_002583555.1 Pseudonocardia sp. N23
GTGGATGAGCCCGTCGGAGGCTTCGTACTTGGCGTCGATGCCTTCCTCGCCGTTGTCGTGCACCGTCGAGCCGACGATCTCGAAGGTCTTCGTCCCGACGATCGAGATGGCCTCGTTGCTGGCCGAGGTGCCGCGGGCGTTGTTGCCGTGCACGTTGGCG
>NZ_BEGX01000074.1 GCF_002583555.1 Pseudonocardia sp. N23
CCGCAGCCGCAGCCGTGCGGTGGCGCCGGGCATGCCGGGTACCGCGAGGTCGGGCGGGCTGGTCTGGGCTGATGAGCGTGCCTCGGCCGGAACCGCGTACCCCTGCTGTGGGGGCGTGTCCCGGGTGCGGGCAGCGGCCGAACAGCGCGGAGACCGCGGCGCGGTTGCGGGCCGAGCTGACGGTGCGCTGGCTGATCCGCGAGGCGGGCGAACTGGTGGCCCGCGGGTTCTGCCACCGCTGCGTTCCATCCGGGCCGTACACCGAGGTGGTGTGCGGCTACTGCGGGGACGGGCCGCTGCTGGCCGGGCCGCTTGCCGGCGCCGAGCCGACCGACGATCCGGCCGTGGCCGGTTGGCTGAGCACGCAGGGGTGGGCACGGCATCCGGCGCTGACGTGTCCGTCGTGCCGGCGGGCGTTTCCTCGGGAGCACTCATGGTGAAGCGGCGTATCGACCCGCAAGTGAAGGCGGTGCTGGTGGAGCGGCTACGCCGCCAACGCGCCGAGGGACAGGTGAGCAGCGGTGATGGCGCTAACTGAATCTCCCCGCTGTTGCTAGATCGACTTCCCCAGGTTGACAGTGGTCCCGGCGTGGCGTCGGGACCGGGACCTGGGTGACCGCTGGGCTGTCGGTGATCGATCACCGGCGGACTGGTGGGAGGCCCGGGTGTTGTCCTGGGAGGCTGATGTGGAAGCGCATGCACTTCGAGAGCAGGGCTGGACGATCTCGGCGATCGCCCGGCATCTGGGCCATGACCGCAAGACCGTCCGCGCCTATCTGAGCGGGGCCCGGGTCCCGCAGCAGCGGCTGCGTCGGGAACCGACGGTGACCGAACCGTTCCTGCAGTACTGCCGGCTGCGGCTGGTCGAGGACCCACACCTGTGGGCCTCGACCCTGTTCGACGAGCTGACCGGCCTGGGGTTCGCCGGGTCCTACCCGTCGCTGACCGCAGCGATCCGCACCCACCGGCTCCGCCCGCACTGCGAGCCCTGCCACGCCTCGACGGGCCGCGACGCCGCGGTGATCACCCACCCGCCGGGTGAGGAGACCCAGTGGGACTGGGTCGAGCTGCCGAACCCGCCCGCGCCATGGGGCGTCGGCGCGAACGCGCACCTGCTGGTCGGGTCGCTGGCACACTCGGGCCGCTGGCGGGCGGTGCTGGCCGAGTCCGAAGACTTCCCGCACCTGGTCGAAGCCCTCGACCGAGTGACCCGCAAGCTCGGCGGGCTGACCCGCGGCTGGCGTTTCGACCGGATGGCCACGGTCTGCTCCCCGTCGTCGGGGACGGTGTCGGCGGCGTTCGCTCAGGTCGCCAAGCACTACGGGGTCACCGTCGAGCTCTGCCCGCCCCGCCACGGCAACCGCAAGGGCGTGGTGGAGAAGGCCAACCATGCTGCGGCGCAGCGGTGGTGGCGCACCGTCGCCGACGACGCCACAACCGTCGCGGCCGAGCGCGGGCTCGACGAGCTCTGCGCCCGCCTCGACGGCCGGGTCCGCCGCCGTGGCGGGGAGAAGGTCACCGTCGGTGCGCTCGCGGACGCCGAACGACTCCGGCCGGCACCGGCGGCGGCGTTCCCCGCGGAGCTGGCGGTGGTCCGCACCGTCTCGGCTCAGGCACTGGTGTCGTTGCGCGGCAACCGGTACTCGGTCCCGCCCGGGCTGGGCGGCGCCCAGGTCATGGTCCGGGCCAGGCTGGGGTCTGATCAGGTCCGGATTGTCACCGCGACGGGGGCGACGGTTGCGGTCCACCGCCGCGCACCGGACGGCGCCGGGGCGATGATCCGCGACGACGGCCACGTCCGCGCTCTGGAAACCCGTGTCCTGCAAGCGTTCACCGACGCACCACGCTGCCGGGGGAAGGTCCGCCGCCCGGCCGGGCAGGCGGCACTGACCGAAGCCGCACGGCTACGAGGCAGCCAGGGCGCCCCTGGCAGTGCTGGACCTGTCGGCGGGTCCGGCCCGGCGGAGCGGGTCGTGATCGACCTCGCGACCTACGCGGCGCTGGTCCCCGTCGCCGCCCGCGCCACCAGCACCCCGACCGGCAGCAGCAGTGGCGGGGGCAGCACTGGCGGGGGCGCGCCGGCAGGCGGGGAGGGTCGGTGACCACCAGCGAAGCCCGCCGCTACCAGAACCTGCGCGCGCATCTGGGCTACCTGAAGCTCAACGACGCCGCCGACGCGCTCAACACCGTCCTGGACGCCGCCCGCCACGAACACCTCTCGCTGACCGCGGCGTTGGAACGGCTCCTCGAGATCGAGGTCGAGGCCACCGAGGCCCGCCGGCTGACATCACGGCTGCGGTTCGCCTGCCTGCCCGCGCCCTGGACGTTGACCGACTTCGACTTCGCCGCCCAACCCGGCGTCGATGAGAAACTCGTCCGCGACCTGGCCACCCTGCGGTTCCTCGACGACGCCTCGAACGTGTTGTTCGTCGGCCCACCCGGGGTCGGGAAGACCATGCTGGCCACCGCCCTGGCCCGCGGCGCCGCCGAAGCCGGAGCACGGGTCTACTTCACCACCGCCGCCGACCTGGCTGCCCGCTGCCACAAGGCCGCCCTCGAGGGCCGCTGGAACACCTGCATGCGGTTCTTCGCCGGCCCACGCCTGCTCGTGATCGACGAGCTCGGCTACCTCCCACTGCCCGGAGACGGCGCATCAGCCCTGTTCCAGGTGATCAACCAGCGCTACCTCAAGTCCTCGACGATCCTCACGACCAACGTCGGGATCGCGGACTGGGCCGGCGCTTTCGGTGATGCCACCGTCGCCGCGGCCATGCTCGACCGGCTCCTGCACCGCGCCGCCGTCGTCGGGATCGACGGGCCCTCCTACCGGCTGCGCAGCCATCAACGCGCCGCCGACACCCTGCGGGCCGCTGCGGGGCACCGGGCCGGGCAGACAGGACCGTCTCATGCCAGCTGACACCCCGATCGCGGACTGGCGGGCGCAGCGGTCCTGCCCGATCTGCTGGAGCAGCTTCCACCCTGCTGGGCCTCGCCATCGCTACTGCTCCGACCGCTGCCGCAAGAGCGCCCACGTCCGCCGACACGCCGGCACAGGCCTCGCAGCAACCGAACCCGCGCCGTCTCCGGCACCCGTTGCGACCAGGGCGTGCCCGCACTGCGGCGAAGCGGTCACCATCGTCGCGTTGCTGACCACCCCGGAAGCTGCCCGACCGACCATCCCCGAGCCCGGCGTGATCCCGCTACGCCGGGCCTGACCCTGCTCTGGCGTCGACCCCCAACGCCGCAATACGCTCACCCGGCCTGGGGAAGTCGATCTATCGCCTCTGGGGAATCTCGGCTAGCGCCATCAGCGGCGACGTTCGGGCCGTCGCGGTGGCGCTTCAGGTCAGCGAGCGCACGGTGTGGCGGTGGCTGACCGGCCCGGACGTCGCAGCGGCGGGCACCGAGCGGGCGCGGTACAAGCTGACCGAGGCCGACCGCGACGAGTACGCGGACTGGCGCGGGAACATCAAGGGGCTGTGGCGGGCGCGGCAGGCCCGTGGCGAACAGGTGCCGCCGTTGCGGACGCTGCAGCGGGCGTTCGCCCGCGAGCTGACGGCGTCCGAGCGGGCCGCGGTGGTCGATGGGGTGGAGGGCCGGCGCCGGCACGAGGTGTACCTGCGGTGGGAACCGGTCGCGCGCAACATGCGCTGGGAGGCCGATCACAAGGAGCTGCCGGTGCAGGTCACCCCGCCGCGCGGGACGCGGCCGGTGAAGCCGTGGGTGACGTTGTTCATCGACTGCTTCTCGCGGCTGATCATGGGGTGGGCGTTGTCGCTGCGCCCGGACTCCGCGGTGGTGCTTGCGGCGCTGCGCCGCGGCCTGGTTGTCGACCCGGAGCGGGGCCCGTTCGGTGGGGTGCCGCAGATGCTGGTGCCCGATGGCGGGTTGGAGTTCGCGACCGCTGCGTTGGAGCGGGTGTGCGGGGTGCTGGGCACCACGCTGGCCCCGACCGAGGCGTACGCGCCGCACCAGAAGGGCAAGGTCGAGCGGGCGAACCTGACCATGGACCAGGAGTTCCTGTCCGGGTTGCCGTTCTACACCGAAGGCCCCCGCGCCGCGGACGGCCGGCTCTACGGGCCGGATGCCCCGCCGATGGCGCTGGGGTTGTTCGTGGACCGCTTCGCCGAGTGGGTGATCGACTACAACACGGTGCGGGCGCACTCGGCGCTGGGCGGGCTGACCCCGCTGCAACGCTGGACCGCCGATGCGACCCCGGTGCGGGAGGTGCCGGCCGAGCAGTTGCGGTGGCTGCTGCTGGCCGATGTGGAGCGCACGATCAACCGCGACGGTGTCCACTTCGGCGGGGAGACCTTCATCGCCCCGGAGCTCAACGGGCGGGTCGGGGAACGGGTACAGGTCCGCTACACCCCGCACGACCTGCGCCGCATCGAGGTCTTCCGCGGCGACACGTGGCTGTGCACCGCCCACCCGCAAGGCCAACTGTCGGGCGAGGAACGCGACGCCGTCCTGGCCCGGCGTCGCGCGGACGCTGCGGAGCTGGGCCGCCGCCAGCGCCGGGCGAGCCGCCGGGCCCGGGCGAAGCTGGCGCCGATCACCGAACCCGGACCGCTGGAGGACACCACCGTGGTCAGCATGGACACCGCCCGCACGGAGCGGCGCCGGAGCGAGCGCGGGGAGCGGGATTGGGAGGCGCGGGATCGGGACCTGCAGCGGCTGGGCCGCACCGACCTGCTCAACCTGCACCGCGACTTCGAGTACTGGAACCCGCCCGACCCGGCAACCACGCCGCCGCCGTCCGTCGACGTCGACGAGGAGTCGTCCCGCGCCGCCCAGCCAGCGGGCGATCCCGCGCAGTCGTCTCGAACGGAGGGTGGGCGGTCGTGAGTGTGCGGCACTTCCTGGACATCGACGGGGCGGCCACGCTGCCCACCGAGGAACTGAGCCTGGTCGACCAATCGGTGGCCGATCTGGTGCGGACCCAAGCGATGGGCGCGGTGCACGGCCCGGCCGGGCTGGGCAAGACCTTCGCCGTGGAGCGGGCGCTGGCCCGCCGGGTCGGCGAGGTCGCGGCGTGCTGGGTGTCGTTCCCGTCGCGGCCCACGATGCGCCTCGTCGCGGCCACCCTGCTGGAGGAGCTGACCCGGGTGCCGGTCACCGGGCGCCGCGACCGGTTCGCGCTCACCGCGGACCTGCTCGAAGAACTCGCTGATCACCGCGGCCGGGACCCGCGGGAACGGCTGCTGGTGGTCGACGAGGCGCAGCAGCTCAACCGGGAGTGCATCGAGTTCCTGCGCTATCTGCACGATCACCGGCTGACCCGGTTCGCGCTGCTACTCGTCGGCGGGGACGGGGCGTGGAAGGTGCTGGCCCGGGAGCCGATGCTGCGCTCACGGATCTACCGGCGGGTGGTGTTCCGGGAGCTGACCGGGGAGCAGGTGTGCGCGCTGATGCCGCGCTTCCACCCCGTCTACGCCGACGTCGAGGCCGAGACGCTGCTGTTCGTCGATGACCACTTCGCGCACGGCAACCTGCGTGACTGGGCGGCGTTCACCGCCACCGCGGTCGAGCTGTGCCGAGCCGGCGGGCGGGACCGGATCGACGAGGCGATCGCGCGCAACGCGTTCGCCCTGCACGGCGGCACCCGCGCCGGCGCCGCCACCCGCTGATGACCCCACCGCTTCCCGCCGCGGCCACCAGCAGCGGCCTGTCGGCGGCCGTGGAGCTGCTGGTCGATCCGGACGACACCGGCGAGTGCGTGGCCGAGCTCGGCGCCCGCCACGACCCGGACCACGGCGTGGTGGTGTGTCATCCCCGCTCCGGCGCGGCGCCGTTGCCGGTGCTCGGTGAGGACGTGCTGGTCGCGCTCGGGAAGCGCCCCGGCGGCCCGGTCACGGAGGGGGTGAGCCGGCGGGCGTGGGAACTGGCCGGGATGTGGCTGCGCGCGGAACGGATCGAGCATCTGGTCGTGCTGCGGGCGCACCTGCTCGCGCCGCAGCGGTGGCGGGAGCTGGCCGAGCTCACCGCGGCCGCGGGCACCAAGTTGTGGCTGGTCGCGCACCAGGGCGGGCTCGGCACCGGGCACCGCGCCGCTCTCGACGGCACCGGCGCGGGCCTGGCGCCGGTCCGTCCGTGGCGGGTGGCGCTGGCGCTGCTACCGACCCCAGCGGAGCCGGTGCTCGGCCCGTTCCCTGAGGTGCCCGATGTGGAATTCCCACTGTTCCGCACCGCGGCGCGGCGGCTGCTCGACCCGGCCGGGTTCGCCCGCGTCGACGCGGTCTACCGGCCCACCCTGCTGGCCGCGCGGGACCTCGCGCGCCGCTGGACCCGACCCGGCACCGGGCTGGCATCAATCGACCCTCACCAGGGCGCCGCGGCGCTGCAACGCCACACCATCGACGCCACCAGCCTCGACGAGGTCCTCACCCGGGTCCGGGCGGTGCAGGCCGGGTTCTGCACCACAGGGGTGTTCCTGAAGCTCCCGCGCAGGCGACCCGGGCTGCCCGCCACGGGGGTCAGCAACGCGCCCCGGCTGGACCCGGCCGCCGTGGAGCGGCTGCGCGGGTTGTGCTCCCCCACCGCGGCCGCCGCGCTCGCCATCGCGAGGGCGACCGGGCTGCGCTCCGCCGCGCTGCGGTCGCTGCGCGTGCGCGACGTGCACGACACCGGGCCCGACCAGCTCCTGATCGCCGAGCGGACGCTCTACCGGATCCCCGCCCCCGTCGCCGGGATGGTCCGGGCGGCGATCCTCGAACACCACGCCCAGCGCGTCGCCCACGACGACCCCACCACTTCGTCGGAGACCGGCGCAGGTGGGGCCGGGCTGTTCGTCGGGACCGAGCCGGGGACGGTGATCGGGGAACAGGCGTTGCAGAACGTCCTCGACCGCGGCGCGGCCTACACCGGCGTCCCGGCGCTGGGGCCGGTGTTCCGCGGCGTCGAGGTCCACGACCTGCGCGGTGGGTGGGCGTGACCCGGGCGCCGCGCCGACCCCGAGCCACGGCGGGCCGCCGCCCGGTGCGGCGGCTGGTCATCAACTGGGAGGTGGTGGAGCAGCGGCGGATCGCGGCCGGGCTGACCCATGCCCAGCTCGCCGAGCGGGTCGGGGTGGCCGCGGTGACCGGCCCGGTCCGGCTCTGGCAGGACGGCGGCCACGACGCCGTGCCGCTGGGGCTGCTGGAGCGGCTGTGCCAGGTCCTGGACCTGCACCCGGTGGAGCTGTTCCGCGCCCCCCAGCGCGCCGCCCAACGCAACGCCCTGGCCGAGCCCGAGGTGGCGGCCGACGCTCAGGTGCTGGAAGCCGCGCTGGCCACCCTCCCACGGCCAGCGGCGGCCGGACAGCAGACGGCGGCGGTCCGCCGGGCCGGGCTGGCCGACGTGCTCGGGTGGCCGCTGCCCCGGCTGGCCGCGGCCATCGCCGACCTTCACGACACGTTGGCCGACCGCGGTGTCCGCCTCGACGTGGACGTCGTCGCCGACGGCCGCGCGGTGCACGGCGTGGCGCCGCGGCCCGGGCTGCTCACCACGGCCCAGCGTGAGGCGCTGCACCGGCTCACCTATGCCGATGAGGCCCTCGACGTCGACACCGTCCGCGTGCTCTACGCAGCCGCCGACCCCGACATCCGCTGCTCCGAGCGCCACCGCACCATCAGCGCGGACGCAGCCGTCCGGCTCCAGCAGCTCGGACTCGTCCGCCGCCGAGATCGAGCCCGCGACCTCGAACTCACCGACGACGCCCGATACGCCCTACTCCTCGACGCCCCCGCACGGCCGTACACGCACTGACATTCACATGGCGTCATTCACTGACACGCCCTGGCGCCGTCACTGACATTTCCATGTCGCTCGACA
>NZ_BEGX01000075.1 GCF_002583555.1 Pseudonocardia sp. N23
GCCATCGTGTGCTTCCTCCTCGATCGGAGTTACACCGTTGGTTTTACAGTCCCGGGCCGGAGGTCCGGGGGCGTTCGGGTGCGTGGCATGCGGGGCTCAGTGGTGGCCGTAGCCGCCGCTCGAGTGGCTGTAGTCGTCGTTGCAGTGCTTGTAGTCCTGGTCGTGGCAGCTCTTGTCGTCGTAGGACTTGTCGTCCCAGCAGTGGTCGGTCTGCTTGTAATCCCAGCAGTGGCTGTACTTGTCGTCCCAGTCGTTGTGGGGCTTGTAGTCGTCGTTGCAGTGCTTGTAGTCGTCGTTGTTCCAGGACTTGTCGTCGTGGTGCTTGCTGGTGGAGCAGTGGGACTTGAACATGGCGGGCCTCTTCGGTGTGTGGGGGTTGCTGTGGGGGTGTTGCTCTGCTGAGGAGAACTCTGCCGCCCACGAGGCCTCGTTCCCATCGAGCACGCCCCCGTTCCCGAGGGGGCAAACCCCACTCCTGCCGGTGGCCGGTGATCGGCCGGACGTCGCGGGCGAGACGCTCAGCCCGGCGGCCGCGGTGCCCGTCCGCCCACCGGCGGGGTGCCGTCGGTGGTATCCCTGTCCTGCCGACCGCTGAGGAGATCCCGTGACCGACCACGTCCAGGTGACCGCCCCCGACGGGGGCGTCTTCGACGCCTACCGCGCCCTGCCCGAGTCCGGCAGTGGGCCCGGGCTGCTCGTCTTCCAGGAGATCTTCGGGGTCAACGACAACATCCGCGGCATCTGCGACCGCCTCGCCGGTGAGGGGTACGTCGCGCTCGCACCCGACATGTTCTGGCGGCTCGAACCGCGCTTCGAGCGCAAGGACGAGTCGGACATGGAGGCGTGCATGGCGATGGTCGGCCGTCTCGACTTCGGCGACGCCGCCGGCGACATCACCGCGGCCTTCGCCCACCTGCGCGCCGCGCCCGAGTGCACCGGGAAGGTCGGGGCCATCGGGTTCTGCCTCGGCGGCGCGCTGGCCTACCTGTGCGCCACGACCGCCCGCGCCGACGGCCACGGGATCGACGCCGCCGTGCCGTACTACGGCTCCGCCATCAACTCGATGCTCGACAAGGCCGACGACCTCGTGTGCCCCACGCTGTTCCACTACGGCACCCGCGACCCGTTCATCCCGGCCGAGAACATCCGTGAGGTCCAGGACGCCATGGCGGGCAAGGACGTCGTCACCGTCCAGCTGCACGACGCCGGGCACGCCTTCTCCAACTGGGACGCCCCGTCGTTCTACGACGAGCGCGCGGCCGCCGAGGCCTGGCCGCAGACCCTCGCGTTCCTCGCGCAGCACCTGAAAGACTGACCGGTATGTCCGCCCCTGCCGTCGCGGTCCCCGAGCTGCTGGCCGAGCTCGCCGCCCTCGAGGACCCCCGGATCCGCGAGGTCAACGAGAGGCACGGCGACGACCACGCCGTGAACCTGACGAAGCTGCGCGCCGTCGCCAAGAGGTTGAAGGCGCAGCACGACCTGGCGCGGGAGCTCTGGGCCACCGGCGACACCGCCGCCAAGCTCCTCGCCCTGCTGATCTGCCGACCCAAGGCGTTCGAGCGCGACGAGCTCGACGCCATGCTGCGGCAGTCGCGCACGCCGAAGGTGCACGACTGGCTCGTCGGCTACGTCGTCAAGAAGAACCCGCACGCCGACGCGCTGCGGGTCGCGTGGTTCGCCGACCCGGACCCCGTCGTCGCGAGCGCGGGCTGGGCACTGACCACCGAACGTGTTGCCGTGAAGCCGGACGTTCTCGACCTCGACGGGCTGCTCGACGTCGTCGAGGCGCAGATGAAGGACGCCCCCGACCGGCTGCAGTGGGCCATGAACCACTGCCTCGCCCAGATCGGCATCGAGCATCCCGCGCACCGCGCCCGCGCCCTCGACATCGGCGAGCGTCTGGGCGTCCTGAAGGACTACCCGACGCCCCCGAACTGCACCTCGCCCTACGCCCCCGTCTGGATCACCGAGATGGTGCGCCGCCAGGGGGCGTGACGACCTGCGGGTCAGCTCCCGAGCTCGGCCTTCAGGGTGACGGTCCCGACACCGGACAGTGCCCGGGTGACGAGGCATGCCGCCTTCGCGTCCTCCGCGAACGTGGCGAACTCCTCGCTCGACAGACCGGGGACCACGCCGACGGTGTCGAGCGCGATCTTGGTGATCGTCGGCTTCTCGTCGACGATCTGCAGGGTCACGTGCGCGCTGGTCGACACGCTCGTCGGGTTCTTGCCCGCGGCGGCGAGCATCGCCGAGAGCTGCATCGAGTAGCAGCCGGCGTGCGCGGCCGCGATGAGCTCCTCCGGGTTCGTGCCGGCGCCCTCCTCGAAGCGCGACTTGAACGAGAAGTCGCCGGTGTAGGCGTTGTTCCCGACGACCATCCGGCCCGTGCCGCTCTCGAGGTCACCGTTCCAGACAGCGGTCGACGTACGTGCAGGCATTGCTGACTCCTTTGATCGAGACTCCGGGCTACCACCGCAACCTACCGCAACTCCGTTGTGTGCAACAGAATCGTGTACGACAGAGTTGCCCGTCACGTATCCTTGCTCCATGACCCACCCGGGCGACGAGCCGACGGCCGACCTCCAGCTGGACGACCAGCTGTGCTTCGCGCTGTACTCGGCGTCCCGCGCCATCACCGGCTGCTACCGCGCAGCGCTGAGCGCGACCGGCCTGACCTACAGCCAGTACATCGTGATGCTCGTCCTCTGGGAGCAGGACCGGACCGGGGACCGGACGCCCGGGCTGAGCCTGAAGGAGCTGGGCGAACGGCTCTCACTCGACAACGGGACGCTGTCACCGCTGGTCAAGCGGCTCGCCCAGCTCGGGCTGGTCACCAGGCACCGGTCGCTCGCCGACGAACGCGTACTGCTCGTGGCCTGCACACCCGCCGGGCGCGACCTCTACCGGGACGCCGTCACCGCCCAGGCCTCGGTCGTCGAGGCCACGGGGATGACGGCCGCCGCGGCCGCCGACCTGCGGGACGCGCTCGAGACCCTGACGACACGCCTGCGCGGCCACGCCACCCCCGAACCCGTCGAGACCGAACGCGCCGGCTGATCCCGGCGGACTCACAGCCGCCGCACAGCGACCGGACATCTCGGTACGACCACGCGGGTCGAGAGTGGGTACCGACCGGCACGACGCCCGCGCCGGACCGGTCATCTCTGCGCACCGCTGGGGGACCACGTTGACGACGACCGGGATCGGACGCGTCGACGGCCCGCCACGCGCCCGCCGACGCCCACGGCTGCGGACGATCCTCGCCGCCGTCGCCGTCGCCGTCGTGACGGTGGAGCTCGTCGTCGCCGCACCCTCGATCGTCGCAGCCGTGCAGGACCTGTCCGGTGCCCGGCTGTGGGCCTCGACATGGACGGCCGCGGCGACGTACTCGCTGGTGAACTGGGTCCTCGACATCACCACCCTGGCGGTCTGCCTCGTCGCCACCGGAGTGCCCGTCCCCGGTGTCGGCGCCGTCCTGCTCGCCTACGCCGCCGCGATGGCCGCGTCGAACCTCTCGCTCCTGCCGTTCGGCATCGGCACCACCGACCTCGCCCTCATCGCCGCCCTCGTCGCCGCGGGGAGCGACGCACACGCCGTCCTCCCCGCCGTCGTCCTCTACCGCCTGATCTCGACCGGGGCACCCACCGTCGCCGGATGGACCCTCGGCGCGAAGGAGCTGCGCCGCAGGCCGGCGACCACCTGACGCCGTCGTCGGCGGCCGAGGATCTCGTCCGGCGACCGACTGCGTTTGCGCGTATACCCACGGGTGGCCCGTACGGCGTGCTGGGCGCACCCGAGGCCGGGATGCCGCGTCACACCACGACGCCGTGTCCGCGTGGCTCGACGAGGCCTGGGCGGGCGTCGACGACCGGGATCGCGAACACCGTCGACACCCGCGGACGAGCCGCGGTCGGCCTGGCCGCGACGAATGGTCGGTTCCGAACGAGTAATCAGTCGGTCACAACGTGAAACGGGTGAGCCGGCAGAACCGATCGACAGGTATCGGCGCGTCCCGTCCGCGCCCGACGACGAGCTGTCCGGCGGGTCGGAAGGATGGCCCCTGTCGTGGTTGCTCGCTCACTCGCCCGCTCGCTGTCACTGCCCCAGCAGGCCCAGGCGCCCCGACCGGCGCGCCGACCCGGGCCCGAGGTCATCCAGGCCGTGCAGCGGTCGTGCCGGGCCGTCACGGACCGGCCGGTCCGGCTGGCCGAGGTCTTCTACGACCACCTGTTCGAGATGGCCCCTACGACCCGCGCGATGTTCGCCGCCGACATGACCGGCCAGATGCAGAAGATGACCGACGCACTCCTCGCCGCCATCGCGCAGATCTCGGCGCAGGACACCGCCGAGCTCGAGGTCGTCCTGCACCGGATGGGGCGCGAGCACTACGTGAAGTACCACGTCGAGCCCGAGCACTACATGTACGTCGCCCACGCGCTCACCCGAGCCGTCCGCGACGTCGCCGACCAGGACTACTCCAGCTACCTCAGCTCCTGCTGGATCGCCGTCATCCAATGGGTCACCGAGCACATGGTCGCCGGCACTCGCGCGGCGATGGGGACGCCCGTCATCCACGGCCCCCGCTGATCGGCCCGTCCACCGGCGACCGACGACGTCAGCTGGTCGCGACGCCCTGCGCGTCGCACGGCGGCAGCAGCGGCCCGATCGAGGGCAGCCGCGTGGTCTGCATCAGCGCGAGCGTGCGCTGCATCTCGTCGGGCTGGACGGTCCGGCACGGGCCTTCGAGGTTCCCGACCAGTACCAGCCCCATGCCGATCATCGCGGTCGGCGACGTCGCCATGATCAGCTGGACGCCGAGCCGCTCCCGCTCCGCCGCGAACAGCATCGCGTAACCGATGAGGATCAGCTCGACACCAGCAGCACCGTCCACAGGAACTGCTCATCACAGCGCACCGCGAGGCGGCGGACGAGGACCGGCTCTCCGGCGGCGCCGGACGGGACGAGCGGAATCGCCCTCCGCGCGCACCTGACCCGGGCCAGTGCGCACCCTGCCCCGCCCCCGCTCGCCGCCCCTGGTCGCCGTCGTGGCCGCCAGGCTCGCGGTGATCGGCTGCACCTCCCCTCGCCCCGAGGACCGAGTGCTCTGGTCTCGGGCGGCGGCGCCTGCCCACGTTCGATGTGAAGGTCCCCATACGGGTTAACGCGGCGGCCCGGTTCGACGAGTAACCGGTGAACGCTCCTCACCGTGGGGGCCGACGTCGTCCCGGCTGGGAAGGTTCGGCATCGTGGGCGAGACGAGGCCACGCCGTGGCTGCGTGCTCGGCCAGGGTGGTGATCGCCGCGAGGCGCGTCTGCCTGGCGCGCGAGTCGCGGCTGCGACAGGGGCATGCAGGACAGCGGGCTCCACGACCACCCGAACGTTCAGCTACACCGGTGGTGAGCAGGGATAGGCGCAACGACTCCTCGGCGAAGGGAAGCCACACCCATGTCCTACCGTCGCTCGCACGACCACGCCCGGCGCCCGGCTCGCGTCAGACAGCACCGGCCGGCCCTCACAGGCGCGGCTGCAGTTCTCGCCGCCGCCGCCGCGATCGTGGCCGTACCCGGCGTCGCGTCCGCGCAGCCCAGCACCGCGACCTGCGACGTCGCCCCACCACAGGGCGCAATCGTCGGCTCCTCCCGCGCCGACCACATCACCGGCACCCCAGGCGACGACCTCATCTATGGACTGGGCGGCAACGACGTCCTCACCGGCCTGGGCGGCAACGATCTGATCTGCGGCGGCGCGGGCGACGACACGCTGTCCGGGGGCATCGGCAACGACAACCTCGACGGCGGCGACGGCAACGACATGCTGATGGGAGGCATCGGCAACGACTACCTCGACGGCGCCGCGGGCACCAACACCAACATCGGTGGCCCCGGTAACAACACTTGTATCCGTCCCCTCACCGGGCTCGGCTGCGGGCTCGCATCTCCGGGTGGCGGTCGCGCAGGTGCTGGCCCGGGTCACAACGGTCCGGGCCACACCGACATGTCACCGGTCCGGTTCCTCCGGGACCTGACGGCGGCAATGACTGGAGACCATGAAGCGATCCTTCCACCCTGACGGCTGATGACCTCTGTCGGCCCAGACAGCACGCGATGTGCCCATCCTCGTGGTCGCGTCGACCTCGTGGAGAGCCATTCCCGTTCCCGTGTCGGCGGATGCCCCCGCGCCGACGGCCCGCCAGGGCGTCGCTGCTGGCCGTGATCGAAACGCCGGCGACGTTCGTGGCCAGACTCGTGGCCGAAGATCGACATCAGCCTTACGAACGAACTCGCCCTGACCGTTCTTACTGGTCAGGGCGAGTTCGTCGTGGTGCGCCCGAAGGGATTCGAACCCCTAACCTTCTGATCCGTAGTCAGATGCTCTATCCGTTGAGCTACGGGCGCTTGCTCTTCAATTGTAGCTGCGGCCGACCCTGGGGCCGGCAACACCTGCGCGGAGGCTCCGGGATTTGAACCCGGGATGGGGGGTGACCCCAAACCGCATTAGCAGTGCGGCGCCATAGACCAGACTAGGCGAAGCCTCCCGGGGCCTCTCGGCCTCAGCGAGGAGAACATTACACGTCCCTCCGGCAGCTCTCACACACCCCCCACCCCGGAGACGATCACCCCGACGCGGCCATCTCCAGGAACGGCGAGAGGGAGTCGGGGTTCTGCAGCGCGCCGCGGCTGACGGCCTTGTCGGGCGCGACGCCCGCCAGGATCTTCTTGACCGGGACCTCGCACTTCTTGCCGTTGAGGGTGCGCGGCACGGCGTCGATCACGATGAAGCGGTCGGGGACGTGGCGGGGTGAGAGCTCGGTGCGCAGGGTCCTGCGCAGGGCCGGTTCGAGATCGTCCAACGACGCCCCGTCGGCGAGGACGAGGAAGCAGAGCAAGGCGCCCTCGTCGCGGGCACCGAGCTCTGTGGTGTCGATCACGAGGGAGTCGGCGACGCCGTCGACGGCCTCGACAACGGCATAGAAGTCGGCGGTGCCCATGCGGACGCCGCCGCGGTTGAGGGTGGAGTCGGAGCGGCCGTAGATCACGTAGGAGCCGCGCGGGGTGAGCCGCACCCAGTCGCCGTGGCGCCAGACGCCCGGGTAGTCCTCGAAGTAGGCCTCGCGCAGCCGGGTGCCGTCGGGGTCGTCCCAGAACATCACCGGCATCGACGGCATCGGCCGGGTGACGACGAGCTCGCCGACCTCGTCGACGAGCTCCTCACCCTTCTCGTCGTAGGCGACGACGGCGGCTCCCAGTGCGGCGCAGGAGATCTCGCCCCGCCACACGGGGACGGTGGGCGCGCCGCCGACGAAGGCGGCGCAGAGGTCGGTGCCGCCGGAGACGGAGGCGATCTGCAGGCCGTCACCGACGGCGTCGCCGACCCATTCGAAGCCCTCGGGCGACAGTGGCGCCCCGGTGGAGCCGACGGTGCGCAGGGCGGAGAGGTCGGCCTCGTCGCGCGGGCGCAGGCCGGCCTTGAGGCAGGACTGGATGAACGGCGCGGACGTCCCGAAGTACTTGACGCGGTGGCGTTCGGCGAGCCGCCACAGGGCGCCGAGGTCGGGGTGGGCGGGGCTGCCGTCGAACAGGACGATCGTGATCCCGGCGAGCAGGCCGCCGATGAGGTAGTTCCACATCATCCAGCCGGTGGTGGTGAACCAGAAGAAGCGGTCGCCGGGCCGGAGGTCGGACTGCAGGCGCAGCGCCTTGAGGTGTTCGAGCAGGATGCCGCCGTGTCCGTGGACGATGCCCTTGGGCAGGCCGGTCGTCCCCGACGAGTAGAGGACCCACAGGGGGTGGCCGAACGGGACCTGCTCGAACTCCAGCGGCATGGACTCCGCGGTGAAGTCGGCCCAGCCGGTCGTGCCCTCCAGCTCGGCCGACTCGTCGAGGTAGGGCACGAGGACCGTCTCGCGGACCGTCGGCAGCTGCGACTGCAGGGTGGTGACGGTGGGGCGGATGTCGAAGCCGCGGCCGTTGTAGATGTAGCCGTCGACGGCGACGAGCACGGCCGGCTCGATCTGGGCGAAGCGGTCGTGGACGGCGCGGGCGCCGAAGTCCGGGGAGCACGACGACCAGATCGCGCCGAGGCTCGCGGTGGCCAGGAACGCGACGAGGGTCTCGACGCTGTTGGGCGCCAGCGCGGCGACGCGGTCGCCGCGGCCGACGCCGGCCCGGACGAGTCCCGCTCGGGCACGGCCGACGAGGCCGCGCAGCTCGGCGTGGGTCACGATGCGTTCGAGGCCGTCCTCGCGGGCGAACACGATCGCCTCGTCGGTGCCGGAGCGGCCGGGGCCGTCGGTGAGGGCGTGCTCGGCATAGTTGAGCGTGGCGCCCGGGAACCAGTCGGCCCCGGGCATCTCGTCGGAACCCAGTGCGGCGGTGGGGGCGTCGTGGAACCGGACCCCGAAGAAGTCGGCGGCAGCGGCCCAGAAGGCGCCGACGTCGGCCACCGACCAGGCATGCAGGGCGGCGTAGTCGGTGTCGTCGGGAAGGTCGGCGCCGCGTTCCTCACGGAGAAAGCGGGCGAACCTCGCGATCTCGCTCGACTCGGCCGCTTCGGGCGAAGGGGACCACACGACGTCGGGGGCTCCGGTTGCCATCCCCGGAGTTTTCCCTGCGATCATGCGCAGGGCCAGCTACCGCAGGTGTGACCCGAACCAATTGAGCATCCGCTGCCAGGCCTCGGCGGCAGCATCGGGATCGGCGTCGAAACGGTGCCCCGACAGCGGGAACGTGACCAGGTCGGTGGCGACCCGGGCGCTGTCGGTCGCGTCGCGCAGCTGCCCGATCCCGGCGTACTCGCCGCCCTCGGGCGGGCTGCCGTAGATGCCCAGCCACGGGCAGGTCAGCGCCGACGCGGCCTCGAGGAGCTCGGGCAGCCCGTCGGACGTGGGGGTGGTGACCCCGCCGCCGCCGACGGTCACGGCCGCGCCGAGGGTGCGTTTCGCCGCGACGAGCAGGGCGACGGAGCCGCCGAGGTCGAAGCCGACGACGCCCATGCGGTCGGCCTGGACCTCGTGCTCGGCGAGCCAGCCGAACGCGGTGTCGGTGTCGGCCATGACCTCTTCGCGGTCGAGCTTCTCGACCTGCTCCTGCACGTGCTCGTCGGAGTGCGCGGCATCGATCTCGTCGGCGCCGTCACGGTGGTAGAGATGCGGCGCGACGGCCAGCCATCCGTCCCCCGCGATGGCGGAGACGAGATTGCGGACGCTCTCGGTGACGCCGCGCGCCTCGTGGAGCACGACGATCCCCCCGCGCACCGAGCCGTCGGGCTCCGCGACGGTCAGCCGCAGCCGGCTGCCGTCGACGAGCGGGACGGTTTCCGTCCGGATCTCGGTCATGCCGCAAGCCTTCCACGTCGGTCGGCCGCTCACGGGCCCGGTCTACGGTGACCCCCATGACGTTGATCCGCGCGGACCTCGACGCGCTGCCGGCCTACGTGCCGGGCCGCGCCGTTCCCGGGGCCGTGAAGCTCGCCAGCAACGAGGTGCCCCTCGCGCCGCCCGCCTCCGTCCTCGCCGCCATCGCCGACGCCGCCGCGGGCGGCAACCGTTACCCCGATCTCGCGGTGACGACGTTGACCGGCCGGCTGGCCGCGGAGCTCGACCTGCCGCCCGAGCGCGTCGCGGTCGGGTGCGGCTCGGTGAGCCTGTGCCAGCAGCTCGTGAACATCACCTGTGTCGGGCCGGGCGACGAGGTCGTCTACGCGTGGCGGTCGTTCGAGGCGTACCCGATCGTCACGCAGGTCGCCGGGGCGACGTCGCGGCCCGTCCCGCTGACCGACGACTTCCGCCACGACCTCGACGCGATGGCCGCCGCGGTGGGCCCGGCGACGCGGCTGGTCATGGTGTGTTCGCCGAACAACCCGACGGGCACCGTCGTCACCCGCCCGGAGCTGGAGCGGTTCCTGGCCGCGGTCGGGCCGGACGTGCTCGTCGCGCTCGACGAGGCCTACTACGAGTACGTGACCGCGGACGACGCCGTCGACGGCAGGGACCTGGTCGACGCGCACCCGAACCTGGTGGTGCTGCGGACGTTCTCGAAGGCGTACCGGCTGGCCGGCCTGCGGGTCGGCTACGCGTTCGGCGCGCCTGAGGTGATCGCGGCGCTGCGGAAGGTGGGGTCACCGTTCGCGGTGAGCGTCGTGGCGCAGGCCGGAGCGTTGGCGGCGCTCGACGTGAAGGACGAGCTGCTGGCGTCCTGCGCGGAGGTCGTCACCGAGCGGGTCAGGGTGCGCGACGCGCTGCTCGGGATGGGCTTCACCGTGCCGCCGACGCAGTCGAACTTCGTGTGGCTCGCGCTCGGGGAGCGCACGGCGGCCTTCGCCGCGCACCACATGGACCACAAGGTGATCGTGCGCCCGTTCGCGCCGGACGGGGTGCGGGTGACCGTGAGCAGCCCCGAGGAGAACGACCTGCTCCTCGCGGCGGCGGGTGCCTTCGCGAGCTGAGAACCGCACGCGAACCGACGCAGACGAACGGCCCGGGGACCGAGGTCCCCGGGCCGTTCTGTTCAGCGAAGCGGCGTTCAGGAGCGCCGCCCGGCGTCAGTGGCGGACGCCACGCCGGGAGTAGATGCCCGCGACGAGGCCGATGCCGATGATCGCGACGATCAGCTGGACGAGGTGCTCGAGCCAGTCGATGCCGTTGGTGTCGGCGACACCGAACGCACGGGCGATCCAGGTGCCGATGTAGGCGGCGATGATGCCGACCACGATCGTCAGCCACACGGGGATGTTCTGCTTGCCGGGCAGGATGAGCCGGGCCAGAACACCGAGAACGATACCGATGATGATTGCGCCGATGATGCTACCGAGCATGTGATCCCCCGATCCGTCGTCGAGGCGCCGCCACGACGGCCGCGCAATTCTCGTGAACCGAGACTGACACTCTTCGCGAATTCGCGCTCGCCGGACACCCCGAACAACACCGAAGTGTTATCTGTCCGTTCGGAGGCCGACATACGAGAGGCGGACATCCACCCGATCGCCGCGGCGACGTCCACCGTTCGCGCTGATCATCGGCCTCCGGGTGACCCGGCCGGAGAACCGCGCGGAGTACCCCGGTCGACGTTGTGCCAATCGTGCGCGGGCGATCGGGACCGGAACGGGCGATCAGCCTTCGAGAACGTATCCCGCGCCGCGCACCGTCCGAATCCTTTCGGGTCCGATCTTGCGTCGCAGGTACGAGATGTAGACCTGAACGAGGTTCGCCGACGCCGGCTCCGTCCAGACCTGCTGGGCGATCCGGTCGTGCGAGACCGTCTCCCCCGCTTCCGAGACCAGCGCCATGAGCAGCGAGAACTCCGTCGGCGACAGCGCGACCGGCCGGCCGTCGATCTGGACCTCGCCGAGGTCCGGATCGACCGCGAGGTCACCGACGCGGACGACGTTCTCGTCGATCAGCCCGCCCTGACGCAGCCGCAGCCGGATGCGAGCGACGAGCTCGTCGACGGGGAAGGGCCGCAACACGTAGTCGTCGCGGTCGGCCCGCAGCAGCCCGAGCAGGGCGGAGCGTCGCTCGCGCGGCGTCACCGCCACGAGCGGCGCGGACGGCACCTCCGCCTGCAGTGCGCCGACGACCGTCGAGACGTCGGGGCCGGGCAGCTCGACGTCGAGGACGACGAGCGCGGGGACGCCGGCACGGGCGGCGTCGAGGACGCCGATGCCGTCGTGGGCAGGGGTGACGTCGAGGCCGTCGGCGCGCAGGCTGCGCAGGACCGACGCCGTGGCGGCGGTCGCGGGTAGCGCCAGCAGGACTGTGTCCGGGGACAGCGGTCTCCGGTCCGAGGACCGCTGTGCCGGGACGAACGCCGACACGCCCTCTGGGGGAGCAACAGGGAGCATCGCTGGAGACCATCCCCCGTGAGCGGCAGATAACGATCGGCTAACGGGCTGAGCGGTCGTCCTGATCTGGCCAACGGTCACCCCTGAGACACCCCTTGCTCCGATCGGAGCAAGGGGGTCGGGAGACATGCGGCCTGGGCCGCTCCCCGGCGCGTCCGTCGGACCTGTCGGCGCGCATGCGCAACCTCGGCTCTCAGGATCGCACCTCTGCGCGTCGGGTCTTCATAGGTTCTCGGCCATGCGACGGAACCACCGCGCAGGCGACCGGCATGCTCCCCACCCGGCTGGTCGCGAGGACCGACTGCGGCCCATGGCTCCCATCCTCGGCCGCACGACGTTCGAACGGACCGACGTCCCCGGGTCCGGCGCCCCAAGCGGGGCCCGGGGACTCGTCCCATCCAACACCCACCGCGGGGTCGGCGCCCCTCCGAAGCTCCCCATCGGACGGTCGTCGACGAGGCGGTCACCTCGGGCGGGGACGGGCGGAAACGACCTCGTCCCCGCCCGCCGCCGCCTCCCGCGGCTCATCGGTGTGGTGCGTGTCCCGGCCGGGACCGGCCCGTTCAGCGCGCGAGCCCCCGGCGGGCCAGCAGCGGCGCGATCTCGGGGTCGCGGCCCCGGAAGGCCCGGTAGGCCTCCATCGGCTCGACGGCACCGCCGCGCGAGAGCAGCGCCTTGCGGAACGCGTCGCCGTTCTCGCGACGCAGGCCGCCGTTCTCGGTGAACCACTCGACGGTGTCGGCGTCGAGGACCTCCGACCAGATGTAGGAGTAGTAGCCGGCGCTGTAGCCGCCCGCGAACACGTGGTTGAAGTAGGTGCTGCGATAGCGCGGGGGGACGGTCGCCAGCGCGATCCCTGCCTCGGCGAGGGCACGGGCCTCGAAGTCCTGCACCTCGTCGGCGGCGGGGACGTCGTCGGTGAGGGTGTGCCAGGCCTGGTCGAGGACGGCCGCGGCGAGGTACTCGGTCGTCGCGAAGCCCTCGCCGTAGGCCCGGCCCGCGACCAGCTTCCCGACCAGCTCGGTCGGCATCGGCTCGCCCGTCTCGTGGTGGCGGGCGTACCCGGCGAGGACCTCCGGCCACAGCGCCCACATCTCGTTGACCTGCGACGGGAACTCGACGAAGTCGCGCGGCACGCTGGTGCCGGAGAACCGCGGGTGGGTGACGTCGGAGAGCAGCCCGTGGAGGGCGTGGCCGAACTCGTGGAACAGCGTCGTGACCTCGTCGAAGGTCATGAGGGTGGGCTCGCCGTCGGCGGGCCTGGGGATGTTGAGGGTGTTCATGACGACGGGCCGCTGCCCGAGCAGCCGCGACTGCGACACCAGGGCGTTCATCCAGGCGCCGCCACGTTTGGAGTCGCGCGCGTAGAAGTCGGCGCCGTAGAGGCCGAGCGGGACGCCGCTGTCCTCCGGGCCGTCGAAGACTTCCCAGACACGGACGTCGTCGTGGTACATCACGAGGTCGTCGCGCTCGACGAACCGCAGCCCGTAGAGCGCGCCCGCGGCGTGGAAGACGCCGTCGTGCAGGACCCGGTCGAGCTCCAGGTAGGGGCGCAGGGCGGCGGTGTCGACGGAGAAGCGCTCTTTGCGGACGCGTTCGGCGTGGAACGACCAGTCCCACGGCTGCAACGGTTGCTCCCCCGCCATCTCCTGCAGCTCGGCGGCCTCGGCCTGCGCGTTGGCGACGGCGGGCGGCACCAGGTCGGCGAGCAGCCCGGCCACGGCGTCGACAGAGCCCGCGGTGCTGTCGGCGGCCACGTAGGAGGCGTGGTCGCGGAAGCCGAGCAGCCGGGCCCGCTCAGCGCGCAGGGCGGCCAGCTCGGCGAGGATCGCTCGGGTGTCGTGCTCCCCGCCGTGTGCGCCGCGCTCGGTGGAGGCGCGGAACAGCTCCTCGCGCAGCGACCGGTCGGTCAGCGACGCCAGCGCGGGCTGGTTGGTCGGCAGCACGAGGGTGAGCAGGTGGCCCTCCTGCCCGCGGGCTTCGGCGGCGGCCGCGGCGGCGGAGATCGCGCCGGAGGAGAGGCCGTCGAGGCGGGCCGGATCGTCGACGACGACCGCGGAGGCGTTGGCGTCGGCCAGCAGTTGGCTGCCGAAGGCCGTCGACAGCGAGGAGATGCGTGAGTTCAGCTCCCGGAGCCGGGACTTGCCGGCCTCGTCGAGCTCCGCGCCGTCGCGGACGGCCTCGTCGACGAGCTTGTCCAGCAGGCGCTGCGACTCGGGGTCGAGGCTCTCGCCCCGGTCCTGCAGGTCGCGCAGCCGTGCGAACAGGCGTGCGTCGAGGACGATGGCGTCGCGGTGCGCGGCCAGCTTCGGCGCGATCTCGGCCTGCAACGCCTCGATGGCGGGATTGGTGTGGGCGCTCGCGCGGCTGAAGAACACCCTCGACACCCGGTCCAGGATGCGCCCGGACCGCTCCAGTGCGGCGACGGTGTTCTCGAACGTCGCCTGCTCCGGGTTCGTGACGACGGCCTCGACCTCGGCCCGCTGCTCGGCCATGCCGGCCTCGAACGCGGGGGCGTAGTGCTCGTCGGTGATCCGCCGGTAGTCGGGCAGCTGGTAGGGCAGGTCGCTCGCGTGCAGGAACGGGTTGTCGCTCACCCGTCCCACGGTAGCGCCGCGGCATATTCCCCCAACATGATCGCGCTGGCCGCGGGCCCCCTCCGGGGGACGGCGGGGAACACCGACGTGTCGACGACGCGCAGCCCCCGCGTACCACGCACCCGCAGCCCGGGGTCGGTCACCGGGCCGATCGCGGCGGTGCCGGACAGGTGCGACGACGTCGTCAGGTGGTCGCGGATCCAGCCGTCGAGCCGGGCGTCGTTGCCGAGGACGAAACCCTCCGGTTCGACGCGGGTGCCGAGCCCCGCGCGGAGCAGGTCGGCGGCGATCCGGACGGCGGCGCGGAGCCGTCGCCGGTCGGCCTCGGTGCGCAGGTACCGGTGCTCGGTGCGGTCCGGGGTGAGGACGCCGCTGCGTTCCGGGCGTTGCAGCGCGCACATCACGTGCAGCGGGCCGCCGGGGGTGAACGGCCGGGAGAACAGCAGCAGTTCGAGGTCGCCCGCGGGGTCGGCACCGGAGTCGAGGTGCAGCGCGACCTGCGCGGTGACGGCGTGCGGGTGCGGCTCGGCGGTCTCGTGCGGGCGGAAGGGCAGGAAGACGGCCGGGTGGTCGGAGAACCCCTGGCCGACGGGCAGGTCGTGGCGGACCCGGATGCCGGCTTGCCGCAGGACCTCGCCGGGCCCGATACCGGCCCGCATGAGCAGCCTCGGCGTGGCCAGCGCCCCGGCGGCGAGGACGACCTCCCCGGCCTCGACCACTCCGTCGGCGGTCCGCACCCCCACGGCCCGCACCCGGTCGAGCACGATGCCGGTGACCACCGTGTCGGTGCGGACCGCGAGATGCACCTGAGCGTCGTCCGCGGGCCGGAGCACCGCGCTGGTGTGCATCTCGGCGGGCCGGCCGCGGAGGTAGGCATCGGCTGCGCTGACCCGGACGCCCTCGACGGCGTTCGACGGGACCAGCCCCGCGCCGGGTGGGCCGTCCGCGTTCTTGTCGGGCTCGTCGGGGAAGCCGAGGGCTGCCGCGGCGGCGAGGAACGGCCCGGTGGTCGGCGCGACCAGCGCACCGGACGGGCGACGGACAGGCACCGGGCCGGTGCGGCCGTGGTCCGGGCCGTCGAAGTCCGCGTCGCGCTCGCTGCGTACGTAGAACGGCAGTGCCTCGTCGTAGGACAGGCCCGGGACGCCCCAGCCGTCGAGATCGGCTCGGGTGGCCCGGACGAAGTAGGCCCCGTTGATCGCGCTCGACCCGCCGAGGACCCGGCCGCGGGGCAGGACAGCAGGGACCCCGCGCACCAGCTCGGCCTCGTACCCCCAGTTGAGCGGATGACCGGGCACGGTGGCCGCCAAACTGCTCTGTGAGTGGCAATCGTCGCTGTAGCGACGATTGCCACTCACGACGTCGGGGCCCGCCTCCAGCAGCAGCACGCTCCGGCCGGGCTTCTCGGCCAGGCGGGCGGCCAGCACACAGCCCGCGCTGCCACCCCCGACGACGACCACGTCGAACCGCTCACCGGTCACGAGGGCAGGATGCATGACGTGGCCGACCTCGCGCTGGACCTCGCCGACTTCATCTCCGCGAGCCCGACCCCGTACCACGCGGTGGCCGAGGCCGTGGCCCGGCTGACCGCCGCCGGGTTCACCGAGCAGCCGGAGACCGCCGAGTGGGACACCGCGCCGGGCGGGCGCTACCTGGTCCGCGACGGCACGATCCTGGCCTGGTGGCAGCGGTCCGACGTCTCACCGCTGCGGATCTTCGCCGCCCACACCGACTCCCCCACGCTCAAGGTCAAGCCGCTGCCCGACACCGGGACCGGCGGTTGGCGCCAGGTCGCCGTCGAGGTCTACGGCGGGGCGCTGTGGAACTCCTGGCTCGACCGCGACCTCGGGCTCGCCGGGCGTCTCTCCCTCTACGACGGCACGTCGGTGCTGGTGAACGTCGCGCGGCCGCTGCTGCGCGTCCCCCAGCTGGCGATCCATCTCGACCGCTCGGTCAACCAGGGCCTGACGCTCGACCCGCAGCAGAACCTGCTGCCGATCTGGGGTCTGGGCGCGTCCCGGGAGGGTGACCTGCTGGCCTTCCTCGCCTCGGAGGTCGGCGTCGACGGCGCGGAGATCGCCGCGCACGACCTCGTCGTCCACGACCTCACCCTGCCCGCCCGCCTCGGCGAGCACGGTGAGCTGCTGGCCGCGCCCCGGCTGGACAACCTGTCGTCGGTGCACGCCGGCATCACCGCACTCGTCGCCGCGGCGGAGCGCGACCCGTCGACGACGCCCGTGTTCGTCGGCTTCGACCACGAGGAGATCGGCAGTGCCACCGCCACCGGCGCCGCGGGCCCGCTGCTCGAGACCCTGCTGACCCACCTCGCCGGCGGGTTCGACGCGCGCTCCCGCGTCTTCGCCACGTCCCGGGCGTTGTCGGTCGACGTCACCCACGCCGCCCACCCCAACTACCTGCACCTGCACGACCCCGGCCACCGCGCCCTGCCCAACGAAGGCCCGTCGCTGAAGGTCAACGCCAACCAGCGCTACGCCACCGACGCCCCCGGCGCCGCCGCCTGGCAGCGGGCCTGCCGCACCGCCGGTGTCGGATCTCAGTTCTTCGTCGGGCGCAACACCGTGCCCTGCGGGTCCACGGTCGGCCCGATCATCGCGACGCGGCTCGGCATCCGGACGGTCGACGTCGGAATCCCGGTGCTGTCGATGCACTCCGCCCGTGAGCTCTGCGGCGTCGAGGACCCCGCCCATCTCGTTGCGGCGGCAACCGAATTCCTCACCGACGCCCGCTAGCCGAATTCATTTCACATCGACGATCACTCCCGTGAATTCGTGATGACGCCCCGGCGAATCCCGACGACACGCCGCGGGACGCCCGTTCTCGTGCACTCATTCGAGCGAATGCGCCGTTTCCCCGGTCCCACCGCTTCGTTGATCCGCACGGTGGTGGCGAGACCGCAGGGGAGCCCCTCGCTGCCGCCCCAACTACGTTGCAGCACAGCAGGCCGATCGGCATGATCGCGCCGTGGAGTTCCGGACGACGAACCCCGTACCACCCTCGCGGGCGGCCGGTTCCGCCGAGCGGACCAATTTGAGACGCCACGACCTGCCGCTGTCGTGCAAAGGTGTGCCTCTCATCACCGGGAGGCCGGGCGTCGACGAGGAGGTCGCATGATCCGCGAGGCTGAGCTCTTCGTGACGGCGGAGCAGGTCGCCCTGTGGGTCCTGGCCCGCGTGGGCCGCGAGCACCGGTCGACCACCGTGCCTCCGCCGTTCGCCCTGCCCGACGCCCCGCGCGTCACGATCTCCGTGGTCGTCCGCGAGCACGCCCGCGACGACGTGACCGTCCCCGACCTCCTCGCCGGCGGCGAGCCCGGCACCGACGACCCCCTCGCGGGCGGCGACGGCGACCGCGAGGCCGTCCTCACCCGGCTCGCCGAGGCCGCGGTCGCCGCCGCGACCAAGGCCACCGACCCCGACGCCGTCGTCCACTCCCGGTACGGCGACATCAGCACCGCCGACTACCTGGTGCGCCAGACCGTCGTCCGCGCCGTCACGGCACACGAGGTGGCCGTGTTCAGCGGCTCCGTCTGCCCGCTCACCGAGATCTTCTCCCGCGCCCTGTGGGAGCTCACCGAGCCGCGCGCCGACCACTGGCGCGACGTCGGCCTCTTCGGCCCCGCACTCACCCCTGTGCCCGCCGACGTGTCCTGGCGCGACCGCTTCCTGATGTCCGCCGGGCGGGACCCGCATCCCCTGTGGGATCGCTGACCGCGGGATCGCCGGCCGTGGGACCGCTGACCGTGGGACCGCCGGCAGGCGCCCCGAAAGGGACTCTGCCCAGTTCCTCCCACGGCCCGTCGAGGTATCGCCACAACGCCAGCCCCACCGACGTCACCTGCGACGGCACGAACTCCGCCCGCAAGGTGTCGTGCAGCGCCCGCGCCTCCTCGGGCTCGACCTTGTTCTGCACGGTGACGTGCAGGTCGCCGGCCTTCGCACGGTCCTGCGCCGACAGCCACGGCTCCCAGCGCCGCGCGAGACCCGACCGCGCCGACGTCAACGCCGGCGACCGCAGCACATAGGACACCCCGTACCCCGTGAACCGCAGCCCCGTCACCGTGACCGGGACCGTCGCCGCCATCCGCCCCGCCACGACGCCCAGGTCGTCCTCGATCCCGCGACGATGCTCACCCGGCAACGCGTGGAACAGCGTCACGTGTGCGGCCAGGCGGTTGCGGGCGGGCGGGAAGTGCGCGCGGCGCAAGGCGTCGAACCGCTCCTGGGCCGCGTCGTCGAGCACCGCCGTGACGATCAGCGCATCGGCCATGAACCCGACGGTAGCCCTTCCCGCGTGTGGTGCCGGAGTCGGTGCAGGTCAGCGCTACCCTTCGGGGCATGGGCGCGATCTGGGCACTCGCCGTCGCAGGGGTCGTCCTGCTGCTGATGAGCCTCGCCGTCGCCGATCACGTCGGCCACAACGTCAACGGCCGCAGCTGGCTGCCGTGGCGCCGCCACCGCACCACCCGGGTCACCCTCGCCACCGGCCTCGACCAGGTCACCGCGCTCTTCTACGCCACCAAGCACTACGAGCTCGACCAGCGCAAGACCGAGATCATGCTTCGCGACGACACCCTCGACGCCGACCGTCCCCCGGCCACGGGTGCCGGGTTCACCATCCGGATGACCGGCACCGATCCGTCAGGAATCGAGAAGCAGCCGGACCGGCACCGCTCCTAGCGTCATCCCCATGACGCACATCGCCTCCCTCACCATCGAGACCGACGACACCGACCGGGCCCGGGCCTTCTACGCCGCGCTCGGCCTCGACCTCCTCGTCGACGTCGCCCACACCGACGAGCCCGCCACCGGCTTCCGCGGCTTCACCGTGTCGCTGATCGTCGCCGGCCCCGCCGCCGCTCGCGCGCTCGCCGACGCCGCCACCACCGCGGGCGCCACCGTCCTGAAGCCGGTCGCGAAGTCGTTCTGGGGCGTCGGCGGCGTCGTCCAGGCACCCGACGGCACCATCCTCAAGATCGCGTCGTCGTCGAAGAAGGACACCGGCCCCGCCACCCGCGACGTCGACTCGGTCGTCGTGCTCCTCGGCTGCGACGACGTTGCCGCGACCCGGCAGTTCTACGTCGACCGCGGGCTCACCGTCGCCAAGAGCTTCGGCAAGCGCTACGTCGAGTTCGCGATGCCCGGCAGCCCGATCGCCCTGGGTCTCTACGGCCGCAAGGCGTTGGCCAAGGACGGCGGCGTCCCCGCCGACGGCACCGGCACGCACCGCATCGTCATCGGCGGCGACGTCGGCGAGCTCACCGACCCCGACGGCGTCCGCTGGCACGACGCGACCGATTCCGAGACCGTGTGACGCGACCGGCCCGGGCCGTCAACCCGGGATCGGCACGTGCCGGAAGCTCACGAGCGGCACGTTGCCCTCCCCCTCCGACACCGACGTGAGCGGGCCCCTCGATCCGCAGGTCGTGGACGCGGTGCCAGAGGCCGAACAGCAGCATCGTGTCGTTCGGGGGTCAGGATCTCGCCCGTCCGCTGCGACTCCCGCGACCGCGTCACCGAGCGCGACCTCGTGAGCGACAGCTTCGACGTCCACCCGCCCAATGTGCCCTCCACGGCCCTGCTGACCTCCGTGGTCAGGTCTCGCTCAGGTTCACCGCCTGCTGCGTGCCCAGCGTGAAGGTGGCCTTCGGAGGCAGCTGCTGCATCCCCGCCCGGCGCAGGTAGGTCGACGTCCGGACCCGGAGGATCTGCGGCGCCCGCAGCGGGAAGGTCGGCTCGCCCAGGTTCCCGGCGGTCAGCGCCGCGCACTCTCCCGCCTGGTCGTCGACGGACAGGCTCGACCGGACACCCATCGGCAGGTGCTCGGGGCGAGTCGGCGCGACCTGTACGGGCCGACGACGAGCGAGTGGACGACGTTGACGTCCGCGGTGCGCTTGCGGCTGATCCGGCACTCGACGGTGTCGACCCGCCCGAACTCCGCCGGTGCCGCGTCGCCGAGGTGCATTCGAAATGCTCTCTATCCCGAGTTGCATCGCAAATCTCGTGGAGAGGAGCGACGTGGTCCGGGCAGAGGAAGCGGATCAGTACTCCAGTCGCAGATCGTGACCTGACGCGGCGCCATCTACTCTGAACCGGTCGATGCGGATGGTGACGGCCGGGTGCAGGCATGTTCCGGATCTGCTGCTCGTCCAGCGGATGCCCCAGCTGGGTCGGCTTCACGGCTGGGTGCTTCGCTCAGCGGCGTCGAACGCGGGCGCGAGCGGGGCCATGGCCGCGCGGAGCTGGTCGGGCAGTGAGCCGGAGGGCACGACGAGTCCTCCGGCGCCGAAACCCTCGGCGGCCTCTGCATTCCCGGCCGCCCGGAGCCAGCCTTCCAGCGCGATGCGAACCGCCGCGGCCACGCTTGCCGCGAGAACGCGAGCTGTCTGCGCCCCCGTGTCACCCAGGCGTTCGGCGATCACCGCCGTGAGCGGGGGCTCGATGTCGGCGGTGGTGTCGAGGAACGCGTCGCGCAGCGCGGTCCGGGTGGTGATCAGCAGCAGCGCCTGCTGTTCGCGCTCACCGGTGTTCGTGTACTGCTCGACCACTGCTTGGGTGACGGCGTCGGTCAGGCGTACTCCTGCGGGCCGGGCCGTGACTGCCGCCGCGATGCGCGCCTCCCGGTCCGCAGTGACAGCGGAGACGATCGCCTGCTCGCGGCTGGCGAAGTAGTTGTTGTAGGTGCGCGGCGAGACCCCGGCCGCTTCGGCGATGTCCTCGACCCGCACCTGGTCCGGTCCGCGCTCCACGGCCAGGCGCAAGGCCGCCTCGCGTAGCGCCTCACGTGTGGCCTGCTTCTTCCGCTCCCGCAGGCCTGGTGGTGTCGTCACGGTGTCAGCGTTCCACACAGGGCTGCGCACGCGCAAAATTGCGCGTACGTAAACTTGCGTGTACGCATTTTTCCTGTCAGCCTCGACCCGCCCGAGAGCGACGGAGGGACGTCACCATGCGAGCAAGAGGAATGACCTACGACACCGGATTCGTCGTGCACGGCCAGATATCCCACGAGCACTTCGACCCCGCGGTGGTCCGGCGTGAGCTCGCCATCATCCGCGATGACCTGCACTGCAATGCGGTCCAGATCATCGGCGGTGACCCGGACCGACTGGAGCTGGCCGCCGGTGCCGCCACCGAGCTCGGCCTAGAGGTCTGGTTCTCGCCCTATCCGCTGGAGCTGGATCCGGAACAGATCCTCACGCTCTTCCGCGACTGCGCCGAGCGAGCGGAACGGCTCCGGCAGCAGGGAGCCACGGTCGTGTTCGTCGCAGGGGTCGAGCTGAGCGTGATGAACCGCGGGTTCCTGCCCGGAGGGAGTCCTGAGGAACGGGTCGAGCAACTGATGGGCCAACCCGAGCGGCGGGCCGAGGCGATGCGGGGGCTCGGCGTCCGCATCAACGCATTCCTCCGCGACGCCGCGGCCACGGTCCGCGAGCGCTTCCAGGGCAAACTCACCTACGCATCCATCCAGTTCGAGCATGTCGACTGGACTCCCTTCGACATGGTGACATTCGAGCTGATCCGCTCCGCCGAGGTCGCAGACCGGTTCCGAGAGGCGGTGCGCACCCTGGCTCAAGGCCCGAAGCCGCTCGCCATCACCGGGTTCGGCACCGCGGCCTACCGCGGCGCGGGCGACCGCGGCGGACGGGTGCTGGAAGTGGTCGAGCACGACCCGGAGACCAAGGCCCCTGTACGGCTGAACGGCATATACGAGCGTGACGAGGCTGGCCAGGCCGCATATCTGAGCGACCTGCTGGAGATCTTCGAGACCGAGGGCGTGGACAGCGCGTTTGTGTTCTTGTTCGCCTTGCCTGGCTACCTGCACCGCCCGGACGGCGACCCCAGGGACGACCTGGACCGGGCCGGCCTGGGCATCGTCAAACTCCTCGAAGGGCGCCGGGGGCAGACCTACCCCGACATGGAATGGGAACCCAAGGCCGCCTTCGCGGCAGTGGCGCAGCGGTATCGGAGGTGACAGGCCCCGCACCCTGTGACCACGGCTCGAGATCTGCACTGCATCGCAGGGCAGATCCCGAGCAAATGGGGAAGGTATTCGCCGAACTCGCAGACCTCTTGCGAATCTACCGCCGCCGCGACCTGCGGGCCAACGGCGTGTTGTACCTGCGCGGGTTACTGATGCCGGGCGTTGCGGGCAACTGTTCGTCGATCGCGGAGGCAGTCGGCCTGGACCGGCCGTACCGGTTCCACCAGCTGCTCGAACACGCCTGCTGGGAGGAGGACACCGCGAGACACGTGGTGCGTTCCTGACCCGGCACCTCGGCGCCGACGGCGGCGTCCTGATCTTCGATGAGACGGGGCAGGCGAAGAAGGGTACGAGACCGCGGCCGTGGGGCGGCAGAATTCCGGCACGATGGGCCGGGTTGAAACGTGATCGTCGCGGTGTACACGACGTACGCGACCAAGCGGGGCCACGCTCTCATCGACCGGGACCTGTACGTGCAGGCCGACTGGTTCGCCGATCCGGCGCGGATGGCGACGGCGGGTTTCCCGAAGGAGCACGCATTCGCCACCAAGCCGGCGCTCGCCCTCGCGCAGGCGAAACGGGCGCTGGCCGCGGGATCAGACCGGAGTGGGCAACCGGGGACGAGGTGTACGGACGCAGCCAGGAGTTGCGCGAGTTCTTGGAAGGCGCCGGCATCTGCATTGTGTTCGCGGTGCCCGTCGACCACCAGGTCACCACCTCTGGCGGCGGGCGCATGCGCGCGGACCAGGCGGTGCACCTGGTCGAGCCGGACGGGTGGAACCGCCACTCGTGCGGAGCGGGCGCGAAGGGCCCTCGCTACTACGACTGGGCGTGGGTCGCCACCGACTACCCGCGCCGATGGCTGCTCCTCCGCCGATCCATCGCCGACCCGAGCAAGATCGCGTACTTCTACGCCTACGCGCCCGCGGATCATCCCTGCCCCCTGACCATCCTGGTCAGGATCGCCGGGATGAGATGGACGGTGGAGGACGACTTCCAGGACTCGAAATCCACCGTCTCACTCGACCAGACCCAGGTCAGGCGCTACCGGGCGTGGAAACGCCACGTCACCATGGCCGTGGCGGCTCCGGCCTGTGGATCAGATCGCCGATCAGTCGTCGTGCCACGCTTCGGATGAGAGTCCCGGGGGCGGCGACTGCAACCAGAAATGCAACCGTCAGCTGGCACATCGAACCAGAGCGCAGCCTCTTGCCGACGTCGTCCCTGCTCAGAGAGCGGAAGCGGAGGGATTCGAACCCCCGGACCCTTTCGGGACTCTCGCTTTCAAGGTGCGCTGGCGGCCTGGTCGCGCTGCTCGTGGGCAGCTCAGGCGTTCATCGGCGTTCACTCGCGCGCGCGCTGAGCGGGTCGGGTTGCGACACCGGTTGCTGTCGGTTGCTACGCGGGAAGGGCTACTCGAAGTAGTCCTCGTCGAGCTTGACGATCGTGTAGGTCTGCACAGCCTGCACGCCAACCCCCCGGTCGATCATGAGATTGGCGAAGCGCTCACCGTCGATAAGGATCACGCTCGCATTGACGCTGCGCGCGTAGTCCATGGCCTCCCTGGAGAAGCTGCTCGTGGTAATGAAGACGCCTTGATTGGCCTGCTGACCATGAAGCGCGCCTACGAAGCCCTGGACCTGCGGCCGACCGACGATGTTGTCCGCGGCGTAGCGTTTCGCCTGGACGTAGATGCGGGCGAGGCCGAGCGGGTCCTGGTCGATGACGCCGTCTACTCCCCCGTCTCCGCTACCGCCAATGCGGCGAGCACGTTGCTCGACTCCGCCGTAGCCCATGGCTACGAGCACATCAAGGACAGACTGCTCAAGGAAGTCTGGTGTAGCGGCGCGCAGGCGCTCGACGAGCTGGGCGGCCACCTCTGCTCGAAGGCGCGCAATCCCGGCGTCGATCTGCTCCACCGGGTCGAGGTCGGAGCTGCTGCGATCGTCCGTGACGGGAACTACCGGCGACGAGTTGGCGCGCCGGGCCGGCACGTGGTCCCTGTATGCCGGGATCTGCCGTAGGTCGACCTCGTCGATCCTTTCCGGGTGCTCGGCCAGGAGCCGGCGCCCGACATCAGTGACCGTGTACGACCCGCGTCGAGGCCGTGTCAGCGCCCCTGCGCGGGCAAGAGACGACACCGCCCAGCCGATGCGGTTGCGATATCTCAGCTGTCCGGAGTCGAGCACCTCGTCCCGCTGTTCTGGAGTCAGGCCAACATGATCAGCGACCCGATCCTGAAGATCGCGGGCCTGGACCGTCTCGCCGTCCTTCAAGACCTGGAGAACGGGAAGGAGGAAGCCGTCCCAGGTCGCCATCTCGCTCACTGTCCGCGGGGCTTCACTCACGGCTCGCAGGTTATCCGTGCCGCACCTGGCGTAGTCGAACCCACCTCGACCTGCTACCGCGCCTGGACGCGCATGATCACGCCTTGCGCATACGCCACTGTCCGGCGCCGTCCCTGCTCCCTGCCGCGGTTGTCACTCAGAAAGTCGCTCACCCACCGAGCCCGGCCTCTGAGTGCCATCCCGTCAACGTGGCGCAGCCCGACCGAACGGACGACCGTGGGCAGCCCCCGACGCCACCGCTGGCCGATCTCACCAGCCTCGTCCACGGTGGGCCGCGTGGTAGCCCTCCGGGAGGCTGCCGGGGTGGCACGAAGCCGCCATCCTCATAGAGGTAACAGGGTCTGCAACCGGCGACGGTCTACATCAGAGGCGCGGTATTCGCGGTCCACTGCTGTCCATCCCACCAACGGTTGCACGGCTGACCGTCCGGGTCCTGGTACCAGCCAGCGGGAATCGCGGGCAAAGGTGGCAGCGTACGAGCGGCCGGGCCAGGTGCTGATGCTGGCGGCCGTGTTTCGACTGGCGTCGCGTACGAGTTTCCTTGCGCTCCGTCGCCTCGGTCGTGCAGCGACATCTTGTGGCCGCATGCTCGGCAGTCGGCTGTGAATGCTTGAGCGGCCGCGACGCCTCCCAGAGTCATCACATTGGCCCAGAGCTTGCCCTGCTTTCGCCCGAATTCCGCAGCGCTGCTGTTGGTACAGCGCTTGCAGTTGTTGCAGCCGGTATGGACCCGCTTCGCCATGCCTCGTTCTCCTCAACTGCCCTGTGAACTGGAGGTCGGTACTCACGGGCGCCCTGTTACGTCGCGACTGGAAAGCTATGGGTGTCTCTTGGCCCCTAGGCACTTCCGGCCCGGCTTGACCGCGTGCCACCCCGTGACCACGCTTCGCACGTCCGCTGGAGTCCGGCGCCGTCCCCGCTCCCCTCGCTGTCGTTGTCGCTCAGTTTGTCGCTCGCTCAGCAGTACCCGGCATCGGAGCGCCACCTGGCCAACATGGCGCGGCCGGATCGCCTAGCAGGCACGGTCGAGCGCACTGGGCAGGCATCACCCACAGGCTCGCTGGCCGACAGAACGGGCCACTATCCTCTACCGGAGATCCATCACACCTCGTGCGCAGCGTGAAGGAGGCGAAGTGCCGGACCGCGTCGGACACTCGGTGCACTGGGGGCCCGTCACGACCCATCACGTACGCGAACGTTGGATCCTCCGCCCGTTCTTGTCAGTACGCGCTTGGATAATGATCTCGGCCGCATGTTTGGTAGCGACCGTCGTCCTCGGCCTCACGGTTGGCTCCCGCGCAGGAGGACCCGCGTTCCTCGCCTTCGTTGTCGCCGGCTACATCGCGTGGCGTGCCGCGTACAAGTGGCGAGCATGGAACGAGGCGATTGCTGCGCACAAGGTGAAGGCAGCACAGGCTGCCTTCGACGAGAGTGACCGCGAGCTGCAGCGGCGATGGCTCCGCCAGCAGTTACGCGACAACGACGCCTAGCTGCGCGATACGCCAGATCATACGGTTCATGGGCCCGTGCTGGCCGCTGCATGTCGTGCGACATCTATTGCCGACTTCGACCGTTGATATGTGAGGGCTTCCGCAGGAGTCCGGCCGCTCCCCCCATTCTCGCGATGGCCTCCTCGGTGTGAACGCGGACGCGTGCTCTCCGTCACTGACGCCCTGTTCCATCCCGATCGGTCTGACCTGCCGCCATCTCGGCCTCTCTCCCCACGTGACGGCCGCTCCTGAGTCGTTCGCTCGGAATTTTGCCCCACCGCACCCTGGCCTCGACTGCCATCCCGTCGACCCGGCGCAGCCCGACCGCGCGGACGTCCGTGGGCGGCCCTCGACGCAACCGCACCCGACGTCGCCCAGCTCCGCCCACGGGCGGCGGTGTGGTAGCCCTCTGGGAGGTCTTCGGGATGGCACGGACCCAGCCATCCCGGAGACCTGCCTGCTCTGCGAGGGCCGCATTCAAGCCTGACCACCGCTCGTGCGGGACCGTAACGTCTGCTTGACTCGCGCCGATAGCGGTGGCGCGTAGGCCGTTCGGCTCGCGCACACTATCGGGGGACTCAACGTGGCGATGAAACTCGCTCTCGCCGGCCTCGGCGCAGCACTCTTAATCGTCGGGTTGGCGCTCGGCTTGTCGTCTCACAGCGTGACGCGCATGAGCGGCAGTGAGCTGGACTGCGGGAGCGCATGGTCGCCTGAGCTCGCAAACGCGAAGAGCCAGGACGATCTCATTAACTCCATGGTCTACGGCCGCTACCGCGGGCTCGGGCTCAGTTCGGACTACGAAGACAAGTGCGTGGCCGAGCTGGGCGGCCTCGGGACTACGGCAGCCATCCTCAGCATCTTCGGCGGTGCGGTAATCGTGGGCGTCGGATTCCTGGCCGCCGCGCAGAGTGGCTCGCGCCGTACCGAACCGGGCGCTCCCGCCTCGGATGCTGCCACCCCGCCAGACCCGGTATCCCTCAGCGACGACTGAGGCACACGTGCACGCTGGCCAAACCAGCAATCCTGCGAAACAAGATCGACTTCTCTCGGAGGTCGGTCTTGTTTGCCGTTGTGCC
>NZ_BEGX01000076.1:0-7664 GCF_002583555.1 Pseudonocardia sp. N23
GGTACTGCACTCGCCAGGGTGTGGGAGAGTAGGTCGCCGCCGACATCAAACGTGTACAAGGGATGGTCCCGAACTTAGGTTCGGGACCATCCCTTTTTTTGTGTTCCGATTCTTGCCGATATCGGTATCGGCGGTGGGTGATCCGCTGCTGGACGCGGTGAAGGTGGAGTCTCGAGGGTCGCTCCGGCGTCGGCGAATTCGTGGACCTTCTTCTCGGCACGACCTTTCCGCTGAGTTCGACACCGGACTGGCCCCACGGCGTTCCGAGCACTCTGGTGCCGAACTCGGCGGAGTCGGTGTCGGACCCTCGGGAGTTGACGTCGAATCGGGCCGGTCGGGGAAATGCGTCAGGCGCGCGCGTCGGCGCCCACGGCCTCGGCCAGCGAGGAGAACCCGTCGGCGCGCACGAGCTTTGCGAGCTCGCGGTGCAGACGTACCGGCCAGCGATGTCCCTTGTAGATGAATCCCGTGTAGCCCTGCACGAGTGAGGCGCCGGCGCGGATGCGGGCATAGGCGTCGGCAGCGGTCTCGATGCCACCCACGGAGATGATCGTCAGCCTCCCGTCGAGACGCTCCCGCAGTCGCCTGACGACGGCGAGGCCGGGCGCCGACAGCGGTCGGCCCGACACCCCGCCGTTGCCGATCTCTTCGAGGACGGTCGGCGGCGTCACGAGGCCGGTGCGCGACACGGTCGTGTTCGTCGCGACGACACCGTCGAGGCCGAGGTCCGTGGCCATGTCGGCGACGGCGTCGATGTCCTCGGAGGCGAGGTCCGTCGTGATCTTGACGAGCAGCGGGACCCGCGCGCCGGGGCAGGCCCGGTCGATCGTGGCCTGGACCTCGGCCAGCAGGGGGCCCAACACCGACACCTGCTGCATGTCGCGCAGGCCGGGGGTGTTGGGGGAGCTGACGTTGACGACCATGTAGTCGGCGTAGGGGGCGAGCAGCTCCGCGCTGCGGACGTAGTCGGCGACGGCCTCATCGGGCTCGGCTGCCTTGCTCTTGCCGATGTTCACCCCGATGACCGCACGCTCCCCACGGGCGGCGCGCTGCGCCCGGAGGCGCTCCGCGACGGCCTCGGCCCCGGAGTTGTTGAAGCCCATGCGGTTGACGAGTGCGTTGTCGTCGGGAAGGCGGAACAGCCGCGGCTTCGGGTTGCCCGGCTGCGGGCGGGCGGTGATCGTCCCGATCTCTACGAAACCGAAACCCAGCCGGGCGAGCGCCCGGGCACCCTTCCCGTCCTTGTCGAAGCCCGCGGCGAGCCCGAGCGGAGCGGGGAAGTCGATCCCCATGACCTCGGACCTCAGCACCGGGTCGACGGCGCCCGACATGGTGGCCCACGCCTTGCCGAGCGGCGCGGGACCGGCCGCAGCACGGATCAGGGCGAAGCCCGCGCGGTGCGCAGGCTCGGCCGGGACCCGGCGCAGAAGGTGTCGGTACAGCGCGTCGTACATAGCGCCCATCTTGGCGGGCCCCACAGAGTGCGCGCTGTCAGGGTCCGCTGAGGCCGCGACGCCACTCGTCCAGGAGACGCCGGTCACGCTTCGTGGGACGTCCGGCGCCACGATCCCGGCTCGCCACCGGAACGGTGTCCGACGGAGCTTCGATCGGGGTGTTGTCGACATAACACTGCTGGGCGGCAGGTGGCCCGACCCGCTTCTCGATGACCTGGACGACCTCGACGATGCGGATGCGCTCGTTGACCCGCGCCCGGATGCGGTCGCCGACCTTGACCGGGGTGGCCGGCTTGGCGGGCTTGTCGTTGACACGGACGTGCCCGCCGCGACAGGCGGCTGCCGCATCGGACCGCGTCTTCGTCAGCCGCACGGACCACAGCCAGCGGTCCAGGCGCGTCGACTCCATCGACGAATGATGCCTGATCAGTAGTGGGTCACGCCGCGGGCTCCACCGCCCGCCGCGATGGCGTCGCCGGAGATGGCGACCGAACGCGGCGAGCACAGGAACACGATGACGTCGGCGACCTCGGCGGCAGTGGCAAGCCGGCCGATCCGGGTGCCGGACTCGGCACGGGCCCGCATCGCCGCCTCGTCGATGCCCTGGGCCTGGGCACGCGACGCGATCAGCTCCTCGGTGCCCTGGGTAACGGTCATGCCCGGGTGCACGACGGACACGTTGATCCCCCTGGGGCCCAGCTCGTCGGCGAGCGCCGCCGACATGGCTGCGACCGCGATGTTGCGCACCGACCCCGGGATCGACACCGATTGGCGGGCGTTGAGCCCCGAGACGTTGACGATCCGCCCCCAGCCGCCGGTGATCATCGACGGCGCCAGGGCGCGGGCGCAGCGCAGATAACCGAGGACCTTCGTCTCGAACTCGATACGCACGTCGTCGTCGGTCAGATCGTGCAGACCCCGCTGCGGGATCAGACCCGCCGGCCGGGCAGCGGAGTTGACCAGGATGTCGACGCCGCCGAGCTCGCGGACCACGACGTCGGCCATGGCGCGGACGGAGTCGTCGTCGGCGGTGTCGGCGGGCACGGCGAGCACCCGGGTGCCGTGCCGGCCGACCTGCTCGACGGCGGCGTCGAGAGGCTCCTTGCGGCGGGCGACGAGCGCGACGTCGGCACCCTCGGCCGCCAGCTCGTCGGCCACGGCCAGCCCGATGCCGCTGCTCCCACCCGTGACGACGGCCCGCTTCCCGCGCAGCTGCAGGTCCACCGTCAGCCACCCACCGGGAGTTCGCTCTCCCAGCCCAGAGCGACGGTCAGCGTCACACCGAAGCGCTCGACCATGCCGCCGGCGTCGGCGCGCATCGTCGCCCACTCGTCGGAGTGGCTGCTCTCCTCGAGCGCTTCGGGTGAGTCGAACAGCATCTCGGCCACGCGGTGGAAGCCGGGCTCGCCACCCTCCAGGCCGTCGGCGGTCCGGGTCAGCACGATGCGCCGCAGGTTCGGCACCTTCGCCGCGGCGGGCGCGTGCACCGCGTCGTAGTGCTGTTCGAACTCGTCGAGCTGCGCTGCGGGCGGCGCCGACCACGTCGCGATGAGCTTGTACATGATTCGCACACAACGGCGCGCCCGGACCGATGTCAAGCGCTGCTGTGGTTGCCCACGACCCGGGGCGTGGGTGATCGTGGCGGGGTGCCGACCTCACTGGGCGAGGGGCTGCGCGGGCTGGCCGCCGAGGCCCCCGACGCGCCCGCCGTGACCGACGACGACGTCACCGTCAGCCGCGCCGAGTTCGAGGACCGGACGAACCGGCTGGCCCGGGCCTTCGCCGCACGCGGCGTCACCGAGGGCTCGATGGTGTCGATCGCGGCGCCGAACGGGGTCCGGCACCTGGAGTGCTCGGTTGCGGCGTGGAAGCTCGGTGCGGTGCCGCTCCCGGTGTCGCACAGACTGCCTGCGGGCGAGCTGGAGGCGATCGTCGCCCTGGCCGACTCGGCGCTCGTCGTCGGTGCCGACCCCGGCGACGGGCGGCCGTGGCTGCACGCCGACCACGACGCGTCGGACGAGTCGGCCGATCCGCTGCCGCCTGTGATCGGCCCGTCCTGGAAGGCGCCGACGTCGGGTGGCAGCACCGGCCGTCCGAAGATCATCGTCGCCGGGCAGGCGCCGACGATGGAGGCGGTCCTCGCCCGGACGCCGACGCTGCGCATCGACCGCGACGGGGTCTTCCTCGTCACCGCGCCGCTGTACCACAACGCGCCCTTCATGTTCTCACTCATGGCGCTGCTGCAGGGCCACCACGTCGTGATCATGGGCCGGTTCGACGCCGCCGCCACCCTCGACATGATCGGACGCCACGGCGTCACCTGGCTCTACGTCGTCCCGACCATGATGGGGCGAATGCTCCGGCTGCCCGGCCAGGCGCGCGCCGCGGCGGACATCACGTCGATCCGGACGGTGTTGCACGTCGGCGCGCCCTGCCCCGAACACGTCAAGCGCGGCTTCCTCGACTGGTTCGGGCCGGAACGGGTCGTCGAGCTCTACGCGGGCTCGGAGTCGCAGGCCACCGCGATGATCGACGGCGTCGACTGGCTCGCCCACCCCGGCTCCGTCGGTCGTGTGGCGCGCGGGTTCATGAAGGTCTGCGACGAAGGCGGCGTCGAGCTGCCGGCCGGCGAGACCGGTGAGATCTGGATGCGTACCGACGGCGACGCGCCCACCTACCACTACATCGGCGCCGCCGCCCGCGAACGCGACGGCTGGGAGTCGTTGGGGGACATGGGCCGCTTCGATGCGGAGGGCTACCTCTACCTGGCCGACCGGCGCTCGGACATGATCCTGGTCGGCGGGGTCAACGTGTACCCGGCCGAGGTGGAGGCGGCCCTGTCGGAGCACCCGGCGGTGCTGGGCAGCGCCGTGATCGGCCTGCCCGACGACGACATGGGCAACGTCGTGCACGCGATCGTGCAGCTGTCCACACCGCTCGCCGACGTCGAGGACGACCTGCGCGCCCATCTGGCGACGCGGCTCGCCCGTGTCAAGCTGCCGCGCACGTTCGAGCAGACCGCAGAGCAGCTGCGCGACGACACCGGCAAGATCCGGCGCAGTGCGCTGCGGACGGCCAGGGTCGCGCCGAGCGGGGGTGTCCCGTCACGATGAGGCCATGACCGACCTCCCCGCTCTGCTCGACCGGTTGCGCACCCTGCAGGTGTCGTCGGTGTGCGACGCCGACAAGACGCTGGACGCCGTCGATCCACTGATCCACACCCTCGTCCCCGGTGCCCGGATCGCCGGGCCTGCCGTGACCGTCGTCGCGCACGACGACCACCTGGCGCTGCTCGTCGCGATCCGGGAGGCGCCGGCGGGGTCGGTGCTGGTCGTCGCGACGAACGGGGGGACGAAGGCCGTCTCCGGTGAGCTCTTCGCGACGGAGGCGAAGCGGCGCGGGCTGGCCGGGATCGTCGTCGACGGGTACTGCCGCGACCGCGGGGGCATCGCCGAGGTCGGGTTGCCCGTCTATGCGCGGGGCACGACCCCGATGGCAGGCACGACCGTCGAACCCGGGCGCCACGGCGAGGCGGTGCAGATCGGCGGGGTCACGGTCTCGCCGGGCGATCTCGTCGTCGGTGACGACGACGGGCTCGTCGTCGGGACGGTGCCGCAGTTCGCCGCGGCCGTGCCGGGAGCGGAGGAGGTCGAGCGGGCCGAGGCCGCCCTGCTGGCCGGGATGGCCGAGGGGCGCAACCTGCCGGGGATGACCACGCTCGACGAGCACCTCGCATCCCTGGCCGACGGAAATCGGAGCGTGCTGCGCTTCACCCCCTGAGTTGTCCACAATCGGATCCACTTGTGGGCAACTCTGTGGATCAGTCCCGAAGTGGCAGGACAGCGGCGATCCTGGGGTCGTGACGCAGCTCCTCCACCGACGCTCCCAGCGGCAGCCGCCAGTTCGGGTACTCGTCGACCGTGCCTGGCAGGTTCGGCTGCCGCACCTCGCCGACGAGGTCGTACGGCGCGACCAGCGCGAGCCGGCACCGGCTGCGCCCCAGCATCCTGTGCATCGCCACGACGATCTCGTCCTCGGGGGCGTCGGCGGAGCCGAGCAGGCCCTCGGCGACCAGCAGCGCCACCAGTTCGGCCCGCTCGGCGGCGGCGCGTGTCTCCTCGCCCGCCACGTCGTCGAGCAGGCCCAGCTCCGCGCGGGCCCGGACGTGCTCGCCGCGCAGGAAGCCCGGAGCTGTCGGCAGGTCGTGCGTCGAGATCGTCGCGACTGCCTGCTCCGGCCACCGGTCCGGCGCCAGCAGCGGCATGCCCGGCGTGTCCTCGTCGCGGACGAACCACATCACCGTGGAGCCCAGCATGTTCCGCTCCTGCAGCGCCCGGGTGACCTCCGGCTCGACCGTGCCCAGATCCTCCCCGACGACGACCGCGCCCGCCCGGTGCGCCTCCAACGTCAGCACCGCGAGCATCGCCTCGGCGTCGTAGTACACGTACGTGCCGCGGTCCGGGCCATCGCCCGGCGGCACCCACCAGAGCCGGAACAGCCCGGCGACGTGGTCGATCCGCAGCCCGTCGGCGTGCGAGACCAAGGCGCGCAGGAGATCCCGGTACGCGGCGTAACCCGTCGCGTCGAGCCGGTCGGGCCGCCACGGCGGCAGCCCCCACGCCTGACCGCGCTGGTTGAAGGCGTCCGGCGGCGCACCGACGCTCACCCCGAGCGCCAGCACGTCCTGCAACGCCCACGAGTCCGCGCCCTCCGGATCGCAGCCGACGGCGAGGTCGCCGATCAGCCCGATGCGCATGCCCGCGTCGCGGGCCGCGGCGTGGGCGGCGCCCAGCTGATGCTGCGTCTGCTCCTGCACCCACGCGTGGAACGCCACCCGCGGCGCCAGCTCGCGGCGCGCCGCCGCCACCGCGGCCGATCGTGGATCGCGCAGCGCCGCGGGCCACAGCGTCCAGCGGCCACCCCAGCGTTCGGCCAGCGCGCAGTAGGTCGCGAACTCCCACAGGTCCTCGCTCGCGTCCCGCGGCTCTGGCCGTCCGCTCGCCCGCCACAGCAGCTCCAGCGCCGCCCGCTTCGCCGCCCACACCCGGTCGTGGGCGATGCGGTCACCCACCGTCTCGGGACGCAGCGCGTCGACCTCCGCACGGGTCGCGGCGTCGGCGGTGGCGTAGGCGTCGAGATCGGTGACACGCAACGCCAGCGGCGTCGTGAACCGCCGGCTCGACGGCGTGTACGGCGACGCCTGCACCGGTGGCACGGGGGTGATGGCGTGCAACGGGTTGAGCAGGATCGCGTCGGCGCCGTGAGCGTGCCCCGTCCAGTCGGCGAACTCCCGCAGGTCCCCCAGATCTCCGATTCCCCACGACGACCGCGAGTGCAGCGCGTACAGCTGGAGCATCCAGCCCCACGTCCGCGGCGGCTCCGGCAACGCCGGCGGGGCGACGACGACCGTCGCCCGCCGCCCGTGCAGGTCCAGGAGGTGGTAGCCGAGGGGCAACCCGGCCGGCAGCTCGCCGTCGACCTCCAGGACCGCCCCGTCCTCCGTCGTCAGGGTCCCGGCACCCGGCACCGGGCGGGCCCGGTCGGTGCGCAGTGCGATCGTCCCGGGCAGCCGGTCCGCAGCCGGTGCCGTCGCGAGCGCCGCGCGGACCGCCTCCGGGGACGAGGCGTCGACGTCGAGCAGACCCAGCACCCGGACCACGACCTCGGGATCGACCACCACCTCCCGGCGGTCGCCGTCGCGATAGCGGGTGGCGACGCCGTGCGCCGCCGCCAGCGTCGCGAGGTCGTCGTCGGGACGGGACACGGTGGGTCCTCCTCGGTCGTTCGCACCACCCCGGCGGGCGGTGCAGGAGACGATCGTTGCCGAGGGCGGACCTACCCGCTGTGGGGGGTCGGCATCCGGACGCGCCCGACCGCGTGGTCCTGCCCCCGGAACGGTGCGGCGCAGCGGAAACGGGGCCTGCACGGTGCTACGGTCGCCGCTTCGGATGGGCGATGTGGACCGATCTGGCGGGAGAGAGTTTTTCGATGACCGAGATCGGGTTGATCCTGCTGGGCGTGATCGTCGTCGGCGGTCTGCTCGCGTTCTTCCTGTTGCGCACCAAGCGTGGCGGCGACGCTCCGGCCGGACCCCGGACAGTCGGGGACCTCGTGCGGCTCAAGGCGGAGGAGTCCGGCGCGGCGGGTCCCGCCGAGGCGACACGGCCCACCGGCCCGTCGGCTGCAGCCACCGTCGGGCCCGACGTCGCC
>NZ_BEGX01000076.1:7712-9775 GCF_002583555.1 Pseudonocardia sp. N23
ACCGTCGGGCCCGACGTCGCCGGTACCGAACGATCCGGTGACGCGAGGCCGGTGCCGGCCGAGCCCGCCACCGACGCGCAGCCGCGGTCCGACGCTCCTGCAGTGACCCGTCCGGCCGGACCGGCGTCGTCCGGTGCCGCCGCAGCCCGGCCGGCAGCCGCCGTGACCGGTGCCGCCGCCGTGACCGGTGTGGTCGCCGCAGCGGGTGCGGTCGTCGGTGCGCGGGCGACCGCAGGCCCCGACCGAGCCGACCCGGCAACCGCGCCGCCGGCGCCCGGGCTTCCCCGCCCCCGTCCCCGCGCTGCGGAGTCGCAGCCAGCCACCCCCGCGACACCCGTCCCCGAACTCGAACCCGAGCCCGTCCCCGCCGGTCCGGTCGAGCGTGGCGATGTCAGCCCGCCGTGGGGTCGCATCCCCGACGGCTCACTCGTCCTCCCCGCGGCCGGGCCCGCCGAACCCGCCTCGACCGACGACCAGCCGAACTGGCGCTGGCTCGCCCCGGTCGGGGAGCGCCGCCCGGCCACACCCGCTCCGGCGACCTCGTCCACGAGCGCGTCGACGTCGCCGAGCGCGGCCGGTGCCGCGCGGCACGCCGCGGGTCGCGCCCGCCCGGCGCCGGGGACCCCCGCTCCCGGTGCGCCCGAGCTCCCGGCGCCGCGTCCGGTCGCGCGCACCGTCCGGCTGCCCGCCGCCGGGACCGAGGTGGCGGAGACGACCGAGGAGAAGCCCGCAACGAGCGCCGAGGAGCCCGACGGCGCCCCGAGCACCGCCGCTTCCGTCCCGGCCGGCATCGGCCGCCCGACGGCCTGGTTCGAGCCGACGCGCTCGTCCGACGACGACGCCGTTGGCCCGACCCCGCCCGCTGCCGAGCCGGCAACGCCCGGCCCCACCGCGACGGGCGGGGTCCCCCGAGCATCATCGGGCGGTCCGACCGCGGCGTCCGTGGCGGCCGTCGTCGCGGGAGCGGCCGCGGCTGCGGGTGGTGCCGTAGTCGGTCTCCGCAGCTCGGCGAGGACCGACCCGGCGACGACTGTGGACCCGCCGAAGCCTGTGGACCTGCCGAAGCCTGTGGACCCGGCGAAGCCTGTGGACCCGGCGAAGGACGTGGGCGCGTTCAAGGCCGACTCGTCGAAGAAGGCCGACGAGCCTGCTCGCGAGGTGCCCGCCCGGCCGGACACCGGCCCGGACCTCGCCGATTCAACCGGATCCGCTGTCGAGCCCAGTGGTCCGGCCGCGGAGTCGACGCCGACGGCCGAGGCGCCGACCGCGTTCGCCGGGGCGCGGACGGGGTCCGTCGCCGAGCCGGCGACCAGCGGTGGCGAGGCGACGAACGGAACTCCCGCGGCCGACCTCGCCGGATCCGGCTCTGCGGAACAGGGCCGCGAGCACACCGACGGCCCGGCGGCTCCTCGGGAGGCGGTTGCGCCGATCATCGCGACCGGCGCGTCGATCGCGAGCCTGGTCACCAGCCGCAGCGGCGCCCGGCCGCAGCCGGACGCCGTCGCGACACCGGCGACGAAGGCCGTCGACGCCGACACCGCGCCCGTCGCCGAGACCACGGCCCCTGCCGGGACACAGGCTGAGGAGAGCACGAGCGCCGCCACCGCGGCCGAGCCCGGTCTCGCCCTGGCGGCCGCCTCCTCGGTGAAGGCCGACACGAGCCCTTCGGCGGAGGCTGACACCGCTGCGGTGAAGGTCGACACCGCTGCGGCGAAGGTCGGCACTGCCCCGGCGGCCGGGGACATCGCCCAGACGGCCGAGGACATCGCAGTGGCCGCGACGCCGAGCGCGCCGGCCGCCCCTGCCGCGGACGCGCTCGCGGGCTTCTCCGACTGGGCCGACGTCGACGACTCCGAGAACGACACGAGCGCCGAACGTCGCGAGGTCAGAGAGCCCACGCCCGCCTTCGGCCTGCCCGCGCTGCCCGAGAGCCCCGCAACGCCCGCGGATGCGCCGCCAGCAACCGCCACCGGCTCCGTCCCCGGCGGCACAGGCAGGGCCGGCACAGGCAGGGCCGACGCAGACAGGGCCGACGCAGACAGGGCCGACGCAGACAGGGCCGA
>NZ_BEGX01000077.1:0-59719 GCF_002583555.1 Pseudonocardia sp. N23
TGAAATTCAGGGGAATGGTTTCGGACTTCGGTCCGGAACCATTCCCCTTTTTTTGTGCCCATTTTCAGGGCTACTGATCATTCGCGGCGGTCCGAGATCGGCGGCCGGGGACCTCGCCGGTGCTGTCCAGCGTGGGCCTGCAGGGCTCTCCAGGGCCGCGCAACGTGGTGGGCGGCGGGACGCCAACAGCGAATTGTATTCTGAACGGCATGAGTATCGCGGATGGTTCCGACGATAACCGTCCGCGACGCGAGCGTCGGGACGACGGCCGGACAGGTTCCGGGCGAACGTCGGGTAGTGATCGTCGAGAAGGTTCCAAGCAGGGGCGCGGGCAGAGCCGCGTCGGGTCGGGCTGGGGTGGTCGCGACGACCGCCGCGACAAGGGGAGCGACGGCGCCCGCCGGGACGACCGGCCCCGCAGTGACCGTCCCCGTGGCGACGACCGGCCTCGCAGTGACGACCGGCCTCGCAGTGACTCCCGCGGCCGCGACGGTGACCGTCGCGACGACCGCCGCACCGGTACCGACCGGCCGGCGCGTGACGACCGCGGCAGCGGCAGCTGGTCGAAGGACCGCCCCAGCCGCGGCTCCGACGACCGCGGCTCCAGCCGCTCCGGCGGATACGGTGGGGGCCAACGGGATCGCGATGGCGGTCGTGGACGTCCGGACCGTGCCGGCAGCGGCGGCGGTCGCTGGGAGGACCGCAAGCGCGACAGCGCCTCGGGCCCCCGGCGCGACGACCGCGACTCCCGCGGCGATTCGCGTGGCACCCGCAGCGATGCGCCGCGCTACCGGCGCGACAACGACGACCGCGGCCCGCAGCGTGACCGCCCGCAGACCGGCGGATGGCGCCGTGACGACCGGGACGGCGACCGGGGTGGGTCCTCGAGCGGCGGCTGGCGTGGCAACGACCGCGGCGACCGCACCGACCGCGGCGGCGACCGTCGCGGCGGTTACTCCGGTGACCGCCGCAGCGGTGGTACCGGCACGGGTGGACCCCGCCGCGACGACCGCGACTCCCGCGGACCGCGCCAGGGTGGCTACCGCGACGACCGCGGCGGAGAACGACGCACCTACAGCGGCGACCGCGGCACCGACCGTCCGCGCGATGACCGTGGAGGTGAGCGCCGCACGTACGGCGGGGACCGGGCACGCGACGGCGGATGGCGTCGTGACGACCGTGACCGCAAGGACGACGGCGCCCGCCGCGACGACCGTGGAAGCCGGGACGACCGTGGAACGCGGGACGACCGTGGCTCCCGTGACACCCGGCCCTCCAGGGACGACCGCGGTTCCCGTGACGAGGGTGCTCGTGGGGGCTGGGAGCGGCGTGACCGCTCCGACGACCGTCGCCCGCAGTCCGGTGGCGGGTTCCGCGACCGCGACCGGCAGGACGGTCGTGGGCGCTACGAACGCCGCGACGACCGCAGCGGCTCCGACCGCAGCAGCTCCGCGCGTGGTGATGAGGGCTGGAAGCGTCGCGACGACCGGGACTCCCGTCCCCAGCGCAGTGACGGCGACCGTCGCCCGGCCCGCCGCGACGACACCGCAGGTGGCCGCGGCCGAGGACCGATGGGTGGCGCCGACTTCGCCCGCCGCGAGTCGGACAGCGCCTCGACGTCGTCGGAGCACCCCGACGCCCGCCCCGGTACGGACGAAGTCCCGACGCCCGGCACGCCCACGACCGACGCCGCCTCGACGGCCGACGCCACCGGCGACGCCTCCGAGGCGGCTGTGCGCACGACCGGTTCCCGAAACACCGGCTCCCGGGACATGGGTTCCCGGGACACCGGCTCCCGGGACACCGGGGACCGTCGCGAGTACCGCCCGCGGCAGGACCGTCCGAGTGAAGGTGGGTTCCGTCGTGACCAGGGCTCGTCCCGGCGTGACGGCGACCGCCGCGACTCGGGTGGATCGTGGGACCGTGACGGCGCTCGTCCGGGCCGCGGCCGGGACGACAAGCGCGACGTCCACCGCACGGGCCGGCGTGACGACCGTCGTGACGAGGAGCGCGTGCACGTCACCGCGCCGCCGCTGACCGACGAGATCTCGGCGTCGGACCTCGACTCAGAGGTCCGCCGCGACCTGCGCGGCCTCCAGAAGGACACCGCCGAGACGGTGGCCCGTCACCTCGTCGCGGCCGGATCCCTCCTCGACGACGACCCCCAGCGTGCCCTCGAACACGCCCGCTACGCGCGCCGCAGGGCGTCGCGGATCGCGGTCGTGCGTGAGGCATCGGGCATCGTCGCCTACCACGCGGGGGAGTGGGCGGAGGCGCTCGGGGAGCTGCGTGCCGCCCGCCGCATGGGCGGCGGCCCCGGCCACCTGGCTGTCATGGCCGACATCGAACGAGCGCTCGGGCGCCCGGAGCGGGCCATCGAGATCGCGCGTGGCCCCGAGGTCGCCGACCTCGACGCCGCCGACAAGATCGAGCTGTCGATCGTCGCGGCGGGAGCCCGTCGTGACCTCGGCGAGCTCGACGCCGCGATCGTGGGCCTGCAGATCGCCGACCTCGACCCGGCGCGCCGCGACCCGTGGAGCGCACGGCTGTTCTACGCCTACGCCGACAACCTGCTGGCCGCGGGCCGTGAGGCCGACGCCGTGCAGTGGTTCGTCCACGCCCACGACGCGGACTCCGAGGAGGAGACCGACGCCGCGGCGCGCGTCGCCGAGCTGACCGGCGACGAGCTCGGTACCGAGGACGACGTCACATTCGGCGAGGAGGAATACCCCCTCGACGCCCACTCCACGGGTGACGCCGAGCCCGCGTCCGCCGGTGATGATCGCGGCGGCGCCGAACCCGAGGACGGGGCCGGCGACAACACCCACGGCGACACGAACGCCGAAGACGCCGCCGACGAGGCCGACGCCGACGAGTCCGACGCCGACGAGTCCGACGCCGACGAGGCCGACGCCGACGAGGCCGACGACGAGGCCGACGACGAGGCCGACGACGAGGCGCAGGATTCGGACGCGCAGGATTCAGCGGAGAGCCCTGCCGGCGAGACGAAGACGTCCGCCGCCTCCGGGTCCGGTCCCGCGGCGGAGGACGCCGCGACGACAGGAGACACCGACGTGAACCCGGCACCGACCATCGACGAGCAGCAGGACGGCGACGCCCGATGACCTCGCTGCTCGACCGGCACGACGTGCTGCTCGCCGACCTCGACGGCACCCTCTACGCCGGCCACGACGCCATCCCGCACGCGGTCGACGCGGTCGTCGACGCAGCCGCCCGCGGCGTGCGGACGGCCTACGTCACGAACAACGCGTCCCGGCGCCCGGCCGAGGTCGCGGCGCACCTGACCGAGATCGGCTTCCCGGCGACGACCGACGACGTCATGACCAGCTCGCAGGCCGGCGCGGCCCTGCTCGCCGAACAGGTCGCGGCGGGCGCGACGGTCCTCGTCGTCGGCACGGAGGCGCTCGCCGAGGAGGTCACGCTCGTCGGCTTGAAGCCGGTCCGCGAGGCGCCGGGTGCGGTCGCCGTCGTGCAGGGCCACAACCCCGACACCGGATGGCGGATCCTCGCCGAGGCATCGATCGTGCTGCGTGCAGGCGGGGTCTGGGTCGCGACCAACACCGACCTCACCCTGCCGACCGAGCGTGGCCCGTTGCCGGGCAACGGCGCGATGGTCACGGCGCTGAAGGTGGCCACGGGCCGGGAGCCGCAGGTCGCGGGCAAGCCCGGGCTGCGGCTCATGCAGCAGGCCGTCGAACGAACCGGGGCCACGGCGCCGCTCGTGGTCGGCGACCGCCTCGACACCGACATCCAGGGCGGGTACACGGCCGGGCTGCCGACGCTGCACGTCCTCACCGGCATCAGCCGGCCCGCCGAGGTACTGGCGGCCGTCCCGGACCAGCGCCCGACCTACGTCGCGGCCGACCTGACCGCGCTGCCCCGCGACGCCGACGAGCTCTCGACAGCGGCGGCCCGGCCGGGCTGGAGCGTCGAGGTCACCGGCGACGGCGGGCTCGTCCTGTCCGGCGACGGGCACGGCTCACCCGAACCGGGTCTCGACGCGCTGCGGTCGCTGTGCGCGGCGCACTGGGCGGCCGGGGGTGGGCCGTTCCGGCTCCGCACCGTCGGCGACGCCGCCGGTGCGGCGGCCGCCGAGCTGGGCCTGGCCACCACGGGCGCCGACAGCGTGGCCGTGAGCACGGGGGCCTGACGGCGGCACCGCCGACCACCCGGCCGGACGCACGGTCCGGACGGGTCCGGTCACCGGCTACCGTGACGGCATCCGTTGCCGTCCCGGGAGCCAGACAGACATGACACACCCGTCGCCGGAGCGACCGCGGCCCGTGCCGGGGCCGCCGCCCGGTGATCCACGTCCGGTTCCACAGGCCCACCCGGCCGGCGCCCGACCGCTCGACGCGGTCCGGGCATCGGTCGGTGCCGCGATGGCCGCACTCGGCGACGTGGCCGCCCGGCCCGTCGCCGACCACGTCGCGGCCTTCGAGGCCGTGCACACCGCGCTGGGCGACGCGCTGGCCGCCGGCAACCCCGCCGGTCCCGCGTCCCCCGAGCGGCGGTGACCCGGGTGGCAGGCCGGTTCCGGCTCGACGCCGAGATGGTGCGTCGTGGCCTCGCCCGTTCCCGCGGCCAGGCCGCGGAGATGATCGAGCAGGGGCGCGTCGTCGTCCGGGGGGTGCCCGCGGGAAAACCCGCCACGCAGATCGACCGGGACACCCCCGTGCTGGTCGCGGAGACCACCGGACGTGAGTGGGCCTCCAGGGGTGCCGCGAAGCTGCTCGGCGCGCTCGACGCATTCGACGTCGCCGTCGACGGGCTGCGCTGCCTCGACGCGGGCGCGTCGACGGGCGGGTTCACCGACGTCCTGCTCGACCGCGGCGCCGCGCAGGTCGTCGCCGTCGACGTCGGTTACGGGCAGCTGATCTGGCGGCTGCGCAACGACGACCGCGTGCAGGTCCACGACCGTACGAACGTCCGTGCGCTCACCGCCGACGACATCGACGGTCCGGCGGCGCTCACCGTCGCCGACCTGTCGTTCATCTCGCTGCGGACGGTGCTGCCCGCCCTGGTCGCCTGCACGGAGCCCGGCGGCACGCTGCTGCCCATGGTGAAGCCCCAGTTCGAGGTGGGCCGGGCGCGGCTCGGCGCCGGCGGGGTCGTGCGCGACGAAGGCCTGCGTCTCGCGGCGCTGACCGACGTCGCGGAGACGGCCCGCGGGCTCGGCCTGGTCGTCGTCGACGCCACGGCGAGCCCCCTGCCGGGCCCGTCGGGCAACGTCGAGTACTTCCTGCGGCTGCACGCCCCGGCCGGTGCCGGGACGGCGGCCGCGGATGCGGGCGACGACGTGCTCGCCCGCGCGGTCGAGGAGGGACCCCGATGACGGGCACGTCGCGCGAGGTGCTGCTCGTCATGCACACCGGACGCCCCACGACGCGTCGCACGGCCGCAGCGGTGGCCAAGCGGTTCGCGGCCGAGGGCATCAGGCTGCGCATGCTCGAGGACGAGCGCGACCGCCTCGAGCTCGACCTGCCACCGGGCTTCGAACCCGTCCTCGTCCCCGAGGAACCGGGCCGGGCCGAGGGCTGCGAGGTCATCCTCGTCCTCGGCGGCGACGGGACGCTGCTGCGCGGCGCGGCGATCGGCCGGATGTGCGGGGTCCCGGTGCTCGGGGTCAACCTCGGGCACGTCGGCTTCCTGTCCGAGGCCGAGGAGGACTCGCTCGACATGGCGGTGGACGCGATCATCGCGCGCGACTACAACGTCGAGGAGCGCATGACGATCGACGCCGTCGCCCGCATGGGTGATGTCGAGCTGGGCCGGACGTGGGCGCTCAACGAGGTGTGCGTCGAGAAGGCCAGCCGGGAACGGATCCTCGAGGTCACCCTGGAGGTCGACGGTCGGCCGGTGTCGAGCTTCGGCTGCGACGGCGTGCTGTTCGCGACGCCCACCGGGTCGACGGCGTATGCGTTCTCGGCGGGCGGGCCGGTGGTGTGGCCGCAGGTCGAGGCGCTGCTGCTGGTGCCGAGCAACGCGCACGCGCTGTTCGCGCGGCCGATGGTCGTCGCCCCGGACTCGAAGCTGGCCGTCGAGGTGCATCCGCACGGCTCCGAGGCGATCCTCGACTGCGACGGCCGGCGCACGATCGCATTGCCGCCCGGTGCGCGCGTCGAGCTGTGCCGCGGCGAGCTGCCGGTGCTGATGGTCCGCCTGGACGGGCGCCCGTTCGCCGACCGGCTCGTCCGCAAGTTCGACCTGCCGGTACGGGGCTGGCGCGGTTCCCGGCTGCCCGGCGACGACCGCGGCGACGACGACTGACCCGGTTCTGTCCACAGGCGGACGTTGCGGAACGTTCCGCGGGGTGCGACGCGCCGACCTGTGGATGGCCGCGCACGCCGCGTCGGTGGTCGGCCGTACGCTTCGCCCCATGCTGGCCGAGATGCGGATCCAGGGCCTCGGCGTGATCGACGACGCCACGCTGGAGCTCGACCCGGGCCTGACCGTGCTCACCGGGGAGACGGGCGCGGGCAAGACGATGGTGGTCACGGGGCTGACCCTGTTGGGCGGCGGCCGCGCCGAGGCGTCGCGGGTGTCGGAGGGCGCGAAGCGCGCGGTCGTCGAGGGCCGGTTCGCGGCCGGGCCGGCTGCGCTCGCGCTGGCCGAGGAGGTCGGCGCCGAGTCCGACGAGGGCGAGCTCATCGCCGTGCGCACCGTCTCCGCCGACGGGCGCTCACGCGCGCACCTGGGCGGACGATCCGTCCCGATCGGGGTGCTGGGCCGGCTCGCCGAGGCGTCGCTGGCGGTGCACGGCCAGAACGACCAGCTGCGCCTGTTGCGCCAGGCCGACCAGCGCGCCCTGCTCGACCGTTACGCCGGTGACGCCGTGGCGGGCCCGTTGCAGGCCTACCGGTCGGTGCGCGCGGAATGGCTGAAGGTGGCGGCCGAGCTGGTCGAGCGCCGCGACGGTGCCCGCAGGCTCGCCCAGGAGGCCGACCTGCTGCGCCACGGCGTCGCCGAGATCGAGGCGGCCGCACCGCTGCCGGGGGAGGACCGCGAGCTCGTCTCCCAGGCCCGCCGCCTCGCCGCCGCCGACGACCTGCGGGAGGCCGCGTCCGCCGCCCGCGCCGTCCTCGCCGGCGCCGACGACGCGGCCGACGCGATGGACACGCCCGGCGCGGTCGGCCTGGTGGGCGAGGCGCGGCACCGGATCGCCGCGGCGGGCGATCCCGAGCTCACCGCGCTCGACCCGCGGCTCGGCGAGGCGCTCGCCGTCCTCGACGACGTCGCCGCCGAGCTCACCGGCTACCTCGACCGGCTCGACGCCGACCCCGAGCGGCTCGCTGCGGTGCTGTCGCGGCAGGCCGAGCTGAAGTCGCTGACCCGCAAGTACGCCGCCGACACCGACGGCGTCCTGGCCTGGGCGGCCGATGCGCGCTCACGCCTGGACAACCTCGACACCTCCGACGAGGCCCTCGCCGCGCTGGCCGTCCGCCGCGACGAGCTCGGCGCCGAGCTGGCCGGGCACGCCGCCGCCCTCACCGCCGCCCGCACGGAGGCGGCGGGCCGGCTCGCCGCGGAGACCACGGCCGAGCTCGCGGGCCTCGCGATGCGCGACGCGTCGCTGACCGTCGGGGTCGCGCCGCGCGCGGCGACACCCGAGGCGGTCGAGGCGGGGGAGGCGATCGTCGTCGGCGGCAGCCCCCGTGTCGCGGGCGGCTCGGGCACCGACGAGGTCGAGCTTCGGCTGACCCCGCACGCGGGCGCGTCGCCGCAGCCACTGCACAAGGGCGCCTCCGGCGGCGAGCTCTCCCGCGTCATGCTCGCGCTCGAGGTCGCCCTCGCCGACGCCGACCCCGTGCCGACGATGGTGTTCGACGAGGTCGATGCCGGCATCGGTGGTCGGGCCGGCGTCGAGATCGGGCGCAGGCTGGCCCGGCTCGCGCGCAGCCACCAGGTCGTCGTCGTGACGCACCTGGCGCAGGTCGCGGCCTACGCCGACCGGCACCTGGTGGTGCACAAGGCGGGCACCGGCGGGGTGACCCGCAGCTCGGTGCGCACCCTCGACGACGACGAGCGGGTCGTCGAGCTCGCCCGGATGCTCGCGGGTCTCGACGACACCTCGTCGGGCCGCGCGCACGCCGAGGAGCTGCTGACGACCGCCGCGACCGACAAGACGGCGGCCGGCAGGACCGCCTCAGGCGAAGGACAGGCAGCGAAGCCGGCCGCCAGGAGCCGCCGGAAGGCGCGCTGACCCACACACCCCGACCCACACACCCCGACCCACACACCCCGACTCACACACCCCGACTCACACGCCCCGACCCACACGCCCCGACCCGCGTCCGGCGACCAAGCGTCACCGTGGCGCGGCCGCAGGCCCTCGTGCACCCGGCGCCGACACGCCACGGAGTGCCCCGGGACACCCCTGCGACCCGGACGTCACCGGTCGCGCCGTCCCGAACGGGTGACGATCACCGACCGGCGCCCACGGCGTGCCTGCGTCGCAACATCCGTCCCGGATGTCACAGTGCGTGCATGAAGCTGTCCGGCCTGCTGAACCGCTCGCGACCCGAGCTGCCAGGGCTCGCCGCGACCGCCCGCGTCGATCGGCGCACCGACGCCCTGCTGCGGCGGGTACGCCCGGGTGAGATCGCCGTCATCGACCAGATCGACATCGACCGCGCGACCGCGGACGCGCTCGTCGCCGCGCAGGTCGCGGCCGTGGTGAACGCGTCGCCGTCGATCTCGGGGCGGTTCCCCAACCTCGGCCCGGAGGTTCTCGTCGGGGCCGGCATCACCCTCGTCGACCGTGTCGGCGAGGAGGTGCTGCGCGCTGCGAAGGACGGCAGCAGGCTGCGGCTGCACGACGGCGTCCTGTACTCCGGGGACACCGAGATCGCCCGCGGCGACGTGCAGGACGCCGACTCGGTCGCCGACGCGCTCGTCGAGGCCAAGTCGGGCCTGACCCACCAGCTCGAGGCGTTCGCCTCCAACACCACCGAGTTCATGCGCCAGGAGCGGTCCCTGCTGCTCGACGGGCACGGCGTCCCCGAGGTGGAGGTCGACCTCGCCGGCCGGCAGGTACTCGTCGTCGGCACCGGGTTCGACCACACCAAGGAGCTGACGCGGCTCAAGGACTACATCCGCGAGTACCAGCCGGTGCTCCTCGGTGTCGGCGCGGGCGCCGACGAGCTGCTGGCGGCCGGGCACCGTCCGCACCTGATCGTCGGCGACCCGGCCGAGGTGTCGACCGAGGCGCTGACCTGTGGTGCCGACGTCGTCGTCCCCGCCTACGCCGACGGGCACGCCCCCGGCCTGCACCGGGTTCAGGACCTCGGTGCGAGCGCGGTGACGTTCCCCAGCACCGCGAACCCCGAGGACCTCGCGCTGCTGCTGGCCCACCACCGCGGCGCGTCGATGATCGTGACGGTCGGGCTCGGCGCCAGCATGGCCGAGTTCCTCGACCGCGGCCGGTCGGGCAGCAACGCCTCGACGTTCCTGACGCGGCTGCAGGTGGGCGGCATCCTCGTCGACGGGCGGGTGATCGCGGCGCTCTACCGCAGCCGCATCTCCGCCGGGGCGATCGTGCTCATGATCGTGGCCGCCGCCGTCGCGGTCGTCGCGGCGCTGGTCGTCTCCCAGGCGGGGGAGGCCGTGCTCGACACGCTCGTGCAGGCGTGGCGGTCCGTCGTCGGTTGGGTCAAGGACGTGTTCGGGTGATCTCCCTGCGGTACCACGCGGTGTCCATCGCCGCGGTCTTCCTCGCGCTCGCCGTAGGGGTCTTCCTCGGCGCGAGCGGACTGTCCGACCGGGTGCTGTCGGCGGTGTCGACGACCCGCGACGACCTCGGCTCGCAGGTCGACCAGCTGACCGCGCAGCGGGACTCGCTGTTGGCGGAGCAGGCGTCGGCCGACCAGTTCGCGTCGCGGATCGGCCCGTCGGTCGTGAAGGGGCTGCTGCCCGGCCAGACCGTGGCACTGGTGACCATCGGCGCCACCGCCGCGGACCGCGACGCCGTCGCCGCGCTGATCGGGCAGGCGGGGGGCACGGCGACGGGCACCCTCGCGCTGACCGACGCCGTCACCGATCCCGCGCGCGCCGACCAGCTGCGCGAGCTCACCGCCCAGTTGCTGCCCGCGGGTGCGCAGCTGCCGGCGGCGTCGGACCCGGGGAGCCTCGCCGGTGGCCTCCTGAGCTCGGTCGTGGCGCTGCGCGACGGCAAGCCGCAGGCCGACCCGACCCAGATCCAGGCCGTGGTGTCGGGACTTGCCTCGGCGGGCTTCGTGACGCCCGGCCCGGTGCCGGCGCCCGCGAACCTCGTCATGGTCGTCACCGGCTCCACGTTCAGCGGTCCCGACGCCGGTGACGCGGCCGCCGTACCGGCCCGGATGGCCACCGAGCTCGACCGCGGCGCGGCGGGCGCGGTCCTCGTCGGCCGGTCCGGCTCCGCGGCCGCGACGGGCGCGGTGGGGGTGGCCCGCGCCGACCGCGCGGCGACGGCTGGCCTCTCGACCGTCGACGACGTCGACACCGGTTCCGGACGGGTCGCCGCGGTGCTCGCGCTGCGCGAACAGCTCGACGGGAAGGCCGGTGCGTACGGGTCGGGCCCGAAGGCCGACGCGAGCGTCCCGGCCTGACCCCGGAAGCGACCCGGTAGGGCTCCCACCAGGGGACGCGCCGCGGTGGCGGGGCTGCCGTCGACGAACCGGACGATCCCGGTAAGCTGAAACTCCGTGCAGCCTCGCGCCACGCGTCATCTTTTCGTCACCGGTGGGGTCGCCTCCTCACTCGGGAAGGGCCTCACGGCCTCCAGCCTCGGTCAGCTTCTGACCGCCCGCGGTCTGCGGGTCACCATGCAGAAGCTCGACCCCTACCTCAACGTCGATCCCGGGACGATGAACCCGTTCCAGCACGGCGAGGTGTTCGTCACCGAGGACGGCGCCGAGACCGACCTCGACATCGGGCACTACGAGCGGTTCCTCGACCGCAACCTCCACGGCCGCGCCAACGTCACGACGGGGCAGGTCTACTCCGAGGTCATCGCCAAGGAGCGCCGCGGCGAGTACCTGGGCGACACCGTCCAGGTCATCCCGCACATCACCAACGAGATCAAGGACCGCATCCTCGCGATGGCGGACCCGGACACCGACGGTGTCGTCCCCGACGTCGTCATCACCGAGGTCGGCGGCACGGTCGGTGACATCGAGTCGCTGCCGTTCCTCGAGGCGGCCCGCCAGGTCCGCCACGAGGTCGGTCGCGACAACTGCTTCTTCCTGCACGTCTCCCTGGTGCCGTTCCTGGCGCCGTCGGGCGAGCTGAAGACGAAGCCGACCCAGCACTCGGTCGCAGCCCTGCGCAACATCGGTATCCAGCCCGACGCGCTGGTCCTGCGTGCCGACCGGGACATCCCGGACGGGATGAAACGCAAGATCTCGCTGATGTGCGACGTCGAGCTCGACGGTGTCGCTGCGGCCGCGGACGCACCGTCGATCTACGACATCCCGAAGGTGCTGCACCGCGAGGGCCTCGACGCCTACGTGGTGCGCCGGCTCGGGCTGCCGTTCCGCGACGTCGACTGGACGGTGTGGGGCGGTCTGCTCGACCGCGTCCACCACCCGCGGGAGACCGTGCGGATCGCGCTCGTCGGCAAGTACGTCGACCTGCCCGACGCGTACCTGTCGGTCACCGAGGCGTTGCGCGCCGGCGGTTTCGCGCACCGTTCCCGGGTCGAGGTCGTCTGGGTGCCCTCCGACGAGTGCGACACCCCGCCGGGTGCCGCCGCGGCGCTGGAGGGCGTCGACGGCATCCTCGTGCCCGGCGGGTTCGGCATCCGCGGCATCGAGGGCAAGCTGGGGGCACTGACCCACGCCCGCACCCGCGGCATCCCGACGTTCGGCCTGTGCCTGGGCCTGCAGTGCATGGTGATCGAGACGGCGCGCAACGTCGCCGGCCTCGACGGCGCCAGCTCGACGGAGTTCGATCCCGAGACCCCGCACCCCGTGATCTCGACGATGGCTGAGCAGGTCGACGTCGTCGCCGGTGAGCGGGACATGGGCGGCACGATGCGCCTGGGCGCCTACCCGGCCACGCTGGTCGAGGGCGGTGTCATCGCCAGGGCGTACGGGACGACGCAGGTGTCCGAGCGGCACCGGCACCGTTTCGAGGTCAACAACGCCTACCGCGACCGGCTGGCGAAGGCCGGGCTGCGGTTCGGCACGTCGCCCGACGGCGGGCTCGTCGAGTTCGTGGAGCTGTCGGTCGACGAGCACCCGTTCTACGTGGGGACGCAGGCGCACCCCGAGCTGAAGAGCCGGCCGACGCGCCCGCACCCCCTGTTCGCGGCGTTCGTGCGGGCGGCGCTGGACTACCGGGCGGCCGAGCGCCTGCCCGTCGAGGTGCACGCGCCCGACGAGTCCGCCGCGCGGAACACTGCCGCACAGGACGCCGCCGCACAGGGCGCCGCCGCACAGGACGGCGCTGTGCAGGACGCCGCTGGGCAGGTCCCGGGCGGCGACGCGGTGACGGCGTGACCGACCGGCACGTCTTTCCCGTCGAGTCGTCGTCCGACGTCTACACCGGACGCGTCATGGCGCTGCGCACCGACCGGGTCGTGATGCCGGGCGGGCGCGTCGCGACCCGGGAGATCATGGAGCACCCGGGTGCCGTCGCGGTCGCCGCCGTCGACGACGAGGACCGCATCGTGCTGATCCTGCAGTACCGGCACGCCGTCGGCCGCCGGTTGTGGGAGCTGCCCGCGGGCCTGCTCGACATCGCGGGGGAGGACCCGGCGCTCACCGCGCCCCGTGAGCTCGCCGAGGAGGCGGGCCTGTCGGCGCGGGACTGGTCGGTGCTGGTCGACACGACTCCGTCGCCCGGGTTCTCCGACGAGGCGGTCCGCGTCTACCTGGCCCGCGGGCTCACCGACGTCGGCCGCCCCGACATGGGCGACGACGAGGAGTCCGACATCCAGGTGCGGCGGTTCCCGCTCGCCGAGGCGCTCGCGATGGTGCTCGACGGCACGATCGTCAACGCTGCCACCGTCGCAGGGGTGCTCGCTGTGCAGGCTCTGGGCGGCAGGGCGGGGCGTCCCGTCGACGCGCCGTGGCTCGACCGGCCGACCCGTTTCGCCGCCCGCGCGGACGGCTGAGACCGGCCGTCCGGAGGTCCGCGCCCCGACCGCCCCGACACCCCGCCGAGTTCGGCGTGGGACTGCTTCGACCATGATCGGAGCCAGTCCCACGCCGGACTCGGCGCGGGGTGTGATGCCCCGACGCCTCCGGCGGGCGGGTGCAGGCGGGATCAGGCCAGCGCGGGGACGACCTCGCGCTCGAACAGCTCGATGCCCGAGCGGTCGTAGGCGGCCTCGGGGAAGTAGAAGATGCCGTAGCCGAGGCCGCGCTTCTGCAGCCCCTGCAGGTTCTCGACGATCTGCTCCGGCGTCCCGTGGCCGGGCATGCCCTCGACGGCACGCATCTCCTTGGCGGCGCCGTCCTCACCCGCGGTCGCGACCAGCCGCTCCCGCAGGCGCGCGAGGCGGTCGGCGACCTCCTTCTCGTCCGCGCCGATCGTCACCATGTAGTTGGACGAGCGTGTGATCGCGTCGAAGTCGGTGCCGACGGCCGTGCAGTGCGCAGCGAGCAGCTCGGACTTTCGGGTGAAGCCCTCGGGTGTGCCGCCGAAGTTCGTGTAGTCCGCGTACCTCGCGGCGATCTTGAGCGTGACCTTCTCGCCGCCGCCGGCGATCCAGAGCGGGATCCCGCCGTCCTGCAACGGCTTCGGGAACACGAGCGCGCCGTCGACGGTGTACTCGCGCCCGGCGAGGTCGACCTTCCCGTCCGCCCACGCCTGCTTGAAGATCTGGACACCCTCGTCGAGCTGTCGCAGCCGCTGGGGCGCGTCGGGGAAGTCGTAGCCGTAGGCACGGAACTCGTGCTCGTACCAGCCCCCGCCGATGCCCATCTCGACCCGGCCGCCCGAGACGTGGTCGACGGTCGCGGCGATCTTCGCCAGGTGGACGGGGTTGCGATAGCCGATGCACGTGCACATCTGGCCGAGCCGTACCCGCTCGGTGATCGCGCCGAACGCGCCCGTCAGCGTCCAGGCCTCGTGCGTCGCCTCCTCGGTGGCGACGGGCGTGGTGTGGAAGTGGTCGTAGACCCAGATCGACTCCCACGCGCCGGCGTCGGCGTGCTGCGCCAGGCCCTTCATCACACCCCACTGGTCGGCGGGGTCGACACCGACGAGGTCGAGCCGCCAGCCCTGGGGAACGAACATGCCGAAGCGGAAACCAGACATGGCTCGACCCTATGTCCGACGACCGGGGTGCGCGGCGTGGTGCCGTCACCCCCGGGGGCGGGCAGGGCAGGATGGGCCGATGGCAGTGGCGACGGACCGGCTGGACGCGGTGGTGGACGCCTACCTGGCGCACCTCGCCGTCGAACGGGGAAGCTCGCCGAACACGTTGCGCGCCTACGGCAACGACCTGCGTCGCTACACCGGGCACCTGCGCGGGAGCGGCGTCGCGGACCTGGCGGCGGCCCGGGAGGCCGACGTCAGCGGGTTCGTCGTCGCCCTCCGCAGCGGGGAGACGCCGCTGGCGGCGTCGTCGACGGCCCGGGCGCTGGCGGCGGTACGTGGGCTGCACCGGTTCGCGGCCCGCGACGGCCTCGTCCCCGACGACGTGTCCCGCGCCGTCACCCCGCCCGCGGCGGCGAAACGGCTGCCGCGCACGCTGAGCGTCGACGAGGTCGAGCAGCTGCTCGCCGGCTGCATCGGCGACGGCCCGACCGGGCTGCGCGACCGCGCCCTGCTGGAGCTGCTGTACTCGACGGGCGCCCGCATCTCCGAGGCCGTCGGGATCGACGTCGACGACCTCGACACCTCGACACGGACGGTCCTGTTGCGCGGCAAGGGCGGCAAACAGCGCATCGTGCCCGTCGGCAGGCCCGCGCTCGCCGCCGTCGACGCCTGGCTGGTCCGCGGCCGCCCCGCGCTGTCGGCCCGCAGCCACGGCACCCCGGCGCTGCTGCTCAACGCCCGCGGCCGGCGGCTCTCCCGGCAGAGCGCGTGGCACGTGCTGCGCGGCGCCGCGGAGGTCGCCGGGGTGCGCACCGAGGTGTCGCCGCACACGCTGCGGCACTGCTTCGCGACGCACCTGCTCTCCGGCGGGGCCGACGTCCGGGTGGTGCAGGAGTTGCTGGGGCACGCGTCGGTGGCGACGACCCAGGTCTACACCCACGTCAGCGTCGACGCGCTCCGCGAGGTCTACGCGACGGCGCACCCGCGCGCCAGGGCGTGACCGGGCCCGGATCTCCAGTACCTTCCGGCGTCATGCACCGGAGCCGTCTGCTGCCGATCGTCGCGTTCGCGCTGGTCCTCGCCGGCTGCGGGAACGTGCAGTTCACCGGCAGCGGCTCCGGCGCGGGCGACACGAGTGCGCCGGGAGAGACCAGCACGCAGCGTCACGACGTCGCGGTCACCCGGGTCGACGTCGACTCGGACTCGGGAACCGTGCGGGTCGAGGCCGGGGCGGACGGGTCGGCCAGGGTCGACCGCACGCTGCGCTGGAGCGGCGACCGCAAGCCCGTCGTCACGGAGACGGTGGAGGGCTCGGTGCTGCGGATCACGGCGCGGTGCCCGGGCAGCGGCTCGGACCGGTGCGAAGCGGGACTCGTCGTGACGGTGCCGGCCGCCGCGGCGGCGACGGTGCAGCTCCGGGCCGGTGGCGTCACGGTCACCGGGCTGTCGGGCGACCTGGACCTGACCTCGAACGCCGGTGGGGTGACGGGGGAGCGGCTCGGCGCCACGACGGTGAAGGCCGAGACGTCGGCGGGCGGGGTCGACCTGGGCTTCGCGACCGCGCCACGCCAGGTGGACGCCCGTTCGAGCGCCGGGTCGGTGACGGTCACGGTCCCGGGCGGCCCTTACGCCGTCACGGCGGACTCGTCGGCCGGCGACGCCCGGGTGACGGTGCCCACGGACCCGGCAGCCCGGTCGCGGATCACGGCACGCAGCAGCGCGGGCGACGTGACGGTCACCGCGGGCTGACCGGCGCCCCAGCAGCCCCATCAGCCACCCCGGACCGTGAGGGTTGCTCCGGACGGCGTAGCGTGGCCGAACCGTCTCGCCCGCGCACGGCGAGCCGCGTTGCCGCACGTCGCACGGTTTTCCTACGCTGCGGCGAGGACCACCCCGACAGGGGCGCTCACGAGGAGACCGGAGCCCGCATGGACACACCGCGGCCCCTCGAACCCCGTCGTGACCCCGGCGACGACGAGGACTTCGACGTCGACGACGGCGCCTCGGTGGACGAGCCGGTGGCCGCACCGGGCCGCGGAGGGAGACACCGTTTGAGCCCGCCCGTCCCCGAGCCGTTGACCGAGCACGGTCCGGCGCGCGTCATCGCCGTCGCGAACCAGAAGGGCGGCGTCGGCAAGACGACGTCGACCATCAACCTGGGCGCGGCGCTGGCGGAGTACGGGCGGCGGGTGCTGCTGGTGGACTTCGACCCGCAGGGCGCGCTGTCGGTCGGGCTGGGCGTGCAGCCCCATCAGCTGGAGACGACGATCTACAACCTCCTCATGGAGCGCGGCGTCGAGGCCGAGGACGTGATCATGGAGACGTCGGTCGAGGGCCTGGACCTGTTGCCCAGCAACATCGACCTGTCCGCGGCCGAGGTGCAGCTGGTCACCGAGGTGGGGCGGGAGCAGGTGCTGGGCCGGGCGCTCAAGCGCGTCCTCGACCGCTACGACGTGGTGCTGATCGACTGCCAGCCGTCGCTCGGCCTGCTCACGATCAACGCGCTCGCCTGTGCCGACTCGGTGCTCATCCCGCTGGCCTGCGAGTTCTTCAGCCTTCGCGGCGTCGCGCTGCTGATGGACACGATCGACAAGGTCACCGACCGGCTCAACCCCGACCTCACCCTGCTCGGCGTGCTGCCGACGATGTTCGACCCGCGCACCCTGCACACCCGCGAGGTGCACCAGCGCGTCGTGGAAGCCTTCGGGGACAAGGTGTTCGAGGCCGTCATCAACCGGACGATCAAGTTCCCGGAGACGACGGTGGCGGGCGAGCCGATCACCAGCTGGGCGCCCACCTCGAACGGCGCCGAGGCCTACCGGCTGCTGGCTCGCGAGGTCATCGCCCGGTGACGGTGGTCGAGAACGACCCGATGCTCGGCCCGCCCGAGCGGCCCGGCAGGTTCCAGGTCCGGCTCCACAACTTCGAGGGCCCGTTCGACCTGCTGCTGCAGCTGATCGGCAAGCACGAGCTCGACATCACCGAGATGGCACTGCACCAGGTCACCGACGACTTCATCGCCCACCTCACCGCGCTCGGCGACGACGCGGACCTCGACGAGACGACGGAGTTCCTCGTTGTCGCCGCGACCCTGCTCGACCTGAAGGCGGCCCGGCTGCTGCCGGGCGGCGACGTCGAGGACGCCGAGGACCTCGCCCTGCTCGAGGCCCGTGACCTGCTGTTCGCGCGGCTGCTGCAGTACCGGGCCTACAAGCAGGTCGCGGCGATGTTCGTCGAGCTGGAGTCCACGGCGCTGCGCCGCTTCCCGCGTTCGGTGGCGCTGGAGGAACGGTTCTCGGCGCTGCTGCCGGAGGTGCTGCTCGGCGTCGAGCCGGAGGCGTTCGCGGAGCTCGCCGCGTCGGTGTTCCGGCCGAAGCCGCCACCGACCGTCGGGGTGGAGCACCTGCACGCCCCGCAGGTCTCGGTACCCGAGCACGCGGCGCTGCTGCGCGAACGGCTCGCGGAGCTGGGGGTCGCGTCGTTCGCCGAGCTCACGGCCGACTGTGTGGCGCCGTTGGAGGTGGTCGCCCGCTTCCTCGCGGTGCTGGAGCTGTACCGTGAACGCAGCGTGTGGCTGGAGCAGCCGGAGGCGTTCGGCGAGCTGACGGTCCGCTGGATCGCCGAGGGTTCCGGCGACGCGGCCATTCCACCGACGGCCGACCCCGAAGACGAGACGTGACCCAGTCCCACCCCCACACCACCGCAGGCGATGCGCCGGGCGGTGCGGCGGCCTACGGCGGCGACGGGGAACCGGACCGCGTCGGCGGGCGCCACGGGGTCGACGGTCCGGACGGCCCGGCCCCGGCGGACCGGCCCGAGGACCTCCCGGTCCTCGACACCGACACCGAGCTCGACGCGGCGCTCGAGGCGTTGTTGCTCGTCGTCGACGACCCGACCGAGGACGACGCGCTCGCCTCGGCGTTGGGGGAGCCCGTCGCCCGGATCCGCGGTGCGCTGCAACGGCTCTCGGCCGCCTACACCGCGGCGGGGCGGGGTATCGACCTGCGCCGCGTCGGTGGGGGATGGCGCTTCTACACCCGTGACCGGCACGCCCCGTTCGTCGAGCGCATGCTGCTCGACGGGCAGCGTGCCCGGCTCACCCGGGCCGCGCTGGAGACCCTCGCGATCGTCGCCTACCGCCAACCCGTCACCCGGGCCCGGGTGGCGGCGGTGCGCGGCGTGAACTGCGACGGTGTGCTGCGCACGCTGCTGACCCGCGGCCTCGTCGAGGAGGCCGGGGTCGACACGCAGACCCAGGGCACGCTGTTCCGCACCACCGAGCTGTTCCTGGAACGGCTCGGCCTCGACGCCGTCACCGACCTGCCGCCGCTGGCACCGTTGCTGCCGGACATCGACAGCATCGACGCCCTCGTCGACGGCATCGACGACCCCTGAAACCCCGATCCGGCTTCCCGAGATCGGTTCCCCGAGAACAGATCACAGAGCAACAGACGTGAGTGTGATGAGTACCCAGAGTCCCGACGGTGTCCGCCTGCAGAAGGTGCTGGCCCAGGCCGGTATCGCCTCCCGGCGGGCGGCCGAGAACCTGATCGCCGCAGGGCGCGTCAGCGTCGACGGCGAGGTCGTCCGTGAGATGGGCCGCCGTGTCGACCCCGACACCGCTGTCGTGCACGTCGACGGGGCGCGGGTCGTGCTGCGCGACGACCTCGTGTACCTGGCCCTCAACAAGCCGCAAGGCATGCTGTCGACGATGGCCGACGACCGTGGCCGTCTCTGTGTGGGCGACCTCATCGCCGACCGCGCCGAGCTGCTCAACCAGGCCGGCAGGCTGTTCCACGTCGGCAGGCTCGACGCCGACACCGAGGGCCTGCTGCTGCTCACCAACGACGGCGAGCTGGGCCACCGGCTCATGCACCCGTCGTTCGAGGTGGAGAAGACCTACGTCGCGGAGGTCGCGGGCCAGGTCGCGCGCGACCTCGGCAAGCGGATGCGGGCCGGGATCCAGCTCGAGGACGGGCCGGTCGCCGTGCACTCGTTCAAGCTCGTCGACTCCTCGGCCGGCCGCTCGATGGTCGAGATCGTGCTGCACGAGGGCCGCAAGCACGTCGTCCGCCGGCTGATGGACGAGGTGGGCTACCCGGTGCTGCGGCTGGTCCGCACCGGCATCGGCGACGTGCGCCTGGGCGAGCAGCGGCCGGGCAAGCTGCGACCGCTCAACCAGGTCGAGGTCGGTGCGCTCTACCGCGCGGTGGGTCTGTGACCGGGCCCTCGATCACGGGGTAATAGGGTGCGTGACATGGCTGTACGTGCGGTGCGGGGCGCCATCCAGGTCGATTCGGACACCAGGGACGACATCCTGGAGGGCTCCGCCGAGCTGGTGACGGCGGTGCTCGAGCGCAACGGGCTGGTGTCCGACGACATCATCTCGATCGTGTTCACCGCGACGCCGGACCTGACGGCCGAGTTCCCCGCGTACGCCGCCCGGCTGCTGGGCCTGACCGACGTGCCGCTCATGTGCGCGTCGGAGATCGCGGTGCCGGGTGCGATGCCGCGGGTGCTGCGGCTGCTGGCCCACGTCGAGACCACGCGGACGCGGGCCGACCTGCGGCACGTGTACCTGGGCGGAGCTGCGGCGCTGCGCACCGACCTGCCCCAGTAGCCGGGGGATCCCAGCAGCCGGCGCGAACCGGGCGCACGGCACAATGGTCGACGGCCCCGCGAGATGCGCCGGGTCCGGCCGGTCGAGCGGCGCGTGAGGCCGCGTCCCGACGGACGTGGCCCGGGGGAGGAGTCGGTGGCGGTGACCGGTCCGGGAACGCTGCGCGGTGTCGTGGCGATGGACGGCCCGTCGGGCACCGGCAAGTCGACGGTGTCGCGGCGGCTGGCCGCCGCCGTGGGCGCGGCCTACCTCGACACCGGGGCCACCTATCGCGCGGCCACGCTGGCGGCGCTGCGTGCGGGCCTCGACGGGTCCGCATCCGCCGAGCAGCTCGTCGCTGCCGCCAACGGTGCCTGTATCGAGTCCGGCACCGACCCGGACGGCCCCACGATCCGTCTCGACGGCGATGACGTCGCGGCCGAGATCCGCGGCGGCGCCGTGACGGCGTTCGTGAGTGCGGTGTCGGCGCTGCCCGAGGTCCGCGACCGGCTCGTGGCGGCCCAACGGGCCGTCATCACCGCCGCACTGGCCACGCACGGCGGCATCGTCGTGGAGGGCCGCGACATCGGCACGGTCGTCGCGCCCGACGCGCCGCTGAAGGTCTACCTGACCGCGTCCGACGAGGTCAGGGCCGCGCGCCGGGGCCGTCAGGACGCGCGCGCGGGCCGCGGCGGCGACGTCGCGACCGTCCTGGCCGACGTCCGGCGCCGCGACCGCCTCGACTCGACGCGCGCGGTGTCGCCGCTGCACAGGGCGACCGACGCGCTGCTCGTCGACACCGACGAGCTGTCCGCCGAGGCCGTCCTCGCCGAGCTGCTGCGGCTCGTGTCGGAGCGCGGGCTGCTGTCGTGACCGCCGCCCGCCAGTCGGCGCAGGCCGTCGCCGAGGGTGATCTCCCGGCGGGCGCGTCGCCACGGCTGACCGACGTCGCGCGGTGGGTCGGGACGTGGTGGTTCCGTCCGGTGTTCCGCGTGTACGTGCACCATCGCGAGCGGGTCCCGGCCTCCGGGCCGGTGGTGCTCGTCGCCAACCACAGCTCGATGGTCGACGGGCCGCTGTTGTACGGACTACTGGGGCGCCGCGCGGTGTTCCTGGTCAAACAGGAGATGTTCCGCGGCCCGATGGGCGCGGTGCTGCCACGGATCGGTCAGCTGGCCGTCCGCCGCGGCGAGGCCGACCGGAAGCCGCTGACCGCGGCGCTGGGCGTGCTCCGCGGCGGCGGGCTCGTCGGGGTGTTCCCCGAGGGCACCCGTGGCAGTGGCGAGGTCGCCGCCGCGCAGCAGGGTGCGGCGTGGCTGGCGCGGGCGTCGGGGGCGGTGGTGCTGCCGGTGGTGTGCCGGGGGACCTACCGCGCGCCGGGCGCGCCGCGACGGTGGCGGCCGCGGGTTGACCTGTGGGTCGGCGAGCCGATGGCGGCGCCGACCGGGAAGGGTCGCGCCGAACTGGCTGCGGCCACCGAGACGATCCGTGCCGCGCTCGCCGCGCTGGTGGCGGAGGTAGACGAAGTTCGGAGCAGGACGTGAACGAGACAGGGACCGACCGGGGAGACCGCGCGGCGATGGCCGCGCTGGGTATCGACCCCCAGGAGTTCGTCGCCGCCGACGACGAGTGGTCGGGCGGAGGGGCCGACGGGATCGAGGCCGCGCCGCCCGCGCCGACGCTCGCCGTCGTCGGCCGACCGAACGTCGGCAAGTCGACGCTGGTCAACCGGCTGATCGGGCGTCGCGAGGCGGTGGTCCAGGACATCCCGGGCGTCACCCGTGACCGCATCGCCTACGACGCGCTGTGGAACGGCCGCCGGTTCACCCTCGTCGACACCGGCGGGTGGGAGCCCGACGCGACCGGTCTGCAGGCGGCCGTCGCGGCGCAGGCCGAGATGGCCATCCGCTCGGCCGACGCGGTGATGCTCGTCGTCGACGCGTCGGTCGGCGCCACGAGCACCGACGAGGCCGTCGCCCGCGTGCTGCGCCGGGGCGACGTGCCGGTGCTGCTGTGCGCGACCAAGGTCGACGACGACCGGCTCACCTCCGACACCGCCGCGCTGTGGCGGCTCGGCCTCGGCGAGCCCTATCCGGTGTCGGGCCTGCACGGCCGCGGCTCCGGCGACCTGCTCGACAAGATCCTCGAGATCCTGCCCGAGTCGCCGCGCGACGACGCCGGCTACGGCACGGGCGGGCCCCGCCGGGTCGCGCTCGTCGGCAAGCCGAACGTCGGCAAGTCGAGCCTGCTCAACCGGGTGTCGGGGGAGGTCCGCTCGGTCGTGCACGAGGTCGCCGGGACGACCGTCGACCCTGTCGACTCCCTCGTCGACCTCGACGGCGAGGTCTGGCGCTTCGTCGACACCGCGGGCCTTCGCAAGCGGGTGAAGACGGCCAGCGGCATGGAGTTCTACGCCAGCCTGCGCACCCAGGCCGCGATCGAGGCGGCCGAGGTCGCCGTCGTCCTCATCGACGCGGGCGAGCCCATCGCCGAGCAGGACCAGCGCGTCATCACCATGGTCGAGGAAGCCGGCCGGGCGCTCGTGCTCGTGTTCAACAAATGGGACCTCGTCGACGAGGACCGCCGGCTCGCGATGAAGCGCGAGCTCGAGCGCGACCTGGTGCGGGTGCAGTGGGCGGAGCGGGTCAACGTCTCGGCGCTCACGGGGCGTTCCGTCACGAAGATCGCGCCCGCGCTGCGCACAGCACTGGCGTCGTGGGACCAGCGGATCCCGACGGGCCGGCTCAACGGCTGGCTGTCCGACGTCATCGCCGCGACCCCGCCACCGGTGCGCGGCGGCAAGCAGCCCAAGGTGCTGTTCGCAACGCAGGCCCAGACCCGCCCGCCGACGTTCGTGCTGTTCACGACGGGGTTCCTCGAGGCGGGCTACCGACGCTTCATCGAGCGCCGACTGCGTGAGGAGTTCGGGTTCGCCGGCTCGCCGGTGCGGCTGTCGGTGCGTGTCCGGGAGAAGCGTCAGCGCAAGCGCTGACCGCGCCCGGCCCGGAGCCGGCGTCAGGTCAGGCGGTGCGCGAGGCGCTCGAGCATCGCCCGCACGACGGGGGCGTCGTCGCCGAGCGCGGCGGTGACGTCCTGCTCGGCCTGCCCGACGGCGAGCGCGAGCCGCGTGTGCAGGTCCCGGCCGTGGTCGGCGAGCAGCACGAGCACCCGGCGCCGGTCCACATCGTCGGCTCGGCGGTGCACCAGCCCGGCGTCGACCATGCGGTCGACGATCTTCGTCAGTGTCGGGGCGGGGACCGCGACATGCGCGGCGATCTCGCTCATCGGGTGGCCGGCGTCGTCGGAGAGCAGGTCGAGCACCCGCCACTGGTCGAGGCTCGCCTCGCCGGCGAGTGCCGACTCGATGCGCCGGGAGACCGCACGCTCCAGCCGGTGCAGGAGCTGGCCGAACGCCAGCGCGCTGTGCACCTCCGATGCCGCCATCGCGAGTTCCCCTCTCCTCCACGCCGGACCGCGCACGTGCGCGTCGGTGACCGGCGGCCGTGTCGCTCGTGCCGGCGGCCGTCGCGTCGATCATGCCGTCGAACAGTGTCATCGTAAACACTGTCGTTCGGAAGGATCGCGGGTTCCGGCGACTTTCGGCCGTCGAGGTCTGGCGCCGGGCGAGTTCTGCGGGAACGCTGTGCGTCGCGGTCGGGAACACGGCCGTGCGGTTCCGAAGACCGCGGCGGTGATCAGGGGGTGGGGGTGTGGTCGCGTTCGTCCGCCGACGCCCCGCCCTCGACATCGCCTTCGTCGTGCCACGCAGTGGCCCGGCCGGAATCTTCGGACCGTCCTGCGAGGCGTGCGGCATCCTCGCCGTCGAGGAGATCAACGCCGCGGGCGGCCTGCTCGGCCGTGAGGTGCGGCTGCGCGTCGTCGACGGCGGGCGTGCGCCCGGCGAGGTCGCCGCCGAGGTCGGTGCGCTCGTCGACGCGGGGCTCGTCCAGGCCGTGACCGGCTGGCACATCTCGGCGGTCCGCCAGGAGATCGCGCCGCTCGTGTCGGGCCGGGTGCCCTACGTCTACACCCCGCTCTACGAGGGCGGCGAGCGCACGCCGGGGGTCTTCCTCGCAGGCGAGACGCCCGACCGGCAGGTCCGCCCCGCGCTCGACTGGATGGTCCGCGAGCGCGGTATCCGCAGTTGGTGCGTCGTCGGCGACGACTACGTGTGGCCGCGGGTCTCGGCCGCCGCGGCACGCCGCTACGCCCGCACGATGCCCGACGTCACGATCGTCGACGAGATGTACGTGCCGCTGGGCACCGAGAACTTCGCACCGGTGCTGCGTCGCATCGAGCGCAGCGGGGCCCGCGGCGTGCTGATGTTCCTCGTCGGGTCCGACGCGATCCGGTTCAACCGCGCGTTCGCCCGAGCCGGGCTCGACGCGCACCTCACCCGGCTGAGCCCGCTGATGGAGGAGAACATGCTGCTGGGGTCGGGCGCCGACGCCACCCGCGACCTCTATGCCTCCGCCGGCTACTTCGAGGCGCTGCCGACGGCGTCCGGGCTGGACTTCTCGGGCCGCTACGCCGACCGGTTCGGTGCTCGGGCACCGGCGTTGAACTCGCTGGGGGAGTCCTGCTACGAGGGGCTCGTGCTGCTGGGGCGGCTCGTCGGCGGCGCCGGTGAGCTGTCGACGGGCTCCCTCGAGCACGTCGGCCGGTCCCTGGTCTACGACAGCCCGCGGGGTGTCGTCCGGCTGTCGGACAACCACCTGCTCCAGAGCGTGCACCTGGCGGTGGCCGATGGGCTGGGGTTCGACGTCGTGGCCCGTCTCGTCGACGCTCCCGCTTGACCGGAACTTCCTGAGTGAATAGTTTCTGAGGACAGTATTTCGGAGCCCGGTCCTCGGGGAGGCCTCGTGCCCACGTACTCCTACCGCTGCCCTGTCTGCGGACCCTTCGACCTCGTGCGCCGCATGGCCGAGGTCGCCGGCGCCGCGGACTGTCCCGACTGCGGCCGCGCCGGCCCCCGCGTCTGGGGCGCACCCGCTCTGCGCGGACTCGACGACCGCCTGCGCCGGGCCCTCGACGCCGGCGAACGCAGCGCCGACCGGCCCGACGTCGTCGGCGCCGTCCCCGGCCGCTCCCGCAAGGCCACACCCGTCACCCGCGACCCACGTCACGCGAAGCTCCCCCGGCCCTGACCTCCACCGCACGACCCCCGACCGCACGACCCTGCTCGTACGACGAACGACCGTTCCCAACCGAGTGAGGTGCGCCATGCCCGACGTCGTGTTCAGTGTCGACCAGGCTCGATCCATGCGCGACCAGGCGGTCCCCGGCCACAACCGCTGGCATCCCGACATCCCGCCCGCCGCCACCGTCCGGCCGGGATCGTCGATCCGGATCGAATGCCGCGAATGGACCGACGGCCAGATCGGCAACAACGACTCCGCCAACGACGTCCGCGACGTCGACCTGTCCGGGGCGCACATGCTCTCCGGGCCGATCGCGATCGAGGGGGCCGAACCCGGCGACCTGCTCGTCGTCGACATCCTCGATCTCGGCCCCGTCCCGCAGGAGACCGGCGACGCGCCCGGCCAGGGCTGGGGCTACACCGGCATCTTCTCGACGTCCAACGGCGGCGGGTTCCTCACCGAGCACTTCCCCGACGCCTACAAGGCGATCTGGGACTTCTCCGGCCAGGCCTGCACCTCCCGGCACATCCCCGGTGTGAAGTTCACCGGCATCACCCACCCCGGCCTGTTCGGCACCGCGCCCTCACCCGAGCTGCTGGCCCGGTGGAACGCCCGCGAACGCGCCCTGATCGCCACCGACCCCGACCGCGTCCCGCCGCTCGCGCTCCCGCCCCTGGAGGAGTCCGTCCTCGGCGGCACCGCGTCCGGCGACGTCCTCGCCGGTATCGGCCGCGACGGCGCCCGCACTGTCCCGCCCCGCGAGAACGGCGGCAACCACGACATCAAGAACTTCACCCGCGGCAGCCGCGTCTTCTACCCCGTCCATGTGAACGGAGCCCTGTTCTCCGGCGGTGACCTGCATTTCTCCCAGGGCGACGGCGAGATCACCTTCTGCGGCGCCATCGAGATGGGCGGGTTCATCGACTTCCACGTCGACCTCATCAAGGGCGGCATGGAGACCTACGGCGTCACCACCAACCCGATCCTGATGCCCGGCAACGTCGAACCCCGCTACTCGGAGTTCCTCACCTTCATCGGGATCAGCGTCGACCACGCCACCGACACCAACCACTACAACGACGCCACGCTCGCCTACGAGAACGCCTGCATGAACGCCATCCGCTACCTCGAGAAGTTCGGCTACAGCGGGCCGCAGGCCTACCTGCTGCTCGGCGCCGCACCGATCGAGGGCCGCATCTCCGGCGTCGTCGACATCCCCAACGCCTGCTGCTCGCTCTACCTGCCCGCCGCGATATTCGACGACGACATCCGCCCGTCGGTGTCCGGGCCGGTGCACAGGGACCGGGGCTCGTGCGCGGTGTCCTCGTGACCGCCGACCGCGGGCCGGACGCAGCCTACGAGATCTTCGAGATCCCCGACTTCACGCTCGTCTGCGGCCAGACGCTGCGGCCCGCCCGCATCGCCTACCGCACCTACGGCACACTCAACGCCGACAAGAGCAACGCCATCGTCTACCCGACCTGGTACTCGGGGCGGCACTGGGACAACGAGTGGCTCATCGGCAACGGCAGCGACGGCATGGCGCTCGACCCGTCGACGTGGTTCATCATCGTGCCGAACATGCTCGGCAACGGGCTGTCGTCGTCGGCGTCGAACACCCCGCAGCCGTTCGACGGGCCGCGGTTCCCGCGGATCACGGTGCGCGACAACGTCGAGTCGCAGTACCGGCTCGTCACCGAGAAGTTCGGCATCGAGACGCTGGCCCTGGTGCTCGGCTGGTCGATGGGGGCGGGACAGACCTACCAGTGGGCCGTCGAGCACCCCGAGATGGTGCAGCGGATCCTGCCGTTCTGCGGCTCGCCCCGCACCGCCCCGCACAACCAGGTCTTCCTCGACTCCCTGCGTGCGGCGCTGACCGCCTCGGTCGGCTTCGACGCCGGCTGGTACCCGCCCGACCGCTGGCCCGTCGGCGGCCTGCGCGCCTTCGCCCGCATCTACGCGGGCTGGGGCTTCTCGCAGGCCTTCTACCTGGAGGAGGCCTGGCGGACGCTGGGCCACACGTCGCTGGAGGACTTCGTCGTCGACTTCTGGGAGGGCTTCTTCCTCGACGGCCGTGACCCCAACAACCTGCTGACGATGCTCGACACCTGGTGGAGCGGCGACGTCGGCCTCACCCCGGGCTTCGGCTCCACGGAGGAGGCGCTGGCTTCGATCAAGGCCCGCGCCATCGTCATGCCCGCGGAGAAGGACCTCTACTTCCCGCCCGAGGACGAGGCCTGGGCCGTGTCGCAGATGACCGGCTGCAGCGTCGAGCACCGCGTCATCCCCGGCGTGTGGGGGCACTTCGCGGGCGGCGGCAAGTACGACGTCGACACCGCGTTCATCAACGCGGCCGTCGCCGAGCTGCTGGCGTCGGACCCCGGCATCTGACCGACCTCTCGCGCGCAACCCACCGTCGTCCTGGGGCGAGCAGGCCGGCAGTGGGGTTGCGGCCGCCGCCCGGCGCACAACCTCACGGCTGTGTCCCGGCCGGCGGGCGACCGTGACGTTGCGCACGGAGCGGGGGAGGGGTCGCGGCACGAGGTCGTTCGTGGGGTCGGCCTCGTGCCGTGCCCGCGCGCGTTCGTCCGGCGCGCGCGATGCCCGGTCGGCGCGTGGGATCCGTGGTCGTCGCGACGTCTGCAACCCTGGGAGGGGCAGGGACCTGCGCGTCAGGACCGGGGAACGCGTGCGGTCGCCTGGGCGGTGCCGGGGGAGCGGGGCGGTGGCGAGTGCCGGAAAGCCTGTGCGCTAAGCTGATCGAGCCCTCAACGGGGCGGCTCGGGACGTGGCGCAGCTTGGTAGCGCACTTGACTGGGGGTCAAGGGGTCGCAGGTTCAAATCCTGTCGTCCCGACGGTCGAAACGGGCGGTTCCTCTCGACGGGGGAACCGCCCGTTTCGCTTCTGACCAGCGCAAACGCCGAGTCGATGCACTTGTTGGTGGATCCTTGCCGAAGCGACAACTGCGCTGTGCCGGCACACCGTCGACGGTTGACAGCGATAGTTGACAGCAACGGGGTCGAGTTCGGCGCGTTCTGTACGGACGGTGTCGGACCACTCGGTGCCGCGCGTCCCCGCTGGACCTGCCCCTGCCGCCCCGAGGCCGTAAGCTGACTCGGAGCGGTTGGCCGGTCACCCAAGTGGAAGCCGCTCACCGCGAAGGGCTAGCCCATTGGCTCCCGCCGGCCTGGATGTCGCACTGTGTGCATGGTCTCCAGGTTGGTACGAGCCACGATGGGGGAGTGAGCGAAGAAGCCGACTCGGCGGAAGACATCGCCAACGTCATCGATAGGCGGATGACCAACGCCGGCGGCAAAACGCATGCTCCCGAGGTGGTCTTGCGCGGCACCAGCCAGTCATCGATACACGCTCATGTCACATTCCTTCCGAGCAGACTTCTTCGGGCATGCGGATCGGCTGGCCTGAGGGCCAGATGACGCTCAAGCACGACGAGGCCGTTCATCTGCGCAGTCTGCTCTCTCAGTGGCTCGCTGTTGGCACCGAGCCTGATCCGGGTGAGTACATCGTGATTCGGCTCGATGAGACCGACGAGCGGGGAGACGGGGCGCAGGTCGCACAGCGCATCGCCGGGGTGTTGTGTCGCCTGGAGCTGGTCGATCATCTGACGGGCGACGAGTTCAGCGAAGAGTTGCTCGGGCGCCCTGTAGAGCCACGTCAGGCTGCGCGAGCGCCGCACTGCCGTCGACGAGCTGCTTCCGACCACGGCCAACGGACTGCGGGATGTGCTGGAGATCAAGCGACCGAGTCACGGTGTCCAGGGAGTGATCTGGTGCCGTGGCTCGAATAATCCCTCGTCACCCCAGATCGAGGGCTCTCTCGACAGAGGACTGCGCACCGTCAGTGCTCGACCAGATCCAGGACGATGCGAGGGGGACCGGCGCCCGTCCGGCCGCGTGACGTACGTACGGCCGGCCGAGCCGAACGGCACACGCGCGGCTGACCCCGGCACGGCGCGTGCCCGAGGAGGGGTAGGGCGTCCTCGCGCGGCGGGACGCCTGCGGCCTGCCGCTCGTCACGGTGATGGCGTCCAGCAGTCGTTCAACTAGAAAGATCGTCATCCAAGTCGTCGAGCGCCTGTCGCTGTGTTTCGAGGTTCACGTGGCCATATACGTTCATGGTCATCTCGATGGCACTATGGCCGACGATCTCCATGACAACGCGCGGGTGCACGCCTTGGGCGAGCAGCAGGCTCACACACGTATGGCGGAGATCATGAAGGCGGACGACGCGGATCCCGTTGGCCTCGCAGATCTCCCGGAACATACGCGTCACGTTCCGAGGTTCGAGCGGAGTGCCGTGCCGGGTGCCGAACACGAACCCAGTCGGCTGCGCCGGTCGGCCGATCGAGCCACCCTGTCGCTGAAGTTGCACATGATGGTCGGCGAGCGCGAAGCGGCAGCGGGCCGGAAGCGGAACGGTGCGGTTCGAGCGGCGAGTCTTGGTCGGCATCTCCCGTAGCTTTCCGTCCACACGCTGAACGGTTTGGGCAATCCGGAGGCTCCCGGTAGCGAAGTCCACGTGCTCCCACCGGAGTCCGCAGACCTCGCTTCGGCGTAGACCCAGCATGAGCGCGATCGTCCACATCGAGCAGAGCCGGTGATCGCGGACGGCGGCGAGGAACTTCCTCGCCTCCTCGACAGTCATCGGCTCGGTCGGATTCAACTTGACTGGCTGCTCGATCCGCACCATCCGGGCGACGTTCCGGGTCACCAGCTCCTCGCGATACGCATGTTCGAGCGCATTGCGCAATGTCGCGTGGATGTACTGGATCGACCGGGGCTTGAGTCCGTCGGCTCGCATGTCGTCGATCATCTTCCGTACGTCTCGGGGCCCGAGTTGGGTGAGCTTCCGGCGGCCGATCCGCGGCAGGATGTGAAGCCGAGTGTTGCTCTCGTAGCCGGCGTAGGTGGTGGGCCGCACATGTTGGCGGACGTGAGTGAGCCACTCGGTGAGGTAGGTGGCCACGGTGAGGGTTGCCGGCGTGACTGGGACGTGCGTGTCGGCGCGGTTGAGGAGGTCGCGGAGCTTGCGGTGGGCGTCTGCGCGCGTCCGTCCGTAGGCGTAGACGCGACGAACGCCGCCTCCGACGGCGGGCACGTACGCCGCGGCGCACCAGCGGCCGTCCTTTCGCTGCCAGATGCTGCCCTCGCCGTTGGCCCGGCCGCTCATGTCCGGGCTTCCTCGATGAGCTTGTCGGCGAATCTGCGAATGTTGTCGACCGGGATGCGCCGCAGCCTGCCGATCTTGATCGACTCGAGCTCGCCTGTGCGCATCAGGTCGTAGACCTTGCAGCGGCCGATGTTGAGGAGCTCAGCCGCTTCTTCGGCCGTCAGGAGCAGTCGTTCCATCGCGAGGACCTCCCGGACCTGGTTGGGCGCTGCGGCGGCGGCCCGATCGCGAGAAGTAGACGCCGTCGCGTCTGGACTGGGCTGCCCAGGCGCTGCGATACAGAGTCCGAACCAGCGTGTCCTGGGTTGTTCCCCATCGTTGCCCCGGTTCGGACAGTGGCGATGGCCGAGTCGAACAACGAGCGGCTCCGACATGTCGGTGAGAGCGTTCACGGCATCCAGCATTCAGATGATTTGTGCTCGCGGCATAGTGCGCAGCCGGTTCTGGGGGTGACGAGGGTGCCCTGTGGATCTACATGGATCACGGTTGCTGTGTCGAGGTTCAGTGTGTGTCTCTGAGCAAACCTCTGGTGGAGCCAGTTTGTGGCTGTTGACCTGCGGAGACGGCCATTCCCCCTGGCGGAGCAAGATATGCGCTAAGTAGACCTTCGGTCTACTCATGCGCTGTGTGACGTCCGGAACCGGGGGGTTCCGGACGTTCCTGTCCACAGCGAACACGACAGTGCAGACCTGTCCACAGATCCCTCGGTTCTGACCCGCGCGAAGGCCGCCTCTTGTTGCAATCGAGGCTTCGAGGCGCATCGGAAAGGACGAGGGTTTGTGGCAGAAGTGGGGGAGCGGACTGTGTCGACGCGGCACGCGTCGCAAGGACGGGTGTCGTTCGATGCCCACGGGTGACGAGATCGATCCGCTCTCGATCACTTGGTTGCGTGATGCGCGGGACCGGCTCTTCCATGCGGTGCCGGCGGATCAGCTCCCGGCGCGGCAGGATCCACCCGGGCCTGTCGCGGTTTGCGGACGGTTGGTGCTGTTGACGTCGCTGCTCGACGATCCGGCCGGCACGGCGTGCAGGCTGTGCCGACGGAGGCTGTCGCTGCAGTGAGGTAGGACGTCGGTGCTGTGGGCGACGCCGGGGAACCGCGGGGCACGGCCGCGGCCGTCTCGGCGAGCAGCCTCGGCCCGGTGAGCAGTGGCAATCATTCTCGGCCAGGGCGACGTCGACGTCGCCCGCCAGCCGACGCTCCCCGGCGGCACGAGGTACGGGTGCGTCTGAGTCCCACCGAAGCTGATGCTGTCGGCGCGGCCGCGAGGCGTGAGGGGTTGTCGGTCGGGGCCTGGGTCGGGCAGCTCGCGGTGGGGCGCGCGCAGGGCCAGGCGGACCCGGTGCCGGTGACGTGGCAGGAGCTCGTTGCCGAGCTGGTCCGGTTCCGCGCCGATGTCCGCCGGGCCGTGGACATGATCGAGCAGGTCACGTCCGGCGCACAGAGGACGAGTGCCGCGGATCTGGCTGGTGAGCTTCTGGGCCGGGTCGACGCTGCGACGGCCGTAGCCCTCGCTGCCGGCACGAGGGGCCGGCGGGCGGGAGCCCGCGGCGGGCGCCAGGGCCGGTGATCACGAAGGTCGTTCACGGCTGGCGGCCGGCCGGTTTGCTGGCCTACCTGCTGGGCCCGGGCACGTCCGAGGTGCATCGTTCACCTCGGGTCATCGCAAGCTGGGACGGCCTCGACGCGGGCTGGCAGCCGGAACGGACGGGACCCTCCGAGTACGACCTGCAGCTCGGCCCGCTGGTGGACGCGCTGCACGCGCCGGCGATCGCGGCGGGCCTACCGACCCGCGCGCCGCAGAACGGGTCGAAGCGCGGGTACGTGTGGCACTGCTCGGCCCGGGTCGCCGCGTCGGACCGCACCCTGGATGACCGGCAGTGGGCGGACATCGCTCGGGAACTGCTTGATGGTGCGGGCATCGCCGAGCGCGGCGATCCGGGTGGGCCGCGTTGGGTGGCGATCCGGCACGCGGAGGACCACATCCACATCGCGGCCATCCTGGTGCGCCAGGACACCGGCCGTCGGATCTGGCCGCATCACGACTACCCGAAGCTGCGTGCGACCGCGCGGGCCATCGAGCAGCGTCTCGGCCTGACCATCACCGCCGTGGCCGACGACACGGCGGCCCGGCGGCCGGGTCGGGGCGAGATCGAGAAGGCGGCACGGCAGGGGCGCGGTCCGGCGAGACCGGAGCTGCGCCGCGCCGCGCACGAGGCGGCGATCCGGGCGGTCGGGCCGGAGGAGTTCGTCGCGGAGCTGCGGGCGATGGGCTATCGGGCGGAGCTGCGGCGCGGTCCGTCGGGTGACGCTCTGGGCTACCGGATCGGGAGGGCGGGTGACGTCACGACGGCGGGCCAGCAGGTCTTCTTCAGCGGCAGCAAGCTCGCCCCGGACTTGTCGTTGCCGCAGTTGTGCCGCCGCTGGGCCCAGAACGCGGACCGGCCCGGATCGGCTGAACGGCCGTCGTCCGCGGAGGCCGAGGACGTCGTCGTCCGCGCCCGTGTGGCCGTCGGCACGCCGGACCCGCGAGAAGGTGTCGACGGCATCGTCCATGCCACCGGCGACGTGCTGACCGCCCTCGGCGCGAACGACCGAGGTCACAAGCAGGGCTGGTCGGATGCCGCAGAACGGTACGAGCGAGCCTCGCGGGCGCCGGGTGGGCGGGTTCCCGACGTCGGCCCCGTGGGGGCGGAACTGAGATCGCTCGCACGGCGACTGCTCGCCGCCCGCGGCTTCCGCGGGAAGGACGCGGCCGGCTCGGTGGCCCTGGCGATCGCCGTGGCCGGGCTCCTGCACGAAATCGCGGCCTGGCAACGCGAACGGGACCGCGCGCATCAGGCCGCCGCGGCCGACGCCGCAGGCGCCAGCCTGCAGGCCCGCCACCTGGCGCGGCGCGATCCCCACCCCGGCTCGAGAGCGGCGCGGGGGAGCGGGAGGGAACGCGCCGGATTCCCCCGGGAGCCAGGCTCGGCGACACAGGTGGTGCCGGAGAGCGAGGCGAGGATGACGCGACGATCAACAGGCCCGCGGCCGTGACGCGCGGCAGTGACCAGGCCGTACTGGCGATCGTGCGGCTGGTCGGAGCCCAGGACACGGCCGTCACCGTGCAGCATCCGGGCACGGACGAGGCGGCGGTGGCGGTGCGGATCGGCCGGACCCTGCTGTATCTGCATCAGGAGACGACGGCGGAGCACTTCCTCAACGTCTGGCTGGAGAGCCACGAGGCGGCCAAGGCGCTGCCGGTCAATGCCGATCGCAGGAGCATCCGGGGCTTGCGGGGGATGCCCGAACCGGGTGTCGTCGTCAACGCCATCGGCCGTCCGGCGTCCAGCGTGACCATCGTCGGGGAGGGGGAGCAGGCGAATCGCCCGTACCTGCGGGTTCAGCTCGGTCGTGTCGCGTTCGAGGTGCGGGACCATGGCGCCTTCCACAGCTGTACCAACGCGTTCCGCGATGCCTACAACCTCGCTCGGCACGTCTTCGTGCCGCCGGGCTCCGAGCGGGTGCTGCGGGGTGCCGTCGACATCGCGTCGGACGCCTTCTTCCCGGCGCTGGTCAAGCGGGATCTGCGGGCGACGCCGTCGCTGCGCGCGGCGCCGTCGGCGAGCGCCGCCAGCCCCACCCGGTTCCGGGTCTACCGGGTCCTGGCGCACGGCCGGACGGTCACCACCGCGATCCCGGGTCCGGGTGCGATCTTCGGCGAGATGGATCTGCTCGGGATGCGGATGGGCGGCACGTGGGCGCAGGCGTTGGAGCCTGGCGACCTGTGCCTGATGAGCCGCGGCGACGTCCGCTCGATGTTGCTCGGCGACCCGCGGATCGCGACGCGGATCGCCGAGCAGCTCGGCGCCCGGATCGCCGACCTGGAGCAGCGACTGGCCGACCTGGTGGGCAAGTCGGTGGTCGAGCGCACGGCCCACACGCTGGGCGTCCTCGTCGCCGCGACGGCGGCTGGCCGCGATCCGGGGCCGGTTCGGCTGACCCACGAGCAACTGGCCGGGCTGGTGGGGGCCACCCGCGAGCGCACCACGACCGCGCTCGGCGAGCTCGCCGAGCGCGGGCTGGTGTCGTTGCACCGCGGCCGGATCCGGATCCGGAACCGGGTGGGGCTGGCGGCGCTCGCCGACGGCGCCGCGCGCAGCGACGCGTCCGGTGGCCGATCGGAGGGAAGCAATGATGGAGACGAGGGGTTCCCGCGTTCGTGACCATGTTCTCGAGATCGACCCGCGGCGGGTTTGTCCTGCTCGCCGCGCTCATGTTGGGCCTGTCGGGGTGTTCCTCGGGTGTTCCCGTTCCGGCTCCCGGCGCCGGGAGCGCGCAGGAGGCGACGGCGGTCGGCCCGCTCGCCTTCACCGGGGCCACCCTCGACGGCTCGACGCTGGATGCGGCCACGCTGGCCGGGACGCCGGTGGTGTTGTGGTTCTGGGCCCCGTTTTGACCCTCGTGTCGGGTCGAGGGACCCGGCGTGGCGGCGGTCGCTGCCGAGTACGAGGGACGCGTCACCTTCCTGGGCATGCCCGGACGGGGCGCGGTGGGGGAGATGCGGGAGTTCGTGGCCGACACCGGCACCGGTGGCCTGACCCACGTCGTGGACGACGACGGCGCGCTGTGGCAGCGCTTCGAGGTCTTCTCCCAACCTGCGTTTGCGTTCATCGGTGCGGACGGGACGGCGCGGACATTCACCGGGAGCCTCGATCCGGAGTCGCTGCGCCAGGCCGTCGACGAATTGCTGGCCGGGTGAGGCGGTGAGCACCGCAGCGCTGGCGTTCGCCCTGGTCGCGGGTGCGGTGGCGGCGTTCAACCCGTGCGGGTTCGCGCTGTTGCCCGCCTATCTGGGGCTGCTGGTCTCCGACGAGGCGCCCGGTGGGCGGGCGGCGGCGATACGTCGGGCTGCTCGGTTCGCCGCAGGGATGACTGTGGGTTTCGTGGCGGTGTTCGGGCTCGTCGGGGCCGTACTGGCTCCGCTGGCGCTGTCGATCGAGCGCTACCTGCCGATCGTCACGGTCGTGATGGGCGTGGTACTGGTCGGGTTGGGCGGCTGGTTGCTGGCCGGGCGGCAGCTGGGGATCCGGGGACTTGCCGGGCACGGGTCGGCGCCGACGGCGGCGAGCTGGTGGTCCCAGATCGGGTACGGGGTGTCGTTCGCGCTGGCCTCGCTGTCCTGCACGATCGCGCCGTTCCTGGCCGTCACGGCGGGGGCGCTGAGCACCGGCGGTGCGCTGGGGGTGGCCTCGGCGTTCCTGGCCTACGCGCTGGGCATGGGGATCGTGGTGCTGGTGCTGGCCCTGGCCGTGGTCACCGCGCGGACCTCGCTGGTCGGGTCCATGCGCCGGGTGGGGGCGCTGATCAGCCGCGGGAGCGGGGTCCTGCTGGTCGTGGCGGGTGCCTACGTCGCGTGGTACGGCTGGTTCGAGATCCGGGTGCTCGCCGGGGCCACCACGTCGGACCCGGTGATCTCCGCGGCGGTGTCGGTGCAGTCTGCGGTGGCGCGCTGGGTGAGCGGGTTCGGACCCGCCGGGCTGCTCGGTGTCGCCGCCGTGCTGGCCGCGATCGGGGCGGCGGCGGTGCTCGCGCGCCGGTCCCGTGCGGCGCATCGGGAGGAGCGGGTCGGATGAGGACGGCGGCGGTCCGATGAGGGCGGCACTGGTGTCGACGGCCCTGGCGGTGGTCGTCCTGCTGGCGGCCTGCGCGGCGCCGGAGCCGGCGCCGCCCCCCGGGTCCGCCCCGGCCGCGGTGACCCTGGAGCCGGTGACCGGATCGCCCCGCGAGGAGGTGCCGTCGGCACTGGACCGGATCGACGACCCGGCGCTGCCGGCACCGCTGGTGGACCCGGCCCGGGTGATCTCCGGCGGGCCGCCGCCCGACGGCATTCCGCCGATCGACGAGCCCACCTTCGAGCGGGCCGCCGACGTGGACTGGCTGACCGACGACGAGCCGGTGCTGGCACCCGCTATCGGCGTCCCTGCCCGGGCCTACCCGGTACAGATCCTGGTCTGGCACGAGATCGTCAACGACACCGTCGACGGGCGCCCGGTGGCGATCACCTACTGCCCGCTGTGCAACTCCGCGCTGGGCTTCGACCGGCGCCTGGGTGAGCGGCTGCTGACCTTCGGCACCTCGGGCAGCCTCTACCAGTCCGACCTGGTGATGTACGACCGGCAGACCGAGTCGCTGTTCTCCCAGCTCGAGGGCCGCGCGATCGCCGGCGTGCTCGCGGGGGAGGAACTCGACCGGGTCCCGGTGCAGACCATCACCTGGGCACAGTTCCGCGACGCGAACCCGGACGGGTTCGCGCTTAGCCGCGACACCGGCGTCGACCGGGACTACGGCGCCAACCCCTACACCGGCTACGACGACCCGTCGTCGCAGCCGTTCCTGTTCGACGGCGAACCCGATCCCCGGCTGCCGCCCAAGGAGCGTGTCGCAGGGCTGGGCGGGGACACCGACCCGGTCGCCGTGCCGCTGCCGGCCCTCGTCGCGGCCGGTGTCGTCGAGCTGGAGGTGGCCGGGCGGCCGGTTGTCGTGTGGTCGGTCGAGGGGCTGCGGTCCGCGCTGGACACCCGGGAGATCACGCGGGGCCGCACCATCGGGGCGACCGGGGCGTTCGACCCGGTGCTCGACGGGCGGCGCCTGAGCTTCACCCGGACCGCGAGCGGGGAGTTCACCGACGCGGAGACCGGTTCGACATGGAACGTGCTCGGCCAGGCCGTCGACGGCCCGCTGACCGGAGCGCGGCTCGACCCGGTCGAGCACGTGGACACGTTCTGGTTCGCCTGGGCGGCCTTCCACCCCGGCACCCGCATCACCGACATCCCCTGACCCTGGAGGCACCTGTGACCGGCCCCGACGTCGACGGCCTACGCGCGCTGTTAGTCAACTGCACCCTCACCCCGTCCCCGGGCCGCTCGCACACCGCCGGGCTGATGGCGATGAGCACCGCGATCATGGCGGCGAACGGGGTGCACGTCGACGAGGTCCGGGCGGTCGACCACCACCTGGCCCCCGGGGTGCAGCCGGACATGACCGAGCACGGAGCCGACCGCGACGACTGGCCGGCGCTCTACGAGCGGGTCCGCGCCGCGGACATCCTGGTGCTCGGCACACCGATCTGGCTGGGGGAGAAGTCCAGCGTGTGCACCCGGGTGGTCGAGCGGCACTATGGCAACTCCGGCGAGCTCAACGACGCCGGGCAGTCGTCGTACTACGGCAAGGTCGGTGGGGTGATCGTGACCGGCAACGAGGACGGCATCAAGCATGTCGCGATGAACGTCCTGTACTCGCTGCAGCACCTGGGCTACGTGATACCGCCGCAGGCCGACGCCGGCTGGATCGGCGAGGCCGGGCCGGGCCCGAGCTACCTCGACGAGGGCTCCGGTGGCCCGCAGAACGACTTCACCCGGCGCAACACCACGATCATGTCCTGGAACCTGATACACCTGGCCGCGATGCTGCGCGCGGCCGGCGGGATCCCGTCGCACGGCAACGACCGGAACGCCTGGGCGTCGGGTGCCCGGTTCGACCACCCCAACCCCGAGTACCGGTGAGCCCGTCCGGCCCGCCGCGTTACCGCGCCGAGAACGGCGAGGACGCCGCGGCGTCGCGCCCGTCGAGGGCCTGTGTGCAGCGCACCATGTCGATGGTGACGTCGAGGATGAAGCGCTGGAACAGGAACAGCAGCCCGGTTATCGCCGCGACCTCGGTCTCGGTGCAGACCGCGAGCGCCTGTTCGGGGGAGAGCCCCGCAGAGGCCGGGAACCGCCGGACGTGGCTGCGGGCGCGTTCCAGGAGGGCGAGGGCGGTGGTCTCGTAGGGGGCGCTGCGGACCACCGGGCCCAGGACGTCGTCCAGGGCCACCTCCAGGAAGTCCGGCCAGCCGGCGAGCACCCGGAAGTCGCTGGACGGGCCGTGGTGCAGGTGCAGGTCGGTGACCCTGGTGAGCAGCCGGCGCACCCGTTCGTCCGCGTCGCGGGGGTCCACCAGGTGCAGCGCTGCCATCGACTCCGGCGGGCCCGCCGGCAGCGTCGCGGGCGCGGGTCGGTCGGGCGTGGTGCCTCCGCTGGAGCGTCCCTGGATGCCCTCGCACCACGCGGTGATCAGCAGCAGGTACTTGACGTTGCCGTAGTTCAGGGCGTCCAGTGCGCGGCGGACCTCGCCGATCCCGGCCTCGTCGAACCCGAGCTCGGCCAGCCGCGGGCGCGGGTCGGGCGGGTCGGCGACCGGCAGCACGGCCAGGGCGCGCAGGTCGTCGGCGGCGCGCTCGAGCCGGTCGGTGCCGAAGACGGGTGCGGCCGCCTGCCAGGCGGCCGGGACGAACCCGCCGAACACGGCGAGGCTGCGCGCGGCGAACATCACCCACGGCACCCGCAGGACCGACTGCATGTCGTCGTAGCACCGCCGCAGCGCGCCGCTCGACTCGGCGTACTCGACCTGCGGGAACTTCGGTCCGGCGCTCATCGCGGTCCGCTGGAGGTCATGTTCTGATCATGCCAGCAGGGGTTGTCGGATGGTGAGCGGTGGTGTCCACTTCCGGTCGCTTCACGGTCTGCTCAGCGTGGACCGTCGACGCTGGTACTCGTCGTCGTCGATCTCGCCGGCGGCGTAGCGCCGCTGCAGGATGTCCGCGGCGTCGGCGCCGTCCCGGAGCATCGTCCGGTCGTGGCGCAGTTGGCGGACGAGCCAGATGCTGGCGAGCACCGCGGCGACCAGTACGGCCAGCACGGTGGCGATCAGGACGACGGCCCAGATCCCCATGGCCGCCATCATCCCGCCGCCCATCATGTCCCCGCCCATCATGTTCATTTCTGGCATGCCCGTTCTCCGTTCCTCGTTCTCGACCCGTTGCGGATTCGGTCCTTCCCGTGGCCGGATCAGCCCTTGAGTTCCTGGACCGCATCCTGGGTGGTGAGCACGGCGCCGGCCAAGAAGCCGAAGTTCGTCATGGCGGCGGCGTAGCCGTCGCCGAGCTCGGGGTGGTTGGCCGCGGCGGTGGCGTCGGACACCACCGTCACATCGAAGCCCATCTCGAGCAGGTCGCGCAGGTGGCTCTCGACGCACAGGTTGGCCGACATCCCGGCGAGGACGACCTTGGAGACGCCGCGCTTGCGCAGCTGCAGGGCCAGGTCGTTGTTCTGCGGTCCGTAGACCTTGTGCGGGCTGGTGATGACGGTCGCGCCGTCGTCGAGGTAGGGCTTGTAGCGCTCGAGCCAGTCCGCGCCCGAGCCGGGAAGTCCCTCGCCGGTGAGCGGGCTGGTGCGGTCGAACATCCCGATCTCGTGCATCATCTTCTCGAGCGTGCCGCCGAACATCCACTCGTGGTCGGTGGGGTAGTAGAAGTGCGGGGAGACGAAGACCGGGTAGCCGCCGTTCTTGGCCGCGACCAGCAGTTGCTCGATGTGCTCCACGGTGCCGTTGTCCTCGACGCTGGCGCCGACGAGCTGCCAGGTGGCGCCGTCGGGGCTGAGGAAGTCGTTCTGCGGGTCGGTCAGGACGAGGGCGGTGTCGGTCGGGTTCACGTCGATCTCCTCGGTGGTCGGGGCCGCGGGGCGCGGCCTGCTCACCTGCAGGTGCCCGGCCTGGCATGCGTCAACCGCCATGTGTCAGTGTGCTGACACGATCGGCGGCGTGGTCGGTCAGATGTATCCGCCGGGCCGGGTCTCGATGTCGGTCGGTGCGTGCTCGATGATTCGGCAGACCACGGCCTCGCAGCCCTCGCGTTGGGCGGTGTCGGCGGCGCGGCGGGCCGTCAACAGCGCGCGACGCAGCCGGCGGAGGTCGGCGAGCTTGCGGTCGATTGCGGCGAGATGCTCGTCGAGCAGGCCGGTGACGCGCGCACAGGTCTGCTCCCCGCCCCGTTGCAGGTCCAGCACGTCCTTGATCTCGTCCAGGGTCAGGTCGAGGGCCTTGGCCTGCCGGATGAAGTGCAGCACATCGAGGTCGTCGGCGGTGAACAGTCGGTACCCCGATTCGGTGCGCTCCGCGGTGGGGAGCAATCCCCTGCGTTCGTAGAGCCGCACGGCCTTCGGACTGAGCCCGGCCAGTGCGGCGGCTCGGCCGACGGTCATCGGCTGCATGTTGTCTCCCTGTCCGGATTGGTGGCCTCGACTTGACCTTACCCTCGGGGCAAGGTTCTACGGTGGCGGTGTCTGCGCCGCACGGCCTGATGATCGCTCCGGGAGGTCACCGATCGTGACGATGATGACGGTGAGGTCGAGGTGACGGGGGACAGTCCCCGGGCCGTCGCAGATCGCCACCGGGCTGGGGAATCGACGACGTTGACGCCGGGCCCGCACCGTGCAGGGGCAGGCATGATCGGGGAGGGACCGACGGTGCGGCGCGACGTGGTCGAGCATGACCCGGCGGCCGCGGAGCCCGGGCAACCCGACCGCGGCGTGACCCCCGAGGTCCGGTCGGTCGGCCGCGCGGTGTGGGTGCGGCTCGCTGTGCTCGCCGTGGTCGTCGCAGCGGCGGTTGTCGTCGCGCTCGTCGTGGGGTTGCCCGACGTGGAGTCGCTGCGAGCCGGCATCGCGGCGGCCGGGCCCGCGGCGCCGGTGCTGTTCGTGCTGCTCTACGCGGTCGCCACGCTGGCCCCGCTGCCCAAGAACGTGTTGTCCACCGTGGCCGGGGTGCTGTTCGGACTGGTGCCGGGCGTGGCCCTGGTCCTGCTTGCGGCCCTGCTCGGCGCGGCGGGTGCGTTCGGGTTGGGTCGCCTGCTGGGGCGCGGCGCCGTCGAACGGTTCACCGGCGCGCGGGTGGCCCGGGTCGACGAGCTGTTACGGCGGCGCGGGCTGCTCGCCGTGATCGGGGTGCGGCTGGTGCCAGTGGTGCCGTTCACCGCGGTCAACTACGCCGCCGGGCTGACCGCGGTCCGGATCCGCGACTACGCCCTGGGCACCGCGCTGGGCATCATCCCCGGCACGATCGCGTTCGTGGCGCTGGGGGCCTATGGCACGTCGCCCGGTTCGTGGCCGTTCGTCGTCGCGGTCGTCGCGCTCGTCGGTCTCACCGCCGGCGGCGCGGTCGTCGCTCGACGGTCGCGGCGCCGCGGTGCGGTCGGGCCCGGCCCTGGGGCGACGTGAACGTGGCCGGGCCGGCCGCCTCAGGCACAGTAGGAGGTGGGCATCTGGCTGCGGAAGAGGCCGGCAACCAGGCGCAGGCTCTTGGCCATGGTCAGGGGCAGACGTGGCTACCTACCGCCGCTCGCCCGGTCGCGGTCAACAGCAGGTAGGTCCGTTCGGCCCGCGATCCGGTGCCGCGCCCGGGTGGGCACGACGAGGTCGAGCGGCGGCACCGGGTAGTCCGAGGCCAGCTCGACCACCGACTCGGGCTGGGCCCGGTCGGGCACCAGGAACGCCACCAGCAGCACGACCCCGAGGACGATGCCGATGACGAACAGCAGCGCGGTGAGGTCTCCGCCCTCGCTGTTGCGCCAGGTGCGGATCGCGAAGATCGTGAGGATCCAGAGCAGGCTGCCGGGGACCAGCACCTTCCAGCCCAGCCGCATGAACTGGTCGTAGCGCAGCCGGGGAAGCGTGCCGCGCAGGTCGTCGGCGAGCAGCTGTTGTGTGCGGGTCACCGCGATGGTCCTCCGTCGTCTCATTGCGATGCGGCCCATGGGCGAAGCAGTGATACGGCTCCGGGCCGCCCGTCAGGGTCTGCCTGTGATCAGCCGGCGTCGTCGGTGTCGGCCAGAGACCGGCTGAAGGCGTGCAGCCGGCGCAGGGCGAGGTCGTCGACGTCGCGGGAACCGGAGCGCAGCGCCTCTTTGATGGCCTGGTAGGTCCGGGCCTGCAGGCCGCAGCGGCGGCACGTCTCGAGGTGCTCGGCGACCCGGGCGGCGGTGAGGTCGTCGGCCTCGCCGTCGAGGTAGCGCTGCAGCACTCGGGAGGTGCGCAGGCAGCGGGCCATCTCGGACAACGACATCATGGTCACGGTCGGCTCCGGTGGGGGACGAGCCCGGTGGCCACCAGGCGGGTGCGGATGCGGGCGCGGGCGCGGTGCAGTCGGCTCATCACGGTGCCCCGCGGGATTCCGAGGGCGAGGGCGGCCTCGGCGTAGGTGAGGCCGTCGACGTCGACGAGTTGGACCACCGTGCGGTGCATGGGTGGCAGCGCGGCGAGTGCGTCGGCGACGACGGCCTCGAACTGGGCGTCGACCACGATGTCCTCGGCGCTGCGGGTGTCACCGCCGCGGTCGAGGCGCCCGGCGGGGTCCTCGTCGTCGTGCAGGAGTGCCGGGATGCGGGTGCGGGCCCGGTTGCGGTGGGTGTTGCGCAGGATGGTCAGCAGCCAGGCGCGGGGGTGGGCGCCGTCGAAGCGGTCGATGGCGCGGTAGGCGCGAACGAGGGTGTCCTGGACGAGGTCCTCGGCGTCGGCGGGCTGGCCCGCCATGGTCAGAGCCACCCGGTAGAGGACCGGGACCTCCGGCTCGACGTAGCGGGCGAACGCGGCCGCGGAGGAGCGACGGCCCGGGTCGGGCGTCGTGGCCACATGGTCGTTCACGGGTTCGGAACCCCGCACGGCCCGCCGCGATTCCCTCCCCGGGAATCCGATGCCGGATCAGCGGGTTCCCGACGCATGAGCGCAGAGCACCGACATCCCGGGGGGATGACCTGGTCACATCCCGCGCAGGCGCTCGGGCTGGTCCTGCGGGGCCGCACCGTCCGCACGGCCGCCCCGGTGGCGGCGGTCGTCGGGACGATCCTGTCGGCGGTGAACCAGGGCGACGTGCTGCTCGGCGGTGCGGCCGGGACCGGGACGTGGGTCCGGGTCGCGGTCAACTTCCTGGTGCCGTTCTGCGTGGCGAGCATCGGGTTCCTCTCCGCCTGCCGGGTCCGACCCGATGACGGTCCCCCACGATGACGATGCCGGGTGGAATCGGTCGTCACCCGGCCCGGGTTCCCTGGCCGGTTGCATTCGATCGACCGGCGGCGAGCCGGACCGGAGGAACAGATGGACACGACGTCGGTACCCAGGGTCGAAGTGCTGTGGCGGCCCGGGTGCCCGTTCTGCTCAAGATTGCGTCGGGGCCTGGACCGGGCAGGCGTCGCGACCGTCGAGCACGACATCTGGGCGGACCCGTCCGCCGCGGCCCGGGTCCGCGAGGCCACCGGAGGGGACGAGACGGTGCCGACGGTGGTGATCGGCGGGCGGGCACTGGTGAACCCGTCGGTCGCGCAGGTGCACGCCGCGGTGCGGGAGGAGTTCCCCGACGATCCCGCGCCGACTGCGGCGCGAGCCGCCTCGTCGGGCTGGACCGGGGCCGGGTGGACCGCGGTGGTCCTGCTGGCCTGGGTCCTACTCGCCCTGTGGCGGCCCACGACAACCTGGCACCTCGCGCCGGCCCTGCTCGCGGCGGCGTGGCCCTGGGTGGCGGGGCAGGACGTCCGTTCCGGTGACCGCCGCGGCGCCGTCCGCATCGGGTGGGCGGGGCTGGCAGGCTTCGCGGTAACCGGGATCGCGGCGCTCGGGCTGGCGCGCGCGGATCTGCTGCGCGGGCCGACGTACTGGGGTTTTCCGGACGTGGTGACCGAGGCGGTGGTGCTCGGCGGCGGGGCCGCGCTGCTGGCCGTGCTGATCGGGCTGTACCGGGCGTTGCGGACCACCGCGGCACGGTCGGCCTGGGTCGGCGAGGAGCGGATCGCGGTGTCCGACGACGTGGTGATGGTCGAGGGCAACGCCTACTTCCCGGCCTCGGCGGTCCGGCCGGGGGTGCTGACCCCGAGCGCCACGACGTCGGTGTGCCCGTGGAAAGGGCGTGCCCGGTATTTCACGGTGACCGTCGACGGTGTCGAGCTGCCCGACGGGGCGTGGACCTACCCGCGACCGCTGCCCCTGGCCCGGCGGGTGAAGGGCCGGATCGCGTTCTGGGGTGGGGTGGCGGTCCGGCAGGAGTGACCCCGCGCCGGCTCGGGTCGGAGCCGGCGCGGGCTCCCGCCGGTCAGGACACCCCGCGCTCGGCCTCCAGCAGCCGCAGCCACACCTCGCTCAGGGTCGGGAAAGCGGGTACGGCGTGCCACAGCGTGTCCAGCGGCACCTGCCCGACGATGGCGATGGTGGCCGCGTGCAGCAGCTCACCGACGCCTGGGCCGACGAAGGTGGCGCCGACGACCACCCGGCGGGTGGTGTCGATGACCAGCTGCGCGGTGCCGTGCACGCCCTTGCCCGCCAGCGCGCCGGCCGCGGTGGAGCCGAGGTCGTAGCGCACGGTGCGGATGTCGAGGCCGGCGTCGCGGGCCTGCTGCTCGGTGCGGCCGACGGCGGCGACCTGCGGGTCGGTGAAGCTCACCCGGGGCACGGCGACATGGTCGGCCCAGGCGGCCCGGTCGTGCCCGGCGATGATGTCGCCGACCAGGCGGGCCTGGTACTTGCCCTGGTGGGTGAGCAGCGCGCGCCCGTTGACGTCGCCCGCGGCGTAGAGCCAGCCGCCGTCGACGCCGCGCACGCGGAGCTGGTCGTCGGTGTCGAGGTAGCCGCCCGCGGTCAACCCGACGGTCTCCAGGCCGATGTCGTCGGTGTTGGCCCTACGGCCCGCGGCGACGAGCAGCTCGTCGGCGGTGAGCTCGGTGCCGTCATCGAGGACCAGGGTGACCGGGCCGTCCGGGGCAGGGCGGGCGGCGCGTTGCGCCCGGGCCCCGGTTCGCACGATGATCCCCTGCGCGGTGAGCGCGTCGGCCAGCTCGGCGCCGACGAACGGCTCCTCCTGGGACAGCAGCCGGTCGGCCTGCTCGACGATCGTGACCTCCTCGGCGCCCAGCCACCGGTAGGCCTGCGCCATCTCGGTGCCGACCACGCCACCGCCGAGCACGAGCAGCCGGCGCGGGATCTGCTTGGCCGCGGTCACGTCGCGGTTGTCCCACACCGCGATGTCACGCAGCCCGTCGACCGGGGGGATCGCGGCGGCGGTGCCGGTCGCGACGACGACGGCCTTGCGAGCGGTGAGCGCGGTCGTGGTCCCGTCCGCAGCGGTGACCTCGACGGCCCGCTCGCCGGTGAGCCGGCCGCGCCCGCGGACGATGTCGACGTCGATGTTCGCGAGCCAGTCGGCCTGCGGACCGTCGTCCCAGCCGCTGCTGAACGCGTCCCGGGTGGACAGCGCCTTCGCCACGTCGACTCCGCCGGTGACCGCGTTCGCGGCGGCTGGTACCCGCCGGGCGGCAGCGAGCGCCTCGCCGGGGCGCAGCAGCGCCTTGCTGGGCATGCACGCCCAGTAGGAGCACTCGCCACCGATCAGCTCGCTCTCCACCACCGCCGCGGTCAACCCGTTGTGCCGGGCGTACCAGGCCGCATTCTCCCCGGTCGACCCGCCACCGATCACGATGACGTCGTACTCCTGCCGGTCCATCTTCTGTCCCATCGCTGTAGTTCCCGCCGCTCGTCGTTCCGCGGTTTGCCTATGGAGAACCCACCCCACCCCGTGACGAGGCACCTTCTGTCAGTGCGCTGACACCTTCCGCGTTCGGTCGGCGTCCCGTCGTCGAGCACCCGAGCGCGAGCCCGCGGGGCCGGCCCGGTCCCCCGGACCGGACCGGGACTGCCGGCGCGGTGGCCGGGGACAGTGCGGTGGGGCTCACCGTTCCCGGCCGGTGTGCACCCGGGGTGACTCATCGGCCGCGGGCGCAGCGGGAGGGGTCGGCGGGAAGCGGAGTGCACCGCGGGCCGCACCGCCGGCGGTGGCGCGGCGGCGCGATTGCCAGCCGACCACGCCAAGCGCGAGCAGCACGGCAGCGCCGATCAGCCATGGGTTGATCAGCCACACCCCGAGCCCGCCGAGGACACCGGCGGCGAGCAGGGCTGGCCCGGCGCAACACAGCACCGCCAGTCCGGCGATCGCGGCGATACCGACCGAGTCGCGCATCGAGTGGTCAGTGGGGTCACCAGACATGGCGGGAGAGGGCCCTTCCCTTCTCAGGTGCGGGGGGCGATGCGCTCGCAGGCGGCCAGCGCGGCGCAGTTGTCCGCGGCCAGCGACCGGGCCAGCACGATCAGGTCGGCCACCCGCGGGTCGACCACCCGGTAGTGGGCGAACCGCCCCTCGCGGCGGGCGGCGACGTAGCCGCAGTCGGCCAGACACGCCAGGTGCACCGACACCCGCCCCTGGGACAGCCCGACGTGGGCGATGCACTCGCTGACGGTGTGCTCGCCGGCGAGCAGGAACTCCAGCAGCCGCAGCCGGGTCGGGTCCCCCAGCGCACGGAAGAACTTTGCGACCATCCCCACCTGTTCGCCGCCCCCGCCGAGCAACGGCGACGTGGCAGCTGTCGCCGAGCCTGGCCGGGCGGTCGTGCCCGAGCTACCGGACATGCCTCGGTCCTCCCGTAGATGCATCCGCTTTGACGAATATCAGACGCTAACATACATTCGGGTAAGCGCATGGAACGGTGCCGTGTTCGCCCCATCCGCCGAACCCGACCGGGCACCACGCACCGGCTCGGCACACCGCATGGACTGCCGGAGGTCCCACATGATCGACACCTCATTGCTCGACCTGGCCGTGATCGGGTCCGGTGGGGCCGCGATGGCCGCGGCGATCACCGCCCGGAAGGCCGGCAAGTCCGTGGTGCTCGTCGAGCAGGGCATGCTGGGCGGGACGTGCGTGAACGTCGGGTGTGTGCCGTCGAAGACGCTGCTGGCCGCGGCCGGGGCCCGGCACGGAGCGCTGGTCAACCCGTTCCCCGGCACGCCGACCTCGGCCGGTGAGGTGGACTTCGCGGCGCTGGTCGGGCAGAAGGACGAGCTGGTCGGGCGGCTGCGCCAGGCCAAGTACGCCGACGTGGCCGACGCGTACGGGTTCGAGGTCCGGCCCGGTCGCGCGCGTTTCCTCGACGCCGACACCCTCGCGGTCGACGGGACACCGCTGTCGGCGCGGGCGTATCTGGTCGCGACCGGCGCCGAGCCGGCGCCTCCGGACCTGCCCGGCCTCGACGAGGTCGACTGGTTGACCTCGACCACAGCGATGGAGCAGACCGGGTTGCCCGAGTCGCTGGTGGTGATCGGCGGCGGCTACGTGGGGATGGAGCAGGCGCAGCTGTTCGCCCACCTCGGCGCCCGCGTCACCCTGATCGGGCGGCTCGCCCCGGCTGCGGAGCCCGAGGTCGCCGATGCGCTGCGCGGCGTGTTCGCCGACGACGGGATCACCGTGATCGAGGACCGCGCCGTCGCGGTCGAGACCATGAACGGCCAGGTCGACGTCCTCACCCGCGGCGGGCGACGGGCGCGCGGGGCCCGGTTGCTGGTGGCGACCGGGCGCGCCCCGCGCACCGCCGCGCTGGACCTGGACGCGGGCGGGGTGAAGACCGACGACCGCGGCTTCGTCGTGGTCGACGCCCAACAGGCCACCTCCAACCCACGGATCTACGCCGCCGGTGACGTGTCCGGGGCCCCGCAGTACGTCTACGTCGCTGCCGCGACCGGGCGGGTGGCCGCGCTCAACGCCACCGGCGCGGCCGGGTCGCGCCCGGCCACGGTCGATTTCACCGGGATGCCGGGGGTGGTGTTCACCCGACCGCAGCTCGGCTCGGTCGGGCTGACCGAGGCCCAGGCGTTGGTCGCCGGGCATCGCTGCGAGTGCCGGGTGCTGGGCCTGGCCGATGTGCCTCGCGCGCTGGCCAACCGCGACACCCGCGGTGTGGTGAAGCTGGTCGCCGACGCCGACACCGGCAGGTTGCTCGGGGTGCACGCCGCCGCCGACAGCGCCGGGGAGTTCATGCTCGCCGCCACCTATGCGATCAAGGCTCGCATGACCGTCGACGAGATCGCGAACACCTGGGCGCCGTATCTGACCATGGCCGAGAGCCTGCGCATCGCGGCCGGGTTGTTCCGCAACGAGATGCCGACCTCCTGCTGCGCCTGACCCCGCCGCTCACTCTCCCCGATCCTCAGAAGGGACGTTCGTGTGATGAGTATCGACGCCGATCACCTCGCGACCAGGCTCGGCGAGACCGTCAGGTCCACCACTGGGGCGGACGTGATGGGCCAGCTGTGGCCGGTGCTGCTGCGCGAGCTCGCCGCAGGCCACCCGGTCACCGTCGAGGGCCTCGGCCGGGTGAGCGGTCGCGGCGTCGTCGAGGTGCGCGACGGGCTGGGCGGGCTATCAGACACCGAGTACGACGAGACCGGCGCGGTGCTCGGGCACAGGATCACGCTGCGCGAGACCCCACACCGGTTCACCGTGGACGGCCAGGCGCTCTACACGTGGTGCGCGCTGGACACCCTGATCTTCCCCACCGAAACATCCCGTCTCACATCCAGGAAGGTCCCACCATGACACCGGTTCTCTACCCGGCGCTGCGCCGGCTGCTCGACGACGGCGCCCAGCTAATCGAGGTCCTACCCGTGGGCGAGTACACCGAGATGCACCTGCCCGGCGCGGTCAACATCCCGCTCAAGACCCTCGACGCCACCACCACCGCCGGTCTGCACCTCGCGCGGCCGGTGATCGTGTACTGCTGGGACGGCCTTTGAGACATGAGCCCACGAGCCGCGTGCCGGCTCGCCACGCTCGGATTCACCCAGGTCTACGACTACGTGCCGGGCAAGGTCGACTGGCTCGCCCGCAACCAGCCGGTCGAGGGAACCGCCGCCGACACCCCGACGATCGGGCGCCACCTGCGCCAGGAGGTGACCACCGCCCGGCCGGACGAGATCATCTCGCAGGTCCGTGCCCGCGTCGCCCGATCCGCACACCGCTTCGCGCTGGTCACCACAGCCGACGACATCCTGCTCGGGCGGCTGCGCGCCGCCGCCCTCGACGACACCGATCCCACCCAGGCGGTCGGTGAGGTGATGGAGGCCGGGCCGTCCACGCTGCGACCACACGAACCCGCCGCCGCGATCAAGGACCGGCTCATCAACAAGGGGTTGACCTACGCGATCGTCGCCGACCCGGACGGGCGCCTGCTGGGCACGGTCCATCCCTCCGACCTGTGATCGAACCTGCACCCGGATGGCGTCGAGACGGAACCGGGCGCGACGGGACCCGGCGACACAGAACTCGGGCTGAGTCGAGCCCCGGACCGCTCCGCGGTTGGTCGTGGGCGGCGGCGACATGACCGGTGGCTCGCCGGCCCGGGTCGGGCTGCGCGCGGTGTTCGCCCGGCCGGGCTACCGGCGACTCTGGTCGGCCCGCACGGCCTCGCAGGCGGGGGACGTGTTCGCGTCGGTGGCGCTGATGTTGCTGGTGTTCGACCTGACCGGATCGGCGTTGGGGGTCAGCGCGGTCGTGTTCGCCGAGATCGTGCCGGTGCTGCTGCTCGCCCCGCTGGCCGGCACGCTGGTCGACCGGCTCCCGCGGGTCGCGGTGATGGTCGCCGCGGACCTGTGGCGCGGCGTGCTGGCCGCGGCGCTGATCGTCGTCGGGGACAACGTGGTCGCCGTGTACGTGATCGCGTTCGGGCTCTCGGTCGGTGCGGTGCTGTTCAACCCGGCCGCGAACAGCGCACTGCCGACCCTGGTCCGCGACCACGAGCTGGTGGCCGCGAACAGTGGGATCTGGACCGCCGCGGTGCTGTCGCAGATCGCGCTCGCCCCGGCCGCGGGGGTCCTCTACGCCGCGTTCGGCGCCGGGCCGGCGTTCGGGATCAACGCCGCCAGCTTCGTCGTCAGCGCCGTCCTGCTCATCGGGCTGCGCCTGCCCGCACCACCACCCTCGACCGAGCGGCGCGGGTTCTTCGCCGCCGCCGTCGCCGGGCTGCGGGTCCTCACCGGCGACCGGCTGCTGCGGGTGCTGGCGGCCGGGCAGCTGCTCGCGGCGCTGTCCGCCGGCGCGACCAGCGCGCTGCTGGTGGTGCTCGCCCGCGACCACCTCGCCGTCGCCCCCTCGGGGTACGGGCTGCTGCTCGGCGCCATCGGTGTCGGCGCGGCGCTCGGACCGTTCCTACTGACCCGGCTGGTCGACGATCCCCGCCGCCCGGTGTTCGTGTTCGGCCCCTACGTCCTGCGCGGCGTGGTCGACGTCGTCCTGGCCGTCTTCACCGCGCTGCCCCTAGCGCTGGTCGCGCTCGCCGCCTACGGGCTGGGCACCTCGACCGGCGCGGTCACCTTCAACTCCCTGCTCCAGTCCCACACCCCCGACGCCCTCCGCGGACGGATCTTCGCCGGCTTCGACATGCTCTGGCAGCTCGGACGGCTGGTCTCGCTGCTCGTCGGCGGACTGCTCGCCGCCGCCATCGGCATCCAGGCCGTCTACGCCCTCGGCGGCGCCCTGCTGCTGCTCGCCGCCGCCATCGGATGGGCCGGGGTCCGCCCGGCCGCGGCGCGACCACATCTCACTGATCCTGCAGAGGGGGAAGACGAGACCGGCAGTGCGTGACAAATCGAAGCTGGGTATCGGAGAACGGCGCATCTCCGGTTGTCGGTCGTGCTCGACGGCTGTCGGAGCCGATCACACCGCGTCGGTCTCGACGACGATCTCGGAGTGCAGGGTGCGGTGCACCGGGCAGCGGTCGGCGATCGTCAGCAGCGCCGCGCGCTGGGTGTCGTCGAGGTCTCCGTCGAGGTGGATCTCGCGGACGATCCGGTCGAGCCGGCCGGTGTCGGTCTCGCAGGTGACGCAGTCCGCGGCGTGCAGCTTGTCGTGGGTGAGGGTCACGGTGCTGCGCCGCAGGTCCCACCCCTTGCGTTCGGCGTACATCCGCATGGTCATGGTCGTGCAGGCGCCGAGGGCGGAGAGCAGCAGCTGGTAGGGGTCGGGGGCGCTGCCGAGACCACCGGCGGACGGCGGTTCGTCGGCCGACCACTCGTGCTGCGCGGTGCGGATGCGCTGGGTGAACCGGCCGGCTCCGTTCTCGCTCACCTCGACGGTGCCCGGCTCCGGGGCCGTCGGGTCGGGCTGCGTCTGGTCGAGTTGGGCCTGGTCGAGGTAGGGCGCGGCCCAGGCGGCGATGAGTGCGGCGACCCGGTCGGCGTCGGTGGCCCGGGTGAGCAGGTGGTTGGCGCCGTCGAGGGCGACGAACGATGCCGTCGGCCCGGCGGCGTCGAGGATCGCCCGGGCGTTGCCGACGTCGATGATGTCGTCGTCGGGGGCGTGCAGCACCAGCAGCGGGCGGTCGAGCGCGGCGAGGCGGCTGTGTTGGGGCTGGTCGGCGATGTCGTCGAGGAAGGCGCGCCGGACCTGGAACGGACGTCCGCCGATGTGCACCACGGCGGTCCCGCCGACTTCGATCTCCGGACGGGCCCCATCGAACGGGTGTGGGTCGAACAGGTGCGTCACGTGGTCGGGGGAGAACGGGGCGCCGATCGTCGCCACGGCCCGCACCTCCGGGATCCGGGCGGCCGCGGCGATGACGGCGGCGCCGCCCAGCGAGTGCCCGACAAGCAGGGTCGGTGCGCCGATCTCGGCCCGCAGCCAGTCAGCGGCTCGTACGAGGTCCTCGACGTTCATCGAGAACGTCGAGTCGCCGAACTCCCCACCGGACTCGCCCAGCCCGGTGAAGTCCAGGCGGAGCACCCCGATGCCGCGGGCGGTGAGGCCGCGGGCGGTCCGCGTCGTGGCCCGGTGGTCCTTGCTGCAGGTGAAGCAGTGCGCCAGCAGGGCGAGCCCCAGCGGTGGTCGCGCCGGCAGGTCGAGGTGGGCGGCGAGCGGGGCTCCGGCGCCGCCGATGGTGTGTCGGACACGTGTCACGTGATCGGAACCCGGTAGCCCTCGTGGCCATTCCGACACCGGGCCCCGGCCGTCCGTGCGGACGACCGGGGCCGCGCTGATGGTCGGGCTCAGGCGGCCGGGGCCTGGGGGACGTCGAGTTCGGTGCCGACGTAGTGGTTGAAGTAGTTGGTGTAGAGGTTGGCGCCGATGTGGGCGAACGCCTCGGTGAGCTCCTCGTCGCTCCAGCCTGCGGCCTGGGCCTGCTTCCAGGTGCCGTCCTGCACGGCGCCCACGTCGAGGGTGGCCTCGCGGACGACGGCGAGCAGTGTGTCGAGCCGGTCGTCACCGGTCGGGCGTCCGGCCCGGGCCGCCAGCATGGTGTCGTCCTCGAGGCCCGCGGCCTTGCCGCCGAGGGTGTGCGCGGACTGGCAGTAGTCGCAGTTGTCGGCTGCGCCGACGGCGAGGGCGATGGCCTCGCGGGTCTTGGCGTCGAAGGTGCCGTGGGTGGCGATGGCCTCCTGCATGGCGGCGTAGGTGGCGAGGACGACGGGGGAGTGCGCCATCAGGCCGTGGATGTTGAGCAGCTTGCCCATCTTCTTGTTCAGCGTGTCGAGCGTGGGTCGGGTCTGCTCGGGGGCGTCGTCGAGGGTGTGGACGGGAACGCGGGGCATGGTGCCTCCTGATGGTCGGGTGTCGTGCTCGGACTCCCGGGGTAACCGGGCGGGGCCGAGGTTCACACCGGCACTGTCAGCGAGACGACAGGGTCCGGCCGCGAGACGACAGGATCAGGCCGATCGGATCCGCTGCAGGGCCGCGATGTCGATCAGTCGCACCGCGGAGTAGCCGACCTCGACGTGCCCGTGCCGTTCGAAGTCCTTGAGGATCTTGTTGAGTGAGGGTCGGGCGACGCCGAGCATCGCGGCCAGGGTGCGCTGCGGCAGCCGGACGACCCCGCCGCCGTCGGGGTCGCCGTCGGCCTCGTCGAGCAGTAGCCCGGCGAGCTGGGCGGGCAGCGGCCTGCCGAGCAGCGCGATGAGCCGTTCGTGGCTGGCGGCGAGGCGTTGCGCGACGCTGGAGAGCCACCGGCGGGCGATCGCGGGGTGCCGGGCGAGCAGCTCCTCGAAGTCCGCGGGGCGCAGGTGCAGGCAGGTGACGGCGTCGACGGCGCGGGCCGCGTAGGGCAGGGCCAGGCCGAGCAGCAGCGGGATGTCGCCCTCGACGTCGCCGGGACGCAGCACCCCGACGACGACCCGGTTGCGGCCGGAGGCGACGCTGAGCTCGACGTGGCCCGAACGGATGATCCACACCCCGGGGTCGGACCCGGTCGACGCCCCGAACAGCGGCGCCCCGGCGGCCAGGTCGACCGGTTGCAGGGTCGCGGCCAACGCGGCCACGTCGGCCGGGGCGAGCGGCGCGTTGGTGCCGCGCCCGACGCAGCGCGCGACCCACGCGGCGTCGCGGACGGTGGCGTCGGCGGTGACCGATCCGGCGCGGGCGGTCCGCAGTGCTTCCGACCACCGGCTGAGCTCCACCCACCGATGGTGTCACCTCGCTGACAGTCCCCGGTTGGGGGATGGCAGCGGCGGGTTCCCTGCTCGGGTCAGCGGAGCCCGTGGTCGGGGTGGATCCTCGGTCCGCCCGACTTCCCCTGCAGAAGGAGCCCCCCATGGTCCACCGCCCGCACACCGTCGCCTTCGACGTCGTGGAGACCCTGATCTCGCTGGAGCCGCTGCGCGCGCGGTTCGTCGAGATCGGGCTGCACGCGTCGACGCTGGAGCGGTGGTTCGACCGGATGCTGCGCGATGGCATGGCCCTGACCCTGGCCGGGGACTACGAGCCGTTCCCCGCGGTCGGCAAGGCCGCGCTGCGGGTGATCGGCGGTGGGCGGCTGAGCGATGAGGACGTGGCCCACGTGATGGACGGGTTCGCGACGCTGCCCGCGCAGCCCGACGCCGAGCAGGCCATGCGGGTGCTCACCGAGGCGGGGATCGGCGTGGTGTGCCTGAGCAACGGCGCCCGGGAGTCCACCGAGGCGTTCCTGGAGCGCAGCGGCCTGGACCGGTTCGTCGACCAGGTGATCAGCGTGGCCGACGTGCGGATGTGGAAGCCGCCGCGCGCGGTCTACGACCACGCGCTGTCCCGGATCGGCCGCCCCGCCGAGGAGGTGGCGTTGGTGGCGGTGCACGCCTTCGACTGCCACGGCGCCCACGCGGCCGGGCTGACCACCGGGTGGGCCGGGCGGCTGGAGCGGCACTACGCGGAGATCTTCACCCGGGCCGATGTGCTCGGTGACGACCTGGTGGACGTGGCCAAGGCTCTGACGGCTCTGTCCGCTCGCTGAACGAGACGCAACACCCGACAAAGAAGGAGCAGTATCTGATGGCAACCCTGCGTACCCACCTGACGATCGACCGTCCGGCCGACGAGGTGTGGTCGGTGGTGAGCGATGCCGGCAACATCTCGGCGTGGTTCCCGATGGTGAAGACCTCGGAGGCAGGTGGCGGCGAGCGGCACTGCATGCTCGACGGCGACGTCCCGCTCGACGAGGAGATCGTCACCAACGACGCCGACCTGCGCCGCTTCCAGTACCGGATCGTCGGCGGCGGGGTCCCGGTGGAGTCGCACCTCGGCACGGTCGACGTGCTCGAGCAGGGCGGCGTCAGCCTGGTCGTCTACAGCACCGAGGTCACTCCCGACGAGGTCGCGGGCACCCTCGGTCCGGCGATCGAGGACGGCCTTCAGGGGCTGAAGTCCTACTGCGAGTCGCGCGGCTGACAGTTCGTGGAAGATCCGTGACCCGGCCCGGGTTCCCTGCGCGACCACCACCGTCGGCGCAGGGAAGGGATCACGACGTGCTCGATCGGCTACGCGAGTGGGAGCGGCGGACCCGGCCCGCCGACCCCGCGTTCGCCGCGGCGCTGGCGCACCGCTGGGCGGAGCTGCCCGACGTGGTGAAGACCCCGGGGCAGGTCCTGGGCCGGTTCGGGGTGGGGTGCGAGGGCACGCACGGCGTGTTCCCGGCCTGTGACCTGGCCTGCACGCCCTGCTACCACTCCCGGGACGCCAAGCGGGTCCGCGTCGACGGCGCGCACACCCGCGAGCAGGTCGAGCGGCAGATGGCGACGCTGCTGCGGCTGCGTGGGCCGCGGGCGCACGCGCAGCTGATCGGCGGCGAGGTGACGCTGCTGCCGCCCGATGACCACGCCGAGTCTCTGCTGATCATGCGGCGGCACGGGCGGGAGCCGATGAGCATGACCCACGGGGACGTCGACGACGACTACCTCGACCGGCTGGTGTTGGGCCCGGACGGGCGCAGGCGGCTGGACCGGGTGTCGTTCGCGGGGCACTTCGACTCGTTGATGTTCGGCCGCCGCGGCATCCCGCGCCCGCCCGACGAGACGTCGCTGCACCCGTACCGGCGCCAGTTCGTCGCGCGGTTCGCCCGGCTGCGCCGTGTGCACGGGGTGCGGTCGTTCCTGGCGCACAACATGACGGTCACCCCGGCCAATGTGGGGCAGGTGGCCGACGTCGTCCGGGAGGTAGGGGCGATGGGGTTCGGCATGCTGTCGTTCCAGCCCGCCGCCTTCGTCGGCGACGACCGGCGCTGGCGCGAGGAGTACCGCGGCGGGGACGTGAGCGCCGACGCGGTGTGGGCGCAGATCGAGCGCGGGGCCGGCACCCGGCTCGATCACCGGGTGTTCGAGAACGGCGACGTGCGCTGCAACCGGACCGCGTACGGCTTCTCCGTCGGGCCGCGCTGGTACCCGGTGCTCGACGGCGCCGATCCCCGCGACCTGCGCGTCCGGGACGAGGTCTTCCGCCGGCTCTCTGGGATCGGGTTCGCCGCCACACCCCGGCCGCTGCTGGCGGTGAAGCTGGCGCGGCTGGTGGCGCGGCACCCGCGCATCCTGGCCGTGGCGCTCGGCTGGGCGGTGCGCACGGTGCGCAGGGTCGGGCTACGGCCGCTGCTGCGCCACGGCGCCCGCCCGGTGACGTTCGTGATGCACCGGTTCATGGACGCCGTCGACGTCGCACCCGCCTGGGAGCTCACGCAGCAGGGCATCGTGAGCGACGACCCTCGGCTGCGGGAGACCCAGGAACGGCTGGCCGCGTGCCACTACGCGATGGCCCACCCCGAGACCGGGACGCTCGTCCCGGCCTGCGTACAGCACAGCGTGCTGGATCCGAAGGAGAACGCCGTGTTGACCGTCCTGCTCCCGATGCCCACCGCCCGCCGCCGGGACCCCCGATGACCGCGCCCGACCTCCCGCGGCCACGCGACGGGGCGGCCTGGGACCTGCTCGTCGTCGGCGGCGGCACGGCGGGCCTGGTCGGGGCGCGCACGGCCGCGTCGTTCGGGGCGTCGGTGCTGATGGTGGAGCGCGAGCGCCCCGGCGGCGACTGCCTCTGGACGGGCTGCGTCCCGAGCAAGGCGCTGCTCGCCGCGGCGTCGGCGGCGGCGGACGCCCGCGGCGCCGCCCGGCTCGGGGTGCACGTCGACGGGGTCCGGGTCGCGTTCGACGAGGTCATGGCGCATGTGCGGGCCGCGATCGCGACGATCGAGCCGGTGGACTCCGCGGACGCGATGCGCGCCGCCGGGGTGGCCTACGCGGCGGGGACCGCGACGTTCACCGGGACCGCGACGGCCACCGTGGACGGGGCCCCGGTGCGGTTCCGGCAGGCGCTGGTCGCCACCGGATCAGACCCGGCCGTCCCGCCGATTCCTGGGCTCGCCGAGGGCGACCCGCTGACCAGCGACTCGGTATGGGACCTGACCGAGCGGCCCGACCGCCTCGTCGTGCTCGGCGGCGGCACGATCGGCTGCGAGCTGGGACAGGCCTTCGCCCGCCTCGGCAGCACCGTCACGATCGTCGAGGCCGCCGAGCGGATCCTGGGCAACGAGGACCCCGACGCCGCCCGGCTGGTGGCCGACGCGCTGGCCCGCGACGGCGCGACGGTACTGACCGGGATCCCGGTCACCGCGGTGGACGGGGCCGAGGTGGTGCTCGGCGACGGGCGCCGGATCCCCGCGGACCGGGTGCTCGTCGCCGTGGGCCGCCGCCCCGACACCGGCGGCCTCGGGCTCGCCGCGGCCGGGGTCACCACCGACGACCGGGGGTTCGTCGCCGTCGACGCGCACCTGCGCACCGGCAACCCGCGGATCTGGGCGGCCGGGGACGTCACCGGCCACCCGCAGTTCACCCACGTCGCGGGGGTGCACGGATCGACTGCGGCGTCCAACGCGGTGCTGGGGGTGCGTCGGGCCGCCGAGGTCACCGCGATCCCGCGCGTCACGTTCACCTCCCCGGAGGTCGCGTCGGTCGGGGTGCCCGCGGGGTCGGCCGGCACGACCACCCGCACCCGGTGGCACGACGAGGTCGATCGGGCGATCGTCGAGGGCCGCACCATGGGTTTCACCCGGCTGGTGCTCGACCGGCGCGGCCGCGTCGTCGGGGCGACGGTCGTCGGCCCGCGGGCGGGGGAGACCCTGGCCGAGCTCACCCTGGCCGTCCACCGGGGCCTGCGGGCCCGGGACCTGGCCGGGGTCATGCACCCCTACCCGACCTGGGGCGACGGCCCGTGGAACGCCGCCGTCGCCGAGGTCCGCGAGCAGCTGGCCGGACCGGTGGCGCGGCGCGCCACACACGCGGCCACCGCGCTGCGCCGCCGCTGGCTCGACCGGGGCGCGGGGTCTCACCGCAGCGCGCGGTAGCCCGTCACGATCCGGTGGGTGGCGCTCACGCCCACCACCGCGGCCCACACCACCGCGATCTGCGGCGCCCAGAACGGAAGTAGCAGCCACAGGGTGTGCACCACGATCGTCTCGCCGCCCTCGGCGAGGCCACCGAGGAACGACAGCGACCGGCCGTCGTCGATCGTGGCGCCGGTGCGCTCGGCGATCGAGGAGAACGCCAGGAACGCCGCGCCGTTGACGTAATAGGCGAGCAGCACCAGCAGGAACGGCCACAGCGGGCCGCCGCCGAGCTCGGCGCTGCTGCCCACCGCGACCCCGACGACGGTGGCGCCGTAGACGGTGAAGTCGGCGGTGATGTCGAAGAACCCGCCCGCCCCCGCGTCGCCCTCACCCCGGGGGCTGGCCCCCGCGGCCTGAGCGGTTCGACGACGGCGACGGGCGAGCGGGCCGTCCAGCCCGTCGGCGAGCCGGGAGACCAGCCACAGCAGCACCGCAGCGGTCCACCAGCCCGCCGCGGCGGCCCCGGCGCTGCCCAGGCCGAGCACCAGTCCGGCGGCGGTGATCCGGTCCGGGGTGACGGCGGGGACGTCGAGCGCGGTGGCCGCGCGATCCAGCGGGCGCTCCAGCAGCCGGCGGGCGCGGGCGTCGAACATCAGGCGACCGGCTCGGCGCGGCGGCGGCGGGCGACGACGATCCCGGTCACCGAGAGCGCGACGAGCCCGCCGACGGCGAGCAGGAACGGCAGCGAGCCCGGTTCGGCGCCGAACGCGCCGATCGCGACGTAGGCGGTGGCCCCGGGCAGGATCCCGACCGCGGTGCCCGCGATGTAGTCGCGGGTGCGGACGGCGGTGAGGCCGCAGAGGTAGTTGAGCGCGTTGAACGGCAGCAGCGGCACCAGCCGCACACCGATCACGGCGAGCAGGCCGCGGCGGCGCAGCAGCGCGTCGAGGCGGCGCAGCCGGTCGTTGTCGACCCGCTCCACGGCGCGCCGCCCCAGGCCGCGGGACAGCCCGAACGCCCCGACCGCGCTCAGCAGGGCCCCGGCCATGACCACGGCGAGGCCACCGGCCAGCCCGAACAGCACCCCGGCGGCGATGCTGAGCACAGTGGCCGGGGCGGGGGTGAGGGCCAGCACCGCGTAGAGCCCGGCGAACGCGACCGGGCCGGCCCAGCCCGCCGCGCCCACCCAGGCCCGGATGTCCTCGACCGGGGGGATCCCGACCGAGACGGCCACGGCCACCCCGATCCCGAGCAGAGCCACCAGCACCAGCGGGCGGATCCACCACCGGTCGGTCCGGGCGCCGGCGGGATCGTCGTCGAGAGGGTCGTCGTCCATAACGATCGAAACCCGCACCGCGGGTGGATCTCTTCCCCGATCAGGGAAGCATCTGCCCGCCCGCCGGGTTCCCCTCCCGACCCACACCGGCCAGGCGAGACGGGCCGGGCTCCCCCTGCGCCCCACGGAGGCCCTGACGTGCGCCGACTCGTCGCCCTGCTCTGCGGCGCCACCGCGCTGCTGACCGCCTGCGCCGTACCCGCGCCCGCCGGTCCCGCGGCACCCGACGCCGCGGACTGGCCCGCCGTGCTCGAGCAGGCCCGCAGCACCACCCTGGACTGGTACATGTACACCGGCGACGAGGCGATCAACGCCGTGGTGCGCGACCACGTCGCCCCCCGGCTGGCCGACGAGTTCGGGGTGACGCTCAACGTGGTGTCGGTGGCCGACACCGCCGACGCGGTGAACAAGGTGCTCGCCGAGCGCCAGGCCGGCCGGGCTGGGTCCGGCACGGTCGACGCGATCTGGGTCAACGGGGAGAACTTCGCCACCGGTAAGCAGGCCGACCTGTGGGCCTGCGGGTACCCCGAGCAGCTGCCGAACGCGCAGTACGTCGACCTCACCGCGACCGCGGTGGCCACCGATTTCGGGGTCCCTGTCGACGGCTGCGAGGCGGCGTGGCAGCAGGCCAATTCCGCGCTCGTCTACGACAGCGCCGCGCTGGGTGCGGCCGACGTCGCCTCGCTCACCGCCCTGACCGGCTGGGCGCGGGCCAACCCGGGCCGTTTCACCTACCCGGCCCCGCCGGACTTCACAGGCTCGATGGCCGTGCGGACCTTCCTCTACGACACCGCGGGTGACCCCGCCGCGCTCACCGGCCCGCTCGACCCGGCGCTCGCCGACGAGCTGTGGACCCGCCTCGACGAGCTGGAGCCCGCTCTGTGGCGGGGGGGGGGGGGCCACCCC
>NZ_BEGX01000077.1:59761-178131 GCF_002583555.1 Pseudonocardia sp. N23
ACCCGACCAGCCAGGACGCCGTGGAGCAGCTCTACGCCTCCGGCGAGATCTCCGCCTACTTCACCTACGGCCCGGGCACGGTGTCGTCGAAGGTCGCCGACGGCGTCTTCCCGGCGGGCACCCGCACGACCGTGCCGGACGTCGGGAACATCGCGAACACCAGCTACCTCGCGATCCCCGCCGACGCCGCCGACTGGGCCGCCGCGCTGGTGCTGGCGAACCTGCTGCAGGACCCGCGGACGCAGCTGCGGTTCTACGCCGACGGCGGGATCTACCCGGTGATCGACCTCGACCGGGTGCCTGCCGACCTCCGCGCGCAGTTCGCTGCCGTCGACCTCGGCCCGTCGGTGCTGCCGCTCGCGGACCTCACCGCCCGGGTCCTCCCGGAGCTCGACGCGGGGCTCGCCGCCGCCGTCGACGACGGGTGGACGGCGCAGGTGCTGCAACGGTGAGGGCGGCAACGGTGAGCACGGTCCCGCGGGGCCTGCGCATCACGCTGTTGCTCGCGCCCGCGCTGCTGGTCGTCGTCGGGCTGTTCGGCGGCGGGCTCGCGCAGGCCGTGGCGCAGAGCCTCGGCTACCAGCCGTTCCTGCCGGGCCGGGAGCTCTCCCTCGACGCCTACCGCGCGCTGTGGGCCGACCCGGCCGTGCGCGCGTCGATCGGGATCACGCTGCGGGTCGCGCTGATCTCCACCGCGGCCGCCGCGGTGCTCGGGACGGCCGCCGCGCTGCTCGTGCGCTCGCTGGGCCGGCACCGGCGACGGTTCGCGGCGCTGCTGCAGGTGACGCTGCCGCTGCCGCACGCCGTCGCCGCGCTGGCGATGATCCTGCTGCTCGGGCAGAGCGGCGCGCTCTCGCGGGTCGCCGCCGCGCTCGGGCTGGTCGAGGACCCGTCGGGGTTCCCGGCGCTGACCCAGGACGGGTTCGGCTGGGGGATCATCGCCTCCTACGTGTGGAAGGAGGCGCCGTTCGTGGCCGTCGTGGTGCTGGCCGCGCTGTCGTCGGGGGTGGCCGAGCTGGAGGACGCCGCCCGCGCGCTCGGCGCGAACGCCGCGCAGCGGATGCGGCACGTGCTCGCCCCGGTGCTGGCACCCGCGGTCGCCGCCGCGTCGGTGCTGGTGTTCGCCTTCACCCTCGGCTCCTACGAGGTGCCGTTCCTGCTCGGGCGCCCCTTCCCGGCGACCCTGCCGGTGGTGGCCTACCAGCAGTTCCGCGACCCGGACCTGTCCGCGCGGCCGCTCGCGATGGCGATCGCCGTGGTCACCGCGCTGCTCGTCGGGGCGTGCGTGGTGGCGTACCTGTCGCTGAGCGAACGGCTGCGGCGGTGAGACGTGGGGCGGGCGCCGGCCTGCTCGCCGTCGGGTTGCTCGCGCCGCTGGTCCCGCTGCTGCTGTGGGCGGTGGCGGGGGAGTTCCGCTACCCGGCGCTGCTGCCGACCTTCTCCGGCCGCGGCCTGGCCCTGCTGGGGGACGCCGCCGTGCGGTCCGCGGTGGGCACGTCGGTGCTGATCGCGTCGAGCGTGGCCGTCCTCGCGACGCTCGCCGGGGCGGCCGCGGGCCGTGCGCTCGGGCTGTACGCGTTCCGGGGGCGGCGGGCGGTCCAGCTGCTGCTGCTGGCGCCGGTGCTCGTCCCGACGCTGGCGGTGACCCTGGGCATCCAGGTGTTCTTCATCCGCTACGGCCTCACCGACACCGTCGCGGGGGTGGTGCTGGTGCAGCTGATCCCCACCGTCCCCTACGCGAGCCTGGTGATGGCGTCGTCGTTCGCGTCGTTCGACCCGGACGTCGAGGACGCCGGGCGGGTGCTCGGCGCCGGTCCGCTGCGCCGGCTGCGGCACGTGACGCTGCCCGCCGTCGCCCCGGGACTGGCCGTCGCCGCGCTGTTCGCCTTCCTGATCTCCTGGAGCGAGTACATCCTCACGCTTCTGATCGGCGGGGGCACCGTGCAGACGCTGCCGCTGCTGCTGTTCGCCTCCATCGGCTCGGCCGATCTCGCCGCGGCGGCGGCGCTGTCGCTGGTGATCGCCGCGCCGCCGCTGTTGCTGGTGGGGCTCACCGCGCGGTTCCTCACCGGGGACCGGGCGGCCGTCGTCGGGTTCGGCCGCCTGTGATGCGGCTGCGCCGCCCGTGCGCGGACACCGCGGTCAGGGCCACGATGTCCGCTCACGAGCCCCGGAGGGGCGGGGAGCTGGTCGTCGACGGGCTGCGGGTGGCCTACGAACCGGGCGTCCCGGTCGTCGACGGGATCGACCTGGCCGTGCCTGCGGGCACGCTGACCGCGCTGCTCGGCCCGTCGGGCTGCGGCAAGACCACGGTGCTCAAGGTCGTCGCCGGGCTGCTCACCGCGGGCGCGGGCGAGGTGAGCGTCGACGGGATCGCGCTCGACACGACGCCCGCCGAGCGCCGCCCGGTTGGCATGGTGTTCCAGAAGCCGCTGCTGTTCGGTCACCTCACCGTCGGCGACAACGTCGCGTTCGGGCTGCGCATGCGCGGGGTCGGGCGGGCGGCGCGGCGCCGTCGGGTGGCGGAGATGCTGGAGCTCGTCGGGCTGCCCGAGCTGGCCGGGCGCCGGGTCGGGGAGCTCTCGGGCGGGCAGGAACAGCGCGTGGCGCTGGCCAGGGCGCTGGTGCTCGACCCGCGGGTGCTGCTGCTCGACGAGCCGTTCTCCGCGCTCGACGCGGAGCTGCGGCACCGGATGCGGGAGCTGGTCCGCCGGGTGCAGCGGGAACTGTCGATCACGATGCTGTTCGTGACCCACGACCAGCAGGAGGCGGTCGACCTCGCCGACGCCGTGGTTTTGATGCTCGGCGGCCGGATCGAGGGCGTCGGGTCGCCGTCGTCGTTCTACACCGACCCGCCGACGCTGGCCGCCGCCCGGTTCTTCGGCTCGACGAATGAGATTCCCGGCACCGTGACCGGGTCGGCGTTCACCTGCCCGCTGGGCGAGCTGCAGCTGGACCACCCCGGCCCCGACGGGCCTGGGGTCCTCGTCGTACGCCCCGAGGCCGTGCGCCTGCTCGGCGCCGACGGCCCACCTAACACCGTCACCACCACCGTGCGCGAGACGCGGTTCCGCGGCACCCACCGCACCGTCGTCACCGTGGCGGACGGGGGCACCATGGTCCTCACCGCCACGGTGGCGCCCGCCGTCCCCGTCGAGGCGGGCGACCGCGTCCACCTCCAGCTCCCCCCGTCCGCCTGCCGGGTGCTGCCCACCGCAGCACCCCGGATCGTCACCACCACCGAGAACGAGGACGCCCGTGCGTGAACTGACCGTCGACACCCCGCTCGAGGGTGTCGTGCTGACCGACGTTTCCACCGGCGGCCCCGTCGATCTCGGGCGCCTCGCCGGCGTCACGGTCGTGACGTTGATCCGGCACCGCTTTTGACTGCCCTGTCAGGAGCACCTGGTCCAGGTGCAGAACGAGCTGGACGGCGCCGTCCCGCTGATCGTCGTCGGGTTCAGCCCGGCCGACGCGCTCGCCCCGTTGGGTGAGTACCTCGGGCTGACCGGGCTGGTCCTCTCGGATCCCGGCCGGGTCCTCTACCACCGGCTGGGGCTGCGCCGGGCGCCGATCTGGCAGGTCTACTCGCCGGGCACGATCGCCCGGTACGCGCTGTTCAAGCTCCGGGGGGCGACGCTGCACAAACCGGTCGAGGACACCCGCCAGATGGGCGGCGACGCATTGGTCGTCGACGGGCGGGTCGAGCGGCTCTGGCGCCCCGCCACCCCCGACGACCGGGCCGCGCCCACCCGCATCGCCGCCGCTGCACGCGAACGGGGCCGCACTGGACCGGCGTGAACGCGGCCTCGGCACAGGCTTGCCGCGGTCACCTACCCGTCGGGGCCCGACACGCACCGAACATACTCGGCCGGTTCCGGAAGAGGGTGGTGATGCTCGCCTGCCGGGCGGCGTCGGCGAGGCGATCGAGGTTCTGGTGCGTTCCGCGCTCGACATCCTCAAAGCACACCCCGCCGTGACAACCAGCAGAAGGCCGTCGACCTCGCCGACGCCGTTGTGCAGATCCTCGGCGGCCGGATTGGGGGGACCGTCGGCTGGCCGGTCCAGCTTCGGTGGTTCATGGCCGGGCTGCTGCTCGACTCGGCGCCGCTCGGCCCGGTGACCTACGCCGTGGGATGCCGGGTGCTGCCCACCGCCGCACCCCGGATCGTCAGCACCACCGAGAACAAGGATGCCCCTGCGGTGACCGGGGCGGTGTTCGGAGCACCTGCTCGGTACCTCACGGGCCTGGGTCGGGCAGCTCTGGTCGCGTTCGTCCTGGCCAACCTGCCGTTCGTCGCGACGTACGGGCGGGAACGCCGAGCTGGGTGTCGAGTGCGTCTACGGCGCCAGCGGGTGGGCGGGGCGCAGCGGCATTAGGCGACTCTCGGCGTTCCGCGATTGCGGCCCGGCCGTGGTCCAAGCTCATCCACCCGGCCAGCTGGTAGGTCTCCGCAATGGTGGTGCTGAGACCGGGCCGCTGACCCTTGCCGACGCGGCCATGCACCCGTTCAGCGCGTCGCGCGTGGGCGAGGAGCCCGGCCGGTTCGGCGCGGTCGTTCATGGTGTGGTCGTCAGCACGGACAGTGTCGATCATCCGGTGCAGATCGGCAGGGCGGTGTCCGGCGACAGGCTTTCCTCGTCAGCAGTGTCCGCCGATCGGTGATGTCGTCGAGCAGGTCGGCACTTAGCTTGCGTCCGCCCGTCGGCCTCCAACACGACGTTGAGCCGCGTCAGCCGGTCGGGTTGCGGCCAGCGATCGGCCTTCTCGATCTTGCTGAGGAGATCTCCGCTGACGTGCACCAGCCTACCCAGCGCGGCCAACGCCAACCCACGACGGAGTCACAGCGCACGCAGCTCAGCTCCGAGCCACGCCCCGGGCGACGCGTGCGGGTCGAGCGTCCGTAGCCGGTTCGCCACCGGTCGCCTCCGGTCGCCGGTACGGCGCGTACCGGGCTGCCTCAGTACGCGAACCATGGCAGATCTGGCGCCGATGGGGGACCGCTCCGCAGGAGCGTCGGCAGAGCTGGCACGGGTCGGGCGAGCGAGGGGTCCGCAGGCAGTCGGGCAGGCTCGGATTCGACGGAGCCTCGGCTCATCACGACGTCCATCGGGTGGGGCATTCGACTCTGCCCGGCGTCGTCGCTTGCTGCGGAGGGGCCACATCACCCGCCCGATACGAGCGACACCGCCGGTAACCGCGGGCTGACGTGTCGAAGGGCGAGCGGCGGTCCCGCGTCGATCGAGCGAGTGCGTGGGTCCTCCGCGCTCGCGTCGCCGCCGGGCCGTGCAGTCGTGCCCCACCCGGCGGGTGGGGTCGCCGTGTCGATCCGCGCGGCGCATCCGACTCACCTGGAGTGATCATGCCCGCGCCCGACACCGTCCTCGGTACCCGCAACGCCTCCGTCGCCGATCTGGTCGCGCTGCTGCAGGCCCAGCACGCCGCGAAGCTCGACGTCGTCGCCCCCGCCCGACACCTCCTCGCCGACAACGGCCGCCTCCGGTTGATCGGGGTCGGCGAACCCCAACTCACCCCAGACGGGGTCACGGTGGGGGAGACCGTGCTGCGCCCCACCGCGGTCGCCGACGCCGGGATCGCCGACAAGCTGGGCATCCCACTGCCCTACCTGCGCCGGTTGCGCGCCGAGCAGGTCGGCCTGTACGACGCCAACGTCAACACCTGGCTGGCCGACGACCCGGACCGCCGCTTCCTCGTCCGCGGGCTGCACGACCCAGACGGCGGCACGGGGGTGGCGCGGGCGTTCCTGTCGGACTCCTACCGCATGGTCGACAACCTCGACGTCCTGATGGCCGCTCTCGAAGGAGTCCGCACCGCCGACGTTCCGGTCGACATCGCCGGCTGCGACCTTACCGAGCGCCGCATGTATGTGAAGGTCCGCGCCCAACAGGTCGCCGAGTACGCCCCCGAACTGCTGGCCGGGTATCGCAGCCCGTTCACCGGGGCGCGCGGGGCGGACAACCCCATGGTGTTCGCCGGGTTCGTGGTGTCGAACTCCGAGACCGGGCACGGCTCGTTCTCGCTGACCCCGCAGCTCACCGTCCAGGTCTGCGACAACGGCATGACCCTGACGAAGGACGCCGTCCGCGAGGTCCACCTCGGAGGACGCCTGTCCGACGGGGTCGTGCGGTGGTCGGCCGACACGCAGGACGCAGTGCTGGACCTGGTCGTCAAGCAGGCCCGCGACGCCGTGGCCACGTTCCTCGACCACGGTTACGTCCGGGCGAAGCTCGCTGAGATCACCCGTGACGCCGGGGTCGCGATCACCGATCCGGCCGCGACGTTGGAGCACGTCAGCAAGGCGCTGCGGTTCACCGCCGAGGCGCAGGCCACGATCCTGGCCCACTTCATCTCCGGCTCCGATATCACCTCCGGCGGTGTCCTGCACGCGGTGACCTCGGCCGCGCAGACCCTCGATGACGCCGACGCCGCGCATGACCTCGAGCGCCACGGGCTGCGCGCGATGGCGCTGGCCGCCGCCCACGCCGCCTAGCCACGCATCGACCACGTAGTGGGGCCGGTCCCGGGCGAGTCCTGGGACCGGCCCCGCCTCACCAGCTTCTACTCCGAGAAGGGACCTCCGTCATGACCATCGTTCCGAGTTCGTTCCCCACGATCCCTGCCGGGCAGTTGCGCGTCGGGGACCTCATCCACCACCCCGGCCACGGCGCCGCCACCTACGTCCTCGTGGCCCGGGTCGCCGTGGTCGACAACTTCGTGCACCTGATGGTCTACGACACTGCGTATCCCGAAGGCACCCCGGCGACCTACCGCCCGCAGGACCGGGTGTTGCTGGCGTGTCGGGACCTGATCGAACCCGACGACGGGCTCCGGGCGTGGACCGATGCGAGCTGGCGTCGCGCGCACCGGCGTGGCGCGGCGTTCGCGCTGATGGACCAGATCCGGGCTCGCAGCGTCGAGCTGCCCGCGATCATCGGCGCTGACACCGCCGTCGATGCGGAGATCGATCGCCTGCGCGGCCGCGACCCGCTACCGCCCCGGGTGGTGCCGGCCGCCGAGCTGGCCGATCTATTGGACATGCAGCATCGCGACGGTGCCCTGGTGCTGGACGTCGACCTGCCCGCGGTGCGCGCTGTTCTCGCCCTGTTCGCGCAGCTCAAGGATGCCGAGTACGGCGACGGGTCGTGGAACGGCGGGGACGTCGTCGCGATCGTGTCCGAGTGGTTCGCCCGGTTGGGGATCGACCCGGCCCGAACCCTCGACCAGCTCGAAGGCCGTGTCGTCACCACCCGCGGGGCTGCAGACCGCTTCATGCTCGACGAGGTCGCTCGCTCGACAGTGCGACCCGATCACGACGCGCCGGGCGGCGGGTTCGCGGTGATCGATCTGGACCGGGTCGCCGAGCTGGTCCGCGCCGCGAATGTCGAGTGTGTGATCGACACCCCGGGTGGCGGGGTCGCGGTGCTGCTGGCCGGTGCGCCGTCCGAGGAACCGGCGTGGGCGTTTCCCTGGGCGGTGCAGGTCGGGCCGGGTGGGTTCGACTGGGACGGGCCGTCGCTGGCCTCGACCCGTGACCTGCGGGTCGGCCCGGACACCGCCGACCGGGACGCCGCGGTACTGGTTCGGGAACTCGGCGCGGTGACCGAGGAGCAGATCGCCGACCTGGTCGTCACCCGGTCCCTGCGTCTGGGTGGCCGGGCGACGATGAGCGACCATACGGCGCAGCAACCGGTGACGCTCGCGGGCGGGTGGTCGGACTGACCGCCGGGTCGCGCTCGGCCGGTGTCACGCGCCTCTCCGGCCGAGCCTGTCAGCCAGGAACGGGGCCTCGGCCTTGCGACGGTCCGGGCTGGTGACAGCGGTTCGGACCGCCGGACCGCCGTCGGGCACTGCTCGCGGAACACCTGCTGGAGCCGGTCGTGATCGTGCGCGGTGACCCGGAAAGTCGGCCTACGGCAGGTAGTCGACCCGCCCCACGTCGCGACAGCCCAGCGGTTGACCAGCAGCGTGCTGACCAACACGGGTGTGCGGGCCGGACCTGGTCAGGCCGAGACGGCGTCGATTATGGACCAGCGGCCGTTCGCTCGCGCACCGCGAGCAGGTGCGGACGGCATGTGGGTCGATGTCGGGGACAAGCGCGCAGCCGTTGCCGCTCAGGCACAGCGGCGCGTGCAACCTCACGACCGAGTCGGTGCGTGGGGCGAGGCCGACGCTGGTGACGCCGAGGGTTGATCACGGGCCCGCTCTGGGTCAGGGGGCATCTGCGGTCGGCGAGGCGCCCGGGGTGTGCGCGGCGCCGCACTCTGGCATCACCGCCCGCGGCCATTGGGATGAACCCGGCCGACGCCATCGGGGTGAGCCGTCGCACCACCGACCCGTGCCGCCCACCGCTGGCTGCCGCCGGTCCACCCCGAGTGGCGCAGCCGGAACCCCCGCCCGCCGCGGACGGCGCTGCCCGGACGAGTGCGCCCCGCACCGGGGCGCCCGAACCGCCGGAGTCCCGCTCCGGCCAACCCTTCCAGGAGCCAGCCGTGACCCTCACCGCCAACCCCGGAGACACCGTCTCCACCATCACGCGACCCGACGAGCGACCGCACGCTGCCGTCCCCACCGCCGATGCCGCCGCCACTTCCGGTTCCGAGACCGATGACGCACCACCGCGTGCGGACGTCGATGCGACCACCGGCCAGGACAGTGAGCCGGTCGGCGAGCTGCTGCGTGTCGATCCACGCACTCTGGTGATCGGCGCGAACGTGCGCCGCGACGTGGTGCTGGACCGCCCGTTCCTGCGCTCGATCACCGACCGCGGTGTCCGAGAACCGATCATCGTCCGCCGTGACGACCACGGCGTGCTGGTGGTGCGCAAGGGCAAGCGCCGCACCCTGGCCGCGGTCGAGACCGGCCGCCCTACTGTCCCGGTGCTGGTCGAGTCCGGCCGGCCCGGTGAGGACCCGGACGCCGAGGACCGGGGAGAGGTGATCGACCGGATCGTTGATCAGCTCGAGGAGAATCATCATCGCGCCGCCACCCACGAGGCCGACGAGGTCCGGGCGCATCAGCAGCTGCTCGACCTCGGGTTGACCGCGGGGCAGATCGCTCGGCGCACCCACGTCCCGAACGCCCGGGTGAAGCAGACCACCGCGGTCGCGCGCAGCGAGATCGCCGCTGCGGCGATGGAGCGCTACGACCTCACCCTGGATCAGGTCGCGGTCATCGCTGAGTTCGACGGGCCGGACGGCCCGGACGTCGAAGCGGTGAAGGCGCTCACCGTGACCGCGGCCAAGGAGCCCGCCCAGTTCGCGCACGTCGCGCAGCGGCTGCGTGACCAGCGCGCCGACGCCCGCCAGGTCGCCGACACCGTCGCCGAGCTGACCAACCGGGGCGTGCGGGTCCTCGATCCGGAGGACACCGGCGGCGCGGCGCAGATCAGCGGGCTGCGGCTCGACGCGCAGACCCCCAGCGGAACCGAGTTCGACCCCACCACGCACAGCGGGTGTCCCGGCCACGCGGCCACGGTCGAGGTACACCGCAGCTGGGACCGCCAGCCCCAGGTCAAGGTCGTCCACTGGTGCACCGCCCCCGACGAGCACGGCCACGTCGCCCGGTGGGGCCGTGTCACGCCGACCGACGACAGCGGCGGCGGGGGCGACGGCGAGGTCGCACGCGAGCTCGCCCAGGCCGCCGAGCAGGCCAAGGCCGAACGGCGCCGGGTCATCGCGAACAATCGGGACTGGGCCTCCGCCACGTCCGTACGCCGTGACTGGATGCGCGGGCTTCTCGCCCGCCGTGCCGCTCCGCGCGACGCCTTGCCCTACATCGCGACGACTCTCGCCCGTGGCGGGCACGATCTGCGCCGGGCGATGGAATCGGGCCACCCCACGGCGTGCGAGCTGCTCGGCCTCACCCCGACCGGGAGCGTCTATGCCGGGAGTCCGAACCCGATCGAGGCCCTCACCGCGACAGCCACGTCGGCCCGGGCCACGCAGCTGATCCTCGCGGTGCTGCTCGGGGCAGCCGAGGATGCCAGCGGCCGCCAGACCTGGCGCAACCCGACCCGGGACAACCGCGCCTACTTCACCGCGCTGCGGGACTGGGGCTACCCCCTGTCCCCGGTCGAACAACTCGTCCTGACCGACGACGATGCCGCCACGCCATCGCAGCCCGCCGACACCACCACCCCCGCCGAGGCCACTCGCCCCGCTGAGGACGGTTCGCAGGACTGCGCGGTCCTCGACGCCGTCACCGAAGACGGCATGTCGGCCGCCGAGAAGCCGTCCACCACCTGACGTAGGACCGGGTGGGGCCGCTGAGACGGCCCCACCCGGTTCTTCACCGAGAGGAGTACCGGCGATGTCCCGGGACTGCTTCACCCCCTACGACTGGAGCCGCAGCTTCCTGCTGCCCGCCGACATGGCCAGCAACATCCCGCTGCGCGGCGCCGTCGGCATGCTCGGCGCCCACAACGCCGCTCGTGGCCTGCTCGTCGAGATCTGCCGCCACACCGGCGCGCACCCGACCTTCCTGCACTACGGCGAGACCGTGCTGGACCACGGCGCAATCATCGTTGTCGACGTCTCGGCGACCGCGCACCTTCCCAACGGCGAACCGCTATGTGTGAAGACCCGCACCCTGCACCGCCGCCACGACGACGACGCTCGCAACGGCGACTGGTCGATCAGCGTCGACGGTGTGACGTATCCCGGGGAGGACCGGAGGCGTTCGCCGTCGCCACCGATGCAGGGCTGGATCGTGCACCGGCTGGTGCGTCGTCCGACGTCGAGCTGATTGCGCCGCGGCTGGAGCGCATCGCCTGTGCACCGGCCGCGTGCCGTCGGGACGATCGTGTTCGCGGGTGGCGTCCTGGGAGCGCGGCGTGGGCAGGAGACGCCCGAAGGTCAGCACACCACGGGCGGGGCGAGCGGCGATGAACCCCGGCCCGGTCCGACCGGGTGGGACAGGCCTCGCTGCGCTCGGACGCCTGGCGGCGTTCCCACCCGCTCGGACGAGCCCGGAACCCCCGCCGTCCCTACCGGGACCCCACCCGCGGGGCGCTGAGGCCCAGGCCGCGTCACCCACCGACACCGAGCACCAGGGAGCCATCGTCATGAACAAGATCACCGTCCACGGCAACCTCACCGGCAAGCCCGAACTGCGCCACTCCCGCTCCGGGGTCCCGGTCGCCACGTTCACCATCGCCGCCAACCGGCGCCGCCTCAACCGCCAGACCGGGAACTGGGTGGACCTGCCCGCGGTGTTCCACCGGGTCGTGTGCTTCAACGCCCTGGCCGAGAACGTCGCCGCGAGCCTGGACAAGGGCACCCCGGTCGCGGTCACCGGCGAGTTCGCCGACGACAGCTACAAGCGTGAGGACGGCACCTCCATCCGCCGGATCCAGATCGAGGCCGCCGACGTCGCCGCGAGCCTGCGCTACGCCACCGCCACACTCACCAAGAACCCGCGAAACGGCGCAACCGCACAGCCTTCCGAGGAGCCCGGCCGCGCCGCAGACGTTGCCGAGGACGGCGCCGAAGCGGCCGACCGGCCGGCGCTGAGCGTCGTGGGAGCCGACTGAGTCGGCCACACGGCGGGCCTGGACCACAGCGGTCCGGGCCCGCCGCTGTGCCCAAAGACGCGCTACCACGGTGGGCGTCCTCGCGTCGGTGTCGCACCGTGCCCGCGAACCGGACCACGCGCCAAGCCGCTACCCGAGCACCCACACCCGGACACGATGCGGCGCGCGGCCCGGAACCACGGGCCGTCCCGGTGCTCCGACGCGAGGAGAACATCGTGAACGACGTCCCGCACCACCGACCCGCTGCGCCGACGCCCGCCCCGGGCCGGCTCGGCGCCGCAGCCGCACGCGCCGCTCGGAACGGCTGGCGGGTGTTCCCCGCCGTTCCCCGTGGCAAGGTGCCGGCGATCGCCGACTGGCAGAACGCTGCGACGATCGACCTCGACCAGATCACCGCATGGTGGCGGGCAATGCCGTGGAACGTGGCCGTCAGTGCGGGAAGATCCGGACTTCTCGTCATCGACCTCGACGTCCGGCGTAGCGCCTGCGCAGCGCCGCGGGGGGCCAGCACGCGGGACGGGTACGCCATGCTGCGTCAGCTCGCCGCCGCAGCCGGCGAGCCGCCGCCCACCGACACCTACACCGTCGCGACGCCGGGCGGGCTGCACCTGTACTTCCGCCAGCCCGACGGCGTACAACTGCGCAACACCCAGAGTGTTCTCGGGGCCAATGTGGACAGCCGCGGCCTCGGCGGATACGTCATCGCGGCAGGCTCCGTCCGCGCCGAAGGCACCTACCGGGTCGTCAGATCCTGCCCGGTCGCAGAGCTTCCGAACTGGCTGATCGCGGCGCTCACCCCAGCGCCGACACCCGCCCCACCGACGCGTGGCCACCCGTCGATGACACCGCTGCTCAACGGCAGGGCCGAGGCCTACCTGCGTGCGGTCGTCGACGGCGAATGCGCCGCCGTCACGGCGGCGACCGTCGGACACCGCCACCAGACACTGCTCCGCGCGGCGCGCCGACTCGGGCACTGGGTCGGTGGATCTGCCCTCAGCGCGACCGCCGTCCGCATCGCACTGGCCGATGCGGCCAAGGGCTACGTCGGCGTCGAGGGCTACACCGCCGCGCAGGTCGATCGCGACATCCGCGACGGGCTCGCCTACGGCGCGAGGTCCCCCCGATTCTTCGCCGGCGTCGAGAACCGGACATAGCTCCGGACGTCGCGGTCGGGCCGAAGGTAGGGAAGCGGCCCGGGTCGGCCGCAGCGATGGGTCGGGCCTCCGGTGCTCGGCTCAGGTGGATCGCCCGGAGGTCAGCACACCGGGGCGGGGGCGAGCGGCGATGAACCCGGCCCACCCATCCCGGTGAGATCGCGTACGGATCCGACATCGGCCGCCGGTCGGCAAGTCGATCACACCGGGATGAGCGAGCCGGAACCCCCGCCGTCCCTGCGGGACCCCCGCCCCGGCGCGCTGAGGCTGCGCCGCGTTCCCCCAACGCCGAGCACCGGAGGCCCTCATGATCATCACCGCCACCACCGAGATCACCGAGTCCGATACCCGCGCGACCCGACTCGCGGTCCTCGAAGCCCAGGTCTGCGAGGCCCGGGACGACATCCGCGTCGCCCGCCTCTGCGACGATATGTCCCTCGCCTTCGACGCGCTCGAGTCCCTGGCCACACTTCTGCAGCACACCCTGCAGGAGCTCGCACATCTCGGCATCGAGACCAGCCCGCGCTGACCGTCAGGGGTCATGGCCCGCCGAGCCGGGCGGGCCAGCTGGTGGGCTCCCGCGACACCATGCTCTGTGCCGATGGAGGGCCGGACCGCCGGCGACACGGGCGACCCTGCCGGGTGGTCAGGTCAGACCCGGGCACCGCGGCCGCCGACGATCAGTGGACGTCGCGTAACGGCATCCTGACTTACAGCGATGACGGGGCAGCGATCTCTTGGGGGACGAGTATGCGCCGAACCGGTGCAGCGACCGCGATCTCTGATGCCCCGACGATGCCGGGGTGTTCGGGCGCTGCCGCACCCAGAATATGGGCGGCGAATGTCTGAGCAGGTTCTTTCTCTTGCCGCTGGCCAAAATGTGGTGGCGCCGTCGGGCCTGTGGAACGTCGGGTTGGAGGTCCGGTCTGGCTGTGATGTCGATTTGTGCGCTCTGCTGGTCGGGGAGGACAGCAAGGTCGCGGGCGACGACGATTTCGTGTTCTACAACGCCCCCCACCACGTCAGCGGTGCCGTCACGCTGACTGACGATCCAACCGCGGCAGGGCTGCGAATCGACCCCGGCGCGGTGCCCGCGGGGGTGGCCCGGATCGTGATCGCGGTGACGGTCGAGGTCAAGGGCTCCTTGACCGGCATGGACGTGCGGCTGCAGGGGACGGGTGCCGGTCCGGTGTTGGCCTTCGCGCCGGTTCAGCTCGACGGGGTCACGGCGGCCGTGCTGTTAGAGATGTATCGGCGCGCTGGGTCCTGGAAGGTCCGGGCGGTCGGTCAGGGGTGGGCCACCGGACTGGCCGGTCTCGCCACCGACTACGGGATTGCGGTGGATGATGACTCGGGGGACGACGAGCCGGGCTCGCCGCACGGCGCCGGAACGCAGCGAGAGCCCGACGCTCGGCGCGTGGCCGGAGACGATCAGCAGGTGTCAGCGGACAGAGCTGCCCTGGCCGGCGACCTGAGCCGCCTCGCGGCACAGCGTGCAGCGCTGTCCGCCGAGTTGTTCTCGCTCACCAAGCGCGTCCGGGACGCCCGCGCCGAACTGGTGCAGACCGACGAGCTCGCTCTTCTTCAGGAGGTCGGCTACTACCAGTTCAGTCACCCGCTGGATGACGCGGTTGCCTATCGCGAGCGGCTCGAAGCGTTGCGCAGCAGGATCAAGGCGGCGATCAGGGACAAGGTGGCTGTGCGGAGCCGGCCGGGCTGGATGGTCAACGGTTCGGTGAAGGAGGGGGCGGCGCTCGTCCGCGATTTCGGCGCGCTGATGCTGCGCGCCTACAACGTGGAGGCGGACAACTGTGTCCGCACGGTGCGCCCGCACAGCATCGAGCCCGGTATCAAGCGGCTGGACCGCACCCGTGACGCGATCTTGAAGCTCGGGGCGTCGATGGGGATCACCATCGACGACGACTACCACGAGATGCGGGTGCGGGAGCTACGCCTGACGACGGACTTCTTGGCGAAGACTGCGCAGGAGAAGGAGGAGACTCGGGCCGAGCGCGAGCGGTTACGCGAGGAGGCGAAGGCACTCGCCGAGCTCCAGCGCGAGGAAGCGAAGCTGCTCAAGGAGCGCTCGCACTACGAGACCGCGCTGGCCCGGTTGCTCGAGGGCGACGATGTGGAGGCCCAGGAGCAGGTCCGTCAGCAGATCCGGGAGATCGACAGCAGCTTGGCCGGGGTTCGGGAGCGGGAGGCCAACACCCGCGCCGGCTTCGTCTACGTCATCTCCAACCCGGGCGCGTTCGGCGAGGTCATGGTCAAGATCGGGATGACGCGGCGCTATGACCCGATGGACCGGGTCAGGGAGCTGGGCAACGCCAGCGTCCCGTTCCGGTTCGACGTCCACGCGTTGATCTTCAGCAAGGATGCGCTCGGTCTGGAGGCGACCTTGCACAGGGCGTTCGACGCGCAGCGCGTCAATCGGGTCAACCTGCGACGTGAGTTCTTCTACGTCTCGCCCGCCGCGGTCCGCGAGGTATTGGTCGAGATCGGGCGCGATCACCTCCTCGAGTACAAGGACACCGCCGAGGCGCTGGAATGGCGACAGAGTCGGGACGGAGCGGGACCGGACCGCACGGCGGCCGGATTCGGGCGGGCCGGAGTCCAGCTGCGTCGGCAATAAGCATGAAGGTGCTCCCACCCGGGGACCGGGGGCGCGCTATCAGGGTGGGAAGCAGAACGGGCACGTCACGAGAGGGCAATCGTCATGGCACGACGGCGGGGACTGGTCGCGAGCATCGCGCGTATGCAGCGCGAGGCCGAGCGCGCACGAGCGGTACGTGAGCGTGATGCGGCACGCCGGGCACGTGACGCGCAGCGATCGCAGGCCGCGCGGGCGCGGGAGCGGGTGGCCGATCAGAAGGAACGAGCTCGCCTATACGCCGTGGCGCGGGCCGAGGAGGTCGCAGGGGACAACGCGGATCTCGAGGCCGAGGTCGCCGCGCTGGAGGGAGTGCTCGCCTCGACGCTGGACGTCGACGACTTCCTCGATCTGGAGACGCTCAAGCAGCCGCTGGTGCTGCCGCAGTTCGACCCGAGCGTTGCCGGTGCGGTGCGCCCGGCGCCGCGGTTGGAGGAGTTCCTGCCCGACGCGCCGTCCGGTTTGGGGCGGGCGTTCGGCGGAGCGGCGCGCCATCAGGAGCGTGTGCAGCAGGCGCAGGCTGCGTTCGGGCGGGCCGCCGCGGCGCACCAGGTGCAGCTACAGGCGCACGGCCGGGAGTTCGAGGCGGTCCGCCGTCGACACGACGCCGAGGTCGCGCGCCTGACCGATGAGCAGCGCGAGCAGATCGAGCAGGTCACGGCGTTGCAGCGTGGCCTTGCCGCGGGCCTGCCCGAGGCCGTCGTCGGATACCTCGACCTGGTGCTGGAAGCGGCGGCCTACCCGGACGGCTTCCCGCACGCCTGGCGCCTGGCGTACACACCCGAAACCCGCCAGCTCGTCGTGGAGTACGAGCTCCCCGCCCGCGAGGTGGTCCCGGTGGCGAAGGGCTACCGCTACGTCAAGAGCAGCGACACCGTCACGGCGGTTGCCCGGTCCCAGGCGCAGATCCGCGCTCTCTACAGCTCGGTCGTGGCCCAGACAGCGCTCCGGGTGGTGCACGAGGTCCTGGAATCCGATCGGGCGGGACGGGTCGCCTCGGTCGTGTTGAACGCGCATGTCACGGCCACGGATCCAGGGACCGGACGGCCGGTCCGGCCGTGCCTGGTCGCGCTCGGGACGACCCGGTCTCGGTTCATGGAGCTCGACCTGCGCCGGGTGGATCCGGCCGCCTGCCTGCGGCATCTCGAGGCCCGGGTCAGCCGGGACCCTGCCGCGCTCGTCCCGGTCGAGCCGATGGTGCGTTTCGATTCGATCGATCTGCGGTTCTCGTCCGAGACCGAGCAGGTCGGGTCGTTGGCGACCGCAGGTTCAGCGGTGGAGGAAAGCGCGCTGGCGCCGACGCCCGTGACGCCGGGATCCGACGAACGCCGACCCTCGGTTCCTGTTCGGCCGAAGCCCCCGCGTCCCAGCGCGGAGCAGGATCTGAGCGCGGGTCAGAACGTCGTACTGACCGGCCCGGTGATCGACATCAGTCTCCCCGAAGCGTGGACTTCGCCGGCCGACCTGTCCGTGCTGATGCTCGGTCCCGATGGCCGCGTCGGAGGGGACGACGACTTCATCTTTTTCAACAACCCGACCGCAGCCGACGGCGCGATCGGGCTTCGCGGAGGGGACAACCCCGACGGGGCCACGATCGACCTGTCGCTGCTGCCCGAGCACTGCGAACGCCTCGTTCTCGTCGCGAGCGGCGCCGACCCGACGGTCAACGTCGCGCGGACGGCTCTGCTGATCCTGGACCCCGCCGCCGAGACGAGCCAGTTGACGTTCCAACCGGCCGACGCAACCGTCATGCCCGCGCTCATCTGCGCGGAGATCTACCGTCGCCAAGGCGCCTGGCGACTGCGGGCAGTCGGCCAGGGTTACAGCGACGGCCTCGCCGGACTCGCTCGCGACTACGGCGTCAACGTCAACTGAGCAACGCCTCTGGCAGGCAAACCGTCACTGCGCGCTCGACCATCAGCGCTGGCGCCGTGGGCTGGTGCTCGGGTTCTGACCGCGGTAGTTGACAGCAACGTCCCCGACCACAGAGACATCCGCGGAAGTCGGTGTGGACCAGAACGCCACCTCAGCGACGGTCCGAGACCGTCCCACACGCGTCGGCCGAGCCTGGGGGTCAAGGGGTCGCAGGTTCAAATCCTGTCGTCCCGACGAGTCGCAAAGGCCGGTATCCATCCGTGGATGCCGGCCTTTTGTTGTGTCTGCCTGCGGAAACGCGGTACGGCGCGATCGCGCTGGTCCACGTCGTCGGCGCCCGCGGGGGCCCGGGCGAATGCCCCGGTGACCGGCCGGCGGGTGGTGACAGCGCGACCGGCGCGAACAGCTCCGCCGTGATCGCCGTCGGAGTGAATCGGACCGGTAGGTTCGTGGGTGGACCCGAGAAGCACTGACTCGCCGAGGAGCGTGCCCGAGTGGAACGACGCGTGGCGATCACCGGTACCCGCAGCATCGGTGATGCACCCGACGACCGGCTCGCTGCGGCGTTCGACGCCTACCTGCGTCCGTTCGCCGACTCCGCAGCCCACTTCTACGTGGGTGGGGCGTCGGGAGTCGACACCGCCGCGTTGCAGTGGCTGGCGACGAACACCGAGGCTGCGTTGACCGTGGTCGTGCCCTGCCGGATCGTCGACCAGCCGACCGGATCCGCGAACGTCATCGAGGCGTTGCGCGACGAGGGGCGTCTCGCCGACGTCGTCGAGATGGGCGCCACGCTGCTCGGCAAGGCCGCTTATCACGCGCGCAACCGGTGGATGGTGGACCACGCCGGCATCGTGATCGGGTTCCCGCGGGGGGACGAGTCCACCGGTGGCGGCACCTGGTACACGCTCAACTACGCCGCCGAGCAGGCGAAGGTCCGACTCGTCGTGCCGCTCTGACGAAGGGCTCCGACGCCGTTCAGACGGTCCGGGGCAGTGTCGGGGGCTCGCGGCGGACCGACGGAGACGTCGTCACACGGAGTCGCGTGCCGGGCCGGAGGACTCCGGTCCGGACGGCCGGGAGGGGCGGTGTCGGCCCGGCTCGCCGGAGTTCTGGAGCGAGGTCGGCGTACCGGTCTGGAAACCTGGAAACCTGAGGACGCCCGCGCCGCCCCCGCCCGCGGTCGCGGCTCGGGGGCGGCGATCAGGCGAACTCGTGACGATCGGGGGTGAGGGCCCGTCACGTCAGGCCGTCGACGCGGCGCGCCCGGGAATGTGTGACGCCGGGCGAGGAGCACAGCGACCACGGTGATCACGAGCGCCACGACGGCGACCACGAGCGCCTGGGTGGCCAGGCCGGCGACGAGGACACCGCCGACCAGGCCGCCGCCCGCGATGCCGATGTGCCCAGGCCGTGACCAGGATCGGCTGGGCGGTATCGGCTGCTCGTGCGCCGCAGCCATCTGTGCCCGCTGGACCAGCGGGGACGTCCCACCGAAGGCGAGACCCCACAGGACGACGGCGAGGTAGGTCACCACCTGGCTGTCGGTGCCGCGCGGGACGGTCGGCCCCTGCCCCGATCGGCGTCCGACCCTACAGTCCAGGGGTGACCGGAAAGACACCGAACAGGAAGTGACACCGCGATGACCGACCCGACGAGACGCGTCGCGCTGGTGACGGGGGCGACGTCGGGGATCGGCGTGGAGATCGCCCGCCGGCTCGCCCGCGACGGCCTGACCGTCGTGGTGAGCGGCCGCTCCGTCGAGCGGGGGAACGCCGTGGCGGACGAGGTGGTCGGCGACAGCGTCTTCGTCCGGGCCGATCTCACCGACCCCGGTGCGCCCGACCGGCTGGTCGACGAGGTGCTGGACCGGTGCGGGCACCTCGACGTGCTGGTGAACAACGCGGCCGTCGACCACACCGGCCCGCTGCTCGACGTCCCGGCCGCGGAGGTCCGCGCGATCTTCGAGACGAACACGTTCGCCACGATCGCCTGCCTGCAGGCTGCCGGGCGCGCCATGCGCACGCGCGGCGAGGGCGGGTCGATCGTCAACGTGACGTCCCGGCTGGCGAGCGTCGGGGTCCCGACGATGTCGGTGTACAGCGCGAGCAAGGGCGCGATCCGAAGCCTCACGACGGCCGCCGCGGTCGAGCTGGCGCCCTACGACATCCGGGTCAACGCCGTCGCGCCCGGCATGACCCGGACCCCGCTCTACGCCGAGTGGCTCGCGACCCAGGACGACCCGGCCGGGACCGAGCGGCAGGTCGCGGAGGCGATTCCCTTGCGCCGCATCGCCGAACCCGGCGACGTCGCCGCGGCGGTGTCCTATCTCGCGAGTCCCGACGCCGCATACGTCACCGGCACCACGATCCCCGTCGACGGCGGGTACCTGGCCCAGTAGGCCCCACCGTCGTCGACCCACCGACAGCGAGGACCGACACCTTGACCTCGACCGACGCATCCGCCGCGGGTTCCGCGCTCCTCGACGGGCCCGCTCTGTGGCCGGCCCAGGCACACACCCCCAGCGTGCTCGGTCGCCGGCTCGTCATCGAGCGCGGCGAGGGCTCCCACGTCCACACCACCGATGGGCGCCGCCTGCTCGACGGAACAGCCGGGCTCTGGCACGCCAACGTCGGGCACAGCAGGCCGGAGCTGGCCCCGGCCGCGTACGACCAGACGCTGCAGCTGGAGAGCTACCACACCTTCGCCCGCTACTCGAACGACAAGGCGATGGCGCCGGCCGAGCGGCTCGCCGCGATCTCGCCGATCGCCGACCCCAAGGTCGTTCTGAACTCGGGCGGGTCCGACGCCATCGACGTCGCGTGCAAGCTCGCCCGGCGGCACTGGCAGCGCGAGGGCCGCGAGGGCATGAAGACGATCATCAGCCGCGAGTTCACCTGCCGAGCGCGTCACCGACCGCCTCGTCGACCTCGGGTTCGTCTCACGTCCGCTGCGCGGCACCACGTTGCAGATCAGCCCGCCGTTCGTCACGACCCGACGACGGGCTGGTGTCGTTCGTGGCCGCGATCGAGCAGGCCGTCGGCGACGAGGAGAACCGGTGAACGCCCCCGCCCTGACCGCACTCGTCCCCGGCGACCCGGGGGCGGTCGGGATCGCGGACGCCGTCGTCCGTGGGCTCGGGCTCCTGTCCGAGGGCATCCCGGTCGCGGACCCCGCCACCGGTGAGGTCGTCGCCCACATCCCCGACGACGGTGTCGACGAGGCGGTCCGGGCCGCCGACGGACAAGGCCGGGCCTGGGCGGGCACGACGCCCCGGCAGCGCGCCGACGTGCTGCACGCCTGGTGGGAGTCGCTGGTCGCGCGCACCGAGGACCCGGCGCACCTGATCACGCGCGAGATGGGCAAGCCGCTCGCCGAGGCGCGGGCCGAGGTGAAGTGCGCGCACCGGGGGAGTGGAGCACGACGGCCCGGGCCACTTCTTCGGCCCCACGGTGCTCGACCGTCTGCCCCTCGCGGCGGACGCGGCCACCACCGAGATCTTCGGACCGGTCGCCGCGGTCCAGCGGTTCGCCGACCAGGCCGACGCCCTGGCCTGGGCGAACGGCACCGGGTTCGGCCTCGCGGGCCATGTCGTCACCGGGAACCTCGACCGCGCCCTCGACGTCGCGGACCGGCTCGCGACGGGGCTCGTCGGCATCAACCAGGGCGTTCCGTCGAACGCGGCGGCGCCCTTCGGCGGCGTGACGGCATCGGGTCTCGGCCGGGAGGGCAGCGCGGAGGGCCTCGACGAGTACCAGAGCATCCGCTTCTGCAACGTCGCGCGACGCGCCACCGACTGACGCCGGTCGCCGGGCCCGTGTTGCTGACCGTACGTTCGGTAACTCTGTGCGACGGGCAAGCTCGGCCCCGGAGGAACGACCGCACTGCCCCAGGAGGACGCGAAATGACCGTCGAGCAGGACTTCGCCCAGGTGGCCTCGGCGGCGCTGGAGGTCGTGATCGCGAGGCTACGTGTTCCCCGCCGGGGGAGTGGGCATGACGTCGATCCTCCCGATGATCACCGAGGCCGAGCGCTCGGGCGTCGGTCAGGCTGCGCCGGACTCCGGCACGAGCAGGGCGGGCAGGGCGGCGACGGCCTCGGCGAAGGCGTTGGTGCCGCCCGTCACGCGGGCCAGGACGAGCGCGCCCTCGATCCGCACGAACGCGTCGTTCGCGGCCCGGGACGCCGCCTCCGGGGGGCGTCCGGCGCGACGCGACGCGTCGGCCATCTCCTCCTTACCGTCGGGGAAACGGTGGTAGAGGCTCGCGCCCTGCAGGCCGGTGGCCGCCGCGAGGTCCGCGATCGCCGTGCCGTCGAAGCCCTTGTCGCGGAACACCGAGACGAGCACGTCGATCAGCTTGCCTTCTTCGATCGAGGGTGGACGCGCCATGGCCGCAGTGTTACCGAACTTTCGGCAACACTGCGGCGGTCGATCATCGGCGCGGCCGGGAACGTCAGTGGACCGCCACCGGCTGCTCGGCCAGCGCGTCCTCCAGCAGCGCGACGAGCGCCGCGTGCTGCACGTCGGCCGACGACCCGACCTCCTCGTCCGACCCGTCGAGGGCCTGCGCGGCGAGGCCGGCCTTGCTGTCGATCAGCTCGGCGATCCGGGCGTCGATCGTCTGCGCCGCGATGATCCGCCACGCCGTGACCGGCTTGTCCTGGCCGATCCGGTGGCTGCGGTCGATGGCCTGGGTCTGCTCGGCGGCGGTCCACGACAGCTCGGCGAGGACGACGTCGGAGGCGACCTGCAGGTTGAGCCCGACGCCCGCGGCGGTCAGCGAGCACACGGCAACCGCGACGTCGGGATCCTCGACGAAGGCGTCGATGTTGCGCTGACGCACCGTGCGTGTCTGATCGCCCCGGATCGAGGAGAACCGCACCCCGAGCTTGGTGAACGTCTCCTCGGCCGCGTCCATGACGTCGACGTGCTTGGCGAAGAACACGACCTTGCCCGCGCTGCGGGCCAGCTGCGCGGCGTAGTCCGCGGCGAGGCCGGCCTTGGCCTGCCCGATCCGCCGCATCATGCCGAAGACGTTGTCCCCGGCCGCGGACGTCGTCGCGTCCTTCTGCTCCCACTTCGCGACCTGACGCACGAGGTCGTGGTCGATTCCCTCGACGACGCTGCCCCCGCGGCGGGTGGCGAGCGCGTCGGTGTAGCGGGCCACCATCCGCCGGGCCAGTTCACGCTCGGCCGCCCGGATGGAGCGACCGGCGGGCCCGTCGAGCTCGACCGGGAGATCGGCGATGCGCCGGGCAGGGATGTCGGCGGCGACGTCGATCTTGCGCCGGCGGACGATGCCGCGCTCCACGACGCACTGCCGGGCCGCCGGGTAGAAGCCGGGATCCGCCGGCGTCAGCTCCGTCTCGGTCAGCGCGTTCATCAGCTCCGCGCGCGGCTTCGTCGCATCGATCCAGCCGAGGAACTGCCAGATGGCGAGGAAGTCCTCGATGTCGTTGATCAGCGGGGTACCGGTGAGCGCCATGAGCAGGGGCCGCGTGGTGAAGGAGCGGATCCGGTCGGCGAGCTGCAGCACGTGCTGCGACCGCTGCGACGTCTTGTTCTTGATGAAGTGCGCCTCGTCGACGACCATCCCGCGGAAGCCGAAGTCGCCGAGCCAGCCCATGTGCCGGTCGAGCACCTCGTAGTTGACGACGACGATGTCGGCGAACCCGTCGACGGTGTCGCCGTTGCCGTGGATGGCGGTGGCGGGGTGCCGCGGCGTCCACATTCCCGCCTCACGGACCCAGTTCGTCTTGACGACGTTGGGCACCACGACGAGCAGGGGATAGGCGTCCGCGGCCTCCGCGGCGAGCAGCGCCTGGGCCGTCTTGCCCAGACCCGGCTCGTCGGCGAGCAGGAACGTCCGGTGGCCGGCGGCCGCTGCGGCGATCAGCTCGGCCTGGTGCGGCATGAGCTCACGCCCACCGGGACCCCGCAGAGAGGACGGGCCGGGCAGCCGCATCGACGTGGACGCCCCGTCGGCGGCACGTTCGAACGACCGCAGCAGCGGCTCGAGCAGCTCCCAGCCGGCCAGCCGCGTCGGGCGCGTCGTGCTCGGGCGGGCGGCGGAGAAGTCGGGGGCGAGGAACGGGTTGGCCAGCTGCCGGGACACGACCGACTGCGGAACGACCCGCGGCTTCACGGGTGTGCCGGGCGCGGGCGCCGGTGCAGGCTCGACGACGTCGGTCTCGATGCCCGCGGTGCGCAGCACCTGCCGGGTCAGCGAGCGGGCCTCGTCCGAGACGGCGGCGTCCTCGGCGAGGGTCGCCAGCAACGTCGAGTCCCGGACGGCGATCATCGCGAGCGACTTCGCGAGGTCGTCGAGACGTTTGAGCTGCTCGTTGCGCTTGCGCTCGGTGATGGCGTCGTCGGCCCGCAGCCGGGTCCGCTCCTCGCGCAGCAGCAGCGTCGCGGCCTGCACCTTCGTGCGGGTGGTGGCGGTGGCGGGACCGCGGCGCAGCGCGGTCTCGATCTCGCGGACGGCGCGCGCGAGCGTCGACATCACGTCGGTCGGCTCGTCGGCGCGCTGACGCCGCCGGTCCTGCGGGGCACTACGGCGAGCCCTCGTCTGGGGCCTGCCTCGTCGAGCCACGTACTCCTCCTCCTGGATGCCCGTCGGCGGCCTGATGGCCGTGTCGGGACGCAGCGCCGGATCGGCCCTGCGTCGGCGACGAGCGCCGGGGGAGACGGCGACGTCTCCCCAGAAATTAGTGCGGCGTCCCCGGGGGCTGCGGCTGATCGCCGCTGCCGGGGACGGACTGTCTGCGGCGCTTGCCCGGGGGAGGCGATGCTTCCCGCCGAAGGGCTCGTCCGCATGGTGCCGACTGCCAGTGGCGACCGGCAGCGTGAACCTTCCTGTCAGATCATACCGCTACGGAGCCCGTTTCATTCCCGTGTCGCCGGTCCCGGGCGTGTCAGACGTCGCCAGGGCTGTCCCTCGGGGGTTGCCCGGTCACGGACGGGCGTGCTCTACTGATCTCGCAGGGTGATGTAAAGCTTTACATCAAATGGAACATCACCCGGAGTCATCGGCGACGGACACGGGAGACGGCACATGGGCGGGCGCACCCGGCGCAGCACGGTCGGCGTCGTCGACCTGGCGCGCGACCTGGGTGTGTCCACCGCGACCGTCTCGCGGGCCCTCAACGGCTCCCCGGCGGTGCGCCCCGAGCTCGCCGAGCGCATCCGGCAGTACGCAGCCGAGCAGGGCTACGTCGCCAACCGGCTGGCCCGCGGCCTGTCGGCCTCGATCAGCCGGGCCTTCGTCGGGTTCGTGATCCCGTACGTCGACACCCCGGCGTACTCGGGCGTGGCCGCCGAGTGCTCGCGGCAGCTGTCGACGGGCGGCACCCAGATGATCCTCACCGTCACGCAGAACGAGCCGGAGCGGGAGCTGCAGCAGCTGCGCGAGCTCGTCGCCAGCCGGATCGCCGGGCTGATCATCGCGCCGAGCACCGGGGTGCTGGAGGAGTCGCGGGCGATCCTGCGCGGCCTGCCCGTCGTCGAGCTGCACCGGTCCTGCGGGATCGGCGCGCCCGGCGTGTTCGCCGACGACGAGGGTGTCATGCGCGACGCCGTGACCCACCTCGTCGAGCTCGGGCACACCGACATCGCCTATCTCGGCACGCCCGAGGCCCTCTCCCACGGCGCGATGCGGCTGCGCGCCGTGTCGGGTGCGCTGGAGAAGGCGGGCCTGGACCCGGACCGGATGCCCGTGCGCCTCGTCGAGCCCACCCGCGACAACGGCAGGGCTGCGGTCAACGAGTTGCTCGACGGGCCCGTCCGGCCGACGGCGGTGGTCGTCGGCGGTGGCGCACTGTCCGTCGGTGCCGCCGAGGCGGTGCGGGCCCGCGGGCTGCGGCTGCCCGACGACCTGTCGCTGGTCGTCTACGGGGACCCGGCGTGGTTCTCCCTCAGTGACCCGCCGCTGACCGCGGTGAGCGTCCCGTACGACCGGCTCGCGAGCGAGGCGGCGACGCTGCTCTCCGGCCTGCTCGACGGCGCCGACGTCGCACCGGTCCCGCACCTTCTCGCCCCTGAGCTGCGCGTGGCCGGCTCCACCGGCCGACCGGGTCGCCCACTCCCGTGACGCTTCTCGGCGGCCGACCGCCCGCCGAGATCGACGACCGAGCCGACGAAGGAGCCGCGCCATGACCGACGGACCGTTGACGGGTCTGCGGGTGATCGACGCGGCCACGCTGGCGGCGGGCCCCCTCGTGGCGACGTGGCTGGGCGAGCACGGCGCCGAGGTCATCAAGATCGAGCAACCCGACGGCGGTGACCCCATGCGGCAGTGGGGGGCGCAGCGCGACGGCGTCGGCCTGATGTGGAAGAGCCTCAGCCGCAACAAGAAGTGCGTCACGCTGAACCTGCGCGAGGAGACGGGCCGCGACCTGCTGCGCGACCTCGCCCGCACCGCCGACGTCGTGATCATGAACCTGCGGCCCTCGACGCTGACCCGCTGGGGCCTGGACCACGAGAGCTTCGCCGCGGTGAACCCGAGCCTGGTGATGCTGCACGTCACCGGCTACGGCGCGGGCGGCCCGAAGTCCGACCGGCCGGGGTTCGGCACCCTCGGCGAGGCGATGTCGGGGTTCGCGCACATGACCGGCGAGGCCGACGGGCCGCCCACGCTGCCCGCCTTCATGCTGGCCGACGGCGTCGCCGCGCTCAACGCCACCTACGCCGTGATGATGGCGCTCTACCACCGCGATGTGCACGGCGGACCCGGGCAGCTGATCGACGTCAACCTCATCGAGCCGCTCGCCCGGCTGCTGGAGCAGCCACTGCTCACCTACGACCAGACCGGCGAGATCCCCGCCCGCATGGGCAACCGCTGGGACATCTCCGCCCCGCGCAACACGTACAGGACCTCCGACGGGCACTGGCTCGCGATGTCGGGCAGCGCGCCGTCGATCGCGATGCGTGCGCTCAAGGCCGTCGGCCGGTCCGACCTCACGACGGACCCGCGGTTCGCGCAGGCGCAGCAGCGGCTGCGCAACGCCGCCCTGGTCGACTCGGTGATGGCGGAATGGATCGCCGACCGCACCCTCGACGAGGCGATGACGGTCTTCGAGGATGCCGACGTCGCGGCCGCGCCGGTGTACGACGCGGCCCAGCTGCTCGCCGACCCGCAGCTGCAGGCGCGCGGGACCTACCAGCGGATCCCGGACCCCGACCTGGGGTCGATGACCGTGCAGGGCCCGGTGCCGCGGTTCTCCGCGACACCCGGCGGGATCGACCATCTCGGCGCCGGCATCGGCGAGCACAACGACGACGTCTACGGCGGGCTGCTGGGGCTGTCCGAGCAGCGTCGCCACGAGCTGCACGAGAACGGAGTCATCTGATGACGCGACCGATCCGGCCGCGGAGGTCGGAGCTGGCGACCCCCGCGAGCAACGACTGGATGTTCGCCAAGTCGGCGGCGTCCGACGCCGACCTCGTGTTCCTCGACCTCGAGGACGCGTGTGCCCCCGCCGAGCGTGAGGCCGCCCGCGGCAAGGCGGCCAAGGCGCTGCGCGAGCTCGACTGGGGCCGCACCGTCCGGGCGATCCGGTGCAACGGCGTCGGCACCCGCTGGGCCTACGGCGACGTGATCGAGGTCGTCACCGGCGCGCGGTCGGCGCTGGAGGTGATCATCGTCCCCAAGGTCCGCCGGGCCCGCGACGTCTGGTGGGTCGACACCCTGCTCACCCAGGTCGAGGAGACGCTCGGTCTGCCGCCCAAGGGGATCGGGCTCGAGGTGCTGATCGAGGAGACCGAGGGCCTGGAGAACGTCGGCGAGATCGTGCGGGCGTCGGACCGGCTGGAGGCGGTCATCTTCGGCGCCGGCGACTTCTCCGCCTCGCAGGGCGCCAAGGTCGACGGCAACTTCGACCCGCTCGTCGACTTCCCGGGCGACATCTGGTCCTATGCGCGATCCCGGGTCGTCGTCGCGGCCCGGTCGGCGGGGATCGACGCCATCGACGCGCCCTTCCCGAACTTCAAGGACCCCGACGCCTACCGCACGGCGTGCGACCGCGCCGCCGCGATGGGCTACGTCGGCAAGTGGGCGATCCACCCGTCCCAGATCGCGCTCGCCAACACCGCCTTCGCACCCACGCCGGAGGACATCACGAGGGCGCGGCGGCTCGTTGCGGCCTACCGCAAGGCCGAGGCCGCCGGCCGCGGCGCGGCGGCACTCGACGGGATGCTCGTCGACGCCGCGCACCTGCGCCACGCCGCGACCGTGACCCGTACCGCAGAGCTGTTGGGCCTCACCGAGGAGACCACGTGACCAGGCAGATGACCATGGTCGGGTTCATGCAGGCCGGCAACGTGACCGTCTACTCGGGATCCTGGCGGTACCCGTCCGCCGATCTCGGGTTCCTGACGATGGACTACTACCAGCACATCGCGAAGACCCTGGAGGCCGGCCGCTTCGACTGCGTGTTCTTCGACGACCGGCTCGCCATGCCCGGTGTCTACGGGAACTCCGTCGCCGACACCGTCCGCTACGGGGCCCGCCCGATCAAGCTCGACCTCACGGCCGTCCTCGGCGGGATCATCGGCGCCACCGACCGGATCGGCATCGGCGCGACGTACTCCACCACCTACTACGACCCGTTCCACGTCGCGCGCACTTTCGCGACGCTCGACCACCTCTCGCGCGGGCGGGCCGCCTGGAACGTCGTGACCTCGGTGAACGACTCGGAGGCCCAGAACTTCGGGCTCGAGTCCCACCTGGGCCACGACGAGCGCTACGACCGCGCCCAGGAGTTCCTCGAGGCCGTCTACGCGCTCTGGGACTCCTGGGAGGACGACGCGCTGATCCTCGACCGGGAGTCCGGTGAGTTCGCCGACCCGGCGAAGGTCCACGAGATCAACCACCACGGCACGTACTTCTCGGTGCGCGGCCCGCTGACCGTGCCGCGCACGCCGCAGGGCAGGCCCGCGATCCTGCAGGCCGGCTCGTCGGGACGCGGGCGGGAGTTCGCCGCCCAGTGGGCCGACATGATCTTCACCGCCGACCCGGGGCTCGCCGTCGCCCAGCAGCACTACAAGGACCAGCGGGAGCGGATCGCCGCGTCGGGCCGGGACCCGGACTCGGTGAAGATCCTGCCGATGGCCTACGCGGTGGTGGGGGAGACCCAGGCGATCGCGGAGGAGAAGGAGCGGCTGTTCCTCGACGCCTACGTGCACCCGGTCGCGTCGCTCGCACTGCTGTCGGAGGTCATGAACTACGACTTCGCCCAGCACGACCTCGACGACCCGGTGTCGGAGGAGATGATGGCCGCCGCCGGCGGGATCCGCGGGCTGGCCGACGGTGTGCGGCGCCACCTCGACCGGGAGGTCACCGTCCGCGACCTCGCGGCGCACCGCGCGACCCTGCTGCAGGGCCCGCGGTTCGTCGGTACGCCGGAACGGGTCGCCGACCAGATGCAGGAATGGGTCGAGTCCGACGGCTGCGACGGGTTCGTCCTCGCTGCGACCCACCTTCCCGGGGCATTCGAGGAGTTCGTCCGGATGGTCGTGCCGATCCTGCAGAAGCGTGGGCTGATGCGCACCGACTACGAGGGCACCACCCTGCGCGACCACCTCGGCATCGAGCGTCCGACGCGCTGACCCGCGTTCTCGTGTCCCGCGACGGCGGCCCCGCTCAGGACGACAGGGCCGCGGCCACCGGTGCCCAGCGGGTGACGTCGGCGGGGGACGTCAGGTCGGCCGGGGCGACGAACACCGTGCACACCCCGGCGTCGACGAGCCCGCGATAGCGCGCGACGTGCCGTTGCGCGGTGCCGGCGTGATGGCGGGCGGCGAAGGTCGTGGCGTCGGTGCGCCCACGCAGCCGTTCCACCAGCGTCGCGACGTGGTCGCGGTCGTCGCCGAGGACCGGCACGTCGAGCACGGTGACGCGACGCTGCGTGCCGGCCTCGCCCAGCCGGGCCACCGGCACGTTGCAGGCGTCGGCGGCGGTGGCCGCCAGCCGCAGGACCCGCGGGCCCGTCCCCCCGACGATGATCGGCAGCGCGCCGACCGGCCGCGGGTAGCAGGACGTCTCCTGCAGGCCCGCGGCCGGCCGGGTGCCGGTGGCCCACAGCGCGCGCAGCCTCGGGATCGCCCGTTCCAGCAGGTCGACGCGCTCTCCTGGTGACGGGAAGCCCAGCCCGAACGCCGTGTGCTCCCGTTCCCACCAGCCCGCGCCGAGCCCGCAGAACGCGCGTCCGCCGCTCAGCGCGTCGAGGGTGGCGAACGACTTCGCGGGAGACCGCGGCCGGTGCCGCTGCGGCGACCGGTGCGGGGCCCCCGTCGCTGCGGACGACGAGGTCCCAGCCCTCACCCGCGATCTCCGCCGACACACCCGCCATCCGCCGGACCTGCGCGGTGAGCGCGGGTCCGGGGACCGGGCGGTCGCGTTCCCGGTTGCGGGCCCGGCACACCGCAGCGGGGGTGTCAATGACCGTTGCGACGCAAGCGATCCCGGCCGTGCGGCCGGCGGCGAGCCAGGCTCGCCTGCGGCCGGTGTCGAGCCCGAGGGTGTCGACGACGGTCGTCAGTCGACGGCGCAGCCGGGCCGCGACGATCGCCTGCAGGACCGCGAAGGCGTCGTCGCTCGCGTCGAGGTCGGCGGGGCCGGTGCCGACGGGCCCGCGCAGCGCGTCGGACGACACGATCTCGGCATCGCGGTAGTGCGTCGCCGCCCACGCGGACTTCCCTGCACCGGCAGGCCCGACGAGCACCACCAGCGCCGGATCGGGCAGCTCCACGTGGGCGAGTATGCCCGCCACTCAGGTCCCCGGGGTGCCTTCGGCCAGCCGTTTCAGGTTCAGCAGCTGGCGCCGCGCCATCACCAGGTCGCCGACGGACACGACGGGCACGAGCAGGCGGCCCTGCCGGTGACGACCTTGAGCAGCAGCCGGGTGTCGTCGCCCGCCGGGACGAGGACGTAGGACATGACGCCGCCCATGATCCGAGACGCCACGCCAGACCGACAGGACGGGCCTCGGGACGTCCTGACGCTGCGGTCGCCCCGCTGACGCGCCTTCCCGACGCTTCCGTGCGCCGGGTTCGACGGTCCGGTGCCGGACCCGGCGCACGGGTTGGTCAGAAGCGCACCGGCAGCCGGTGCAGGCCGTGGATCAGCGAGCTCTCCCGCCACGCCAACGACTCCGGCTCCGCCGCCGGCGCAAGGTCCGGGAACCGCTCCAGCAACGTCCGGAACGCGATCTCGCCCTCCAGCCGCGCGAGCGGCGCGCCCAGGCAGTGGTGGATGCCGTAGCCGAACACGACGTGCCCCGACGTGTCGCGGGTGACGTCGAGCTCGGCGGGACGCTCGTAGCGGTCCGGGTCGCGGTTGGCCTCGATCAGCGAGACCAGGACCAGACCTCGACGTGGGACAGTCGGTCACCGTCCTCCGACGCCGCCACGATCGCGGACAGCATGTCGTCGCCCGGCTCTGCGGTTCTGCCCGCCACCAATTCCGCGAGGAACTGCGCCATCGCCTGCGCGGCGGCCGACCGCAGCTCGGGTTCGGCCGCCGACAGCAGGGTGTTCGACCAGGTGCGGAAGTCGTCGCGCCGTTCCTGCGGCACGCCGCAGCTCGCAGATGACGGTCATCGGCAGCGGGAAGGCGAACTCGTCGAGCAGGTCGACCTCCGGGCCGTGGGCGGTCATCGAGTCGGCCAGCTCCGTGGCGATCTCGGTGATCCGCGGCCGCATCCGCGCGATGGACCGCACCGTGAACGCGCGGTTGACCAGCTTCCGCAGCCGGGTGTGGTCCCGCGGGTCGCTGTTGAGCGTGTGTTCGACCAGTCGGTGTTCTCCACGGTCCGCGTCATCACAGTCGGTCCTCCTCCCGGCGGCCCCCCGCCGCCGTCGGCCGTTCTGACGCTAGCCCCGGCCGGCTGATACGACGCTGAGGTCTCGCTGACGGGTTCGTGATGCGTCCCCGGCCGTCCGGTTCGTGCCGCCGCCACGTGGCGGGGCTCACGTCGCGGGTGGTCCACATCTGTCGGCTCGGCCATCATCGGAACGGTGACGTCACCGGTGATCATCGAGCTCGCCCTGAACGGCCCCACCCCGCGGACGGTCAACCGGTACGTGCCGCGGACGCCGGAGGAGGTCACCGCGGTGGCGCTGGAGGGCATCGAGCTGGGTGCGTCGATCGTCCACAACCACACCGACGACGTCATGTTCTCCGCCGACGGCGCGCACGACGTCGAGCCGTACCTGCAGGCGTGGACGCCGATCCTCGACCGCCATCCCGACGTGCTGCTCTACCCGACGATGGGTGCCGCCGCCCGCGGCATCCCCGTGCAGCGCCGGTGGGGCCACGTCGAGGAGCTGGCCAGGCGGGGGATGGGCATGACGCTGGTCGACCCGGGCTCGGTGAACCTCGGTCTGACCTCGGACGGCAACCTCGATCCCGTCGCCGCGGTCGAGCCGTACGCCAACCCGCACGCCGACGTCGACCACATGATCACCCGCACCGCCGAGCTGGGTGCCGCCCTCAGCATCTCGATCTTCGAACCCGGCTACCTGCGCACCGCCCTGACCTGGCACCGGACCGGCCGGCTGCCCGCGGGCGCGATCGTCAAGCTCTACTTCGGGGGCCGGCTGGAGTTCGGGCTCCCGCCGACGGCGACCGCACTCGAGGCGTACCTGGAGATGCTGGAGCCGACGGGCCTGCCGTGGTCGGTGGCCGTGCTGGGCGGCGACGTCGTCGACTGCGGTCTCGCTGAGCTGGCGGTGCGCCGCGGTGGGCACGTCCGCGTCGGGCTGGAGGACCATGCCGGGCCGGGGGAGCCGAGCAACGCCGACCTGCTGCGTTCGCTGGCGGACCTTTTGCGCGACATGGGCCGCGCACCCGCGACGATCACGCAGACCCGGGCGATCCTGGGTGTCCCGTCGCGCACCGCGGGCCTGTGGGGGCGGACGTTCAGCGGGGACGCGCCCGCAGACGTCCTGGCGGGGGCCGTCGTCACGATGACCTTCACCGCGCCCGACGGCATCGCCGTCCACGCCGGCGGCAACCGGCTGGGCTTCCGTGCCACCGCCGGGCCCGACCGGCTCACCGTCGACGATCGTGTCCGCTCCACCCGGATGGCCTGCCCGCCGGAGGTCCAGTCCCTCGACGACTGGCTCGTCGCCCTGCTCACCGCCGGCCCGGCGTACTCGCTCGACGGGGACACCCTCACCCTGACCGCGGGGATCTCGCGGATCGACCTCGTCGCGAGCCCGGAACGGCACTAGCGTTGAGCGCATGGTGCTGCGCGCTCGGGAGATCATGAGCCATCGCGTCGTCACCGTCCGGGCCGACGCCCCGGTGTCGCTCGCGGAGAAACGGCTGGCGGAGTTCCGGTTCAGCGCACTGCCCGTGGTCGACGACCGCAACCGGCTCGTCGGCATGGTCAGCGTCGTGGATCTGTTGCGGCACCGCGAGGAGCAACCCGGCGGCTCGCAGGCGCCGGTCGAGTCCGTCATGACCCGCGACATCATCCACATGTCGCCCAACGCGGGCGTCGGGATCATCGCCCATCGCATGCGCACCTACGGTGAGCTGCGGGTCGTCCCGATCGTCGACCGGGGCGTGCTGGTCGGCGTGGTCACCCGCAGCGACCTGATCCGGCCGCGCCCGACCGGCGGCCCGGTCAGCCGCGCGGTCCGCCGGTTCGTCGAGCGCCGCTCCGAGGACCTGCGCGCGGAACCCTCCTACCGGCCGCCGCCGCGCCGCCCGCGGTCGCATCCCGCCGACGCCACGGTGCGCGACGCGATGACATCGACCGACCTGGTCTCCATCACCGAGGAGCAGACCACCGAAGACGCCGCGGCGCTGCTCACGGGCAGACGGCTGACGTCAGTGCCCGTCGTGCGGGCCGGCGACAGGCTCGTCGGGGTCATCAGCGAGGCCGACCTGCTGCGCGACCCGCTCGACGGGCGGCGCACCGGGCGGGCGCGCACCGTCGGCGGGGCGATGAGCCGCGACCCCGTCACCGTCGGACCTGACGACCCGCTGTCGGTGGCCCGGCGGCTGATGTCCGACCGCGGCTTCCGCATCCTGCCGGTGGTGCAGGCGGGCCGGTTGGTCGGCGTGGTCAGCCGCCGCGACCTGCTCTGACGTCGTCCGCCGAGTCCGGCACCCGGCTGCTCCCGGCGACGTCGGCGGCAGTCCCGCGTCCGGCCCGGTGTGTCGACGTCAGTTTCGTTCGCCTCCACCCGATCGTCGGCTGACGCGCAGAGAGCATCGCCTGGCAGGAGTCTGGATCGTCATCGCGGTCGTCTGCCTGTGGCCCCGGCTGCTCGCGCTCTGACCCCGGCTCACAGGTCAGGCTGTGACCTGGGGCAGGTGCCAGCCGAACGCGACGCTGACCAGCCGCAGGGTCAGGCAGGCGACCGCACCGGCGGCCATGGCGGCGGCGCGCGGCAGCCCGACGCGGCGGCCCAGCACGACCACGACGGCGCCCAGACCCGCGGCGACGGCGTAGATGTCGGTGCGCAGCACGGCGGGGACCTCGCGCAGCAGCAGGTCGCGCATGACGCCGCCGCCGACACCGGTGATCGTCCCCAGCAGGATCGCGAGGATCGGGTTGACCTTGAAGTCGAGTGCCTTGGTGGCCCCGACGACGCAGAACAGGCCGAGCCCGGCAGCGTCGAGGGTGACCAGGACCGGCGCCGGGATGGCCCGCACCCCCGAGTAGAGGACGACGACCACCAGCCAGCCGAGCCCGATCGCCGCCGGGTAGGCGACGGACCGCAGCGCCGCGGGCGGGACGTCGCCCAGCAGCAGGTCACGGACGATGCCGCCGCCGACGGCGGTCGTGGAGGACACGACGAGGACGCCGAACAGGTCGAGCCCGGCGGCGGCGCCGAGCGCGCCGCCCTCGACGGCGAACAGGAGGGTTGCGGCGAGATCGGCCACGGTCAGCACGCGGACCGGCTGGAGACGCACGCCACACCCTAGAACGCCCGTGCGGCAGGGTGATCGTCGCAGGGTTGCGACGGCTGGGGCAGACTTCATCCCACCGCGCCCGGCCCGGGCCGCGGCCGTCGCGAGGAAGGGCACCGCAGCCGGCCATGGACTTCTACTCCGCCTACCGGCACGGGTTCCTGCGCGTCGCCGCCGCCACCGTGCGGACCGTGATCGCCGATCCCGCCGCCAACGCCGCGTCCGTGCTGGAGACCGCCCGCACCCTGCACGACGACGGCGTCGGGCTGGCGGTCTTCCCCGAACTGACGTTGTCCGGGTACTCGATCGAGGACGTCCTGATGCAGGACACCCTGCTCGACGCGGTCGAGCAGGCGCTCGCGGAGGTCGTCGCCGGGTCGGCCGACCTGCTGCCGGTGCTCGTCGTCGGCGCGCCGCTGCGGTACCGGCACCGGATCCACAACTGTGCGGTCGTCGTGCACCGCGGCCGGGTCCTCGGGGTGGCGCCGAAGTCGTACCTGCCGACGTACCGGGAGTTCTACGAGCGTCGCCAGGTCGCGCCGGGCGACGACGTGCGGGGCGAGCTGCGCCTGGGCGGTGTCGACGTGCCGTTCGGGCCGGACCTGCTCTTCGCCGCGGCCGACGTGCCCGGGTTCGTGCTGCACGTCGAGGTCTGCGAGGACATGTGGGTGCCGATCCCGCCGAGCGCGGAGGCGGCGCTCGCGGGGGCGACGGTGCTGGCGAACCTGTCGGGCAGCCCGATCACGGTCGGCCGGGCCGACGACCGCACGCTGCTGTGCCGGTCGGCGTCGGCGCGGTGCCTCGCCGCGTACGTGTACGCGGCGGCGGGGGAGGGCGAGTCGAGCACCGACCTGGCCTGGGACGGCCAGACCATGATCCACGAGAACGGCGTCCTGCTCGCGGAGAGCGACCGCTTCCCGAACGGCCCCCGGCACTCGGTGGCCGACGTCGACCTCGACCTGCTGCGCGCCGAACGGCTGCGGATGGGCACGTTCGACGACAACCGTCGCCAGCACGCGGAGCGGGTGGACGCGTTCCGGCGCATCGAGTTCCGGCTCGACCCACCGGGCCGCGACATCGGGCTGCGCCGCGAGATCGAGCGGTTCCCGTTCGTGCCGGCGGACCCGGCCAGGTTGGAGCAGGACTGCTACGAGGCCTACAACATCCAGGTGTCGGGCCTGGAACAGCGGCTGCGCGCGATCGGCCAGCCGAAGATCGTCATCGGCGTCTCGGGCGGGCTCGACTCGACCCACGCGCTGATCGTCGCGGCCCGGGCGATGGACCGGGAGGGGCGCCCGCGCAGCGACATCCTGGCGTTCACGCTGCCCGGCTTCGCCACCGGTGAGCGGACGAGGAACAACGCGACGCGGCTGGCCGAGGCCCTCGGCGTCACATTCGAGACGATCGACATCACCGAGACCGCGCGGCTGATGCTGCGCAACCTCGAGCACCCGTTCTCCTCCGGCGAACCGCTCTACGACGTGACGTTCGAGAACGTGCAGGCCGGTCTGCGCACCGACTACCTGTTCCGGGCGGCCAACCAGCGCGGCGGGATCGTCCTGGGCACCGGGGACCTGTCCGAGCTCGCGCTGGGGTGGTCGACCTACGGCGTGGGCGACCAGATGTCGCACTACAACGTCAACGGCGGCGTGCCGAAGACGCTCATCCAGCACCTCATCCGCTGGGTGGTGTCGTCGAGGCAGTTCGACGACGAGGTCGGCGTGGTGCTGACCGATGTGCTCGACACGGAGATCACGCCTGAGCTCGTGCCGGTCGACGACGAGCGTCCGGTGCAGAGCAGCGAGGCCGCCGTGGGCCCGTACCCGTTGCAGGACTTCACGTTGTACCACGTGCTCCGGTGGGGGATGCGGCCGTCGAAGGTCGCGTTCCTCGCCTGGCACGCGTGGCACGACGTCGAGGCGGGGGACTGGCCCGTCGGTTTCCCCGACGACGACCGGGTCGCCTTCGCGATGGCCGACATCCGGCGCTGGCTCGAGGTGTTCGCGCAGCGGTACTTCTCGTTCGCCCAGTTCAAGCGCTCGGCGCTGCCCAACGGACCGAAGGTGTCGTCGGGCGGGTCGCTGTCGCCGCGCGGTGACTGGCGGGCGCCGTCGGACATGTCCGCGCGCATCTGGCTCGACGAGATCCGCCGTGAGGTCCCGGAGGCCTGACCGGCCCCGCACACACAGCAGCGCCGCCGGACGGGACCTGGAGGTCCGCCCGGCGGCGCCGTGGTGATCAGTGCGTCAGTGGTGCCCGCCGCCGTAGCCGCCGGAGTGGTCCCAGCTCTCGTCGCGGTGCGGCTGGCAGTGCTCCTCGTGCTGGTAGGACTTGTCCTCCCAGTGGTGCTGCGAGGACTTGTCGTCCCAGCTGTCGTTGCAGCTGGTGTCCTTCCAGTCGTGGGAACCCTTGTGGTGCTCGCCGTACTGCTCCTCGTACTTCCGGCTGTCGTGGTCCTTGTAACCGGAGTCGTGGTGTTCCTTGTTGTTGTGCGAGCTCTTGAACATGCCGACCTCGTCTCGTGACGGTGCTGGGGCTGCCGTGCGCGGGTCGTGCTGGTCCCGTACCCGGGAGAGTCGCGAACCGGGACGGTGGCGTTACGCCTGGTCGGCGGACCCGGCGGTGCGGCGGCGGCGTAGTCCGGCCAGGTCGCCCGCCGCGAGCGCGCGCCAGAAGCGCAACGTCGCGTACTCGACCTCGATCCCCAGCTCCAGGGTGATCAACCGCGGGTTGTCGGCGGGTTCCGGCCCGAACCGCTCGACCATGCCCTCGTAGAGCGCGATCCGCTCCTCGTGGCGGGCGATCTGGCCCTTCGCGAGCCGGGCGACGTCGTCGGGGGTGCCGACCTCGTTGAAGAACAGCTTCAGCTCGGCGGGGTCGCGCATCTGGAAGTGGCTGTCGCTCGGCGAGGCGATCCAGGTCTCCAGCGCCTCGGTGCCGGCGGAGGTGATCGAGTACGTCTTGCGACGGCGGCCCGCCGCCTCCGTCTCGCAGGTCAGCAGCCCGGCCTCGGTGAGCCGCTCCGGCTCGGAGTAGAGCTGGGCGTGCGGGAAGTGCCAGAAGTAGCCGACGGAGTGCCCGACCGCGCGCTTGAGGTCGTACGGGGTCGACGGCCCGCGCAACGAGATCATGCCCAGGACGACGTAGGAGGTGGGCGACAGGCGTACGGCGGACACGATTGTAGGGTATCCGGTCCGGACCGTCCGACGAGGACGATTGCGGTGCGTCGCACATCTGTGCCTCCCTCACAGCGCGCGTCACGGGTCCGGCAGCGTCGGCATCTGGACGCCGGGCGAGTGGCCGAGCCGCGCCGCGCGGGTGACCGCCTCCCCGCCGAACCGCTCGCGGAGCGCGTCGAGCGTCGCGTCGAGCTCCGGGCCGGAGTCGCGCGCGAACGGCAGCGTGAGCTGGACCGCGCCGTCCCGGTCGAGATTGGTCAGCGACAGTCCCACGAGGGTGATGCCGCGTTCCCGGACCAGCGGCATCGCGTCGACCAGCAACCGGCGCGCGGCCGCCAGGATCGTCGGGGTGTGCGCCGTCGCGTCGGCCACCGTGTGCGAGCGGGTGGCGCGGGTGAAGTCACCGAAGCGCAGCCGCAGCACCACCGTCCGGCACACCCGGTCGGCCCCGCGCAGCCGCTTGCCCAACCTGTCGACGATCCCGGCGACGATCGCGTCGAGCTCCTCGGCCGACCGCTCGCGGCGGCCCAGCGCCCGCTGCGACCCGATCGAACGCCGCCGCCGACCCGTCTCCACCCGGCGCGGGTCGAGGCCGTGCGCCAGCGCGTGCAGGTGCTGCCCCGGCGCGCGCCCCAGCAGCGACACGAGCGCCGGCTCGCCCAGGCCCGCCACGTCGGCGACGGTGCGCAGGCCCATCGCGTGCAGCTTCGCCGACGTCACCTTCCCGACGCCCCACAGCCGCTCCACCGGCAACGGGTGCAGGAACGCGAGCTCCGCCTCGGGCGGCACCCGCAGCAACCCGTCCGGCTTGGCGACGCCGCTGGCCACCTTGGCCAGGAACTTCGTGCGCGCCACCCCGACCGTGATGGGCAGCCCGACCTGCTCGGCGACCTGCCTGCGCAGCCCCTCGGCGATGCGGACCGGGGTGCCCGCGATCCGCCACAGGCCGCCCACCTCGAGGAACGCCTCGTCGATCGAGATCCCCTCGACCAGCGGCGTGGTGTCGCGGAAGACCTCGAACACCGCCTTCGACGCCGCCGAGTACGCGTGCATCCGCGGCGGCACCACGGTCGCGCCCGGGCACAGCGCGAGCGCCTGGCGCCCGCCCATCGCCGTGCGCACCCCGGCGGCCTTCGCCTCGTAGCTGCACGCCAGCACCACCCCGCCGCCGACGATCACCGGCCGGCCCCGCAACGACGGGTCGTCGCGCTGCTCGACCGAGGCGAAGAACGCGTCGAGGTCGGCGTGCAGGATGGTGGCGTCTCCGGACACGAACATATGTTCGCATCGGGCACCGACGGTTCGCGCCGTCCGAGCGGGTGCTCTACTCCTGGATCACGGAGAGCACGTTGCCGGCGGGGTCGGTGAACCACGCGATCGGCGGACCGTACCTCCGCTGCACACCCCGCTCGTCGGTCCAGTCGCTGACCTGGAACGTCACGCCCTTGTCGACGAGTGCGTCCACCGCGGCGTCGACGTCGCCGACCCGGAAGTTCAGGATCGTGAACGCCGCCGGGACGTGGTCGGGCTTGGGGTAGACCAGCGTGTCGCGGGTCGTGCCGGCGTCGCCCGCGAGGTGCAGCAGGAGCATGCCGTTGCGCTCCGTGAGCCGGACGCCGAGCACGTCGCCGTAGAAGGCCCGGGCGGCGGGGATGTCGTCGACGGAGAACCCGCTGAAGGCGGGGGTCTTCTCGAACATGTCGGTCCCTTCCTCGATGTGTCGATCGTGCCGTGTCACGGGTCAGGGCCGCAGATCGGTCGCTGCGCGGAACGAGCCGTCCATGTGGAACGGCGTGGAGGTGTGCTCGTGGACGACGAGCCAGTTCCCGTCCACCCGGCGCAGGCACGTCGTCGCGCGGTACCAGAAGGAGAAGCCCTCCGGCGCCCCGGCAGGGACGGCCGTCAGGCGGCGGAGGCACTGCGCGAAGGCGAGGTCGCCGTCGACGGACACCTCCAGGTCGGCGATCTCGATGCCGACGGGCCCGTCGAAACCGGTGAGCCAGGCCGCGACGCCCTCGGCGGTGCGGCCGCGGCGGCCCAGCGGCGGGGCGAGGTCGAAGATCACGGCGTCGGGGGCGTAGCGCGCCACCGCGCGCTCGGCATCGCGGGTGCGCATCGCCTCGGTCTCCTCGGCGAGCAGGGCGGCCACGGCGGCGGTGTCGTCGGTGTGGGTGGGGGCGGTGGCGTTCATCGGTGTCTCCTCGGTTCGCGGAGGTCGAGGAACATGTCGCGGGCTACTACCTCGTCGACTGCGACAGCCCGGAGAAGGCGATCGCGTGGGCGGCCGCGATGCCGGAGGCGCAGTACGTCGACATCGAGGTGCGCCCGGTGCTCGACCTGCACGCCGTCGTCGCGGCGGGGCCTGATACGTGACGGCACCGCACGGGGCGGCACAGCTCGGTGACCTCCTGCGCAGCCTGACCCCACAGGTCGTCACGGCGCTCGCGAGGCGCTACGGCGACTTCGAGACCTGCGAGGACGCGGTGCAGGAGGCGCTGGTGGTGGCGGCGACGCGTTGGCCGGCCGACGGGGTGCCCGACAACCCCAAGGCCTGGCTGATCAGGGTGGCGGCGCGTCGTCGGATCGAGCTCTGGCGCTCCGACGACGCCCGCCGGCGCCGGGAGGAGGCCGTCGCCACGCTGGAGCCGCCCGACCCCGGCCCGGCCCCGCAGGCCGACGACACCCGGACACTGATGCTGCTGTGCTGCCATCCGACGCTGACCCCGGCGTCGCAGGTCGCGCTGACGCTGCGCGCGGTCGGCGGGCTCACGACGGCGGAGATCGCCCGGGGGTTCCTGGTGCCCGAACCGACCGTCGGGCAACGGATCAGCCGCGCGAAGCAGCGCATCGTCGCCGGTGGACGGTTCCGGCTACCGCCGCCCGTCGAGCTCGACGAGCGCGTCGCGGCCGTCCTCGCGGTGCTCCACCTCGTGTTCAACGAGGGGTACACCGCGAGCGAGGGCCCTGACCTGCGCCGCGTCGAGCTGTCGGCGGAGGCGGTGCGGCTGACCAGGTTGCTGCGTTCCCTGCGTCCGGGCGACGACGAGGTGGCCGGGCTGCTGGCCCTCATGCTGCTGACCGACGCCCGCCGCGACGCCCGGACCGGAGCGGACGACGGGATCGTGCCGCTGGAGGAGCAGGACCGGTCGCGGTGGGACACCGTGATGATCGCGGAGGGGCTCGCCCTGGTGGCGGAGGTACTGCCCCGGGGCGCCGTCGGCCCCTACCAGGTGCAGGGGGCGATCGCGGCCGTGCACGCGGAGGCCGCGACCGCCGCCGACACCGACTGGCCGCAGATCCTGGGCCTGTACCGCCTCCTGGAACGGGTCGCGCCGGGACCGATGGTCGCGCTGAACAGGGTCGTAGCCTCGGCGATGGTCGACGGGCCGGTCGCCGGCCTCGCGGGGCTCGACGAGATCGCCGCCGACCCGGCGCTGGCAGGTCACCACCGGCTGCGCGCCGTCCGCGCCCATCTGCTGGAGCGGGCGGGCGACGCGACCGCCGCGCGCCGGGAGTACGCCGCCGCGGCGGAGCTGACCCGCAGCGAGCCGGAGCGTCGCTATCTGGAGGGCCGCGCGGCGGCGCTCTGATCCGGGGGTCCGCCCCCGTCCTCCGGGTGCCGCCCCCCTCGTCGGAGGCGGCCGCGCCCGCGACCCTGGCGGCCGGTCCGGAACATCCGGGCGGGGTGGGGGAGCGCGGGATGGACACGGTGACGACCCTCGGGGCCGGGATGATCATGGGGATCGGGGCGGTGCTCGTCGTGGTGCTGCTGCCGGTCGCGCGCGGAGGTGGACCGGTCGTGGGTGACGGGCTGCTGGGGCAGGTCCCTGCGGTGTCGACGCGCTGGGTCGCGGTGGTCGCCGGGGCGGCGTCGACCGCCACCGCCGCGGCGGCGCTGGCCGTGGGCGAACCGGTTGCCGGGCTGGCCGCGGCGGCGTTCGGCGGGCTCGCGGTGTTCCTCGTCGATGCGCAGCGCCGCGACCCGGCCCGCCGTCCGGTCCGCCGCTCCGACGGGCGGATCCCCCACGACGGAGGCGGGGCGTGGCTGCTCCTGCTCTTGTCGGGCGACTCGTAGGACCGGGAGAATCGGGCCCGTCCCGCGCCCCCGTTCGAGAGGACCCCCGATGCGCACGCCGCCGTTGTCGGTGCTTGTCGACGCGCGTTCGCAAGGTCCGCCCCGGCGCGGCGGGGAGCTGTCCGCCGGGCCCCGGGAATGACCGACCCGCGGACCGACGCCCGCACCCTGCTCGTCTCGGTGTGGGTGTCTGCCGCGTTCGCGGTGGTCTCGCTGGTGTGGGGGCTGGTCGTCGACTCGCGGCTGATCCTGTTCGACGGGCTGTACTCGTTCGCGAGCGTCGGGTTGTCGCTGCTCGGGGTGTGGGCGCTGCGCGCGTCGCGGCGCGGCCCCGACGACCGCTTCCCCTGGGGCCGGGAGATCTACGAGCCGCTCGCCATCGTCGTGAAGGCGGGCGCGCTCGGCGGACTGTGCATCTACGCGCTCGCCGGGGCGGTCGGCGACCTGCTCGCCGGCGGCCGCGACGTCGACGCCGGATGGGCGCTGGTCTACGCCGTCGTCGCGACCGCGGGCGGGGTCGCCACGACGGTCTACGTGCGCCGCCGTGCCCGCACCGGGTCGGACCTGGTGCGCGCCGAGGCCGCCGAGTGGTGGGGCGACACACTGCTCAGCCTGGGCGTGCTGGCCGGGTTCGGCCTCGCGTGGGGGCTCACCCTCGGCGGTCGCGACGACATCGCCCGCTACGTCGACCCCGCGATGGTCGCGCTGATCTCGGCGGCGTTCCTCGTCGTGCCGGCGCGGCTGCTGGCGACGGCGCTGCGGGAGGTCCTCACCATGTCGCCGCCCGCGCTGCGCGAGGAGCTGCTCGTGTGCGTGGAGGAGGTGCGCCGGGAGCGTGGACTCGCCGAGTCGTTCCTGCGGGTCTCGAAGGTCGGCAGCCGACTCGACGTGGAGGTCGACTTCGTCGTGACGCCGGAGTCGGCGGTGCAGACCGTCACCGACTTCGACGCGGTCCGCGCCGAACTGCGCGACCGGCTCCGCGCGCTCGGTCAGGACCCGTCGATCTCGGTCGGCTTCACGGCGGATCGCTCCTGGGTGCTCTGAGAAGGGGGGGTGGGCGGGGCCGGCGCCGGGAGCGTCGGGGCGTCGGGGCCGGACAGCACGGCGGTCAGCCGCTCCAGGTCGTCGACGGTCGTGACCACCCAGGCCCACGCGTCGAGGACGCGCAGGCCGGCGTCGACGTCGTCGGCGAGGTCGTGCGGCGCCTGCACGACGACCGACTCGCGGCACGCCCTGACCGTCGCGGCGGGGACGGCGTACCCGGCGTCGAGGGCGTCGGCCGCGCCCCGCAGCGACAGCGCCACCTCGGCCGCAGCCGCGTCGAGCCGGGTCGCCGCATCGGGCCACGGCAGCGGACCGGTGGCGGAGTGCCGGGCGCGCAACGTCTCCGAGTACGTCGCGAGCCGGTGCACCACCCCGATGACGGTGAGCCAGTCGGGTTGCGGGCCCGGGCCCACGGGCTCGCTGCGGTACTGCACGAACGTGTGGTCGAGCAGTGCGGAGAGCCGGTGCAGCGTCGAGAGGCCCTCCGGCGGGGCGGTGCCGTGGCTGAGCAGCCGGACCGTGTCGAGGAGCTCGTCGGCCCCGGCGCGCAACGCGTCGCCTGCGATCCGGCGGATCTCGCCGCCGCCCCCGCGGGGCCACACCGCGGCCCCGATGACGGCACCGATCGCGCCACCGGTCACGACGTCGACGAGCCGTACCTCGGCGAGCTGCCACGTCGACGGGTTGAGCTGGGCGAACATGACGGCGACGACGACGGTGAACCCGGCCTGCCCGGCGGCGACGCCGAACGCCGGTCCGACGACGAAGGCGACGACCATGATCGCGGGCAGGATCCACGGGTACACCGAAGGGGAGACGTAGGTCAGCGCGAGGCCTGCGACGACCGCGCCGACCAGCGTCCCGACGAACGCCTTGACCAGCATCGACCGGCTCGCGACGGCGGAGGTGCGCATCAGGCTCAGCGTCGCGAGCAGCACCCAGAAGCCGTGCGAGAGGTCGAAGACGCCGGCGACGAGCCGCGCGACGCCCAGCCCCAGCGCGACGCGCAGCGCGTTCTGCAGGTACACCGACCGCGGGGTGACGTTGTTGACCAGCCGCCGCCACACCAGCTGCCACGGTGACCCGCGCAGGAACCACAGCTCGTCGGGTAGCGGCCCCGCGGGCACGGGGGCGCGGGCGATGCCGTGGGCGGCCAGGCCCGCCACCCGTGCGGTCTGTGCCACGGCCGCGGCAGCCAGCCCGGCGCGCAGGTCGGCCGTCGGGCCGTCGGGCAGCGGGAGGTGCCGAACCCGCATCCCGACGTAGGTCGAGAGCGCCGCGTCGAGCTCGGCCAGCGCCGGTGGGGGGCCGCCGCGCAGCGTGCGGGCCCCGCCCTCGAGGACGGTCGCGGCGGCGTCGAGCAGGTCCGCGGTGACGGGATGGCGCGGGTGCGGGCCGTCGGTGTCGAGCAGGTCGGCGAGGGTGACCGTGCGGGCGGCGGCGAGCCGGGCCGAGGCACCCAGCACGAACAGCGACCGGTCGCGGCGCCCGCTGCCCAGTGGGCGCTCGGCCAGCGGGATGTTGACCAGCCGCAGGGCGTCCGCGGCGGCGAGCGCCTCGTCGCGGGGCAGTGCCCGGGAGCCACCGGCGCCGCCGGTGGAGCGCAGGTCGGTGGCGAGGCGTGTCGCGAACGCGGCGGCCGTCGAGAGGGCGGCGCCGAACCGGTGCGCGGGGTCGGCCGGCGCGGGGGCCGGCAGCAGGGTCCGGTCGGTCACGGCGAGCAGGACGACGCCGATCACCAGGCCCGCGAGCCGTTCGCCGAGCTGGTCGGGGGCGAACGGTGGGAAGCAGGGCAGCACGTAGAACAGCTGCAGCCCGTTGGCGACGGAGCCGACGCGCGGGCCGACCACGCCGGAGTAGGCGATCGCGAAGCCGAGCACCAGCATCCCGGCGACGGCGAGTGCGGTGGTGGCGGCCAGCAGCGTCCCGGCCGTGACGAGGACGACCCCGGCGCCGAGCACGACGCCGTAGGCGCGGGTGCGTTCGGCCGGGCTCCCCAGCACCTCGGCCAGCGCGCCGACCGCGACAGCGGAGAACAACGCGTAGAGCGCCATCGTGTCCTCGCCGAGCGCGAGATGGCACGCGAAGAACCCGACGCACGCCGCGACGGTCACCCGTACCGCGCGCCGCAGGGCCGTGAACCCGGGATCGTGACGCGCCAGAGCCGCCGACGGGGCCTGCCAGAGGCGGGCCGCGGCGGGCGCGACGACGGAGCCGATCGCCAGCGTCGCCTCCTCCCACGGTGCCGGGGCCACGCTAGCGACAGCAGGTCCGGCCCGCGTACCGCACTTCGGGCGATCACCGGCGCGCATAGGCTCGGGTCGATCTCACAACGACGTGCGGCGCCACCGGCGCCGGGGCGGAGGGACGGATGAAGGTCGTCGTCACGGGTGGTGCGGGCTTCCTGGGTGGCAGGCTCGCCCGCACGCTGCTGGACCGCGGCATGCTCGACGGGCGGTCGATCGACGAGCTGGTGCTGCTCGACGTCGTCGCCGCCACGGCGGGCGCGGGCGACCCACGGGTGCGCACGGTCGTCGGGGATGTCGCCGATCCCGCGCTGCTGGGCGAGCTGGTCGACGCCGGCACCGACGTGGTGTTCCACCTGGCCGCGGTCGTCAGCGGGCAGGCCGAGGCCGAGTTCGACCTGGGGATGCGGATCAACCTGGACGGTTCGCGGCTGCTGCTGGACGCCTGCCGCGTGGCGGGGAACGTCCCCCGCGTGGTGTTCACCAGCTCCGTCGCGGTGTACGGCGGCGACCTGCCCGCCGTCGTCACCGACTCGACGCCGCTGACCCCGCAGACCTCCTACGGCACCCAGAAGGCGTGCGCGGAGCTGCTGCTGGCCGACCACACTCGCAAGGGGCACGTCGACGGCCGGGTGCTCCGGCTGCCGACGGTCACCGTGCGCCCGGGCAGGCCCAACGCGGCGGCGTCGGGGTTCGCGAGCGGGGTGATCCGCGAGCCGCTGGCCGGCGTCGAGTCCGTGGTGCCGGTGCCGCCGGAGGTACGGATGTGGGTGCTCTCGCCGCGGCATGCGACGGAGTGCCTGGTCGCGGGCGCGGAGCTGCCGACCGAGGCGCTCGGGGCGTCGCGGGCGGTCAACCTGCCGGGGGTGTCGGTGTCGGTGGGGGAGATGGTCGAGGCGCTCGACCGCGTCGCCGGTGCCGACGTCGCCGCCCGGGTGCGGTGGCAGCGTGACCCGGCGGTCGAGGCCATCGCCGCGACCTGGCCGGGAGCGTGGGACACGGCCCGCGCCGAGGCGCTCGGGCTGCGCGGTGACGCCGACTTCGACGCGATCGTCCGCGCCTACATGGACGACGACATGCCTTGACGCGACGCGGGGCGCGGGAAGAGAGTGGCCGAGGACATCAGACGTCTGATGTTGCGGCTGCGGAGGTGACCGGGTGGCGACGCTGGCCGAGACCGTGGCCGACGCGCTGCTCGACGCCGTCGTCGCCGGCCGCTATCCCGCCGGCACCGCGCTGCCGCCCGAGGGCGAGCTCGCCACCGCGCACGGCGCCAGCCGGCTGACCGTCCGGGAGGCGGTCCGCATCCTGCGCGCCACCAACGTTCTGGAGGTCCGGCGCGGCCTCGGCACCTACGTGACGCCGCCGGAACGGTGGCGCTCGCTCGACCTGCTGGTCCGCACGCACGACACCGACGGGGCCGGCCCCGCGGTGCCGGAGCTGCTGCTCGAGGCGCGGCGCATGGTGGAGGTCGGTGCCGCCCGGCTGGCGGCACTGCGCCGCACCGAGGAACACCTCACCGCCCTGCGCGCCGGGGTCGAGGAGATGCGGGCGGCGTCGACGGCCGGTGAGGTCGACCGGTTCGTCGACGCCGACATCGCCTTCCACGACACCGTCATGCGTGCCACCGGCAACGTGTTCGTCCCGTTCCTGCTCGAACCGTTCGGCGCGCTGCTGGTCGCAGCCCGCCGGCAGACCTCGTCGGTGCCCCGGATCCGGGACAACGCCGTCGCCGAGCACGCGCGCATCATCGACGCGCTCACGGCGGCCGATCCGGACCTGGCCCGCGACGCGATGGAGTCGCACATGAACCAGACACTGTCCGACCTGCGCGAACACGTGCTCGGGACGGGCTCATGAGCCCGCTGCCCGCCGTCACCGGACCCGTCGACCCCGACGAGCTCGTCCGCGGCTACCCGCCGCCCTGGCAGATCGACGCCGCCGACCTCGCCCACCGGGTCGCCGCCGGACGGCGCGTCGTGGTGCTCGACGACGACCCGACCGGCACCCAGTCCGTCGCCGACGTCCCGGTGCTCACCGCGTGGTCGCCCCCCGACCTCGCGTGGGCGTTCGCACAGGACACCCCCGGCTTCTTCGTCCTCACCAACACCCGCAGCCTCGCCGAGGCCGACGCCGTCGCGCTGGGCGAGGAGATCGCCGGCGCCGTCGTACGGGCGGGTGCCGAGGCGGGCGTCGACCACATGCTGGTCTCGCGCAGCGACTCGACCCTGCGCGGTCACTTCCCGGCCGAGACCGACGTCCTCGTCCGCGCGGCCGCCGCGGCCGGGGCCCCCGTCGACGGCATCGTGATCGTCCCGGCCATGATCGAGCCGGGCCGGCTCACCGTCGGTTCGGTGCACTGGATGCGTACCCCCGACGGGATGATCCCGGTGTCGCACAGCGAGTTCGCCCGCGACGCCACCTTCGGCTACACCAACGCCGACCTACGGGACTGGGTCGCCGAGAAGACCGGTGGCCGGGTCGGCCGCGGCGCCGTCGCCACCGTCACGCTCACCGACCTGCGCGGCGGCGGGCCCGCACGGGTCGCCGAGGTCCTGGGCGGGCTGACCGACGCGCAGCCCGTCGTCGTCGACGCCGCGACCGACGACGACCTGCGTGTCCTCGTCGAGGGGCTGCTGGTCGCGGAGGCCGCGGGCAAGCGGTTCGTGCACCGGTCCGGGCCGTCGTTCGTCCGGGCCCGGCTCGGGCAGACGGCGCGGGCGCCGCTCACCGCCGCCGACCTCGCCGCGACCCTGCCGGGCGCCGATCCCGCCGACACCCGGCCGGCGGTCCCGCACGGGCTGGTCGTCGCCGGGTCGCACGTCGGGCTCACCACCCGCCAGCTCGACCGGCTCCGCGCCGCGGGCGGTACCACCGACGTCGAGCTCGACGTGCCGACGCTGCTCGACCCGGCCCGCCGCGAGCCCCACGTGCGGGCCACCGCCGAACGGGCGATCGACCTGCTCGGTGGTTCGGCAGCCCCCGGCGACGCGACCGACGTCGTGCTGCGCACCAGCCGCAGACTGGTCACCGGCGCGGACGCCGACGAGAGCCTCGCGATCGCCCGGAGCGTCAGTGCGGCGATGGTCGACGTGGTCGCCGACGTCGTCGCCCGGGTACGGCCGCGGTTCGTCGTCGCGAAGGGTGGGATCACCTCGTCGGACACCGCGACGGGTGCGCTGGGCGTGAGCCGTGCCTGGGCCCGCGGGACGTTGCTGCCGGGCATCGTCTCGGTGTGGGAACCGGTCGCCGGGCCCGCTCGCGGCATCCCGTACGTGGTGTTCGCGGGCAACGTCGGCGACGACGACGGCCTCGCGGGCGCCGTGTCGACCTTGCGATCGCTCGTGACCGCGTCGACGTCGAAGGGGAACCGATGACCGCGGTCGCCGTACTCGGCCTGGGCGCCATGGGCCTCCCCACAGCCACCCGCCTCGCCGGCCCGTTCGACGTCAGCGCCTACGACGTGAGCGCCGAGCGCCGTGCGCTCGCCGAGGCCGGCGGTGTCCGGTCCGCGGCCTGCCCCGCCGCCGCCGTGACACCCGGCGGGACCGCGCTGCTGGCCGTGCGCGACGAGACGCAGGTCCGCGACGCCCTCTTCGGCGCCGACGGGGCCGCCGCAGCGCTCGGCGAGGGCGGCATCGTCATCCTGACCAGCACGATCGGCCCGGCCGCGGTGCGCGAACTGGATGACGAGCTGGCGGCGTCGGGGATCGCGCTCGTCGACGCGCCCGTGAGCGGAGGTCCCGCCCGGGCCGGAGCCGGCGACCTGCTCATCGTCGTCGGGGTGGCGCCCGACGTGCTGGAACGCGCCCGCCCGGTGCTCGAACGGCTGGCCTCGACGCTGGCCGTCGTCGGGGAGCGGCCCGGTGCCGGGCAGGCGATGAAGACGGTCAACCAGCTCCTCGCGGGCGTGCACATCGCGGCCGCGGCGGAGGCGGTCGCGCTCGCGCGTGGCCTCGGGCTGGACCCGGCGACCGTCGTCGAGACGCTGTCCGCCGGTGCGGCCGGGTCGTTCATGCTCGCCGACCGCGGGCCCCGGATGGCCCAGGCCTACGGCGATGAGGCCGACGCCGTCGAGGTCCGGTCGCGGCTCGACATCTTCGTCAAGGACATGGGCATCGTCACCGACGCCGGTCGCGCCGCCCGCGTCCCGCTGCCGGTGGCCGCCGCGGCGCAACAGCTCTACCTCCTGGGGCACACCGCGGGGATGGACGCCCGCGACGACTCCAGCGTCGTCACGCTCCTGTCGCCACCCGCCGCAGAGGAAAGGTGATCATGGCTCCCAAGGTCTGGTTCGTCACCGGTACCAGCACCGGCTTCGGCCGGCTCATCGCCCAGGAGGCCCTCGCCGTCGGCGACCTGGTCGTCGCCACCGCGCGGGACCCGCGGTCACTCGACGATCTCGTCGCGGCCGCCCCCGACCGGGTCCGCGCGCTCGCGCTCGACGTGACCGACGGCGCCGCCGTCACGGAGGCGGTGGCCGAGGCCGTCGACGCGTTCGGGCGCGTCGACGTCCTCGTCAACAACGCGGGCTACGGGCTGCGCGGCGCCGTCGAGGAGCTCACCGACGAGCAGCTGCGCCGGGTCTTCGACACGAACGTCTTCGGTCTGCTCGCCGTGACCCGCGCCGTCCTGCCGACGATGCGCGCGCAGGGCAGCGGGCTGATCGTGCAGATGTCGTCGGTCGGGGGAGTGACGTCCCGCCTGGGCAGCACCGCATACGCCGGAACCAAGTTCGCCGTCGAGGGGCTGTCCGAGGGGCTGGCGACCGAGGTCGCGCACCTCGGCATCAAGGTCGTGATATGTGAGCCCGGGCCGTTCCGGACCGACTTCGCCGGCCGCTCGATCCAGTGGTCGGAACCCATGGACGCCTACGCCGCAGTGCTCGGTCCCGAACGCGCGCGGTTCGCCGCCGAGGACGGCCGCCAGCCCGGTGATCCGCTGGCGGCCGCGAAGGTGATCGTCGGGCTGGCATCGATGGCGGACCCGCCGCTGCGGCTGCCGATGGGGCACGCAGCGTTCCGGCGGATCCGCGAGCACCTCACGACGCGCCTGCACGAGCTCGACGCGGTCGCGCCGCTGGGGCTGGACCTCGACTACGCCTGAGCCCCGACCGCGGGCTGCTCGGCCGGCGCCGGGCCGGCGGCCGCGGAGCGCGAGCGTCGCGGCGACGAACCGTCGCGACCACGCCGGCATCGACAACCGTGCGGCCGGCGAGACCGCCGCCAACCTCGTCGACCGATGGGGCGGACGCCGCCCTCGACGCCCACCCCGGCATCGTCGGCGGCATCCACTCGTGGCCGTCGAGCGTGCAGGTCATGACGTCGTTCAACACCCCGCACCCGGCGCTGCTGCGCACCGGCCGAGCCCGGGTCACGAACCCGCGACCGCCGTGGGGTGTCGTGAGCCGGTGCTCTCGTGGAAGGTCCGCCGGTAGTCGCCGGGGGTCACGCCGATCGCCTTGCGGAAGTGGTGACGCAGCATCGCGGGCGTGCCGAAGCCGCAGGTCCGGGCGACCTCGTCGATGCCCAGGCCGGTCTGTTCCAGCAGCTGGCGGGCTCGCAGGACCCGTTGCTGGGTGATCCAGCGGTGAGGGGTTGTGCCCGTCTCGGCGAGGAACCGGCGCGAGAAGCTGCGCTCGGACATCAACGACCGCTGCGCGAGGTCCGCGACGCTGTGCTCGCGGTCGATGTGGGTGAGCACCCAGTCCAGCGTCGGCGCGATCGCGGCGTTGGTGCACTCGGGGACCGGCTGGTCGAGGAACTGACGCTGCCCGCCCTCGCGTTGCGGTGCGACGACCATCAGCCTGGCGATGGTGTTCACCGCGGCGCTGCCGAGCGTCCGGCGCACCACGTGCAGGCAGGCGTCGATGCCCGCTGCCGACCCCGCGCTGCTGACGAGGTTCCCGTCGTCCACGAACAGCACGTCGGGGTCGACGATCGCGAGCGGGTGCCGCTCCCGCAGCTCGTCGACGTTGCGCCAGTGCGAGGTGCACCGGCGGCCGTCGAGCAGACCCGCGGCGCCGGCGACGAACACCCCGGAACAGATGGTGAGCACGGTCGCCCCGGCGGCCGCGGCGGCCCGGACGGCGTCGAGGACCTCCTCGGGGAACTCCCGCAGGTTGGTCGCGGGGAGCGCGACGAGGTCGGCGCCGACGAGGCCGTCGAGCCCGTGTCCGGGAACGACGTGCAGCCCCTCGACGGTGCGGACGGGCTGGTGGGCGCGGACACCGCAGGTGCGGAACCCGATCGGCGGGATGCCGTCCTCGGTGCGGTCGAGGCCGAAGACCTCACACAGCACGCCGAACTCGAAGACGATCATCTCGTCGAGGGCGAGGACGGCGACGGTGCTGAGCACGACCCGACAGTAGTTGGCTGGATTTGGATGTACAACGACTTCTGCCCATCTGTTGGCTGGAAGTCGCTGGAGGTCAGAATCCAGCCATGTCCGATCTGCCTCCCCCCAGGATCTGCGAACGCTGCTACAGCGCCATCGGGCGCGACGAGGACCACCTGCGCCTCGCGCACCTCGGCTGGGCCCGCCCCGACGGCTCGATCCAGTGGCTCGACTCGTTCGTCCACACGACCGTATGTGTGCCGGCCACCGCCGCCCGCGAGACCCGCCGCCGACACGACGCGCCGACCTCGACGACCCTGTGAGCAGGTGTGGCGTGGGCAGGAAGCCGCCGGAGTCGACCTCGGCGCTGTCGGGCCCGAGGAAGTGCGTCTCGATGCGCCGGACCGGCCCCAGCCCGCCCGACCTCACCAGGGCGAGCAGACGTTTGCGCCACCGGGTGGTGCACGTAGTGGAAGTCCTCGACCAGCGTCACCCCCGCGGCGACGGCGGCGTCACGCACGGTCCTCGCCTCGGCGGCGTTGGACGCGGAGGGCTTCTCCGTCAGGACGTGCTTGCCGGCCTGCATGGCGGCGAGGTTCGGCCGTGCAGGGCGTTGGCCAGCGGGTTGTGGACGACGTCGACCTCGGGGTCGGCCACGAGCTCCGCACAGGAGCCGACGACCCGCTCGACGCCGTGCACGGACGCGAAGTCCTTCGCCCGCGAGGGGTCCCGGGCCGCGACAGCGACGAGCCGGTCGCCGGTCGTCCGCGCCGGTTCGACGATCGCCTGTCCCGCGATCCGGGAGGCGCCGAGGACGCCGATCCGCAGCGGTTCGCTCACGCCAGCAGGCCGGACAGGTACGAGACGCTGGTCCGGACGTCGGCGAGCGGGCCCTCGCCGCGCGGCTCCTCGGTGAGGATCGTGTCCTGCTCCAGGACGTACCAGCCGTCGTAGTCCCTGCCGCGCAACGAGTCCACGATGGACCCGAAGTCGACGTCACCCGACCCGAGCGGCCGGTACATGCCGTCGCGGACGGCGTCGGTGTAGCTGCGTCGGCCGTCCTGGACCTCTCGGGCCATGGAGGCGTCGACGTCCTTGAAGTGGGTGTGCGCCACCCGGTGCGGGGCCTCGCGGGTCAGCTCGGCGGGGTCGACGCCGCCGATGAGCAGGTGTCCGGTGTCCAGGCACAGGGCGATGTCGGAGCCCTCCAGGACGCGGCGGACGTCGTCACCGTTCTCGACCATCGTGCCGACGTGCGGGTGCAGGACCGCCTGCACCCCGGCGGCGGAGGTGACGGCGCTGAGCCGGTCGAGGTTGCCCAGCAACGTCGTCCAGCCCGCGGAGCCGAGCACGGGGCGGCTGTCGTAGCCGTCCTGCCCGGTGGTCGCGGAGAGCACCATCGTCGACGAGCCGGTCGCGGCGTAGGCCTGCAGCAGCTTCTCGACCTCGGGCACCGGGTCGTGCCCGGGGACGTGCAGCAGCAGCGGGGTGAACCCGCCGATGGCCTCGAGATGATGCTGCTCCAGTACCGCCGCCATCGCAGTGGGCGACGCGGGCAGGAAACCGTCGGGGCCCAGCTCGGTGGCCGAGAGCCCGACGTCCTGCATCTCCTGCAGGACGCGTGCCGGGGTGAGCTGGTATCCCCAGCCGGGGACCTCGCACACGCCCCAGGAGATGGGGGCGCCGGCAATACGGTCGAGGGAGCTCATGCGGACACCTCGTGCAGCGAGTAGTCGATCCCGGCGGCGGTGCGCCGCGGGGTGAGCGTCACGGCCGCGCCGGTGCGCCACGAGCGGGTCGCGGCCTCGGCGAGGTCGGACGCGGCGATCGCGTCGCGGCCCGCGGCGAGCGGCTCGGTGTCGTCGAGGACGCAGCGGGCGAACGCCTCCAGCTCGGCGGTGTAGGCGACGGGGTAGCGCTCCTCGAAGTCGCGCACCAGGTCCCGGGACGCGAGCCCGGGGGTGCGCCACTCGTAGCCGTGGCGGTGCGGGGAGTCGATCCGGGCGGTCGCGGCGGTGCCGAGCACCTCGGTGGAGCACTCGTAGCCGTAGCCGGCGCTGCGGCTGTTGTCGATCACGCCGAGCGCGCCGTTCTCGAACCGCAGCACGACGACGGCGGTGTCGATGTCGCCGATCTCGCCGAACGCGGGGTCGGCGGCGGCGCCATGGGCGTGCACCTCGACGACCTCGCCGACGAGCCAGCGCGCGACGTCGAGGTCGTGCACGGTGACGTCGGCGAATAACCCGCCGGACCCGGACAGGAACGACGGTGGGGGAGAGGTCATGTCGCGCAACGAGGTCCGGAACAGCGTGACCTCGCCGAGCTCACCGTCGTGGATGCGCCGGGCGGCGGCGGCCCAGTCGGGGTCGTAGCGGCGGTGGAAGCCCACCTGCAGCAGCACCCCGGCCTGCTCGACGGCCTCGACGGCGGCGACGGCCGCGGCGCGGTCGGCCGACACCGGCTTCTCGCAGAACATCGACTTCCCTGCGCTCGCGGCCTCCACGATCAGGGGCGCGTGCGACGCCGTCGAGGTGGCGATCGCGACCGCGTCGGAGGCGTCGAGCAGCTCCTCGAACGACGCCGTCCACGGCACGCCGTGCTCGGCGGCGGTCTGCTCGGCGACGACGGGGTCGACGTCGTAGACGCACGCCAGCTCGGCCGACGGGCAACGCCCGGCGAGGCTCCCGAGATGGATGCGCCCCATCCGGCCCAGCCCGGCGAGGCCGATCGCGAGTCGGCTCATGATCCCGCCCCCAGTTCCGAGGTGACTCGTTCGAGCATCCGACGGTGGATCCCGTCGGCGTCGTCCTCCCAGCCGAAGACACACACTGTCGCGATGCCCTCGAACGACAGGTCACGCAGCGTGCCGAACACCTCGTCCCACGAGACGTCGCCGCGGCCGATCTCGTTGTGCTGGTGGATCCGCGCGTCGACGCCCGGCGGGTTGAGGATGTAGCGGTTGCCGACGCCCGCGCGGTGGTTCCAGCAGTCCGCGAGGTGCACGTGGCGCAGCTTGCGCGCGGCGTAGCTCAGCATCCGCTGGAAGTCCCCGACGCCGTCGGAGAGGTGGAACGCGTGCGGCGCGCACCAGACGTAGCCCACCCACGGCAGGTCGAGCCCGCGCACGATCTGCACGGCGTCGTCGTTGGTCTCGGAGAAGTCGTAGGGGTGCGCCTCGATGTTGAGCGAGATGCCCAGGCGCTCGAAGTCGGGCGCCAGCTCCTCCATCGACCGGTAGAACGCGTGCTCGGAGCGGCGCGCGTCGTTGGGGTCGCCGGACAGCTCGGAGTTGACCAGCGGGCAGTCGAGGTCCGACGCGATCTGCAGCAGCCGCCGCCAGTTGCGGATCTGGGCCTGGCGTTCCTGCTCGTCGGGGCTCGACCAGTCGAACACCGGCACGAGGCTCGCGAACCCGACGCCCGTCTCCGCCGACGCCTTGCGCGCCTGCGCGATCAGCTCGCGGTCGGCCTTGGGGTAGCGGTGCCAGAAGAACCAGTCGGCCCGCGGCGAGAGCTCCAGCCACCGGTACCCGAGGTCCGCGGCGCGCCGCAGCTCCTCGGGCACCGAGAGCTGCGCGTGGTACATGTGCGGGTCGAGCGCGATCCGCACGGTCAGCTCTCCTTGTAGAGGTCGGGCCGCTCGCGCATCGTCACCGGCTCACGCACCCCGGAGGCCAGCGCGCGCAACCCGGTCTCGCACGCGACGGTGGCGGCGTAGCCGTCCCACGCCGACGGCCCGGCGGTCCCGCCCGCGGCGACGGCGTCGATCCAGGTCTGGAACTCGACGTCGAACGCCCGGACGAAGCGCTCGCGCCAGTCCGCCGGCACCCGGCCGCCGAACCGCCCGGCACCCTTGACGATCGCACCGGCACTCTCCGACAGCTCGACGGTGCCGTCCTCGCAGACGACCTCGCCGCGGATGTCGTAGCCGAAACCGGCGTTGACCGACGCCTCGACGTCGACGATCACCCCGGACTCCATCTCCAGCAGCACGAGCAGCGGGTCGTTGAAGCCCTCGCGGGCCTTGCTCGACACCCGCGGCGTGAGCACCGTCACCGCGGCGATCTCGTCGTCGAACATCCAGCGGGCGACGTCGATGTCGTGGACCGTGGAGTCGTTGATGATCATGTCGCTGGTGAAGAAGTCCGGCACCGACGGGTTGCGGTGCGCGGCGTGCATGACCAGCGCCACGCCGATCTCCCCGCCGGTGACGACGGCCTTCATCGCGCGGTACTGGTCGTCGTAGCGGCGCATGAAACCGACGGAGACGAGCCGACGGCCCGTCGCGACCTCGGCGTCGACGATCCGCGAGCAGGCATCCTCGGTGGTGGCCAGCGGCTTCTCACAGAACACCTGCTTGCCCGCGGCGATCCCGGCCAGCACGTAGCCCTCGTGCGTCGGCCCCCACGAGGTGACGACGACGGCGTCGACCCCCGGGTCGGCGATCAGGTCCTCGCCGGTGGCGTGCACGCTCGCCCCCGGGAGGTCGGCCGCGACCGTGCGGGCCCGGTCGAGGTCGACGTCGGTGACCGCGGCGACGCGGACCCCCGACAGGACATGGGTGAGCCGCCGGATGTGGTCCTGGCCGATCATGCCCACGCCGATGACGCCGACGTTGAGTGTCACGAGAGCTGCCCTTTCGTCAGGGAGGGAGGTCGTCAGCCGCGCTTGAGCTCGTGCTGGAGCTCCTCGAGCTCCTGCCCGCCCGCCATCTGCGTGGTGAGCTCCTCGAGGGTGACCGCGGAGCGCTTGCGGTCGAGCACGCACCGGCCCAGCTTCAGGATGATGAAGTGGTCGCCGACCATGTAGGCGTGGTGCGGGTTGTGGGTGATGAACACGACGCCGAGGCCCGCGTCGCGCGCGGCCGAGGTGTACTTGAGCACCACACCGGACTGCTTGACGCCCAGGGCGGCCGTCGGTTCGTCGAGGATCAGCACCCGGGCCCCGAAGTACACGGCGCGGGCGATCGCGACGCACTGGCGCTGCCCACCGGACAGGGTGCCGATGGGCTGGTTGATGTCCTTGACGTGGATGCCCATCTTCTTGAGCTCCTGGTCGGCGATCTCCCGCATGCCTTTGATGTCCATCGGGGCGCCCGGGAAGGTGCCCTTGCGGATCTCCGAGCCCAGGAAGAAGTTCCGCCAGACCTCCATCAGGGAGACGACGGCGAGGTCCTGGTAGACAGTGGCGATGCCGTGGTCGAGCGACTCGCGGGGCGAGCCGAACGAGACGACCTCGTCGTCGACCTTCAGAACACCCTCGGTGTGCGGGTGCAGCCCTGAGATGATCTTGATCAGGGTGGACTTGCCGGCGCCGTTGTCGCCGAGGACGCAGGAGACCTCGCCCGCGTTCACGGTCAGGTTGATGCCCTCCAGCGCGCGGATGGCGCCGTAGGCCTTGCCGACGTTCTCCATCTGGACCAGCGGCGTCCCCGCCTGCAGGCCCGGGGCCGCGTGTTCGGCGATCGTGTCGGTCATCGGTCTACCGCCTCTGTGTCGCGAGGTTCTTGACGTACAGGTTGACGAGCACCGCGAGCAGCAGCATCGCGCCGAGGAAGGCCTTGAACCAGTTGGGGTCCCAGCCGGCGAACACGATTCCCTGCGTCACCATGCCGAAGATGAAGGCGCCGAGCGCCGAGCCGATCGCCGACCCGTAGCCGCCGGTGAGCAGTGCGCCGCCGACGACGGCGGCGATGATGTAGATGAACTCGTTGCCGACGCCGAGGCCTGCCTGCACGGACGAGAAGTTGAAGAGCAGGTGCATGCCCAGGAACCATGCGCAGAACGCAACGCCCATGAACAGGCCGATCTTGACCTTCTTGGCGGGGACGCCGACGGCGCGCGCGGAGTCCTGGTTGCCGCCGGAGGCGAAGATCCAGTTGCCGGTGCGGGTGCGCAACAGCACCCAGGTGGCGATGGCGACGAACAGGATCCACCACAGCACCGTGATCTTCAGCGTGATGAACCCGAGGTCGATGTCGCCCGCGAAGATCGCCCGGGCGGAGGCGAACCCGTCGAGCCGGTCGATGTTCGTGGTGGCGACGGTGCCGGTGACCAGTTTCGTCACACCGAGGTTGATGCCCTGCAGCACGAAGAAGGTGCTGAGGGTGATCAGGAAGCTGGGGATCCCGGTGCGTACCACCAGGTATCCGTTGACGAACCCGATGGCCAGCGCTATCAGCAGGCTGACCAGCACGCCGACCCAGGCGTTGACGCTGAACTGGTAGGCGATCATCGCCGACGCGAGTGCGGTGGTGGCGACCGCGACACCCGCGGACAGGTCGAACTCACCGCCGATCATCAACAACGCGACGGCGACGGCGACGATGCCGATGGTGGAGCTCGCGTAGAGCACCGTCGCGAAGGCGGGCAGCGTCCGGAAGGGCGCGGCGACGGCGAAGAAGAAGATGAAGATCGCGATCGCAGCCGCGAGGGCTCCGACCTCGGGACGGCCGAGGATGCGGGCGGCGAGGGAACGCTGGACGCGGACGGGCTCGTCGACCGGGGGCTTCGGTCGCGGCGATTCCGGCGACGGCTCTGTCTCCACGGATGTACTCATCGCGTGCTCCAGGGGGTGTGGCTCAAGGGCGGGACGTGAGGGGCGGATGGAGGGGCCGGACGGCGTCGCCCGGCCCCTCCGGGCGCATCAGCGCGTGTTGTTCGCGGCGTAGCCCGCGATCTTCTCGATGTTCGACTTGTCGACGAAGGACGGCCCGGTCAGGACCGGCTTGCCGCCGCCGAGGTCGTTGCCGTTGGTGAGGTTCAGCCACAGCGACTGCACCGCCATGTAGCCCTGGACGTAGGGCTGCTGGTCGATCGAGAAGTCGATCGTCCCGGCCTTGATGTCGTTCGCGACGTCGGCGTTGAGGTCGAACGTCACGATCTTGGCCTGGCTGTTCGCACCCTGCTTGGCCTGCAGCGCGGCGAGCGCGATGGGCGCGCCGAGGGTCACCACGTAGGTGATCGACGGGTCCTGCTGCAGCTTCGCGCCGATGGTCTGCTGCACCGACGGCAGGTCGGTGCCGTTGACCTGCAGGTTCTCGGTGTTCGGGAAGCTGGCCTTCACACCGGCGCAGCGCGCCTCGAGCGCGACGGAGCCCTGCTCCTGGACGACGCAGATCGCCTTGCCACCCGGGGTCATCTTCGTGCCGGCGGACTGGCCCGCGAGGGTCTCGTCGGAGCCGAAGTACATCCCGATGCCGTACTTCGTGTAGTCGTTGATGCCCGAGTTGAACGCGACGGTCGGGATGCCCGCCGCCACGGCCTTCTGGGCGGCCGGGCCGACCTGGTCGGCGTAGGCCAGCGTCACGGCGAGGCCGTCGACCTTGGAGTCGATGGCGTTCTGGATGAGCGTGGCCTGCTGGCCCGCGTCGTTGTTGTTCGAGTACTTCAGGTTGACGTTGAGCTCCTTGGCGGCCTGCTCCGCCCCGGCGCGGATCTTGTCCCAGAAGGAGTCGCCCGGAGCCTCGTGGGTCACCATCGCGATCGTGTACTGCTTGCCGCCGGCGTTGCCGACGGCAGGACCGCTGTTGTTGGTGGCCTCGTTCGCGCCACCTTGACTGCTGCACGCAGCCAGCGCGGCGCTCAGAGCGGCCACGACGGCCAGTCCTCGCACCAGCTTCCGCTTGCTCATCGTTGAGACTTCCCTTCGGAGGGCGACAGCCCGGACGGGCTGCAAGGGGACTGCTGTGTCGGTACTGCGGTGGTGCCGTTACTGCGGGTTCAGTAGGGCCAGCGGCGCACGGGACCGAGCCCGCAGCCGCGCAGATAGCCCGCGGTCCGGGCGCCGATCGGCAGCGGGATGTGCGGCTCGACCGGGTAGAGGTCCTGCTCGACGACGGTGAACAGGTCGGTGTCGACGGCGGCCAGCGCGTCGAGCAGCGGCGGCATGTCGGGCTCGCCGCAGGGCGGTTCGACCATGACACCCAGCGGCACGGCCTCGGCCAGCGAGAGCTTCTCGCGGCGGACGCGGTCGCGGACGACGGGATCCACCTGCTTGAGGTGGACGTAGCGGATCCGCTCGGGGAACCGCTCCACGATGGCGATGTTGTCGCCGTCGCAGTAGGAGATGTGCCCGGTGTCCAGGCACAGGTTGACGAACCGCGGGTCGGTGTCGGCCAGGAACCGCTCGACCCGTTGCTGGGTGTCGACGTGGGTGTCGGCGTGCGGGTGGAACACCAGGTCGACGCCGTGCTCCTCGGCGAGGATGCGCCCGAGCCGGTCGTAGCCGGTGACCAGGTTCTTCCACTGGTCGGGGTCGATGTCCCCGGCCTGGGTGGCCGCGCCGGTGTGCATGTCGGTGTACTGCTCGGGCAGCAGCACGAGGTGCCGCGCGCCGACCGCGGTGAGCAGCCGGGCCTCCTTCGCGCACGCCTCGACGGCCTCGTCGAGGGCGTCGGCGCCGCGGTGCAGGCCGGCGAAGATCGTCCCGCCGCACACCTTCAGGTCGCGCACCGCCAGCTCGTCACGCAGCTGCGACGGGTCCTGGGGCATGAACCCGGTCGGGCCGAGCTCGGTCCAGGAGTAGCCGGCCTGCGCGATCTCGTCGAGGTAGGTCTCCCAGCCGACCTGGTGGGGGTCGGAGGCGAACCACACGCCCCACGAGTCGGGGGCGGTGCCGAGGGTGAGGCGCTCGAGGGAACCCATTACTCGGCCGTCGGGAAGTGGAAGCCGGCCTCGCTCGGCGCAGCGACCCGCGGCCAGCGCGTCGTCACGACCTTGGCGCGGGTGTAGAACGCGACGCCCTCGGGGCCGTGGATGTGGGACTGCCCGAACAGCGAGTCCTTCCAGCCGCCGAAGGAGTAGTAGGCCATCGGCACCGGGATGGGGACGTTGATGCCGATCATGCCGACCTTCACGCCGCGCTGGAACCGCCGCGCCGCCTCGCCGGACGAGGTGAAGATGGCGGTGCCGTTGCCGTAGGGGTTGGCGTTGATCAGCGCGATCGCCTCGTCGACGTCGCCTGCCCGGACGACCGTCAGCACCGGGCCGAAGATCTCCTCGGTGTAGACGTCCATGTCGGGGGTGACGCCGTCGATCACGGTGGGGCCCACGAAGAACCCGTTCTCGTGGCCGGGGACCGACAGGCCGCGACCGTCGACGGTGAGTGTCGCGCCCTGGGCCTCGCCGGTCCCGATGAGCCCGACGATGCGGTCGCGGGCGGCGGCGGTGACGACCGGGCCCATCTCGGAGGTGTCGTCGCGACCCGGGCCGACCTTGACCGCGCGGGCCTTCTCGGCGACGGCGGCGACCAGATCGTCGCCCGCCCCGCCGACGGCCACGGCCGCGGAGATCGCCATGCAACGCTCACCGGCGGAGCCGAACGCGGCGGCGACGAGATGGTCGGAGGCGAAGTCGATCGACGCGTCGGGCAGCACGACGGCGTGGTTCTTCGCCCCGCCCAGTGCCTGCACGCGCTTGCCGTTGGCCGTGCCGCGCTCGTGGATGTAGCGGGCGATCGGGGTCGAGCCGACGAACGAGACCGCGGCGACGTCGTCGTGGTCGAGCAGCGCGTCGACGGCGGTCTTGTCGCCGTGCAGGACGGTGAACACGCCGTCGGGCAGCCCGGCCGCGGACCACATCTCCGCGATCAGCATCGACGCGGACGGGTCGCGCTCGGACGGCTTGAGGACGAACGTGTTGCCGCACGCGATCGCCACCGGGTGCATCCACATCGGGACCATCACCGGGAAGTTGAACGGCGTGATCCCCGCGCAGACGCCGATCGGCTCGCGGAACGAGTGCACGTCGACGCCGGTGGAGACCTGGTCGGAGAAGTCGCCCTTGAGCAGCTGCGGGATGCCGCAGGCGAACTCGACGACCTCCAGGCCGCGCTGCACCTCGCCGCGGGCGTCGGAGACGACCTTGCCGTGCTCGTCGGACACGATCTCGGCGAGCTCGCCGATGCGGGCGTTGACGATCTCGCGGAACGCGAAGAGCACCTTGGTCCGCGCCGAGAGCGACGACTGGGACCAGTCGGCGAACGCCGTGGCGGCCGACCGGACGGCGCTGTCGACGTCGGCGACGTCGGCGAGCACCACCTCGGCCTGCTGCTCCCCGGTCGCCGGGTTCCACACGGGCGCGGTCCGGCCGGACGTGCCGGTCTCGGGCTTGCCGCCGATCCAGTGGGTGATGGTCCTCAACGGTCGTCCTCTCGGTTCTCTGCCGGCGTGACGAGCGGGCGCTGGCCCGCCTTCGCGTGCTCGTAGGTCTTGCGGGCCTCGCGGGTCGAGCCGAGCGCGGAGACCTCGGAGACGGGAACGTCCCACCAGCTCTCCGGCGACGGGACCGGCGCGAGCGGGTCGGTCTCGATGTGGATGGCGGTCGTGCGGGTGGCGGCCCGCGCGACGACGATCGCGTCGCGCAGTTCGGCGATCGTACGGACCCGGATGACGTCCGCGCCCAGGCTCGCCACGTTCGCGGCCAGGTCGACCGGCAGTGTCGCGCCGTCGAGCTCACCCGTCGCCGGGTCGCGGAAGCGGTAGGACGTGCCGAAGCGCTGGCTGCCCAGTGACTCCGACAGCGCCCCGATGGAGGAGAAGCCGTGGTTCTGCACGAGGACCAGGTTGAGCTTGATCCCCTCGGACACCGCCGTCACGACCTCGCTGCTCATCATCAGGTACGAGCCGTCGCCGACCAGGGCGAACACCTCGCGGTCGGGCGCGGCCATCTTGACCCCGAGCGCGCCGGCGATCTCGTAGCCCATGCAGGAGTACGCGTACTCGACGTGGTAGGCCTTCTCCTCGCGCGCCCGCCACAGCATCTGCAGGTCACCGGGCAGCGACCCGGCCGCCTGCACGACGACGTCGCGCGGGTCGAGCATCTCGTCGAGGGCACCGAGGACCTCGGTCTGCGCCGGCAGCGGGGTGTGCCCGAGGTGGTACGCGTCGTCGACGACCCGGGTCCAGCGCTCGCGGTGCTCGGTGTAGGAGGCGAGGTGGGCGTCGCCGACGCGGTACCCCTCGACCGCGTCGGCGAGCGCCTCCAACCCGGCCCGGGCGTCGGTGACCACCGACGCCCCGGCGTGCTTGCCCGCGTCGAACGCGGCGACATTGAGGTTCACGAAGCGTACGTCCGGGTTCGCGAACGCGGTGCGGGACGCGGTGGTGAAGTCGCTCCAGCGGGTCCCGACGCCGATGACGACGTCGGCGTCGCGGGCCAGCGCGTTGGCGACCGGCGAGCCGGTGGACCCGACCCCGCCGACGGCCTGGGGGTGGTCCCACAGCAGCGCACCCTTGCCCGCCTGGGTGTCGGCGACCGGGATGCCGGTGGCCTCGGCGAACGCGCGCAACGCGGCGTAGGCCTCGGAGTAGTGGACACCGCCACCGGCGACGAGCAGCGGCTTCGTCGCGGCGCGGACGATCTCCGCGGCGCGGGCGATCGCGGCGGGCTCCGGCACCGGGCGGGCGACGTGCCAGACCCGGCGCGCGAACAGCTCCTGGGGCCAGTCGAACGCCTCGGCCTGCACGTCCTGGGGGAGCGCGATCGTCACCGCGCCGGTCTCGGCGGGGTCGGTGAGTGCCCGCATCGCGCCCAGCAGCGCCGAGGGCAGCTGCTCGGGACGCCACACCCGGTCGAAGAACCGCGACAGCGGCCGGAACGCGTCGTTGACCGAGACGTCGCCGGAGTCGGGGCGCTCCAGCTCCTGCAGCACCGGCGAGGCGACGCGGGTGGCGAAGACGTCGCTGGGCAGCAGCAGGACCGGGATCCGGTTGGTCGTCGCGAGCGCGGCGCCGGTGAGCATGTTCGTCGAACCCGGGCCGATCGACGCGGTGCAGGCCATGGCCTGCAGCCGGTTGCGCATCCGTGAGTAGCCGACGGCCGCGTGCACCATGCCCTGCTCGTTGCGGGCCAGGTGGTAGGGCAGGTCGTCGTCGCCGGTGCGGGCGGCCTGCAGCAGCGCCTGGCCGACGCCGGCGACGTTGCCGTGGCCGAAGATGCCGAAGCAACCCGGGATCAGCCGCTGCTCGACGCCGTCGCGCTCGCTGTACTGGTTCGCGAGGAACCGCACGAGTGCCTGGGCGACGGTGAGCCGGACGGTCACTGAGAGGCCTCCGTCGTGGTCGTGAGGGGCAGCCGGGCGTCGACGGCCTGGGACTCCCACGTGCCGCGGACCCAGGCGTGCGCCGGGTCGTCGCAGATCAGCCACGCGCGTTCCGGGTCGGGTCCGGCCATGACGTTGAGGTAGTAGAGGTGGTAGCCGGGCATGGCCATCGACGGGCCGTGCCAGCCGTGCGGGATGAGTACGGTGTCCCCGGTCCGGACCTCGGCGCACACGTCGATCTCCCGGTCGGGCCCGGAGGTGTAGACGCGCTGGAAGCCGGGGCCGTCGCCGTCGACCTCGAAGTAGTAGATCTCCTCGAGCCGGGCCTCGCCCTCGCGCGCCTCGTCGTGCTTGTGCGGGGGATAGGACGACCAGTTGCCCTCCGGCGTCAGGACCTCGACGGCGATCAGCTTGTCGGCCTCGAACGCGGCGGGCGTGCAGAAGTTGTTGACCTGCCGGCTCGACTGGCCGGCGCCGCGCAGCTCGACCTGAACGCCCTCGGCGGGGCCGTAGCGGGCGGGCAGCCGCCGCGACGCACGAGCCGCGGGCAGCGCGAACCTGCCGCCGGCCTGCGAGGACACGGTGACCTCCGCGTCGCGAGGCGCGTACGCGAAGTCGGTGACCCGGGTGAAGACGCCCCGGCGACCGGCCAGCTCGAACCGTTCCCCGTCGACCTCGACCACGCAGGAGCCCGACAGCGGCAGGACGACGGTCTCGTCCTCGCCCGTCGCGAAGCTCGCGGTGCCGCCGGCCGGGAGGTCGAGCACGCGCAGCGAGCTGTAGCCCCAGCCCACGGACTCCGGGGTCACGACCAGGGAGAACGTCCCGTCGGCGGTCTCCCCCTGGCGAACGACGTGCGTGCTCACAGGATCCTCACCGCCGTGTCGACGGCCTTCGCGACGTCGTCGCCGGGCGGGTACAGCAGCGACCGTCCGATGACGAGGCCCTGCACCGTCGGCAGCGCGAGGGCCTTGGCCCAGCCGGCGACGGCGGCGTCCTGGTCGTCGGCGACCTCGCCACCGAGGATCAGCGCCGGGAGCGTGGTGGCCTCCATGGCCCGTTCCATCTCGTCGACGATCGGGACCTTCAGCCACGTGTAGGCCGACGTGGTGCCCAGCCCGGCGGCCACGGCGGTCGCCCGGACCATCGCGTCGGCGGTCAGCTCGTTGCGGACCCGGCCGCCCGCGTCGCGGTGGGAGATGAACGGTTCGATCATGGCCATCAGACCGTGCCCGGCCAGCGCGCTGACCGCACGTCCTGACGCCTCGAGCGTCGCGACGGTGCCGGGGTCGTCGGGGTCGATGCGGGTCAGCATCTTGCCGCCCTCGAACCCCGCGGCGGCGATCGCGGCGGCGTCATAGGCGGTGAAGCGGTCGTCGATCTCGAACGCCGTGCCCGCGAGCCCGCCACGGTTCATCGAGCCGACGACGACCTTGCCCTCCAACGCCCCCAGCAGGAGCAGGTCCTCCAGGATGTCGGGGGTCCCGAGCACGCCGTTGACCCCGGGCCGCGCGAGAGCGACACAGAGCCGGTCGAGCAGGTCGGCGCGGTCGCCCATGGCGAGGGGCTTGTCGCCGGCGCGCAGCGCGCCGCGGGCGGGGTGGTCGGCGGCGATCATCATCAGCTTGCCGTGCTCGCCGAGCACCGAGGCCGGGCGGGCGCGCCGGGCGGCGGCCTCGGCGATCTGCGCCGGGCGGCGCACCCGCGTCTGCACGAGGCGCTCCAGGGTGGCTCCGGCGTCAGGCACCGACGACCTCCTCGATCTTCGTCCCCGCCAGCACCGCGTCGACCTCGTCGGTCGTCGGCATCGCGTCGGAGCAGGCCAGCCGCGAGGCGACGATCGCGCCCGCGACGTTGCAGAACCGCATCGCGTGCTCGAGCTCCCAACCCGACAGCATCGCGTGACACAGTGCGCCACCGAACGCGTCACCGGCGCCGAGACCGTTGACGACCTCGACCGGCACCGGCGGCACCTCGACCTGGCCGGGCTCGCCACCGACCAGCAGGGGAGACCCGCCGGTCGCCGACGCGAGCACGCCGGCCGGTCCCTGCTTGACGACGGCCAGCTCGACGCCGGCGTCGTGCAGCGCGGCGGCGGCCGACCGCGGCTCGCATTGCCCGACCGCGGTGTCGCACTCGTCGAGGTTGCCGACGGCGACGCTCACGAACGGCAGCGCCTGCGCGTACGCGGCCCGGGCCTGTTCGCGGGAGGACCAGAACATCGGCCGGTAGTCGAGATCGAACACCGAGAGCCCGCCGCCGTCCTCGGCGCGCATCCGCAGCGCGGCGAGGGTGGCCGAGCGGCTCGGCTCCTCGCACAGCCCGGTGCCCGTGACCCACAGGAGCGACGCGCCGCACACGGCGTCGCGGTCGAGCTCGTCGGCACGGATCTGCAGGTCGGGGGCCGAGGGGCGGCGGTAGAAGTAGAGCGGGAAGTCGTCGGGCGGGAAGATCTCGCAGAACGTGACGGGTGTCGGCAGGTCGTCGACGGGCCGGACGAGCCGGTCGTCGACACCGTATCCGCGCAGTGCGTCGTGGAGGAACTCGCCGAACGGGTCGGCGCCGGTGCGGGTGTCGATCGCGACCCGTCGCCCGTGGCGGGCCGCGGCGACCGCGACGTTGGCGGCGCTGCCGCCGAGGTACTTGCCGAACGTCTCCACGTGACGCAGGGAGACGCCGATCTGGAGCGGATAGATGTCGACGCCCAGCCGGCCCATCGTCAGCACGTCGAGCGTGTCGGCGCCGGTCATCGGGGTGGTCCCAGCTGCATCGCTGTAGGTCCTCTCCGTGCCGCCGACCGCCCGGCGGGCACAGCGACCAGATTGACGCCCGCCGTACTAGCACGTCAATACTTTGTCCTGACATACTTACAAGCGATCGTCAGCAACCTTCGAACGGAGCACCGGGGTGGAGCGCATGGCCGAGGACGTCCGCTATCCCGACGTCGTCATCGACCGGGAGAGCCCCGTGCCGCTGTACTTCCAGGTCGCGTCCCGGCTGCAGCAGCAGATCGAGAGCGGCGAGATGCCCGTCGGCAGCAGGCTCGAGAACGAGATAGAGCTGGCCGACCGGCTCGGCGTCTCCCGCCCGACCATGCGCCGCGCCATCTCCTACCTCGTCGAGCGCGGCATGCTCGTGCGCAAGCGCGGCGTCGGAACCCAGATCGTGCACCCCAAGGTCCGCCGCCCCGTCGAGCTCACGAGCCTGCACGACGACCTGCTCAAGAACGGTCAGGAGCCGCGCACCGTCGTGCGCGAGACCAAGGTCCTCGCCGCCCCCGACGACGTCGCCCAAGCCCTCGGCATCCCGTTCGGCTCCGAGGTCACCTGGATCGAACGGCTGCGCTACGCCGGCGACGAACCGTTGGCGCTCATGCACAACGCCGTCCCCGCGTCGGTGCTGGAGATCGACCCCGAGGTGCTGGAGCGGCGCGGTCTCTACGACCTGCTCCGCGCCGCCGGGCACGCGCCGCGGATGGCCAAACAGGTCGTCGGCGCCCGGACGGCGACGAGCGCCGAAGGACGGCTGCTGGGGGAGCCGCGCGGCGCCGCGATGCTGACGATGACCCGCACCGCGTGGGACGAGGCGGGCCGCGCCGTCGAGTACGGCTCACACGTCTACCGGGCGAGCCTCTACAGCTTCGAGCTGAACCTCACGACCTGAGCCGGCTGCCGCCGGGTCAGGGCGTGTACCGGCCGAAGTGGTCGGGCGAGGCGAGGTTCCAGTCGCCCGCCCACCCGCGCGGCGGCTCGGCGAGCAGCTCCCCGTCCTCCAGCCAGTCGAACAGCTCCGCGTAGGAACGGGTGTCCATGTGCCCGATCCGGCGCCGCAGCTGGTGCGGCCCGAGCTCGCCGGGGCCGCGGGAGCCCATCGACCCCATCAGCCGCTGCGCCTCGGCGACGGTGGCCTGCTGGAAGCGGCGCACGCGCTCGGCCTTGTCGTCGACGTCGAGGGCCGCGGCCCGGCGCGGGTCCTGGGTGGCGACGCCCACCGGGCAGGTGTTCGTGTGGCAGCGCTGGCTCTGGATGCAGCCGGTCGCCATCATCATCGCCCGCGCCGAGTTGGTGAAGTCCGCGCCCTGGATGAGCCGTTTGACGATGTCGGAGCCGGTGGAGACCTTCCCCGACGCCCCGACCCGGACGCGTCCGCGCAGCCCGGCGCCGACGAGCGCGTTGTGCACCGTCATGAGGCCCTCGGTGAGCGGCGCGCCGACGTGGTCCTCGTACTCCGGTGGCGCGGCGCCGGTGCCGCCCTCGGACCCGTCGACGACGACGAAGTCGGGACCGGTGCCCTCGGCGACCATCGCCTTGCACAGCGCGAGGACGTCGACGCGGGACCCGACGCACAGCTTGATGCCGGTCGGCTTACCCCCCGCGAGCTCCCGCATCCGGGCGAGGAACCGGACCAGCTCGCGCGGCGTCGTGAACACACGATGCGCCGACGGGCTCACGCACGTCACGCCCTCCGGCACGCTGCGCGCCGCCGCGATCTCCGCAGACACCTTGGGAGCGGGCAGCACGCCGCCGAGCCCGGGCTTCGCGCCCTGGCTCAGCTTGAGCGACACGCACGTCACCGCGGGGTGCGCGGCCTTGGCAGCGAACATGTCCGGGTCGAAGTCGCCGTCGCGGGTGCGGGCACCGAAGTAGCCGCTGCCCAGCTCCCACACGAGGTCGCCGCCGTGTTCGAGGTGATGGCGCGACAGGCCGCCCTCGCCGGTGTCGTGGGCGAAGCCACCCGCGGCCGCGCCCTTGTTCAGGGCGAGGATCGCGTTGGCGGACAACGCCCCGAAGCTCATCGCCGACACGTTGAGCAATGCCATGTCGTAGGGCCGGGCGCAGTCGGGGCCCCCGATGCGCACCCGGTGCGGTTCGTCGGGCGGCGGTAGCGGGACGGTGGCGTGGAGCAGGTACTCGTAGCCGACCTCGTTGACGTCGCGCTCGGTGCCGAACGCCTTCTCCCCGGCGGTTCCCTTGGCGCGCTGGTAGATCAGGCTGCGGGTGTCACGGTCGAACGGCCTGCCGTCGACGTTGCGCTCGACGAAGTACTGCTGGACCTCGGGCCGGATGCCCTCCAGCAGGTAGCGCAGGTGCCCGACGACGGGGTAGTTGCGCAGCACGGCGTGGCGGCGCTGGACGACGTCGTACACGGCGAGGGCGAGCAGCGCGACGAGCACGGCGGCGGCGACCCACCAGGCGGGGTGCACGAGCAGCGCCACGACGACGGCGAGTGCGCCGAGGACCGTGAGCGTCCCGATCGTCGCGATGCGCAGCACGGCGACACGGTAGACCGGGCCGGCCACGAATGCCCGCCGGCTCGCGGCCGGTCCCGGATCCGGTCGGTGGACGCACCGCGACGGCCGGTCCGGCTCCCGGTCACTCGGGGAGCGGGCGGCCCCTGGTCTCCGGGCAGAACGGCGCGACGACGATGCCCAGGATGTAGATGCACCCGACGACGGTCGCGGCGGTCCCGTAGCCGCCGAGCTGGGAGATGATCCAGCCGGACAGCAGTGGGCCGAGGAACGCGATGAACCGGGCGGCGTTGAAGACGAACGCGGCGCCCGTGGCGCGCAGGTGGGTCGGGTAGAACTCCGGCAGCCAGACCGGCATCCAGGTGTACTGGCCGAGGGTGAAGAACCCGTTGATGATCAGCACGATCACGACGAGCCCGATGCTGTGGGTCCAGAGGAACAGCACGGGGGTCATGACGAGCGACGCGGCGAAGTAGAGCAGCACCGTCGGCTTGCGCCCGAAGCGGTCCGCGAGGAAGCCGAAGGCGATGTAGCCCGCGATCGCGCCGGCGTTGTAGATCATCCCGGCGCCGCTGGCCCAGCTCGACGCGGAGTGCCCCTGACCGGCGGCGAGGCCGGACACGTAGAGCGGCACCCAGGTGGAGATGCCCCACCAGGCGAGCGTCGTCGTCAGCGACATGAGCGACCCGAGGATGGTGAGCCGGCGCAGCTTCGGGTCGGCCATGATCTGGCGCAGCGTGAGCCGGGTGAAGGAGCGTTCGCTCTCGGTGAGCTCCGCGGCCTTGCGCGCCTTGAGGTTCTTGCGACGCTCCGAGGCGCTCGTCCAGTTCGCGGACTCCGGGACCTTGCGCCGCAGCCACAACGCGAACAGCGCAGGCAGCACCCCGATGGCGAACATGATCCGCCAGGCGTCAGGGCCGAAGGGGGCGACGAAGAACCAGACGGCGGAGGCGATGAAGAAGCCCAGACCCAGGCCGCACTGCATGAGCCCGGCCGCCTTGGCCCGTGCCTTGGCGGGCCACATCTCGGCGACGAGCGAGGTCCCGGTGCCCCACTCGGAGCCGAGGGCGAAGCCGGTGATGAAGCGCAGCACCAGGAACGACGCCCACGACCAGGACAGCGCCGACAGGCCGGTGAACGTCGCGTACAGGACCATCGAGGTGAGAAGGGCCCGGCGGCGGCCGAAGTAGTCCGCGAAGATGCCGCCGAGGATTCCGCCCATGCCCCAGCCGAGCAGGGTGATCGCGATGGTCACGCCGGTCAGGAACGCGACCTGGCTCTGCGGGGCGCCGGGGTCGAGACGGCGCAGGACGATTCCCGCGGTGAGGATCAGCGCGTAGGTCTCGAAGCCGTCGAAGAGCCAGCCGAGGTTGGCCGCGAACAGCGACCGCCACTGCGAGCGGTCGAGGTCCTGGTACCAGCGGCGGCCCGAGCCCTCGCCGTACCCGGGGGCCGTCGCCCGAGGCGGGTCCGTGGGGGCTGTCGTGCTCGTGGTCGTGGTGGTGTCGTCCTGCACCGGTGCTCCTCTTCCGGGCGCCCGGGGGCGCGGCGGTGGCACGAGCCGTCGAGGCGTGGTGTCCGTGTGCGGCCACTCTGCCTGTAGGACGTGATGTCCTGTAGGCAGGACATCCTGTGCAGCGCGAAACGGTAGGACCGCCGACGGGAGCCGTCAAGCGGTATCGAATCGATCACCACATATGCGGATTGGGGTGGCGAATATCTCCGAATCAGCGGATCGGAAGCGCGCCACCGGTGCGTTCGGTGATGCGCACGCCGCATGCCCGGACGAGTTCGCCGGTGTTCGCGACGGTCCGCTCGTTGAGCTCGGAGGAGAACGCGAGCGAGCACAGCGCCATCGCGACGTTGCCGTTCGCGTCGAACACCGGCGCGGAGACACCGGACTGACCGAGCTCGTACTCGCGAAGGCTCACCCCGTACCCGCGCTCGCGGGTCGCGGCCAGCTCGGTGCGCAGCGCCGCGCGCCCGACCTTCGTCTCGTCGGTGAAGGCGGTCAGGCCGTGCTTGTCGATGAGCCGGTCGACCTCGTCGGGGTCGGACCAGGCGTGGAACGCCCGCATGATCGCGGGCGCGGAGAACGGGAACGTGTCACCCACCCCGACGGTCATCCGCACGCCGTGACCGCGGTCGGCCTTCGCGACGACGGCATAGTCCGACGGCCCGTGCCTGCGCAGGGCGAACGCCAGGAAGCCGAGCCGGCGGCTCAGGTCCTCGAGCTCCTGGCGGACGATGTCGCCCACCCAGTCCGGCGCCGAACCGGCCACCGCGAGCAGGCGGGGACCGAGCCACCAGCCGCCGCGGTCGCCGCGCGAGGCGGCCCAGCCGGCGCGCTGCAGGGTGCCGAGGATGTTGTAGCAGGTGCTGCGGTTGAGGCCGAGCTCCTCGATCAACGTCCCCGTCGGGACCGGGTCGGGCCACTCCCGCGCGATCCGCTCCAGGAGCCGGACCGCATTCAGGACCGCGGGCACGTCGCTCGCCATGTCTCCCCCCACCGCAACTGCCGAGGTCGGACCGCAGGTGAGCGGGCCGCCGTTGCGGCACACGGTAGCGCCGAGCCCGACCGCGGCGCGCAGCATCGGTCGACGCCACGCGCCGCGTGCTAACGTCCTCCATGCGAGATAACTAGTCCTCTCTGGTGGTCACATGAAGCTCACCTCGTCGTTCCGGGTCCCGGCACCGCCGGACCAGGTGTTCGCGCACTTCCTCGACCCCGACTCCATGCGGGTCTGCGTCCCGGGGTGCGAGGAGCTGGAGCGCCCCGACCCCGGGCACTATCGCGGCCGGCTGGTCAACGAGATCGCGCACGTCCGGTTCAGCGCCGGGTTCACCGCCGACATCACCGAGGCCGCCGAGGTCACCGACAGCGGAGACCCGGCGCAGGTGCGGGCCGTGCTGCGCGGGGAGGACCTGCGCCTCGGCAGCTCCATCAAGGTCGACGCCCGCCTCGGCGTGCGCCCTGCGGCCGGCGACGCCGCGGCGTCCGACGTGGACTGGGACCTCGAGATCACGTTGTGGGGCAAGCTCGGGCGCCTCGGCGAGTCGATCGTCGGACGCCGCAGCCGGGAGGTGGAGCGCCAGTTCGTCGAGCGCTTCACCGCGGTCTGCGCGGCCGGGCCGCCGGGTCGGGGCAACGCGGAGGTCCGGGCCCACGTGGGCGCGCCCGCCGTCTCCCGGGACGCCGCCGTCCCCGTCGCGGCCGCGGCCGTCCCCGCCCGGCCGGTCACCAGGGTCGTGCCCCGGCCCGCGGCCGCCACCACCGGCACGGCGGGTGCGGCGACCGTGGTGGCCTCGCGGCACCGGCCGGTGACCCCGGTCCCCGAGATCGTCCCGGTCCCCGCGGCCCGTCCTCGTCCGGCGGCGCGCATCGCCGCACTGCGGGTCCGGGCCACCGACCTGGGTGCCCGGACCCGCGTCGGCGTGACCGACGTCGGCGGCCGGGTCGCGGAGCACGCCGCGCGGTGGGTCGTCGACCGCGGGACACGGTTCCTGGAGCACCGGCGAGGCTCCGCGCCCTCCGATCACGCGGGAGCCGCCCGATGACCGCCACCCTGCACCGCCCGCGCGACCTCGGCACCGCGCTGGACCTGCTCGCCGGGCTCGGCGACCCGATGGTCTTCGGCGGCGGCACCGCTGTGCAGATCCTGCTCAAGCAGGGCGTGCTGTTCGCGTCCGACCTCGTCGACATCGCCGGGGTCCCCGGGCTCGCGGACCTGGTCGCGACACCGGGCGGTCTGCGCGCCGGGACCATGGTCACGTTGCGCCGTATGGAGACCGACCCGCTCGTCCACGACCGGGCGCCGCTGCTCGCCCAGGTCTACGGCCGCGTCGCGAACCCCCGGGTGCGCAACACCGCGAGCGTCGGCGGCAACATCGCCCACGGCGACTACCGCCTCGACCCGCCGACGGCCCTGCTGGTGCTCGACGCCCGCGTCGAGCTGTCGTCGGCCGCCGGGGCCCGGCACGTCCCGATCCGGGAGTTCTTCACCGGCTTCCAGGAGACCACGGTCCGGTCCGGCGAGATGGTCACCGCCATCGACGTCCCGACCCAGCCCCTCGGCGGCGCCGCGTTCACCAAGCTGTCGAGCCTCGCCGCCAACGACTGGCCCGTCGCCTCGGCCGCCGTGCTCGTCACCGCGGCCGACGTCGGCGACCGCGAGATCCGGATCGGCCTGGGCGCCCTCGCCCCGACACCGGTGTACGTCGCCGTCGCCCTGCCCGCGACCGCATCCGACGACGACGCCGTCGACGCCGCACTCGCGGCCGTCGAACCCCTGATCGACCCGCTGCCCGACGTCCGCGGCGGCGTCGCGCACAAGCGCCGGCTCGGCCGCGTCGCCGTCGCCGACGCCACGCGTGCCGCCTGGCACGACACCCCGCACGACCTGCGGGGGACCCCAGGAGAGGAGGCCATCGATGACCGTCGACCCACGTTCCTCCGTCGCCACCGCAGGCACTGAGCCCGGCGGCGCCGTCGGGGAGCGCTGGACCCGCGTCGACGCCCGGGCCAAGGTCCGCGGCGAGCTGCACCACGCCGCCGACGAGGCCCTGCGCCCGTGCCTGGACGTCGTCGTGGCCCGCAGCACCCGCCCCCATGCGCTGATCGAGTCCGTCGACGCCGCTGCTGCGAAGGCCGTCGACGGTGTCGTCGACGTCGTCACCGGGGCCGACCTGCACGCCCTGCTCGGCGACGCGATCTTCACCGGCCCGGCGTTCGCCGACCAGCCGTGCCTGGCCGTCGGCAAGGTCCGCTACGTCGGCGAGCCGGTCGCGGCCGTGATCGCCCGCGGCCAGGCCGCCGCGCGCGCCGGTGCCGAGGAGGTCGCCGTCGGGTATCGGGAGCTCGACCCGGTGCACGACGTCGACGCCGCCGTCCTCGGCGCGCCGTTCGTGCACGACGTGCTGCGGCCCTCGATCGTCTTCGGCGATCTCGCGCACCTGCGCGACAAGCGTGACACCAACGTCAACTACGAGTACACGCTGCGCCACGGCGAGCCCGCCGAGCCGCCGCCCGGCTCGGTCACGGTGTCGCACGAGTTCTGGTGCCCGCCGACCCACCACGTGCCGATCGAGCTGCCCTTCACCGCGGCCTGGCGCATCGGGGACCGGCTGGAGATCCTCTCGGCCACCCAGACGCCGTCCTACGTCCGACAGTCTGTCGCGGACCTGCTCGGCATCCCGCTGGGCTCGGTCCGGGTGCGCAGCGCACCGCTCGGCGGGAGCTTCGGCGCGAAGATGTACGACCGGCTCGAACCGCTGGCCGCTGCCCTGGCCTGGACGCGCAACACCGCGGTGCGCCTCGCCGTCACGCGGGAGGAGGCGTTCCTGCTCACCACCCGCCACGGTTGCGCCGTCACCGGCTCGATGACCGCCGACGCCGACGGGAACATCGTCGCCGCCGACTCCGACGTCCGCTACGACACCGGCGCCTACGCCGATGTCGGGCCGCGGATCACGGCGAAGTCGGGCATGGTCGCGTCGGGGCCGTACCGGATCGCGCAGGCCCACGTGCGGTCGCGCTGCGTCTACACCAACAAGCCCTCGGCCGGCCCGTTCCGCGGGTTCGGGGTGCCGCAGGTGACGTGGTCGCACGAGTCGCTGGTCGACGAGCTGGCCCGTGCCCGTGGCGAGGACCCGGCCGCGTTCCGGCGGCGCAACCTGCTGCGCGAGGGCGACGTCTCCGTCGTCGGGACGCCGATGCACTCCGCGGACTTCGTCGGCTGCCTCGACGCCGTCACCGACGCGCTCGACTGGGACTCGCCCCTTCACCGCCCGACCGGGCGCTACCGCCGGGGCCGCGGCGTGGCCGTCGGCATCAAGGCGGTGCTCACCCCGACGATCTCCAACGCCGTGCTGCAGCTCAACCAGGACGCGTCGGCGACGCTGATGATCAGCACCGTCGACATGGGTCAGGGCAGCGACACGATCATGGCCCAGATCGCGGCCGAGCCGCTGGGCCTGCCGGAGGGCTCGGTGCGGGTCGTCACCGCCGACACCGACGTCACCCCCTACGACACGATCACCGCGGGCAGCCGCTCGACCTACCACACCGGCAACGCGGTCCGCCGCGCCGCGGAAGCCATGCGCGACAAGCTCGTCGACATCGCCGCCGCCCGGTTCGGGGTGCCGGCGACCGACGTCAAGCTCACCGGCGACGGCCTGGTCAGCACGCAGACGCAGGAGTCCGCGTCGATCCCGGAGCTGCTGCACGGACACTTCGGCGCCCGCGGCACGACGCTGACCAGCGAGGCCGAGTTCCGCACGACCTGGCAGCCCTACGACAAGGAGACCGGCCGGTCGCCCCAGGTCACCGAGCACTGGTTCGCCGGGGCCGCGGCCGCGCAGCTGACCGTCGACACCATGACGGGCCGGGTGCACGTCGAGCACCTCGCGATCGCGGGCGACGTCGGCCGCGCCATCAACCCGGCCATGGTCGAACAGCAGCTCACCGGCGCGGCGATCATGGGTGTCGGGCACGCGCTGTTCGACCAGATCGTCTTCGACGAGGGCCAGATCGTGAACGGGACACTGCTGGACTACCAGCTGCCCTCGATCCACGACGTGCCCGACAAGGTCACGCCGATCATCGTCGAGAACCCGCACCGGACCGGCCCGTTCGGGGCAAAGGGCGTCGGCGAGACGACGATCATCCCGCTCGCCCCGGCCATCGCCAACGCGGTGCGCGACGCGATCGGCATCCGCCTCACCCGGCTACCGCTGACGTCCGAACGCATCCTCGACGCGCTCGCCGCCCAGGAGGAGCAGTCATGACCCCCATCGACCTGGTCGTCAACGGCGAGCGCCGCAGCGTGACCGTCGGCGACGACGACCTCCTGCTCGACGTGCTGCGCGGCCTCGGGCACACCAGCGTCCGCGAGGGCTGCGGCGTCGGCGCCTGCGGCGCGTGCACCGTGCTGGCCGACGGGCACAGCGTGTCGAGCTGCCTGGCCCGCGCCGTCCGCTACGACGGCGTCGCGCTCACCACGGCCGACGGGCTGCCCGCCGCCGACGACGTCGTCGAGGAGTTCGTCGCCGCCCGCGCGATGCAGTGCGGCTACTGCATCCCCGGGTTCGTGTTGATGGGCCACGAGCTGCTCGCCGAGAACCCCGACGCCGGAGCCGCGGAGATCGACGCCCACCTCGAGGGCAACATCTGCCGCTGCGGCACCTACCTGGAGATCCGCACCGCACTCGAGAACGCCGCCCGGCGCCGCCGGGAGGCGACCCGAACGGAGAAGGAGCCCGCGTGAAGGTCACGACCGCCCGAGGCACCATCGAGGCCGGCGCCGTCGGCGAGGGCAGGCCCGTCGTCCTCCTGCACGCGCTCGCGTTGTCCGGCAAGCTGTTCGATCCGATCGCAGCGGCGTGGTCGGGGCACCGGCGTGTCATCACCCCGGACGCGCGCGGGCACGGCGGCTCGGACTGGGACGGCCGCCCCTACACCGGTGCGGACATGGCCGACGACGTCGCCGCCCTGATCGAGACGGTCGTCGGCGGCCCGGCCGACGTCATCGGGATGTCGATGGGCGGCAGCACCGCAGTCCTTCTGGCCCAGCGCCGCCCCGACCTCGTGGCCCGCCTCGTGCTGGCCGACGCCACCGCCGACTACGGCCCCGACAAGGTCGCGTCGTGGGCCGAGCGGGCCGAGAAGGCCGTGAACGTGCCGCGTGAGAAGCAGGTCGAGTTCCAGATCGACCGCTGGTTCAGCCCGTCGTTCGTCGACGCGAACCCCGACGAGGTCCAGCGGGTCTGCGACATCTTCGTCGCCACCGACTCCGCCGCCCACGCCGCCGCCTGCCGGGCGCTCGGCACCGTCTCGGCCGCGGACGGACTCGGCTCGATCGCCGCGCCGACGTTCGTGCTGGTCGGCGACGAGGACTACGCCACCCCTCCCGCGATGGCCGAGCAGCTGGCGGCGGGCATCCCGGACTCCCACCTGGAGGTGCTCACCGCGACGCGGCACCTGAGCCTGATCCAGCGCCCCGACGTCTGGCCGTCGATCGAGAAGCACCTGGACGGCTGACGGGTCACCGCTGCTCGGCCTGCGCCCCGGATCGACGACATCGGGAAGCTGCAGGAGCTGCGCCACGTACGCCGGGCCGGCGCAGGGTGCCAGACATGGGCGTCCGCGCGGCCTGAGCGTCGTTGTTCGGTGGACCAAGCCGGCGACGGACGCGTTGAGCTGCGACACATGTCGGACATCGCGCCCGCGTCGATAGCGTGACCGGACGGTCGCCGAGCGAAGAGGTGTCGACGTGGAAACCAGCCTGCGCCCCGTGGTGGACGAGCTCTCGCGCCTCACCGGCGACGTCGAGACCGTGCGTGCCGCGGCCGACCGCGAGACCATCGAGCACCTGCGCGACGAGGTCGTCGCCCTGCGCCGCGCGGTCGCCCACCTGCGGGTCTCGCACCTGCCGGTCCCCGAGCCCCTGCGCCCCGTCGTCGCCCGCGCGATGGTCGAGGCGAGCTGACCCCGACCACCCCGTGAGTGGCAACAGTCGCTGCAGCGACTGTTGCCACTCACGAGCGCGCGGAGTGCGTCGGCCCTGAGCGGAGCGTGTCAGCCGCTGCAGTGGTCCGACACCGTCGGCGGGACGTCGAGCGCCGGGTTGCGGTCGAAGAACCCCGCAGGCTTCAGGACGAAGCCCGTGTAGTCGACCGGCATGACCGGCCAGTCCTCCGGGCGCGGGAAGTGCGTGAGCCCGAAGGTGTGCCACACGACGATGTCCTCGCCGTCGACCGGGCGGTCCGCCTGCACCCACGCCGGCAGCCCCGCGCCGCCGGGGTTCTGGTTGACGAAGTCGCCCGCCGAGTAGCGCTGCGCCGGGTCGTACTGCGTCACCCACAGCGCCTTCGTCGAGAACGCGGCCCGCGCCGCGATCGACGACGCCTCGTCGGCCAGCAGCGTCGGCTGCCCGGTCGGGTGCAGGACGTAGCCCACCGGCTGCCCCAGCGCGTTGAGCTTCTCCGGGTTGACGATGTGCCACACTCGCGCCGAGGCGGCGTTGGCGTCACGCTGGGCGTCGGACTCCCGGTTCAGCCGGGTCACCGAGCGCCGGAAGGCGTTGCCGTAGGGGTTGCCCTCGCCCATCGGCACCCGCTGGGCCTCGACCTCCTCGACGGAGTTGCGCGCCCCGTCGACGGTCATGTCCAGCCGCGCGGAGAACAGGTGCTGATGGAACGGCGCCCCCAGGCCCGGCGCGATCTCGGTGGCGTACTCGCCCGGCGTGCCGGAGGTGAACACGATGCCGGTGGCCTTGCACTCCAGCTCGATCGTGCCGTCGAGGTACAGGTACCAGTAGAAGCCGTAGTCGTAGTTGCCGATCGGGGTGAAGAACGAGATCACCAGCCGCCGCTGCCGCCGGGTCTCCCGCGACCCGGTGAACATGTCCGAGTGCTTCCAGAGGACGCCGTAGTCCTCCTCGTGCATGCAGATCGCGTTCGCAATGGTGCGCGGGTTGCCGAGGTCGTCGGCGATGACGGCGTCGCTGTAGTGGATGTCGCCCAGGCAGTCACAGCCCAGCTGCAGCGAGTCGGAGTAGCGGGCGAACATGTACTCGCCGCAGTCGAAGTAGTTCTGCCAGAACCGCACCGGCGCCGGGTCGGCGTAGGGCACGACCATCTCGGCGACGGACGCGCGGTAGCAGATGGGCCGCTCGTCGAACGCGATCTGGTGCAGGGTGAGGCCCTCGCGCTCGTTGAAGCCGATCCGCAGGTCCCACTTGCCCCAGCGGACGCGACCGTCTTCCACGGTGAACGAGCGGCCCTGCGGCTGGGTGATCTCGATCGGCGTGAGCGAGTCCAGCGGCGGGCCCTGGACCTCGGGGTCGTCGAAGTTGCCCGACGTCGACGGCACCGGGTGCGCGGCCTCGTCGACGATCCGGTCGACGCTGCGGCGGGTCAGGTCGACGTAGGCGACGAGCCCGTCGATCGGGTGCGCCCAGGGGTGGTCGCGCTCGTGGTCCTGCTGGAACCCGAAGGCGCGCACGATCCGCCGCCCGACCTCGTCGGGGTAGTCGTACACGCCGGCGGACAGCGGCACCGCACGCACCGAGGCCGGTTCGATGCCGCGCTCCTGCAGCGCCGCGAGCCAGCCCGCGTCCGCGTTGAGGATGTCCTCGATCATCTCGAACTCGGTGTCGATGATCGGGGGCTGGCCGTCGCGCGGCGGGTCCAGCTCACGCTGCGACACGACGGCGCGGTCGGTGGTGGAGACGACGGTGTCGAAGGAGCGGCCCGTCGAGATGTCGAGGAGCACCGCGCGGAACCGGCGGTCGCAGTCGCCGCCCGCGAGGACGTCGGCCTTGGCGGGCTCCTCGGGCGCGAAGAACGCGTAGCGGACGTGCTCGGTGAGCAGGCCGGCGTCGACGAGCACCTCGCGGACGGTGGCGACCTCCTCGGCGGTCGTCATCGACAGCGGGTGGCCCGTGGCGGACTCGGTGCGGGACTCGGCGAGAGTCATGGGGTTCCTTTCCGGTCAGGCGGCGTCGGCGGCCGGCGAGGGCGTGTCGGGCGTCGGTGTCGGGTCCGGCGGGGTGGCGGGACGGCGGCGCGACCACACGAGGCCGAACACGAAGGCCACCACCAGCACAGCACCGATCGCCGTCGCGAGGGCAGGGGATCCACCGATCAGCGTCGGGAAGTTGGAGACCGTCAGCCACAGGCACACCAGCAGCCCCGCGAGCCCCAGTACCGGTGCGACGACGGTGTTCCACGGCCGGGTGTCGACGCGCTCCCAGCGGAAGAACACGATCACCGCCGCGCAGGTCAGGGCCATCAGCGCGAGGACACCCAGGGTCGCCGTGCCGGCCATCCAGGCGAACACCTGCGTCACCGGGTCCATCCCGGCGACCGCGAACACGACGATGAACACCAGCGCGGTGACGGTCTGCGTCGCCGACGCGATGTGCGGGGACCGGTGCCGCGGGTGGCTGCGCCCGCACGCGGCGGGCAGCGTGCGCGAGGCGCCGAGCGTGAAGTAGTAGCGGGCCAGCACGTTGTGGAACGACAGCAGCGCCGCGAACATGCTGGTGACCAGCAGGACCTGCGCGACGTCGCCGCCGACGGGCCCGAGCACGTTCGTGATCGTCGTGATGAGCATGTTCCCGGGATCGGCGGTCGCCTGCTCGACGGCCGCGGTGTCGCCCCACGCGGAGACGACCGCCCAGCTCGAGAGCGTGTAGAACACGCCGATCAGGATGAGCGCCAGGTACGTCGCGCGCGGGATGGTGCGCTCGGGGTCGCGGGCCTCGTCGCGGAACACCGCCGTCGCCTCGAACCCGATGAACGACGCGATCGCGAACATGATCGCGATGCCGAGCGACCCGGACACCACCTGCGACGGCTGGACCAGGGCGGACGAGAGCCCCTCGGGGCTGCCGCCGCCGCGGCCGACGACGACGACGTCGAGGACGAGGACGATCGCGACCTCGGCGAGCAGCAGCGTGCCCAGCACCCGGCTCGACAGCTCGATGTGGCGATAGCCCAGGACCGCGACGATCGCCAGTGCGACGATCGACCACAGCCACCACGGCAGCGCGGGACCGCCGTAGTTCTGCACCAGCCCGTCGACGACCGCGCCGATGTAGCCGTACACCGCCAGCTGCACCGCGGTGTAGGTGACGAGCGCGAGGAATGCCGCACCCGTCCCGGTGGCCCGGCCCAGTCCGCGGGCGATGTAGGTGTAGAAGGCGCCCGCGTTCGGGATGTGGCTGCTCATCGCGCAGAACCCGACCGCGAACAGCAGCAGGACCACGCAGCAGAGCGCGAACGTCGTCGGGAAGGCGGCGCCGTTGCCTGCGGCGATCCCGAGCGGGACGGTGCCCGCGATGACGGTGAGCGGGGCCGCCGCGGCGACCACCATGAAGACGATCGACCCGACACCGAGCGATCCGGTGAGGCCGCGTGTGGATTCGGGGGCGTGCCTGTCCGTTGTGCTCATCGATGAGACTCCCGGGGGACGCGGGTGTGACGGGTGACGACGGTCACTCCCCGCGACGGGCACGTCAAAGGCCGGTCCCGGGCAGCGCGAATCGGGCCGGCGCAGGTTCCCGTCCTGCGGGAATCCGTCCGCAGGAATTCTCATTCGACCGTCCCCGCAGGTGAGACGGTGGATCCGGGACGGGCCGCGGTCGTAGGCTCCGCGTCGGTCCGGACCCGCCGCGTCCCGCGTGGCACCGGCCGCCCAGGCGAGGAGGCCCGTTGCGCGATCGTCCCGTGCTGCCGCGGTTGCGTGAGCGCTCGCCCGTGCACGGCCTGCGCCGCCGGGGCCTCGCTCCGCTGGAGGTGTTCGCGCAGTCGGTGTCGGGTGCCGCGCCGTCGGCCGCGATGGCGGCGACCCCGGCGATCGTCGCGGTGTCGGCGGGCGGCGGGACGGTGTGGTCGTTCGCGGTGGCGACGGGCCTCGCGCTGCTCGTCGCGAGCTGCATCGCCCGGTTCACCCGGCGGATGGCCGCGACCGGTGGGCTCTACAGCCTCACGGCCAAGGGCCTCAACCCCGGCGCCGCCTTCGCCAGCGGGGCGGCGCTGCTCGTCGGCTACGGGATGCTCGCCGCGGCGGCGCTCACCGGCGGCGCGACGTACCTCCAGGCGCTCGTCGCCCGGCTCGGGGGGTCGGTGTCGGTGCTGGTGCCGGTGGGTGCGGTCGTGGTCGTCGGGCTCGGCGCGGGCGCGCTGGCGCTGCGCGGCGTGCGGCTGTCGGCGCGGGTGGTGCTGCTCGTCGAGCTCGTGTCGATCACGTTGATGCTCGCGATCTTCGGGCTGCTGCTCGCCGCCCCACCCGCCGGACCCGAGCTGCCGCAACCGGATCCCGGTCTCGGCGGTGTCATCGCCGGCGTGCTGCCTGCGCTCGCGGCGTTCATCGGATTCGAGATCGCGACGGCACTCGGCTCCGAGGCACGCCGTCCGTTCCGCACGGTGCCCCGTGCCGTGACGTGGACGGCCGCCGTGTCGGGCCTGCTGTGCGTGTTCGCGGCGCAGACCCAGGTCGTCGGGTTCGCGTCCGTGCCGGGTGGGCTCGCCGCGCAGGACGCCCCGGTGCCGACCCTCGCCGCGGCCGGTGGCTGGCCCTGGCTCACCCCGCTGCTCGACCTCGGCCTCACGATGTCGTTCTTCGCCTGCGCGCTCGCGACCACGAACGCGCTGGCCCGGATCCTGTTCTCGCTCGCCCGCGACGGCGTCGCCCCGCGCGCCTTCGGCCGCACGCATCCCCGGTTCGCGACGCCGCACGTCGCGATCGCCGTCGTCGTGCCGGTGCTCGTCGTCGGGCTCGCGACGTGCATGGTGGCCGGGGTCGCGCTGGGGCCGCTGCTGGTGTTCCTGCTGACCGTCGCCACGGGCGGTTTCCTCGTCGCCTACCTGCTGGTGTGCCTGGCCGCACCGGTGTTCCTGCGCCGCATCGGGGAGCTGACCTGGCCCGCCGTGGCCGCGACCTCGATCATCGTCCCGATCCTGCTCGCCGCGCTCGTCGCGTACGTCGTCGCCTCCGGCGGGACGCCGGTCGTCGCCGCGCTCGCCGCGCTCGCCGGTGCGGCCGTCACCTGGTTCGTGTGGGCGCGGGTGCGCAGACCCCGCGAGGTCGCGGCGATCGGCGTCTACGACGAGACCGTCGCCGCCGATGTCCTCGGCGACCCGGGCCGGGCCGCGTGACCACGCCGCGGGACCCGCTCCCGCTCTCGGGCCGCCAGCCCCGCGCCGTCCGCAGCGCGCTCGCCGTCCTCGAGGAGGTCGTCGCCGCCGGACCCGGCGTCACCGCCAAGGAGATCTCCGCCGCGCTCAAGATGCCGCAGGCCACCACCTACCGGCTGCTCAACCTGCTGGTGGGGGAGGAGTACCTGGTCCGGCTGCCCGACCTGAAGGGGTTCGCGCTCGGCCGTCGCGCCGCCCGCCTGGCCGTCCCGGTGACGACGACCCCGCCGACGGCGGCCCGCGGCGTCGTCGACCATCTGCGCGGCCTCGTCCGCTGGGGGGTGCACCTCGCCGCGTTCGGGTCCGGGCAGGTGACGCTCGTCGACCCGGATCCGGACCATCCGCCCAGCGACGCCGCGCTGCTCGCCCGCTACCCGCAGGTCTCCGCGCTCGGCAGGCTGCTGCTCGCCGACCAGCCCGAGTGGCGCGCCCTCGTCCGTGAGCTGCGGGTGTTCACCGAGCACACGGTGTCGTCGACGAGCGAGCTCGCCGTCCGCATCGACGAGGTCGCCCACGACGGCATCGCCCGGCAGTGCGGCGAGCTGCGCGCCGACCGGGGTTGCCTCGCCGTGCCCGTGCGGGCTCCGGGCGACGGGCGGCTCGTCGCCGGGCTGGCGTTGTCGGGCCCGGCGAGCCGGGTGGCCGACCCGAACACCGAGCTCGTCGCGCTGCTGCGCGAGCACGCCGACCGCCTCGGCCCGCTGCTGGCGTGAGCCCACGGCTGGTCCGCCGAGCCCGGCGTCGGGACCGCGGGGCCTGCGGGGGCAGCCTCACGTCGAACTCGGCGCGCCCCCTGCCACTCGTATCGTGGGGAGTGAACCCAGAGCGTGGGAGCGCTCCGCCGCGCACCACGTGGCCTCGGCGATACGATGCGCAGCGTCACACGGGTTCGAATGACGACCGTGCCGGATCGGACGGCCCGCCGCCACCGCAGGCGTCCCGCTCCGTGGGCGTGGATCGCAGGCCCGTGGGCGTGGATCGCAGGCCCGTGGCGCGGAACGCAGGCGAGGACGTGGGTGAGCGCGTGAACGAGAACGTGGTCGACGGGACGGCCGAGGCGGGGGACGGCGACGAGCCCGCCGAAGGGCGGGCGGGGGAGAGCCGGGGCGCCGCCGCACCGTTGCTGGTGCTGCGCAAGATCGTCCAGATCCTCGACGCGTTCTCCATCGAGTCCTCCGAGCTCGGGCTGCAGCAGATCACCCGCGCCACCGGGCTGCCCGCCAGCACCTGTCAGCGGCTGGTGCGCAACATGGTCGCCGAGGGCTTCCTCGACCGGGTCGACGACCGCTACCGGATCGGCATGGGTCTCGTGCAGCGGGCCGCGCCCGGCACCTTCGGGCTCGACCTCGTCGCCCTGTCGCGGCCGGTGCTGCAGGCGCTGCGCGACGAGACCGGTGAGACGGCCTGCCTCTACGTGCGCAGCGGTCCGTACCGGACCATCGTGGCCCTCGCGGAGTCGCGCCACCCGGTGATGCGGCTGTTCGTCGTCGGCATGGTGATGCCGCTGCACGCCGGGTCGGCGGGCAAGGTGCTCATGGCCTGGGATCCGACCGCGCGCAAGGAGGCCGTCGGGCACGGGCTGGGCCGTTTCACCGACCACACGGTCGTCGACATCGACGTCCTCACCGCTCAGCTCGCCGACGTCCGCGACGCCGGGTTCGCTGCGAGCTTCGAGGAGCGCGACGCGGGCGCGGCGTCGATCAGTGCGCCGGTGTTCGGGCTGTCCGGCGAACTGGTGGCGGCGCTGGGGATCGGCGCACCGCTGCAGCGGCTCAACCCGGTCGACGTCGACCGGCTGGCCCCGGTCGTCGTCGACGCCGCCGCCGATGCGTCGCGGCGGCTGGGCTACCGCGCCGACCTCCACGCCGCGGTCGAGCGCACGGGCTGAGCCTGCGCGCTCGCGAGGCGGGGGGCGCTGTCCGCCTCCGTTCGACGATGCCGGCCCGGCCCGACCGGCCGGCGTGCCCTGCCCCGGGCTCGGTCCGCGCCGGACCGGCCCTCGCGGTCCGCGTCGTGGGATGTCCCGGGCCCGGTGTGCGACCGCCCGCGGGCGGTCGCCGGCCGGCGTGTTCGTCGCACCGGTGGGCCGGTGCCGGCCGCCCCCGCGGTCGATCCTGGTGTTCGGCTTCCCCTGAACCGGTCGGTCGTCGTGAGGTGCCTCCCGTTGCCCGGGCCAGGATTGTCGGACAGTCTGACAAGGCCGACCACGGCGGGCAGGCATGACGACGAGGAGGTCGACGTGGAGATCGTCAGGGGGCGGGCCCCGGAGGGCACCCCGACGCAGGTACGGGCCGACACGTTCACCGGGACGGTCTGGGGCGACCCGGTGCTGCCGGCCACCGACGGCACGACGATCGGGTCGGTGACCTTCACCCCGGGCGCGCGGACGTTCTGGCACAGCCACACCGACGGGCAGCTGCTCGTCGTCACGGCTGGGCTGGGATGGGTGTGCACCGAGGGCGGCGCGCCGGAGGTCGTGCGCGCGGGTGACGTCGTCTGGGTGCCGCCGGGCGAGCAGCACTGGCACGGCGGCACCACCGAGACGATCATGACCCATCTCGCGGTGTCGCTGGGCCCGACGGTCTGGGCCGACGAGGTGGCCCAGCACGACTACCTGTCCCGGGAGGGATCGTGAGCGAGTTCGGACCGGGCAGTACCCATTGGGACGCAGGGCTCGCCGTGCGCCGCGACGTCGTCGGTGACGCGCACGTCGACCGGTCGATGGCGGCGGTGAGCGAGTTCTCCCGGCCTATCCAGGAGTTCGTGACCGGCGCGCTGTGGGGCGGGGTGTGGACCCGCGAGGGACTCGACCGGCGCACCCGCAGCCTGCTGACGATCGTCATGCTCACGGCGCTGAACCGGAACCACGAGCTGTCGGTGCACGTCCGCGGCGCGGTGCGCAACGGCTGCACCCACGAGGAGATCCAGGAAGCACTGTTGCAGACGGTCGCGTACTGCGGGGCGCCGGCGGCGCTGGAGGCGTTCCGGGTCGCGGAGAAGACACTCGGCGAGCTGTCCGACGACGACGTCGCGGCGGGGGACACGGCCCGGGAGAATCAGTGACCGGGCCGGCGCTGCCGTCCGTCGTCGGGTTCGTCGGCCTCGGACGCATGGGCGACCCGATGGCCCGTCACGTCGCTGCGGGCGGGGTCGCGGTCCGCGCGTTCGACGCCGACCCCGCGGCGCTGCGCCGCCTCGACGGTGTGGTGACGTCCGTCGGGTCGGTCGCCGAGGCGGCCGAGGGGATGCCGGTGGTGATCCTGATGCTGCCGGACTCCGACGTCGTCGACGCGGTCGTCGGCGACGGCCTGCTCGATGCGCTGGAGCCGGGCGCGGTGCTGGTGGACATGAGCTCGTCGGAGCCGCTGCGCACCCGGGAGCTGGCCGGACGTGTCGCCGACGCGGGTGCCGAGCTGGTGGACGCTCCCGTCTCGGGCGGGGTCCGCGGCGCCGAGGCGGCGACGCTCGCGATCATGGTCGGCGGTGACGAGGTCACCGCGCGGCGGTTGGGTCCGCTGCTCGCGTCGATGGGCCGGCCGCGCCGGGTCGGCGACGTCGGCGCGGGCCACGCGCTCAAGGCGCTCAACAACCTCATGTCGGCGGCCAACCTGCTGGCCGCGTCGGAGGCGCTGCTCGCGGGTCAGCGGTTCGGACTCGACCCCGCGGTGATGCTCGAGGTCGTCAACGGGGCGAGCGGGCGCAGCAACGGCACGGAGACGAAGTGGCCCGACCACGTGCTGCCGGGCACCTTCGGGTCCGGGTTCACCGCCGGCCTGATGGCCAAGGACGTCCGGATCGCGCTCGGCCTGATCGAGGCCACCGGGATCCGGGGCGGGGTGGCGGGCGAGGTCGTCGACCGTTGGCGGGCCGCGGTCGAGCTGCTCGGCCCGGCCGCCGATCACACCGAGATCGTCCGCTACCTGCAGCGGACGAGCGGGGAGTAGGACCGCTCAGACCGCCCGGCGCACCCGCTCGGCGGCGTCCTCGGCGAGCGTGAGTCGGGTCAGCTTCCCGGTCCCGGTGCGCGGCAAGGCATCCACCACGACGACCTCCCACGGCACCTTGTACCCGGCGATCGACGCCCGGCAGTGCTCACGCAGCTCCTGGCCGGTGGTGTGGGAGCCGGGCACCAGCGTCGCGAAGGCGACGACGACCTCCCCGCGGCCCGGGTGCGGAGCCCCGACGACCGCGACCTCGGCGACCGCGGGATGCCCGGACAGGAACCCCTCCACCTCGGCGGGCGCGACGTTGATGCCGTTGGTCTTGATCATGTCGGTGAGGCGGGCGCCGAACTCGACCCAGCCGTCGTCGCGGATCCTCAGCCGGTCGCCGGTGCGGTACCAGCCGTCGGCGGTGAGGGCCTTGGCGTTGTTGTCGGCGGTCTCGGCGTCGTCGCCGAGGTAGCCGCGCATGACCCGGCCGTGGACCTGCAGCTCCCCGAACTCGCCGACGCCCAGCACGGTCCCGGCGTCGTCGACGACGCGCAGCTCGTTGCCGGGCAGCGCCGGGCCCTGCGCCGTGAGCCGCATCTCCAGCGGGGCGTCGTGCGGGGTGACGCAGCAGTTCCCGTAGGTCTCGGTGGAGCCGTAGATGTTGCAGATGCCGGGGATGTCGAGGTCGTCGACGATGCGGCGCAGCTCGTCGGGCCGCCCGATCGAGAGGCCGGTGCGCAGCGTGGTGACGGCGCGGACCTGCTCGGCGACGCCGGCGAGCGCGTCGGCGAGGGTGGGGAGCAGGTAGGCGGCGGTGCAGCGGTGCTCGGCGAGCATCGCGGCGGTCGCGGCCGGCTCGAACTGGTCCTGCACCACCAGGCAGGCGCCGTGGGAGAACGTGGCGGGCAACGCGTTGGCGGCCCCGAAGCTCCAGAACAGCGGGGAGCCGAGCCACACCCGGTCGTCGGCGGTCAGGCCCATGCGTTCGCCGATGTGGAATCCGTTGACGACGGTGTCGCGCTGGCGCAGCGGCACGGCCTTGGGGTGGCGCGTCGAGCCGGAGGTGTACAGGACGAATGCGGTGTCGCCGGGTTGCGCGGCGCAGACGTCGGCGGGCGCGACATCGGTGAGCCCGGACCAGCGGCGGGCCCCGCGGGGGACGTCGGTGCCGGGATCGCGGTCGAGGACGACGACCTCGCGCAGCGCCGGGAACTCCACCGACGTCCAGTCGCCGGGGTCGGTGTCCCACAGCTGAGGCAGCAGCTCGCGCAGGGCGCCGAGGAGGTCGCTGGAGCGTACGGCCGCGTCCATGACCAGGACGGGCGCGTCGCAGGTCGCGAGCAGGTGGCGCAGGTCCCAGGCCTTCACCCAGGTGTTGACGGCGTCGACCCGTGCCCCGGTGCGCATCGCGCCGAGCGTGGCGGCGAGCCATTCGGCGCTGTTGCCGGCGAGCAGCGCGACGGGTTCGCCCGGTCCGGCCCCGAGCCCGGCGAGTGCGGCGGCGGCACGGCGGGCGGCGTCGTCGAGCTCGGCGTAGGTCCAGGCCGTCGCGGCGCCGGGCCCGCCTGCGACGACGGCGGGCGCGTCCGGGGTCGCGGCGGCGAGGTCGGCGACGAGTGCGGGCAGCGTTGCCGAGGCGGGCGGGGTCCCGGGATCGGGCACGTGTCCTCCGATGGGATCGGGCATTCCGAGGGGATCGGGCACGAGGTCAGCCGGCGTCGGCCGTGGCGGCACCGGCCGGGTCGGCGAGTTCGGCCTCGATCGCCGTCGACGTGGCGTGCATGGCGTCGGTGACCTCGCCGAGGCGGCGTGCGGGCAGCGTCGTCCGCAGCGCGGAGACGTGGACGGCCGCGACGACGGTGCCGCCGGGGTCGCGGACGGCGGTCGCGAGGCCGACGACGCCGCGGATGCTCTCGCCGCGGCTGATGCTGACGCCGCGACTGCGGATGCCTGCGAGGTCGCGGTCGAGCTCGGCGGGGGAGGTGCGGGTCTGCGGGGTGAGGGCCGGGCGCGGTTTGCGGAGCATGGCGTCGGCGACCTCGGGCCGGTACGCGGCGAACAGCTTGCCGACGGCGGTGCTGTGCAGGTGCAGGCTGCGTCCGAGGGGGATGTCGAGGTTGACGTGCTGGCGCCCGGCGTGGCGCGACACGTAGACGATGCGGCTTCCCGTGGCGACGGCGAGGTAGGTGTCGAAGCCGGTGCGGTCGGCGAGCACGTCGAGGTGCGGTGCGGCGATGCGGCGGACGGCGACGCTGTCGAGCACGCCGATGGCGGTGCGGATGGCGCGCGGGCCGAGACCGTAGCGGCGCCCGGACAGGTGCAGGGTCTTGGCCTCGACCATGGCGCGCAACAGGTCGTGGGTGCTCGACAGGGGCAGGTCGAGTCGGGCGCTCAGCTCGGAGACGGTGCCCGGTCCGTGCGCGGCGAGGTGGTCGACGATGTCGAAGATGCGGCCGAGGCGCCGACTGTCCACGGTGTGCTCCCGCGTCCGGGGCGGCCCCGGGCAGGGATGGCGGCGCCGCCTTCTTCGCCGACCCGTGTCCGTTTTCCGGGATCCCGAAGGGTCGGTCCCGCCCGAAGGTAGGTCGCGGCGGGCTGTGCGGACAAGGCGCTTTCGCGTTCACGGAGGAACGTGACGAGGTCGCGACGTGGGCTCAGAATCCGGCGCGCGCGATGGTCCGGGACGGTGCCGGACGAGCGTCCGGACGGTCCTTGACGCACCCCGGGCCCGCCGCTAGCTTCTTTTCACATCCTCACGATGTCATTCAGGATGTGAAATTCCCGGCCCGCGGTCGTAGTTCTCGCGGCCGGTTGCTCGTCCCAGAACAGACGATCCTCGGTCCAACGGCGGAGCGTGATCCCTTGGTGACGACTCTCGTGCAGACGCTGGTGAGTGGAATCCTCGTCGGCGGCCTCTACGGGCTGTTCTCCAGCGGCCTGACCCTCATCTTCGGCATCACCCGTGTCATCAACTTCGCCCACGGCGACTTCGTGACGCTGGGGATGTACGGGGCGGTACTGCTGTTCGCGAGCGCGGGGCTCAGCCCGCTGATCGGGATCATCCCCGTCGCGATCATCTCGTTCGTGCTGGGTCTGATCGTCTACCGCGTCATCGTGCGGCGGACGCTCTCGGTGAAGGGCATCTCGGCCGTCGACGCCCAGCACGGTCAGCTGGTGCTCACGCTCGCGGTCTCGATCCTCATCTCCAACGTGCTGCTGATGATCTTCGGGCCGTCGCCGCAGGCCGTCCAGGGCGTGCTCCCGGCGGTCTACAACGTCTTCGGCGTCTACATCGCGCAGGCACGGCTGGTGTCGTTCGTGATCGCGCTCGTGGTGTTCGGGCTGCTCTACCTCGCGCTGCAACGGACCCTGTACGGCAAGGCGATCCGCGCGACGGTCGACGACCGCGACATGGCCTCGATGGTCGGTGTCGACCCGAACAAGGTCTACGCGGTGAGCTTCAGCGTCGGGATCATGCTCACCGGCATCGCGGGCTGCGTGCTCGCCACCTACTACCCGGTGACACCGACGACCGGGGCCGGCTTCCTGATCATCGCGTTCGTGACCGTCGTGATGGGCGGGCTGGGCAACGTCGTCGGCGCGTTCGTCGCGGGCCTGCTCGTCGGCATCATCCAGCAGGTCACGGCCATCTACGTCGCGGTCGACCTGCAGGACGTCGGGCTGTTCCTGGTCTTCGTGCTGGTGCTGGTGCTGCGACCACAGGGAATCCTGGCCGGACGGAGGGCCTCGGCATGAACCCCGTGACGCGCGTGCTGCGCTCGACCGGCGGCCTGGGGCTGGTGGTCCTCGTCCTGGTCGCGAGCCTGCCGCTGTGGTTCATCCAGACCAACTTCGTGCTCAGCGTCGCGACGCTCACGCTGATCTTCATGGCAGCCTCGCTGGGCTGGAACGTCATCAGCGGGTTCGGCGGCCAGATCTCTTTCGGGCACAGCATCTTCTTCGGGCTCGGCGCCTACACGACGGCGATCCTGCAGGTGCACTACCACCTCAACGCCTACCTGGGCGTGCTGGTGGGCGTCGTCGTCGCGGTCGCCCTCGCCGTCCTGCTCGGCGCGGTGACGCTGCGGCTGCGCGGCATCTACTTCTCGCTGGCGACGTTCGCGCTCACACTGGTGTTCGCGATCCTCACCGGGCACTACGAGGGATTCACCGGCGGCGAGGTCGGGCTGACGCTGCCGCTGCTCGGCGACGCGCCCGGCCAGTTCTCCTTCGAGAACAAGGTGACCTTCTACTGGATCGCGATGATCCTGGCCGCGCTCGCGTTCGTCGTGACCTGGCTGGTGCTGCGGTCGCGGCTGGGTCTGCAGCTGCGCGCGATCCAGGCGGACCAGGAGGCCGCGCAGGCGTCCGGGGTGCTGGTGTTCCGGGTCAAGCTCACCGGCCTGGTCATCAGTGCGGTGCCCGGGGCGGTGGCCGGTTCGGTCTACATGCAGTACATCGGGTTCATCGACCCCGACAGCGCGTTCGGCGCGACGCTCGCCACCCAGATCGCGGTCATCGCGTTCGTCGGCGGTGCGGGCAAGCTCTGGGGGCCGGTCGTCGGCGCGGTGATCCTGGTGCCCCTGCAGCAGCTGCTCAACTCGTCGCTCTCGGCGTACCCGGCCGGGTTCAACCTCGTCGTCTATGCCCTCGTCGTGCTCGTCATCCTCTGGATCGAGCCGCGCGGAATCATGTCGATGCGGATCGGGCGACGCCGCCCGCGGCCCCCGCGCAGCGCCGCGCCGCCGGGCGGGCCCGATCCTGAACCGGCGTCCCCCGATGCCGAGGCAGCCGTCCCCACCAGCCGGAACGGGGGCTGAGCCGTGACCGACACACTCCTGCGCGTCGAGGGACTGACCGTCCGCTTCGGAGGCCTCGTCGCCGTCAACGACGTCAACTTCACGGTCCACGAGGGCGAGCTGCTGGGCATCATCGGGCCCAACGGCGCGGGCAAGACGACCATGTTCAACGCCGTCGCCGGCGCGGTGCGGCCCACCTCGGGCACCATCCGGATCGGCGACGAGCTGGTCAGCGGCCGCCCGCCGGAACGCGTGGCGCGCCTCGGCATCGCGCGGACGTTCCAGTCGGTGCGGCTGTTCAAGGCGATGACGGTCGCGGAGAACGTGACGCTCTCGGCCAGCACGGTGTGCCCGTCGATGGCCGCGGCCCGGGCCCGCGCCGACGAGGTGGCCGAGCTCCTGGGGATGCAGGCGCTGCAGCCGATCCGGGTCGAGGAGCTGCCGCTGGCGGACCAGAAGCGGGTGGAGATCGCGAGAGCGCTCGCGCTGCGCCCCCGGCTGCTGCTGCTCGACGAGATGATGAGCGGGCTCAACCAGGCCGAGACCCGCGACATCATCGGGGTCATCAAGCAGCTCAACGGCGACGGCCTGACCACGATCGTCATCGAGCACGTGCTGCGGGTGATCATGGAGCTGAGCCACCGCGTCCTCGTCCTCGACCACGGCGTCCAGATCGCCGAGGGCCCACCGCGGGAGGTCATGGGCGACCCACGGGTCGTCGAGGCCTACCTCGGCCGCAGCGCTGCGAAGAACCTCGGGGAGCCGGCATGAGACTGCCCTGGACGCCGGCCGCGGCCGAGCGCGACAGCAGCGCGGCGGCGTTGCGCGTGCAGAACCTCTCGGTCGACTACGGCAACATCCGCGCGCTCGTCGACGTCTCGTTCGAGCTGTTGCCCGGCGAGTTCATGGGCGTGCTCGGCGCGAACGGTGCCGGCAAGTCGACGCTGCTCAAGGCGGTGTCGGGGCTCGTCCGCCCGGCGTCGGGGTCGATCCGGCTCGGCGAGACCGAGCTGGTCGGCGTCCCGGCACACCGGGTCCCGGCGACCGGGCTGGCGCACGTCCCCGAGCGGCGGCGGGTGTTCCCGTCACTGTCGGTGCAGGACAACCTCGCCCTCGGCGCGTACGCAACCCCGCCGGACCGCTCGCGCGCCGAGCTGCTCGACGAGGTGTTCACGCTGTTCCCGCGGCTGAAGGAGCGGGCGACGCAGCTGGCGGGGTCGCTGTCGGGCGGCGAGCAGCAGATGCTCGCGGTGGGCCGGGCGCTGATGCTGGCACCGCGGCTGCTCATGCTCGACGAGCCGTCGCTCGGGCTGGCACCGGTGATCGTCGAGGAGATGTTCGACCGGCTCGCCGCGATCCACCGTGAGCTCGGTGTGTCGGTCCTGCTGATCGAGCAGAACGCGACGCAGGCGCTGGAGGTCATCGAGCGAGCGATCGTGCTGACGACCGGTGAGGTCACCTTCACGGGGACTCGCGGGGAGCTCGAGGGCAGCGAGTACCTCCAGCGCGCCTACCTCGGGTTGTGACCCGTGCGGAGACGGCGGACGGCGGCGCCGGTGGCGGGCCCGGTCGGGGGACGGGCCCGCCACCACGGCTCAGGCCAGTGGCTTCTCCGGCAACGGGAACTTCTCCAGGTAGCCGGCGTACTCGGGCTCGACGTCGATCTGCAGCGTTCCGAGGATGCGGATCACCGCGTTGTAGAACGACGCCACGATCACGAGGTCGACGAGCCGTGCGCGACCGAGCCGGCCCTCCAGGGCCGACCAGGTCGCCGGGCTCATCGCGCGGTCCGCGGTGACCTCGCGGGCACCGGTGACCACGAGCGTCTCCAGCTCGCCGAGTGTGTGCTCCTCGCCGTTGCTGGCCTTGACCAGCTCGGCGACGTCGTCGTCGGTGACGCCGAAGTCGTGCCCGATCTTGACGTGGTGGCTCCACTCGTAGGGGCTCGCCGTCAGGTAGCCGACCTGCAGGATCGCCAGCTCCCGCAGGCGCGGGTCGAGCTCGCACCCGTGGCGGATCCACTGGCCGAGGACCTGGAAGTGGCGCAGCCCGTCGGGGCTGTTGGCGAGACCGCGGAACAGGTTGATCGGCCTGACGAGCAGCTCGCGATCGGTCTCGGCGAGGTCCGACTCGGACAGATAGGGCAACAGTGCCATCGTCGCTCCGTGTGGCGGTCCGGGGTGTCCGCGGGGGTGCTCCACGACCTTCGGACCGCCGGTCGGCGCCGGGTTCCCGCGGGTGCCCCGGCGGTGTTGACGGGGCGACGGCCCATGATTACCGTCGTTCACGAAATGACGCAAGTATTCATCATTTGAAATGCGACGTTTCGAATCCAGTGGCGGGTGATGTGACGAAGGAGTCGGCGATGGCGGGGACCGGCAGGGTGGCAAGCAGGACGGCGCTCGTGATGGGCGCGGGCCAGACCCCCGGGCAGACGACGGGCAACGGCCGCGCGACGGCCGTGCTGCTCGCCCGCGAGGGTGCGAAGGTGCTGTGCGCCGACCGCGACCTCGCCGCCGCCGAGGAGACCGTCACCCAGATCGCCGACGAGGGCGGTGAGGCGTTCGCGATCGGTGCCGACGTCACCGTCGAGGACGAGGTCGCCGCCGCCGTCGCCGCCTGCGTGCAGCAGTGGGGCCGGCTCGACATCCTGCACAACAACGTCGGCATCTCCATCGCCGGCGGCGACGCGTCCGTCGCCGACATCGAGGCCGAGGCCTTCGCGCTGATCACCGCGGTGAACCTGCAGGGCATGGTGATGACCTGCAAGCACGCGATCCGGGTCATGCGCGGCCAGGACAGCGGCGGCGTCATCACCAACATCTCCTCGATCGCCGCACAGATCAACTACCCCTACGTCACCTACCGGACCTCCAAGGCCGGCGTCGTGACGCTCACCGAGCACATCGCGATCACCAACGCCCAGTACGGGATCCGGGCCAACGCGATCCTCCCCGGGCTGATGGACACCCCGATGGCGATCGAGAACCGCGTCGGCCTCGACGGCCGTACCCGCGAGGACGTCTACGCCGAGCGCAACTCCCACGTCCCGCTGCGCAACAAGATGGGCACCGCCTGGGACGTCGCCAACGCCGCGCTGTTCCTGGCCTCCGAGGAGGCCGCGTTCATCACCGGCGTCGCACTGGCCGTCGACGGCGGCCAGAGCCTGGCCTCCGGCTGACAGCCCCAGGGCCTGAGCTGCGGCAACCCTGAACCGACCGGCGTGAGGCCGGCACCCGCTGACGAGGAGACGGACATGAACGGCACCACGCCGTGACGGCGACCGATGCCGCCGCGGGCAGCGCGACCGCCACCGCGCTCGCCGACCTGCGCCAGGTCTGGCGGATGCGCGCCTTCGAGGAGCGGGTCCGCGAGCTGCGGCTCGCGGGCGACGCCGTCGGCTCGATCCACCTCGGGATCGGCCAGGAGGGCGTCGCCGTCGGGGCGTCCGGGCTGATCGGCCCCGACGACGCCGTCTTCGCCACCTACCGCGGCCACTCGTGGGCCATCGCGTGCGGTGTGGAACCCGAGGCGCTGTTCGCCGAGATCCTCGGCCGCGCCACCGGCGTCAACGGCGGCCGCGGCGGATCGGCTCACCTCACCGCCCCCGGCCACGGGTTCTTCGGCGAGAACAGCATCGTCGGCGCCGGCGCGCCGATCGCATGCGGTGCGGCACTGGCGGGGCGCCACGACGGCACCGACCGGGTCGCGCTGACCGTCTTCGGCGACGGCGCGATGAACCAGGGCGCGGTGCACGAGGCCATGAACTTCGCCGCCGCGTTCTCGCTGCCCGTGGTGTTCCTGTGCGAGAACAACTCCTGGTCCGAGCTCACCCCGATCGACGAGATGGTCGGGCAGCCGGAGCTGTTCCGCCGCGCCGCCGGGTACGGCATGCCGGGGGAGCGGATCGACGGCAACGACCCGGAGCAGGTCCGCGACCGGCTCGGCGACGCGTTCGAGGTCGCCCGCGAGGGTGGCGGCCCGACGCTGGTCGAGGCCATGACGCAGCGGCTCGTCGGGCACTACATCGGTGACGCCGACCAGTACCGCCGCCCCGGTGAGCGTGAGCGCGACGCCGAGAACGAGCCGGTCGCGCTGCTGACGCGGCGGCTGCGCGACGCCGGCACGTCCGACGACGACATCGCCGGCGCCGAGCGCGCCGCCCGGGAGGAGATGGAGTCGGCGTCCGCGGCCGCGCTGGCCGCGCCGCTCGCCGACCCCACGACCGCGAAGGAGCACCTCTATGCCTGACACGGCCGTGTCCCCGGCGAGCACCGCCACCGAGACCCGCGAGCTCACCTACGGCGAGGCGGTCAACGCGGCCCTGCGCCGCTGTCTCGACGAGATCCCCGAGACGCTGCTCTACGGCGAGGACATCGCGACGCCCGGCGGGGTCTTCGGCGTCACCCGCGGGCTGCGCCGTGACTTCGGGGACCGCGTCTTCGACACCCCGATCAGCGAGTCCGCGATCCTCGGCTCCGCCGTCGGCGCGGCGATGCTGGGCAGGCGGCCGATCGTCGAGATCATGTGGGTCGACTTCTCCCTCGTCGCGTTCGACCAGGTCGTCAACCAGCTCGCCAACGTGCGGTACGTCAGCCGTGGCGAGCTCACCGCGCCCGTCACGATCCGCACCCAGCAGGGCAGCGCACCCGGCGCGTGCGCCCAGCACAGCCAGAGCCTGGAGGCGCTGTTCCTGCACGTCCCGGGCCTGCGGGTGTGCATGCCGTGGACCGCGCAGGACGCCTACGACCTGCTCGTCGCGGCGGTGCACAGCGACGACCCGGTCCTCGTCATCGAGAACCGGACGCTCTACCCGACGGGCAAGGGGCCCGTCCGGCTCGGTGGGCCGGTGCAGACTCCGGGCGGGCTCCGGGTGCGCCGGAAGGGCAGCGACGCCACCGTCGTCACCTGGGGTGCGATGACCGCCCGGGTGCTGGAGGCGGCCGCGACGCTCGCCGAGCAGGGCATCTCCCTGGAGGTCCTGGAAACGGTGTGGCTCAACCCGTTCCCCACCGACGAGGTCGTCGCGAGCGCCGCCCGGACCGGGGCGCTGGCCGTGGTGCACGAGGCGAACACGACCGGCGGCTTCGGCGCCGAGGTCGTCGCCCGCGTCGCGGGTGCCGGGGTCGCGCTGCGGGTGCCGCCGCTGCGGCTCGGGCTGCCCGACAGCCGGGTGCCGGCCGCACCCAGCCTCGTCGCCGGCCTGCTGCCCGGCGCGGGAGACATTTCGGAGTCCGTGCGCGACTGGCTGCACAGCGCCTGAGGAAGGGACCGACCGTGGACATCGTGCTGGGCGTCGACACGCTCTCCTACCACTGCCGCCTCGAGGCCGGCGAGATCTCCCTCGAGGACGTGCTGCGCGAGGTCGCCGACCTCGGCTACACCTTCGTCCAGTTCAACGCCGTGCACGTGCGCGACCGCGACACCGCCGGGCTGGAGTCCCTGCGCGGGCTCGCGGGCGACCTGGGTCTGGGCATCACACTGTCCGGCGACGTCGTGGGCCGGGTCGGCAACGGCGACACGATCGACGGCGGGGTCGAGCGCATCACCCGCTGGGTCGCTCTCGCCGAGACCATCGGCAGCCCCTTCGCCCGCGTCTCCTCCGGCTTCTACCGCGCCGAGCTGTTCGACCGTCCCGGGCTCATCGCGGCCGAGCAGCGCTACGTCACCGACACGCTGCGGCGTGCCGCCGACGAGGTCTCCGGCGACGTGCAGATCCTGCTGGAGAACCACTCGGACTTCACCGCCGACGAGTACGCCGAGATCATCGACGGCGTCGGCACCGACCGGGTCGGGGTGTTCCTCGACCTGATCAACCCGATCTCGTCGCTGCAGGACCCGCTGCCGGTCATCACCCGGCTCGCCCCGCTCGCACCCTCGGGTCACGTGAAGGATTTCCGGCTCGTCTCGCGCTACGTGGAGGACCGTTTCCACCGGCGCGGGTTCGACGTGCAGTGGTGCTACCCGGGCGAAGGGGTCGCCGACCTCACCTCGCTCGTCGGCGTGCTGGCGGGATCCGCCGACCGCGCCGAGCCGTACCGGCTCTCCGTCGAGGGCCTGGACAACCACCCCGGCGTCGCCGACCAGCGTGACCGGCTCGCGGCATCGCTGACATTCCTCCAGAAGGTCATCACCGGCGCCCCCGCGGCGACGGCCACGTCAAAGGAGACGCGATGAGGACCAGGATCGCCGGGGCGGCGGCAGCCGTCGCCCTGCTGACACTCGCCACCGCCTGCGGTGGCATCGCCACCCAGGACCAGGGCGGGCAGTCGATCGACTGCGGTGACACCGTCAACATCGGTGCGCCCTACCCCCTGTCCGGGGTCTGGGCCGAGAACGGCCAGAACTCGCTCAACGGCATGCAGCTCGCCGCCGACGAGATCAACGCCGCCGGCGGGATCAAGGGCCTGAACGGGGCCAAGATCAAGGTCGTCAGCGGGGACACCAGCTCCGACAACCCCGGGCAGGCCAAGACGGTCACCGAGAACCTGTTGCAGTCCAACAACGTCTCGGCGGTCGTCGGCTCCTACCTGTCGAGCATGACGCTGACGACGGTCGTCGCCACGGAGACCAAGAAGGTCCCGCTGATCACGCAGTCGTTCGTGGACGACCTCACGGCCAAGGGCTACAAGTACCTGTTCCAGATCCCGCCGAAGGCCTCGGCGTTCGGCTCGGAGACGGTGACCGACGCCAAGGGCGTCTACACCGCGCAGAACCGGCCGCTGCGCACCCTCGCGGTCGCGGGCTCCGACGACGCGTCGACCAAGGCCCAGACCGCGGGCGTCGTCGCCGGCGCGGGCAAGGAGGGCGTGCAGGTCAAGGAACAGGTCATCTTCCCCAACGGCCTGTCCGACGCCACCGCCATCGTCAACCGGGTCTCCGACGCCAACGCCGACCTGATCGTGCTGGGCGGCAACGTCTCCGACCTGTCGCTCATCATCAAGGGCATCCGGGCCCGCGGCGTCACGACGCCGATCGCGACGTCCGGCGGCGGCGGTGCGCTCGCCCCGCAGTTCGCCAAGGCCCTCGGCGACTCGGCCAACGGGATCATGGCCTCGGCCGCGTGGAACTCCGACGTCACGCTCACCGGCGTCGCCGACTCCGCCGCGGAGTACCAGAAGAAGTACAACGCGTTCATGCCGCAGGAGGCCGGTGAGTCGTGGGCCGCGATCTACGAGCTCGCCCAGGTCATGGACACCGGCAAGACGTGTGACCCGCAGAAGATCCGCGACGCCCTGTCGAGCACGGACTTCACCACCGGCCAGGCGTCGGCCGTCCCGCCGGGCAAGGTCGGCTTCGACGCCACCGGCGCGAACAAGTACATCAAGCCGATCCTGGTGCAGTGGCAGAACGGGACGCTCAAGACGGTGTTCCCGAAGGACGTCGCGTCGACCGACGCATTGCCGCTGGGTGCGGGTCCCACCCCGTGACCCGGGCCTGATCGTCCGGCCGCCGCGGTGTCGTCGACCCCACCGCGGCGGCCCGGACCCCTTGTTCGTTTCTCCCGAGAGGACGCGATGGACCTCGGCCTCACCGGCACCCGGGCGCTCGTCACCGCGGCGAGCTCCGGGCTCGGCAGCGCATGCGCGGCGGCCCTGACCGCGGAGGGGGCGCGGGTGGTCGTGTCTTCGCGCGACCCCGGGCGTCTCGCCGCCGCGGCGCGCGACGTCGGCGCCGCCGGGCACGTCCCCGCCGACCTGGAGAGTGCCGACGACATCGCCGCGCTCGTCGCCCGCACGGTCGAGACGCTCGGCGGGCTGGACGTGCTCGTCGTCAACTGCGGTCCGCCGCCGGCGGTCACCTTCGCCGAGTCCGGCGACGACGACTGGGACACCGGCCACCGGCAGGTCCTGATGAGCGCGGTCCGCCTGCTGCGCGCGGCGCTGCCGCATCTCGTCGCGTCCGGCCGCGGCCGGGTCGTCGCCCTCACCGGCTACGGCGTGCGCGAACCGAAGCCCGGGCTCGTGATCTCCGAGGCCACCCGGGCCGGGGTCACCGTGCTGGCCAAGGTCGTCGCCGACACCCACGCCGGCGACGGCGTCACCGTCAACACCATCGCGCCCGGGCCGATCCTCACCGACCGGCTCCGCGAGCTGCAGGGCATGGTCGCCGCCACGGCCGGGATCGACCTCGACGAGCAGCTGCGCCGCCATTCCGCCGAGATCCCGGTGGGGCGCATCGGCCGGCCGTCCGACGTCGGCGATCTGTGCGCGTTCCTGTGCTCCGACCGAGCGGGATACGTGACCGGCCAGACGATCGTCGTCGACGGCGGCGTCAACAGGAGCCTGTAGATGAGCAGACCGCGGATCGCCGTCACCGGTGCCGGGCACTGGCACCTCGACCTGTTCGCGCCGACGCTGCGCCAGGAGGGCGACATCGTCGGGGTGCACGACCCGGACCCCGCCACAGCCACCCGGATCGCCGACGACCTCGGTGCCGCGGCGGCCACCGACGTCGACGCGCTGCTGCGCGACACCGCACCCGACTTCGTCCTGGCCCTCGGTGCCCACGACGAGATGGCGGCCACCGCGCGCACGCTCATCGCGAACGGGACCCCGTTCGCGATGGAGAAGCCGTGCGGGCTCACCCCGGAGCAGGTGCACGACATCGCCGACCGGGCCCGCGACGCCGGCGTCTTCGCCGCGGTGCCGTTCGTGTGGCGGCAGAGCGAGCTGCTCACCGTCATGCGGGAGCGCTTCGCCGACACCGATCCGTCGTACCTGTCGTTCCGCTGGATCGCCGGGCCGCCGACGCGTTACCCCGACTCGGGCTGCGGCTGGATGCTCGACCCGGCCCGTTCCGGCGGCGGCTGCACGGTCAACCTCGGCGTGCACTTCATCGACCTCGCCCGCGTCCTGTTCGGTGACGACGTGTGGGTCTCGTCGGCGACGATGTCCAACGCCGCCTACGGTCTGCCGGTCGAGGACTACTCGCTGGTCACGCTGCGCTCGGGCGGGCGGGTGTTCGTCGGCGAGGTGGGGTACCTGATGCCCGGCCCGCACTCGGACTTCGACATGCACTTCTCCGTCAAGGCGCGCGACCACTACGTCATCGCGACGTCGCCCACCGACGTCGAGATCGTCGCACCCGACGGCACCCGGGAGCACATCACGGCGCACACCACGAACGTGCCGCACTACCCGGTGTTCGTGCGCGACGCGCTGCGCCGCGTCCGCGAGGGCGAACCGCCGCTCGCCTCGCTCACCGACATGGCCGCGGTCATGGACCTGACCCGCGACGCCTACGCACTGGCCGGGCCGCTCCCGGTCCGCCCGTCAGTTCAGGAGGACACCGCGTGACTGCCAAGGGCCTGCTGCTCGTCCTGATCGACATCGATCCGGAGTACGAGGAGGAGTTCAACCGCTGGTACACCGAGGAGCACTTCCCCGAGCGGGTCCGGTGCCCGGGGTTCCTCACCGCCCGGCGCTTCGTCTCCGTCGAGGGCGAACCCAAGTACCTGGCGCTCTACGACCTCGACGACCCCGACGTGCTGGAGACCGAGGAGTACTGCCGGATCCGCCCGCCGAGCGAGTGGACCAAGAAGCTGCAGCCGCACTTCACGACGATGGTGCGCAACGTCTACCGCGAGATCACCCCCGACATCCCCGAGGGCCACGAAGTGCACGCCGTCCGCTCGCCGGAGGCCTGACGTGACGATCCTGTTCCTGCACCCCGTCGGGCTGGACCGCGACGCCGCCGGGTTCCTCGACCCCGGTGACAGCCCCGACACCCTCGACGTGCACGCGGTCACCTTCCCCGGCCACGGCGACCGCCGTCGTGCCCGGCCCGGGCTGACCCTCGCCGACATGGCCGACGAGATCGCCGGGCACACACGCGGCCCGTTCGACGTCGTCGGCGCCTCGCTCGGCGGGATGGTCGCGATGCACCTCGCGCTCGACCACCCCGCGATTGTGCGCTCGCTGGTGCTGGCCTGCACCACACCCGACGGCGCCACCGACGTCATGGAGGACCGCGCGGCCGCCACCGAGGAGCGCGGGTCCGCGGGCATGCTCGACGACACCATGACCCGCTGGTTCACCGCCGACGGCCTGGCCTCCGGCGCGCCCTACCTCGGCTACTCCCGGGACCGGCTGCTCGCCATGGACCCCGGCGCCCTCGCCGACACCTGGCGGGCCGTCGGCACCCACCACGTCCTGGACCGGCTGCCGGAGATCACCGTGCCGACGACGTGCATCGCCGGCCGCGTCGACGCATCCACGCCGCTGGAGGTCATGAAGGACCTGGCGTCCCGGCTGCCGAACGCGCGCCTCGTCGAGCTGGACGCCCCGCACATGGCCTTCATGGAGAACGCCGACGAGTTCGCCGCCGCCGTACGCGCCCACCTGGAGTGGGTGGGAGGGGAGCACCGATGATCATCGACCTGCACCGGCACCTCTGGTCGATCTTCGAGCGCTACGCCGTGGTCCGCGAGATCGCCGCGCGCGGCACCGCCGTCGGGCACGCCCACGGCGGCGACACCGTCCAGGACGTCGGCGTCCGCGCCGCCGAGATCCGCACCGAGATGGAGAAGGCCGGCGTCGACCGCTCGTGCCTGCTGCTCGGGGACTACGGGCTGCGCCTGGGCGAGGGCGACCGGAGCATCGCCGAGGAGAACCGCCTCGCGACCGACCTGGCCCGTGCCGACCCGGACCACTTCATCGCGTTCTTCGGCGTCGACCCCCGCCGCCCGGACGCGGCCGCGCTGTTCCGCGACGCGCTCGACGCCGGTGCGAAAGGCCTGAAGCTGCACCCGTGCGCCGGGTTCTCCCCGGCCGACCCGGTGTGCCGCCCGCTCTACGAGCTCGCGCGGGAGTACTCGGTCCCCGTCGTGTCGCACACCGGGCCGCTGGCCGCGCCGTTGGTCAGCACCTACTGCAGCCCGCTGCACCTCGACGAGCCCGCCGCCGACTTCCCCGACGTCGACTTCGTGATCCTGCACGCCGGGCAGCGCGCCTACTTCGACCTCGCGCTCGACATGGCCCGCTGGAAGCCGAACCTCTACCTCGAGCTGTCGCTGTGGCAGGGCCTGTTCCTGGAGGACGAGGCCCGGTTCGTCGCCCGCGTCGCCGAGATCCGGAACGGCATCGGGCTGGACCGGGTGATCTTCGGCAGCGACTGCCCGGGCGTCTCGACGGTCATGCCGCTCGACGCCTGGGTCGACACCTTCCGCGACCTGCCCGCCATCGCCGCCCGCCACGGGGCCACCGTCACCGAGGACGAGGTCACCGCGATGCTCGGCGGCACCGCGTCGATGCTGCTGGGGCTGTCGTGAGCCGGCCCGTCGGGACCGGCGAGTGGGTCGACCTCTCCCAGCCGATGTACGAGGAGATGCCGCGGGCCCTGCCGGAGAGCCAGGTCTGCTTCACCCCGCAGTACATCGGGACCGGGCCACCCGGGTCGGCGGTGCGGATCACGCACCTGACCCTGTCGACGCACGTCGGCACCCACGTCGACGCCGCGCTGCACTTCCTGCCCGGCGGCAGGGCGATCGAGGAGTACCCGGTCGACGCGTTCGTCGGGCCGGGCGTCGTCATCGACGCCCGCCGCGAAGGCGTCGTCCCGGTGACGCGCGCCGAGATCGAGGCGATGGACCCCGACGTGCGCGAGGGCGACATCGTCTTCTTCTGTTTCGGCTACGGCCGCCACTTCGGCACCCCGGAGTACCGCGACCACCCCTATCTCGGCGACGACGCCGCGGACTGGCTCGTCGAACGCGGTGTGAAGCTCGTGGGCGTCGACACGACGACGCCGGATCTCGGTGGCGCGCACCGTCCGTCGGACTACGCCTATCCCGTGCACATGACGTTGCTGCCGCGCGACATCCTGATCATCGAGCACCTCGGACCGCGCCTGGAGGAGCTGGCCGGGCAGCGGGTGGAGATCAACGCAGTCCCGCTGCCGATCCGCGGCGGCGACGGCGCCCCGGCCCCGGTGATCGCCCGCGCAGTGAAGGAGAACGCATGACCGCCCCTGGTCTCGACGCCGCTCTGCCCCAGACCGAACCCAACCCGCGCCGCCTCGACGGCAAGATCGCGATCGTCACCGGCGGCGGTTCCCGCGGCGACGGTATCGGCACCGGCCGGGCTGCGGCGATCCTGTTCGCCCGCCACGGCGCGAAGGTCATGGTCGTCGACCGCGACACCACCGCGGCGAAGGCCACCGTCGACGGGATCGAGTCCGAGGGCGGCGAGGCCGTCGCCTTCGAGGCCGACCTCACCTCTGCCGACGACTGCGCCGCCATGGTCGCCGCCGCCGTCGACCGCTGGGGCCGCATCGACATCCTGGACAACAACGTCGGCACGGAGGGCGCGGGCACGATCCTGCAGACCACCGACGAGGACTGGGACCGCGTCATCGACGTGAACCTGCGCACGGTCGTCTCGGCCAGCCGCGCCGTGATCCCCGTGATGGCCGACGGTGGGGGCGGCGCGATCGTCAACCTGTCGTCGATCTCCGCGATCCGTCCGCGGGGGCTCACCCCGTACACGACGGCGAAGGGCGCGGTCATCGCGCTCACCAAGGCCATGGCGATCGATCATGCGGCGCAAGGGATTCGGGTCAACGCGATCCTGCCCGGGCCGATCTACACGCCGATGGTCGCGTCCGAGGGAATGGACCCGTCGTTGCGGGACAAGCGGCGCGCGGCGTCCCCGCTGGGGATCGAGGGCACCGGCTGGGACGTCGGCTACACGGCCCTGTTCCTGGTGTCGGACGAGGCCCGCTACATCACAGGGACGACACTGCCCGTCGACGGCGGGGTGTCGGTCCGCAGCCCGGACCGCTGACCGCCGCCGCACGGACAGGCCGACGAGGACGACGAGAGTGCAGGGCGACGTATGCCGGACGAGGGACGAACGGGCACCAGGATCCAGTCGGTGTCGCGTGCTGCGCAGCTGCTGATGCTCATCGCGGCGCTGCCCGAGTCGGAACGCTCGGTGAACCGGATGGCGGCCGAGCTGGGCACGTCGGTGCCGACGGTGTACCACCTGCTCAACACGCTCGTCGACGCCAAGCTGCTCACCCGCGACGAGCGCAAGCAGTACCGGTTCGGGCTGGCGATGGAGGTGCTGTCGGTCGCCTACGCCCAGCAGACAGTGCCGCCGCCCGAGCTCGTCGCGCCGCTGCGGCGCATCATCGAGGAGACCGGTGAGAGCGCCTACCTCACGGCGTGGCGCAGCGGGAACCCCGTCGTGCTCGCGCACCTGTCCGGCACGCACGCTGTGCAGGTGACCAACCTGCGGCCCGGCTACCGCGGCGTCGCCAACGCCCGCGCCTCCGGAAAGGTGCTGCTGGCCTTCGCGGAACCGGAGGATCGCGAGCGCTACCTCGCGATGCACCCGCTCACGGCCGTCACCGACCGGACGATCACCGACCCCGACGTGTTCGCCAAGGAGCTCGCCCAGGTGGCGCGCAACGGCTACGCCACCGAGGTCGAGGAGTTCTCCGCCGGCGTCGCCTGCGTCGCGGTGCCGGTGTGGCGCAACGGGATGCTCATGGGTTGCTACACGGTCTCCGCGCCCGTGGAGCGGTACCGCAAGCAGCGCAACGTGTACCTGGGGGTGCTGCGCGACGCCGTCGCGATGCTCGACGAGGACGGCCGGGACGACGATGCGGAACCCACCGGCGACGACCGCGATCCCGCGCCCGCGCGGGGCGGGGGCTGAGCCGCCCGCGTGAGACCGACAAGCGCACCCGTCCGCCCCGGCCTGCTCGGCCGCGGGCTGCTGATCGTGCACGGACCCGGCGACCCGGCGGGCCACCCCGGTTTCGACGACTGGTACACCCACGAGCACCTGCCCGAACGCGTCGCCACCCCGGGGTTCCGCCGGGCCCGGCGCTGGGTGGCGCCGGGCCCGGACCCCGTCTCCTACCTCGCGGTGTACGAGACCGACGACGTCGCCGTCCTGCGCTCGCCGGCCTACCTCGCCGCCCTCGACGACCCGACGCCCGGCACCGCGCGCTGGGTCCCGGTGATGTCGCGGATGAGCCGCACGGTCTGCGACGTGGTGCACACCGCCGCCCGCGGCGAGGGTGGCGACCTGGTGCTCGCCGAGTTCGGGCCCGCGACGCAGGACCCCGACCCGTTGCGCGACAAGGTCGTCGGGGAACTCGCGACGGACCTCCTCCACCGGTCCGGCACCCTCGCCGTGCACGTCGCCGACGTGGATCCCGCGGTCACGACGGCCCGCGACGCCACCGGCACCTACCGCGACGTCCCGACGGGCGTCGGCCGCCGGTTCCTGCTCGTCGAGGGTGCGTGGCCCGACCCCGCGTCGGCCGACGCCGTCCGCGCCACCGTCGCCGACGGGCTCAGCGCGGCGGGCGCCGACATCGGCACCGTCGTCGTGATGCGGCTGCTCGCGCGGCTGACCCGGGACCAGGTGGTCCCCACCGGAGCTCCCCAGGAGGACACGTGACGCTGCGCTGTGCCGTGCTCGACGACTACCAGGGCGTCGCGCTCACCTCGGCCGACTGGACGGGCCTCGACGCGACGGTCGACGTGTTCGGCGACCACCTCGCCGACGAGGACGCGCTCGTCGCGCGGCTCGCCGGGTACGACACCGTCGTGCTCATGCGTGAGCGCACCCCGTTCCCGCGCAACGTCCTCGAGAAGCTGCCCGACCTGCGACTGCTGGTCACCACGGGGATGCGCAACGCGTCCGTCGACATGGCCACCGCCGCCGAGCGCGGGGTCACGGTGTGCGGCACGGGCGGGGTCGCGACGTCGACCCCCGAGCTGACGTGGGCGCTGATCACCGGGCTCGCGCGCCACCTCGTCGCCGAGAACACCGGGCTGCGCGGCAACGCCCCGTGGCAGCAGACGATCGGCGTCGACCTCGCGGGCGCCACCCTCGGGGTGCTGGGCCTGGGGCGCATCGGGTCCCGCGTCGCGAAGGTCGGCCTCGCGTTCGGGTGCGACGTCCTCGCGTGGAGCCAGAACCTGACCGCCGACGCCGCGGACGCCGCCGGGGTGCGCCTGGCCGCGTCGAAGGCCGAGCTCGTCTCGGCCGCCGACTTCCTGACCATCCACCTCGTGCTCTCCGACCGCAGCCGCGGCCTCGTCGGGGCCGACGAGATCGCCCTGATGAAACCGACCGCGTACCTGGTGAACACGTCGCGGGCACCGATCGTCGACCAGGACGCGCTGGTCGCGGCCCTGCGTGACGGGCGGATCGCGGGGGCGGGGCTCGACGTGTTCGACGTCGAACCGCTGCCCGCGGACCACCCGTACCGGACGCTGCCGAACGTCCTGGCCACCCCGCACCTGGGCTACGTCACCCGTGACGGTTACGCGATCTTCTGGCGCGAGGTCGTCGAGGACATCGCGGCGTTCGCCGCCGGCACGCCGGTCCGGGTGATCACGTGAGATCAGCGGGTCGTGACCAGCACCTTCACCGCCGCGGTCGCGTCGAGCTGGGCCTCGAAGGCCTCCTGTACCCGCTCCAGCGGGACCCGGTGGGTGAGCAGTGAGGCGGTCGCGACGGCTCCCGACCCGATCAGGTCGATCGCGTCGCGGAAGTCCTCGGGGGTGACGTTCGCGCTGCCGCGCAGCACCACCTCGCGCTGCACCGCGCGCATCGGCTCGAACGTCGTGGGGGAGTGGTAGAGCGCCACCAGGACGACGGTCCCGCGGGGGCGCACGATCTCCATCGCCCCGGCGACCAGCGCGCCGACGCCGCTGGCCTCCACCACGATGTCGGCCTCCCCGTCGCCGGTGAGCGCGCACAACGTTCCCGCGAGGGCGTCCTCGCCCAGCGTCGGGTCGACCGTCACGATGCCCAGCTCCTCGGCGACCGCCCGGCGCAGCGGCGCAGGATCGACGCCGACCACCGGCCCACAACCCCTGGCCCGCAACGTCTGCGCGGCCTGCAGCCCGATCGTCCCCAGCCCGGTGACGACGGCGCTGCGCCCCGGCCCAGGATCGGCGAGCCGCACCGCGTGCACGGCCACCGACAACGGTTCCACCAGCGTCCCCGCGTCCAGCGCCGCCTCGGGCCCGGCGTCGGGACGGTCCGGGAGCCGGTGCACGTTCTGCCCGAGCCGCGCGTCGGGGATGCGCAGCCGCTCCGCGAACCCGCCGGGCAGGCCGAACGCGATGCTGCGGGTCGTCCACCGCTCGCACAGGTGTGCGAGCCCGGCGCGGCAGCGGCGGCAGTCGCCGCACGGCTGGATCGGCAGCCCGGTGAGCCGGTCGCCCTCGGCGATGCCCTCGACGCGGGCGCCGACCTGCACGACCGTGCCCGCGAACTCGTGGCCCATGATCTGGCCGTCGCGGGCGCTGCCTGCGCGGAACTGTCCGATGTCGGAGCCGCAGACGCCGCAGCCGTGGACGTCGAGGACCACGTCGGCCGGGCCGGCGACGGGATCGGGGACGTCCTCGACCTCGATGCGGCCCTTGCCACGGAACACCCCGGCACGCATGACGCCTCCTCGCCGGCCGAAGTGTCCTGCGTCGGCAGGGCCGGCCGCGGCGGACGCTACCGGCGCTGCTGCGTCCATCGCGCCGGTGCGGCGTGGATGCACATGCAACGGTGCGCGGCCTGCCAAACCGCGCGCTGCGGGTTGAGGGGGAACGGGGCCGTGGGTCACGCTGGACGGGTGGCTCCGGGCGACGGCCGGACGACCACGACGGAAGGGGCGAGGCGATGACTGCCCTGTCGACACCGATGTCGACGAGCACGACCGGGCCGGTGGACGACGCATCGGAGAGCTGGCGCGTCGACCCCAGCTCGGTCCGGCCCGTGCCGGAGTGGGAGGACGTGCTCGCCGCGACACACGTCGCGTTCGACGTGCGGCTGCCCGACATCGGGCGCTTCGCCGGCCGCGTCGAGCGGCGCCACTTCGGCGACCTCGACCTCGTCGAGTGCTCCTGCACCCCGTTCGCCGGGCGCCGCACGTCAGCGCTGATGGGCGACCCCGGGGAGGACCACATCGGGCTGCAGATGGTGCTGCGCGGGGCGGAGAAGGTCATCCGGTCCCGCACCGAGCACCACGTCCTGGAGGCAGGCGCGGTCGGGCTGTGGGACGGGTCCCGTGCCGTCGGCGTGGAGGTCGTGGAGCCGTTCACCAAACGCACCCTGATCCTCCCGCGCGACCTCGTGCACGCGGTGAGCCCGCGGCTGGCCGACGTGGGCTCGGTGACGTCACTGGAGAAGCGGCCGGGAACCCGGCTGCTCGTCCGCTACGTCGACGCGCTCGCCGCCGAGCTGCCACTGCTCGACGAGCGCACCGGTGCCGCGGCCGCCGACGTCGTCCTGGAGCTGCTGCGCGCCGTCGTCGAACCGGGGATGCCCGAGACCAGGGAGGCACGCCGGGAGGCGTTGCGCGCCCGGGTCCGCCGCTACGTGCGTGCGAACCTGCCCGACCCCGGCCTCGGCCCGGAGACCATCGCAAAGGTGCTCGCCATCTCGGTGCGGACCCTGCACTCGGCGTTCGAGGACACCGGCGAGTCGGTCGCGGCGCTGGTCCGCCGGTCGCGGCTGGCCCGCTGCCGCGAGGACCTCGAGGAGCCGACCGCGGGCACCGTCACCGAGATCGCGTTCCGGTGGGGTTTCTCCGATGCCACGCACTTCTCGCACGTCTTCAAACGGGAGTACGGCATCTCCCCGCGCGACGTCCGACGCGCTGCCCGGGAGACCGCCGCGAGCTGATCCCGTCGCCCGGCCCGCGCCGGGGGTGCACGCATCGACAGGTAATCGGGCGCGTACCCGATGGCTCACAACGGGTCCTGACGGCGACGCTTGTCCTACCCCGTGACGCGGCGTGCAACCGTCGACGCCCGCCGCGTCGCGGGGCCGCCGCGGAGCCGTGGCGGAGGACGGGGCGAGGAGCGCGATGACCGGCACGGGCCCCGCGGCCGTCGACGTGCGGATGCCGAGGCTGTCGGAGTCGATGGCCGAGGGGACGATCGTGCGCTGGCTGCACGAGTCCGGCGCCGCCGTCGCCCGCGGCGACGAGCTCGCCGAGATCGAGACCGACAAGGCGACAGTGGCGTTCGAGGCCGACGCGGCCGGGGTGCTGCACATCCTCGCCGCCGAGGGACAGACGCTGCCCGTCGGCGCCGTGATCGCCAGGGTCGGCGGTACGGGTGCCGACACGACCACGGCAGGGACGACCACGGCAGGGACGACCACGGCAGGGACGACCACGGCAGGGACGACACCGGTGCCGGACCCGGCGGCCGACGCGGACACCACGCGGGCGGCCGGCCCGGGACCCACCGGACAGGACCGCGGTGCGGCAGGCACGGGCGAGGGGCCCGGGTCCGGCGTGCCGGGGACGGCCGCACCCGGTGCGGTGTCCGGGGCGGAGCCCGGACCCGCCCGGGTGCGGGTCGCATCCTCCCCGCTCGCGCGCCGCCGCGCCCGCGAGCTGGCGGTCGACCTCGCCACCGTGACCGGTACCGGCCCGCACGGGCGCGTCGTGCGGGCCGACATCGAGTCCGCCGCCGAGTCGGCAGCCGCCGGGTCCTGCAACGCCCGCGGCGCCGTGGCCCCGTTGCCGCGCAGCAGGATCCAGGTCGTCACCGCCGAGCGCATGGCGCGGTCCGCCCGCGAGATCCCCGCCTTCGCGCTCACTGCCGACGCCGACATGACCGCCGCGCTCGACCTGCGCACCGCGCTGGCCGCTGCCGCCGACCACGTCGGCAGGCCGGCGCCGACGGTCACCGACCTCGTCGTCGCTGCCGCCGGCCGTGCCCTGCGCCGCCACCCGCACGTCAACGCCGGAGTCCCCGACGGCACCGACACCCCGGCCGGCTACGGGCGGGTCAACGTCGGCGTCGCCGTCGAGACCACCGCGGGGCTCGTCGTCCCGGTCGTCAGCGACACCGACACCCGGACCCTCGGCGGGGTTGCGGCCGCGAGCCGCGCGGTCGTCGCCCGGGCCCGGGAGGGCCGGCTCACCCCCGCCGACCTCGACGGCGCCACCTTCACCGTCTCCAACCTCGGCATGTTCGGGGTCCGCGAGTTCCAGGCCGTCGTCATCCCCGGGCAGGCGGCGATCCTCGCCGTCGGCGCGGTACGCCCGGAACCGGGCACCGGCCGCACGGTCATGACGCTCACCCTCGCCTGCGACCACCGCGTCCTCGACGGGGCGGAGGCCGCCCGCTTCCTGCGCGACCTCGTCGACCTGCTCGCCCATCCGCACACCCTGCTGCTCGACGTCCCGGGAGGGGCAGCCACATGAGTGGAACCGACGTCCTCGGCTCGTACTGGACCGTCGCCGGCCCGGTCGAGATCGGGACCGGCCGCGAATGGAGCCTGTTCGACTGGCCCGACCGCTGCGCCCAGGCCGCGCGCGTCGGGCTGACGGGCCTCGGCCTGTGGCATGCCGACCTCGAACACCTGCTCGAGGAGCGCACCCTCGGCGAGATCCGGTCGATCTTCGTCGACTCCGGCCTGCGCGACCTGGAGGTCGAGTTCCTCAACGACTGGTTCGTCGAGCCCGGCGACCCCCGCCGGACCGCGTCGGACGCCCAGCGCGACCTGCTGTTCACCGCCGCCGTCGAGCTGGGCGCCCACCACATCAAGCTCGGGAACCTCAGGCGTACCGAGGCGTCGATGGCGCAGCTGACTGACGGCTTCGCCGCGATGTGCGCCGACGCCGCGGACCGCGGGGTACCGCCGCTGGCCTACGAGCTCATGCCCTTCGACGTGAACGCGCCGTCGATCGCCGGGGTGTGCGAGATCGTGTCGGCGTCCGACCCCGCCCAGGGCGGCATCGCGATCGACACCTGGCACCTCGGCAAGCTCGGGATCACCCCGGGTGACCTCGCGGCGATCCCGCCGGAGCGGCTCACGTTCGTCGAGCTCTCCGACGGGCAGGTCGCGAACATGCCCGACCACAGCCGGGAGACGACGCGCCACCGCAGGCTGCCGGGCGAGGGCGAGTTCGACATCACCGGATACGTGGCCGCGCTGCGGGGGCTGGGCTACCGCGGGCCGTGGGGCGTCGAGGTGCTCTCCGACGCGCTGCGCGCACTGCCCGTCGAGGAGATCTTCCGGCGGACGGCCGACACGACCTCCGCTGCACTGGCCGCGCCGGTCGCGGCGGAAGGGGCGTGACGGCGATGGACCGCGTCGGGACCTACCGGCAGATGGTGCGCATCCGCGAGTTCGAGGAGCGCGTCAAGCGCAGCTTCGCCGAACACCCGGGCGTCATCCGCGGGCACACCCACCTCGCCGACGGTGCGGAGGCGTCGATCGTCGGGTCGATCGCCGCGCTCCGGCCCGGCGACCAGGTCATGGCCACCTATCGCTGCCACGGCTACCCGATCGCGCTCGGCAGTGACCCCGGGGCCCTGATGGCCGAGATCTACGGCAGGACGACGGGCATCTGCGGCGGGTACGGCGGCTCGATGCACCTCGCCGATCCCGCCCACGGGTTCCTCGGCACGTCGGGGATCGTCGGCCAGTCCATCCCGCAGGCCACCGGCGCCGCCTACGCCGCGCAGGTCCGCAGCGCCGGATCCGCCGCCCGCACGGGCGACGTGGTTCTCTGCTTCTTCGGCGACGGCGCCAGCAAACAGGGCGCGTTCCACGAGTCGCTGAACATCGCGTCGCTGTGGAAGCTGCCGATCGTCTACGTCATGGAGAACAACAGCTACAGCGTGTCGGTGCGCGTCGAGCAGGAGGACGCCAACGCCGCCGCCGGGGAACCGTTGGCCACCAAGGCGAAGGCCTACAGCATGCCGGGCGTGACGATCGACGGTGGCGACGCCGACGTCGTGCACGCGACCCTCGCCGAGGCGGTGGCCCGGGCCCGCGCGGGCGAGGGGCCGACGCTCGTCGAGTCGCTCGTCTACCGGCTCTCCGCGCACGGCAACTCGATCGCCCCGCCCGGGGTGCCGCTGCACTACCCGGAGCACGAGGCCGTCACCGTCTTCGGCGACGTCGCCGAGTACGAGGCCGCGAAGCGCGGCGACCCGGTCCCGCGCTACCGCGGCGCGCTCGTCACCGGCGGCGTCCTCGACGCCGCGGCGGCCGACGCGATCGTCGCCGGGGCGGTCGCGGAGATGCAGGGCGCGGTCGACTTCGCGCTCGCGAGCCCGGATCCCGATCCGGCCGCGGCCCTGCGGTTCGTCCACGCCTGATCCCGTCCGACGCACGTACGACCCCAGGAGCACGTGATGGCCCGCGAGATCACCTACATCGCCGCGATCATGGAGGGCATCCATCAGGAGATGGCCCGCGACGACGACGTCCTGCTGATCGGGCAGAGCGTCGGCGGCAGCCCGGAGGACCCGTTCGTCGCCACCTTCGGCCCCGACCGGGTCCGGGTCACCCCGATCTCGGAGACCGCGGAGATCGGCATGGCCGCGGGGGCGGCGCTGGCGGGCAAACGGCCCGTCGTCGACTGCACGATGGCCGAGTTCCTGCTCGTCGCCATGGACCAGGTGGTCAACGAGGCCAACCGGTTCCACTACATGTCCGGCGGCCAGGTCACCGCGCCGCTCGTGCTCAAGGCCGGCTACGGCTTCACCGCGGGCTGGGCGGGCCAGCACACCGGCTCCATCTACGGGATGTTCATGGGCGTCCCCGGCCTCAAGGTCGCGCTGCCCTCGACACCCGCGGACGCCAAGGGGCTCATGGCCACCGCGATCCGCGACGACAACCCGGTGCTGTTCCTGCACCACTACCTGCTGACGCTGGAGACCGGTGACGTCCCCGAGGGCGAGCACCTCGTCCCGTTCGGGCAGGCCGCGATCGTCCGCCCGGGCACCGACGTCACGATCGTCGCCACCGGGTGGACGGTGCACCGGGCGCTGGAGGCCGCCGAGGAGCTGGCGGCCGACGGGGTGTCGGTCGAGGTGATCGACCCGCGCACCATCGCGCCGCTGGACGTCGACACGATCCTCGCGTCGGTGGCGCGCACCGGCCGGCTGGTGCTCGTGGACCAGGCGACGAAGCACGCGTCGGTGTCGGCGATCGTCGCCGCGGAGGTCGCCGAGGCCGGGTTCTCCTCACTACGGGCGCCGATCGTGCAGGTCACCGCCCTGGACGCGCCGATCGCCTACGCCAAGCCGATGGAGGACTTCGTGCTGCCCGACGTCGGCAAGATCGTCGCCGGGGTGCGCCGGGCGGTGGACGCGACCGTCGGGGCCGGCCGGTGACCACGGCGGTCACCGTGGACGCCCGGGTCCTTCGCGACCTCCTCGCCACGATGTGGCGCATCCGGGCGTTCGAGGAGCAGGTCGGCGCCCTGAAACGGGCCGACGAGGTCCACGGGCTCATCCACCTCTCGATCGGCGGCGAGGGCGTCGCCGCCGCGGTCTGTCGCCAGCTGCGCGACGACGACGCCGTGTACAGCGGACACCGCGCCCACGGCCACGCCGTCGCGAAGGGTGCCCCGCTCGACCGCACCATGGCCGAGCTGATGGGCCGCGACGGCGGGCTGTGCCAGGGGATGGGCGGGTCGATGCACCTCGTCGACGTCGCGCACGGCTTCCTGGGGGCGACCGGTGTCGTCGGCGGCAACATCCCCCTCGCGCTCGGCTCCGCGCTCGCCGCGAAACAGCGCGGCACCGACGTCGTGGCCGTCGTGTTCTTCGGCGACGGCGCGGTGCAGGCGGGGCTGTTCACCGAGTCGGTCAACCTGGCGACGCTGTGGCGGCTGCCGGTGCTGCTGGTCTGTGAGAACAACGGGTTCGCCGAGTTCACCCCGCGCTCGGCGCACACCACCGTCGAGCGGGTCGGCGACGTCGTCGCGCCCTACCCGTTACCCCGACAGACCGTCGACGGCAACGAGGTCGCCGACGTCTGGTCCGCGTTCTCCGCGCTGCTCGCCCGCGCCCGGGCGGGGGAGGGGCCGGCCCTGCTGGAGTGCCTCACCCACCGGCTGCGCGGGCACTACGAGGGCGACCCCGACCGCTACCGCGAGGCCGTGTCCACCGAGGACTGGCAGCGCAAGGACCCGATCCTGCGGCTGCAGCGCGCGGGCCACGACGCCGGCTGGCTTCCCGCCGGCGAGCCCGCCGAGCTGGAGAAACGTGCGCGCGCCGAGGTCGAGGACGCCGTGACGTGGGCGCGGTCGAGCCCCTTCCCGTCGGCCGTACCGGAGGAGCTCCGATGACCGACCTCACCTACGCCAAGGCCATCTCGACCACGATTGCCCAGGCCATGCGCGCCGACCCCGACGTGTTCGTCCTCGGCGAGGACGTCAGCGCCGGTGGGCCGTTCACCACGACCGCGGGGCTGGTCGAGGAGTTCGGCGCCGGTCGCGTCATCGACACCCCGATCAGCGAGGCCGCCATCTGCGGTGTCGCCGTCGGGGCCGCGCAGTCGGGGCTGCGGCCGGTCCTGGAGATCATGTACGTCGACTTCATCACCCTGGCGCTGGACCAGCTGGTGAACCAGGCGGCCAAGGCACACTTCATGTCCGGCGGGCAGCTGTCGGTCCCGATGGTGCTGCGCACCCAGGGCGGCGCCGGGCAGCGGGCGGGCGCCCAGCACTCGCAGAGCCTCGAGGCGTGGCTGACCCACGTGCCCGGGCTGACCGTCGTCATGCCGTCGGGCGCCGCCGACGCCGCCGGGCTGCTCGCGAGCGCGATCGCCTCGCCGGGGCCGGTGGTCGTCGTCGAGAACAAGGTCCTGTACTTCCGTCGCGAGCCGGTGCCCGATCCCGTCGAGCCGATCCCGCTGGGCCGGGCCGCGGTGCGCCGCGCCGGTCGCGACGTCACCGTCGTCGCGTTGTCGCGCATGGTCGGCGAGGCACTCACCGCCGCCGAGGAGCTCGCGACGGAGGGCGTCGAGGTCGAGGTGATCGACCCCCGCACGCTGGTCCCGCTCGACCTCGACACGATCGTCGGCTCGGTGCGGCGCACCAACCGGCTCGTCGTCGCCCACGAGGCGGTGCTGCACGGCGGGTTCGGCGCCGAGGTCGCGGCTGCCGTTCAGCACGCCGCGTTCGACGACCTCGACGCCCCCGTCGAACGCGTCGGCGCGCCCTTCCAGCCGATCCCGCTCAGCCCACCGCTGGAGGACGCCTACCTGCCCGGCGCCGCCGGGATCCGCGACGCCGTGCTCGCGACGCTGGGCCGAGTCCCGACGTCAACCCTGTGAGTGACGTTCTCCCGCCCGGCCGGCGAGGAACACCGCGATCGCCCCGCCCAGCGCGTCGGAGCGGTTGGCCGCGCTGATGTGATCACCCTTCACCGTCGCGAACACACTGTGCGGCAACGCGTCGGTGAGGGCGCGGGCGTCGTCGGGATCGTCGCGGTCGCCGCACACCACGAGCGTGGGCACCTCGATGCGTGCCATGTCGGAGGCCGGGGTGTCGACGGCCGTACCCAGCGCGAGCCGCAGCGCGGTCCGGTCGGCCCCGATCCGTGCGATGAAGTCGGTGATGCGACCCTCCGCACTGCCCGGTGCGAAGGCCCCCGCTGCGGGGGCCGGGTCGGCGAGCACCGTGCCGAACACGCCGGCGAAGGCGTGGCCACGCATGTGCGTGACCCCGGCGAGCCCCATGCCCGCGACGACGAGCCGCCCCGGTCGTGCCCCGCGCACCACCGCGCGCAACGAGGTCCGCCCGCCGAGGGAGTATCCGCCCAGGTCGTAGCCGTCGTCGGCGAGCCCGAGGTGGTCCAGCAGGGCGAACACGTCGTCGGTGACCACGTCGGACGGGTAGGCCGCGGGGTCGTGGGGACGGTCGCTGTCGCCGTGTCCGCGCAGGTCCGGCAGGATGACCCGCCGCCCGGTCGCCGCGATCGCCGCCGCGTGCCCGGGGGCGACCCAGTTGATCGTCGCGGTCGACGAGAATCCGTGCAGCAGCACCGTCGGTCGCCCCTCGCCGACCTCCCGGTAGGCGAGCCGGATCCCGTCGGGAGCGGTGAGGAACGAGGGCGCGGGCGGGTCGATCACATGCCCATCCAACAACGGTCCCGAGTGGCGATGGTCGCTGTAGCGACCATCGCCACTCACAGGCTAGGAGCACTCCACGTTGACCAGGGCCTGGCGGCCCTCCTCACGAACCACACGCAGGGCCTGCTCCAGCGCCGGGACCAGCTCGCCGCGTGAGCGCACCCGGACCCCGAACCCGCCGGAGGCCTCGGCGTAGGCCTCGAACGCCGGGACCGGGTCGAGCCGGGCCAGCGGCGACAGGTCCGCCGACGCGGCGGCGTGCCCGTCGGGGTGGACCTTGAGCGCCGAGGCCTGCACCGCGCCCCAGTGGTTGTTGCTGCAGACGATCGTCAGCACCGGGAGCCCGTGCATCGCCATCGCCTGGTGGCAGGCCGCGGGGTTGGCGAACAGGTAGGCGCCGTCGCCGAGGGTCGAGACGACGGTGGCGCCCGGACGCGCGAGCTTCACCCCGATCGCCGCGGGCAGCCCCCAGCCGAGCCCACCGGCGGGCGGGGTGCCCAGGTAGGAGCCGGGAACGGTCGGGGCGAGCACCTCGGCCTGGGCCCAGTACTCGTTGACGACGACGGAGTCCGTGTCGCCTGCCAGCACCGACGCGAGCGCCGCGTTCATCGTCGCCTTGGTGATCGGCGCGTCCGAGGCGCCGGACTCGGCGTCGAGCAACGCCTGCCGACGCGCCCGCCACCGCCCACCCAGCTCCTCGATCCGGGTCGCGCGTCCGGAGTCGATCCGCTCGGCCCTGGCCTCCAGGGCCGGACCGAGCGCCGCGAGCAGCGGGCCGCAGCCGGCGGTGATCGTCAGGTCGGAGCGGTGCGAGCGGATCGGGTACCGGCCGAAGTGCGGGTCGGGCCCCACCTGCACGACGACGGCGTCGTCGGCGGGGGAGACCGCGGCGGGCAGCCACGGCACGTCGAGGTCGAGGGTGACGACGACGTCGGCGTCGGCCAGCACCTCGCCGGGCCGGTAGCCCAGGTGCATCGGGTGGTCGGCGGGCAGGCTGACGTGGCGCGGCCCGCTCTCGACGACGCCGATGCCGTAACGGCCGGCGAGATCGGCGAGCGCGGCCACCGTGGCGTGGTCGGCGCCGGAGTCACCGGTGACGACCAGCGGGAACCGGGCGGTCGCCAGGTGCTCGGCGAGTGTGGCGACGGCGACGGGATCGGGATGGGCCACCGTCGGGACGGGCGCGGCCGCCACGGCGGTGCCGGTGAACGTCGGCGCGGCCAGGACCTCGCGCGGCAGCGACAGGTAGACCGGTCCGGGCGGGTCGGTGCGGGCGCGGTCGAGGGCCCGGTCGACGACCTCGCGGACCTGGGCGCCGTCGCGCAGCTCGTAGTCCCACTTGACCAGCTCGCGCAGCATGCCGGCCTGGTCGAACATCTCCTGCGCCCAGTGGATGCCGTAGTCGCGGGACCCGAGGATGCCGCTCTCGAACAGCGGTGTGCGCCCGGCCGAGAGCAGGACCGGCACCCGTGCGCTGGCGGCGTTGGACACCGCGCAGACGGCGTTGGCCGATCCGACACTGGTGTGCAGCATGACCGCCTGCACCCGGCCGTCGCCCAGGTAGGAGCCGTGGGCCATCGACACGGCGAGGTTCTCGTGCGAGCACACGATCACGTCGGGAAGTGCGAGACCCGACTCCTTGCGGCGCGCGTAGGCCTCGACGATCGTCGCGAAGTCGGTGCCCGCGTTGACGAAGAGCCGGTCGACGCCGCGCTCGCGCAGGGCGACGAGGAAGGACTCCGCGACCGTTTCCGGTGAGCCCACGATCACTGCTCCTGCGGGTGGGTCGCGACGGCCTCGACCGTGATGTCCATCCAGGGGAACATCGGCAGCGATGCGAGGACGTCGTGCAGCTCGGTGGCGTCGGTGACCTCGTAGAGGCCGATCGTCGCGTTGCGTCCGGGCACCCGCCACAGCCGTTTGAGGTTGCCGGCGGCGCGCAGCTCGTCGGCGCGGGCACGTTCGCCCTTCTTCAGCCGCGCGCGTTCCTCCTCGGGGGTGTCCACGGGCAGCTTGTTCTCGGCGCGGACCAGGAACTCCATCGTTCGCCTCCAGAAATGCGTGCGCGGGCGGAGCGACCTACGCCGCCGCGTCGACGGCCACGACGGCCGCCATCAGGGACTTGGCCAGGGCCTCGGGCGCGGTGACCATCGCCTCGTGCCCGGTCGGGATGGTGGAGACGGGCCAGCCGGCCGCCTCGGCACGCTCGGCGTGCGCGGCGAAGGCCCGCATCCAGTCGGTGCACTCGACGAAGTGCGCGGGGACGTCGGCGTGGGCGCCGCTCAGCTCGAGCCGCTGGGTGTAGGTGCGCCACGGGTGCGGGGTGAGCCGCGGCGAGAGCCACGACAGGTCGGCGTCGTCGGTGACGCCCAGGACGTGCAGGGAGCGCTGCGGGATGAGCCAGCCGAAGCCGGCCGTCGCGACCGACTCCCGGTAGTGCACGGCGACCTCCTCGGGCAGCAGGTCGATGGCGGCGTCACCGTCGCCGCCGACGAAAGCGTCGAGGTAGATGCGCATCGCGAGCCGGTCGGGCCGGCGGTCGGCGACCCCGGTGACGACCTGCCCGGCGTAGCTGTGCCCCACCAGGACGGCGTCGCGGCAGTCCTCGGCGTCGAGCAGCGCGACGACGTCCTGGATGTGGGTGTCGAGACCGACGGCGGGGCTGAGCAGGTGCGCGCGCTCGCTCAGCCCCGTGAGGGTGGGCGTGAGCACGTCGTGCCCCGCCGCGCGCAGGTACGGCTCGACCC
>NZ_BEGX01000077.1:178216-260334 GCF_002583555.1 Pseudonocardia sp. N23
GTGCTGATCACCAGAGTTTCCCGGTCGCGATCTCGGCGCCCCGGACCAGCGAGCGCATCTTCTCCCAGGCGAGCTCGACGACGACCCCGCCCCAGCCCGCGAACGTGCCGAACCCGCAGTCCGTGCCGGCCATCACGCGCTCGCGCCCGACGATGTCGGTGTAGCGGAGGATGCGCTCGGCGACGAGCCCCGGGTGCTCGACGAAGTTCGTGGTCGTGTCGATGACCCCGGGACAGAACACCTTGTCGTCAGGGATCTTCGCCGCCGCCCAGCCGGCCCAGTCGTGGCCGTGGCGGGGGTTGGCGGCCTCGCACAGCAGCGTGCCCGGCTTCGCGCTCAGCACGACGTCGGCGATCTTCTCGACCTCGATGTCGAACGTGTGCGGGCCCTCGTAGTTGCCCCAGCACAGGTGCATCCGCACCTTCTCGGCGGGGACGTCGCGCAGGGCGTGGTTGAGCACCTCGACCTGCACCTCGGCGCGCTTGAGGAAGTCGGCGTCGGACAGGTCCTTGAACTTGTTGTGCCGCCCCATGCCGAGGTCGGGGGCGTCGATCTGCAGGTCGAACCCGGCGGCGACGATCGCGTCGTACTCGGTCTTCATCGTCTCGGCGATCGCGTTCAGGTACGAGTCCTCGTCGGGGTAGAACTCGTTGGGCTGGAACAGCGCGACGATCCCCGGCGAGGGTGCGTTCATGAACCCGCCGACGACCCCGGCACCGTCCACGGCGGCGGTGAGGTTCGCCAGGTCGGTGTCGAGCGGCCCGCGGTCGGCGTAGGAGAGCTCGGCGCGGCAGATCGGGCGCAGGTAGGCGACGGTGTCGCCGGAGGCGTGCAGGCGGTCGCGGTAGCCGGGGTACTTGTCCAGATCGGCGGGGGTGGCCCGCGGTGCGTCGCCGATCTCGAAACCGGAGATGCGGTGCCGCAGGTAGGTGGCGTAACCGATCTTGCTCATCTCGCCGTCGGACACGACGTCGATCCCGACCTCGGCCTGCTGCACGACCTGGTCACGAACGGCGTCGCGCACCGCGTCGGCGAGCTGGGTCTGGTCGACGTCCTCGCCGCGGTCGTCGGCGTTGAGCAGGTCGAGCAGATGCTCGGGCCGCGGCAGGCTGCCGACGTGCGTGGTCAGGATCCGATCGGTCTGGGGCATCCTTGCTCCTGTCCTCGATCTGGTTGTGCGGTGGGTCGGACGTGGCGCGCGGGGACCGTGACGACCCCGCCCGCGGTCACCACTGGTGCAGGTTGGCGTCCAGCTGCTGGAGGGCGTCGACGACGCTCATCAGGTGCGCGCGCATGGTCTTCTCCGCGAGGTCGGCGTCGCCGGAGCAGACGCTCTCGATGACCTCGATGTGCTCCCGCATCCCGACCGAGGGCCGGCCGGGCAGCAGCGCGACGGTGTAGTGGTAGCGCACGCTCTGGGTGCGCAGCCGGTCGAGCATGTGGGCCGCGGTCTCGTGCCGGGAGATGTCGCGGATGGCGCGGTGCACCTCCTGGTTCGCGCGCGTGTAGGCCATGACGTCGCCGGCCTCGACGGCCGTGCGCAGCTCGTCGCTCAGCGCGCGCAGGCTCTTCTTCTCCTCGGTGGTGATGCGCTGTGCGGCTTTCGCGGCACACAGCCCCTCGACGACCGCGCGGGCCTCGGTGATCTCGACCGCCTCGTCGAGGGAGATGGGGCGGACGCGGGCGCCGCGGTTGCGTTCGCGCAGCACGATGCCCTCGTTCTCCAGCTGGGCCAGCGCGGTGCGCACGGCGCCGCGGGAGGCCTGGTAGAGCGAGACCAGGTCGGCCTCGGGCAGCCGTTGTCCGGGTGCGTAGCGCCCCTGCATGATGCCGTCGCGGACGGCGGTGACGACCCCGTCGACCGTCGCGGTCGACGGCTCGTCGGACGCCGTCCCATTGCTCACGGCCATGCGGTGCCTCCTGGTCGGACCCGGGGTCGGGCTTCGTTCCGGGCACACGCTACTCGTAACCAAGATTGTTAACAATCTAGTTGCCACTATCGCGAACACGGGGCTATGGTCCGAGCCACACCGAGACGACGCCGAGCCCGTCCGCGACGGGCCCGCACCGGCCGACCACGTGGTCGCGCCGCCCGGTGGAGGGCCGGGCGGCCCACTCGTGGCTGCCCGCCGGAACGGTACGACGGCAGCACAACTGCACGCCGGGGAGAGGACGTCGATGAGGACTTCCGTCGAGAACGGCGGACCGCGGGTCGTGGTCGTGAGCGCCCACGCAGCGGACTTCGTGTGGCGCGCGGGCGGGGCCATCGCCCGATGCGTGGAAGACGGCGGCTCGGCCACCGTCCTGTGCCTGAGCTACGGGGAGCGCGGCGAGTCCGCAGCCCTGTGGCGCGAGCCCGGGGCGACGCTGGAGACCGTCAAGGCCGCCCGGCACCAGGAGGCGACGAGCGCGGCCGAGACACTCGGCGCCGACATCGAGTTCCTCGACGCCGGCGACTACCCGCTGACGGTCACCGACGCGGTGCTCGACGCCGTCGTCGCCCTGTTCCGCAGGGTGCAGCCCGACGTCATCCTGACGCACGCGGCGCGCGACCCCTACAACCTCGACCACGCGCTCACCCACGAGCTCGTGCTGCGGGCACGGATGGTCGCCCAGGCCCACGGCCTGCCCGACCGGGACACCCAGCCGCTCGGCGCGTCGCAGGTGCTGGCCTTCGAGCCCCACCAGCCCGAACAGTGCGACTTCAAGCCCGACCACCTGCTCGACATCACCTCGGTGTTCGAGCGCAAGCACGCGGCGATGAAATGCATGGACGGCGCGCAGGGCCACCTCGTCGACTACTACGTCGACCTCGCCACCCGCCGGGGCGTCCAGGCGGTGCGCAACGGCGCACCCAGGTCGGTCGTCCAGGCCGAGGCCTACATGCGGACCTTCCCGACCGTGGGAAGCAGCATCTGGTGAGCCGCCACGTCGTCGTCCGGTCCTCCGCCGCGCCCGACGCGGCGGCGGTCAAGGAGCTGCGCACCCAGGGCGTCGCCACCGTGCACGAGGCCCAGGGCCGCCGGGGGCTGCTCGACCCGCGCGTCGCACCCCGCCAGCAGGGCGCCGCGATCGCGGGCCGCGCCGTCACGGTGCTCTCGCACCCCGGTGACAACCTCATGATCCACGCCGCCGTCGAGCAGTGCGAACCCGGCGACGTCCTCGTCGTCACCACCACCTCCGACTCCACCGACGGCATGTTCGGCGAGCTGCTCGCGGTCTCGCTGGCCGCCCGGGGCGTCGTCGGACTCGTCACCGGCGCCGGCGTCCGCGACACCGCGGAGCTGCGCGCGATGGGCTTCCCCGTGTGGTCGCGCGCCGTGAGCGCGCAGGGCACCGTCAAGAACAGCCCCGGGTCGGTGAACGTGCCGATCGTCGTCGCCGGCGCCCGCGTCGAGCCCGGCGACGTGATCGTGGCCGACGACGACGGCGTCGTCGTCGTGGCCCGCGAGGAGGCCTCCGAGGTCGCCGCCGCAGGCAACGCCCGGCTGCGCTCGGAGGAGGAGAAGCGGGCCCGGTTCGCCGCGGGCGAGCTCGGCCTGGACATGTACGGGCTGCGTGCCGACCTCGAACGACTCGGCGTGACCTACACCGACGCCCCACCCGGTTCCTGACGTTCGGCCGGCCGGCCGCGACCCGCGGACGACCGGCCCCACCACCGGCCGACCACCGATCCGGAAAGAAGGACGACGATGCTGTCAGCGGAGGACAACGACCTCATGTGCCGGGTCGGCCCCGGCACGCCGATGGGTGACCTTCTGCGCCGCTACTGGACCCCCGCGCTCCTCGCCAGCGAGGCGCCCACCCCCGACGGCGACCCCGTCCGGGTCCGTCTGCTCGGCGAGGACCTGGTCGCGTTCCGCGACACCGACGGGAAGATCGGCCTGATCCAGGAGAACTGCCCGCACCGCGGCGCCTCGCTCTGGTTCGGGCGCAACGAGGAGTGCGGGCTGCGCTGCCCGTACCACGGCTGGAAGTTCGACCGCGACGGCAACTGCGTCGACATGCCCAGCGAGCCGCCGCAGAGCGTCTTCAAGGACAAGGTCAAGATCACCAGCTACCCGACTCACGAGTCCGGTGGCGTCGTGTGGACCTACATGGGCCCGCGCGAGCAGATGACGCCGTTCCGCGACTTCGGCACCGAGACGCTGGCGCCCGAGCACGTCTCGGCCACCAAGCTGCACACCACCTGCAACTGGGTGCAGGCCATGGAGGGCAACCTCGACACCTCGCACATCTCGTGGCTGCACCAGTTCCACTCCGTCCCGGACATCCCCGACGACGGCAGCGACAAGCCCGGCTACCCCTCGAACCCGCAGTCGTGGAAGTTCTGGCTGCACGACCGCGCGCCGCGCCTCGAGATCGAGGACACCTGGTACGGGTTCAAGTACGTCGGCGTCCGGACCACGCCCAACGGGCACAAGCACGTCCGGATGAGTGCGTTCTGCTTCCCGTACATCACGGCGATCGCCACGGTCCCCTGGGGCTGCCGGCTCGGCATCTTCGTCCCCATCGACGACGAGAACTGCTGGCGCTACAGCATCACCACGCGTGAGGTCATCAACCCGCGCGACATCGGTGGCCCGAACCTGTTCTCGGTGAGCCCCTTCAAGTTCGGCCGCGCGGAGGTCAACGGGAACGGGATCATCCCGCGCGAGTACACCGCCGAGAACGACTACGGCATCGACCGCGAGCACCAGCGGGAATTCAGCTTCTCTGGTGTGGCGGAGTTCGTCAGCCAGGACCTCATGGTCACCGAGTCCATGGGCCCGATCTACGACCGCAGCCAGGAACGCCTCGGCACGTCCGACAAGGCGATCATCCGGATGCGCCGCCAGCTGATCGCGGCCGCGAAGAAGGTCCGCGAGGGTGGCGAGGCACCCGCCGTCGCCGGCGACCTCGACTACCGCAGCATCCGGTCGGCCGAGAAGATCCTCGAGACCGACGAGGACTGGCGCATCCTCGGCACCAACGAGGACCCGACAGTGGTCGAGATGGACGTCGACGGGATCCGCGACCGCAACCCGCTGCCCTCGGCAGGCACCTGACCCCCGCGGACGGGGGACCGCCTCGCGCAGCGCGCAGGCGTCCCCCGTTCCGGCACCCGGACCGGACGGCCCCTCGCGGGCCGGGGCTGCCCGGTCGTACCCGCCTCATGCACCACCCGACCCCGCGCGCGGTGCGCGCGACGAACTCGATGGAGAGTCACATGCGGATCCGTCCCGTGCGGACCCGGTCGGCCGGGAGAGTCGTCACGATCCTCGTGGCGCTGCTCGGCCTGCTCGTTGTCGCGGCCTGCGGCGCGGCGCCCGGCGGCAAGCCCAACGACGGTGGCCCGATCGCCGCGGTCGACCCCTACGGCTCCGACCTCGCCGCCGACGGCACGCCGAAGAACGGCGGCACGCTCGTCCTGGGCATGGACCGCGAGATCGTCAGCTACGACCCGACGACGCAGAACTCGAACATGGCCGCGATGGCCGTCTACGACTCGCTGATGAAGCTGACCCCGGACGGCAAGGCCGTGCCGTTCATGGCGAAGTCGATGGACTCGCCCGACAACGGCACGACGTGGAACCTCGCGCTGCGTCCCGAGGTGAGGTTCTCCGACGGCACCCCGCTCGACGCCCAGGCCGTCATCACCAACGTGCAACGCCACATCGACAAGGTCTCGTCGCCCGCGCACGCCTACGCGGCGCAGATCGCGTCGATGACCGCGACCGACCCGTACACCGTGACGTTCACGCTCAAGGCGCCGCTGGGCGTGTTCCCGACCGTGTTCGCCCAGCCGATCACCTACGGCAGCCTCGGGCTCATCGTCTCGCCGGCTGCGCTGCAGCAGTACGGCAACGACATCGGCCGCCACCCCGTCGGCGCGGGGCCGTTCACCTTCGTGGAGTGGGTGCCGGACTCGCACGCGACGTTCCAGAAGAACCCGACCTACTGGCAGCAGGGCCTGCCGCACCTCGACAAGCTCGAGTTCCGGCCCATCCCCGACACCGACTCGCGGCTCGCCTCCATCCAGAACGGTGACGTCGACGTCGCGTTCGGCGGCTACAGCCAGGAGCTCGTCCCGGCGCTGGCCAACCCGAACCTGAAGGTCTACTACGGCCCCGGCAACGCGGGGGAGTACCTGTACTTCAACTTCGCCAAGGCGCCCTTCGACGACCGCCGCATGCGTGAGGCCGTCATCCGCGGCCTCGACCTGAACGCGATGGGCGCGAGCATGTACAACAACCGCCTCGTCAAGGCCAACAGCCTGTTCGAGTCGGCGAGCCCTTACCACACCGACGCCGCCTCCCAGGAGTGGCCGACCTACGACCCGGCCAAGGCGAAGGCGCTCATCGACGAGTACAAGGCCTCCGGCGGCAACCCGGTCTTCACGTTCAAGACGACGACCGCGCGCCGCGCGATGGGCGAGTTCATCCAGGCGCAGATGGCCGCGATCGGCGTCACCATCGACGTCCAGTACTTCGACCTGGCGCAGTTCTCGTCGAAGGTCGTGCAGAGCAACGACTTCCAGCTCACGACGTGGGTCGGCGGCTTCGACTCCGCCTACCCCGGCACCTCCCGGCTGCTGCGCACCGGCGGCAACACCAACTACGGCAAGTACTCGAACCCGCAGGTCGACCAGCTGCTCGACCAGGCGGCCTCGACCAGCGACGACGCGGCCCGCACCCAGGCCTACCAGCAGGTCGAGATGATCGCCGGCAAGGACCTGCCGGTGGCGTTCTTCAGCCGCAGCTACCTGTCCACGATCACCAAGCCGCAGGTCAAGGGCATCGACCGGTACACCTCGCGGGACATGTTCTACGCGAACACCTGGCTCGACCGATGACCGCGGCCCGCACCACCCGACAGCACCGGAGAGGAGTGGCGCCATGACCTACCTCATCGCCGAGCCGTGCGTCGACCTGATGGACCGCAGCTGCGTCGACGTCTGCCCGGTCGACTGCATCTACCAGGGCGGACGCAAGCTCTACATCAACCCGGCCGAGTGCATCGAGTGCGGCGCGTGCGAACCGGAGTGCCCGGTCGACGCCATCGTGCTCGAACAGGAGCTCACCGACGACGAACGCGTGCACCTGACCGACAACGCCACGTTCTTCTACGACACCCTGCCCGGCCGCGACGCCCCCCTGGGCGACCCCGGCGGGGCGAGCACGGTAGGACCCGTCGACATCGACACCCCGCTGGTCGCAGCGTTGCCGCCGCGGGAGAGCTGAGGCCGTCATGGCAGAGATGACCATCGCGACACCACCGACCACGACCGCGCCACCCGGCGAGACGCCGGGCAAGGCGCCACGCGGGGGCAGGCGCAAGGCGGCCGTGCGGCGGATCCGGCGCCGGCTGGTCCACCTGCTCATCGTGCTGATCGCGGTGACGTTCCTGTCGTTCGTCGTGATCGACCTGCTCCCCGGCGACGCCGCGGTCGTCGTCGCCGGTGACAACGCCACCCCCGCGCAGGTCGCGCAGGTGCGCATCGACCTCGGCCTCGACCGGCCGATGATCGTGCGCTACGTCGACTGGCTCGGCGGCGTCGTCACCGGCGACCTCGGCCGCTCGTTCCGGACCGGGCAGCCCGTCACCGAGGCACTCGCGCAGCGCATCCCGGTGACGTTCGAGCTGACGATCATCGCCCAGGTCCTGGCGCTGCTGATCGCGGTGCCGCTGGCCATCTACTCGGCCTACCGGCCGGGCCGCTTCGTCGACCGCACCTCGATGACCATCGGGTTCGGCGCCGCCGCGATGCCGCAGTTCGTGTTCGGCATGGTCCTGATCGTCGTGTTCGCCGGCGGCCTCACCAGCATCCTGCCCGCCACCGGGTACACCAGCTTCTTCACCGACCCGCTGGACAACCTGAGAACGATCATCCTGCCGTGCCTGACGTTGATGATCGCGGAGGCCGCGGTCTACCGACAACTGCTGAGGTCGGACATGATCTCGACGCTGCAGGAGGACTACATCCTGATGGCGCGGTCCAAGGGCCTGGGACCGCGGACGATCCTGCTGCGTCACGCACTGCGGCCCTCGTCGTTCTCGCTGATCACCCTGTCCGGGGTGAACATCGGGCGGCTCCTGGGCGGGACCGTGATCGTGGAGACGCTCTTCGCGATCCCGGGGCTCGGCCAGATGATCGTGCAGGCGGTGTTCAACCGCGACTACATGCTGCTCCAGGGCGGACTGCTGTTCGTCGCGGTGGCCTACGTCGTGATCAACATGATCATCGACCTGCTCTACCTCGTCCTCGACCCACGGGTGCGTCGCGATGCCTGACCTCCGGAAGACGACCACACCGAGCCTCGAGAAGGCGGCCGTCGCCGACCTCGACGCGACCGACTCGGAGATCACCTCCGCCGACCTCGACCTCGTCGAGCCCCTCACCGGGGCGACGCCCACGGAGCCGGCCAAGGGCCGCCGCAGGCGCACGCCGTTCGGCTGGTACCTCGCCTGGTTCTGGATCGCGGCCATCGTGATCTCGGCGATCTTCGCCCCGCTGCTGCCGCTGTGGGACCCCGCCGTCCCCGACTACAACAACGTGTTCGGCGGCATCACCCCGCAGCACTGGCTGGGCGGGGACACCCTCGGCCGCGACAACCTGTCGCGCATCATCTACGGCGCCCGGGCCTCCCTGCTCGTCGGCCTGTGCGCCGTGCTGCTCGGCGCGGTCGCCGGCGGCATCCTCGGCATGGTCGCGGGCTACTTCAGGGGCCGCACCGAGCGCGTCCTCGCCCTCGTCACCGACGTCGTCCTCGCGTTCCCGGGCCTCGTGCTGATCATCGCGATCGTCGCGATCCTCGGCGCGAGCCTGACGAACCTGATCGTCGGACTGGCGATCCTGTCGGTGCCGACGTTCATCCGGCTCGCCCGGGCGACGACGCTCGTCGTCACCCAGCGCGAGTTCGTGCAGGCCGCCCGCGCCTACGGGTGCCGGCCGATGCGGATCATCCTGCGCGAGATCGCGCCCAACGTCGTGATGCCGGTCGCCGCGTACGGCTTCATCATGGTCGGCGTGTTCATCGTCGTGGAGGGCTCGCTGAGCTTCCTCGGCCTGGGCATCCCGCCGCCCACCCCCTCGTGGGGCGGGATGATCGCCGGCGGCCGCACCCAGCTGATCGAGTACCCGCACATCTCGCTGATCCCCGCCGCGGTCATGTTCCTGACCGTGCTGGCCATCAACTACGTCGGCGAGCGGAGCCGCAAGCTGTTCGAGGTCAGGGAGAGCAACCTGTGATGCGCCCGACGACGCCCACGGCCGAGAAGGCCCCCACCACCACGGACACCACCACCGGTCGGCATGCCCGTCGCGAAGGTTTCGAGGACGGCGCACTGCTCACCGTCGACGACGTCCACGTCCGGTTCCACACCCGCAACGGCGTCGTGCACGCCGTCGAGGGCGTCTCGATGGCGCTCAGCGAGGGCGAGGTCCTCGCCGTCGTCGGAGAGTCCGGATCGGGCAAGACCGTCTTCACCCGACGGGTCATGGGCCTGATCTCCGGGAGCCGCGACACCGACGTCGAGGGCACCGTGACCTTCGACGGGATCAGGCTCTCCGAGCTCGACGCCAAGGGCCTGTCCAAGGTGTGGGGCAAGGAGATCGCGCTGGTCCTGCAGGACCCGATGACCTCGCTCAACCCGGTCAAGCGGATCGGCACCCAGATCACCGAGACGCTGCGGCTGCACCAGAACCTCACCAAGCAGGACGCGAACGCCCGCGCCGTCGAGCTGCTCCGCTCGGTCGGGCTGAGCGAGCCCGAACGCCGGGTGCGCCAGTACCCGCACGAGCTCTCCGGCGGCATGCGCCAGCGCGTCACCATCGCGATCGCGCTCTCGTGCAGCCCGCGGCTGCTGCTCGCCGACGAGCCCACCACCGCACTCGACGTCACCGTGCAGGCCCAGATCCTGGACCTGCTCGGCGACCTGCAGTCGCGACTGGGCATGGCGATGCTGCTGGTCACCCACGACCTGCGCGTCGTGCGCAGCCGCAGCGACCGCATCGCCGTCATGTACGCGGGGCGGATCGTGGAGACCGCGGCGACGAAGGACCTGTTCGACGCGCCCCGGATGCCCTACACCGAGGCACTGATGAACGCGGTCCCGCCGATCACCGGGCCCAACCACGTCCGGCTCGCCGTCATCCCGGGCCGCCCGCCGGACCTGCTGGCCCCACCGAAGGGGTGCCGGTTCAGCCCGCGCTGCCCGTACGCGCAGGACCGCTGCCTGACCGAGGAGCCGCCGCTGCGCGACGCCGCCGAGCTCCCCGGTGGGGCGACAGGCGACCACTCGTTCCGCTGCTGGTACCCGGTGGGGACGGCGGAGAACGTCGAGGCCCGCAGGGTCAACGTCGAACGCGGCGAGACCGCGGCCGGGACGCCGGTGACGGGGGAGATGGTGCCCGCATGAGCAGCACGGAGATCACCCGCGAGACGAGCGCGGTCATGGACGAGCCACGCGAACAGCCGGCCACCGACGACGTCGTCCTGCGACTGGAGGACCTCGTCGTCGAGTTCCCCGCGGGCGCGGGCCAGATCGTCCACGCGGTCTCGGGGATCAACCTCGAGGTCCGCCGCGGCGAGACCCTCGGCCTGGTCGGCGAGTCCGGCTGCGGCAAGTCGACGACCGGGCGCGCGATCATGCAGCTGCCCCGGCCGACGAGCGGCTCGGTCCACTTCGACGGCCGCGACCTCGCGTCGCTGTCGGCCGAGGAGGTCCGCAAGCTGCGGCCCAAGCTGCAGATGATCTTCCAGGACCCGATCTCGTCGCTGAACCCGCGACGGCGGATCCCCGACATCGTCGGCGACCCGCTCGTCGTGTGGGGACGTGGCTCGGAGAAGGCGAAGGTCGTCCCCGAGGTGCTGCGCGCCGTCGGGCTCGACCCCGACCAGGTCGCCGACCGGCGCCCGCACCAGTTCTCCGGCGGCCAGTGCCAGCGCGTCTCCATCGCCCGCGCCCTGGTCCTCGAGCCGGAGGTGCTGATCTGCGACGAGCCCGTGTCGGCGCTCGACGTGTCCGTGCAGGCCCAGATCCTCAACCTGCTCGAGGACATGAAGGCCCGCTACGGCCTCACGCTGGTGTTCATCGCCCACGACCTGGGCGTCGTGCGCAACATCAGCGACCGCGTCGCCGTCATGTACCTCGGGCGGATCTGCGAGCTCGGGCCCACCGAGGCGCTGTTCGACGCGCCCGTGCACCCGTACTCACGGCTGCTGGTGTCGTCGATCCCATCGATGGAGGGCGCCCAGCGCGGGGAGGTCGGTACGGGCGAGATGCCGTCGCCGGTCTCGCCGCCCAGCGGCTGCCGGTTCCGCACCCGCTGCCCGCTGGCCACCGAACGGTGCGCCTCCGAGGTGCCCGAGATGCGGGAGGTGGCCCCCGACCGGTTCACCGCCTGCCATCACCCGATCCTCGACACGCCCGTCGAGGCGTCGTTGCCGGTCGCCGGGGCGGCCCCGGCGGGCGCGGGTGACCCGTCGACCAACGGGTCCGCGCCGGCCCCCGCGGACAGCTGAGCACCGCCGGGCGTACCCGGTCCCCCCGGTCGTCGCCGGGAGGACCGGGCCGCGTCGGTGGGCGTGGCAGCGGCTGGGGCGTCGTCGTCGCCGGAGCGGTGCTGCTCACCGTCCAGACCGGGTGCGTGATCAGCGCGTTCGGTGCCTATCTCGTCGCGATCACCGCGGACACCGGATGGACACCCGGGCTCGTCGCCGTCGCGTTCGCGATCATCCAGCTCGGCAACGGCACGATCTCCCCGGTCACCGGCTGGGCCTGCGACCGGTTCGGCACCCGCGCCGTCGCCGCGCTGGGCACCCTGCTCACCGCGGCCGGCTGCGCGATGGTCGCGCAGGCGGGCACCACCGGCGGGTTCATCGGCGCCGTCGTCGTCGTGTCCCTGGGCTGCTCGGCGGCCGGCATCACCCCGCTCACCGTCGCCGTCGTGCAGTCGCTGACCGACCGGCGCACCCTCGCCCTCGGGCTGCTGCCCAGCGGGATCGCGCTCGGCGGGCTGCTGGTCCCGGCCGTCGTCTGGCTGCTGGACGCGGTCGGCTGGCGCACCACGTTCCTCGTCGTCGCGGCGGTGACGCTCGTCGTCGGGCTGGTGGCGACGCTGTGGCTCCCGGGCCCGGTCGCGCGGCCCGCCCGGTCCGGCCAGGGCATGCGCTGGGGACGTCGCCGCGTCGCCGTGGCCGCACCCGAGGCACCCGTCGTCGGACCCGACCCCGGCACCGGGCCCGACATGGACCTGCGCGCCGCGATCCGCACCTCCGCGTTCTGGCTGCTGATCGTCGGGCACGGCTGCGCCCTCGTCGCCGTCGGCGCGATGAACCTGCACCTCGTCCCGCTCATGACCCACGGCCGCGGCTTCGACCTCGCGATCGCGGGGCTCGCCGTCGCAGGCATGTCGGTCACCCAGCTCGTCGGCCAGATCGTCACCGGGGTCGTCGGCGACCGGTTCGACAAACGCCGGCTCGCCGTCGGCTGCATGGTGGTCCAGACCGCGGTGCTCGTCGTCCTCGCGACGGCGTCGAGCCTCGTGCTGGTCGTCGCCGCCGCGCTGGTCCACGGCCTGGCCTGGGGGCTGCGCGGGCCTGCGATGAACGCCATCCGCGCCGACTACTTCGGCACCCGCGCGTTCGGCACCATCACCGGCTGGTCGATGGGGTTCGTGTCGCTGGGCATGGTGGGTGGGCCGCTGCTCGTGTCGGTGTTCGCCGAGGGCTCCGGCGGCTACCCGGCCGGGTTCCTCGCCGCGACGGTGGCGACCGTCGCGGGTCTCGTCGCGTTCCTCGTCGTGCGTCCGCCGCGGCCGCGCGAGCCCGCCGGGACGCGGGCCGCCGCCGGGACGGACCTGGCCGCGACGCAGCGCGACGGCGGCTGCGGCTGCGCGGCCGCGCCCGGGTCGGCGGCGTGACCACCGGGCGTGGGTTCAACGACGGTGCGCACCACGCCGGGGCGCCGCGCGCCGGGCGCCGGGCTTCCTCGTGGGGGCGGGCGTCGCGGGACCCTCGCTGCGGCGGGGGGTGCGCGAGCTGTTGACGGTGCGCCCGCGGACGACCCCGATGAACTCCTCCATCAGCTCCGTGTTCGGCGCGTCCGGCCAGGCGAGCGCGACGTCCGAGCCCGGCGCGTCGGTCAGCGGCCGGTAGGTGAGGTCCTTGCGGTGGTGCAGGCGCGCCAGCGACTGGGGGACGACCAGCAGGCCGACACCGGCGGCGACGTACTCGACCGCCTCGGCCGTCGTCGCGGGGTCGAAGGCCGCCGCCCGCCCCGGCGGGTCGGCGGGCCAGTCGAGCTCGTCGTCCTGTGGGCGCAGGACGACCTCGTCGGCCAGGTCCGCGACCGTGGCCTCCTCGGCCGCGGTGACGACGTGCTCCTTCGGGACGACGGCCACCGTGGTCTCGGTGTAGAGCGGGATGGTGTGGAGGCCGACCCGGTCGATCGGCAGCCGGAGGACGGCGGCGTCGACCGCGCCCGTCCGGATCAGCTCCACGGCCACGTCCGTGGTCGCCGCGACCAGCTCGAGTGGGACGTGCGGACGGCGCTCGGCCCAGATCCGCACCCACTTGCCCGGCGTGACGCCCGGGACGTAACCGAGCCGGAACACTGCGGTCTCGCCCGGTCCTGTCACCCACCCACGATATCGGCTGGTCCGGCCCCGATATCCTCGGCACATGACGCGGCAGAGGTCCACCCAGACGATGAAGCCCGCGACCGCGGCCAAGAAGCTCGGCGTGTACCTCGACGCGACACCCGAGGAGTTCCGGGAGGGGGTGGTCTCGCGCGACGAGCTCGACGCCCTGCAGGCCGATCCGCCCGAGTGGCTGCGCGAGCTGCGACGCAACGGCCCGCATCCGCGCCAGGTCGTCGCCGACCGGCTGGGGGTGTCGATCTCCGGGCTGGCCCGGGCCGAGATCACCGAGCCGCTCACCACCGCCCAGATCACGACGTTGAAGGAGGAGCCGCCGGAGTGGCTGGTCCGTGAGCGGGCCACCCGGGCCGAGGCCCAGCGCGAGGAGGCGCGGGTGCGGGCCCAGCGGACCGAGCAGGCCACACAGCCCGCGCGGACGCCGCAGCCCGAGCGGACCAGGCAGCCCGCGCGGGCCGCGAAGCGTCGAGGTCCTCGGGTCGGGAGCTGACGGGGAGTCCGCTCAGCGTGTTTCGGCGGTCCGGTCGAACCCGTCGGCGAGGTCCTCCATCGCCGGCAGCGCCGCGAGCAGCGCGGCCGTCATCGTCGCCGGCATGTCCGCCAGGACCGCGGTGACCGTCGCCGACCGCTTCTCCCGGATCCGCTGCGTCGCCGCGCGGCCGGCGTCGGTGGCCTCCAGCAGCGCCGCGCGCTGGTCGGTCGGGTGCGGGGTGCGGCGGATCAGTCCCGCCGAGTCGAGCTTCGTGACGATGCGCGACAGCATCGTCGGGTTGATGCCCTCGAAGCGTGCGACCTCGGTGGGCCCGATCGGCCCGCGGAACCCGATGATCGCCAGCACCGACGCCTGGCTCGGCGTCAGGTCCTCGCTGATCGCCGACGCGTTGAGCACACGGGCCAGCCGGACGATCGCCCGCCGCAGGCGCGCGACGGACTCCGGATCGAACGTCACGGGGTCGCTCACGCGGCGCTCCTCTGGGGCTGCATCCGTCATGACTATCAGGGCCGCTCGGCGGGCGTGTCTCCCGGGGCGATCGACCTGCTCATCCGGGCGAGGGGGACCACCACACCGGTCGAGGTGTCGTCGAGCTCCTCGTCGACGGTGTAGCCCGCCGCCGCGTAGAGCGGCCGGCCCGCGACGGTGGCCATCAGCTCGACGCGGGTGAAGCCCTCCGCGGCGGCGGCCGCCTCACACAGCCGCAGCACCAGCGACCCCACACCACGTCGGACGTGGTCGGGATGGGTGTACATCGCCCGGATGCGGGCGGGCTGCGTCGCGGGGTCGAGGAGGGCGTCGTCGCGGCCGGCGGTGTGGTCGCCCCCGTAGAGCGTGGCCCGTCTGCTCCAGCCGCCGCACCCGGCGAGGACGGTCCCGCCCGTGAAGACCACGAAGTAGGTGCCGTCGTCGACCAGCCGGGTGTCGACGCCCATGATCGCCCGGCTCGCCTCGACCTGCGTGGCGTCGAGCCACGGCGAGAGCAGCCTGCCGATCGCGGCGTCGACGAGTGGCGCGAGCGCGGGCAGGTCGGCAGGGGTCGCGAGCCGGCTCGTCAGCGCCATGCCGAGATCATGCCACCGGCCCTCTCGTGCCCACCTCGCGCCGGACCGGCCTGTCCGGCTCGTCACGCGGACGTGCTGCCCGGGCCGGCCGGTGCGCCCGCACGGTCAGGTCGGGACCCGCAGCGCGAACCACAGCTCGGCGCGGACGCCGGGGGAGTCGAGGTCGCGGTCGCCCTGGCCTGGCTGTGAGGTGGTCCGACCGGTCCCCGGGGCCGACGGTGCCGGGGCGGCGGGGTGCGGGAGGATCACCGTCGTGACCACGTCCACGCAGCCGACGGTCCTCGTGCTCAACGGCCCCAACCTGAACCTGCTCGGCACCCGCAACCCGCAGGTCTACGGGTCGGCGACGCTCGACGACGTCGCCGCGCTGTGTCGTGACGAGGCGGCGGCGCACGGCTGGGCCGTGGACCTCCGGCAGACCAACCACGAGGGAGCACTGGTCGACTGGCTCCACGAGGCCGGCGCCACCCGGGGCTGCCCGGGTGTGGTGCTCAATGCGGGCGCCTACACCCACACCTCGGTCGCGCTGCACGACGCGATCGAGGCGATCGACGTCCCTGTCGTCGAGGTGCACATCTCCAACGTGCACCGTCGCGAGACCTTCCGGCACCACTCCTACGTCTCGCCGGTGGCGGCGGGGATCGTCGTCGGCTTCGGCGTCGCCGGGTACGCGCTGGCCGTGCGGGGCCTCGCCACCCGCTGACCGCCCGACACCCCGCCGAGTTCGACCCCTGCCGAGTTCGACCCCTGCCGAGTTCGACCCCTGCCGAGTTCGACGTTCGACTGGTTCCACCCATGATCGAACCAGGTCCCACGTCGACGTCGGCGGAGCGTGGCGTGAGCCCGCGGGACCCACAGGCCGGTGCGACGGTCAGTGCGGCGGGTCGAAACGGCGGGAGAGGCGGGCGAAGGTTGCGGGGACCGCGCCGTGCACCCGGGAGCCCAACGTCAGCCAGCGCGGCACGAACACCTCGGACCTGTTGCGCCCCACGGCGTCGACGACTGCGGCCGCCACCCGGTCGGCGCTCACCGGCCGCGGGAACGAGCGGTGGTAGGCCGTGCCGCGGCGCGCGAAGTAGGGGGTGTCGACGGCGCCGGGGAGGATCGTCGTGACCCGCACCCCGGACTCCAGGCGCACCGCGTCGGCGAACCCGCGCAGCCCGGCCTTCGTCGCCGAGTAGACCGCCTCGCCGCCGACGCCGACCGCAGCGACGGAGGCGATGAACACGACGTGCCCGTCGCGGGTGCGCAGGGTGGGCAGCAGGGCCGTGGTGAGCCGGATCGGGGCGGCGAGGTTCACCGCGAGCATGGCGTCGGCGGTGGGGGCCGGGGTGTCCTGCACCGGACCGGCCCAGCCCAGGCCGGCGCCGTGCACCAGCAGCCGGACCCGGCCGTCGGCGGCGGCGCGGACCGTCCCGACCCCCTCGGCGGAGGCGAGGTCGGCGACGACGGCGCTGCCCCCGCAGGCGGCGGCGACGGCGTCGAGCCGGACCCGGTCACGCCCGCTGACGACGACGTCCCAGCCGGCGTCGGCGAGCCGCAGTGCGACCGCCGCACCGATGCCGGACGAGCCACCCGTGACCAGCGCGGTGCCGCTGCTCACGCGCTCACCCCGGCGCGGGGCCAGCGGGCCGGGCGCCGACGGCCTCCATGGCCTCGAAGCGGTGCAGCAGGTGGGTGCCGCGCGCGGTGATCAGTGCGATCCCGGCGACGACCACCAGCGCGGCGATGCACTCCCCGACGAGCTTGCCGGGGGAGGTGTCGAGCTGCTCGCCCAGCCAGCCGACCCCGATCAGGACGGCGACGACCGGGTCGACGCTGGTGATCACCGCGACCGCGGGCGAGATCAGCCTGCCCTGCTGGAACGTGTTCTGGCTGAGCAGGAACCCGAGCGGCCCGATCACACACACCACGTAGAGCGCCATGTGCCCGAACGGCTCGGTCCAGCCGATGCGCAGCTGCCCGGTGACGACCTTCATCAGCCCCGCGGTGACGCCGTAGAGCACCCCGGTGGCCAGGGCGAGTGCCAGCACCCGCGACGGGTGCGCGACCACCGCCGCGTAGACCAGGCAGCCCACGACGAGCGCGGCGAGCGCGATCCCCAGCGGCAGCCCGTCGGACAGGTCGAGGCTCTCGTGCGTCCCGCCGGGGATCGGCCGGGCCAGCAGCAGGAACGCCGAGAGGCCCGCGGCGCAGCACAGCGCGCCGAGCAGGATCACGACGTCGGGGCGGCGCCGGGCCATCAGCGCGGAGAACCCGGCGGCGAACGCGACGCCGGTGACCAGCAGCGGCTGCACGACGGCGATCGGCCCGAACGCGAGCGCGACGAGCTGCAGCAGCAACGCCGCGATCGTCGCGACGAGACCGAGCAGCCACATCGGCCGGCCGAACAGCTCGACCAGCAGCCGCGGGCTCAACGTCGGGGTGACCTCCACCTCCTTGGTGGCCCGCTGCTGGGCGGCCGTGGCCAGGCCGAACCCCGCGGCCCCCAGGACGGCAGCGGGGACCGCGATGAACATGCCCATCGAGGCGTCCAACGCCACCCCCAGCCACTGCTCCCCGGTGTGCGGTCACCCCCGGCCGCACACGTCACTCATATCGCGCAACGACGCGTGGAGACAATCAGGTATTCCCCCGATCCCGCGGACGATACCGGCGTCCACCGACACTCCCAGCGTCGTCCACCGCCCCCAGTTGAGGGCCCCGACGGCGAGCCCGACGCCCTCGGCCAGCGGCAGGACGGGGTAGACCTCGCTGATCAGGGCGCCGCGCATGTGCAGCGGCCGGCGCGCGCCGGGCATGACCGAGGCGAGCAGATGGAAGAACCGCCGCCCGTACACGCCGCCGACCAGTGGCCCCTGCGCGCGGCCGGGCAGCACACCGAGCAGCCGCAGCACGGCGGCGGCGCCCTCGGGCTGCCCGCTCGTCGTGCCGCGGTCGAGGAGCTCGGCCACCCGGGCGACCCGCGCGGCGGGCGTCATCACCCCCGTCGGGAGGTCGAGCGACACCGCGGCGGTGCGGTTGCCGGCCGACCGGCTGCCGACACCACGGGCGGTGCGTGTGGTGAGCGGCACCATCGCGCGGACGCGGTCCGGGGCCCCGCCGGGGGCGTTCGCGTCGAGATGGCGGTGCAGGAACTCGGCGATGACGGCGAGCACCAGCGCGGTGGTGCCGACGCCGTGGCCACGCGCGGTCTCGCGGACCTGCTTGCCGTCGAGCCGCACCCCGACGCGGTGGTGGCCGGGACCGCCGACCCGTCCGGTGAGCGGGGACCGGCCCGCGGTGCCCGCCGTCGCGAGGCCCGCGACGCCGCGGACGATCCGCGCCGCCGCGCGCACCCGGTCGCGGACGGTCGGCGGGCCGCCCGCGTCACCGGGGCCACGGCCGGAGGGACGACCGGGCAGCGCGGCCTCCTCGTCGGTGAGCAGCCGGATGAGGGCGTCGGTGACCGCGAGCCCGTCACCGAGCGCGTGGTGGACCTTGGCCAGCACCCCGATGCCCTCGCCACCGGTGTGCCGGGCGATCAGGATCTGCCAGCCGGTCCGCTCGGGGTCGACGGGGTCGGTGAAGAACGCGGTCAGCGCGTCGTCCCAGGTCGCGTGGTCGCCGCCGGGGCCGACGGAGACCGTGTCGGGGCGGACGTGGCGGGCGGGGTCGGGTGCGGGGTCGACGACCCAGCGCCGCGCCCGGCCGGGTTCGACCGGCGCGAGGCGGCGGGTGAGCAGCTCGATGCGTCCCGCCCGCTCGGTGACCAGCTGCGCGACGTGGGCTTGCCACGCCGCGGCGACCCCGGGACCGGCGCCGGGCCCGGTGACGTCCTCGACCAGCAACCGGGCCCCGACCTGCTGCGGGACGTCGGCGGTCGCGGCGTGCAGGAACAGGGCGTCCTGGGCCCGGACCCGCTCGCCGGGAACGGTGTCGGGCCGGGCCGGGACGAGCGCGGCGACGTCGGCGGCGAGGTCGGCACCGGCGAGCCGGGCCCGCAGCGTCGCCGCGGTGTCGGCGCGGACGCCGGGGTCGACGAGCGCGGCGACGGCGTCGCGCAGCTCATCCGGACCGGGGCACACGGTCGCCAGGCCCTCGCGGGCGAGCAGCTCGGCGTTGGCGCGGCCGTGCCCGGGGATGGGGGCGAACAGCAGCAGCGGCCGCGCGCACGCCAGCGCCTCCAGCGCGGTGGCCCCGCCGGCGTTGGTGACGACGGCGTCGCAGTCGCGGGTGGTGGCAGCCGGGTCGGACACCCAGTCGACGACGCGCATCCGCACGCCGCGTGGGTGGTGCCCGGCGAGGCGTTCGAGCCGGGTCCGGACCGACGGCACCCGGCCCGCGCTGACCAGCACGTCGCCGCCGCCGTCGAGCACCGCGGCACAGGCCCCGGCGACGTCGCCGAACGCGAGCGACCCGCACGAGACGTACACCAGCGGCCGGGCCCGGACGGGCGCGTCGTCGGCGGGCGGTGCGAACGCGCCCGTCACGGGTAGCGCCGCGACCCGGACGGCGGCGCCGGGCACGGCGCGGCGCAACAGCCGCGCACCGCCGGGAGTGCTCACGAGGTGCAGGTCGAGGGCCTTGTCCCCCCACAGCGGGTGGGGTGCGGGGTCGGCGACGAGCGCGGCGGCCGGCACGGTCAGCCTGCCCGTGCGGCGCAGCCGGCCCAGGCCCAGCACCGCCTCGGGAAAGGTGGCGACGACGAGGTCGGGCTCGTGCGCGGCCAGCGCCGTCGCGATGCCGCGGGCGCTCCAGCGGGACACGACCGCGCGGGTCCCGGCCCGGAACGGCGGCACGTGCCACAGCGCCCGGAAGTACAGCTCGTAGAGCCAGGGCAGGCGGCGCACGCACCCGGCGTAGATCGCGGGGAACAGCGACCCGGCGGCGGGCCCCATGGCGTCGAGTGTCTCGGTCCAGACGACCTCGACGCCGGGCCACAGTGCGCGGGCCTGCTCCTCGACGGCGCGGGCGGCGGCGTGATGGCCCTCGCCGAGGCTGCCGGTGACGAGCAGGACCCGCCGGGGCGCGCCGGGCGGCGGCGCCGGGGGAGCGGGAGGGGACGCGACCGCAGGGCGGGTCCCGGTGCCGGTTCCGACGGACGTGCTCGTGCCGGTGCTCATCCCGCCACCCGTTCCGTGCTCGTGCCTGCGCGGGCGGCACTGCGCGCCGGGCGGGACGTCCCGCCGGACGCCGCGCCGGTGACCGCGCTAGCGTTCGTGTCGTGGAGATGATCGGCCCGCACGACGGGCCGGGCAGGGTCCTGGTGCTCTCCGCACCGGTCGGGGAGGGCCACGTCGCCGCGGCCCGGGCACTGGCGGCGCGGATGCGGGCGTTGTGGCCGCGCACGGTGGTGCGCGAGGTGGAGAGCACCGGCAGCGCGCACCGCGACGCCACCCTGGCCCGCAGCTACGCGGCGACGATGCGCTGGGCGCCAGGCCTCTACGGCGTCGCCTACGACGCGCTGCTGCACGCCCCGCGGGCCGCCGGGCCGTTCAAGGCGGTGACCGCGGCCCGCATCGGCCACGACCTCGCCGGACTCGTCGACGCCGAGCACCCCGACCTCGTCGTGTCGACCTACCCGATGACCAGCGGCGGGCTGGCGTGGCTGCGCCGCCACGGCAGGCTGCCGGGGCGCAGCGTCGCCGTCGTCACCGACATGGCCGTGCACCCGTACTGGGCGTGGCGCGACGTCGACGAGACGTGGACGCTGCTGGAGTCCTCCCGCGACCAGGCACTGGCCGCGGCCCCCGGCGCCGACGTGCGGGTCGCGCCCGCAGCCGTCGACGTCCGGTTCGCCCCGTGCGACCGGGTCGAGGCCCGCGCCGGCCTCGGCTGGCCGGGAGACGGGTTCACCGTGCTCGTGTCCGGGGGGTCCCTCGGCTTCGGGGACGTGACGGAGGTCGTCGACGCGGTGCTCGCCGCGCGGCCCCCCGTGCGGGTCGTCGTGCTCTGCGGGCGCAACGAGCGGCTGCGCACGGAGCTGGCGGCCCGCGGTCTGCCGGAGGCGACGTTGCGCGTCGTCGGCTGGACCGACCGGGTGCCCGACCTCGTCGCGGCGAGCGACGTCGTCCTCACCACCGCGGGCGGAGTCATCGCGACCGAGGCGCTCGCGGTGGGGCGTCCGGTCGTGTTCGCCGCGCCCGTCGCCGGGCACGGCCGCGCCGGGGCGCGGCTGGCCGAGGAGGCGGGCCTCGCACTGGTGTGCCCGCGCCCTGCCGACGTCACCACCACCATCGCCCGGCTGGCTGCCGACCCCGGGGTCACGGCGCCGCTGCGGGCGCGGGCCGCCGAGTTCGGGGCCCGTGACCTCGACGCCGCACTGCGGGACCTGGCCGTGCGGGTCCGTACCCCCGCTGCGCGGGCCTGAGGCGAACCCGCAGGTCAGCCCACGCGGACGGGACCGGCGACGGGCAACCCGACGCGCAGCCGGATGCCCTGCCCGCGCATCGAGCGGCGGAACCACCACAGCGATGTCACGATCCCCAGACCGACCAGCGAGTACGAGCCCGCCGTGGACACCATCAGATAGTTGCCGACGGTCTGGGTCGCGAGCACCGTGAGCGTCGTCGCCCCGTTGATCAGGAACACGATCGCCCACAGCAGTGACACCCGCTTGAAGAACCGCTTCATGTGCGGGTGCGCGGTGAGGCTGTCGGGGAAGGCGCAGAAGTCGTCGGCCAGCTTGGCCAGCAAGGGACGGTCGAAGCCGAGGGTGGCCAGCAGCAGCAGGGCGAAGACGAAGTTCTGCACCGTCGGCTGCAGGAAGTACAGGAACGCGCTTCCCGTCCACAGCCCGATGACGGTGCGCGCCACCAGCAGCACCGTGCTGATGACGAGGATCGCTGGGACGCGGCGTCGCAGGACCAGCCGGCGCCCGATCGCCACCGCCGACCAGGACAGGGCCGCGAGCAGTCCGGCGTCGAAGCCCGCGTGGGTGAACAGCACCCAGAACAGGGCAAGCGGGATGAGCGTCGACTCGAGAAGTGGACGCCCGGCCTGCCGCAGGAGCGACCCGATCGGAGGGAGGTGGATCAGGGTCGTCACGCGGGGGTGGTCCGGCATTCGCGCGGTCCGCCTCTCCTGTCGGGGTCGCCGAAGCATAACGACCCCGGTAACGAGGAGATAACGGGGCCGACGCCCGAATTGTGGCGCCCCGGGTCGCGCGGAACGTGGCGACCCCTCAGCTTCCGGTCGCCGCGCGGAGTGACTCGCGCAGCGACCCCATCGTCGCGAAGACTGCTGACGGCTCGTATCCGCAGTGCGCCATGCAGTTGGCGCACCGTTCGTCCTTGCCCCGGCCGAACGCGTCCCAGTCCGTCTCGTCGATGAGTTCCCTGTACGTGGAGACATACCCGTCGTCGAGCAGATAACACGGCTTCTGCCAACCGAGCAGAGAATATGACGGAATGGCCCAGGCCGTGCAGTTCAGATCGACCTTGCCCTCGAGGAAGTCGAGGAAGACCGGCGAGTGGTTGAGCCGCCACTTCTTCCGCCGCCCGCCGTCGAACGCCTTGCGGAACAGCTCCCGGGTCTGCTCGACGCCGAGCCAGTGCTCCTGGTCGGGCGCCTTCTCGTAGGCGTACCCGGGGGAGATCTGCATGTTGTCGACGCCGAGGTCGTCGTTGAGGAAGTCCAGCACGTCGATGACGTCCTGGGGGGTGTCGGTGTCGAAGAACGTCGTGTTGGTGTTGACGCGGAAACCGAGCTTCTTGGCCTGCTCGATCGCGGCCACCGCCTGGTCGAACACGCCGTCCTTGCTCACCGACGCGTCGTGGCGCTCACGGAGACCGTCGATGTGCACCATCCACGCGAAGTTCTTGTGCGGCGAGAACTTGTGGATGTGCTTGGGCAGCAGCACCGCGTTCGTGCACAGGAACACGATCTTGTTGCGGTCGAGCAGCTCCTGGACGATCTGCTCGATCTGTGGGTGCATCAGCGGCTCGCCACCTGCGATGGAGACCATCGGGGCGCCGGACTCCATGATCGCGCCCACCGCCTGTTCGACGGGCATCCGCTGCTTGAGCAGTGCGGCGGGCTGCTGGATCTTTCCGCAGCCGTTGCACTTCAGGTTGCACGCGAACAGCGGTTCGAGCTCGACGAGCAGCGGGAACTTGTCGACACGCTTGATCTTCTGCTTCATCAGGTACGCGCCCAGCCGCACGGACTGTCGCATCGGCATCGCCATTACCGGCTCACCTCCTTGGGAAGGGTGAATCTGATGTTCTCCGAACCGGTCGAGGTGGCCGTGACGGTCACCGGGCCCAGCCCGGACACACAGGAGACGACCTCGTCGACGAGGTCGTCGGGGGCGGACGCGCCCGCCGACAGCCCGATCCGCCGCACCCCGGCGAACCAGGCCAGGTCGAGCTCGCCGACGTCCTCGACGAGATGGGCGGGCACGCCGTCGCGCGCGGCGACCTCGGCGAGGCGCCGCGAGTTGGACGAGTTCGGCGACCCGACGACCACGACGAGGTCGACGTCGGCCGCGACCGCGCGGACGGCCCGCTGGCGGTTGGTCGTCGCGTAGCAGATGTCGTCCTGGCGGGGGGCGCGGATCGCGGGGAACCGCTCGCGCAGGATCGTCGCGATCCGCATCGCCTCGTCGACCGCGAGGGTCGTCTGCATCGCGTAGGCGACCCGGCTCGCGTCGGGGACCTCGACGGTGCGGGCGTGCTGCTCGTCCTCGACGACCGTGACCTGCGACGGTGCCTCACCGACGGTGCCCTCGACCTCCTCGTGGTCGGAGTGCCCGATGAGCAGGACCGTCTGGCCGCGGCCGGCGTGCCGTCTCACCTCGGTGTGCACCTTGGCCACGAGCGGGCAGGTGGCGTCCACGACGGCGAGGCCGCGGGCGTCGGCGTCGGCGCGGACGGCGGGGGAGACCCCGTGCGCGGCGAGGACGACGTGGGCGCCGCGGGGGACCTCGTCGACCTCCTGGACGAACACCGCGCCGCGCTCGGTGAGCCGCCGCACGACGTGGGCGTTGTGCACGATCTGGCGGCGCACGTAGACGGGTGCGCCGAACTGGTCGAGCGCCCGGTCGACGATCTCGATCGCCCGCTCCACCCCCGCGCAGAACGACCGTGGCTCGGCGAGCGTGACGGTGCGCGGACCGGTGGCGTCGAGCCAGGCGCGCAGCGCGGGTGCCGTCCTGCGCAGTGTCCGCAGTGCGGTGAGGCCGCGGGCGGGGGTGCCGGGCCGCAGCAGCGGCGCACCCGGGGTGTCGACGACGACGCGCACCACCGCGAACGGTCCGCCCGCCGCGGCGGCGGCGAGGACGGCGGACTCCATGTCGACGGCCAGCGCGCCCGTCGTGGCCAGCGCGATCCGGCGGTCGCCGTCGACGACCTGCGCGGTGGTGACGACCGGCCCGACGTGCACCCGCAGCCCCTGCGCGCGCAGCGCGGCGGCGAGCGGGCGGGCCGTCGGGACGGTGACGGGGCCGCGGGCGCCGGTGGCGTCGCGGACCTCGTCGGCGACGACGACGTCACCGGGCCGGACCTGCGGCGCCAGCGCCCCCGCCACGCCCGCGACGAGGACGGGTCGTGGCCCGTCGGCGGCCAGCGCCGCGACGGCACCGCCGGCACGGCGGCCCATCCCGGTCCGCACGACCCGCACCCCGCGCAGCGCGCCGACGTCGAGGGCGCGGCGCTCGACCCCGAGCGGCGCACAGACCACCGGGGGGCCGAGGGTCGCCGGGAGCGGCGTGGTCACGAGGAGTGCCCGTTCACGTAGCGGCCGAGCGCCGAGATCGGGAAGACCATCCGGTACAGGTGGTAGCGGATGTAGAACGCGCCGGGGAAACCGGTCCCGGTGTAGAGCGTCTCCTCCCACGACCCGTCGGGCAGCTGGGTGTCGACGAGGTACCGCACGCCGCGTTCCACGGCGTCGGAGCTCTCCCCGGCCGCCAGCAGCGCGAGCAGTGCCCACGCCGTCTGCGACGGGGTCGAGGCGCCCCGCCCGATCCAGGACGGGTCCTCGTAGGAGCGCAGGTCCTCGCCCCAGCCGCCGTCGTCGTTCTGGTGACGTTCGAGCCAGCCGACGGCCCGGCGGACCGGCGGGGCATCGGCATCGATGCCCGCGGCGACGAGCGCGGGGACGACACCGCCGGTGCCGTAGACGTGGTTGGCGCCCCAGCGGCCGAACCAGGAGCCGTCGCGCTCCTGAGCGGCGAGCAGCCAGTCGACGCCGCGGCGGCACTCCTCGGTGGCGGCCAGCCCCTCGGCGGCCATCATCTCCACGACGTGCGCGGTGACGTCGGCGGACGGCGGGTCGATGACGGCGCCGAAGTCGCAGAACGGCAGCTTGGTGACGAGCACACGGGTGTTGTCGGCGTCGAAGGCGCCCCAGCCACCGTCGCGCGACTGCATGCCGATCGTCCAGGCGACGCCGCGGTCGACCGCCGCCCGGAGCCGCTGCGGGTCGGGGTGGGTGACGCGGCGCAGCGCGAGGACGACCTCGGCGGTGTCGTCGGTGTCGGGGTAGCCGTCGTTGTCGAACTCGAACGCCCAGCCGCCGGGGGCGAGGTCGGGGCGGCGCACGGACCAGTCGCCGCGGACGTCCGGGATCTCCTCGGCGAGCATCCAGTCGGTGGCGGCCAGGACGTCGGGGTCGTCGGCGGGGACACCGGCGTCGAGCAGCGCGGTCACGGCCAGGCACGTGTCCCACACCGGCGACTGGCACGCCTCGAGCCGCCGCACGGTGCCCTCGGGGGTCTCCTCGCGCACCAGGAACCGGTCGAGGCCCCGGATGCCCGCGGCGACGGCGGGGTGGTCGAGCGGGTAGCCCAGCAGGTGCAGGGCCAGCAGCGAGTACACCCACGGCGGCTGGATGCCGCCCCACGAGCCGTCGGCCTCCTGGCGGGCCAGCACCCACTCCGCGGCCCGGCGCATCGCGAGCCTGCGGACGCCCCGCAGAGGGCGCCGCGAGTAGGCGTGCAACACCCGGTCGAGCCGCTGGAACGCCCCCGTCCAGGTCCACGGCTTGGCGAGCGGTTCCGCGGCCGCGCCGGTGCGCAGCTCGTCGACACCGAAGGGCAGCGGGCGGCAGGGCCGCAGCGTTGCGACGACCGTGAGCGGGACGACGGTCTGGCGGGCCCAGCACGCCCAGTCGTAGACGTTGAGCGGGAACCACGTCGGCAGGAAGATCAGCTCGGGGGGCATGTCGGGGAGCTCGTCCCACGACCACGCGCCGAACAGCGCCATCCAGATCCGGGTGAAGACGCGGCTGCGTTCGAGCCCGCCCTCGGCCCGCACGAACGTCTGCGCCGACCGCATGTGCGGGTCCGCGGGGTCGTCGCCGGCAAGCCGCAGCGCCACCCACGCCTCGATGGTCGTCGACAGGTCGGCGGGACCGTCCTGGAAGGTCGCCCAGCTGCCGTCGGCGCGCTGCCGGGACCGGATCCAGCGGGCCGCCTCCAGGGTCTCGGTGTCGGTGCGGATGCCGAGGAACTCGCGCAGGAGGAGGTCCTCGGCGTCCATGGTCACGTTGGTCTCGAGCTCGCCCTGCCACCAGCCGTCGGGGTGGCGGCCGGCGCGCAGGAACGCGACGGCCGCGTCCAGCGAGGCCTGCGGCGTGCGGGTCGCGAGGTGCTCCGGCGCCGTGAGGGTCATCAGAACTCCCTGTCGACGAGGTGGTGGGCCAACGCGACGAGCTCTCCCGTGGGTACGGGTGCGAGCCCGGCGCCGGTCACGGCGCCGAGGGCCAGGTCGCGGCGGCGGCGTGCCTCGGCGGCCGCCCATTCCCGGCCCCCGCCCGCCGCGACCAGCCGCGCCGCGGCGTGCAGCTCGTCCTCCGCGGGTTCGCCCTCCGTCGCCAACCAGCGCGCGAGCTCCCGGCCGGCCTCGCCGCCGTTGCGGATCGCGAACGTCACCGGCAGCGACTTCTTGCGCGACCGGAGATCGGACAGCACAGGCTTGCCGGTGACCGCCGGGTCGCCCCAGATGCCCAGCAGGTCGTCGACCAGCTGGAACGCCGTCCCGACCTCGTGGCCGTAGGTGTGCAGTGCCTCGGTCTGCGCGGCCGGGGCACCGGCCAGCACCGCACCGATCGACGCGCTCGCCGCGAGCAGCGACCCGGTCTTGCCCGACGCCATCGACAGGCACTCGGCCACACCGACGTCGTCGCGGGTCTCGAACGCCAGGTCCTCGGCCTGGCCCCGGATCAGCTCCCGGGTGGTGACGGCCAGCAGTGCCGCGGCGGCCGCGGCATGCGCCGACGGCGCCTCCAGCAGCACCTCCTGCGCGAGCGCGAGCATCGCGTCGCCGCACAGGATCGCCGACGACGCGCCCCACTGCACCCACACCGTGGTGCGGTGCCGCCGCTCGGCGTCGCCGTCCATCAGGTCGTCGTGCAACAGCGAGAAGTTGTGCACCAGCTCGACCGCGACCGCACCCGGGACACCCGTGTCGACGTCGGCGCCCGCCGCGGTGGCCGAGAGCAGCGCCAGCGCAGGCCGCACGGCCTTGCCCCCACCGGCGCCGGGCGAGCCGTCGAGCTCGGTCCAGCCCAGGTGGTAGCGGGCCTGGGTGCGGCTGGCGTCGTCGAGCCGGTCGACGGCGGCCTGCAGGGCCGGGGTGACGACGTCGCGGCCACGGCGCAGCACCTCGGTGGCGACATCGCGGTGGTCGCTCGACCGGCCCAGGGTCGCGGTCATGCCGCCACCCCCGCGGCGACGACGGGCCGGGCGAGTGCGGCCGCGGCGGCCGCATCCCCGCTGCGGACCGCGCCCTCCATCGTCGCGGGCCAGCCGGTGGCGGTCCACGCCCCGGCGACGCTCAGGCCGGGCAGGTTCGTGACCGGCCCGGGTCGCAGCGCGGCCTGCCCGGGCCCGGCGCGGAAGGTGGCGTGCGGCTCACGCGTCACGAAGAAGTCCAGCACCCGTGCGTGTGCCGCGGCCGGGAGGACGGCGGTCAGCGCGGGCAGCATCAGCTCCCGCAGCGCCGCCAGCGGGAGGCCGACGAGATCGTCGGCCGCCGACAGCGACACCGCCACGTACTGGGCGCCCGGCGGGTGCGCGGCGCGTGCCCCCGACGACGCGGTGCGGTCGAACATCCACTGCACCGGGCTGTCGACGGCGGCGGCGAAAGGGTGGTGCAGCACCCGGCGGTCGTAGACGACGTGCACGTCGACGATCGGGGAGCTGCCCAGGCGATCCGCCCACTCCGCGGGGAGACCGAGCGCGCCCTCCGGCAGCAGCCGGGCGGCGACGCTGGGCGGGACGGCGGACACGATCCGGTCGACCACGAGCTCCTCCTCTCCGCCGGGCCCGGGATCGCCGGGTCCGGCCTGCGCGTGTGCGGCCTGCGCGTGGGTGAGGGCGATCCGCCACCCGTCGTGGCCCCTCGTGAGCGTCCGGACCTTCGCCGAGGTCCGGACGTCGACGCCTGCGGTGACCAGGGCCCGGCGGGCGGCGTCGTCGTGGAGCCGGCCCAGCGGGACCCGTGCCCAGCCGACGTCGCCCGCGGCTGCGTCGGTGAGCAGGCCCAGCTGGAACACCGTCGCGGCCAGGGCGAGCGAGGCGTCGGCGGCGCGGGCGTTGAGCGTCGCGACGCCGACGAGGTCCCACAGCGTCTGCACGGCCCGCGGCCGCTGCCCGTGCGCGGCGAGCCAGTCACCGAAGCTGCGGGCGTCGACGGCCGGGTCGTCCGGGTCGACGCGGCCCAGCGCGAGCGCGCCGCGCAGCACCCGCAGCCGGTCGGCGAGCGGCATCGGGCCGTAGCGCGCCAGCGCGGCGCCCAGGTGCAGCGGCGCGGGCAGCCCGGACCGGCGCAGCCGCGCGGGCCGGGCACCCGGGGCGAGGACCGGGATGTCGAGGCGGTCCTGCAGCTCCACGTCGTCGCGGACCCCGAGGCGGTCCAGGAAGGCCAGGTAGGAGGTGCAACAGCGCAGGACGACGTGCTGGCCGGTGTCGACGTCGAGCTCACCGCGACGGAACGACCCGGCGACGCCGCCGAGCCGCGCCCGCGACTCCCACAACGTCACCGCTGCGCCGGCGTCCGCGCAGCGCAGCGCAGCGGCGACCCCGGCTAGCCCGCCTCCGACCACCCCCACGTGCACGGTCACGCCCGCACACCCCCCGGCGCCCGCCCGGCCAGCGCACGCACCGCGACGCCGATCTTCTGCCGGCCCGACAGGGACCGGCGCTGGTGGTAGACCGACGGCGGGTCGGCGGCGATGTCCTCGAGGAGCTGCCGGTAGATCCCGGCCATCGCGGTCGCGCAGGCGGCGCTGCGCCGGTCGAGCAGGGGGACCAGCCGCAGCCCGTCTGCGTACCAGCCGCGGGCCCGTTCGGCGGCGAACCGGACGAGCTCCGCGAGCGCGCCGTCCGGGTCGGTCAGGTTGCCGTGCTCGTCGAGGCGCAGGTCGACGCCGAACCGGGCGAGCTCGCCGGTCGGCAGGTAGATGCGGCCGTTCTGCAGGTCCTCGCGGATGTCGCGCAGGATGTTCGTCTGCTGCAGCGCGATGCCCAGCGCGTCGGCGAACGCGGGTGCCTGCGGGTCCGGCCGGGAGCCGAAGATGCCCAGGCACAGCCGCCCCACCGAGCCCGCCACCTGCCGGCAGTAGCCGGCCATGTCGTCGAAGGTGGCGTAGGGCGCGCTCGCGCCGGGTTCGTCGTCCATCCGCACGTCGGCCTCGACACCGTCGACCAGCTCGTCGAACGCTCCGAGCGGGATCGGGTAGTGCCGGGCCGCGTCGGTGACGGCGACCAGCACCGGGTCGTGCGGGTCGGGGTCGGCCTCACGGGCGTGGCGCACCGAGTCGCGCACCTGCTCCAGGGCAGCGAGCTTCCCCGCGGTCGACGGGTCTCCACCGGCGTCCCCGTCGCCGATGTCGTCGATGCGTCTGGCCAGCGCGTAGACCGCCGAGAGCGCCGCACGCTTACCGGGGGGCAGCAGCCGGATGCCGTAGTAGAAGTTCCGCGCCTGGTCCCGGGTGATCGCCTCGCTCGCCGCGTAGGCGTGGTCGAGGGGGCTGGACGGGCTGCGGCTCATACGGCGCTCCGGTCTCGTCGTGTGTTCCGGTCTCGTCCTGTGCTCCGTGCTACGGCACGTCGTACGGCAGCCGGGGTCACCGTGCCGGCGAGGTCGCGCGCCAGGTGCCGGACGACGTCGCGGCGCTGCGTCTGCGGGCTGCCGGCCAGGACGTCGAAGTCGTTGCGCCGCAATGCATCGGCGGCGGCACGGCCGCCCGCCGCATAGCCTGCGACGGCGACCCGGGCCCAGCCCCGCAGTCCGGCGATCAGCGGCGCGCCGTCGTCGAGCAACGCGCACGCGCGGCCGGTGACCTCGGCCAGCAGGGCCCGCAGCCCCGGGGAGGTGTGCGGGTCGTCCAGATCGGACTCGGCCACGCCGAACGCCTCCAGGTCGGCGACGGGCAGGTAGACCCGGCCCCGGGCACGGTCCTCCGCGACGTCCTGGCAGTGCTCCAGGATCTGCAGGGCCGTGCAGATGCAGTCGGACCAGCGCTGCAGGTCGGACCCGGGAGGCGCGTCCACACCGAACACCGCCAGCACCATGCGCCCGATCGGGTCCGCCGAGAGCACGCAGTACCCGAGCAGGTCGTCCCACGTGCGGTACCGCGTGACGTACTGGTCGGCGAGGTTCGCCGCGACGAGCCGTTCGAACGGTTCCCGCGTCAGCCCGCACGCCCGCGCCGTCGGCACCAGGCGGCGCAGGACCGGCTCCCCGGGGCCCGCACCGTCGTCCCAGACCCGGCGCAGGTCGGTGCAGAACCCGTGCAGCCGGGCCGTCCGGTCGGCGGCCTCCTCCGGCGTGACCGGGCGCGGACCCCCTTGGGCGGAAGGGGATTCGTCGGGTCTGTCGTCGCCGTCGCCGATGTCGTCGATGACCCGGACGACGTCGTAGACCGCTCGCAGATGCGCACGGGTGGCTCCCGGCAGCACCCGCAGTGCCACCGGGAAGTTCTCGGACCGCTCCGCGTGCCGCAGCCGGGCCTCCGACGGCCCGGTCGCGGTCACCGGCGCCGCCCCCGTCCGCCGATCTCCCACGGGTCGAATCCTGCTCCCGTGATCAGTCGATCTCTGCGCACCTGCGGTTAATTCTGGACGTCCGGTCTTGTCACATCCTGATAAATCACGTGAGTGAAGTAGCCCGACAGGCGTACAAAAGATGCGTGGACGTTCAGGACCCGTCCCTGACCGAGTTGCTGCCGGTGCTGGCGGACCGCCTTCCCGTGCTGCTCGCCGAGGTGCGCTCCGCACTCGGCGAGGAGTGGCCCGACTACGCCGATTTCCTCGACGAGCACGAGGTCGAGGTCGCCGTCGCCGCGGACGCCGCGCTGCGCCGCCTCGTCACCATGGCCGAGTCCCCGCCCACCGACGACGGCATCGGTCCCGAGTTGTTCGAGGAGATCGGCCGCATCCAGTGGCGTGAGGGCCGCGACCTGTCCACGCTGCTCGGGGCCTACCAGGTCGGGGCCCGGGTCTGCTGGCACCACGTCTCCGCCGCCGCCGTCGAGATCGGCGTCGAGCCCCGCACGTTGGCCTCGCTGGCCGAGGCCGTGTTCTTCTTCGTCGACAGGCTGTCCTCGTCGTCGGCGCGCGGCTACGTCCTCGAACAGTCCGAGGAGTCCGCCACCCGCGAACGCCAGCGCGACGAGCTGGTCGGGCTGCTGCTGTCCGACCGCGCGGACCAGGCGGCCGTCCGCGCCGCCGCCGCCCGCGCGGGCTGGACGGTGCCGACCGAGGTCGGGGTCGTCCTCATCCAGCGCGACAGCCCGATCGGGCACCGGGTCCTCGCCCGCATGGACGCCTCCTGTCTCGTGTTCAGCCGGCCGCCGCTGCTCGGCGCGATCGTCCCCGACCCGTCGCGACCCGGCCTGCGCCGCCGGCTCGGGCTGCTGCTGCGCGGCGCGGACGCCGTCATCGGCGTGGCCGTGCCGCCCCACCAGCTGCCCGCGAGCCTGCACGTCGCCGAGATCGCCGCCCGGCTGCAGCGCACCGGGCTCCTCACCGACGACCCCGTCTTCACCGACGAGCACCTCGACGCGATCATCGTCCACCGCGAACCCCGGCTCCTCGAGGCGCTGCGCAGGCAGGTGCTGAGCCCGCTGGAGGAGTCGACGCCGTCGTCGCGGGAACGGCTCGTCGAGACCCTCGAGGCGTGGCTGCGGCACATGGGCGACCGCCAGGCCATCGCCGCCGAGCTGCACGTCCACCCGCAGACCGTGCGCTACCGCCTCGCGAAGCTGCACGAGCTGTTCGGCGCCGACCTCGACGACCCAGAGGTGCGCGCCCGGCTGATGCTGGCCCTGTCGTGGGGGGAGCCGCGGTCGGTGCCGTCGCCGGAGCCGGTCACCCCGGCGTGACCTCGCCCGGACGCTGCCCGTAGCCGCGGAGCAGGGCGGCGACCCGGTCGATCTCCTCGGGAGGCAGCAGTCGTGGCGTTCCCGCCAGGCTGGCCTGGTGCCACAGCCGGCACAGCCACTCCAGGTACAGGCTCCGCGTGTACGCCGTCGGCAGGTCGGGGCCGTACGTCGTCGCGCCGTGGTTGCGCAGGATCACCGCGGTGCGCCCGGCCATCGCCACGACGCTCGCCTCCGCCAGCTCGGACGTCCCGTACGTCGCGTACGGCGCCACGCGCACCGGGCCGCCCAGCGCCGCGACCATGTAGTGCACCGCGGGCAGCTCGTCGAGCAGCAGCGACACCGTCGTCGCGTACAGGGGATGGGTGTGGACCACCGCGCCGGCGTCGGTGCCCCGGTAGACCGCGAGGTGCATCGGCAGCTCGCTCGACGCCACCACCCCGGCCGTCGCGGCGTCGGCCGGGTGCCCGTCCATGTCGACGACACACACCCCCGCCGCCGTCAGCGACTCGTAGGCCACACCGCTCGGTGTGACCGCCACCAGGTCGCCCACCCGCACGCTGATGTTCCCCGACGTCGCGACGGTCAGGTCGTCGTCGCGCATCCGCAGGCAGTGCTCGACGACGGCCTCGCGCGCTTCCCGCAGCAGCATGGTCGATATCGTCGCCGCCGTGACGGTGGACGGGGACGGCGGGCCCGTGTGGGTGGGGATCGACCTCGGCACCCAGGGCGTGCGCGCGGTCGCCGTCGACGCGGCGGGGGCCGTCGCCGGGGCGGGCCAGGCGCCGCTGCACCGCGACGTCCGCGACGGCCCGCGCCACGAGCAGGACCCTGCCGAGTGGTGGACGGCCACGTGCGCCGCGGTGCGCGGGGCCGTCGCCGGCCTGCGGGGGCGCGCGGTCGCCGCGGTCGCCGTCGACTCCACGTCCGGCACCCTCGTCGTCCAGGACCGCCGCGGGCTCCCCGCCGGCCCCGCCCTGATGTACGACGACATCCGCGCCGCCGCCCGCGTCCCCGCCGTGCAGGAGGCGGGTGAGGCAGTCTGGACCGCGCTCGGCTACCGGATGCAGGCGGCATGGGCGCTGCCCAAGCTCGTCGAGCTCTGCGCGACCGGCGCCGTCCCCGCCGGGCACACCGTCGTGCACCAGGCCGACCACGTCGTCGCCCGGCTCGCCGGCAGGCCCGTCGCCACCGACACCAGCCACGCCCTCAAGACCGGCTACGACCTGCTCGCCGACCGCTGGCCCACCGACGTCCTCGACCGCCTCGGCGTCGCCTCCGCCGTGCTGCCCGCTGTCGTCATCCCCGGGACCCGCATCGCCACCGTCTCCGCCGCCGCGGCGGGCGAGTGCGCGATCCCCGCCGGGACGCCCGTCGTCGCCGGGATGACCGACGGCTGCGCCGCCCAGGTCGCGACGGGTGCCCTCGCCCCCGGCCGGTGGTGCTCCGCGCTCGGGACGACGCTCGTCCTCAAGGGGGCCACACCCGCGCTCGTGCGCGACCCCGGCGGCGGCGTCTACTGCCACCGCCATCCCGACGGCGGCTGGCTGCCCGGCGGCGCCTCCAACGTCGGCGCCGCGATCCTGTCCCGCGACCTGCCCGGCGCCGACCTGGCCGCGCTCACCCCCGCCGCCGCGGCTCTCGGGGTGCCGCCCGGGGCGACGTACCCGCTGGTCGGGCCGGGGGAGCGGTTCCCGTTCACCGATCCTGCCGCGACCGGGTTCGACGTCGGCGGGCCCGATGCGCCCACCCCCGCCGAGACGTTCGCGCGGGTCGCGCACGGGGTCGCCTACGTCGAGAAGCTGGCGTTCGAGACGCTGGCCGGGCTGGGGGCCGACGTCTCGGGTCCCGTCGTCGCGACGGGTGGGACGAGCCGCAACGACTGGTGGTGCAGACTGCGCGCCGACGTCCTCGGGCGGCCGGTCTCGGTGCCGGAGCAGGCGGGGTCGGCGTTCGGTGCGGCGGTGCTGGCCGCGGCGCCACCCGGTTCTCTGGCCCGCACGGCCGCGGACATGGTCCGGCTGCGCGCGACGTTCGACCCCCGGCCCGGCCGCGCCGCCGAGCTCGCCGACGGATACGCCCGCCTCCGCGCCGAACTGGCCACCCGCGGCCGGCTGCCCGTGTGAGCGACCGGCGCGGGCCGACCCTGCGCCGAGTTCGAGTTGCTCCTGTGTCACGCAGCGGCGGGCTCGGTGATCGTGGTGGCTCGGTCGTGGCGGAGTCGGGTGAACCGCCGCCGGCTGCGCTCCCAGCCATGCGGTGAGCTCGTCGATCACCCGGGCCCGGCCCAGGGTGCGGGCGAGGATGTCGAGCTCGGGGTCGAGCTCGTGCAGGTGCCGGCGGACCCGGTTCTGCGCCCGGGTGCGCTCGGCGACGAGGTCCTCACGGTGATCGACCAGCAGTTTCCGATCCCGCGAGGTCTGGTCGTGGGTCGCGGTGGGCAGGTCGGGCCCACGCTGGGGGGCGCGGGCGATCGCGAGGGCGTCGATCGGATCGGGCTTGCCCCGGGTGCGGGCTGAGGCGCGGATGGCGGCCATCAGTTTCGAGGGGGACCCGCACCACCTGCTCGCCGGCGGTGAGCAGGGCTCGTTGTCGATCCCGAGGGTCACCGTGACCAGGTCTCCTCTTGTCTGGGAGGGACGGCTGGGTCGGCCGGCGGACACATCTCAGTGGGGGCGCAGCCACGCTCCTGTCAACTCACGCCGGTCGGCCTGACCAGCAGCGATCGGCACAACTCGAACAGCCAACCCCGCCAACACGACGGGGCGGCAACAGGACTGCGAGCCAGATCGCCACAGGTCGGGAACCTGACCACCGCGACAGCGGCGACACCACCCTGACACTGACACAGGACTGGTTCCGACGGTGCTCGGACCAGCGTGGTGTCGGGCTCGGCGGCGGTCTGTGCGCCTGACGGCAGGGTCCGGTGTGCGCGGCGGGCGCGGCGGCTGCGGCAGGTCAGGCGCCGGTCCAGCAACCGATGATCGTGCGGGCCACGAGCAGCGCGACCTGCGACGGGGTCAAGGGCGGGGTGCCCAGCCCCGGGGGCAGGGCGGTGTCGTCGACGACGAGGACCTTGAAGTCCTTGCGCACCACGACCGACCCGCCGGTGGTGACGAACGCGCCCTCACCGAGCCCGTCGAGGGTGTGGACCGACCCGAGCCGGCGCGCGGTCTCGTCGAAGAACGCCGTGGTCTCCAGGACCGACGACAGCTCCTTGACCGACAGCGTGAAGGCGCCGTCGGCGAAGCGGTACCGGCACGAGTAGACGTGGTCGGACCAGGTCGGGGTGTCGATGCCCTGCGGCGGCAGCGCGAGGGCCTCGGTGATGTCCTCCTCCGCCTCGTCGGAGCAGACGAGGACCGCGCTGGCCGACGGTGTGTCCCCAGCAGGTTCGGCCGTCGCGGGGGCGAGCGCGGAGGGAAGGGGCTGCGCCGGGGCAGCCGGTGCCGAGCAGCCGGCGAGCACCGTCGCACCGAGGACGGCCGTGAGCACGGCGCGGGGGAGTCGGCCCATGCGGGGAGGCTAGAGGTGGCCGGCGGAGCGAGGCCGCGGGGCCGCCGTGCAGGGCCGCGTCGTCGGCCGCGGATCGTGACGTGCATCGCCTACTCTCGGTTTCGGTAACGATTCAGAAGATCGAGTCGTCGTACAGGGTGAGCGCGACGACGCGCCCCGGCCGAGCCCCGTGACCCGGCCGGAATCCGGAACGCCGACCAGACATCGGAGGAACACCATGGCAGTGATCGACCGCCGCACCGTGTGGGCCGCGATGGTCCGCACCGCACGCCGCTTCGACGAGTGGACCCTCGTGACGTTCAACCCCCGCATCCCCGTGGGGTCGCGCGAAGAGCGCTGACGCGAGACACCCCCCGGCGCACGACCCCGGGGGAGCACGACGAACGGGCCGGTACCGCAGCAGCGGTACCGGCCCGTCCGGTGTTTCCGGGAGTGCCCGTCAGTGCCCGTCAGTGCCCGAGCGGCCGGTCGCCCTCGGCGGCCTCGGCGAGCTGCTCGGGCGTCGGCGGCTTGAGCGGGCGCATCAGCACCCACGCCCCGAACAGCACCGCGACGACGAGCATCCCGATGCCCATGTCGAGGTTGATGTTCGAGCCGCCGGTCTTCATGCGGTCGGCGTCGTCGGTCGACACCAGTCCCATGATCAGCAGCACGATGCCGTAGACCAGGAACAGCACGGCGATGATGGTGCGCAGGTCGAACAGGTTGGCCGCGGCCGACGGCGGTGCGTCGGTCCCGGCCCGTGGCGCGTCGGCAGGGCCCGTCCCGGCATCGTTGCTGCCTTCGGGGGAGTCGGTCATCCGTCTTCCTCCTTCGGTCTCGGGCTCAGAAGAACAGGATGTAGAGGATCACGACGAGGATCAGCACCAGCACGCCCAGGAGCTTCGGCGAGCGGTACCAGCCGGCGTCGTCACCCTCGACGGAGTGCGTCCGGCTCGCGCGCGGTGTCAGGCTCCATACGAGGCCCGTGAGCTCGGCCTCCGGCTTCGGCTGACCCGAGAGCGACACCAGCGCGGCCACACCGACACCGACGATGAACGCCGCGCTCGCACCGACGAAGCTGCCCGCCTGGTTCGACAGCTGCAGCACGTCGAAGCGGACCAGGACGTCGATGGTGACCGCCGCGACCGTGCCCGACAGCAGGCCGATCCACGCCGCCGAGCCCGTCATCCGCTTCCAGAACAGGCCGAGGATGAAGATCGCGAACAGCGGGGCGTTGAAGAAGCTGAACAGGGCCTGGATGTAGTCCATCAGGTTCTGCGAGCCGGACGCGATGAACGCCGTACCGATGGCCAGGATGCAGCCGATGACCGTGACCCAGCGGCCGACCTGCAGGTAGTAGCGGTCGGGCTTGCCGGGCTTGATCCAGTCCTGCCACAGGTCATAGGTGAAGACCGTGTTGAAGGAGCTGATGTTGGCCGCCATGCCCGCCATGAATGCGGCGAGCAGGCCGGCGATCGCGACGCCGAGTATGCCGTTGGGCAGTAGTTCCTTCATCAGCAGCGTCAGCGAGTCGTTGTAGGTGATCCCGTCGACGGAGCCGCCCGCGGCCTTGACCGCCTGGATCTGCGGGAGCAGGACGGCGGCGATCATGCCGGGGATGACGACGACGAGCGGGATGAGCGCCTTGGGGAACGCGCCGATGATCGGCGTGCGCCGGGCGGCGGACATGCTCTTGGCCGACAGCGCGCGCTGCACCTCCGCGAAGTTCGTCGTCCAGTAGCCGAAGGACAGCACGAAGCCGAGGCCGAAGACGATGCCGATGACCGACAGCACCGGGTTGGCGATCTCGGTGAGCTCGGTTCCCGGCCAGGACGACAGCTGCTCCGCTCCGCCGGGGCCCGCGCTGACCTTCTCCTTCAGTCCCTCCCAGCCGCCGATGCGGTTGAGGCCGACCAGCGTGAGCGGGATCAGCAGGGCGAGGATGACGAAGAACTGCAGGACCTCGTTGTAGATCGCGGCCGAGAGGCCGCCGAGGGTGGTGTAGGCGAGCACGACGAGTGCGGCGACCGGGATCGCGACGACCAGCGGCCACCCGAGCAGGGCCTCGATGATCAGGCCGAGGGCGAAGAGGTTGACGCCGGCGATCAGGATCGAGGCGACCGCGAAGATCACGCCCTGGATGCGCTGCGTCGTGCGGTTGAAGCGTTTGGCCAGGAACTCCGGAACGCTCCTGGCCTTGGAACCGTAGTAGAACGGCATCATCACCAGGCCGAGGAACACCATGGCCGGGATGGCGCCGATCCAGTAGTAGTGCACCGTCGCGATGCCGTACTGGGCGCCGTTGGCCATCATGCCGATGAGCTCGAGCGCGCCGAGGTTCGCGGAGATGAACGCGAGGCCGGTGACCCAGGCGGGCATCGAGCGGCCCGACAGCAGGAAGTCGAGGCTGGAGGAGACGGACCGGCGGGCCATGTAGCCGATGCCGAGGACCAGCAGGAAGTAGAAGGCGACGAGCAGGTAGTCGACGAGGTGGGCGTCGAGCCGTACGTCGGCGTTGGCCTGGGCGAGGATGCTGGTCATGCCACCCTCCCCGCGGAATGGCGTGGTCCGTGCCGTCCGCTTCGCATCATCGCGACTCCCACAGTTCGTCGACGTCGGGGCAGAGTTGTTCGCCGTACATCGTTGTGGGGTGCAAGGTACCGGGTTCGGACACAATCCAACAATTGTCGACGTAACGATCCGGCACTGATGCGGCCCCTGTGGCAGGATCGGTGACCGCTACCACATAGAAGCCGTCCGTGCGCGTTGACGGTTGGGTGATCACGTTGCATTCTGTGCGAAGTCGTGCGGAGGAGGTGTCGTGGGCCTGCTCGCGCAGCAACGGCGGGAGCTGATCCTCGAGCAGGTCCGTGCCCGTGGCGCAGTGCGCGTCAGCGACCTGGCCGGGCACTTCGGCGTGTCCGACATGACCGTCCGGCGCGACCTGGATGTCCTTGCGCGCCAACGGCTCGTCGACAAGGTGCACGGTGGGGCCACTGCCGTCGGCGCGCCCAGCACCGAGGAGCCGGGCTTCCTCGTGAAGTCGCAGCGCCAGCTCGTGGAGAAGGAGGCCGTCGCGCGCGCCGCGGCCCGGCTCGTCGAACCGGGCTCCGCGATCGGGCTGTCGGCAGGCACCACCACGTGGGCGCTCGCCCGGCTGCTCGTCGACGTCCCGGGGCTCACGATCGTCACCAACTCGATGGCGGTCGCCGACGTCTTCCGTGCCGCCCCGCGCCCCGACCTCACCGTCATCCTGACCGGCGGGATCCGCACCCCGTCCGAGGCGCTCGTAGGGCCGGTGGCGGTGGCGTCGCTGCGCAGCCTCAACCTCGACGCGGTGTTCCTCGGTGTGCACGGGATGTCGGCCGCCGCCGGGTTCACCACACCCAACCTGACCGAGGCCGAGACCGACCGCGCGCTCGTCGAGGCCGGTCAGCGCCTCGTCGTCGTCGCCGACCACACGAAATGGGGGACAGTGGGCATCTCGACGATCGCGGCGCTCTCCGACGCCGACGTACTCGTCACCGACGACGGGCTGGCCGACGACGCCCGGGCGGTGCTGGCGGGGGAGGTCGACGAGCTGGTCATCGCCCCCGTGGCGGGCACAGCGGGCGAGGCCGGCGCGTGAGACGCACCGACGGGACGCTCGCCGACGGCCGCCACATCATGTGGTTCGACGAGGACGGCACGCCCGCCCGCGACCCCGCGACCCTGGTCGACCACCGCGACCTGCCCCGCACCACCTCGGCGTCCCAGCTTCGCTACGACACCCTCGCCGGGGAGTGGGTGGCCGTCGCCTCGCACCGCCAGGACCGCACCTACCAGCCGCCCGCCGACCAGTGCCCGCTCGACCCGACCCACGGCGAGCACCACACCGAGATCCCGTCACCGGACTACCAGGTCGTCGTGTTCGAGAACCGGTTCCCGTCGTTCGGCGGCAACGCGCCGCTGTCGGGCGGGCCCGGGCCGGACCCGGCGGCCGGGCGCTGCGAGGTCGTCTGCTTCACCAGTGACCACTCGTCGTCGTTCGGCGAGCTGACCCCCGCCCGGGTACGGCTCGTCGTCGACGTGTGGGCCGACCGCACGGCCGAGCTCGGCGCACTCCCCGGTGTGGCGCAGGTGTTCCCCTTCGAGAACCGCGGCGCCGAGATCGGCGTGACGCTGGCCCACCCGCACGGCCAGATCTACGCCTACCCCTACGTGCCGCCGATCCCTGCGCGGATGCTCGACCGCGCCCGCAGCCACCTCGCCGCCACCGGCCGCAACCTGTTCGACGACGTGCTGCGCGCCGAACGGGCGGGCGAACGCGTCGTCGTCGCGGGGGAGCACTGGACGGCCTTCGTACCGGAGGCGGCGCGATACCCGGTGGAGGTGCACCTCTACCCGCACCGGCGGGTCCCCGACATCCCGGCGCTCACCCCCGCCGAACGCGACGAGTTCGCCGGGATCTACCTCGACGTCCTCGGCCGCCTCGACGCGCTCTACGGCGATCCGCTGCCCTACGTCGCCGGCTGGCAGCAGGCGCCCGTGCGGCCCGAGCACGAGGGCGACCGCGAGCTCGCCCACCTGCACCTGCGGGTCTCCTCGATCCGCCGCGCACCGGGCAAGCTCAAGTACCTCGCGGGGTCCGAGACCGGGGCGGGGGCGTTCGTGTCCGACGTGCTCGCCGAGTCCGTGGCCCAGCGGCTCCGGGACGCCCGATGACCTTCCCCGGGGCCTTCGGCGGGGAGCCCGACGTCGTGTGGCGCGCACCGGGCCGGGTCAACCTGATCGGCGAGCACACCGACTACAACGACGGCTTCGTGCTGCCGTGGGCGCTTCCGCTGGGGGTCACCGTGGCGTTGCGGCGCAACGACTCCGGGCTGCTGCGGATGGTGTCGCGCCAGCACGGCGCGGACGTCGTCGAGGCCCGGGTGGCCGACCTGGAACCCGGGTCCGTCGACGGCTGGGCGGGCTACCCGGCGGGCGTCGTGTGGCGGCTGCGGGAGGCCGGTCTGCTCCTGGCCGCGACGGGGTTCGACCTCGTCGTCGACGGTGACGTGCCCGCGGGGGCCGGGCTGTCGTCGTCGGCGGCGCTGGAGTGCGCCGTCGTACGCGCGGTCGACGACGTGCTCGGTCTCGGCCTCTCGGGTCCCGAGGCCGCCGCGCACGCGCGCGGCGCCGAGAACGGCTTCGTCGGCGTGCCCAGCGGTGTGATGGACCAGATGGCCTCGCTGATGTGCGCCGAGGGCAGCGCCCTGTTCCTCGACACCCGCAGCATGGCCACCCGGCAGGTGCCCCTCGACGTCGCCGGGGCCGGGCTCGCGCTGCTGCTCGTCGACACCAACGCGCCGCACACGCTCGTCGACGGCGAGTACGCCGACCGGCAGCGGGCCTGCGCCGCCGGGGCCCGGGCCCTCGGCGTCGCGGCCCTGCGCGACGTCCCCCTCGCCGGCCTCGACGACACGCTCGCCCGGATCGACGGCCTCGACGACGCCGACGTCGTCCGCCGCCGGGTGCGCCACGTCGTCACCGAGAACGCCCGCGTCCTCGACGTCGTCGGCCTGCTCGACGACGGCCGCCCCGACGAGATCGGCCCGCTGCTCACCGCCTCGCACGCCTCGTTGCGCGACGACTTCGACGTGACCGTCCCCGAGCTGGACGTGTGCGTGGACGCCGCACTGGCCGCGGGTGCGCTCGGCGCGCGGATGACCGGCGGTGGGTTCGGCGGCTCCGTCGTCGTGCTGGCCCGGGCGGTCGACTCCGACGCGATCACCGACGCGGTCGCTGCGGCGTTCGCCACGCGCGGGTTCGCCACGCCGCGGCCGGTGCCCGCCACCCCCTCGGCGGGCGCCCGTCGGATCGGCGGGTCCCACGGCTGACCCGAGTGCAACTCCACGGTCGTCGTTGCGGCCCGGGCGAGCAGTCCGGCCCCGATGAGGACCGGGAGGTTGCGCCCGGGTGTGGCGGCTCCTGCGCGGCCGGCGGGCGCACCGGGTCAGCGGCGGCTGAGCGCCCCCGGGCGGGCGTCGAGCAGCCCCGTGTAGATCGACGCCAGCTCGCGTGCCCACCGCCCGGCCTCGAACCGGTCGAGGAACCGGCGCCGCGCGGCCGCACCCAGACGCTCGCGCCGGTCCGGGTCCGCGGCCAGCTCCGCGACGGCCGCGGCGATCCGCGTCGCCTCCAGCGGCACCAGGACCCCGGTGTCGCGGGTGACGATCTCGGGGATGCCGCCCGTCGTGCTCGCGACCGCGGGCACCCCCGCCCCCAGGCCCTCGACCAGCGCGCGCGGCATCGCGTCGTTGCGGGTGGTGTGCACCAGGAGGTCGGCGGCCTTCAGCAGCGCGAGCGGGTCGTCGACGAGATGGAAGACGATACGCGCGGCGAGCTCGTCGTCACGGTCGACGCGGGACTCCAGCCACGGCCGCAGCGGACCGTCACCGCCGAGGACGACGATGACCGGCGCACTGTCGGGCAGCGCGGCCACGGCGTCGAGCAGCAGGTCCTGACCCTTTCCGCGGCGCATCGGCGCGACGGAGGCGACCAGCACCTTCCCGGGGCCGACGCCGAGGCGCCCGCGCAGCCGCTCCCGTTCGCCCGTATCGGCGGGGCCGGGGTCGGTGACCCCGTTGGGCAGCACCACGAGGTCGGCCCCCGCCCCGGCGTACCAGTCACGCTGCAGCTGCGAGATCGCGATCGTGCGGGTGACGAACCGGCGCCGGGCCAGGATCTTCGCGGCCCGCTTCGCCCGGTCGGTGACGTCGGCGGGCTGGTCCTCGATCCGGTGCAACGTCGACACCACCGGAAGCCGCAGCCGGGCACCCGCCGCGCCCCCGACGACGTCGGCGTTCCCGACGTGGGTGTGCACGACCTCGCTGCGGTGCCGGCGCAGCACCTCGATCGCCCGGGTCACCGCCCGTGGGTCCCACGGGGCGCTCCCCAGGTCCTCCACCGGCACCCCGAGGCGGTGCAGCTCGGCCGCGACCGGCGAGCGCGTCGCCGTCGAGATCGCGACGACGACCATCTCCATCCCCGCCGCGGGCGCCGCCCGGGCGAGGTCGACGAGACCGTTCTCGGGTTCGTCGGGATGGAGCGACGCGACGACATGGGCAACGCGCACGGGGCTGACCTCCTGCTCCGGCCGGTCGGCACCCGGGCCGGGGGAGCGTCGCCGCCGGGGGCGGCGTCGCTGTCACCCCGTCGGGTGATGTCCGTGGCGGACCCTACCGAGGTCGCCCCGGTGGGGCAGGGGCAGGCGGGGGCCGGCGCCGGCGCGGGTCCGGCTCAGGCGGAGCGTCGCCGCCGACGGGTCCGTCCGCGCGCGGAGCCGGCCACGACGGTGCACGCGTCGCACGGCTTCCCGTCGGGCGCCACGAGCGACGCCGGCGACACCACATGGCCGCAGATCGCCTGGTAGCGGCCGGTGTCGGCCGCGGTGGACCGGGTGAGCTCGGTGTCGGGGACGGCATGGGAGCGATCGTCGAGCCGGCACGTCACCGCGACCGTCACCACGGGGGACGGGTCGTCGACCGTCATCCCGACGACAGGGTCGGCGCCCTGAGCTCGTCCTGCACGTCCCACTGCCACGTCCTGTCCGTCCCGGCAATCGACCGGACCCGGGTCCGGACGCCGCGCACGCTATCGTTCCCGTCTCGACAGGTGTCTGCAAGGTCGTCTGCACGTGCATCTGCAAGCACGAGTCGCCTGTCCGGCGGATCGGGGGACGAGCATGACGACATCGGACACGGATGTGGACGAGGGCCCGGAGGGGAACGCGGCCTGGCTGCCCGCCGCCGCTCTCGCGGCCGTCACGTGGCGCAAGGCGACCGCCAGCAACCCCAGCGGCGACTGCGTCGAGGTGGCCGTCCTCCCGGACGGGGACGTTGCGGTCCGTAACTCCCGCGCCCCCCACGGCCCGGCGCTCGTCTACACCCGCGCGGAGATCGCCGCCTTCGTCGCCGGTGTCCGCGGCGGCGAGTTCGACGACCTGACCTGCTGATCGCCCGACCTGCCGACAGCCGGAACCGGCGACGCCGTTCGGCGACGACCGCCGCTGCCGCCGCTCCGGAGCGCGCACACGTCGCTATGCTGCGTGACGACCGTGCGTTCCCGGCGTCTGGAGCCCGTCCCGTGACCACACCCGGACCACCGCCCCGGCTGCCCGATCCCGGCCACAGCGGCCCCACGGTCCTGCGCATCGTGCTCGGCACCCAGCTGCGGCGGATGCGGGAGGCCAACGGCGTCACCCGCGAACAGGCCGGAGACCACATCCGGGCCTCGCACGCCAAGATCAGCCGGCTCGAGCTCGGCCGCGTCGGGTTCAAGGAACGCGACATCGTCGACCTCCTCACCCTCTACGGCGTCACCGACGACCGCGAACGGGCCGAGTTCATGGAGCTCGTCACCCAGGCCAACGCTCCCGGCTGGTGGCAGCATTACGGCGACATGCTGCCCAGCTGGTTCGAGATGTACCTGCGGCTCGAACAGGCCGCGTCGGTGATCCGCACCTTCCAGGTCCAGTTCGTCCCCGGCCTGCTGCAGACCGAGGACTACGCCCGCTCGGTCATCGTCGCCGGGCACCAGGGCGAGTCCGTCGAGGACATCGACCGCCGCGTCCAGCTGCGCATGACCCGGCAGAAGCTGCTGACCGAGCCGGGATCCCCGCGGCTGTGGGCGGTCGTCGACGAGGCCGCGCTGCGCAGGCCCTTCGGCCCGCCGCGTGTCATGCGCAGCCAGCTCGACCACCTGCTGCACATGGTCGAGATGCCCAACGTGTCGGTGCAGGTCCTGCCGTTCCGGTTCGGCGGGCACGCCGCCGCGGGCGGACCGTTCACGATCCTTCGCTTCGCCGAGCCGGACCTGCCCGACATCGTCTACCTCGAGCAGCTCACGAGCGCGGTCTACCTGGAGAAGCGCTCCGAGGTGGAGAGCTACCTCGCCGTCATGGAGCGGGTGTGCGTCCAGGCCGAGACCCCGGCCCGCAGCGCCGAGATGGTGATGCGGATCCGCCAGGACCTCTGACGCCTGCCGGGCTCGTCAGCCCGCCCGGCGGCCGATGCCGCCCGCGTAGAGCGTGTGCACCGGGCTGTCGGTCGGCGTGGCCGCGTCGGGACGCCAGTCGTTCGCGTAGACCAGGCCCGGCTCGACCATGTCGAGGCCGTCGAAGAACCGGCGGATCTCGTCCCACGTGCGGAACCGGCCCGTGCCCAGCCCGCCCTGCAGGAAGCCGTTCTCCAGCTTCGCGGCGCGCGGCTCGTCGTCGTCGAGGAAGTGCGACAGCAGCATGTAGCTGCCGACCGGCAGCCGGTCGCGCAGCGTCGCGACGATCCCGTACGGGTCCTCGTCGTCGGCGAGGTGCTGCACGATGCCCGACAGCAGCAGCGCGAACGGCTGCGACAGATCGATCAGGCCGGTCACCGTCGGGTCGGCGAGGATCGCCGCCGGGTTGCGCAGGTCGGCGGTGATGACCTCCGTCGTCGCGTCCTTCGCGAGGAGCGCCCGCCCGTGGGCCAGCACCCCCGGGTCGTTGTCGACGTAGACCACCCTCGTCGCCGGGGCGATCGCGTGCGCCAGCTCGTGGACGTTGCCCTCGGTGGGCAGGCCCGACCCGATGTCGAGGATCTGGCGGACGCCCGCCTCCTCGACCAGGTAGCGGACGCCGCGACGCAGCAGGTTCCGGTTGTCCTTCGCGATGACCGGCGCGTCCGGGAGCGCGTCGATGAAGCCCTGCGCGGCGCGCCGGTCGATCTCGAAGTGCTGCTTACCGCCGAGGACGTAGTCGTACACGCGGGCGATCGACGGCCTGGAGAGGTCGGGCTCGGCGGGGTCGTCCTGCGACGTCCCCGGGCGGCCGGCCGGTCGATCGTTCACCGCGTGTACTCCTCGTGCTGGGTGTCGGCGCCCGGGGCCGAAAAGGCCGGTCCCGGGAGGTGCTGACCCTAGCGAGATCGTCACCGCCGCCTCACCGGCGGGCGGGGCGTGTCGGCGCGCTCAGCCTGTCGGGCCACCCTCGCCGCGCTCGCCGTCGGGATGCTGCGGCAGCCCGAACAGCGGGAACAGGCTGGTGTCGAGGAAGTGGCTGAAGCCGATGATCCGGCCGCCCTCGATGTGCAGCACCTGGATCGAGAACGGCTGATGCAGCCCGCCCGGCCCGCTCGGCCGGTACGACGCGAACGCCGGCTGCCCGTTGGCCTCGAACGGCAGCAGCCGCGACCCGCGGCACTCGGCACCGGGCCGCCCGTCGGCCATCCACGTGATGATGTCGTCGCGGCCACGCATCCACAGCGCGAACGGCGGCATGACCTGCACCGCGTCCTCCGCGATGAGCCCGACGAGCGCTTCCATGTCGAACGCCTCGAAGGCCCTCACGTAGCGGTCGAGCAGGGCCCGCTGCCCGTCGTCCATCGGGTCGGGCCGGTCGTCGGTGGTGTCGCGGGAGCCCATCGTGGCCCGGGCGCGCTGCAGGGCGCTGTTGACCGAAGCGACCGACGTGTCGAGCAGCTCCGCCGTCTCCGCCGCCGACCACGCCAGCACCTCGCGCAGGATCAGCACCGCACGCTGGCGCGGCGGCAGGTACTGCAGGGCCGCGACGAAGGCCAGCCGGATCGACTCCCGCGCCACCGCCGTCTCCGCCGGGTCCGCCGCCGACGGCAGCACCCGCGTGTCGGCCATCGGCTCCACCCACGCCGTCGCGTCGAGCGGCTCGCCCAGCGCCTCGGCGACCGGCCGGCCCGCGGCCGTCAGGTCCATCGGCAGGGCGCGGCGCTTGCGGCCCTTCAGCATGTCGAGGCAGACGTTGGTGGTGATCCGGTACATCCACGAGCGCAGCGACGACCGCCCGTCGAACTTCGCCAGGCCCCGCCATGCCCGGATCATGGCCTCCTGGACCGCGTCCTCGGCCTCGAACGCCGAGCCCAGCATCCGGTAGCTGTAGGCCGTCAGCTCCCGGCGGTGTTCCTCCAGGCGTGGGTCGAAGCCGCCCAGAGCTGCGGCGTCGGCGGCCGCCGGCTGCGTCGCCAGGTCGGTCATGGCTCGAACCCCCAGGGTCGGTCGGACACGGTCGACCCCGGCCGTGAGACGACCCGGGCCCTCGAGGAGCCAGCATAGGGACGGACACCGACGAAAACGCCCGCCCCGATCACCCCGGGCGGCACCCGGGGTCCGGCGCGCGGGCCCTTCAGCCGGGTGGGTCGTGCGAGGTCAGATGGATGGTCGTGCCCGCGCTGCCGTGTTCGATGCGCACCTCGCCGGACAGCTCACGGATCATCGGCAACCCGAACCCGCGGGCCGGGCACCGCCGGGCGATGCCGTTCCAGTCGCCGCAGTCGTGCACCGTGCAGTCGACGCGGCGTGTCCCTCCGGTCGACGAGAGCCGCGCGTCGAGCCGCACCCCGCCGCAACGTTTCGCGCAGCCGTGCTCGACCGCGTTCGAGACGGCCTCGTTGACGGCGAGCACGACGTCGGCGGCGGCCTCCGCGGTCCAGCCGGCCGCCGCGAGCCAGCGACCGAGGTCGCGGCGCATGGGCTCCAGCGCAGCAGGGGTACAGGCGACCGGCCAGGACACCGCCCCCGCTGCACTCATCGCCGCCCCGTCACCGCTTCGACCGTCCCCGGCCCTCGTGGTCGCACGAACTGCGGATACCCGCGGTGGTCGTGAACCCAAACCGGGAGCCCTGCCCGGTCCCGTGGGTGATCACCGGGAGCGGGACCCGTAGCGGCAGGGGTGACGTCCATGCCCGGTGGACGCCGATCACCGATCGGCGCCGCCCGGGCGACGGGGTCAGGCTCGCGCCGAGCGCTCCAGGACTCCGCGCAGGAGGGCGGCCTGGCCGGCGTGCTGGGCGTCGTCGTCGACGACGCTGACGAGCCGGACGCCGAGGGTCACCGGCGGGTCCCAGCGCTCGTCGACGACACGGTCGAGGTCGTCCGGGCCGACCGTGCGCAGGAACGCGAGCGTCCGCTCGGTGACGGCGGCGAGGTAGCCGCGCAGCAGGTCCGCGGACGGGCGGACGGCGGCGACGTCGTCGGGGGTGTGGCCGTAGCCGGTGGCGGCGTCGGCGAGGGGGAGGGCGAACCGGTCGGCCCAGCCGTCGGCGGTCCAGGTCTGCTCACGCCCGGCGACCTCGCAGACGTGGTCGTCCTGCACCCGGATCAGGTGCCACACCAGCCAGGCGATCGTGTTGCCCTCCGGGTCGGGCCGGCCGTACAGCACGGCGTCGCCGATCCCGTCGAGCGTGGCGCCCACGGTGTCGGGGATGCGGCCGAACGCGTCGGCGAGCAGGTCGGCTGGGGTCACGGGGGCGGCCTCCTGTGTGGACGGCCGAGCGGCGGCGAGTCGTGCGGCGCGCCCGGGAAGGAGTGGACGGTCGGCGACGCTACGCACGATCCGGCGCCGCCGCAGCACGTCCCGGGACACCGTGTCCGAGAGCGGCGGCGAGCGGACGGAGGCGGCGACGGCGGCGCGCGCGTCGGCGGCGATCCGGGAGCCCTGCTGCTCGACGCGACGTCCGACGGTTCGGTGTCCGCGGTCGCGGCCGGCAGGGCCGACGCCGTCAGGGTCGAGCCGGTCCGGAGAACCTGCTGGTGCGGCCCGACGGCGTCGTGGCCTGGGGTGGGCCGACGGCCGACGGTCTCGACACGGCGCTGACCCACTGGTTCGGCCCGCCGCGCTCACCGGGGGACACTGGGGGCGTGGGCGACAGCGACCGGACCGGTGACGACGAGCAGCACGACGACGGCACGGACGTCGGGGGCACGGACGTCGGGGGCACGGACGTCGGGGGCACGGACGTCGGGGGCACGGACGTCGGCGGCTCACCCGCATGCTTCGCCCACCTGCTGTGCCCGGAGTGTTCCGCGGTCCCCGAGGACGGCGCGGCGCGGTGCTGGCGCTGCGGGACGACCCTGCCGGCCCGCGACGCCTGAACGGCCCGGTCAGGCGCGGGGCGAGATCCGCACCCCGGCGCGCCGGGCGATGTGTGCCGAGGCGGCGGGGGAGAGGCCGCGGCGGCGGTCGTCCCAGTCACCGCGGTCGGGGACGTCGATCGGCGAGTGGCCGGACCCGGCCGGGGCACACGGCAGGTTGTGCACGTGGGTGTGGTTCCACAGGACCGTGCCGTCGGGCAGGACGCGGTCGATGTGCGCCAGCTCGAGGTGCGCGTCGTGGTCGGCCACGTAGCCGTAGCAGCGTTCGCAGATGCGGATCATCGATCGGTCTCCAGCGGCCGGGCCCGCGCTCCCGCGGACGTGTCGGAGGGGGTGCCGCGTCGACGTCGACGGTGATGCCGGTCCACCCGTGTGGTTGCGGGTCGGGACACCGCAACCGAGTGGAAGTGTCTCATTTCGAGACGAGGTTCGGCTGTTGCCTACGCCACGCGCAAGGATGTCCGGCCGCGACTGGACCGATCCGGACGGCGTCGCGGTTGCCGCGGGGGTCGTGGTCGGCCAGAGTGGTCGTTGCAGGGACGCATCGTGTTGAGCAGGCAGCATGCGCGCCGTTCCACCCCACGACCATCTTTCGGCCGGGAGTGACGATGAGTCCGATGATCAGCCCCGCCCCGGGCGGGTTCGAGGTGCGGGCACACGTGCCCGTCCCGACGGTGGCGGTGCTGCGTCCCGAGGGCGAGCTCGACATGGTCACCTCACCGGAGCTCGTCGTCCGCGTCGAGTTCCATCTCGACCAGGAGCGCCACGTCGTGGTCGACCTGCGCGACGTCGACCTGCTGACGTCCAACGCGCTCCACGCCCTGCTCGCGGTCCACGCGGCCGCTCAGCGCCGGGGGCTGAGGCTCCGGCTCACCGGCACCGACCACACCGCGGTCACGCGGGTGCTCGGCCAGACCGGTCTCGACGCGGTGCTGCCGATCTCGGCGTCGAGCACCGAGGAGGTCGTCGCCGCGCTGGCGCACCCGCGCCCGGTGCAGCGGGACTGACCGGACCGCACGCGGGGCGACCGACCGGGCGTTCCCGGGCTCGCCCGCGCCACGCCGCCCTACGTGGTCCGTCCGGCGCTGACGGGTCGTTGGTCCCTACCGGACGGACGGGTGCCGGGTATGGACTCCGCCCAGGCAGCGACGCCTGGTCCATCGGGGGCCCTCTCCTCACAGGGAGGAAGGCGGACACCAGCGCGCGCCGCCCGTTCCGGGACGTTCCCGGCAGCTCGCCCTGGAGGACCTCGTGCGTTCCCCGCATCCCTTCGCGTCCCGTCCCGCGACGACCGACCGTGCCGGGGCGCCCGTCCGGCCGGACACCGGCCGTGGCGTGGCGGTCACGTTCCACGGTGACGACGACGTGGTGGTGTCGGTCCGGGGGCCGCTCGACGACGCGACCGTGCGGCGCGCGACGCGACTGCTCGCCGTGGTCGACACCGAGGGGGTGCGCCACGTGATCCTCGACGCCGCGACCTCGCCCGAGGCGCCGGCCGCGCTGCGTGGGGTGCTGGACCCGTTGCGGGCGCGGCTGCAGGCCCGGGGCGGCTGGCTGCTCGTGGAGGGCGCTGCGGCGGTGCCGCACGAGCCGAGCCTGCTGGAGGTCTTCGCGGCCTACTCGCAGGCGGTGCGCGGCGCCGGCGGACCCTCGGCCCCCGCGGTCCCGGCCCCTCGCGAGCGGGCGCGAGGTGAGCGGACCGGACCCGGCCTGCTGCCGCGGGAATCGGTCCCGGCGCTCACCGGCTGACCGTCGCGGCCGCCGCAGGGGCACGGCCGCGACGGCGGGTCCGGGCTACTTGTCCGACGCCAGCAACGCGGCCCCGACGATCCCGGCCTCGTTGAGCAGCTCCGCGGGCACCATCTTCGCGTGGACGTCCACCTTGGACATCCACTTCGACGACTTCTTGCTGACGCCACCGCCGACGACGATCAGGTCCGGCCACAGCAGCGACTCCACGACGCCGTAGTAGCGGGTGAGCCGCTCGGCCCAGTCGTCCCACTCGAGGTCCTCGCGCTCGCGGGCGGAGTCGGCGGCACGCTTCTCGGCGTCGTAGCCGTCGATCTCGAGGTGGCCGAGCTCGGTGTTGGGCCACAGCTTCCCGTCGATGACCAGCGCCGACCCGATGCCGGTGCCCAGGGTGCTGACCAGGACGACGCCGGAGTTGCCCTTGGCCGCCCCGAAGCGGACCTCGGCCACCCCGGCGGCGTCGGCGTCGTTGACGACGAGCGCCTTGCGGCCGGTGGCCTTGTTCATCAGCTCGTGGGCGTCGGTGCCGACCCAGCTGTGGTCGATGTTGGCGGCGGTCCGCACGATGCCGTGCTGCACGACCGCGGGCAGGGTGCAGCCGAACTCGCGGTCCCACCCGAAGTGGTCGAGCACCTGGGTGACGACCTCGGCGACGGCGTCGGGCGTCGCGGGCTGCGGGGTGGGGATGCGCAGCCGGTCGTCGGCCAGCTCACCCTTGCGCAGGTCGACGGGCGCGCCCTTGATCCCCGAGCCACCGATGTCGATGCCGAACCCGATGTGCTTGCCGAACTTCTTGTCACCGGACATGGTCACGCCTCTCCGAGTGCCGCGGAGACCACGTCGCGGGCCTCCTCCTGGATGCGCGCCAGGTGCTCCGCGCCGCGGAAGCTCTCCGCGTAGACCTTGTAGACGTCCTCCGTGCCGGACGGGCGGGCGGCGAACCAGCCCGACTCCGTGGTCACCTTGAGGCCGCCGAGCGCCTCGCCGTTGCCGGGGGCGGTGGTGAGGCGGGCGGTGATGGGTTCGCCGGCGAGCTCGGTGGCGGTGACGTCGTCCGCCGCGAGCTTCCCGAGGCGGGCCTTCTGCTCACGGGTGGCGGCGACGTCGGTGCGCGCGTAGGCGGGGTCGCCGAAGCGGTCGGTGAGCTCGCGGTAGTGCTCGGTCGGCGTCGCGCCGGTGACGGCGGTGATCTCGGAGGCGAGCAGCGCCAGGATGATGCCGTCCTTGTCGGTGGACCAGGGCGAGCCGTCGAACCGCAGGAACGACGCGCCCGCGCTCTCCTCGCCGCCGAAGCCGACGGATCCGTCGAGCAGACCGGGCACGAACCACTTGAACCCGACCGGCACCTCCAGCAGCGTGCGGTCGAGGTCGGCGGTGACCCGGTCGATCATCGACGAGCTGACCGCGGTCTTGCCGACGGCCGCGCCGCCCGGCCAGCCGGGCCGGTGCGCGAACAGGTAGCCGATGGCCACCGACAGGTAGTGGTTCGGGTTCATCAGCCCGCCGTCGGCGGTGACGATGCCGTGCCGGTCGGAGTCGGCGTCGTTTCCCGTGGCGATCGTGAACTCGGGGTTCTCCGCCATCCGAGAGACCAGCGACGCCATCGCGTACGGCGACGAGCAGTCCATCCGGATCTTCCCGTCCCAGTCCAGCGTCATGAACGCGAAACGCGGGTCGACGTCCGGGTTGACGACGGTCAGGTCGAGACGGTGCCGGTCGGCGATCGCGGCCCAGTAGTCGACGGCCGCACCGCCGAGGGGGTCGGCGCCGATGCGGACCCCCGCCTGCCGGACGGCCTCGAGGTCGACGACGGCGGGCAGCGCGTCGACGTAGGTGCCCAGGAAGTCGAAGGGGCGGGTCGTGGCCCGCGCGAGCGGGACGCGCTGCACACCTGCGAGCCCGGCCTCCAGCAACTCGTTGGCGCGGTTCGCGATCCAGCCGGTGGCGTCGGTGCCGGCGGGACCGCCGTGGGGCGGGTTGTACTTGAAGCCGCCGTCGGCGGGCGGGTTGTGCGACGGGGTGACGACGACCCCGTCGGCGAGCCCGGACGTGCGGCCCCGGTTGTGGGCCAGGATCGCGAACGACACGGCGGGGGTCGGCGTCCAGCGGTCGTCGGCGTCGACCAGGACGTCGACACCGTTGGCCGAGAACACCTCGACGGCGGTGGCCCAGGCGGGCTCGGACAGCGCGTGGGTGTCGCGTCCCAGGTAGAGCGGGCCGTCGGTGCCCTGGGCGGTGCGGTACTCGACGATGGCCTGGCTGGTGGCGGCGATGTGGTCGTCGTTGAAGGTGGTGACGAGCGACGACCCGCGATGGCCCGACGTCCCGAAGGCGACGCGCTCGGCGACGACCTTCGGGTCGGGATGACGGTCTCGGTATGCGGCGAACAGCTCGTCGAGGTCGACGAGGTCCTCGGGGCGCGCGGGGGTTCCGGCGCGCGGGTGCGGGGCCATGTGGCACAGCCTGCCGCAATAACCCGGGCGCGCAAGGGCTGCGCGGCCCGGTCGCGGGTCTCAGCCGCGGACGAGCCGCGGGAGCAGCGACGACGCGATCGTGATCATGGCGACCGCGGCGAGCACCAGCACCCCGAAGTCGAGCCACAGCCGCGCCGGGGTCCCGATGAGCAGCCCGCGCAACGCCTCCACCTCGTAGCTGAGCGGGTTGACGTGGTTGACCACCTGCAACCACCCCGGCATGAGGTCGACGGGGTAGAGCGCGTTGGAGGCGAAGAACAGCGGCATCGTGATCGCCTGCCCGATGCCCATCAGCCGGTCGCGCGACAGCACGAGCCCGGCGATCGTGATCGACAAGCAGCAGAAGAACGCCGAGCCCAGCAGCAGGGCGGTGACCACGCCGAGCCAGTGCAACGGGTTGGGCGACAACGACACCCCGAGGAGGAGCGCGAGCAGCAGCACGACGACGGCCTGCGCCACGGCTCTGACCCCGGCGGCGAAGGCCTTGGCGGCGACGAGCGCGACCCGCGGCGTCGGCGTCACCAGGAGCTTGGAGAGCACCCCGGCGTCGCGTTCCCAGATGATCTGGATGCCGTAGAAGATCGCGATGAACAGGGCGGACTGGGCGAGGATGCCGGGCGCCAGGTAGTCGAGGTACGGGGTGTTCCCGGTCGGGATCGCGTGGATGCGGGTGAACACCTGGCCGAAGACGAGCAGCCACAGCGCGGGCTGGACGGCGCGGGTGAGCAGCTCGGAGCGGTCGTGGCGCAGGCGTTGCAGCTCCACCAGGCACATCGTCGCGATGCGGCGGACCGCGGTCGCGACGACACCGACCGGGCCGGGGTCCTCAGCCGAGGCGGCCGGCGGTACGACGGGCAGCACGGACATCGCGCAGTCCTCCGGATCGTTCGTCGAGGGTGTCGCCGGTGTGGTGGCGGAAGACGTCGTCGAGTGTGGCGTCGGGCCCGATTGCGCTGCGCAGGTCGGCGGGGGTGCCGAGGGCGCGGACGCGGCCGCGGTGCATCAGCGCGATGCGGTCGCACTGCGCGTCGGCCTCGCCCATCGCGTGCGTGGTGACCAGGACGGTCATGCCGGTGGCCTCGCGGATCGTGGTGATCCGGTCCCACACGCCGTCGCGGGCGACGGGGTCGAGCCCGACGGTCGGCTCGTCGAGGACGAGCACCCGCGGCGCGCTGACGAGGGCCTGCGCGAGCTCGAGGCGGCGCACCATGCCGCCGGAGTAGGTCTTGACCTGCCTGTCGGCGACGTCGAGCAGGTCGACGGCGTCGAGCACCGCGTCGACCTGGGCACGGCGGTCGCGGCGTGGGACGTCGAACAGCCGGGCGAACAGGGCGACGTTCTCCCGGCCGGACAGGGTGCCGTCGGCCGACAGCTGCTGCGGGACGTAGCCGAGCATGCGGCGGACGGCGCTGCGGCGGCGCGCGACGTCGACACCGAACACCTCGATCGCGCCGGGCGGTGCCGGGAGCAGCGTGGTGATCATGCGGATCGTGGTGGTCTTGCCCGCGCCGTTCGGGCCGAGCAGCCCGAACACCTCGCCGGGGCGGACCTCGAGGTCGATCCCGTCGACGGCGACGGTGTCGCCGAACTCCTGGCGCAGGCCGGTGCAACGGATCGCGGGTCCGGGGTCGGTCATCCGGCCTCCTCCTCGTCGGGGACAGCGGGGACAGCGGGGGCAGCGGGGACAGCGGGGTGCGGCTGGTCGGCGAGGAGATCGGTGAGCCGGGCCAGCGCGGGCAGGGCGGCGGCGAGGGCGGCCTGCTCCTCGGAGGTCAGCTCGCCGATGCCCGCGGTGACGAGCGCGCCGCGCGCGGCACGCCAGCGGGCGAGGCGGGCGCGGGCGGCGGCGGTGAGCTGGAGACGGGCCGCGCGGCGGTCGCCCGGGTCGGGCGTGCGCTCCAGCAGGCCGGCGCCCACGAGCTGGTTGACCAGGGTGGACACGGTGTTGGCCGCCAGGTGCAGGCCCCGGGCCGCGGCGGCCACACCGACGCCGGGGTCGGACTCGACGAGCTGCAGCAGCTCCAGCTGGGCGCCGCGCAGCAGGACGGGGTCGGTCGAGGTCTCGCGCACCCGGCGGCGAACGACGCGGCGCAGGCCCATGACGGCTGCCATCAGCTCGTCGCCACGGGGAGGGGTCACATCGGCGACTCTACCTCCGTCACAGAGCTATTACCGATGGCAAGAACCATGCCGGGCTGCTCAGGGCAAGGGCATCCACTCGGGACAGGTGTCGCTGTTCGGGACAGGCGCCGCTGTTCGGGACAGGTGTCGCTGTTCGGGACAGGGGCCGCCGGTCAGGACAGCGATGCGTAGTGCATCTGCATGACGACGCCCATGACGATCGCGCCGACGCCGATGACCAGCGGGACGAGCCAGCGGGTGACCGCACCGCGGCGGCGCGCGAGCAGCGACAGCACGATCGCCGCCAGGCCGAACGCGTAGCCGGCGAGCGGCATGAAGTACCCGGCCACGGCGCCGGAGACAGCGATGACGGTGGCCGCGACGACCTGCGTCGATCCCTCGCCCAGTCCGCGCGGCTCGGTCTCGCCGGCTTTCCCGGTCCCACTCATCGCGATTCGCCCCTGCTCGTCGTCGGTCGTGTGTCCGCCACGGTACCGATGGCGTTCCGGGTGGCGGGGGTCGCCCGAAAAGATGTCACTTGCGAAAGTGGAAAGTATCCACACGGTGGAGGCATGAGCGACTACGTGAGCGTCCGCAAGAGCGGCCGGGGCCGCGGCTCGACCACGACGTTCGCGCTGACCCCGCAGGGCCGCACGGCCTACACCGCACACCGCGACGCGCTGCGTGCCCTGCTCGACGGCCCGCACGTGGTCTGAGTCACGCGTGGTCACGAGGGGGATCGGGCCAGGACCTCGCCGTGCAGGAGGGCGAACCAGCCATCGGGGTCGGCCGCCCATGCGCGCCAGCCGGCGGCCATCTCGTCCAGGTCGCCCCGGTCGGCGATCCCGCGGTCGAGGGCCTGTTCGGCGACCCGCGACGACGTGATCCGCTCCGCCCAGGCGCCGCCCCACCACGATCGTTCCTGCGGCGTCGAGTAGCACCAGACCGACGCCGACGCCGTGACCTCGGCGAACCCGGCGCGCCGGGCCCACGCGTGCAGTCGCCGGCCCGCGTCGGGCTCGGCGCCGTTGGAGTGGGCGACGGCCCGGTAGGTCGCCAGCCAGGCGTCGAGCCGCTCGTCGGCGGGGAACCACGTCATCGCCGCATAGTCGGCGTCCCGGGCAGCGACGACACCGCCGTCGGTCAGCACCGAGCCCATCGCGCGCAGGGCCGCGACCGGGTCGGTGAGGTGCTGGAGGACCTGGTGGGCGTGCACGACGTCGTAGCGGCCCGCTGCCGGGTCGAGTGCATACACGTCGGCGACCTCGAAGCGCAGCGTCGCGATCCCGGCTCCGGTCGCGCGGGCCTCGGCCAGCGGGTCCTCGACCGGTTCGATGCCGACGACGGGTCCCGGCGCGACCGTCCGCGCCAGGTCGGCCGTGATCGTGCCCGGCCCGCAGCCGACGTCGAGCACCGACAGCCCTGGGCTCAGGTGGGGGAGCAGGTAGCCGGCGGAGTTGGCGGCGGTCCGGTTGCGGTGCGAGCGCAGGACGCTGTCGGCGTGGCCGTGGGTGTAGACGTCGGGCGTCTCAGGCACGGGCGCTCACCGCCTCGTCCAGCGCCGCGCGCATCGGTTCGACCGGCCCCGGCAGGCCCGTCATCAGCGTCACCTGTTCGACGGCCTGGTGCAGCAGCATCGACAGCCCGCTCACCACCCGGCAGCCGGCGTCGGCGGCCGACGCGGCGAACGGCGTCGGCCAGCCCGCGTACACGGCGTCGAGCACCGCCGTCGACGGCGACCACGCGGTGCCGACGAGGACGTCCGCGGCGCCGTGCGGCAGCGTCGAGATCACGACGCCCGCACCGGCCAGCGCACGCGTCGCCGTCCCGGGATCGGCGAGGTCGTCGCGGACGTCGGGGGTGACGCCGAGCCGCTCGGCCGCCTCCCGCAGCGCCGCGGCCCGGCCGGTGTCGCGGACCAGCACCCGCGGCGCCGGGTCGCCCAGCTCGCGCAACGCCGCCAGCGCCGCCCGGGCCGTCCCGCCCGCGCCCAGCACGACCGAGTTCCGTGCCGTGGTGACCCCGGCCTCCCGCAGCGCCGCGACGAGCCCGGCGACGTCGGTGTTGTCGGCGAACCGCCCGTCCGCGCCGAACACCAGCGTGTTCGCCGCGCCCGTGGCGGTGGCCAGCGGCGACACCCGGTCGGCGACGTCGATCGCGACCCGCTTGAGCGGCATCGTCAACGACAGACCGGCCCACGACCCGTCGAGACCGTCGACGAAGCCGGGCAGCCCCGCCTCGTCGCACTCGTGCAGGCCGTAGGTCCAGCCGTCGAGCCCCAGCGCGTCGTAGGCGGCGCGGTGCAGGACGGGGGACAGCGAGTGCGCGACGGGGGAGCCGAGCACAGCGGCGCGGCGAGTCGGTTGCGCAGGCATCCCGGCAGTATGCGCACCGCCGCCGACGCGCGTGATCAGTACCCCTGCGGGGGACCCCAGCTGCGGAACCGTTCCAGCGTGACCTTGCCGTCCGCGTCGCTGTCGCCGGCCGCCTCGCGGGCCTTGAACCGCTTCACCCCGTACTCGACGCCCGCGAGCGTCATCGCCGACTCCGAGCAGCCCATGCCGTACTTGGCGCGGACCCGCTCGTCGGCCAGCGTCATGCACTCGCGGGTGCGCGTGACGAAGTCGTCGAGGGTGTACTCGGCACCGGCCTCGAAGTAGTCCTTGACGATCAGCGACGGCGAGTAGAACGACTGCGTCGACCCGTCCGGCCAGCGGACGTCGAACACAACATCGGGCACGGCTCTCCTCGAGGTGCGCGTGGTGAGGGGGATCCGATCGGCGACGTCGGCGATCACCCACAGGTTAATGCCCCGGGGCCCCGGCGGTGCTGCCCACCGCCCGTCACGGGAGACTGCCCCCGTGAGATCGGGATCGACGGTGCTCGTGCTCGGCGGACGCAGTGAGATCGGGGTGGCCGTCGCCGAGCGGCTCTCGGCCGCCGGTGCGGGAACGGTGGTGCTGGCCGCGCGCCGCAGCGACGACCTCGACGACGAGGAGCGCCGCGTCCGTGCGGGCGGCGCCGAGGTGGAGCGGGTCGAGTTCGACGCCGACGACCTCGCCTCCCACCGGCCCCTGCTCGACGAGCTCGTCGCCCGGCACGGCCGGCTCGACACCGTGGTGGTGGCCTTCGGCATCCTCGGGCAGCAGGCCCGCGCCGAGGCCGACGCCGCGCACGCCGTCGAGATCGTGCACACCGACTACGTCGCCCACGTCCACGTGCTGACCCACCTCGCGCAGGTGCTGCGGGAACAGGGCAACGGCACGCTCGTCGTGTACTCCTCGGTCGCGGGGTGGCGGGTACGGCGGGCCAACTACGTCTACGGCTCGGCGAAGGCGGGTCTCGACGGCTTCGCGAGCGGGATGGCCGACGCGCTGCACGGCAGCGGGGTACGGATGCTGTTGGTGCGGCCCGGGTTCGTGGTCGGCCGGATGACCGCGGGCATGACGCCCGCTCCGCTGTCGAGCACGCCCGAGCAGGTGGCCGACGCGACGGTCGCCGCGCTGGCGAAGGAGCGCCGCGAGCTGTGGGTCCCAGCCGTCCTGCGGCCGGTGTTCTTCGCGATGCGGCTGCTGCCTCGCGCCGTGTGGCGGCGCATCCCGCGCTGACCGCCGGCGCACCGGCCCGTGCTGCGGCGGCCCCTCCGCGCCCTGGTCCCCGGGCGCAACGTCACTCTCGTCCGCCCCCTCCGCGGGAGCAATGAGGTTGCGGCCGTGGACGGACTATCCGGCCAGTGGCGTGTCGGCGGCGGACGGCGCAGCGGCGGGCGGCGCCGTGGCGGGTGGCGCAGCGGCGGCAGGCGCGGCGGCCGGGTCGGCGGGGGTGTCCGGGTGGTCGTCGGCGCGCAGTTCCGCCTTGAGGATGCGGGTGGAGCGGCCGAGGCTGCGGGCGGCGTCGGGAAGGCGCTTCGCGCCGAAGAGCAGCACCGCCACCCCGATGACGATCAGCCAGTGCCACCAGCTCAGCTCGCCCATTCCCGTGCCCTCCTCGCAGCCCTGCTTCTCATCTGCTTCTCGCAGCCGGGTTCGTTCTCCCGGCCCGGTGCGGTTCAGTCTGCCGCCCGCTCCGAATCCGCCCGGCACCGGTGTGACAATTCTCAGGCTGCTCTCAGTCTGTTCCGGGTGATTCCCGGAAATCGGTTCGGCGATTTCCGGTGACAGGTCCGGAAGACTGTGCAATGAGGCTGTCGTCCGTTTTCGGAGTTCGGTCCGACACCTGGTCGCGCGGTGACCGTGGCGGGCGTCGTCACATCGTCCCGGCCTGGTAGACACGCACGGGTGAGAGCTCGAAAGGCGCTGGGCAGGCTCGTCGTGATGATCGTCGCGGCAGGCCTCGTGCTCGCCGCGGCGGTGTTCCCCGCCGTCGGCGGAGCGGGGGCGATGGCGGCCGAGGTCGCGCAGTCGGCGGAGGGCTCGACGAGTGATCTCGAGTCCGGTGTGCTGCCGTCGGCGTCGACCGTGACCGATTCGTCGGGAAATCCGATCGCCTATCTCTTCGACCAGTACCGCGTCCCGGTGAATGCGGCACAGATATCACCGGCGATGAAAGCGGCGATCGTCGCGATCGAGGACAAGCGCTTCTATCAGCACGGCGGATTCGACCCGCTGGGCGCGGCCCGGGCGTTGGTCAACAACTCGAACGGCGGCGCGACCCAGGGCGCCTCGACGCTGACCGAGCAGTACGTGAAGAACTACGACCTCTACGTCGCGGCGACCACCGACGCGCAGCGCAAGGCCGCCGTCGCACCCAGCTACGCGCGCAAGCTCAAGGAGGCCGAGCTCGCGATCAGCCTCGACCACCGGGTCGGCAAGGACGACATCCTCGCCGACTACCTCAACGTCGTGTACTTCGGCAACGGCGCGTACGGCATCGGTGCCGCGGCCCGCACCTACTTCGGGACCACCGCCGACCAGCTCACCGTCCCGCAGGCGGCGCTGCTGGCCGGGATGGTGCAGAGCCCGTCGGACTACGACCCCGTCGTGCACCCCGATGCCGCGAAGGGGCGCCGGGATGTCGTGATCGGGCAGCTGCGTGACCAGGGGTCGATCACGCCCGACCAGGCAGGCGCCGCCCTGCAGGCGCCGCTCGGGGTGGTCGGGACCCCGGCCGCCCCCGCGGAGGGGTGCATCGGCGCGGGCGACGCCGGCTTCTTCTGCGCCTACGTGCTGCAGTACCTCCAGCAGGCGGGCATCACGAACGACCAGCTGGTGTCCGGCGGGTACACGATCAGGACGACGCTCGACCGGGGTGCGCTCGACAAGCTCAAGGCGGCCGTCGACGGCCAGGTCCCGCCGACGCAGCCGCACGTCGCCGACGTCATCTCCGTCATCACTCCGGGCGCCGACGGGCACCACGTGCTGGCCATGGCCGCCAACCGCACGTACGGCAACAAGCCCGGCGAGTCCAGCTACGGGCTGCCCTACGTCCCCGAGAACATGGGCGCGGGCTCGGTCTACAAGATCTTCACCGCGGCGACGGCGATGGAACAGGGGAAGCTCGGCATCGACACGATCATCGACGTCCCCGCCAGCGGCTACACCTCGCCGATCTACCGCGGGTCGAGCGGCACGCCGATCCCGGTCCGCAACGACGGAACCTACCCGCCGCAGCTGTCGCTGACCCAGGCGCTGGCCGAGTCGCCGAACACGGCGTTCGTCAAGCTGGAGGAGACGACGGGCATCCCGCCGGTCGTCGACATGGCCGAGCGCCTGGGGCTCACCTCGCTCGCGACGACACCGGCGACGCGGACGCCGGGGTCGCCGTCGATCGGTGACGTCGCGAAGTCGCAGCGGCAGGCGTCGTTCACCCTCGGGGTGTCGCCGACGAGCTCGCTGGAGCTGGCGAACGTGATGGCGACGCTGGCGAGCCACGGCGTGTGGTGCCCGCCGAGCCCGGTGCTGTCGGTGACCGACCGGTCGGGTGCACCGGTCACGGTCACGCAGCCCGCGTGCAAGCAGGTGCTCGACCCGGGGATCGCCGACAGCCTGATGAACGCGCTGAGCAAGGACGACCAGGCGGGTGGGACGTCGGCCGCGGCGGCGGGGGCGCAGGGCTGGGACCGGCCCGTCGCGGCGAAGACGGGGACGACGCAGCAGTACAAGTCGGCGGCGTTCGTCGGGGCGACGCCGCAGATCGCGGGGGCGTCGATCGTGTTCGACGACAGCAGCTCGCCCCGGCCGATCTGCGACGGCAGCCCGCCCTTCAGCTGCGGGTCGGGCAACATCTACGGCGGCAAGGTGCCCGCCCGGACCTGGTACGGCGGGGTCGGCGACATCCTCGCCGGGCAGCCGGTGGCGCCGCTGCCGCCGCCGGACCCGCGTTACGTGACGGGCGCCACGCAGTGACCTGATCCCGGCGCCGGGGGCGGGACGAGGACGACGCAGCACCGGCCCGGTCCCGGGTCGAGGACGGCGCGTTCGGGCGGCTCGCCGCGGGCATCGAGGACGGCGCGGACCAGGTCGAGACTCATTCCGCAGGTCAGGGCCGGGTGATCGGCTGCGAGACGGTGGAACGGGCAGTTGGCCAGTGTGGTCATCGTGGTGCCGGGGCGGGGTTCGAAGCCGAGTCCGGAGAGCGTTGCGAGGAGGTCGCCGCCGATGTCGTGGGCAGCGCGGTCTCCGGCGGCGGCCGCGGCGGCGCGTACGGCGTCGGCCATCGGGGTGTCGTGGGTGAGGTTGTCCTCGGCCGCGGCGGCGAGCACCGCCGCGGCGAGTGCGTAGCGACGTTCGGGCAGGGTGACGTCGAACTCGCGGGGTGAGCGGCGGTAGAGCTTGGCGGGGCGGCCCGCGCCGGGGCCGCGGCGGGTGCCGAGCCGGCGGAACTCGGTGACGAGCAGGCCGTCGTCGACGAGCCGGTCGAGGTGGAACTTCGCGGTGTGCCGGGCGAGCCCGGTCGCGGTGGCGGCCTGGTTGCGGCTGACGGCGTCGGCCTGGGCCACGACGTAGCCGTAGAGGGTGCGGCGTTGCGGCTCGGCGAGCGCGCTGACGCTCTCGATCTGGGCGACCAGGTCGGTCATGCGCGCGACCTCCTTCTAACGGACACTGACATTGACATTAGAGGGAGCGGGCCTCTAGCGTCCAGTGTCGTGTCCGTCGGAAGCCGGACCGCTGCGTGACGACCGGACTCCGGAGGATTCGTGCCGACTCCCGACATCGCCCTGGCCGACGCGGTCGTGCGGCCGCTGCGCGTCACCGCGCCCGAGTCCGGTGTGGACCTCGCGCGCGCCGAGCGCGCCGCCCGTGAGTTCCTCACCGCCCTCGGCGTCCCCACCGACGGGGAGGCCACCGCGGGCACGCCCGGACGGATGGCCCGCGCCTACGCCGAGATGCTCGCCCCGCGTCCGTTCGACCTCACGACCTTCGAGAACGACGAGGGCTACGACGAGCTCGTCCTCGCCCGGCGGATCCCCGTCGCGTCGGTGTGCGAGCACCACATGCTGCCGTTCGTCGGGGTCGCGCACGTCGGCTACCTGCCCGGCGGGCGCATCCTCGGCCTGTCCAAGCTCGCCCGCGTCGTCGAGCTGTTCGCCCGCCGCCCGCAGGTGCAGGAACGGCTCACCAAGCAGGTCGCCGACTGGCTCGACGAGCACCTCGCGCCCCGCGGCGTCGGCGTGGTCGTCGAGGCCGAGCACATGTGCATGTCGCTGCGCGGCGTCCGCAGTGAGGGGACGAGCACGATCACGTCGACGCTGCTCGGGAGCCTGCGGGAGGACCCGCGCTCGCGCGCCGAGTTCCTCGCGCTGACGATGCCGCGACCGGGCGGCGTCGCGGGCTGAGCGGCCGACGCCCCCCCCGCCCGCCGGGTCCGACACGAGCCCGGTTGCGCCATGGTCGAGCCGGGCCGGCGACCGGCTCGGGGGTGGATGGCACCGGGCGCCGTGGTGGCATCGCGCGCGGTCTGTCTACCCTCGCGTGTCCGGACGGGAGGGGGCGCGGTGGCGGAGCGGCACGAGTCCGTCGTCGAGGAACAGATCCGGCTCGCGGCCGAGCGTGGCGCGTTCGACGACCTGCCCGGCAAGGGCAAGCCGCTGCGCCTCGACGGCCCCGACGACGACGCCTGGTGGGTCCGCGGCTGGATCGAGCGCGAGGGTCTGTCCGGCGACGCCCTGCTGCCGACGTCGCTGCTGCTGCGCAAGGAGATCCAGCAGCTGCCCGTCACGGTCGCGGGACTGGGTGAGGAGGCGCAGGTCCGGGCGACCGTGTCCGACCTGAACCGGAGGATCGCCGCGTGGCTGCTCGCGCCGACGCCGCCGCAGGTGCCGTTGGCGCCCGTGCGCGCCGACGACGTCGTCGCGGCCTGGTGGCAGGCGCGGGAGAGATCACAGAACGAAGTTCGACACCCGGTAGAAGGTGTTGGGTCGGCGTCGGGCACAGTGGTGCAGACCGCTGCAGACCCCGAGCCAGGAGCCGCGTCCGTGACCTCCCCGACCTCGCCCTCGATCCTGTCCGGTCCCGCCCGCGCCTTCCGTGCGGTCGCGATCGCGGAGGCCTGTTCCTGGACCGGCCTGCTCATCGGCATGTTCTTCAAGTACGTCGTCGTGTTCGACGACATCGGCGTGAAGATCTTCGGCCCGATCCACGGCGCGCTGTTCGTCGCTTACCTGGTGGTCACGCTCGTCGCGGCCCGCCGCCTCGGCTGGACCCTGCGCACGACGCTGCTCGCGCTCGTCGCGAGCATCCCGCCGCTGTTCACGCTGTGGTTCGAACGCTGGGCGCTGCGCACAGGGCGCCTCCACGGCGCCGGCACCGCGACCACGGGCGGCGCCACGGCCTGAGCCCCGGTCACGGCTGTTCGGCGGCGGGTGCGGCCAGTACCTGGTAGACGGGCCGCAGCAGGTCGACGACCTGTGCGCCGCGGACGGTGATCGCGAACGGCGGGACCTGGTCGAGCAGTGCGTCCGGGGCTGTCGGCACCGGGACGACGCGGCGTGCGTCGTCGAGGCCGGGCCCGGCGGTGAAGAACTCGCCGAGAAGGTCGGTCAGCGGGGGCGCCGACGGCTCCTCGGCGTCGCCCGCGCCCGGACCGGGCCGGGCCTCTGCCGCCACGGCGCGGCGCTCGCGCAGGTTGGCCAGCAGCGTCTCCCGGTCGCGCCCCCGCAGGACGAGGACCTCGAACGGGTCGGCGTCGAAACGCTCGGCGAGCAGGTAGAACACCGCTGCCAGGTGCTTGCACGGCACCGCGTGGTCGGGACACGTGCAGTCCATGACCAGGTCGCGGGCGTCAGCCGGGAACAGTGCCAGGCCGAGCGAGGCGAACAGCCCTTCGATCTCGGGCGGCATCGACCCGGCGAGCAGGGCGGCCGCGTACCAGGCGTCGGCGGCCAGGGCCTCCTCGACGCGGGTCCACTCGGGCTTGCCGTAGGTCGTGATGCCGATCCGTACCCGGTAGGGCTGCTCCCGGCTGCCCTGCACCCTCGCCGTGATCGATCCGGGATCGAGCCGCAGCTCCAGGGTCTGCCCGGCGCGGGCGTAGCTGCGTCCGCGGGCCATCCGCCCGCCGGCCATGACCTGTTCGAGGACCTCCAGGAACCGCGCCGACCACCACGTGCGGGCGACGGCACCACGCGTCGCATGGATCTGGATGCCGCCTGCGACCTTGCGCGGCTTCCCGCCGGACTCGGCGTCGCGCCACCAGAACGGGTCGGGCTCACGCGCCACGGGGCACCTCCCCGGCCGCGTCGGCGGACCCATCGTCGGCCGGTACGTCCTCGGCGAGCGCCTCGCCGCCCAGGGCGAAGACCTCGCGCAGCTGCGCCGTCGAGAGTTCGGCAAGATCGCCGACCCAGTTCTCACCGTCGCCGATCACCTTGCCCGACAACGCCTTCTTCGACGTGATCAGGTCGTCGATGCGTTCCTCGACGGTGCCCCGGCACACCAGCGTGCGGACCTGTACGTTGCGCCGTTGCCCGATGCGGAACGCCCGGTCGGTGGCCTGGTTCTCCACCGCCGGGTTCCACCACCGGTCGAGGTGCACGACGTGTGACGCCGCCGTGAGGGTCAGCCCGGTGCCGCCCGCCTTGAGCGAGAGCAGGAAGATCGACGGCCCGTCGGCGGACTGGAAGCGGGCCACCATCTCGTCGCGGCGCTTCTTCGGGGTGCCACCGTGCAGGTAGAGGATCTCCTGGTCGAACCGTGCCGACAGGTGTGGCACCAGCATCGAGGCGAACTCTGCGTACTGGGTGAAGCACAGCACCTTGTCGCCCTCGGCGACGATCGTCTCGAGGATCTCCTCCAGCCGTGCCACCTTGCCCGAGCGCCTGCCGATGGGGGAGCCGTCGTGCAGCAGCTGCGCCGGGTGGTTGCACACCTGCTTGAGCTTGGCCATCGCGGCGAGGACGTTGCCGCGGCGCGCGATGCCGTCGCTGCCCTCGATGCGTTCCAGCATGTCGTCGACCACCGTGCGGTACAGCGACGCCTGCTCGCGGGTGAGCCGGTAGTACTGGGTGATCTCGATCTTCTCCGGCAGGTCGTCGATGACGCTCGCGTCGGTCTTGACCCGGCGCAGCAGGTACGGGCGCACGATGCGGCGCAACAGCGCGGCGGCCTCGTCGTCGCCGTAGCGCTCGACCGGGATCGCGAAGCGCTGCCGGAAGCGTTCCGGGCTGCCGAGCATGCCGGGGTTGAGGAAGTCCATGACCGACCACAGCTCGGCCAGCCGGTTCTCCATCGGGGTGCCGGTGAGCGCGATCCGGTGCCCCGCCCGGAGCCGGCGGACCGCGCGGGACGACGCGGCGAGGCTGTTCTTGACCATCTGTGCCTCGTCGAGGACGACGCGGTGCCACTCGAAGGGTTCGAGCAGGTCGGCGTCGCGCACGACGGTGCCGTAGGTGGTGACGACGAGATCGGCCCCGGCCGCGGCCGCGGTGAACTCGGCGCCCGACGATCGGTCGGCGCCGTGGTGGACCAGCACCCGCAGCCTGGGCGCGAACCGGGCGGCCTCCCGTTCCCACGTCCCGACCAGCGACATCGGGCAGACGAGCAGCGTCGGCCCGTGGGGATCGTCGTCCCGTTCGGCCGCTTCGAGCGCCAGCAGCTGCACGGTCTTGCCCAGACCCATGTCGTCGGCCAGGCAGGCACCCAGGCCGAGGCGGGCGAGGAACGCGAGCCACGAGACGCCGCGTCGCTGGTAGGGGCGCAGCGTCGCGGTGAACCACGACGGCGGCTCGACGGGGGCGAGGGTGTGCTCGGCCGACCCGTCGAGCAGGTCGCCCAGCCAGCCGGTGGCGTCGACCCCGACGACCGGCAGCGGCACGTCGGCCGGTGGCGCCGCGGCCATCGCGACGACCTCCCCGGCCGTCGGGCGGCGGCGGTTCGCGTTGCGGCGCATGAACTCCAGGCCGGTGCGCAGCTGGTCGGGGTCGATCGTCACCCACTGCCCGCGCAGCCGCACCAGAGGCGCCTTCGCTGCGACGAGCTCGGCGATCTCGTCCTCGTCGAGCACGTCGTCGCCGACGGCGAGGTGCCACCGGAACGCCGCCAGCTCCTCGCGGCCCAGTCCGCCTCGGGTGACGACACCCGGCGCCGCCGTGGAGCTCGCCGACAGCCGCAGCCCGAGCCGCCGTGACCCGTCCCAGCCGGCGGGCAGCTCGACGTCGAACCCCTCGGCCAGCAACCGGCCCGCGACATCGGTGAGGAACTCCGCCGCCCCGTCGACGTCCAGCGGCAGCATCTCCGGGCACGCCGAGCGCAGCGCCCGGGTGAGTCGCGGGTAGACGAGTGCGGCGCGGCCCAGCTCGGCCAGCAGCAGCTCCTGCGGCTCGCCGATCATGCGGGCGAGCCCCGGGCCGGTGCCGTCCCAGATCCGGGTGGCGGACACGAGCAGGCTCGGGTCCTCGGTGGAGCGCAGCGCGAACTGCAGCTCCCAGCGGGTGCCGTCGCCGGTCTGGTCGGCGCTCGGCGAGTCGGGGTCGGCCGGGTCGTCGAGGACCTCGACCTCTGCGAGCCGGAACGACGCCCGCGCGGGTCCGGCCACCTCCGCGCCCACGTCGTCCCAGGCGGCGACGGCGCGGGCCAGCTCGTCGAGCTCCGGGCGCCCCACCCCGGCGGCACCGCCGACGCGGTCGTCGGCCGTGACCAGGGCGGCGAGCCAGGCCTCGGTGGCGGGAGTGACGGCGGGGGCCCGGCCCCGGCGCGGGGGGACCACGTCGACAGGCTCGTCGGCGCGGGCCAGCCGGTCGCGGACCGCGGCGTCGGCCAGGGTGGCCACGGCGTCGGTGACCAGGGCGTGCGGCTCGTGCCCGCGGAAGTCGGGCGGGGCGCCCGGCGCCGACCGGGGCCGGCGTTCGGCGCGGCCCACCGGCGGGACGGCGGCGACCAGGCTGTCGAAGGCCACCGCGTCGAGACCCTGGACGACGGGACGCCAGCGGGCACGCGGCGCGTCGGCGCCGGCATGGACCAGGGCGGGCAGGACCCGGCCACGAGCGGCGAGGCCCTCGGCGAGATCGAGGACCGCGCGCAGATGGGCCACCGACGAGCCGTAGCGCACCGCCGGATCGGGATCGCGCAGCTCCGCCGCGTCCACGAGCAGCGCCGGGACTGTCCAGGCCAGCAGCTCGGGCGCGGTACGCGGCCGGCGGACCGGACCGGTGCGGACGAGCTCGGGGGAGGACAACGGCCCCGTGGGCCGACCGGGTAACAGCAGGACGAGCGGCGCCGCCTTGCCGGGGTGCAGCGCGGCGAGCTCCCCGGAGGGCACCGCGAACGGGTGCGGCCGCGCGGTGCGCAGCGAGCGGGCAGTCGTGGTCGCGGGGCGCTCGCCGTCCTCGGCCCACAGCAGCACGCCCCGGCCGGGGGACCACAGGGCATGGACGACGAGCACCCCGACAGGCTACGACGGACCGCCGACGATCTCCGGTACGAGCCCCGGTCGTGAGTGGCGATGGCCGCTGCAGCGACCATCGCCACTCACAGGAGGTCGGCGTACTCCGGGTGCTTCTCGATCCAGCTCTTGACGAACGGGCAGTCCGGGCTGACCCGCAGGCCGCGGGCCCGGGCGGCGTCCAGGGCGCCGCGGGCCAGCGCCCCGCCGAGGCCGCGGCCGCCGAAGCGGTCCTCGACCTCGGTGTGGGTGAAGACCATGACGCCGTCGTGGAGCCGGTAGTGCGCCCTCCCGGCGACCTCGTCGTCGACCAGGATCTCGAACCGCGAGCGGCCCGGGCGGTCGACGACGACGGGATCGGTCACGAGCTCGCCCCGCCGAGGGCCCCGTGCGGCACGTAGGTCGCGGGGATCACGCCCAGCTTGCCCTTCTGGTAGTCCTCGAACGCGGTCCGCACCTCGGCCTCGGTGTTCATGACGAACGGCCCGGCCCACGCGACGGGCTCCCGGATCGGCAGCCCGCCGAGGACGGCGACGTCGAGGCCCGGGAGCCGCGACTCCTGCTGGTTCGCCCCGTTGACCGTGATGACGTCACCCGGTCCGAGGACGACGAGCTGACCGGTGGTGATCGGCTGCCCGTCGGGCCCGATGCTGCCGGTGCCGGAGAGCACGTAGACGAGCGCGTTGAAGTCGCGCCGCCACGGCAGCCGCAGCTGTGCGCCGGGGCTGATCGTCGCGTGCATCATCGCCATCGGGGTGCGGGTGGACCCGGGTCCGGTGTGTCCGGCCAGGTCACCGGCGATGACGCGGACTAGGGCGCCGCCGTCGGGGGTGGTGAGCAGTGCGGCCTCCGCGGCGCGGAGGTCCTGGTACTTCGGCTCGACCCACTTCTCGGCCCTGGGCAGGTTCACCCACAGCTGCAGGCCGTGGAACAGCCCGCCGCTCGCGACGAGTGCCTCCGGCGGCCGCTCGATGTGCAGCAGCCCGCTGCCGGCGGTCATCCACTGGGTGTCGCCGTCGGCGATCGTCCCGCCGCCGCCGTGGGAGTCCATGTGCTCGAAGGTGCCGTCGATGATGTAGGTGACGGTCTCGAAGCCGCGGTGCGGATGCCACGGCGTGCCCTTGGGCTCGCCGGGTCCGTACTCGACCTCGCCCATCTGGTCCATGTGCAGGAACGGGTCGAGGTCGCGCAGGTCGACGCCCGCGAAGGCGCGCCGGACGGGGAAGCCCTCGCCCTCGTGGCCGACGGGTGCGGTGGTGACCGAGCGGACGCGGCGGTCCAGGTCGGTCGGGCCGGGCTCGGGGATGCGGGCGAGCGTGGTGACGTCGGCGACTGTGATGGCCGGCATGACGACCTCCTAGACGATTGAGCGTGCAACTATCTTGCTGAACCGCGTCGTGGCCGCGTGCATTCCCGCGCCGGTCCCGGCCCGGCGTCCGGTCCCGGCCCCGCGCCCGGGCTCACCGCAGCACCGTGCGCACGTGCGCGGCCAGCGCGGTGCCGTCGTCGACCGCCGGGCCGTGGCTGAACGCCAGCACCGCGTGGTCGACGTCGGCGAGGCGGCGGACCGTCTCCCGGCAGCGTCGGGCGTCGTAGCACAGCGCGGCGGGCGAGACCCGCATCCGGCCGACGTTCATCAGCGCGTCGCCCACGACCAGCACCCCGCTCGGCCCGTGCAGCAGCGCGACGTGGCCCGGGGTGTGCCCGGCCGTCGCGAACACGTGCAGGCCGTCGTCGAGCACCTGGTCGTCGACGAGCTCCTCGGCCACTGCGACCGGCGGGAACGTCGCCTTGCCCAGCCGTGCCACGATCCGCCCGCCGCGGGTCGACGGGTCGAACCGCGGGCCGGCGCCGGCGAGGGCGAACGAGACGTCGTCACCGTGGACCGCGACCGGGGCGCCGGTGGCCGCGGCGAGCGCGGCGGCACCGCCCGCGTGGTCGGGATGGGCGTGGGTGACGACGATGCGCCGCACGTCCGAGGGCTCCCGCCCGATCGACGCGAGCCCGGCCAGTACCCGTCTCGGTGCGCCGGGCAGCCCGGTGTCGACCAGCGTCACGCGCCGGCCGTCGCCGCCGGAGAAGACGAACGTGTTGAGCCACGGCCCGGGGACGGTGGGCAGGCGCCAGGCACCGTCGGCGAGCGGGATCGCGAGGGCGGCCATGTGGGCGGAGCCTAGCCACGGGGGCGGAGGCAGGCCCGTCGGCGGACCCTGGGCCACACTGACGCCATGCCCGCCCTGGACGACGACGAGTGCCGCGCGCGTGCGGCCGCCGCGCCGGTCGCCCGGCTCGCGACCCTGCGAGCCGACGGCACCCCCCGGCTGGTGCCGGTGACGTTCGTGCTCGTCGACGGCCTGGTCTGGATCGCCGTCGACGACGTGAAGCCGAAGTCCGGCAGGCGGCTGGCCCGGCTCGCCGACGTCGACCGCGACCCGCGGGCCGCCTTGCTCGTCGACCACTACGACGACGACTGGGACCGGCTCTGGTGGGTCCGCATCGACGGCGCGGCCGACGTCCGCGACGCGGCGGACTGCGCGCCGGCGGTCGACGCCCTCGTCGGCAAGTACCCGCCCTACCGGCGTTCGCGACCGCCCGGCCCGGTGCTGGTCCTCACGCCCGGGGCGTGGGCGGGGTGGACGGCGTCGCGCTGATCCGGGCCACGAACCCGGCCACGGCGGACAGCGTCTCCTCGCGGCGCTCCAGGTGCGGGGAGTGCCCGCAGTCGAGGAGCACGACCTCGACGGGCCCGGACGACCGCTCGCGCACCGCCTCGACGTGGGCGACGGTGCCGTAGGGGTCGGCGGTGCCCTGCACGGCCAGCACCGGACAGGTGATCGCCGGCAGCTCCGCGGTGATGTCCCACGCCCGGAACGCGGGATCGAGCCACACCCCGGCCCAGTTGCCGAACACGACGTCGGGGTCGTCGTGGTGGCGGGCCATCCGCGCGCGCAGCGTGCCGTCGTCGAACGCGGCGCGTGTCGCGGTGATCGACGTCAGGCCGGCGTCCTCCACGAACACGTGCGGGGCGATCACCACCGCGCCCACGAGCGGCAGGTCCGACGCGGCGGCGAGCAGCGCGATCGAGCCACCGTCGCTGTGCCCCAGCAGCACCGGGCGTTCGACGTGGAGCGCGGCGAGCACCTCGGGCAGCACGTCCCGGGCCTCCGACGACATGAAGCCGGGGCCGCGGCGGTGCCGGGGCGCCGACGAGCGGCCGTGGCCGAGCCGGGAGAACACGATCGTCCGGCGCCCCGTGGCGGCGGCGACGTCGTGGTGGAACCCGCGCCACAGCCCGACGGACCCCAGCCCCTCGTGCAGCAACACGATCGCCGGGTCCGCGCCGGGGACCTCGTCGTACTCGACGCGTCCACCGGCGGCGCCGAGGAATCCGTGCCGCACGGCCGCGATGCTAGCCGAGCTGCACCACCAGCTTCTTCGGCGCGATCTGCCGGTAGGCGTCCACCACGATCTCGCCGATCTCGTCCCAGTCGACGTCGACGTCGAGACGCACCCAGAGCCACCCACGACCCCCGACGTAGGGCGGCCGGAAGAACCGCTCCGGGTCGGCGGCGACCAGCTCGTCCTGCGCGCCGGGCGGTGCGGCGCACCAGAACCCGAGCCGGTCGTCGTGGTGGCGGTCGGCGTAGGAGAGGAACACCCGGCGCACGAACCACGTCGGCTCGCCGTGGCTGACCTTCTCGGTCACCTCGGGCAGCGCCATGCACAGCGCCCGCAGCCGGGGGAGGGGATCGGTGGTCGCGTCCACGCCGACACCCTCCCGCGTGGGTCCGCCGCGCGCCACCCCGGTGACTCGCCCGCGTGCGCGCCGCACCCCTACGATGGGCGCCCGACGCGCCCGGTCGCGCGTCCCGCCGGGGGAGGCGACGCTGCAGGACACGGACGGCCTGACCGCCGCGATGATCGAGGCCGCACCCGTCGGGCTGTTCGCCCTCGACGAGCGCGGCTCCGTCCTCGTCTGGAACCCCGTCGCCGCCGAGCTGACGGGCCTGTCCGCCGACCGTGTGCTGGGGCGCAACGGTTTCGGCGCGAGCCAGGCGGGCGGCGCGACCGTCGACGCCGCCGCGGCCGCCGCGGCGCTCGCCGACCTGCGGGCCGGGCGCCGCGCGGAGGGCCGGTTCCCGGCCGCCGTCCCGTCGGGGCGGGTGCTGTGGTTCCGCGCGGTGCCGCGTCCCGGGCCCGGCCCTGCCTTCGTCGGCGTGCTGCGTGACCTCTCGGAGAGCCGGGTCGGCGACGAGGCGTTCGCGCTGCTCGACGCCCTGTGGGAGACGGCACCCGTCGGCCTGGCCTACTTCGACACCGACCTGCGCTTCCGGCGGGCCAACGGCCACATCGCCGCCATCGACGGCGGCACGGTCGAGGAACGGCTGGGGCTCACCCCCGCCGAGGCCCACGGCGAGACCGGAGCCCGCGTCGCGGCCCTGCTGCGCGAGGTCCTCACCGACGGCCGCCCCCGGAGGGGGACGCGGGTGCGCGGCCGGTTGTGGCACGGCAGCGGCCGCGACCAGTCCTGGACGATGGACGCCTACCCGGTCCGCGACGAGGCGGGGACGATCATCGGGGTCGGGCTCGTCGTCGTCGACCTCACCGAGGCCGAGAACACCCGCGACGAGCTGGCCGCCGTCGCCGCCGAGCGCCAGCGGCTGCTCGTCCGCTACCAGAGCCTCGTCGAGGCGACGAGCGCCGCCGTGTGGATCCGGGCGGCCGACGGCAGCGCCGCCGAGGACTCCCCGAGCATGCGGGCCATCACCGGGCAGACCGCCGAGGAGTACCTCGGCTGGGGCTTCCTCGACGCCATCCACCCCGACGACCGTGCCTCCAAGCGCGCGGCGTGGCTCGACGCCGTCGACACCGGTCGCGGGTTCGCCCACACCGCGCGGCTGCGCAGCGCCCACGGCGGCTGGAAGTGGCACCGGGCCCGCGCGGTCGCCGTCCGCGACGAGACCGGCCGGGTCGTGGAATGGGTCGGTACCGAGAGCGACATCGACGCCGGGGTCCGGGCCCGCCAGCGCCTCGAGGTCCTCGCCCGCGCCACGCAGGCCGTCAACGCCGCGCACGACTCCGAGGCCGAGCTCACCGCGCTCGCCGAGACCGTCGTCCCCGAGTTCGCCGACCTGTGCCGGGTCTACCTCGTCGACACGACCCCCGGGACAGGTGGCGGCGTCACCGGCGCGCGGTCCGTGACCCGGACCGCGCCCGGATTCGAACCGCCCCCACCCGCCGTGGAACGGTTCGTCTTCGGCCCCGCCCACCCCGTCGCGCGCGCGGTCCGGGGCCGCACCGCCGTCCTCGACAGCGGCCCTCAGCCGCCCCGCGAGGAATGGGCGGGCACCGTCGAGATGTGGGACTGGGACCACCGGGCCGGCATGCACTCCGCACTCGCCGCGCCCGTCGTCTCCGCGGGCGAGGTCGTCGCGGCGGTCATGTTCCTGGCCTGCGGCGAACGCCCCGCCTACACCGACGACGACCGGGCGCTCGTCGTGGAGCTCGCGGCCCGGGTCTCGGCCGCCGTCGAGCACACCCGGACCGTGCAGCGCACCCGCGAGGTGTCCTTGGCGCTGCAGACGGCCATGCTCACCGAGCCGCCCCGGTCCGCCGACATCGGCATCGGGGGCCTGGAGGTCCAGGCCCGCTATCTGCCCGCCGCGGCCGAGCTGCAGGTCGGCGGCGACTGGTACGACGCGTTCCGGCTGCCCGGCGGTGACCTCGCGCTCGCCGTCGGCGACGTCTGCGGCCACGACCTCACCGCCGCCGCGACCATGGGCCAGATGCGCAGCATGCTCCGCGCCCTGGCCTACGACACCGAACGCGACCCGTCCGACGTGCTCGACCGGCTCGACCGCGTCGCGTCCCGGCTCGGCGTCACCCGGTTCACCACGCTCGTCTACGGCAGGGTGCTGTGGGCCGGCGGGGGCCCTGCGTTCCGGTGGTCGAACGCCGGGCACCCGACGCCGGTCCTCGTCGGTGCCGACGGGGTGGCCCGGCTCCTCGACGACCCGGTCGACGTCGTCCTCGGCATCGACGGCGGCCTCGGCCGCCACGACCACGAGGTCGCGTTGCCGCCGGGGTCGACGCTGCTCCTCTACACCGACGGCCTGTTCGAGCGCCGCCGCGACCCCGACGACACCGCGACCGGCGACCTGATCAGGCTCGTCGAGTCGGTCGCGGGCCTGCCCCTCGACCGGTTCTGCGACGCGCTGGTGCGCAACACCGCCGCCGACACCGGTGACGACATCGTCGTCCTCGCCGTGCGGGCCGGGTCGCCCGACGGCGCGGATCAGTCGAGCTCGCCCTCGGCGTAGACGCGCATCGCGTCACGCAGATAGACCGCGAGCCCGGGTGCGTCCCTGTCGATCGACGCGCTGAACCGCGGGTCGTCGACGTAGAGCTCGCCCAGCCCGATGTAGGCCTGCCGGTCCGGCTCCCAGAAGTGCCGGATCCATGCGTGGTGCTCGGCCACCGCGGCCTGCACCGCGGCATCGTCGACCGCTGCGCCGGACCGCATCAGCTCCGCGATCCGGCCGTTGACGGCCGTGCCCTCGGCCATGACCGCGCGTTGACGGTCGGCGTCCCAGCCGGCGACCCTGCGTTGCGACTCCGCGGCCGTGTCCCCCCAACGCTCCCGCGCCTCGGCGGCGTACGGGTCGTCGGCGAACCCCTCGAACAGCTCCTCGGCTGCCATCTCCTCACCTCCCTGTCGTTCCTCGATGGTGCGGGCGACGGTGGCGGCCAGCCTTCGCAGTCGCATCGACTCCGACAGCAGACGCTCGTGGTGGCGGCGCAGTGCCGCGACCTCGTCGGTGTCGCCGTCGAGGACCGACCCGATGTCGGGCAGGCCCAGGCCGAGCTCGCGCAGCAGCAGGATGTGCTGGAGCCGCTGCAGCTCGGGCCGGCCGTAGAGCCGGACACCGCCGTGGCCGGTCGCCACGGGCCGCAGCAGACCGGTGTGGTCGTAGTGCCGCAGCGTCCGTGAGCTGACCCGGGCCATCCGGGCCACCTCAGCCGTCGACCATCGCATGCACCGACCGTAGAAGTTGACGCTGCGTCAACCGCAACTCCGGACCGGGCCCGACTCGAACCTTCCGCCGAGCTCGGCACGAGGCTGGTTCTGTCCACGATCGAACCAGCCCGACGTCGAACTCGGTGCGGGGAGTGGGCACGGGGCACAGGCGGGTGCCCGACCGGCGGGCTCAGGCCGGGTGGTGGGCCGCCCGGTGCGCGCCCAGCACGTCATGGCCGAAGTCGGACTCCGGGTCCCGCCACACCGAGTGCGCGTGGTTCACCTGCCGCTGGGTGTTGTCGTACTCGACGAGGAACCGCGGTGCCTGCAGCCGGTAGTAGTGCGGCGCACCGCGATCGGTCGGACCCGCCCACGCGACGTGCACGTCGTCGAGATCCGGCCACACCGCCAGCCCGCCCGGCACCCGGTCCAGATAGGTCGCGAGCAACGCGGTCAGCAGGTCGCGGCCCGCCGGGTCGAGGGCGGCGCCGGGGACCCCGCGCGGCGCACCGAGCGCCAGCGTGTCGTGGTCGACCTCGTCGTAGCCGCTCGCCTGCTCTGCCCCCTCGCTCATCGCACCGAGCCGGTCGGCGAGGCGGGCCTCGCCGAACCGGCCCCGCCAGATCTCGGTGAGCAGCAACATGCGGTCGCCGACCTCGATCCGCGACCTGTTCCCGCCGACGATGTCCGACGGCGCCCGGTCCAGCAGCACCGCGTCGGCGGCGAGATCGGCCGGCAGCGACCGGACCAGCTCGCGTGCGATGTCCTCGGCCCCCGCCAACGGACGCAGCGGCGCCGGCCCCAGCAGCGGTGACGAGGCCGGGTCGGCCCCGAGGAAGCACGGTGTCGTCGACACCACGCGCCCGTCGACCACCAGGTTGTTCAGCGACACGTGATGGCCGCCGAACCGCCACGCCCATGCCCCCGACGAACCCGGCTCCCCGAAGACCCGCAGGTAGTAGCACTGCGGATCACGGCCACGCTCGCGGCCCCAGTCGACGCCGAAGCCCTCGACGCGGTCGAGCACGTTCTCCAGGCCGAGGATCGTCGACACCGTCACGTAGCCCGCGTGCGACAGCCCCGACGACACCAGCCGCATCGCCCGCGACTGCTGCGCCGGGCGCATCTGCCCGAGCGTCAGCCCGCCGTGGTCGGTCGGCGTGTAGTACCAGCGCAGCCGTTCGGAGTCGGCCTCGGCATCGGACCCCGGTGTGCCGCGGACGGCGACGGACCGCTGGTCCGCGTCGAGCGACTCCAGCCATGCCCCGGCGGCCTCGGCCATCTGCGTGGCGACGGTGCGGGCAGTCTCGTCGGCGGTGACGACCATGACGGCGAGCCTACGACGGACCCACCCGTAGAGTCGCGTCCCGATGATATTCGCGGGGACATTCGCGGAGCTCGCCGCGCGCGCCCGGGCCCTGGCCGGCGACGGCACGAGTCGCACCCTGCTCGGCATTGCGGGCGCACCCGGGTCCGGCAAGACGACGCTGGCCCGTGCGCTCGTCGCCTGCCTCGCCGCCGACCCGCCGCCCGGTGCGGCTCCGGGGCAGTGGGTCGCCCACGTGCCGATGGACGGCTTCCATCTCGCCGACGTCGCGCTGCGCCGGCTCGGCCGCGCCGGCCGCAAGGGCGCCCCCGACACGTTCGACGCCGCCGGGTACGCCGCCCTGCTCGGCAGGCTCCGCGCCGACGACGCGGAGGTCACCGTCTGGGCGCCACAGTTCGAGCGCGACCTCGAGCAGCCGCTGGCGGGGGCGGTCGGGGTGGCGCCCGCCGCCCGGCTGGTCGTCACCGAGGGCAACTACCTGCTGCTCGACGACCCCGCCTGGCGGCCCGTCGCGGACGCCCTCGACGAGGTCTGGTTCTGCGCCTCCGACGAACGCGAGCGGCTGCGCCGGCTCGTCGCCCGTCACGTCGAGTTCGGCAAGAGCCCGGCCCACGCCGCCGCGTGGGTCCGCGACGTCGACGGCCCCAACACCGACCTCGTCGCCGCGACCGCCGGCCGGGCCGACCTCGTCGTCCCCGGCGACGTGCTTGCGGGCCTTGGGCCCGCCGGTCAGTCGGCGTAGCCCGCCGGGCCGCCACCGACACCGCCGACACCGCCCGCGCCACCGGCGCCCGCGCGGCCCACCCGGATGTCGCACCGGATCGCCACGGGGTCGATACCGGTCAGGTCCGCGATCAGCCCGCGGGCGGCCTCGTCGGCCTCCGCCATGTCACGCACGCTCGTCGCGGCCTCGAGGTCCGGGACGTAGAGCACCATCCGGCGGTCGGCCATCCAGGCCACCACCTCGAATCGGCGCTCCTCGGCGCTCGGCAGGCCCACCACGTCACGGTATCCGGGCGCGCAATCCGTGGTCACATCCGTGTGAGCATCGGCAACCGTGCTCAGCCGCAGGGATCGGCCAGGGTGCAGGTGCTGGGCGCCGTCGTCGTGACCGGTGGCGTCGACGGGCCCGGCGCGTCACCCGGCGGAACCGGCGCCCCACCCACGGCCCGCGGGTCCGGAGGCACCGTCACGGGCACCCCGGAGACGTCGGTGGGTGGCGGGGTCGTCGGCGGGGGCGTCGGGGTCGTCGTCGCCGGGGTCTCCGGGTCCACGCCCGGCGGCTTGTCCGACGGCGGCTCACCGATCGGGTGGTAGGGCGCGAACGTCTCCGGCGGGTCCTGCTTCGCCGCGCCCGTCATGAAGTCCTTCCACACCGCACCCGGCACCGAGTCACCCGAGATCGGGGTGCCGTCGGCCGTGCGGATCGGTGAGTTCATGTCCGTGCCGATCCACACCGTCGCCGCCACCTGCGGGGTGAAGCCGCTCATCCAGGCGTCGTTGTTCTGGCCGTCGAACCGCGACTGCACCGTGCCCGTCTTCGCCGCGACCTGGCGCACCCCCGGCAGGCTCAGCCCGTCGTTGCCCGCGACGTCGAGCATCGCCTCGGTGACGTTGCGCGCCACCCGCTCCGGGAACCGGCGCTCCCCGTCCGACGGCTGCGCCTCGTACAGCACCCGGCCGTCCGACGTCACCACCTTCGAGATCATGTGCGGCACCCGGTACACCCCGCCGTCGGCGATCGTCGCGTACGCCGACGCCAGCTCCAGCGGGGTGACCTCCTTGTTGCCCAGCGCGATCCGCTCGTCAGGATCGGTCAGCGGCGACGTGATGCCCGCCGAGCGCGCGGCGTCGGCGACCTTCTGCGCGCCGATCTTCCTCGACAGCGTGGTGAACACGACGTTGTTCGAGATCGTCATGGCCTGCTTGACGTCGCAGCGGTCGCAGTCGGCGCCGTCGGAGTTGCGCAGCCCCGGCACCGCCTTCCCGTCGAACACCTCGCCCAGCCCGATCGGCGGGTCCTGCACCAGGCCGGCCAGCACGACGAACGGCTTGAACGTCGACCCCGCCTGCTTGCGGACCTTCGCGTAGTCCAGGCCGACCCCGTTGTCACCGCCGAAGTAGGCCGTGATCCCACCCGTCGACGGGTCGACCGCCACCACCGCCGACCGCAGGTTGTCCGGCTGCCCCGCCAGGCCGGCGTGCGCGGCGTCGACCGCCTCCTGCTGGCGTTCCGGGTCGATCGTCGTCGTGATCCGCAGGCCCTCCTGGCTGAACTCCTGGTCCGTGATCCCCAGCGCGCCGAGCTCGTCGCGCACCGCGTTGACGACGTGCCCGCGGCTGTCGGCCGGCGCACCCCCGCCCACGACCTTGCGTGCCACCGTCTCCGGGAACACCGCCTGCGCCTTCTCCGACGGCGTGACCCAGCCCTGCGAGGACATCCCGTCGATCACGAACTGCCAGCGCTGCAACGCCTTCGCCGGGTCGATCGCCGGGTCCCATCGCGACGGCGACTGGATCACCCCGGCCAGCAGGGCGCCCTCGGCCACCGTCAGCTGGTCGACGTTCTTGGCGAAGTAGGCCTGGCTCGCCGCCTGGATCCCGTAGGCGCCGCGGCCGAAGTAGATGGCGTTGAGATAGTCGCCCAGGATCTCGTCCTTCGACCGCTCCTGGTTGATCTTGACCGAGACGATCATCTCCTTCCACTTCCGGAAGAGCGTCGCCTCGTCGCCGACCAGTGTCGTCTTGACGTACTGCTGGCTGATCGTCGACCCGCCGCCCGTGCCGCCGCGCACCTGGTTCCACGCCGCCCGCAGGATGCCGGTCAGGTCGAAGCCCGGGTTGGAGTAGAAGGTGCGGTCCTCGGCCGCCAGCACCGCCTGGCGCACCTGCACCGGGATGCGGTCGACGGGCACCTTGACCCGGTTGCCCTGCTCCGGGACCAGCCGCGCCAGCTGGGTGCCGTCGTCGTAGGACACCAGCGCCACCTGGTTGTTCACCGCGTCGTCCGGGGTGGGCACCGAGAAGATCAGGTAGCCGACGACGAACAGCAGCACCGGCGCGAGCACCACCGTCGCCACGCCGCCGATGATCGACCACTTGATCCGCCGCCGCCGCTGAGTCCGGCGCTCGTCGGTGGTCAGCGGGCGCAGGTGCTGGGACCGGGAGCGGCGGAACCCGCCGCGCAGGGTCTCCGTCAGGTTGCGGCGGCGACCCGCGCGACGCTTACCGGTGCGGGTGGCAACGGTGTCGGCGCTCCCGGCCGCCTCGTCGGGAATGCGCCGGGGGCCGGTGTCGGTGGCACGGTTCCGCATCGACGGCGGCTGCCACCAGCCGGGGCCCGGCGTCCGTCCACGGCCCGACGCGGGGCCGCGGTTCGCGGCGGCGGCGGGGGTCCGGCGGGTCGCGCTGTCGGCTCCCGGCCTGCTCCGGCGATCGGTGCTGTTCCGGCGGTCGTTGGGGGTCCGGCGGTCGGTGGGGGTCCGGGGGTCGGTCGGGGTCCCGCGGTCCTCGCGGCGGGGCTCCGCGGTGCTGCGGCGGTCGCTGTCGTCGTGACGATCGGGGGTGTTGCCGCGTGCAGGCCTGCTCCCGGAGCGGCGTCGGCGGTCGGTGCCCTCGCCGGACTTGTCCCGGTCGCTCCCGGGACGGTCGGTGCCGGGACGGTCCGTGGTGTCGGGCCGAGCGCGGCGGTCCTCGCCGCCACGGCGGGTGCGGCGCTCGCCCTGATCAGCGCGGCGGTCGGCCGGGTGACGGTCGCTGGGGCGACGGTCGTCGGGTGAGGTGCCGGTCACCCGCGGCGGTCCGTCGGCCCGCGGTGTCCCCGCGCCGCCCGCCGTACTGCCGGCGGGGGAGTCCGGGCGGGCCCGGTCGTTCCGGGAGGCCTCTGCGGTCCCGCGTCCACGGCTGTCGCTGCGGGCAGGGACATCGCGGGCGGGCCGGTCCGCCGGAGACGCAGTGCCACCCGGGCCCGTGCCGCCCGGGCCCGTGCCGTTCGAGGTCGCGCCGTTCGGGGTCGTGCGCCCGCGCCGGTCGGTCCGGCCGGTTGCAGGTCGTCCGGGGACGTCACGGGTGCCGGACACGGTGCCGCGGGAGGCGTCGTCGCTCGTCCGGCCGGCGAACGCCCCGCGGGGGCCTCGTGACGGAGGAGTGTTCGAAGCGGTCGGCACCCGCGGGTTCTCCTCTCGGCGGCACGGTGGGTCCACGACGCGCCGGGCAGGCCCGGTCGCGAACTGTTCGTGACGTCAACGTGACCCTCCGGCGCCGCGGTGCGGCGAGCCCGGAGAGATCACCCGAATGCAGTCACCGGTTCGGCGCCACATCGTCCCCGGACCAGTGATTCGGCAACTCGGAGTAGTCGGGTACGCCCGACCGGACGCATCATCGCGGTCGGCCTGGTCAGCGGCCGGTTTCGCAGTGGGGGAGCACCGCCCGGCGGAACGGGTACTCAGGGACCTCCGGGGTGTGCGAGGGCCTCTGGATCGCCCACGTGGGTGACGTCGGACCTCGCAGACCGCAGCCGGGCGTCGCCCGCCCTGGCGCCGAGCTCGACATCAGCCCGCGTTGATCATGACCTGAGTGGTTCTCGTGTCGAACTCGGGTCGGGCGCGGCGACGGGCCCGGTGGTGGCGCGGACCAGGTGGATCGGCGCGGGTGGACGATCGGTCCGGCGGCGGACGACCCGGCCCGGTCGGGTGCGTCGAGCATCCGGGGCGGCCCTGCGGTGGGGCAGTCCGGGGACGTGACCGGAACATCCGGACGACCCGGTCACACCGGTGCGAACCCGGGGCGTCGTCAGAAGCGACACGACGCCGTCCACGAGTTGCACCCCCGGATACGACCGAACAGCGGAACAGCGATTCTGCCGAAAGGAGCACTGTAATCACCCGTAAGCGGACGGTAATTGCGCTGACAGGGTCGATCTATCGATCTTGGAATGGCTGTGCGAGAATATTGCGTGATCGCTTTCGCGAGCGCCGTACGCGCCCTGATGGACATTCCGGGTGCGACCTGTGCGTGCGTACTCGACGGCGATTCCGGTGAGGTCTTCGGCGCTATTTCGCACGGCATGGGCGACGATGTCGACACGAGCGTCGTCGCAACGCTCGCGGCCGCTGGAATGCGTCTTTCAGGTGTCCCCGGACACGATGGCGACGACCCGGTCGACGACGTCACGGTGACCTCGCGGCGCAGCTTCCACGTGCTGCGCCCGGTCGATGTGGGGGGTCGCCGGGTGATCGTCTACCTGCGGCTGCAGCGGGGGCGGTCGAACCTCGCCGTCGCCCGCCGCGCCCTGGCCGCACCCGAGGTCACGTCGGCGGTCGCGGCGCTCGTCGATCTCACGGCGGCATCGCGCCCGCCCGCCCGCGTGGGCGTTCCGCAGGCTGTGGCGGACCACGTGCCCGACCGCACCCCCGACCGCGCCGCGCCGTCGCCCTACCCGCGCCAGGTGACGTCGATCCCGTTGCAGTCCAACGGCTACCGCCCCGACTCGCGAGAAGGGCCACGCGCAGGCGGGTCCGCGTCGCGGCCCTCGCCGCCGGCGGCGATGGCCGGCCGCGCGACGGTGGAGGCCCCGCGGGGCGCCGGCGCGATGGGCCGGCCGGGCGAACCGGTGCGGGCCGACACGGCCGAACGGGCGGACCACGGCGGCGGTCGGTCGCCCGCCGCAGCGGCACCGGCGGGCGCGGGCGAGATCCCGGCAGT
>NZ_BEGX01000077.1:260467-261765 GCF_002583555.1 Pseudonocardia sp. N23
TCGTGGGCGGACGACATCTCGACCATGAAACGACTGTTGGCCGGACTGCGCCGAATGATGTAGGCCGCAGTTGCGAAAAGCGCGCGGCGCCGACGGACCCTGGCCGTTCAGAATCAGTGCGCTAAGCTCCCCGTTCTCGGCCCTTCGAGAGCCGAGAACTGTCTCGAACGACCCCCGACGATGGAGACGAGAAATGAGCAACATCGAGCACTCGCTCGACATGGCCGCGAATATCAAGGGTGCTTTCGCGGTGGCCCTGGTCGACTGGGACAGCGGCATGATGCTGGGCTCGCGGGGCGGGAGCGCAGAGTTCGACCTCGACGTCGCGGCACCGGGCAACAGCGACGTGATCCGCACCAAGGTCGAGGTCGTCCAGAAGCTCGGCCTGCGCGAGAACATCGAGGACATCCTGATCACCCTCGACACCCAGTACCACCTGCTGCGCCTGATCCGCGGTACCGACGAGAAGCTGTTCTTCTACCTGGTGCTCAACCGGGCGCAGGCCAACCTGGCCATGGCGCGGCGCGACCTGCGGGTGATCGAGCAGGAGTTCTACCTGGCGCACCCGTCGAACAACGCCCGTCCCGCCCAGCCCGGGCCCGAGGGACAGTTCTTCCCCTCGAACGCCCAGCGCTGACCCGGGACATCCGCGAGAGGTGAACGCGAACGGCTCCGCCCAGTCCGGCGTCCCCCCGCGTTCCGGTGGAGGTGGCGCGCCTGCCCCTTCGCCGGACGACACCCTGGCGGACCTCGTCCGCGACCGCGCAGTGGTGGTCGCGGCACTGCTCGACGCCGGGAGCGGGATGCTGCTGGCATCCCGCTCCCGCGACGGCGCACCCGAGGACCTCGAGACGGTGTGCGCCGGCCAGGCCGACGTGATCCGCGCCGCGCTCGACGCGGCCAGGGTTTCGATCGGTGGACCCGAACCCACCGAGGTCGTCGTCGCGCACGGCGACCGGCTGCACCAGCTGCTGCGCACCGTGCACGACCCGCTCGGCGACCGGTTGGTCCTGTCGCTGCTGGTCGACGGTCCGCCGCGGGCGTTGCGGCGTGTCCGGCGCCGGTTGGGGCGCCTCGACGCCATGGCCCTCGTGCCACTCCCGCACCGCGGGGGCCTGCCGGACGCGGCTCCGCCGCAGCCGCCGGCGGCCGTCGGCGCAGATCTGTTCACCCCGGCGCATCCCGGTGCGCAGGGCCCGTGGTTCGTCGGCGACGGCGTGCGCGCCGTCGGCATGCCCGGGCCGCCGTCCTCATGGGGTGCACCTGCCGGCGGCGGGCCGGCGGGCCCCCCCCGGCCC
>NZ_BEGX01000078.1 GCF_002583555.1 Pseudonocardia sp. N23
ATGAACGAGAACACCTTCCACGGCACCGTCGGCCGCGAGATCCGGATCAACTACAGCCAGCGCACCGGCAACGCGGTGGTCAACTTCTCCATCGCGATCAACTCCCGGCGCTTCGACAAGGCCAGCGGCCAGTGGGTTTCCCGGTCCACCGTCTGGAAGGACGTGGTCGCGTTCGGGCCGCTCGCCGAGAACGTCTACGACACCCTCGCCACCGGGATGCACGTCGCGGTCACCGGTGAGGAGGTCGACGACTCCTACACCAAGGAGCTCGACGAACCCGGCCGCGACGACGTGGTCATCCGCCGCACCAAGATCGAGGCCCGCGACGTCGCGGTGAGCCTGCGGACCCAGAAGGCGCG
>NZ_BEGX01000079.1 GCF_002583555.1 Pseudonocardia sp. N23
GCGAGCCCGCACAACGTCGCGGCGTAGGCACGGGCCTGCCCGGGCAGCTGCTGCACCATCTGCAGCCACACCGACCGCATCAGACCGGGTTCGGTGTTCTCGGCGGTCCACTCCACCAGCGCGTCGCGGCGCACC
>NZ_BEGX01000080.1 GCF_002583555.1 Pseudonocardia sp. N23
CGCGGTAACTGTGATGGACCCCTTCCACGTGGTGCGCCTGGCCGGCGACGCGCTAGACGATTGCCGCCGCCGCGTCCAGCAGGACACCTGCGGACACCGCGGCCGCAAGGGCGACCCG
>NZ_BEGX01000081.1 GCF_002583555.1 Pseudonocardia sp. N23
GATCCGCTCAGCCCCAGGTCCTCATGAATCACCAGGGCTAGTACTGCAACGGCACTCGGTCAGAGTGGTGGTCGGGGGACTGTAAAACCAACGGTGTAACTCCGATCGAGGAGGAAGCACACGATGGCT
>NZ_BEGX01000082.1 GCF_002583555.1 Pseudonocardia sp. N23
CTTCGCCGAGATGGCCACCGAACTCATGCGACGCCAGCACAGCCAGATCTCCGACACGCCCTCCAGCACCACACTGAAGAACCGCATGCGTCGCTCCCACCGCGCCCACGAACGCTTCCTGGAAATCCTCGACACCGACACCGACACCGACACCGGCGAGGACGCCCAGACGTACTGGCGCGACCACCTGCAAGCCATCGGCAAGTACTACGAGAAGCGCTCGAAGACCCCCATCGAACTCATTTCCTGAACCGAGCCGAGCAGCCAACTGGACAACTCACGCGCCCCGACCCGGCTCCGACCCGGAAGCGGCACCGTGCGCCGCCGGCCTCCGGCGCTACGTGGCCGGAGCCGGCCGGAAGTAGGGCAACGTCGTCATCGGTGCGACGTCACGAAAGACGACGTCGAGCACGGCGCCGATCTGCAGGTCCGACTCCACGTAGTCGATCAAGGCCGCCGGGTAGAACAGGCCGGGGTGCGCGGTCATCTCGCCCAGGACCCAGCAGATCGGCGGCTCGTCCTCGAACCCGGCGACCATCTGATCCTGGATCAGGGTCCAGTTCACGACACGGGCGGTGGGCTCCACTCGCTCGAAGGTGAATGACGGAGTCGTCACCTCGTTGCAACGCAGGCAGAACGCCACGGGTGGGTGCGCGAACGCCCCACAGTGGTCGCATCGCTGGAATGCGAGGTCATGTTGCCTCGCGGCGTTCCAGAACGGTGCGGTGTCCTCGTCCGGGACGGGTACGGGCTTGTCGTAGTCCGGTGTGGACATCGGTGTCTCCAGGGACTGGCGGACGCAGCGCCCGCGACGATCGCCACCTACGCTGCGGGGTCGTTGGTGTACAAGATCGCTTGGCCGAGGTTGCGCGCGGGTGTGGCGTAGGTCGACAGGGCGGTCGTCGCGCCGGCGATCTGGCGTGCTTCGGCGCGTCCCGCCAGCTGCAGGTAGCACTCCAGCACCTGCGGCAGCCCGTGCAGCCGCCCCCACCCCGTGTTCCCTCCGCCCGACAGGAGGGGGAACGTCCCCTGCGGGTCGAGATCCGTGTCCTCGAGAACCCGCCACGCCTCCCCGACGGGGCAGAAGCCCAACGCCTCGAGCCAGAAGTACACCAGCGGGGTGAAGCCGTCGTACGGCTGGACCACGGCGACGTCCCGCGGCTTCCATCCACTGCTCGACCACAGCCGCCCGGCCAGATCGAATCCACGGTCGTAGAAGTCGTCCAGCGGACCGAACGTCCCGTCAGGGGGCACTCGGTCGTTTCGCACCTGTGCCCAGTCGGTGATGTACACCGGCTTGTGCGGCAGGTCCCGCGCACGCTCCGGGGACTGTCAACTGAGCGGTGTAACTGATGTTGTGCGGGTTTACTTGCGGCC
>NZ_BEGX01000083.1 GCF_002583555.1 Pseudonocardia sp. N23
TTCTTGCCGCCGTAACCGGAGTCCCACTTGTCGTCGTTCCACTTGTCGTTCGAGCTGTACTTGTCGTCGCAGCCGTAGTTGTCGTCGTCGTACTTGTTGTTGTCGTAGTGGTCGGACTTGTTGTCGTGGCAGCCCCACTTGTCCTCGTACTTGTCGTTCTTGCTGCCGCCGTAGCCGCCCCACTTGTCGTTGTCCCACTTGTCGTTCTTGCCGCCGT
>NZ_BEGX01000084.1 GCF_002583555.1 Pseudonocardia sp. N23
GATGCCTTATGGTGGGATGAAGGAGTCTGGTATAGGCAGAGAAGGCGTCCGCTCAGCCATGGACGACTTCACGGTGGAGAAGGTTCTCGTGCTTGCCGGGGTCGCGCTGTGAAAAGCGTTGCTCTGCGCCCTGTGGATTCTTACTGACCTCCCCGGTGCTGGCCGCTACCCAACAGTGATCTCTGCTTTTGATATCGGGTGTTAGTTCGGCTATGGGTTCCCGCTGGATTTGCCCCGTCGGATTCGGTGAGTGAGGATGGCTCCGATGTGTCACTAGCGGCGGCAGGGGCACGAGAACGCAATCCCGGAGTGGGGCTGTTATTTGTTGCGGCTCGGCGGCGTTTATTAAGAAGGGGTAATAGAGGTGAACGCGATGGCCGCGGCGGTGAAGGCGCGCGTCGAACGTGCCCGATCCGGGGCCCTGCTGCTCGGCCCGGCGCTGGTGGCGGCCGCCGCCTACGTCGACCCCGGCAAC
>NZ_BEGX01000085.1 GCF_002583555.1 Pseudonocardia sp. N23
GAAGAGACTGGCGACGAACCCGATGCCGACGACGAGCAGCATCGTCGTGACGACGCGTTCGAAGGGTTTCTGCCCGAAGCGGTCGGCGACCTTGAGGATCACCATCGAGACGACGGCGGTGATCGCGCCGCCCCAGATGAGGGGCAGGTCGAACAGCAGGGCGAGGGCGATGGCGCCGCCGAGGACCTCGGCGAGGTCGGTGGCCATGGTGACGAGCTCGGCCTGGGCCCAGTAGGCGAAGCGGGTG
>NZ_BEGX01000086.1 GCF_002583555.1 Pseudonocardia sp. N23
CATCAGGATCGAGCAGTGGATCGATGACGCAGTCCATGCTGGGGCGAAGATTCTGGTCGGGGGTCGCCGGAATGGAACAAGTCTTGAGCCGACTCTTTTGGCAGATGTTCCGCTCGCCGCGCGAATTCTTCGTGACGAGGCGTTCGGTCCGGTGGTAAGTATTACGCCGTTCGACAGTCTGGACTCGGCGTTTGCTGCTGTTAATGATTCTGACTTCGGGCTGCAGACAGGTGTTTTTACACGTGATATCCAGACTGCGTTCCGTGCGCATCGTGACCTCGAGGTGGGTGGGGTCATTATTGGAGATGTTCCGAGCTATCGTGCGGACCAGATGCCTTATGGTGGGATGAAGGAGTCTGGTATAGGCAGAGAAGGCGTCCGCTC
>NZ_BEGX01000087.1 GCF_002583555.1 Pseudonocardia sp. N23
GCCTGGCTGACCGTGGTCATGCTCGCAGTCGACCTGTTGTCCTGGACCCAACACCTCGTCCTCGACGGCCACCTGGCGAAGGCCGAGCCGAAAACGCTGCGCTACCGGCTACTGCACGTCGCCGCTCGGATCACCCAAGGTCAGCGCCGCACCTGGATCCGGATCCAGCAGACCTGGCCCTGGGCC
>NZ_BEGX01000088.1 GCF_002583555.1 Pseudonocardia sp. N23
CAGGTGCGGTCGGGCCTGTGGCTCGAACACGGTCGGGCGCGTCTTGCTCGTCACGTGGGCTCCTCGACGTTCACGGGTGGCTGCGGCCAATGCTAGGAGTCGGTCACCAGGTACTCCGGGCGGATGCCGCGATCGTCGGCAGCATCCCGACGCCATCAGCCTGATGAGGGGCTCGCCCGGTGGTCCCGAAGCTCGCGGAACTTCGATGACAGCCCGGTGGTCATAATGCGGCGGTGACGGTCTCATCATGACGGATGAAACCGACATCGTGGCCGGCGACATGCCGTCCGAGCCTGATGGTGCAACGGTGGCCGGCCGCCGACTCTGCGGGCGCAGAGCTTCGCGACATCCACGTGCAGCAGGTCGGTACCCGTCGGGGGCGGCCGGGGCCTCGGCCCGGGGCCGGGCGGCCGGAGCGCCTTTCCGGCTCTGTACGCTAACCTGGTCAACTAGTTAACCTTCTCTGACCGTGATAGCTGAGCCGATCTCACGGAATGAATCGAGATGACGTTGCGCGCAATGACTGGCCTGCTGGGCAAAGTCGCACTGGTGTCGGGGGCGGGGCGCGGTCAGGGGCGATCGCATGCCCTGCGCCTCGCTCAGGAGGGCGCCGACGTCATTCTGATCGACATCTGCGCCGACATCTCGACCATCGGCTACCCCATGGCGACAGAGGACGAGCTGCGGGAGACCGCGCGGATGGTGCGGAGGCTAGATCGGCGCGCGGTGATCGGGGTGGCCGATGTCCGCAAGCCCGAAGAGGTCGCTGCGGCGGTCGATCGAGGGCTGGCGGAGCTGGGACACGTGGACATCGTCGTGGCCAACGCCGGCGTCCTGAGTTACGGGTTCGCCTGGGAGTTGTCCGAGCAGGCCTGGGACGACACCGTGAACACCAACCTCAAGGGGGTGTGGTCCCTGGCCAAGGCCGCGATCCCGGCCATGATCGAGCGCGGGGCCGGGGGCAGCATCGTGATCACCTCCTCGAGCGCAGGCCTGCGGGGTGCACCCCTCATGGCGCACTACGTCGCCGCCAAGCACGGGCTGGTCGGCCTGGCCCGTGCGCTGGCGATCGAGTTGGGGGAGCACGGTATCCGGGTCAACACCGTGCACCCCATGGGCGTCGACAGCTCCATGAGCCGGGATCCGCAGGTGGCCGAGCTGTTCGCCAAGTACCCGCAGCTCTTCGGCCCGCTGGGGGAGAGCCTCTTGCCGAAACAGGGCAGCCTTCAGCCCGAAGAGGTGTCGGAGATCGTGGCCTTCCTCGCCTCGGATGCGGCACGCAACGTCACCGGCATCCAGTTTCCGGTCGACCGCGGGCAGACTGCCCGGACCTGAGCCGGTCCGATGGCGGCCGCTGCGAGAGACGGCGAGGCAACCATGGTCCGCCGCGGACGACAGCACCCCGGTCCGCGGTGAGGCTCGCCGTCGCCGCGGACCGGAGATGCAGTCGTGGAGTGCGACCGTCCGCTGATCTGGATCAGGTCAGTCTGACAGCCAGTTCGGGGCAGGTGGCGGCTGCGTCGCGGGCCGCGGCCTCGAGTCCGGCCGGCAGATCCGCGCTGATCTTGACGTAGGCGTGGCCGTCCTCGTCGCTGAGCGCGAACACTTCCGGCGCCGCCAGGTGGCACAGTGTGTGGCCCTGGCACATCGCCCGGTCGACCTCGGCTTTCATCGGGGAGCCTCCTGAGATGCGTCGGAAGGATTCGTCTCGGAACGCCACGAGTACGGCGGCGGGACGACGGGTTCCGGTGCGGGGGTGAACGTCATGGGAACGCTCAGCCAGCCGTTGCTCACCGAGACCGATGGGTAGCGGACGGCCCGGTCGAGGTCGACCCTGATGTCCAGGCAGTTGGCCAGGATGACGGGCATGACCCCCTGGAAGACGGACCGGGCCATGTTGGAGCCGATGCACCGGTGGGCTCCCACACCGAAGGTGAGATGCCGGTTGGGGAATCGGTCGAGGATCACCTCCTCGGGCGTGTCGAACTCCGCCGGGTCGTGGTTCGCCGCGCCGAAGGAGAGCAGGAGCCGGTCGCCCGCGGTGAGCTCGACCCCGTCCAGGACGGTGTCGGTGTCCACCGTGCGAGCCAGACCGAGTACGGGGGTGGTGAAGCGGAGGAACTCCTCGGTCGCCAGCGGCCACAACTCGGGTTCGTTGCGCAGCCGGTCGGCCTGCTCTGGATGACCGGCGAGCCAGATGAGGGTGTTCGTGATCAACGATGCGGTGGTGTCCAGGCCACCGGCCAGGAAGAGGCGCATCTGCTCGATCACGTCGTCCGGCGTCAGGCGCGTGCCGTCCGGCCCCGAGGCCCGACACAAGAAGGAGATCAGGTCCTCTCCGGACGGGGCCTCGTAGCGCTCGATGATGGCGGCCGAGACGTCGACCAGCACGGCTCCGAACAGCCGTTCGGCGGCGGTGCGCTCCGGGGAGTCGGGCGGGGCCCCGATCAAGTGGTGCAGCGCCTCCGAGAACTGTTGACCCAGCGTTCTGGGCATCCCGATGATGTCCATGACGATGGCCGCCGACACCGGGCTGGCCAGGTCGTTCACGATCTCCGCGCTGCCGGACGGGCGCACGCTCTCCACGGCCTCGGCGGCCAGCTTCGTGATCTCCGGCTCCCACTTCTGCATGGCGCGCGGAGTCAGCCAGGGAAGCAGCAGGCGACGGTAGTGCAGATGTCGCGGTCCGTCGGTGTCGATGAACCCCGATCGGGCCGCGGCCGACGGGAGCCGGGTGCCGCCGTAGCCTTCGCGTCCGGCAACCGGGCACCCCGTCCCGTCGACAGCGACCTCGGACGAGAACGTCCGTCCGTCGCGGGTTGCTTCGCTCACCGCCGCGTAGCCGACGATGGTGTAGAACCCGCCGTAGAGCTCGGACCGGACGACGTTCCCGTGCCGGCGGAGTGCGTCGAAGTAACCGAAAGGGTCCGTAGCCACCGCTCTGGAATGGTGGTCGAACGCTTCCGGGGTCACCTCGGGTCGGCCGGTGACCTCGTGTGTCATGGATTCTCCAAGCGTCGGGTCCTCCGTCGCGTCCGCGGCAGCAGTTCGGCCCGCCGTCGACGACTGAACGGCTCACACTAGGTTCCGGCCGTCGCTGCAGCAAGGATTACCAGGTGCGTAAACTAAAGAACGTCGTGAACGTGAACTGCAGCGACGGCCGCGGTATCGAGGGGAAGGCACCCGATGGTTCCCGGACACGGCAGCCGGTCGCTCACCGATCGGCGCTCGTCGGCGCGCAGTCCTGTCGCCGGTCGGCGTGCCGGGGACCATCGGGATCCGCGGAGCTCGTCCCGGACCTCGACAGTCGAGCGCACAGGGCGACCCAGGACCTGTGAGGGGCCCATGTGATCACGGAAGCGCAGGTGAGCGTCCTCGTCGGTGCCTGACCCGGAGTTCGCGAGGGGGCAGCTGTGGATCGACGGCGCTCGTCGGACCGTGGGTGGCGCACCACCGCTGCCGGCCGGGCGGTCCGTCAGGACCACATCGGGACCGGACCGCGATCATCGCGTCCGGGAGGGTCGGCATTCGACCGGTCCGTCCGGAGGGCATCGAGAGCGTGCGACCGGAGCAGTTCCGCCGGACAAGTTGCATACCTAAGTGCATCCGGTTAGCTTCGTGATGTGAGGGCGTGGTCTCCGAGAGCCGGGCGCCGCCACCTCACGCTCTCATTCGGGCGGGGGCTCGCTCTCGCCAGATGTGGCGACCGAGGACCCCGACTCCGCCGTCGGCGATCCACCTTCGCCCGGCAGGTCCAACGCACCGACATCGTCGCCCGGCACAACCGGGGGGGGGTGACGCCGCCGCCGGCACACGAGACGACACGTATTCGAACGCGACCAGACCGCTGACATCCACCGGCCGAAGACCACGAGAAGGCACGCCCGGTCGGCGACGCAGCGGCGTGGCCGAGTGTCTCGGGCCGCCCGGTGCGGTCGCGCTCGCTGAGTGTGCCGCACGGAGATCACTCGACAGGAGAACCGATGAGACACGGGTACCGGCGGCGGTTGACTGC
>NZ_BEGX01000089.1 GCF_002583555.1 Pseudonocardia sp. N23
CAGGGGCACCTTGACCTTCAGCAACCCTGCCATCACGACCGAACCCGAGTAGCAGCCGACCGCCGTGGACGCCAGACCGGAGAACAGCAGCGCGATGGCGAAGCCGAGCGCGAACAGCGGGCCGGCCTTGTCGCCGATGGCGGCGTGCACACCGTCGAGGGTCTCGGTGCGGTCGTCG
>NZ_BEGX01000090.1 GCF_002583555.1 Pseudonocardia sp. N23
CAGGTGCGGTCGGGCCTGTGGCTCGAACACGGTCGGGCGCGTCTTGCTCGTCACTGAGGACTCCTGGTGACGGAGGGATGGGCTGCAGCCCACGAATCATCTCAGATAAGTTAGGCAGGTGCACTATCTGGTGCGGTAGAAGGCGGAGGGGACGGAAACTCGGTCGCCGGCGGTCCGAGGGCCGCCGCCGTGGGCCATCGAGCCCCCTCCAACCTGGTGGAGAGCAGGTTGGGCACCCTGCGGCACCACATCACCGGAATGCGTGACGTTCCTGGTGGACGGGCGATTGACCAGATCAGTAACACCTGGCCAGGTGCTTCGGTTGGCTTCCTGTCCTGTGGGGACCAGGCGATCCGCGTGATCGCACACCTGCGCGAGAGCGAGATCTACGCCGGGCTCGCCGCCGGACACGGATCGGCACGACCACTGCGTTCCGCTGCGTCGCCGAGGCGGTCGAGCTACTCGCCGCGGTGGCGCGCCCCTCTGCCGCCAAGGCCGTAGCAGTGATCGAGGCCGAGGCGTTCGTCATCCTCGACGGCACTCTGCTGCGGATCGACCGGGTCCGGAAGGACCCGGGGCGTGACCGCCACTCCTGCTGAGTCGGCACCGGGGGGACTGCCCAGCGTTGCCCCGATCGAGGTGATCGCCGCGGCGGCGAGGGTGTCCCGGTGGGTGGCGACGCCGATGACGTCCTCGATCGCTCCGGCGACATGGTCACGCGGTGCTACGCGGCTCCTTCGCCGTCGTAGCAGGCGCGGCTGGTCGGGTCGTGAGGCCGGCGAACGCCGACAAGAACAGTCAGAGCATGGTTGCCACGCTGTGTCTCGCCCTCGACCGAGCTGCAGGTAGGCCACCTCGATGCCCGGCGAGCGTGCGACCGCGGCGGTCCGCGGGCCGATCGGGCCTGGTGCGGGCTGACCGGGCTCAAGCCGACGAGCGGGGCGATCCCGCGGACCGGCGTCGTCCCGCTGTCGTGGACCGCCAAGACCGTCGGCCCCTTGTGCCGCAGGGCCGGTCGGTTGACCACGACGAGTACCCGGCAGCAAGCCCCCATCGGGCTTGATCACGAAGCTGACGGGGCTTCCGCCCGCGCGGTCCGCGTATGAGCCCGACTCGACATCGCGGCCATCGCTCTCGTCTTCGGCGTTGCGTGAGAGGAACCCGAAGAGGCTCGAGCGAGGCCGCCCCACGTCGCGCCGGCACGCCGCACGACATACACGGACTCGTCAGTCCCGGCGCATCAAGGTCAAGGATCAAGCCGGGCGTCGTCGACACGGGGAGACGGGGACTGCGCTGATGCGCAGCCCCCGTCTCTACAGTGCGTTCTCGACTACCCGGCAGATCAGCCTGTCAGACCCAGGTCAGACAGGAAGACACCTCCCGGGTAGGCGTCCGTGAGACCGGTGGCGCCGTCGGCGATGAGCCAGCCATTGCTGTCGGGCAGGGTCACCCCGGACCAGAGCGCGGGCAGTTCCTTGGCCAGGATTGCCTGCACGGCCCGCATGGCGTTCGCGCGTTCCTCCTGGTTGGTGGCCGACTGGGCCTTGTTCAGGACGACGTCGAGATCCGGGTCGCTGAAGCCGGTGATGTTGGACGGCGACGTGCTGAGGAAGCAGTCGATGTACTGCAGCACGCTCTGCCCGGCGACATCACGCCCACACGTCCACAGCGCGATGTCGTACTCGCGGGCGATCATCTTCGCCGGATAGTCACCGGACTGCACCTGTTCGATCTTGTAGTCCAGGTTGGAGTACCGGCTGTATGCGGTCTGCAGCGCCACTGCATCGCGAAGGCTGGCGGCGCTCACCAGGTGCCGGATGACGATGGGCCCCCCGTTCTCCGCCGCGACCTCGTCGATCAGCTTCTGCGCCGCGTCCGGGTCGAAGGCCGGCACAGTGGCCGACACGTCGTAGTACGGCGAGGCATGCGGCAGGAGGGTGCGGGGATCCAGGATCGTGCCGGCGCCCCGGTAGAGGACGTCGTTCAGGGTCGTCGAGTCCAGGCCCATCTGCAGGGCCTCCCGGACGCGGAAGTCGGCGAGCGGTCCGGTCCCCGAGTTGACCACCCAGATCCACGGGGAGTCGGGCGACAACCGGGGGACGGCAGTGAGCCCGGTCTCGACCGCGGCCACGATGTCCGACGGCTGGAACATGTACGCGGCCTGCACCTGCCCGGCGCTGACCGCGTTCGTGATCGCCGCGGGATCGGAGTTG
>NZ_BEGX01000091.1 GCF_002583555.1 Pseudonocardia sp. N23
GGCTCTTCACAATCCAGGGTGTAGCCGCGGCCGGAAGCCGCCGGCCTCCAGTAGCGATCGGGCGACATAGTTGGTGAGGTTGCGGAAGCCCAGGGCTGAGCCGCGTAGGTGCTCCAGTCGTCCATTGA
>NZ_BEGX01000092.1 GCF_002583555.1 Pseudonocardia sp. N23
GGCTCTTCCCAGATGAGGGTGTAGTTGGCGGTCTGGTGGCGCGCGGGGTGGTCGGCGCGTCGGTGCACGGGTAGAGGTCGAGGCCTCCCGAGGATGAGAAGTTCTCACGCCGCCATCCAGGAAGACCTCGACGTGTCTGACGCTACCTTCACGACCCCTGACGTCACGACGTTCTGCCGCCTGGACGAGCTGGGTCTCGTTGTCGTCGGCCAGCACCTGCAGCCGGACAGAGCGGTGCTCGCCTGCCGGGTCGAGGACCAAGCGGACGACCACTGGTGCCGTCGATGCGGCTGTGAAGGCAGCCCGCGGGACACCGTCACCAGGCGTCTGGCGCATGAGCCGCTGGGCTGGCGCCCGACGACCCTGCTCGTCACGATCCGCCGCTACAAGTGCACCGGCTGCGGCCACGTCTGGCGCCAGGACACCAGCCGCGCCGCCGAACCGCGCGCCAAGCTGTCCCGGACCGCCCTGCGGTGGGCTCTGGTCGGGCTCGTCTGCCAGCACCTGACCGTCGCCCGCCTCGCCGAGGCACTGGCGGTGTCCTGGGACACCGCCAACGACGCCGTCCTCGCCGAAGGCAGGCGCGCCCTGCTCGACGACCCGACCCGCTTCGACGACGTGAAGGTCATCGGCGTCGACGAGCACGTCTGGCGCCACACCCGCCGCGGCGACAAGTTCGTCACCGTCGTCATCGACCTCACCCCGGTCCGCGACAGGACCGGCCCCTCACGACTGCTGGCCATGGTCGAGGGCCGCTCAAAGCAGGCGTTCAAGACGTGGCTTGCCGAGCGGCCGAGGGCCTGGCGCGACGGCCTGGAGGTCGTCGCCATGGACGGCTTCACCGGCTTCAAGACCGCGACCACCGAAGAGCTGCCCGAGGCCGTGGCGGTGATGGACCCGTTCCACGTCGTCCGTCTCGCCGGCGACGCCCTGGACCGCTGCCGGCGCCGGGTCCAGCAGGACCTGCACGGGCACCGAGGCCGCAAGGACGACCCGCTCTACCAAGCCCGACGGACCCTTCACACCGGCCACGATCTGCTCACCGACCGGCAACGCCAGCGCCTGACGGCGCTGTTCGAGAACGAGGAACACGTCCAGGTCGAGGCCACCTGGGGCATCTACCAGCGCATGATCGGTGCCTATCGAGAGCCCGACCGCGACCGCGGCAAGCAGCTCATGACCAACCTGATCGAGTCCGTCACCACCGGCGTCCCGACCGCCCTCACCGAGCTCCGCACGCTCGGGCGGACCCTGAAGAAGCGGGCCGAGGACGTCCTGGCCTACTTCGACCGACCCGGCACCAGCAACGGCCCGACCGAGGCGATC
>NZ_BEGX01000093.1 GCF_002583555.1 Pseudonocardia sp. N23
GGGGATCGTCGTGTGCACGGCGATCGTCGCCCTCAACATCGTCCTGCTGTACCTAACAGCCATCGGGCGTGGTGCTCGGTCATGAGCGCGGTCAGCTGGCGAATCGCCTCGCCCGTGTCATCGGTCAACGCCCGGCGGGTGGCCGCCTGACGACGGCACCGCCACACGAGGTCAGTGTCGGCGTCCTGTGCCTCCGCGAGATCACTGGCCAGGTCCCGGAAGACCGGTCCGGCGCCGGTGTAGTCACCTGCGGTGAACTGCGCCTCGGCCAGCTCGAGGCGCAGTTGCAGCACCTGCGGGGCCACCGCCCCGAAGGCTTGCGCCGCCGGAGCGACGGCGGCTGCCAGCACAGTTGCGGCCTGGGAGTGTCGCGCCTGATGGGTGAGGGAGTTCGCGCGCTCCCGCGCCCGCTGGAGCTCGGTGAGGTCGAACCGAGGCTCAGCCGCGGGCGTCTCCCCGGGTGACGGGGGAGTACCGGCGGCTGCTGCCGCCGCCGGTGCCGGCCGCGCCGCGGCGATGATCCCGCGGATCCGTGCCCAGTTCTGCGCGGCCGCGGGGTCGAGCTCCTCGGCAGCGTCGATCAGCTGCAGCGCACGATCGTGGTCGGCGGCGTCAAATGGGCTCTTCGCAGATGAGGGTGTAGAGGGCGTGGGCGCGTCGCTCGTCGGATAGGGGTCGAGGTCCTCCGATGATGGAAGTTCTCACACTGCCCATCAGGAAGACCTCGACGTGCCTGACGCTACCTTCACTACCCCTGACCTGACCACGTTCGCCGGGCTGGACGAGCTTGGTCTCGAAGTTGTTGGGCAGCGCCTCGAAGCAGGCCGGGCGGTGCTGGCGCACGAGCCGCTGGGCTGGCGTCCCACGACGTTGCTGGTCACGGTGCGCCGCTACCGGTGCAGTGGCTGTGGTCACGTGTGGCGCCAGGACACCACGGGAGCGGCGGAGCCGCGGGCGAAACTCTCCCGCGGCGCCCTGCGGTGGGCGCTGGTGGCCATCGTGTGTCAGCACCTGACCGTGGCCCGCGTCGCCGAGAGTCTGGCCGTGTCGTGGAACACCGCCAACGACGCGGTCCTGGCCGAGGGACCGCGCGTGCTCATTAACGATCCGCACCGGTTCGACGGCGTGAAGGTCCTGGGCGTGGATGAACACGTGTGGCAGCACACCCGTCGCGGGGACAAGTACGTCACCGTGATCATCGACCTCACCCCGGTGCGTGAGGGCACCGGGCCGGCCCGGCTGCTGGACATGGTCGAGGGTCGCTCCAAGGCGGCCTTCAAGCAGTGGCTCGCCGACCGGCCCGCCTCCTGGCGAGCCGGCCTGGAGGTGGTGGCGATGGACGGCTTCACCGGC
>NZ_BEGX01000094.1 GCF_002583555.1 Pseudonocardia sp. N23
ATGGTGTGCGGGTGTCTTTTGAGAACTCAACAGTGTGTCGAGCTTGTTTTTGAATTGGCGGTTTGTGCCAGTTTGTTTTGTGCCCGGCTTGGGAACCCCGTTTCTGGGTTGGGTGCCAGTTTGTTTGTCAGGGTTTTGTTGGAGAGTTTGATCCTGGCTCAGGACGAACGCTGGCGGCGTGCTTAACACATGCAAGTCGAGCGGTAAGGCCTTTCGGGGTACACGAGCGGCGAACGGGTGAGTAACACGTGGGTGACCTGCCCTCAGCTCTGGGATAAGCCTGGGAAACTGGGTCTAATACCGGATATGACCTCTCATCGCATGGTGGGTGGTGGAAAGTTTTTCGGCTGGGGATGGGCCCGCGGCCTATCAGCTTGTTGGTGGGGTGATGGCCTACCAAGGCGACGACGGGTAGCCGGCCTGAGAGGGCGACCGGCCACACTGGGACTGAGACACGGCCCAGACTCCTACGGGAGGCAGCAGTGGGGAATATTGCGCAATGGGCGGAAGCCTGACGCAGCGACGCCGCGTGGGGGATGACGGCCTTCGGGTTGTAAACCTCTTTCGCCAGGGACGAAGCGCAAGTGACGGTACCTGGATAAGAAGCACCGGCCAACTACGTGCCAGCAGCCGCGGTAATACGTAGGGTGCGAGCGTTGTCCGGAATTATTGGGCGTAAAGAGCTCGTAGGCGGTCTGTCGCGTCGGTCGTGAAAACCTGCAGCTTAACTGTGGGCTTGCGGTCGATACGGGCATGACTGGAGTTCGGCAGGGGAGACTGGAATTCCTGGTGTAGCGGTGAAATGCGCAGATATCAGGAGGAACACCGGTGGCGAAGGCGGGTCTCTGGGCCGATACTGACGCTGAGGAGCGAAAGCGTGGGGAGCGAACAGGATTAGATACCCTGGTAGTCCACGCCGTAAACGGTGGGTGCTAGGTGTGGGGGCCATTCCACGGTCTCTGTGCCGCAGCTAACGCATTAAGCACCCCGCCTGGGGAGTACGGCCGCAAGGCTAAAACTCAAAGGAATTGACGGGGGCCCGCACAAGCGGCGGAGCATGTGGATTAATTCGATGCAACGCGAAGAACCTTACCTGGGTTTGACATGCACCAGACATCCCTAGAGATAGGGCTTCCCTTGTGGTTGGTGTGCAGGTGGTGCATGGCTGTCGTCAGCTCGTGTCGTGAGATGTTGGGTTAAGTCCCGCAACGAGCGCAACCCTCGTTCCATGTTGCCAGCGCGTTATGGCGGGGACTCATGGGAGACTGCCGGGGTCAACTCGGAGGAAGGTGGGGATGACGTCAAGTCATCATGCCCCTTATGTCCAGGGCTTCACACATGCTACAATGGCAAGTACAGAGGGCTGCGAGACCGCGAGGTGGAGCGAATCCCTTAAAGCTTGTCTCAGTTCGGATCGGGGTCTGCAACTCGACCCCGTGAAGTTGGAGTCGCTAGTAATCGCAGATCAGCAACGCTGCGGTGAATACGTTCCCGGGCCTTGTACACACCGCCCGTCACGTCACGAAAGTTGGTAACACCCGAAGCCGACGGCCTAACCCGTGAGGGAGGGAGTTGTCGAAGGTGGGACTGGCGATTGGGACGAAGTCGTAACAAGGTAGCCGTACCGGAAGGTGCGGCTGGATCACCTCCTTTCTAAGGAGCTCACCGAGTGGTGAGGCTAATCAGCTCAGTTCCTGTTTTCGGATGGGGTCCTGCTCTTCGGGGTGGGGTGATGGGTCTGGTTCTCCTTTCATCTTATTCCGCATCGTGAACAATGTGGCCGGCCCTGGTTGGGGTTGGTTGTGTGGTGCGGCTGGGTGGAACATTTTCTGCTGATTCGAAGGCTTTCCTGCCTGTGGGTGGGGGTTCGGCACACTGTTGGGTCCTGAGGGGACATCTGCGGCTTTGGTCGTGGTTGTTTTTTCTGGTCCGCCTCTGCTGGTGGTGTCCTAACGCAACCTGTTGTGCCTGTCTTTTGTGGGTGGGTGTTGCTCTGACTGTGTCGGGGTGTGGTTGTGGTGGTGCTGGTCTGGTGGGGTGTGGTTGTGTGTTGAGTGTTGCATAGTGGATGCGAGCATCTTGTTGTGGTCAAGTGTTTAAGGGCACACGGTGGATGCCTAGGCATCAGGAGCCGATGAAGGACGTGGGAGACCGCGATAGTCCTCGGGGAGCTGTCAACCGAGCTGTGATCCGAGGGTGTCCGAATGGGGAAACCCGGCACCCGTCATGGGGTGTCACTCATGCCTGAATTCATAGGGTATGAGGGGGAACGTGGGGAAGTGAAACATCTCAGTACCCACAGGAAGAGAAAACAATTGTGATTCCGTGAGTAGTGGCGAGCGAAAGCGGAAGAGGCTAAACCCTGATTGTGTGATACCCGGCAGGGGTTGCAGTTGGGGTGTTGTGGGATATGACCGTCATAGTTCTGCCGGACTGTGGACTTCATGCACATCCAGTTAGTGGAAGACTTCTGGAAAGGGTCGCCGTAGTGGGTGAGAGCCCCGTACGCGAAAACTGGTGTGGTGTTGTGGGTTGTACTCCCGAGTAGCAGCGAGCTCGTGGAATTTGCTGTGAATCTGGCGGGACCACCCGCTAAGCCTAAATACTCCCTGATGACCGATAGCGGACTAGTACCGTGAGGGAAAGGTGAAAAGTACCCCGGGAGGGGAGTGAAATAGTACCTGAAACCGTGTGCCTACAAGCCGTCAGAGCCGGGCTGCGATTCGTCGTGGTGGTGATGGCGTGCCTTTTGAAGAATGAGCCTGCGAGTTATGCTTCGTGGCGAGGTTAACCCGTGAGGGGTAGCCGTAGCGAAAGCGAGTCTGAATAGGGCGTGTAGTCGCGGGGTGTAGACCCGAAGCGGAGTGATCTACCCATGGCCAGGGTGAAGCTACGGTAAGACGTGGTGGAGGCCCGAACCCACCAGGGTTGAAAACCTGGGGGATGAGCTGTGGGTAGGGGTGAAAGGCCAATCAAACTCCGTGATAGCTGGTTCTCCCCGAAATGCATTTAGGTGCAGCGTTGCGTGGTGGGTACCGGAGGTAGAGCACTGGATGGCCTAGGGGGCCTAAAAGCTTACTGAAGTCAACCAAACTCCGAATGCCGGTACTTCTAGCGTGGCAGTGAGACTGCGGGGGATAAGCTTCGTAGTCGAGAGGGAAACAGCCCAGATCACCGGCTAAGGCCCCTAAGCGTGTGCTAAGTGGGAAAGGATGTGGGATCGCCCGGACAACCAGGAGGTTGGCTTAGAAGCAGCCACCCTTTAAAGAGTGCGTAATAGCTCACTGGTCAAGTGGTCCTGCGCCGACAATGTAGCGGGGCTCAAGTGCACCGCCGAAGCCGTGGCAATCCGATGTATGTCGGGTTGGGTAGGGGAGCGTCGTGCATCCAGCGAAGCGCCGGCGTGAGCCAGGTGTGGAGGGTGTGCGAGTGAGAATGCAGGCATGAGTAGCGAATGCAGAGTGAGAACCTCTGCCGCCGAATGACCAAGGGTTCCTGGGCCAGGTTAATCCGCCCAGGGTGAGCCGGGACCTAAGGCGAGGCCGACAGGCGTAGTCGATGGACAACGGGTTGATATTCCCGTGCCCGTGATGGTGCGTCCGTGTCGAGGCCGGTGATGCTAACCATCCGAAGCCCTTTACTGACCTTCGGGTTGGTTTGTGGGTGGAGCGTGGGACCCGATCCGGTAGTAGGCAAGCGATGGGGTGACGCAGGAGGGTAGTCCCGCCAGGCGTTGGTTGTCCTGGTGCAAGCCTGTAGCCCGATGCCCAGGTAAATCCGGGTGTCTGACTTTGATGTCGTGGGTGAGAGGTGATGCGTAGCCGATTGAGGCGAAGTAGGGTGATCCCATGCTGCCGAGAAAAGCCTCTAGCGAGTGCTGTTGCGGCCCGTACCCTAAACCGACACAGGTGGTCAGGTAGAGAATACCAAGGCGATCGAGTGAACTCTGGTTAAGGAACTCGGCAAAATACCTCCGTAACTTCGGGAGAAGGAGGGCCGTTGACCTTGAAGCCTCTTGCGGGCTAGGGGTTGGCGGTCGCAGAGACCAGGCCCAAGCGACTGTTTACTAAAAACACAGGTCCGTGCGAAGTCGCAAGACGATGTATACGGACTGACGCCTGCCCGGTGCTGGAACGTTAAGAGGACCTGTTAGTCCCTTTGGGGGCGAAGCGGAGAATTTAAGCGCCAGTAAACGGCGGTGGTAACTATAACCATCCTAAGGTAGCGAAATTCCTTGTCGGGTAAGTTCCGACCTGCACGAATGGCGTAACGACTTGGGCGCTGTCTCGACCAGAGACTCGGCGAAATTGCACTACGAGTAAAGATGCTCGTTACGCGCGGCAGGACGGAAAGACCCCGGGACCTTTACTACAGCTTGGTATTGGTGCTCGGTTCGGCTTGTGTAGGATAGGTGGGAGACTGTGAAGTGGCCACGCCAGTGGTTGCGGAGTCGTTGTTGAAATACCACTCTGGTCGAATTGGGTGTCTCAACCTCGGGCCATGATCTGGCTCAGGGACAGTGCCTGGTGGGTAGTTTAACTGGGGCGGTTGCCTCCCAAAGAGTAACGGAGGCGCCCAAAGGTTCCCTCAGCCTGGTTGGCAATCAGGTGTTGAGTGTAAGTGCACAAGGGAGCTTGACTGTGAGACCGACAGGTCGAGCAGGGACGAAAGTCGGGACTAGTGATCCGGCACCACCTGGTGGAAGGGGTGTCGCTCAACGGATAAAAGGTACCCCGGGGATAACAGGCTGATCTTGCCCAAGAGTCCATATCGACGGCATGGTTTGGCACCTCGATGTCGGCTCGTCGCATCCTGGGGCTGGAGTAGGTCCCAAGGGTTGGGCTGTTCGCCCATTAAAGCGGTACGCGAGCTGGGTTTAGAACGTCGTGAGACAGTTCGGTCCCTATCCGCCGCGCGCGCAGGAGACTTGAGGAAGGCTGTCCCTAGTACGAGAGGACCGGGACGGACGAACCTCTGGTGTGCCAGTTGTCCCGCCAGGGGCATGGCTGGTTGGCTATGTTCGGAAGGGATAACCGCTGAAGGCATCTAAGCGGGAAGCTCGTTCCAAGATGAGGTCTCCCACCACCTTGCGTGGTTAAGGCCCCCAGCAGACTACTGGGTTGATAGGCCAGAGATGGAAGCCCTGTGAGGGGTGGAGTTGACTGGTACTAATAGGCCGAGGGCTTGCCATAACGTGTTGTTTGCATCCACTGTGTGACCCTGAGCACACAACCATGTTCATTGTTCGGCGCTTTGTGTGTCGGGTGGTGGGTGGTTGAGTGTTGGTTGGCTGGTTGGGCCTGTTTCGGGTTCGCTGGCCGGCGGGTTGTTGTGTGTTTGTTGTTGGGGATAATTGGATAGTGTTGTCGGTGGTTATGGCGGAGGGGTAACGCCCGGTCCCATCCCGAACCCGGAAGCTAAGCCCTCCAGCGCCGATGGTACTGCACTCGCCAGGGTGTGGGAGAGTAGGTCGCCGCCGACATCAAACGTG
>NZ_BEGX01000095.1 GCF_002583555.1 Pseudonocardia sp. N23
CTAGTACTGCAACGGCAGTCGCGGCGTGTCGTGAGAGGCTGATCGATGTCGGGCGGTGATGATCACCGTGTGGTCGATCTTGCTGGGTGGGTGTCGAGGTTGGACACGGTCACGGGGTTGATCGGGCGGCGGTTCACCAGGTCCGAGCCCAGGGCTCGGGCCGGTGTCTATGTGCGTGGGCTGCTCGCCGGGCTCGAGCGCAAGAACGGCTGGACGCTGGCCGAGCACGCGGGAGCCCGGACGCCGGACGGGATGCAGCGGCTCCTCCGGACCGCGGACTGGGACGTCGAGGGCGTGCGCGACGACGTGCGGGGCTATGTCGTCGAGGAGCTGGGCGATCCGGCGTCGGGGGTGTTCGTGGTCGACGAGACCGGGTTCATCAAGAAGGGCCTGCGCTCGGCCGGGGTTCAGCGCCAGTACACCGGCACCACCGGGAAGATCGACAACTGTCAGCTGGGGGTGTTCCTGGCCTACGCCTCGGCCAAGGGCCGGGCGTTGATCGACCGGGAGCTCTACCTGCCGACATCGTGGACCGTGGACCCCGACCGCTGTGCGCGGGCAGGCATCCCGGAGGGGACCGGGTTCGCGACGAAACCGCAGCTCGGGGTCGCCATGCTCGCCCGCGCCTGGCGTGGCGGGCAGCTCACGAGCGGGTCCTGGGCGACCGCGGACGAGGCCTACGGGCAGAACCCGACCTTCCGGAACTGGCTGGCCGACCACGAGATCCCGTTCGTGCTGGCCACCCGCAACGACGACATGCTGACCAGCCCGGACGGGCACCGCCGCCGAGCTAAGGTCCTTGCCACGATCGCTGGGGCCCGTGACCGCGACACCGGCTGCGACGGGTGGGAGCGGCGCTCGATCGGCGCCGGCGCGCACGGGGAACGGATCTATGACTGGACCGCGGTCGCCCTCGACACCGCCGGGCTCCCGGACGGCTGGGGACATTGGCTACTCGTCCGCCGCCAGACCGATCCGAGTCCGGGCAAGACGGTGCGTGAGCTGGCGTTCTACCGCTGCGCCGCACCGGCGGCGACCCCGCTACGCGAGTTGGTCCGAGTGGCCGGGGCCCGGTGGGCGATCGAGGAATGCTTCCAGACCGCGAAGAACGACGCCGGTCTCGATCACTATCAGGTCCGGTCCTTCCGAGCC
>NZ_BEGX01000096.1 GCF_002583555.1 Pseudonocardia sp. N23
TCCGTCCCGGCGTCTCCACGTCTTGCGATGCCGGGTTGGACGGCAAGGTGGTTGCCGTCCGTCCCGGCGTCTCCACGTCTTGCGATGCCGGGTTGGACGGCAAGGTGGTTG
>NZ_BEGX01000097.1 GCF_002583555.1 Pseudonocardia sp. N23
GTGACGAGCAAGACGCGCCCGACCGTGTTCGAGCCACAGGCCCGACCGCACCTGCCGAAGATGGCAGAACTGGTCGCCGCCGACATCCGAGCCCGGATCGCCCGGGGCGAACTTCCCGACGGCGCCACCCTCCCGCTCGAGTCCGAGCTCACCGAGCACTACCAGGTCTCCCGGCCCACCCTGCGCGAAGCCATGCGCGTCCTGGAATCCGAAGCCCTCATCGTCCCCCGCCGCGGCTCACGCGAAGGAGCCCGCGTCCGCGCCCCCAGCATCGACGTCGCCGCCCGCTACACCTCCCACCTGCTGCAATACCGCGGCGCCACCTACGGCGACCTCTACCAACTACGACTCATCCTCGAACCCCCCGCCGCCGCCATGCTCGCCACCGCGAACAACCACGACGCCCTCACCCGCCTCCGCGAGGCCTACGACGCCGAAGGCGCCGCCCTCGACGACACCGACGAATACTTCCGCCGCTCCGCCCACTTCCACGAACTCGTCATCGAACTCGCCGGACTCACCCCCCTCACCGTCTTCGCCGAGATGGCCACCGAACTCATGCGACGCCAGCACAGCCAGATCTCCGA
>NZ_BEGX01000098.1 GCF_002583555.1 Pseudonocardia sp. N23
AGGTTGATGCAGGCCGCGCTGGACGCGGCGGCGGCCGGGCTCTACGTGTTCCCGGTGTGGCCGCGGGGCAAGCTGCCCGCGGTCAAGGAGTGGGAGGCGGCCGCGACCCGCGATCCGGTGGTGATCGAGGAGTGGTGGAGCGTGCGGCCATGGAATCTGGGGCTCGCGGTGGGCCGGTCGAACGTGCTGGTCGTGGACCTCGACCCGCACCGCGGG
>NZ_BEGX01000099.1 GCF_002583555.1 Pseudonocardia sp. N23
CACTTCCACTACGTGCTGTTCGGGACGATCGTGTTCGCCACCTACTCCGGCATCTACTTCTGGTTCCCGAAGATGACCGGCCGGATGATGGACGAGACGCTCGGCAAGGTCCACTTCTGGCTGACGTTCATCGGCTTCCACACCACGTTCCTGGTGCAGCACTGGCTGGGCAACGAGGGCATGCCGCGTCG
>NZ_BEGX01000100.1 GCF_002583555.1 Pseudonocardia sp. N23
CTGGTCGGCGGGCGGGAGCCCGACGCCCTTGCTGACGGTGGTGAACGTGTAGCCCTGGGCCTTCAGCTCGGGGATCAGCCGGTCGAGCGCCGCGACGGTCTCGGAACGGTCGCCACCGGCGTCGTGCATGAGGATCGCGCCGCCG
>NZ_BEGX01000101.1 GCF_002583555.1 Pseudonocardia sp. N23
CGGCTGCGGCTGCGGGAGAGGGTGATCCGCCAGGATCGTCACGACCGAGATGATGGACCTCCTCGCGGGGACCGCGACGTCGACCCGCCGAGGGGTCGCCAAGTCCGTTCCGGGCCAGGTCAAGACGGTCAGGTCAGCCAGGCGATCTGCACCAGATCGACCCTGCGCTCCGATTCCAGGATGAGGTAGGCCGCGACGCCCTCGTGGCCGGGACCGAACGACATCGTCCGCACCGGCCCCTGCGGGTTGGCCGGGTTGACCGGCCCACCGGCCCACGGGTCGACCTCCAGCAGCACCCGCAGCTCGGCGAACGCGGCCAGCGCCGGAGCGGGCAGCGCGTCGAGCTGGTGCTGGACCTGGTCGTCGGTGACGACGCGGTACACCTACATGCCCGCCTTGGCCCGGGTCAGCTCGAACGGCTCCCCATCGGGCACCGGCTCACCGGACAGCGTCTCGGCCACTCGTCGCACCATCGCTGCGAAGCCCTCGGGGTCGCGCTGCAGCAGCGCGAGCCGGCGCCAGTGCTCCAGCGTCTGGAACAACTCGCCCAGGTCCAGGCTCTCCCGCGACGCGGCCAGGGCGGCGGCGTAGGCGGTGTCGAACCCGGCCTGGTCGGTCGGCAGCAGCGCGGCCCGGATCGCCGCCGGCGAGGCTCCCGGTGCCAGCGGGTGCCGGGTGGCCGGCTGCTCGTCGTAGGCATAGGTCGCGGTCACGACGGCGAGCCTATCCGGGCAACCGGCCCGGCCCCAGGCTGCGACTCGGGCCGGTTGAGGTGCCCGTACACCGTCGTCCGGGCGACCCCGAGCAGCGCTGCGATCTGGGCGACGGTGTGCTCGCCGGCGTCGTAGAGCTGCTGGGCGTGCGCGGCCTGGGCCGGGGTGAGCTTCGGGCGGCGGCCGCCGTTGCGGCCCCGGGCCCGGGCGGCGGCCAGGCCGTCGCGGGTGTTGGCCACGATCAGCTCGCGCTGCAGCTCGGCGAGCACCGACAACATCCCGAACATCGCCCGGCCCTCGACGGTGGCGGTGTCGATGCCCTGCTCGATCACCCGCAAACCGATCCCGCGCTCGCGCAGGGCCGCGCCGAGGGTGACCAGGTGCAGCACCGAGCGGCCCAACCGATCCAGCCGGGTGATCACCAGCGTGTCGCCGGCGCGCAGCAGGTGCAGCACCAGGTCGAGCTGCGGGCGCGACGCCTTCGCACCGGAGGCGTGGTCGACGTGGACGTCGTCGGCCGCGACGCCGGCGCGGTGCAAGGCGTCGATCTGGTGTGCGGGGTTCTGCTCGGCGGTCGACACCCGCGCGTACCCGATCAACATGCGTCGACAATAGCGTTCGGTGAGGGTTTGTCGTCGTTGATTCGCGACGCGAGTTGCCGACAACCGCGACCTGCGGGTCTTCGGTGCGGTTCATGATCGTCGACAGACGGTCATTTCCCGACATACACCCCCAACCGCGCACGCACGAGGTGCGACCCGGAACAGATACACCCGGGGGTATGTTGGTGAGAGTGGAGGTGGCGACATGGAGATGACTCCCGCCCTGGTGGGCGACGCTCTGGTCCGGTTGCGGCGCGCGCAGGGACAGCTGGCCGGCGTGATCCGGGCGATCGAGGGGGGCGGGGACTGCGCGGAGGTGCTGACCCAGCTGGCCGCGGTCTCCCGTGCTCTGGACCGCGCCGGCTTCAAGATCGTCGCGAGTGGGATGCGGCACTGTCAGGCGGCCCGAGATCGGGGCGAGCAGCCACCGATGACCGAGGACGAGCTGGAGAAGTTGTTCCTGTCGCTGGCCTGATCCACAGGTCTCGACCTTCCGCGGCATAGCCGTGCGGTAGCGACCAGTACAGAAGTGTGTTTGATGGGTACCCCCCCGGGTATCTCTGATTCGGAGGTGTTGCATCGTGTCGATGCGCGAGATGGACGTGGAGCAGTTCGCTGCGGGGCGTCGCGAGAACGTGGCCGTGGTGGATGTGCGCTCCCTTGAGGAGTTCGTGGCGGGGCACGTGCCCGGGGCGGTGAACGTGCCGCTGGAGCGGGTGATCGCGGAACCCGGCCGCTACGCCGGGCAAGAGTTGTACGTGATCTGTCAGTCCGGGGGCCGCAGCGCCAAGGCGGCCGAGGCCCTGGCCGCGGCCGGCGCGCAGCCTGTGTCGGTGGCCGGCGGGACGGCCGGCTGGATCAGCTCCGGGCGCCCGGTAGACACCGGCGCCCGATGAGCCCGCCGAACCGACGAGACGAAGGAGATCTGTCGTGATCGACGTCGAAGTGATCGAAACGTCCTCGCTGGGTGACCGCAGCTACCTGGCCACCGATGGGGAGGTGGCGGTGGTGGTCGACCCGCAGCGAGACGTGGACCGGGTGCTGGCCCTGGCCGGGCGGCTCGGGGTGCGGATCTCGCATGTGGTGGAGACCCACGTGCACAACGACTACGTCTCCGGAGGTCTGGAGCTCGCCCGCCTCACCGGAGCGGCATATGTGATGTCGGCGCAGGACGACGTGGCGTTCGCCCGGACCGGCGTGGTCGACGGTGACGTGCTGGAGGCCTCGCCGCGGCTGCGGTTGCGGGTGCTGGCTACCCCGGGGCACACCTTCCATCACCTGTCCTACGTGTTGGAGGGCGCGGACGGGCCGCATGGGGTGTTCACGGGCGGCTCGCTGCTCTACGGCACCACCGGGCGTACCGACCTGCTCGGCGACGAGCACGCGCAGACCCTGGCTCGGGCCCAGCATGCGTCGGCCGCGTCGATGGCCGACGCGTTGCCCGACGGGGCGCAGGTGTGGCCGACCCACGGGTTCGGCAGCTTCTGCACCGCCAGCCCCGCCTCGGGCAACGAGTCCACGGTCGGGAACGAGAAGGAGGTCAACCCGGTGCTGCGGTTGGCCCGCGACGAGTTCGTCCGCCATACGCTGGCCGGGTTGGGTGCCTACCCCGCCTACTACGCGCACATGGGCGCGCTCAACACCGCTGGCCCGGCGCCGGTGGACCTGCGCCCGCCGACCACAGCGGACCCGGCCGAGCTGGCGCGCCGGCTGGCCGCCGGGGAGTGGGTGGTCGACCTGCGCCACCGCAAGGCCTACCTCGACTCGCACCTCACCGGGACGGTGAGCCTGGGCCTGGACGGGCCGATGGCGACCTGGCTGGGCTGGATGGCCCCCCACGGTGCACCGATCACCCTGCTCGGTGAGGACCGCGCGCAGGTCGCGCAGGCCCAGCGGGAGCTGGTCCGTATCGGCGTCGACCACGTCGTGGCCGCCGCCACCGGTGAGCCCGGGGACCTGGCCGACGCGGCCCAGCTGGCTGGGTTGCCGAGCGCGAGTTTCGCCGACCTGGCCGCGGAGCTGTCCGGCCGGCGGCTCGCGGACCTGCCGCCCGCGCAGGTGGTCCTCGACGTCCGGCTGGGCACCGAGTGGAACGCCTCGCATATCCGCGGCGCGGTACACATCCCGTTGCCGGAGCTGGACGCCCGGCTCGCCGAGGTTCCCGACGGCGCGGTGTGGGTGCACTGCGGTAGCGGCTACCGCGCCACCGCGGCCGCGTCGCTGCTGGCCCGCGCCGGACGGACGGTGGTGGTCGTCGACGACATGTTCGACGACGCAGCCGACGCCGGTGTCCCGCTGACACCCACCTCGTGAGCAGGTCCCGGACCCGTGGCCCGAGGCGGGCACGGTGATCCTCGCCGGCGTGTTCGGCCTGGTCATCGGCGCCGCGCTGGGGCTGCTCGGTGCGGGTGGCTCGATCCTGGCCGTCCCGGCCCTGGTCTACGGGGTCGGCCAACCGGTGGCGGCCGCGGTGTTCGGGTCGCTGCTGGTGGTGTCCGTGTCGGCGGCCGGCGGCGTGGCAGCGAGGTTGCGGTCCGGCATGATCCGGTGGCCGGTAGCGCTGGTGTTCGGCGCGGCGGGCATTCCCACCGCGTTCGCGGGGGCCGCGCTCGGCCGCCTGATCGCCGACCGGTGGCTGCTGGTGGCGTTCTCGGTGCTGATGGTCGTCGTCGCGGTCCGGATGCTGCGCGGCAACCCCGAGGAGGCGACCGGCGGCGCCTGCCGGATCCGCGACGGGCGGGTCGACTGGCGCAGCTGCCTGCCCAAGGCGCTCGCCGCGGGGGCCGGGGTCGGGGTGCTGACCGGACTGTTCGGCGTGGGGGGCGGGTTCCTCATCGTGCCCGCCCTGACCCTGCTGCTCGGGCTGAGTGCCGCCGAGGCCATCGCCACCTCGCTGGTGATCGTCACGATCACCTCGCTGGCCGGGCTGTCGGCGCACGCCGCCGACGCCGCGAGCGTGGACTACGGCGTGATCGCCGTGTTCGCCGGCGCCGCCCTGCTCGCGTCACTGGCCGCCGGGCGGGTGGCGAACCGGCTCCCGGCCGCGGCGCTGCGGCGCGGGTTCGCCTACCTGATCCTGGCCGTCGCGGTCGGCGTCGCCGCCGCCGCGCTGCTCGCCCCGGCCGCACTGAGCAGCGGCTGACACACACACGACCGACAACTTGACGAATGGAGCATTCGCAATGGACTACAGCATGACGATCACCCTGGACCTGCCCTACGACCAGGCGGTCCCCGCGGTCAAGGCGGCCCTGGCCGAGCAGGGGTTCGGGGTCCTCACCGAGATCGACGCTCGGGCCACCCTCAAAGAGAAGCTGGACCACGACATGGAGCCCTACGTCATCCTGGGCGCCTGCAATCCCCAGCTCGCCCACCGCGCCCTCGACGTCGACCGGCAGATCGGGCTGCTGCTGCCCTGCAACGTCGTGGTCCGCGCCGACGGCGACGACCACAGCATCGTCTCCGCCCTGGACCCACAGGTCATGGTCACCATCCCCGAACGCGAGGACCTGCGCCCCGTCGCGGACGAGGCCGGGGTACGCATCCGGGCCGCCCTCGACGCACTCACCAGCGGCTGACCCGCAGACGACAACACGCACGACGAGACGAAAGGAGTGGAACGACCATGATGGACGGCTCGATGATGGGATGGTTCTGGATCTGGCCGGTACTGGTGCTGATCGGCCTGGTGCTGCTGGGCTACCTCGCCTACCGGCTCACCCAGACCCGCAGACCCGTCGCGGACACCGCCCCGGCGGCGGGGCCCACCTCGGCACGGCAGATCCTCGACGAGCGCTACGCCCGCGGCGAGATCGACGACGACGAGTACCGCAAGCGCCGCGACGAGCTGGCGTGACCCCGGCACCGATCAGCCGGCGCCGCGCGATCGTCCTGGGCGGGCTCGGCGCCGCCGCCGTCGCCACCGGTGCGACGGGCTGGATCGCCACCGGCTCCGGTGCGGGTGGCCGGTTGCGGCCCGCCGACACCGGCGCGGAGCTGCGCCAACCGCAGGTCCTGGACAGTGCCGGCGGGCAGCTGCAGGTCGAGCTCACCGCCGCGGCGGGGGTGCGGCTGGCCGGTCGGGACACCCAGGGCCTGGGCTTCAACGGCACCGCACCCGGGCCGACGCTGCGGGTGCGCCCCGGCGACCAGCTCGCGGTGCGCCTGACCAACCGGCTCGACGAGCCCACCAACCTGCACACCCACGGGCTGCGGGTCTCCCCACAGGCCAACAGCGACAACCCGTTCCTCCGCGTCGACCCCGGCACCTCGTTCGACTACCTCTACCGGATCCCGCCTGATCACCCGGCCGGCACCTACTGGTACCACCCGCACCACCACGGCATGGTCGCCGATCAGATCTTCGGCGGCCTCGCCGGTGCGCTGCTGGTCGCCCCGCCCGGGCCAGACCCCGACCTGCCGGTGGTCGAGGACCGGGTGCTGCTGGTCAACGACACCACCCTCGCCGATGACGGCGGGCTGGTCGAGGTGAGCGCGATGGACCGGGCGATGGGCCGCCAGGGCGAGCTGGTCCTGGTCAACGGCCAGCACCAGCCCGTCATCCCCGCTGTCCCCGGCGCGACGCAACGCTGGCGGGTCGTCAACGGCTGCGTGTCGCGGATACTGAGCATCCGCCTCGACGGGCACCAGCTCGTCCGCGTCGCCCAGGACGGCACGTTCCTGCCCGCTCCCGTCGACGCAGACCGGGTGATGCTCGCCCCGGGCAACCGGGCCGACGTGATCGTCCGCCCCACCGGCACCGGCCGCTACCCGCTGATCGCCGACGCCGTCGACCGAGGTGGCATGGGCGCGATGATGGGGGGCGATGCCGTGAGCAGCGGGCCGGTCACCCTCGCCACCATGGTCACCGCCGGGGCACCGGTCACCGCACCGCCGCTGCCCACTGCCCTGCCCGCCGAGGCGCCCGCCGCAGGGCCGGTGACCGGGCGGCGGCAGATCACCTTCCAGATGGGCATGGGCGCGGGCGGCGCGGGCGGGATGGCCTTCACCATCGACGGCCGCGCCTTCGATCCCGAACGCGACGACCAGACCATCACCCTGGGCTCCACCGAGGAATGGACGATCAACAATCCCGGCCCGCTCGCGCACCCGTTCCACCTGCACGTCTGGCCGTTCACCGTGCTCGAGTCCAGCGACGCCACCCCACCGACCGGGGTGCCGCAGGACGTCGTGCTCGTCCCGGCCCGCGGCCGGGTCCGGCTCCGCATCCCGTTCACCACGTACTCGGGACGCAGCGTCTACCACTGCCACATCCTCGACCACGAGGACGCCGGAATGATGGCCACCGTCAACGTCCGCCCGTGAGCGAGCCTCGACTCGGCCATCTCGCCGACCCGGGCCCGACCGCGGCGGCCGGCTCAGCGGCCATCCATCGCACGACCCCTACCGACAAGGACGCCCCTGTGGCCCACGCCAGCCCCCGCCACGTCGACGCACGCACCGTTCGCGACTGGCTCGGCGATCCCGACACCGTGACCGTCATCGACGTGCGAAGCCCCGCGGAGTTCGAGACCGTACACATCCGCGGTTCCTACAACGTGCCGCTGGACATGGTCAATGAGCACACCGAGCAGCTCGCCGCTCGCTTCGACCGGCAAGTCGTCCTCGTCTGCCAGTCCGGGACGCGGGCCGCTCAGGCCCACCAGCGTCTCGCCGGGGTCGGATCCGAGCGCGTGCATATCCTCACCGGCGGCATCTCCGCGTACTCCGGTGTCGGCGGGGACGTCGTGCGTGGCCGCGCCCGGTGGGCGCTGGAGCGCCAGGTCCGTCTCGTCGCCGGAACGCTCGTGCTCGCAGGACTGACCGCGGGACTGCGTGCGCCGAAGGCACGTCTGCTCGCCGGCGGAATCGGGGCCGGACTCACCGTCTCCGCGCTCACCGACAGCTGCACAATGGCGTCGTTCCTGTCCGCGCTCCCCTACAACCGCGGGCCTCGCGACCGCACGCCGGCCGAGGTACTCGCGGAGCTTCCGCCACCCGGAATGCAGCGTGAACCGCAGGCACCAACGCAGCACCGAATTCCTGTAGCTGGCCCGCGATGATCGACGTGACGAACGGTTACCCGAGACGGAATTGATCTCGATCCGCGAACTGCGGTCAGCGAGCACCAGGGCGTCGCGGGACTGCCATCTCGTGGCGCCGACCCGCTGTCGTTCTACTGTCGTTCCACAG
>NZ_BEGX01000102.1 GCF_002583555.1 Pseudonocardia sp. N23
CGTCGACGAGGTCGTCCCCAAGCGCGCCTGGGACGAGACCGTCGCCGAACGCGCCGCCGCGGCCGCCGCCGGCTCGTCGCGCCCCGCCGGCGCCACCGGCATCACGCTGCCGCCGCTGCAGCGCGAGGAGACCCCGGACGGCATCCGGTACCGGCACGTGTCCGCGGAGTTCGACCGGGAGCGCGGGCTCGTCGAGATCCTCGTGCGCGGGCCCGAGGGCGGCGTGCCCGAGTCACTCACGCGCGTCCACGAGCTGGGGGCGGACTTCTGGCCGCTCGCCATGACCCGTGAGCTCGACGACCTGGTCCTGCGGCTGCGCGCCAACGAGCTCGAGCTGGGCACGTGGCTGATCCGCACCGAGGGCGACGTCGAGGACGCGCTCGCGATGGAACGCGTCATCGCCGAGCACTCCCGCGACGACTGGCTGGTCAACGAGATCCGGCACTACTTCAAGCGTGTCCTCAAGCGGCTCGACGTCACGTCGCGCTCACTGGTCGCGCTGATCGAGCCGGGCTCCTGCTTCGCGGGCGCACTGCTGGAGCTGGCGCTGGCCTGCGACCGGCAGTACATGCTCGACGGCACGCTCGACGAGGACGGCTCGGAGCAGGGCGACGAGGCCCAGATCATGCTGTCGGAGTCGAACTTCGGGGCGTTCCCCATGAGCAACGGGCTGACCCGGCTGGCGTCGCGCTTCTACGGCGACGACGACCACGTCGCGACGCTGCACAAGGAGACCGACCGCCGGATCGAGGCCCGTGAGGCCGTCGACCTGGGCCTGGTCACCGACGCCCCCGACGACATCGACTGGGACGACGAGATCCGGATCATG
>NZ_BEGX01000103.1 GCF_002583555.1 Pseudonocardia sp. N23
ACCGCGAAGAACGACGCCGGTCTCGATCACTATCAGGTCCGGTCCTTCCGAGCCTGGTATGCCCACATCACCCTGGCCATGCTGGCCGCGGCCTACCTCGCGACCACCCGCGCCGCCGAACACGCCGGCGGCGAAAAGGGGGATCTCGATCCGGTGCCCGCCGGCTGATCCCGCTCTCGGCCAACGAGATCCGCCGGCTCCTCGCCGCCCTCGCCTTCACGCCGCTGACCTGCATCGATCACGTCATGCACTGGTCGGACTGGCGCCGCGAACGCCAACATCAAGCCCGCACCTGCCACTACCGCCGACGTGGCCACCGACCAC
>NZ_BEGX01000104.1 GCF_002583555.1 Pseudonocardia sp. N23
GTGACGATCGCACCGGAAGGTCGCAAGATGCTCCGCCTGGAGGTCCGCAACAGCGAGACCCCGATCGAGCGGAAGCCGTCGTGGATCCGCACCCGGGCCAGGACCGGGCCGCAGTACACCGAGCTCAAGTCGCTCGTCCGTACCGGTGGGCTGCACACCGTCTGCGAAGAAGCCGGCTGCCCCAACATCTACGAGTGCTGGGAGGACCGCGAGGCCACCTTCCTCATCGGCGGCGAACAGTGCACCCGCCGCTGCGACTTCTGCCAGATCGACACCGGCAAGCCCGCCGACCTCGACCGCGACGAACCCCGCCGCGTCGCCGAGTCCGTCCAGCAGATGGGCCTGCGCTACTCCACCGTCACCGGCGTCGCCCGCGACGACCAGCCCGACGGCGGCTCCTGGCTCTACGCCGAGACCGTCCGCCTCATCCACGAGCTCAACCCCGGCACCGGGGTGGAGCTGCTGGCCCCGGACTTCAACAACATCGACGCCCTGCTCGACGAGGTGTTCGCGTCCCGGCCGGAGGTGTTCGCACACAACCTCGAGACCGTGCCGCGGATCTTCAAGCGGATCCGCCCGGCGTTCCGCTACGACCGCTCCCTCGACGTCATCACCAAGGCCCGCCAGGCCGGGCTGGTCACCAAGTCCAACCTGATCCTGGGCATGGGCGAGACCCCCGACGAGGTCACCTCGGCGCTGCAGGACCTGCACGACGCGGGCTGCGAGATCATCACGATCACCCAGTACCTGCGCCCCACCCCGCGCCACCACCCGGTCGAACGCTGGGTCGAGCCGGAGGAGTTCGTCACCCACTCCGAGACAGCCGAACGCATCGGCTTCGCAGGTGTGATGGCCGGGCCGCTGGTGCGCTCCTCCTACCGCGCCGGACGGCT
>NZ_BEGX01000105.1:0-15572 GCF_002583555.1 Pseudonocardia sp. N23
GGGCGAGCAGTCGATGACCGACCGGATCGTCGAGGCCTGCCAGACCCTCAAGTCCGCGGGGAGAACGGCCGGATGTTGAGCAACGGGCCACCCAGTTGAACCGCCCCGGCGTGTTCGGAGACTTTGATATGCCCCGGGCTTCCGTGGAGTCGGCTTGCTGGGTTCACGCGGTCGCTGGGGTGTGGAGCTTCTCGTACTCGATCGGTGTGAGCATGCCCAGAGCACTGTGTAGACGTCGCCGGTTGTGGAACGTCTCGAGGTACTCGAACAGGGCGTTGGCGAGCTCGATGCGAGTGCGCCAGCGGCGGCGGTCGAGCAGTTCGGTCTGGACGCGGCCCCAGAAGGATTCGATGACAGCGTTGTCGTAGCAGTCGCCGATCGAGCCCATGGACGGAACGAGCCCGGACTCTTTGGCCCGGCGGGTGAAGGCCCATGAGGTGAATTGGGCGGGCTCAATCGGTGGTCGCAACACCAGCCCGCAGTGAGCGTAGATGTTCGTCGAAGGCCTCGGCAGGTGTCTTCCAGCCAAGGATCTTCCGTGGGCGGGAGTTGACCGTGGCCGCGACCGCGGCGATCTCGTGGGCATCCCACCGCGACAGGTCGGTGGCGCGTTCGAACGCACCGGACAGCAGGAAGTGGATGTGGCGCACCACGGACGCGCCCAGGGGCTTGCAGGCGGGCGGACGGGTGCAGCGCTGGTCGCACTCGTGCTCCTGGCGAGTCCAGTGCTGTGCGCCGGCCTTCCCGGAGCAGTGTTGCCGGCAGCGGCGTAGCTCCGCATAGAAGGAGTCGAGCACCTCAGCGTCGAGCGCGCCGGCCTTCGCCTTGCCGATCAGCGGCGAGACGTGGTTGCGCATGTAGCCGCGATGTTTCGTGAGGGTGTTGGGGGCGCCGTCGAACTGGTCAAGGTAGCGCGCCAGCAGTTGGTCGACCGTCGCCGACGTCCGCGGGTTCCGCTTCTCGGCCACCTCGTTGAGGAGCCGGTCACGGATCTTCTCCGCCTCGCGCCAGGCCTTCGGCCCGGGCGGAACGACCTCGATCAGGTTATGGCGCTACTTCGTGACGGGGTCGATACCGGCGTAAACGCGCACCCCCAGGGCGCCACTCCGCAGCTCCTCGAGTTTGCCTCTGGCACGGGCCTTGCCGACCCCCGGACGTCCCGCCATGCAGGCACGATAGCGCGGTTCGTGCCACATCTGGTGCCATGCCGGGAAGAGAAACGATCTCCAGATTTAGAAATATGCTGGTCAGGCGTGGAGCCGGAGGTCGGGATCGAACCGACGACCTACCGCTTACAAGGCAGTCGGACAACGTCAACCAAGGCCGCTACCAGCAACAACAGCCACGCTCCCGTCCCCGATAGCCGCCCCCATCCGCTCTCATGGCCGCTGCTTCGCACCACGTTTGATCCCACACTCTGTCAAGCAGAGCGTGGGCGTCAATGCCGGGACGCACGAGCACCGGGGATCGGGCCGATCTCCGTCCAATGGTCCCTCACGTCCACTCCGCCGCCACCAGCAGCCCCTTCAGCGCTCGCCGTAGGCTCGCCTGCCGCCCCACACAGCCAAGGAAGCCGGGCGTCGAGGTCCATTAGCTGCACCGGAACGCGGCCAGTGGACTGTAGGTAGGACGACAGGCTCGGCGTTGGTCCCACCGCCGCCACTGCGTAGGGCGCCGCGGACGGCCCCAGACACCTCGACGGTGCCGGTGGTCGATGATGGGTTCACGATCACGAGAGGGGACCTGGTCATGGCGAGGCTCAACCTGCGGGCCGTCGAAGAGCGCGTCGCCCCCCTCGGCGGCCGCGAATCGTACGATCGCGAATTCATCTTCGACCTGCTCCTTGCCTACGGGAAGCCGCGGGGAAACGTTACGCGCCTGCGCAACGGCTCACTGAACGTCGCTGACGACAAGGCCACTGACGTCGCTCAGAAGAGCGTTGTCTACTTCAAGGAGACCACCGGCGACCCACTCGCAGTGATCGACGAGCTGAAGACCTCGCCGGCTGTCGTCCGATACCGCACCCGCTTCGTCATAGTCACCGACTACGACGAACTCCTTGCCGTCGATACCAAGACCGGCGAGAATCTGATGATCCCAATCAGGGACATCGACCAGCACTTCACCTTCTTCCTGCCTTGGGCCGGCATGGAGAAGGCCCAATACGTCAACGAGGCGCACGCCGACGTTAAGGCCGCCGAGCGGATGGGCAAGCTCTTCGACGAGTTGATCGCCGCCAATCCGGGGCTGATCGACGGGACGCGCGGCCGTCATGGGTTGAACGTGTTCTTCGCCCGGCTGCTGTTTTGCTTCTTCGCCGAAGACACAGAAATCTTCGCCGAGGGTCAGTTCACAAATGCAGTCGGCTCACATTCCCAGCCCGACGGATCGGATATGGACGACTTCCTTTCGTCCCTGTTCGCAGCTCTGGACACCGAGGACTCGGGAGCCAAACCTCACCACCTGGCCCAGTTCCCCTTCGTCAACGGTCGACTGTTCACGATGAGTCCAGAGCAGACGGTGCCTACCTTCACCAAGGCAGCCCGCGACTTGCTGATCGCTCTCGGGACACTGAACTGGAGCGAGATCAACCCCGACATCTTTGGATCGATGTTTCAAGCGATCGTTGCCCCGGGAAAGCGGTCAGACCTAGGTCAACACTACACCTCGGTTCCGAACATCCTAAAGACCATTGAGCCGCTATTCCTGGATGATCTCCGGGAGCAGTTCGACGCAGGCTTCGACTCCGCGCGGAAGCTCGAAGTACTGCTTGACCGTATCAGCTCAATCAAAGTCTTCGACCCCGCATGCGGCTCGGGGAACTTCCTAATCATCGCCTACAAAGAACTCCGGAAGCTTGAGCATGCAATCCTCGAACGTCTCGCGGACCTTGACGACAAGCACATGGTACTTTTTGCAGAGTCAAGGATCAATATCGAAAACTTCTATGGCATCGAGATTGACGACTTCGCCGTCGAGATCGCCATTCTGTCGCTGTGGATTGCAAAGCATCAAATGAACTCCGAGTTCCGAGAGAAGTTCAAGATCGCGATCCCGCTGATTCCGTTGAAGGAGATCGGCAAGGTCCACGCAGGCAACGCCACCACGTTACACTGGAATGAGATCTGCCCGAATGACGGCGGCGAAATCTACTTGATCGGCAATCCTCCATATCTTGGCAGCCGCCGGCAGTCCGCCGAGCAGAAGCGCGACCTTGCCACAATCACTTCAAAGTATAAGAGCCTCGATTATGTATCTGCATGGCTAATCAAGGGCGCCGACTACATCCGCGGTTCGTCTGCGACACTTGCATTTGTCACGACTAACTCGATCTCGCAAGGAGAGCAGGTCGGGATACTGTGGCCTCGGGTTCTTGGAGACGAGCTTGAGATCGGCTACGCTTACACATCGTTCAAATGGTCGAATCAAGCTCGAAATGCCGCGGGCGTGACGTGTGTCGTCTTAAGTCTGAGAAATTTATCTGCAAGAGAACGGTTCATCTTCACTGAAGGGATCCGCTTCGCGGCATCGCGCATCAATCCATATCTGGCCGACGCTCAAGACATCTGGATCAGCAGGAGAAGTAGCCCGCTTGCCGAGCTGCCAAAACTCGGTTTTGGCTCGATGCCCAACGACGGAGGAAATCTCATCCTCACCGACGCGGAGAAGGAGCAACTACTTGCCGCAGCCCCGGACATGGAAGTCTTCATCAAGGGATTCAGTGGCGCCGATGAATTTATCAAAGGAAAGACAAGGTGGTGCCTCATAATTCCCGATAACGCGGTTAATTCAGCATCCATGTACCCGGATATCGGTCGTAGGCTCAACGCGGTGCGCGCTCATCGAGAGAAGAGTACCGAAAAATCTACTCGAGCTAAAGCAGCCACGCCCAACCAATTCTACTTCTGGGCCCACAAAAATACCGATGCGATCATCGTCCCCTCAACATCCTCAGAGAAGCGCGAATACATCCCAATTGGCTACCTCGACAGTGGGATTGTGGCTTCAAATCTCGCGAACGTAGCGTACGGCGCCAAGCCATGGACGTTTGCGCTTCTAACCTCACGAATGCATATGGCTTGGGCACGCGCGATCGGTGGACAACTCGATACACGTCTTCGCTACACAAACACGATCGTCTACAATAACTTTCCTGTACCGTCACTCTCTGACGCTACGAAAGAGGCTCTAAACCTCGCCGCTTTGCGCGTGTTGGACGTTCGCGAGTATCATTGCGAGTACACCTTGGCAGAACTCTACGATCCAGAACAGATGCCAGAAGACTTGCGCGAGGCGCACGCCGCGATTGACTCCTTCGTCGACTCGATCTACTCGAAACGCGGCTATGAGACCGACGAGCAGCGGCTATCTGACCTTTTCGCGATGTACGACCGCATGACCGCCGACGCGGCCGCGAAGACACCGGCGAAGAAGACCAGGAGGATCGCCAAGTGAACGCGATCAAGAAGCCAGTCAACGTCGTTGATGTTACCTACGCTCGTACGGGCGGGTCGGTGAACACTGACACGATGGGCATGCGCGAGATGCAGCAACGGGTCTTCGCGAAGCGGAACGCTCAGCACCTGCTGGTTAAGGCCCCGCCAGCTTCTGGCAAGTCGCGTGCGCTGATGTTCGTGGCGCTTGACAAGCTCTACAACCAAGGGCGTAAGAAGGTTATCGTCGCGGTGCCGGAGCGGTCCATCGGAGCGTCCTTCGACTCGACAGAGCTCTCCAAATTCGGCTTCTTCGCCGACTGGGAGGTCAAGCCCGAGCATAATCTGTGTGATCCGGGCTCGTCGCAAGGCAAGGTCGGGGCTTTTATTGATTTCCTGGACAGCCCGGACGCGGTCCTGGTCTGCACGCACGCGACGCTGCGGTTCGCGTTTGAGAAGTTGGTTCCTGAGTCGTTCAACGACACAGTGTTAGCAATCGATGAGTTTCACCACGTGTCGGCCGACGTCGAGGCCAGCCGTCTCGGGGCACTGCTGCGCGATTTGATGGATGGCTCGGACGCACACATTGTGGCGATGACAGGCTCGTACTTCCGTGGTGACTCTGTTCCCGTATTGTCTGCCGAGGCCGAGGCCCGGTTCACGCCAGTCACGTTCAACTACTATGACCAGCTCAACGGCTACATGTATCTGCGCTCGCTCGGCATCGGCCACCACTTTTACCAGGGCCGCTATACCGAAGCAATCGGCGAGGTTTTGGATCTTGACAAGAAGACGATCCTTCATATCCCCAATGTGAACTCAGGCGAGTCCACTAAAGACAAGATTGAGGAGGTTGGATTCATCATCGACTCGATTGGTCTTGTCGAGTCCACCGATCCCGAAACCGGAATTATCAGCATCCGTCGCTCCGACACAGACGAGATCCTGCGTCTGGCCGATCTCGTCGACGACACAGACCAGAAGAAGCGCGCCGACACCCTGCACTACCTCTCTACCGTCGCCTCAAAGGATCGAGGCGCGGTAGATGTGATTCTCGCGCTCGGGATGGCGAAGGAGGGCTTCGACTGGCCCTACGCCGAACATGCACTCACCGTGGGCTATCGGGCCTCGCTGACCGAGGTAATTCAGATCATCGGACGCGTCACCCGGGATTCTCCCGGCAAGGATCACGCCCAGTTCACGAATCTCATCGCCGAGCCCGACGCTTCGCAGGCCGAGGTAAAGGTGTCGGTGAACAACATGCTCAAGGCAATCACGGCATCCCTGCTGATGGAGCAGGTGCTCGCTCAGAATTTCGAGTTCAAGTCCAAGCGCCCCAGCGAAGGCGAGCCGAGCCCTCCCGGCGTAATCAAGATCAAGGGCTTCAAGGAGCCATCGACCGAGCGAGTGAAGCAGATCGTCGAGACTGACCTCAATGACCTTAAGGCGACCATTCTGCAGGACGACACATTCGCAAAGGCCGCAGCCGGCTCCCTCGACCCGGAGACAACGAACAAGGTCCTGATCCCCAAGATTATCCGGGATCGCTACCCCGATCTGAACGAGTCGCAGGTCGAAGAACTCCGCCAGCAGGTCGTCGTGGACTCCGTAATCAAGAATGGCGAGGTCCGCGAAGTCGGCGATAAGCGTTTCATCAAGATGGCCGAGAAGTTCGTCAACATTGACGATATCAATATCAACTTGATTGACTCGGTCAATCCGTTCCAACGTGCCTTTGAGGTCTTGTCGAAGTCAGTCACGCCGTCAGTGCTTCGCATTATTTCTGACGCAATTACTTCTACCCGGGTGGCCGTCACCGACGAGGAAGCTGTCGCGGCATGGCCGAAGATCCAGCAGTGGGCCAAGGTAAACGGTCGCAAACCCGACGTGCGGTCGGACGAACCCATCGAGAAGCGGTACGCGGAGGTACTGCTGTTCCTTCAGCGCAAGAAGCAAGAGCGCGACGCAGCCGCCCGTGCAACGGAGATGGCGGACGAGTCGTGAGCGCCAGCGAGAGTGTCGGGCCCAGCGACATTGCCGCCCCGACCAGTATCGATTCGATCTTAGACTCCGACTTCGACGGCCTTCTCGACGGGCCGGAGAAGCTAGCAAAGGTCACGTCCGCAGTCCGCCTCGAGCGGGCTTTCCTTGAGGTCGTGGAGTTCCGGCGCACTCACGGTCGAGTCCCGAGCTCGACGACGAGGGAGATTGCCGAGCGCAAACTTGGCGCGCGTCTGGACGGCATCCTCGCGACCGACGAGAAGACTGCGGCGCTGAGGCCACTGGACGAGTTCGGTCTGTTGGACGCTCCGGAGGCTCCAGCGTCGATCGATGACCTACTGGGTGGCGACGACCTCGACTTACTCGGAGATGAGTCGGGTCTGCTGGACGTCTCGGACCTGCCGGTGCGCCGCCAGGTCCACGATAGCGGCGAAGTTGCCCGACGGGAGAGGGCGCAGGACTTCGAGAAGTTCGAGCCGCTATTCAAGCAGAAGCACGCGGAACTGCGGGCGGGCGCAAGCAAGCTTCTCCCTTACCCAGGTCTCACCCAGATCGTCGAGGGTGCTTTCTTCGTCCTCAACGGCGTCATGCTGTTCGTCGCCGAGGTTGGCGAAACCGAGTACAGGAAGACGACCGTACGAGAAAACAAGCGCGAGCGGCTACGGTGCGTCTTTGACAATGGCACCGAGTCGTCAATGTACCGGCAGTCGCTGGGGATCCGCCTGAGCGACAATGACGGGCAGATCGTCGTCCCAGTCGAGATCCCAGAGATCTTAACCGATGACCGGGTCAGCGGCTACATCTACGTACTGCGGTCGCTTAGCGACGACCCGCAAATTGCTGACCTCAAGGATCTGCACAAGATTGGATTCACCCGCGGAACCGTCGAGAAACGAATCAAGAATTCCGAGAATTCTCCGACGTATCTGATGGCCCCGGTCGACGTCGTTGCGAGTTATCGTACGTATAATCTAAAGGCATCTGCGTTGGAGAACTTACTCCACCGTGTCTTCGCTGACGTTCGCCTAGACGTAAGCCAGGTCGGCCGCAAGGGCCGCGAGTATGACCCATCCGAATGGTTCGTTGTTCGTAGAAAAGTAATTGACCAGGCGATCGACCTGATCGTTTCGGGCGACATCGTCGGATTCGTCTACGACGCCAGCGCGCAGAAGCTCGTACGCCGTGACTAATAGCTCCAGCCGGGCGAAGTTCCACGCTTCGGTCAAGTAGGCGCTTCCGGTGCTGCGACCTCGTCCAAGCGGTATGCGGCGGCTGCACCCCGTCGACCCGCCAGTCCGGGAAGATGCGGATCACCTCGTCCCGGTGGGCGGCCAGCCGCCAGCTCTGCGACGCGGTCTGCGACTTCGCCGCCGACTCCCGCCATGCCAACCCCCTGGGCCGCGCACATCTACCGCCAGGTGATTGCCCGCGGGCACCGTCACCGCACGCGGTGCGGATCCTCGCCCGCGCCTGGCTGCTGGTGATCTGGCGGTGCTGGCAAGACCAGGAGCCTTCCGACCCGGCCCGTCACCGCGCCTACCGCACCCGTCCTGGAGAACCGGCCCGCGTTGCCAGCCTGATCCCGTTCTTCGAGGGAGCGACCCGCGCCCTTGCTCGCCGCCGTTGTGAGGAGGGGTCAAACGTGGAGCGCCCGCAGCGCAGCGAGGACGAACGACGTTGACGCCGACGATCAACGGTGCACACTCCCCGGCGGGATCGACCACGGGTTGACAGGGCCTTGAGGGCCGACAGGCCCCGCCCGAAGGGCGTCCGCCATCAGTTGCTCGGCCCGCGCGGCCTTGAGCGCCCCACGTCCCCCGCCCTACCAGAGCCCGGAAGAGCGAGTACGCGGCGAATCCAGGGCAGTAGGCTTCGACAAGGCTCTTGCCGAACGCAGTGCAGAATTATTGCCCTGCTCGGAACACATCACACGACTACACGGCACCTCGGACGGGAGATGGAGAATCCATTGACTGGTTTCCCCGACCCACCCTTCAGGCTCTCGCAAGTCATCTTCAATAGCGGTCAGACGATTAGCATCCCCCCTCTTGGAACCACGATTCTTGTGGGCCCTAACAACTCCGGTAAGTCCGCCAGCCTTCGCGAGATTTCGTCGCTCGTCGCAAACTATCGACAGCCGCACGAAACATTTGCAGCGATTGACGCGGTGGTCATCGAACGCGAATCTCATGAGATTCTGAGTCCCTGGCTCACGCAGAACATGAACGTCACCGTCAACACCGATGGCCGGAGAGGTTCGACTCTCCGACCGCCGCAGTCCGGCACAGCATTTGACCTCGACGAGGTTCTCACTACTTGGCGGTCCGAACCCGCAACGGCACCGCTTCGAAACTTCAGCGAGTTCTTCGTAAAGTACCTATCATGTGAATCGCGCCTGTCATTTGAAGGGCAGACTGGGCGCATCGATCCCCTCAGTCATCCAACCACTATTCTGCAATGGCTGGTCACCACCCCCGATGCCCTCACTGCGTTTCGTCAAGCGTTCCGCGACGCATTCGGATTTAATGTAATTGTCGACTCGTGGGGGGCGAATACCCAGCTCCGTATCAGCAAGACCGCAAGGCAAGATGACTTCACAGTGACAAGTCCGGACGGAATGGTCGATAGGGCCACCGCTCAACGACTCCAGGCATTGACTGTGATCGAGAATCAGAGTGATGGCGTGCGGAGCCTCGCCACGATCCTGCAGAACATAATCGCCGGCCCACATACGTTAGTCCTTATCGACGAGCCCGAAGCGTTTCTTCACCCACCACAAGCACGGCTCCTCGGTCGCCACCTCGGCCAGTCGCACCAGCACAAGCAGCTCGTGATCGCTACGCACAGCATTGACGTGCTGGTGGGCGTCCTCGAAGCCGCGGCCGGTCCGGTGAACATCGCAAGGCTCACTCGCGATGACGACAAGACGTCGGTGAGCGTTCTCGACCAAACCGCCTTAAGGCAGCTCTGGGGCGATCCCCTGATGCGATTCTCAAGAGTTCTCGACGGCCTCTTCCACTCAGGCGTCGTCGTATGCGAGGGAGACTCCGATGTCCACTTCTACTCGACCGCGGCGGCACTCGGCCAACCGGGCGGCACCGATGCCCTGTTCACGTATTCGGGTGGCAAGCAACGTTTGCCGTTGATCGCCCGCTCACTTCGAGCAGTCAACGTTCCCGTAGCCGTAATCGCGGACTTTGACCTACTTCGCGACCGCACCACACTCAGAGCCGTTGTCGAATCACTCGGCAGCACATATTCTGAATCTCTCGAAAAGGACCGCGCAATGATGGACGCCGCGATCCGCGGCTCTGAACCCGAACAAACTGCTACAACAATGCGCGGCACTCTGGCCTCCGTCGTAGGTGATGAATCACATAAGACGGCTCGCGCCTTGAAATCCGCCGTGCAGGACGCAATGCGCCCCGCCGCAGGATGGCAATCCGCAAAGAAGAGCGGTATTACTGCAGTACCAAACGGCGATGGAACTGCGGCAGCCAAACGCTTAATGGCCGATCTAGCTAAGCTTGGAGTCTTTATTGTCCCCGTTGGCGAAGTTGAGGGCTGGGTCCCAGAGGTTGGCGGTCATGGACCTGCCTGGGTGACTTCGGTCGTCGAGCAGCGCCGGTTAACTGAAAGCTCGGCCGTGAAACCCTTCATTGACGAAGTCTTACAATTCGTACGTTCGCACGAGCCTCAGTTAGATCAATTCTGATCAATGCCCTACTCGTACTCCGCTGCCTCGATTTCGCACTGCCTCCGTTGCGGCGCGACGAACTCGATATCCGAGAAAGTCTAGGTCATCGACTCAAGCGAAGCTCGCAACTTGTCCCCCGCGTTTGTGCGAGCACAGTTGCGACATGAGGATTGACAGCGACATGTCAAGAATTCCGCTGGCGCGCGCGCTCGATATTGCCGAGATTTGTCGGCGGGTATTGGCACACTCGCGGGTATGGCGAGGTTGAGCAGTGTGCCGGAGTGGGTGCGTCTGCCGGTGCGGGCCGTCGCAAACGTCGAGTTGTTCCTGCTGGCGGAGTACCGGCGGACTCGGGCGCCGCAGGCGTTGGGGTCGTGGGTGAGCTTGTCGTGGCTGGGCGCGGGCGCCGGGGAGCGGACGCCGGGGCCGCTGGGCGAGGGACCGCCGTCGGAGGCGGTGGCGTGGTCGTCGATGCTGGTTGCGGACGCGCTCGCTGAGGGCGAGCCGTATCCGCCGTCGGGGTGGTGGGCGGCTCACGGAATCGCGCCGGAGGATCGGCTTACCCCTGAGGCGTGGGACTTGCGGGCCGGCGACAGCTATGTCCGCCACTACATGCACGGGGCGGTGGTGGCGTTGGGCTGGCTGCTCGGCGAGTTGACCGATCCGCGGCTGATGGCGCCGATCTTCGATGGCGCTGCGACACGGATTCCGGTCGCGGAGCGGGAGCTCTGCCGGGCGCGGTTGTGGGCGTTGTCCGAGAGCCCCCGCCCAGCCGCGACGGGCTGAGAACCGGCGTCCTGAAAGCGCGACGGCCGGACCTGCGGGCAGGTCCGGCCGTCGTCGCATTGGGATGTGTGGTTATTCCGGCGCCGGGTCGAGATCGTCTGCGTATTCGTCGCCAGTCCCGTCGGCGACGTCGCTCAGCTGGACGTCGGCCTGGTCGTCGGTATGCCAGCGGGTGAGTTCTGCAGCGCGGTCGGCGGCCTCGGCCTGCTCGGCCGCCTCGCGGGCTTCGATCTCCCGCAGCGACCGGGCGGCCCGAGCGAGCGACGCCGTGACGTCATCGGCGCTCGGAACCCGCACCACGTCCTCGCTCCTCGCGACGTCACCGTGCGCAGCGTCGCGCACGTCGTCGACCGCAGTCTCGACGAGCAGCGCATCGTCGATCGTGCGCTCCGGCAGGTCCGCGGCATCGACGGGCATATCGGTGAGGTCAGTGTCGGTGATCTCGCGGTGAGCGTCGTCGGCCTGATCGGCTTCGCGGGCAGCTGCCAGCCATTCCTCAGCGGTGACCTCGGGCTCCGGGACGGTGTCGGCGTGGCGGTCAGCGAGCACGAGCCGGGCCTGGTCGGCCGCCGCCCGGTTGCCGGCGGTGTGCGCGAGCCAGCGGGCGCGAGCGTCGTCGACTTCCTCCAACGTCCCGGCGCGGGTGTCGAGGGTGTCGGCCAGCACCCCGGCGTCGATGGCCTCCTGAGCCAGCCGGGCCCGCTCGGCCGGGTCCGTTGCGGCGTCGGCCTCGGCGCGGCGCAGGCTGGCGGTGCGCCGGTGGCCCTCGGCCGCTTGTCGGGTCGCGGCGAGTTCGTTGCCGACGAACCGGGGCGCCCAGGTCTCGTCGCGGGCCGCGCCGCGGATCCGCATCCGCAACTGCCCGTCTGACAGTTCCGCGGTCTCCCGGTCGATCTCGGGGCGGCCCAGGGCCTTCCACGCGCCGCGGAAGGCGGCGTAGTGCTCGATCTGGCCGGGCTTCGGGGCCCGCCCGAGCACGTCCCCCACCTGCTCGTCCTCGCGGTCGCGCGCAGCGCCGTCGTGAGCGAGTTCGCGGTGCACGGCGACGGCCGCGGCCGCTTCCTGCCAGCGCTGCCACCCTGCGGCGTCCTCGGGTGGGGCGCCGAGCGCCTCCAACGCCCATACCGGTGGGTCGGCGGCTGCGGCGGCGCCGAGCGCGGCGGCACGCTCGTCGACGACGGCGCCGAGCTGGTCGAGGTAGCGCTGATACTGCGGATCGTCGACCGTCGGCACCCGCGCCACCCACGTCTGAGCGACCGGGTCCAGCGGCAGGCCGGCGTCGGTGATGCGGGTGTGGATGACGTTGGTCAGGTTCCGCGCCCCGTCCAACGGCCGACCTTCGATCGCGGCCGCCAGGACGACACACGGGTCGTGGCCTGCCAGTTCAGCCCGGCGCAGAATGCGGGTCAGCGACGCGGCGCCGTCCTCGGCCGCGATCCGCCGCCGATCCGCCATCGACAGCACGCCGTCGGCGGTGAACTGGTCCAGCCATCCGGCGGTGCGGCCGGTCGCGGCGAGCTGGGATGCGTCGGCGAGCAGCTCCACCGCCGCGCGCAGACTCCCGACCTCGGCTGCGGAGTCCGCCGCGGCGGCGAGCGCGGAACGGGTCGCGGTCCGGTCGTCGGAGTCGAGCAGCCCGGCGAGCATCGCGACCGGGTGGCGACGCAGCGTCTGGTCGGGGCGGCCGTTGGCCGGGTCGTTGACCGCGGAGACGGTGGCGACGTGCGCGGTGTTGGCGGCACGGCCGCGGGACATGCCGACGTAGAGCGCGGCCGGGCCGGTGCGGGCGGTGACGACGGTGTGGCTGGTGTCGACCGTCACGCCCTGGGCGGCGTGCACGGTGCTTGCGTAGCCCAGGGCCAGGTGCTCCCCGACGTAGGCGGCGGGCAGCACGATCGTCTCGCCGAGCTGCTCCCCGCCTGCGCTGCTGCCGAGGATCGGCGCGACCTCGAGCGAGCCGTCCGCCCGAGTGGCGGTGACCCTGTAGGTCTCGCGGTTGATCGGCCCGCGCCGGTTGCCCTCGACACCGGCGAGGTGCCAGCCGTTGCGGCGGGCCTGGACCAGGTCCCCCACCCCGGCGTAGGTGCCCTGCAGCCCCAGCGGCACACCGTCCTCGGCGACCCGCCCGAGCCGGACCAGCCCTGCGCGTAGCTGCGCGGACAGCGTGGCGGCCTGGTCGTTGGTGTCGACCAGCAGCAGGGAACGGCGCCCGTCGAGGGTGTCGGCCAGCCACGCCGAGGCGGCGGATTGCTCGGCCGCCTCGGTGGTGCCCGCGTCGACGAGGCGGCCCTGCTCGAAGTAGTAGCGCAGCACGGACTCGTCCCCGGCGCGTAGCCGCAGCGACGCCGAGCGCTCCCACCCGGCGGTGAACCGGCGGGCCTCAGCGAGCTCGTAGCGCGCCCCGGCGCCTGCGAGCAGGTCCATGCCGCCGCCTGCGCCGACCGCGGCGAGCTGACGGTGGTCCCCCACCAACAGCAGCTTCGCCCCCGCGATGTCCACATGCGTGTGGATGGCGGCGAGGGAGGCGGTGTCGGTCATCGCTGACTCGTCGACGACCACCAGGTCCCCACTGCGCAGCGCCCACCCGGCGTCGTCGTCGCTCACGCGGGCCTCGGCGGTGGGTGCGGCGAGCCGGTCCTGGGTGGCGAGCCAGCGGGCGACGTTGCTGGAGGTCAGGCCCTCGCCGGTGAGGACGTCGGTGGCGACCTGGGAGGTGGCGAGCCCGAACACCCGCCCCGCCGGCTCCCCCTCAGCTCGGGGGGCGGTGGTCCAGCCCCGAGCGATCGCGCCGACGATGAACGACTTCCCGGTCCCGGCCGGGCCGACCAGCGACTCGATCCGGGCCCCGGAGGTGAGCACCCCGCGCACCGCGGCGGCCTGGTCGGCGCCCAGCTCGATCCCCGACTCGGCCAGCTCATCGAGGAACCGGCGGGCCTGCTCGCGGGGCAGCGCCGTCGCCCCGCCCTGGGCGGTCGCGGCGACGAGGAACCGCTCGGTGCGCACCTGCTCCGGAGTGGCGTAGAGCCGCCCGCCGGGCTGCTCGTAGGCCGAGTCGCCGTTGGCCAGGCGCAGCGCGTCGGGCATCGCGTCGGCGGCCGGGCGGGCGGCATCAAGTGGAGTCGCCGCGGTCAGGGCCTGGGTGGTGAGCTGGTCGAGTAGCCGGCCGACGTCGGCGCCATCGGGAAGCCCGAGGTAGTCCGGCAGCGCGGCGTTGATCGCCCTCGTAAGGTCGGAACGGGTCCAGCCTGCAGACCGGGCTTGGACGTCGGCGAGCGCGGTCTCGATCACCGCCGACGGCGACCACACCTGCGCTGTGAGCGCGCCGTCGTCGCGGGCGGCCAGGGCGTCGCGGGCTACCCCGGCCAGCCCGCCCGCGACCTCGGCCCGGAGTTGGGTGTCGACGCGGGCCAGGAGCTGCTCGCGGGTGAGGCCCTCGTGCGACTTCGCCCGCCGGGTCGCGAACGTGGCCTGCCGCGAGAGGCGGTCGCGTTCCAGGTTGTTCGGGGCCCGCCCGAACTGGGTCTCGAACGCCGCGATCAGCCGCTCGGCCTTCGCCGTCACCGCCCGGCGCCGCGAGGAAATCAGCGCCATCGCGGCCGGGTCGACGCCTACGGCCTCGCGGGCCTTGCCGTCCGGGCGGGTCGCGAACCGCAGTCCGAGCGCGTGGGTGATCCGCTCCTCCGTCGTGCGTTCCGCGACGGCTCCGGCGGCGGCGCGCCACCGATAGAGGCTGCGCCCGTCCAGGGTCCGCCACTGCCCGTCGGGGCCCTGGACGCGGTTGAGGATCGGGTTGTGGATGTGCAGCTGTGGGTCGTGGTCGCGCGAGTCGTGCTGGAAGAACGAGGCGACCACCCACTCGTGCGCGTCGACATAGCGGCCGGCGGCGCCGCCGTGGTGCCCGACCCGGGAGTACCCGGCCCGCTCCGACAGGTAGCCGAGGGCGGCGTTGTTGCCCGCCCAGATCGCCTCCTCCACCGCGGCCCGGTACTCCCCCCACGCCGCCGCCGCAGTCTCGTCCCCGCGCGCGCTGGCTTCGACCTGTTCGGCCTCGAACGCGGTGTGCAGCAGCGTCACGCTCTTCGCCACGCTGAACGTCACGTCGTAGAACGCCACGTTCCGCCGGGCGGCCTTCCCGGCTTCTGTACGCAGTTCAACCCGGCGTTCAGCGCTCGCGTTCGGCTCGCGTTCAACCGCCGCGGCGTACAACTCGTCCTCCGATTTGTACGACCGGCTGGTGTGCCCGAGCGTGGGCAGCTCGCCCCACTGGGTGGGATCGTTGAACCCCTCCGCGCGGGGGTCGAGGAACCGCTCGTAGACCGCCCGCATGTCCTGCGCCTCGACCAGCCCGGCCAGGCCCAACCGCTCGGCCCCGGCACCCCACCAGCGGCCCGGAGGCTCACCCTCGGCGACCGCACCGGTGTAGTAGTTCTCCCGGCCGGTGGCGACCTGCTTGAGCAGGTACTCCGGGCTGTAGCCCGACGACACACTCAGCACCACGACCACCCGCCCGAGGCGCCGGAGGACTCGCCTTCAAGATCCACAGCGTCGTGGGTCGTCCGCTGACGGCCGGAGGCCGGCGCGGCCCCTCGGATCGTGATGCATAGGTGTGATGGCTTTGATCTTGTAGCTGTTGGGTCTGTTTCGGTGGCTTTGTC
>NZ_BEGX01000105.1:15582-20483 GCF_002583555.1 Pseudonocardia sp. N23
GAGTGCTGAGTGGTCGTTGTCGTGTCCTTGCTGAGGTGAGTGCTGGGTCGGTGCTGGGGAGCTGCGCTGGTCATGGTTAGGAGTCCTCGTGTTCGTCGGTGCTGAGGTGCTGAGTGCCGTTCGAGACGGCGGAGCGCCGCGTCGTGGACGCGGGGTCGTCCTCGCGGAGGGTCTTGAGGACCGCGGCGGCGGTGCCCCGGGAGACCTGGGCTTCGGACTCGAGCTCGGAGACGGTGGGGAGAGCTCCGGTGCGGGCGGTGAGCCGCGCGGCAGCAGCCAGCGCGCGGTCGCGCGCGGGCGCCTCCGCGCCCCTCCCACCCACCCGTTCAGTGCGTTCACTGCGCCCGATGAACGGGGTGACCACCGCGGTGCCGCGGTCCGGCTCGGGCTGGTGTTCGGGTGCGGGTTCGAGGATCGGCAGGGGCGCGGTCAGGGCGTCGGGCTCGTCGGTTGAACGGCTTGAACGGTGCTCTGAACTGTTCAACGGGACCTGGTCAACGGTGACCGCTGAACCCTGAGCCGGGTGTTGAACAGCTGAACGCTGCTCGTCGGCTGCTGGCGCTCGGGGTCTGGTGGGGGCGGCGGCGAGGAGGTGGAGCAGGTGCGCGGCGAGCGCGGCCGCGATCGCCGGCCATGCCCCGATCCCGAACCGCAGTGCCCCCGACACCGCCAGCCCCGGACTCCCGCCGGCGTCGCCGGGTGCGGGGACGTCGCTGGCAAGGAAGACGGCCTGGGCGAGGCCGGACAGGCCGGCGGAGAGGACAACGACGGCCCAGGCGTAGCCGCGCGCGGACCCTGTGAGGCGTGCGGTGGCGGTGTAGGCGACGACGGCGAGGCCATCGGTGATCAGTGGGTAGATCCAGGCGATCGGCGTCGGGACCCGGGCGGCGACCGCGACCTCGAACAGACCGTGGGCGGTCGCGGCGGCGGCGCCTAGGGCGACGATCAGCCCGGGCAGCCACAGCACCCACCTGCTCTCGCCGTCGTGTTCGCTGGTGTGGTGCGGGGCGGTCATCGGCGGAGCCGGTCGTGTCGGGCGAGCCGGTCGCGCTGGACCAGCCGCTGCGCGAGCGCGGTCCAGTCGGCGCCGGCGGAGATCGCGTGCGAGGCCTGCCGGGCCGCGGCCATGCGGACGGAGCGGACGGTGGCGATCTCCGCGGCGAGGCGGGCGGCGAGGACGAGCGGTTCGCGCTCGACCAGGCACCCGAGCACGAACACCGCGACCCCCGCCAGCTGCGTCGTCTCCTCGGCCGCGACCCACTCCGGGGTGCCGAGCAACGGGATGTCGACGCCACCGGCATCGGTGATCCAGCCGTCCAGCAGCGTCTCGATGGCGTCGAGGTCGCGTTCGATCAGCACCGATCGCCGCGGGCTCGACCCGGCGGAGGTGGTCGCGGGGGCCGCGGTGGTGGGGCGGGTGTCGTGGGTGGTCATGTCCGGGCTCCGTTCGTGGCGTTGTCCGAGTGGTCGGCGGGTTCGGGCGGGGCGCTGTCGCGGGCGGTTGCCCACCAGGCGGCGAGCTGGGCGAGCTGCCCGGCCGCGGGGACCGTCGGGGCGGTCGCGGTGAGGGGTGCGCGGCCGGCGCGGGTCTGGTGGCGCTCGATCGAGCACGATCCGACGTTTTGGCGGATGCGCCGCACCACCCCGGGGCGTTGGCGGTCGTGCCAGTCCCCCGCCAGAGCGACCGACGCGGCGGGACCCTGGTAGGCGGCGGACCAGGCGTGCATCAGCCAGACCAGTTCTTCGACGACGTCGGGGTGCCATGCCCAGCAGTCCGACAGCACCGCGGCGCCGTCGGGGTAGCGCAGGTAGATCGCGCCCATCCACGCCGCGAGGTCCTCCAGGATCGAGGTGGTGTCCTCGGGATTGGCGGGAGCGAGCAGCCATGAGGGTGCGGGCCCGGCGTTGCGGCGCGTCGCGATCGAGGCGACGGTCTCCGACAGCCGCGCCAGAACCTCGGCAAGTTCCTCGACTCGGCCGGGCAGCCCGGTGAGCGGGTCGATGTCGCGGCGCAGGCCGTCGACGAGCCGGGCCAGCCCGGCTACCGGCCCGGACCAGCCGTCCTCGCCCGCGGCCGGGTTCGCCGGCGGAGTGTTCGGACTCATGGCAGTTCTCCTGGAGAGGTTCGTCGGTGTGCCCGGCCAGACCCACCCCGGTGCGGGGCAGGTCTGGCCGCAAGCAGCGCAGGTGCGGCAGTAGGTCAGCCGGTCGGGCGCTGGTCGTCGCCTGCGTCATCGAGTGGGCCGGCGTCGAGGACAACCAGGCGGGGCCGACCAGGAGCCGACTCGTGGGGCCCGGCGGTGAGCACCCCGCGGATCGGACGGACCACCTCGCGACGCTGCAGACGCCGGCTGATTCGGAACGGGAGCGTCCGCCACCACGATGCGATCCGCTCGAAGTGCTCGACGAGCTCGGGGTGGTCGTCGCTGAACTCGGTCCAGCGGAGGTCGCGGCGTTGCCAGATCATCTGCGCCCGCCCGATCACCGGCGGGATACCGCGACGGATGACCAGGACCCGCCCGGCCGGGAGGTTCGCGATCTGCGCCGGCGAGAGCACCGCCGTCTTCCGCGTCGCCCGCGCCGTCGTGTGCCGGGCCGGGTCGACGGTGTCGGCCGGTTCGTCGCGCTCGCCGGTCAACGTGGACCAGAACTGCAGATCGTCCCGATCCCTCGTGCCGCCGAACACCATGATCGAGCCCGAGTTGTTCAGGATCGTCGCCGCATCATGAGTCCCGTATCTGGCCAGGAGCTGGGCGCGGGACTGGAACGCGCAGATGATGTTCACCCCACGCCCACCCATGTCCGCCGTCCAACTCTCCAGCGGCACCGGGCAGATCAACGCCGCCTCGTCCAAGGCCAGGCGCAGCGGCGGGTCGAGGCGCCCGCCGGGGCGGGTGGCGGCGGTGCGGCGGGCCGCCCGGGCGATGTGCCCGGTCAACGCACACACCAACGGTGCCACCTGCGCCTCCTCACCACCCAGCAGATAGACGGTGCCGTTGGTGGCCAGCAGCTCGTCAACGTCGAGCGGACGCGCCCGCGCCTGCTCGTCGCCGAGTCCGGCGGCGGCCGACGCTGCGGGGCTGGTGAGCCACCCGAGGGCGGGCATGATCGTCGAGGTGATCGACGAGCGTGTGCGGTCGTTCGTGCCGAGGAACTGGCCCAGGTCGAGCTCGAAGGCCGGTTCGCTGCTGCGGCGCAGCAGCACCGTCACCTCCCGAGACGCCGCCTCCGGATCCGAGAGCCACCCGAGCACGTCCCGCATCGACTTCTCGCCAAGCGCGGCGGCGTGCAGGAGCGTGGCGAGGACGCGGCGGCCCTGGGCGTCCCAGAACTCCCGATCCCCCGACCCGGAAGCGCGGGTGGTGGCGGCGAGCATGTCCGTGGCCCGCTCCCCCGCCGTCACCGGATCCGCACATCCGGACACCGGGTCGAAGGTGACCGTCGAGGGCAGGCCGGCGAGGCCGACGGCGTTGAACACCCACACCGGCCCCCGACCCGCCCGCACCGTCGAGGTCAGGTCGAACAGGTCCCCGCGGGTCGACGCGACCAGCGCGGCACCGGGGGCGTCGAGGATCTGCCCTGCCAACCACCCCGACTTCCCTGTGCGGGGGCCACCGAAAATGAGGGTGACGTCCTCGACCGAGGACCACACCCACAACAACCCGCTGCGGCACAACCGCACCGCCACCTCGGGCACCGGCAGCCGCCACCGCTCCCGCCGCCGAAGGCCAGTGAGAGAGGGGCGGACCGCGGCCGCGCGGCGACGCATCGCGCCGCTACCGGCGTGGCGGAGGACGTCGAGGGTCGAGGCGACACCGGACTTGCGGCGGGCCCGTGAGCCCCACCGGTTCACCGTGGCCGAGGACCGGGTCCACCGATGCCACACCCACACCCCGGCAGCACCGGCGGCCAGCAGCAGAACCGGCAGCCCGACCACCGACACCAACGCAATCAGGGGCAGCAGTGCGAACAACCCGAAGCCGATTGCGAGGACCGTCGCGCCGCGCTTGGCCGCCACCGCCGCACCGGCGACAGCGGCGAGCGGGAGCAGAACCGTCCACAGGTTCATCGCGACACTCCCGCCGCGCGCGCGACTGCTGCCACGACCGCCCTGGACTCGGAGAGGTTCATCAGCGACAGGCGGTAGCGGTTCTCCCCCAGCGCGAGCGCCAGGTCCAGCACCGCGGTCTCGGTCGTCGACGCCGCGAACTCGCGTGCTTCGAGCGCCTCCCGAGCGGCCGGCCAGTCGATCCAGCACTCCCCGTCCGGGGCCAGCTCGACACACACCTCCCGGAAATCTCGGCGGCGCAACCACACCCCGTGGTCCACCAACAGCCCGACCGCCGCAGCGACGTGCGGGGCATGGCCCTGGGCCCACGACTGCAACCCTGCCGCCGCGGCGACAGACGACACCATCGCGTTCATCGCGAGACCCCCGCGCTCGACGTCGACACGGAGGCGTCGTCATCGATGCCGATGTGGCCGATCCGCGACCAGAACGTGTTCGCGATCCGGTCCGCGCTGCGCAGCCGCGCGGCGAGCTCGTGCAGGTCCATCGCCGCGGCGTCGAGGCGTTCGCGCGGGTCGACCTCTCCGGTGTCGTCGTAGACGGGGCGGGTGTCGCCGTAGTGGGCGACCTGCCAGGCCAGTACCTCTGCCAGGTTCGCCACCGCCGCGAGGGTGTCGACCACGTCTGCGGTCATCGCGTAGAAGTCGGAGTGATCCGGTTCCGCCGTGCGCTGCGCGTGGACCGCGGCGCGCCAGGCCTTCGCGCCGGCCGCGGCCTCGCGGACCGCTTCCGGAGTGTCGGGGTGGTGGGTGTTCGGGTGGGTGTTCATCTAATCTCGGTGTCCTTAAGATCGATCTTGTTCGGGGTTGGCGCCCCGGATACCCAGGGCGAT
>NZ_BEGX01000106.1:0-99885 GCF_002583555.1 Pseudonocardia sp. N23
AGCGCGCGGTCGCCGAGCGTCCGAGCACCGAGCGCGCGGTCGCCGAGCGTCCGACCGCCGAGCGCGCGGTCGCCGAGCGTCCGACCGCCGAGCGCGCAGGTACCGAGCGCCCTGGTGGCGAGCACGCGGGCGCCGGGAGTCGGAATGCCGAGGCTCCGGAGCGGGCCGCCGACACGGCCGACCCGGCCCCGCCGCGGACGGCCCCGTCGCAGACGATCCCGCCGCCGCAGACGATCCCGGCACCGGACGCGCAGCCCTTTCCCGGCCAGACGGTGGGGCCGGTCGAGCGCCCGCCGTCGGACGGCGACCCGGCGACGATGGCGCTGCCCGTCGTCGGGCCGTCGCCGGGAGGCGTGGGGACACAGCCGGGCGCCACGGGCCTCGGCTCCGACCCGGCCGCACTCCCGACCCGCGTCGCGCCGGCGGCATCCCTGCCGGCGCGGTCCTTCCCGGCGCCGTCTCCTCCCGAGCCGCCCCTCTCGGGGCCGTCCCTCTCGGGGCTGTCTTTCAGTGGGCCGCTCCGCTCGGGGCCGTCTCTCCCTGGGCCGGCCTCCGCGACGTCCGCCCGCTCCACCCGGCCGGCCCCGGCACAGCCCGTCCTGCCGGCAGCGGCTCCGGCCGGGCCGACGGACTACTCGTCGTCGACCCCGGCGGCTCCCGTCGCCATGCCCGTCGCGCCCGCCCGGGCGGCTGTCGCCTCGGCCGTCCCGCCGATCGCGGCCGCTGCGTCGCCGGTCCCGGCGGTGCCCGTCGCGATGCCGACGAGGCCGGCCCAGCCGGCTCCGGCGCCGCCGGGCGACCTTGCTGCCGCCGCGGCCCCGGACGGACCGCCGCCGTCGACAGCAACCGTGCCCGGCGGCCCGGGGTACGAGGGCGCCGCACCGGACCTCCACCAGGACGGCGACCCCGACGACCGCCCGACGCCGAGCGGCCGCGCGGCCGGCTGGTCGACGGCGTCAGTGCTCGGCCGCGGGGTCGGACCCGGGGGAGCGGCCCCGGCGGCGACGGACGTCGTCGCGGCGCTCGACCGTGCGGGTACCGTCGCAGGCCTGTCCGGGTCCGCCCTGTTCACGGGGCTGGTCCCGCCCGAGCCGCCCTCGCCCGTCGACGACCTGCCACCTGCCACTACCTGGGCGGACGAGGTCCCGGCGGCCGACCCCGCGCCCGCGGTCGGGGATGACACCTCGCCCGCCGACCCGGGGCCGACCGAGGGTTCCGAGCCGCATCCATGGTTCGGCGCCGGCAGGCACTCCCGTCCCGAGGGCGCGCCCTCCTCGCCGGTCACCGGTGCGCCGGGCCCCGGCCGGCACACCTCGACCCCTGCGACCGCGCCGGTGCCGCCGAGCCCCCCGCAGCAGCCGAGGCCGGCTGACCCGACCGCGTCGGCGGTGCATCCCGTTGCGGAACGGCCACGACCGGTCCCGCACCCGCGGGCGGCGCAGGCGCCGGTCGACCGTGTCGTGGCCGCGGCCCTGCAGGGTGTGGGGGCGGCGGTCCCGCAGCCGGCACCGTGGGCGTCACCGTCGTTGTTCGAGCCGCCCGGTCCCCGCGACCGGGACGACCTCACGGAGCGGGCCGAGGACCCCACCGGGAGCACCACGCCGCCGATCCCGGGTGCCCGATCCGCTCCCGACGCCGCGACCCCGCCGGCCGCGGGACGGGACGGCGGGAACCCGGTCGACCCCGGGCGATAGCCTCGACAGCACACATCCTTACGTGTCCTTCGGAGGCAAGTCGTGTCCGCACCATCCGCCCAGCCCGCGTCCGCCACCGTCCAGGTGCCGGCCGGTACGACGGCCGGTGCCGCGGTGCGGGAGGCAGGCCTGCCGTCCAACGGTCCGAGCGCGGTCGTCGTCGTCCGCGACGCCGAGGGTCACCTGCGTGACCTCGCGTGGGTCCCCGACGCCGACGTGACCGTCGAGGCGGTCGGCGCCGACACCGCGGACGGCCGCGCAGTCGTCCGGCACTCCGCCGCGCACGTGCTGGCCCAGGCCGTGCAGCAGGTGAACCCGGACGCGAAGCTCGGCATCGGCCCGCCCGTCACCGACGGCTTCTACTACGACTTCGACGTCGCGCAGCCGTTCACGCCCGAGGACCTGTCGAAGCTCGAGTCGGCGATGAAGAAGATCATCAAGTCGGGGCAGCGGTTCTCCCGGCGTCGCTACGACTCGCTCGACGAGGCCCGCAAGGAGCTCGCCGACGAGCCGTACAAGCTGGAGCTCATCGACCTCAAGGGCGCGCCGGCCGACGACGTCGTCGAGGTCGACGGCTCGGGCGAGCTCACCGCGTACGACAACGTGCACGCCCACACCGGCGAGGTCGTCTGGTCCGACCTGTGCCGCGGCCCGCACGTGCCGACGACGAAGTTCATCCCCGCCTTCAAGCTGATGCGCAGTGCCGCGGCGTACTGGCGTGGCAGCGAGAAGAACCCGATGCTGCAGCGCATCTACGGCACCGCGTGGGAGTCCACCGAGCAGCTCGACCTCTACCTCGACCGGCTGCTGGAGGCCGAGAAGCGCGACCACCGCCGCCTCGGCTCGGAGCTCGACCTGTTCTCCTTCCCCGACGAGATCGGTTCGGGCCTGCCGGTGTTCCACCCCAAGGGTGGTGTGGTGCGCAAGCAGATGGAGGACTACGCGCGCCGCCGGCACGAGGAGGCGGGCTACGAGTTCGTCAACACCCCGCACATCACCAAGGGGCAGCTCTTCCAGACCTCGCGGCACCTCGAGTGGTACGCCGACGGCATGTTCCCGGCCATGCAGGTCGATGCCGAGTACGGCGCCGACGGCGAGCTGCGGCGGCAGGCCCAGGACTACTACCTGAAGCCGATGAACTGCCCGATGCACAACCTGATCTTCCGGTCGCGCGGGCGCTCCTACCGGGAGCTGCCGCTGCGGCTGTTCGAGTTCGGTCAGGTGTACCGCTACGAGAAGTCCGGTGTGGTGCACGGCCTGACCCGCGCCCGCGGGTTCACCCAGGACGACGCGCACATCTACTGCTCCCGCGAGCAGATGCAGGACGAGATCCGTTCGCTGCTGACGTTCGTGCTCGACCTGCTGCGCGACTACGGGCTCGACGAGTTCTACCTGGAGCTGTCGACTCGCGACCCGGAGAAGTCGATCGGCAGCGACGAGGACTGGGAGATGGCCACCGAGGCGCTGCGCGAGGCCGCGGAGGCGTCGGGCCTCGAGCTGGTGCTCGACCCGGGTGGCGCGGCGTTCTACGCGCCGAAGATCAGCGTCCAGGCCAAGGACGCGATCGGCCGCACCTGGCAGCTGTCGACGATCCAGGTCGACCTCATGGAGCCGGGCCTGTTCGACCTGGAGTACACCTCCGCCGACGGCTCCCGCCAGGAGCCGATCATGATCCACCGGGCGTTGTTCGGGTCGATCGAGCGGTTCTTCGGCGTCCTGCTGGAGCACTACGCGGGCGCGTTCCCGGCGTGGCTGGCGCCGGTGCAGGCCGTTGCTATCCCGGTGACCGACGACCAGGTGCCCGCGGTGCAGGAGATCGTCGCGGCCCTGAAGAAGCGGGGCGTGCGGGTGGAGCTCGACGCGGGCGACGACCGGATGCAGAAGAAGATCCGGACGCACACCATGCAGAAGGTGCCGTTCATGCTGCTGGCGGGCGCGCGCGACGTGGAGGCGGGCGCCGTGAGCTTCCGGTTCCGCGACGGCACCCAGGTCAACGGGGTGCCGGTGGCCGACGCCGTGGAGGCGCTGTGCGGCTGGATCGACCGCCGCGAGAACGCCTCGCCGACGGCGGAGACCTTCGGCGTCGCGCACTAGTCGCTCACTAGGATTCCGGGCATGAGCGAGCCGGTGCTGGAGCCCCAGGACGGGGTGGGCACCCCCGACGGATTCCGCCGGCTGTGGACGCCTCACCGGCTCGCCTACATCAAGGAGGCCGGGGAGAGCGGCTGCCCGTTCTGCCGCATCCCCCGGCTCCCCGACGACGAAGGACTCGTGGTGGCGCGCGGGACGGCCGTGTACGCGCTGCTCAACCTGCACCCGTACAACCCGGGGCATCTCATGGTGCTGCCGTACCGGCACGTCGCGGAGCTGGAGGACCTGACGGCCGACGAGTCGGCGGAGCTGATGGCCTTCACCCAGCAGGCGATCCGGGCGATGAAGAAGGTCGCGGCGCCGCACGCGTTCAACGTGGGGCTGAACCTGGGGACGGTCGCAGGCGGGTCCCTGGCCGACCATCTGCACCAGCACGTCGTGCCCCGCTGGGGCGGCGACGCGAACTTCATCGCCGTCGTCGGGCAGACGAAGGTCATCCCGCAGCTGCTGTCGGAGACCCGGGAGCTGCTCGCGGAAGCCTGGGAAGCTCCTGAGAGCGGCGTGCCCGCCACCGGGCCGCGCAGCTCACCCGACTAGTCTGGCGACGGTCAGGTTCCTCTTCCGAACGCCAGGAGTCGGCCGCAGCCGATGCTCAACGTCTTCGCTCGTGCCGCCGTCAGCCGCGTCACCGACCCGATCGGTCGCGCGCTGGTGCAGCGCGGGATCACCCCGGACGTCGTCACCGTCGTGGGGACCATCGGGTCCGTCGCCGCGGCCCTCTGGTTCCTGCCGCGCGGCCAGCTCGCGATCGGCCCCTGGATCATCACCCTCTTCGTGCTGTTCGACCTCGTCGACGGCGCGATGGCCCGGGCCCGTGGCCGGTCCACGCTGTTCGGTGGGGTCCTCGACTCGGTGTGCGACCGGATCGCCGACGGCGCCCTGTTCGCCGGGCTGGCGTGGTGGTGCCTCGGGGCGGGGGAGCAGCGCACGCTCGGCATCGCGGCGCTGATCTGCCTGGTCGCGAGCCAGATCACCTCCTACGTCAAGGCTCGGGCCGAGGCGTCGGGCCTGCGGGCCGACGGCGGACTCGTGGAGCGCGCGGAGCGGCTGATCATCACCCTGCTCGGCACGTTCCTCGAAGGGGTGGGCGTGCCGTACGCGCTGACCGTGGCGTTGTGGCTGCTCGCAGCCCTGTCGATCTGGACGGTGGGCGAACGGATCGTCGCGGTCCACCGCAGCGCGCAGGCCGCCGAGCGGGCCGAGCAGTGACCACGTCCGGGCACGCCCGGCCGGCGCGGGGGGAGCGGCTCGCGGGACTCGCCTACGGCGCCGGGTGGAGCGTCGTGAAGGCGTTGCCCGCCGGCGTCGCCACCACGATCTTCGACTCCGCGGGTGTGGTGGCCGCCCGGCGCGCGGGCCCCGGTGTGACGCGGTTGCGCGCCAACCTGGCCCGGGTCGTCCCCGACGCCGGCCCCGGAGAGCTCGACGCATTGGTCCGGGCCGGGATGCGCAGCTACGCCCGGTACTGGCGCGAGGCGTTCCGGCTGCCGGTGATCGCGCCCTCGACGATCGTGCGCGACACGGTCTTCACCGGCCTCGAACCGACCCTGGCCGCGTTGCGCGGCGGCCGCGGGGTGATCCTCGCGCTGCCGCACAGCGGGAACTGGGACGCCGCCGGGGTGTGGGTCATCGAGATGCTGCGCGCCGCCGGCCTGGACCCGGCCTTCAGCACGGTCGTCGAGCGGCTGCGTCCCGAGGACGTCTACCGCCGGTTCGTCGGGTACCGGGAGTCGCTCGGGTTCGAGGTCTTCGCCGCCGACGACGGTTCGGCGGTCTACCGCGGGCTGGTCTCCCGGCTGCGTGCGGGCGGGCTGGTGTGTCTGGTCGCCGATCGCGACCTGTCGTCCACCGGTGCCGACGTGACGCTCTTCGGCCACGCCGCGCGGATGCCCGTCGGCCCGGCCCGGATGGCGGCGATGACCGGCTCCCTGCTCGTGCCGGTCCGCAGCGGCTTCACCGAAGGTGGCTGGTCGGTCGACTTCGCGGAGGCGGTCGACGTGGCCGGCCGCAGCGGGGTCGCCGCGGCGACCCAGGCGGTCGCCGACGCGTTCACCGAGCTGATCCGCGCCGCCCCGCAGGACTGGCACATGCTGCAGCCGGTCTTCTCCGCCGACGTGCCCGACCCGGTGGCCGTCGGATGACCGGGCTGCGGATCGGGATCGTGTGCCCCTACTCGCTCGACGTGCCGGGCGGGGTGCAGGCGCACGTCGTCGACCTGGCCAAGGCGTTGATCCGGCTGGGCCACAGCGTCGACGTGCTCGCCCCCGCCGACGACGAGCGCGAGCCGGGCGAGGCGCCGCTCCCACCGTTCGTCACCTCCGCGGGCCGGGCGCTGGGCGTCCCCTACAACGGGTCGGTCGCCCGCGTCACGTTCGGCCCGGTCTCGTACGCGCGGGTCAGGCGCTGGCTCGCCGAGCACACCTTCGACGTGCTGCACCTGCACGAGCCCACGACGTTCTCGATCTCCGTCCTGGCCCTGCTCGCCGCCGAGGGACCGATCGTCGCGACGTTCCACACCTCGACGGAGCGGTCGCGGGCGCTCTCGGCGTTCGGCGGCGTCCTGCGACCGCTGATGGAGAAGGTCACCGCACGCATCGCGGTGTCGACGCTGGCCCGCCGCGTCCAGGTCGAGCACCTCGGGGGCGACGCCGTCGAGATCCCCAACGGCGTCGACGTCGGTCTGTTCGCGGAGGGCCCGCTGCTGCCGGGGTGTCCGCGGCCGGGGATCGAGACGGTCGGTTTCCTCGGCCGGTTCGACGAGCCCCGCAAGGGAATGCCCGTCCTGCTCGACGCGCTCGCCCGGCTCGCACCGCACCGGCCCGGCCTGCGGCTGCTCGTCGTGGGCCGTGGCGACGCCGACTCGCTCGTGCGCCGCGCGGGGCCCGTCGCCGACCGGCTCGACGTGCTCGGTGCCGTCGACGACGAGACCAAGGCCGCGGCGCTGCGCTCGATGGACGTCTACTGCGCGCCGAACCTCGGCGGCGAGAGCTTCGGCATGGTCCTCACCGAGGCCATGGCCGCGGGTGCACCCGTGCTCGCGAGCGAGATCGACGCGTTCCGGCGCGTCGTCGCCGACCCCCTGGGCGGACCGGCCGCGGGCACGCTCGCCGCGCCCGGGGACGCCGCCGCGCTCGCCGCCGGTCTCGCCGCACTGCTCGACGACCCCGCACGCCGCGCCGCGCTGGGTGCCGCCGGCCGGGTCCGCGCCGCTGCGTTCGACTGGCCGGTCGTCGCGGGCGCCGTGCTGCAGGTCTACCGGGCCGCGGTGGCGGCCGACCCGCGCCGCGTCGTCGCCACGGCCCGCTGAGCCGATGACGTTCCTGGTCTGGGCGCTCGTCGTCGGTGCGCTGCTGGTCGCGACGGTCGTGGTCTCCTGCATCGGCCGGGCCCGGCGCCTCGACCGGCTGCACGTGCGCACCGACGCCGCCCGCGACGGCCTGCACCACGCACTCGACCGGCGCGCCGCCGCAGCGGTCGGCTGCCTGCCGGCGCTCCGCGGACCCGGCGCCGCGGCCCTGCGCACCGCCCTCGACGCCCGCACGGGGCTGCGGCCCCCACCCGGCGACGGTCGCGCCGAGACCGTCGAGAACACCCTCACCCGCGCGCTCGCCGGGGTCGACCGCAGCGGCCTGCCCACCGGCCCCGCCGCCGAGCTCACCGACGCCGAACAGCTGGTCGTACTGGCCCGCCGTGTCCACAACGACGCCGTCCGCGACACCCTCGGACTGCGGTCCCGACGCCTCGTCCGGTGGCTGCACCTGGCCGGTACCGCACCGGTCCCGGAGTACTTCGAGATCGCGGACCCCGACGTGGGCCGGAGCACGTCCGCCGCGGCGCCGAGTGACCCGGTGTACTGACGTAGGATCGATGCGTCGATCTGTCGTCAAGAAGGGTTCCATCGTGTCGTCCGACCAGGCCGTTCCCGCCACTTCCCCCGCTGAGACCAGCGACTCCCAGCAGGGCACCGCACGCGTGAAGCGCGGGATGGCGGAGATGCTCAAGGGCGGCGTGATCATGGACGTCGTCACGGCCGAGCAGGCGAAGATCGCCGAGGACGCCGGCGCCGTCGCGGTCATGGCCCTCGAGCGCGTCCCCGCCGACATCCGCGCCCAGGGCGGCGTCGCGCGCATGAGCGACCCCGACATGATCGAGGGCATCATCTCCGCGGTCAGCATCCCGGTGATGGCCAAGGCGCGCATCGGGCACTTCGTCGAGGCGCAGGTCCTGCAGTCCCTGGGTGTCGACTACGTCGACGAGTCCGAGGTCCTCACCCCGGCCGACGAGGCGCACCACATCGACAAGTGGGCCTTCACCGTGCCGTTCGTGTGTGGCGCGACCAACCTGGGTGAGGCGCTGCGCCGCATCGCCGAGGGCGCGGCCATGATCCGCTCGAAGGGCGAGGCCGGTACCGGCAACGTCGTCGAGGCCACCCGCCACATGCGCCAGATCCGCTCCGACATCCGCCGCCTCGGCACCCTCGACGAGACGGAGCTGTTCGTCGCGGCCAAGGAGCTCCAGGCGCCGGTCGAGCTGGTCCGCGAGGTCGCGGCCAAGGGCAAGCTGCCCGTCGTGCTGTTCACCGCGGGCGGCATCGCCACCCCGGCGGACGCGGCGATGATGATGCAGCTGGGCGCCGAGGGCGTGTTCGTCGGCTCCGGCATCTTCAAGTCCGGCGACCCGGCGCAGCGTGCGGCCGCGATCGTCAAGGCGACCACGTTCCACGACGACCCCGATGTCATCGCCAAGGTGTCGCGTGGGCTGGGGGAGGCCATGGTCGGCATCAACATCCCCGACCTGCCCGCTGAGCAGCGCTACGCCTCCCGCGGCTGGTGACCTCACCCCGCTAGCTGTCCCACGGACGGCCCCGGCACGCGATCCGCGTGCCGGGGCCGTTCCCGTTCCCGCTCCCTCCGGGCGGGCCGGTCGCTCGAACGGGTCGACCTGCCCGATCCGGCCACTTGCCGCGAGTGCGGTGACGGTCCGTCACGACGATGTGCCCCACCTGGCGAGCCGCGCCGACCCACGATCACGGATTGTGAGAGGGCGTCGGTCAGGGGCTCCACGGACCGGTGACAACACCTCACGGTGATCACGCAGCGCACCTAACCTTCGTCGTGGTTCATGTGACAGGAGTGAGGGAGGAGCCTGATGAGGCGCTACGTGACGATCGGTGGCATCGTGATCGCCGGCACGCTGTTCGGCGGATCCATGGCCTTCGCGGCCTCGACCGACCCGGTGCCGCGCGCGGTCTCGTGCAGCACCCGGACGCCCGCGGCGCCGGGCCTCGTGCCGCTGACGACCATGCCGCCCGGAGCGCTCGCGGTGCCGGGCACGCCGTCGACCGCCGGCGGCACGCCGCAGGCAGGGCCGGCCGTCGAGGGGGGTGGTGGCGACGAGGACTCCGACGCCTCCGGCGGCCACGACGACGCCTCCGGCGGGGACGACGACGCCTCCGGCGGGGACGACGACGCCTCCGGCGGGGACGACCAGAGCGCCCAGGACGACCGTGACGACCAGTCCTCGGACGACCAGTCCTCGGGCGACCAGGACGCGGGCGACCAGGACGCGGGCGACCAGTCCTCGGACGACCAGGACGCGGGGGGTAAGACCTCCGATGACGACCAGGCCTCCGACGACCAGAACCCGGGTGACCAGGGCGCCGGTGACGACCAGGGCGGTGGCGACCAGGCCTCGGACGACCAGGCTCCGGGCGACCAGAGCGGCACGCCCGATCCCGGGGCCTCGTCCGGCACCGCCCAGGCCCCGCCGGTGACGACCTGCCCGCCCGCCGTCCCGGGCGTCCCTGCTGTGCCGGGGACGCCTGCTGTGCCGGGGACTCCCGCGCTTCCTGGTACGCCCGCTGTTCCCGGTGCTGCCGCTCCGCCGGTCACCGCACCCGTGACGACCCTCCCCGCAATGCCCGGCGGGACCACGCCGGGCGCCGCGGGTCCGATGGCCCCGGGCGGCACCATGTGAGCGACCCGGGCGGGCGTCAGGTGTACTCCATGACCAGCATCGCGGCGCTGCCTGCGGCCAGCGCGGTGTAGGTGTGGGGGCGGTCGCCGGGGAAGCAGGCGTAGTCGCCGGGCGCCAGCTCCACCTGTTCGCCGTCTGGCCCGGCCAGCCAGCGGCCCGCGCTCACGAGCATGTGCTCGACAGTGCCGGGAATGTGCGCGTGCGCCTCCCGGGCCGCGCCGGGCTCGGCGGTGACGAAGTGCAGGTCGCGGCGCGCGCCGGGCGGGCAGGCCGCGAGCAGCGCACTGGTGAAGGGCGCCCGGTCGGAGGTGAGCGGGGCGAAGTGGCCGGAGCGGACGACACGGACCGGCTGCGACGGCGTCTCGAGCAACCGGGCGAACGGCACCCCCAGCGCGACGGCGAGCGCCCACAGCGTCTCGACGCTCGGGTTGCCCGAACCGCTCTCGAGCTGCGACAACGTCGACTTGGACAGGCCGGCCCGCCGGGCGAGCTCACCGAGGGACAGCTCGCGCCGGGTGCGCTCGCGGCGGACCGCGTCCGCGATCGCGCGCAGCGGCGGGCCCTCCGGCACGTCGGCGGGCTCCGGCTCTTTCGTTCGTTCCACCGGACTCCTCGTTCGACTTGACGAACACTGACGTGGTGTCCAGTGTAGGACACCATGCGTTCGTTTCGTCGAACACCTGCCGCGGGCAGCCCCGCTGACGGGTCCCGCACCGACCTGCGTGACGTCCTCGCCCTCGCGGCGGCGCTAGGAGTCGTCGGGGCGTCGTTCGGCGCGCTCGCGGCCGCCGCGGACATCCCGCTGCCGATCATCGTCGGCATGTCGACGATCGTCTTCGCCGGCGGCTCCCAGTTCCTCGCGGTCGCGGTCGTCGCGGCGGGTGGGGGAGCGCTCGCGGCGATCGTCGGCGGGCTGCTGCTCAACGCCAGGCACATCCCGTTCGGGCTCGCGATGGCGCCGGTCGTCGCCGACCGCCCGCTGGGCCGGGTGCTCGGTGCGCACATCCTGATCGACGAGGCGGTCGCGTTCTCCCGTGCCCGGGGCACCGGCCTGCGGGCACGCCGGGCGTTCTGGGCGTGCGGCATCTCCTTCTTCGTGATGTGGAACGTCGGCACCGTCGTCGGCGCGGTCGCGGGCGCGGCGGTGCCCGACCCCGACTCGTTCGGGATCGACTCGGCCTTCCCCGCGGCGCTGCTCGCGTTGCTGCTGCCGGGCCTGCGTGCCGCCGACGCGCGGCGGGTCGGCCTCGGCGCCGCTGCCGTGGCCCTGGCCGCGACGCCGTTCCTGCCGCCCGGCCTGCCGGTGCTCGCGGGGCTCGCCGGTCTGGCGCTGGCCGGCCGGGCGCGCCCGGCCACCCCGGCGACCCCGGGACCGCCGGCTCCAGGACCGGTGACGTCGTGACCTGGACGGCTGTGCTCGTCCTGGGCGTCGGCACCTACCTGATGCGGCTGGCCGGGCTGCTGCTGCGGGGCCGGGTCGAGGTGCCGGAGAAGGTGCAGCGGCTGCTCGACCTGGGCGCGACGGCCCTGCTCGTCGCCCTGGCCGCGACGGCCGCGCTCACCGAGGGCGGCGGGTTCGCGGGCTGGGCGCGGCCGGCAGGCGTGGCGGTCGGTGCGGCCGCCGCGCTGCTCCGGGTGCCGTTCGTGCTGGTCGTCCTCCTCGCGGCGGGCACGACGGCGGGCCTGCGCCTGTTCGGAGTGCCGTGACCCTGCGAGCACGGACCTCGTGAGGCACTCACAGGGGCGGTGGGGTCAGGTCGCGACGGACGCCGGTGCGGCATCGTAGCGGGCGAACGTGCGGGTGAAGGTCGCCGTGCCCGACGTCGCGGCCCGGAGGTCGACGGCGTAGCGCAGCAGCTCGACGGCCGGGATCTCGGCGACCACCAGCGTCCGGCCGGTGCCCGCGACCTCGGTGCCCAGGACCCGCCCGCGCCGCGACGACACGTCGCCCAGTACGGACCCGAGATGGTCGTCGGGGATGCGGACGCGTACCTCGTCGAGCGGTTCGAGCAGCACCGTGCCGCACTCCTCGGCGGCCTCGCGCAGCGCCAGCCCGCCCGCGGTCTGGAACGCCGCGTCGGACGAGTCGACGCTGTGCGCCTTGCCGTCGACGAGGGTGGCCCGGACGTCGAGGACAGGGTAGGACGTGTCGCCGCCCGCGGTGAGCCCGCGGTCGAGCTGGGCGCGGATGCCCTTCTCGACGCTCGGGACGAACTGCGTCGGCACCGAGCCGCCGACGACCTTCGACTCGAAGACGAACCCGCTGCCGCGCGGCAGGGGTTCGAACTCGACGTGGCACACGGCGTACTGGCCGTGCCCCCCCGACTGCTTGACGTGCCGCCCCGTGACCTTTCCCTTGCGCGCCAACGACACCCGCATCGGGACGCGCACGGGCTCGGTGTCGACCTCCGCGCCGCCGGCCCGCAGTCGCGACAGCACGACGTCGGAGTGCGCCTCGCCCATGCACCACAGCACGGTCTGGTGGGTCTCGGAGTTGCGTTCCAGGCGCAGCGTCGGGTCGGCCGCGACGATCTTCGACAGCGTCTTGATCAGTGCGTCCTCGTCGCCGCGGGAGTGCGCGACGACGGCGACGGGCAGCAGCGGGTCGGGCAGGTCCCAGGCCTGCAGCAGCAGCGGGTGGTCGGCGGCGGAGACGGTGTCGCCCGTCTCGGCCGACCCGAGCTTGGTGAGCGCGCAGATGTCGCCGGCGATGCAGCTGTCGACCTCCCGCAGGGTGGCGCCCAGGGGCGAGTAGACGTGCGCGAGGCGCTCGTCGACGTCGTGACCGTCGGAGGCCGGGCCGGGACCGGAGCCGTTGTCCTCCGGTGAGGTGCGCTGCACCGGGATGTGGCCGCTGACGTGCACGGTGGCGTCGGGGCGCAGCGTCCCGGAGAAGACACGAACGAGCGACACGCGCCCGACGTAGGCGTCGGCGGAGGTGCGGACGACCTCCGCGGCCAGTGGCCCGGCCGGGTCGGCGACGAGGGTGTCGTGGGAGCTGCCGTCGACACCCGAGACCGGCGGGAGCGGGTGCTCCAGCGGCGACGGGAACCCGCCGACGACGACCTCCAGCAGGGCGTCGAGGCCGATGCCGCTGGAGGCGCAGACGGGGACGACGGGATGGAACGAGCCACGCGCGACGGCGGTCTCGAGGTCGTCGACCAGCGTTTCGACGTCGATGTCCTCGCCGCCGAGGTAGCGCTCCATGAGCGACTCGTCCTCGGACTGCTCGATGATGCCCTCGATCAGCTCGCTGCGGGCGTCGTCGGCGCCGTCGGGTGCCGCGCCCCCGGATGCGCCTGCGTCGGCGGTCCGGGACAGCAGACCGTAGAGGCCCGCGAGGCCACCTTCGGGGGAGCGGAGCGGCAGGTAGAGCGGCGAGACTCCGGTCCCGAAGGCGTCGCGGCAGGCGTCGATCGTCGTCTCGAGCGCGGCGCGGGCGTGGTCGCAGCGGGCGACGACCACCGCGCGCGGCATCCCCACCTCGGCACACTCCTCCCACTGGGCGACCGTCGCAGGATCGACGGTGCCCTCGTGGCCCTCGGACGCGGGGATGACGAACAGGGCGGCGTCGGCGGCGCGCAGTCCGGCGCGCAGCTCACCGACGAAGTCTGCGTAGCCGGGGGTGTCGATCAGGTTGATCTTCGTCTCACCGTGGACGAACGGGGCGACCGCCAGCGCGACGGAGCGCTGCTGGCGGACGGCGGCCGGATCGTGGTCGCAGACGGTGCTCCCGTCGAGGACGGTGCCCTGTCGCGGGATGGTGCCGGTGTGGGCGAGCAGAGCCTCGACGAGGGTCGTCTTCCCTGCTCCGCTGGGCCCGACGAGGACCACGTTGCGTACGTGGGCGGGATCGGTGACGGCAGGGACCCGACCGGTCCCCGCACGTTGCCCGCTGTCTGCTCTGCCGGCCATCGCGACCACCTCCGAGGCGGTGTCGAGCGCGGCGCCCCGTGCGCCGGGCCCTGTGCTCGATCTCACACCCGCGCCCCGTCGGTCACAAGGGCGGAAGTCGGATTCCACGCGGGAGTAGGGTCGTCGGCCGTGCCCATCCCTGGTCCCGGATACGCCATCACCGCGCGCGTCGAGGCGCCCGCATCCGCCAGCGCAGCAGGCGATCTCGCCGTCGCGGTCGGCCGCGTCGGCGGCGTCGTCACCGCGTACGACGTCGTCGAGGCGCGCACCGACGCGATCGTCGTCGACATCAGCTGCAACGCCCTCAACGAGACGCACGCGGACGAGATCACCACCGCGCTCGAGGCGCTGCCCGGCGTCTCCGTGCGCAAGGTGTCCGACCGGACCTTCCTGCTCCACCTGGGCGGCAAGATCGAGATCCAGTCGAAGGTCAGCCTCCGCAACCGGGACGACCTCTCCCGGGCCTACACCCCCGGCGTCGCGCGGGTCTGCCAGGCGATCGCCGCCAACCCCGCCGACGCCCGGCGGCTGACCATCAAGCGCAACACCGTCGCGGTCGTCACCGACGGCTCGGCCGTGCTCGGGCTGGGCAACCTCGGCGCGGCCGCGGCGATGCCCGTGATGGAGGGCAAGGCCGCCCTGTTCAAGCGGTTCGCCGGCGTCGACGCATGGCCGGTGTGCCTGGACACCCAGGACACCGAGGAGATCATCCGGACCGTCCAGATCCTGGCGCCCGCCTACGGTGGGATCAACCTCGAGGACATCGCCGCTCCACGCTGCTTCGAGATCGAGCGCCGGCTGCGTGAGCTGCTCGACATCCCGGTGTTCCACGACGACCAGCACGGCACCGCGGTCGTCGTCCTCGCGGCCCTGCGCAACGCGCTGCGCGTGGTGGGCAAGAAGTTCGCCGACATCCGCGTCGTCGTGTGCGGGGTCGGGGCTGCGGGCTCGGCGATCATCCGGCTCCTGAACTCGGAGCAGACCGCCGACGTCGTCGCCGTCGACATCGCGGGGATCGTGCACCGCGACCGGGCCGGGATGGACGCGAACCTCGTCGAGATCGCCGCGATGACCAACGTGGGCAACATGTCCGGCTCGCTGGCCGATGCGCTCGTCGGTGCCGACGTGTTCATCGGGGTGTCGGCCCCGAACCTGTTCGGTGCCGACGAGGTCGCGACGATGGCCGAGGGCGCCGTGGTGTTCGCCCTCGCCAACCCCGACCCCGAGATCGACCCGGCCGTCGCGCACCAGCACGCCGCGGTCGTGGCGACGGGCCGGTCGGACTACCCGAACCAGATCAACAACGTCCTCGCGTTCCCGGGGGTGTTCCGCGGGCTGCTCGACGCCCACGCCCGCGACATCACCGACACGATGCTGCTGGCCGCGTCGGCCGCGATCGCCGATGTCGTCGCCGAGCCGAACCCGTCGTTCATCGTGCCGAGCGTGTTCGACACCTCAGTCGCGCCGGCGGTCGCCGAGGCGGTGCGTGCCGCCGCGATCCGCAACGGCGAGGCGGCCCGGCCTGCCGGGCGGCCCGCCTGACCGCGGCGACTACGCTGGATGTCCGTGAACGTCCCCCGTCCCGTCCCCGTCATCGGTGTGCTCGCCCTGCAGGGCGACGTCCGTGAGCACCTGTCCGCGCTGAGTGGCTGCGGCGCCGATGCGCGCCCGGTCCGCCGGGCCGCGGAGCTCGCCGCGGTCGACGGGCTGGTCGTCCCGGGCGGGGAGTCGACGACCATGAGCAACCTGCTCGGGGTCTTCGAGCTGCTGGAGCCCCTGCGCGCGCGGATCGCCGGCGGGATGCCCACATACGGCTCGTGCGCAGGCATGATCCTGCTGGCGTCGGAGGTCCTCGACGGGCGCCCCGACCAGCAGCAGCTCGGCGGTCTCGACGTCGTCGTGCGGCGCAACGCCTTCGGCCGCCAGGTCGACTCGTTCGAGACCGACCTGGAGTTCGACGGGGTGCCCGGCGGCCCGGTCCGCGCGGTGTTCATCCGGGCGCCGTGGGTCGAGAAGGTCGGTGCCGACGTCGAGGTCCTCGCCTCGGTCCCGGCGGTCACGAGTGCCGGCGAGGACGCCGGTGCGGCCGCGGGGCGGGCGGTGGCGGTGCGCCAGGGTGTCGTGCTGGCGACGGCGTTCCACCCAGAGCTGACCGGAGACACCCGGGTGCACGCGATGTTCGTCGACATGGTGCGCGACGCGGCGGCTGCTCGCGGCTGAGACCCCGCGTCGCAGGAGTGGGAGCAGGTCGCACGAGCGGAGTCACGGGAGCGGTCCGGTCCGTGCGCAGCCCGTCGGGCGCCGGACCGGGGGGTCGGTAGGATCGACGGGATCCGGCACGTTCGGCACGATCCCGGCTGCGCGGCCCCGTGTGGGCCCGGCCTGGGGGCTGAGGTGCGGCACGTGAGCAGCGGAAGGGAAGTGCGATGAGCGGCCACTCCAAGTGGGCTACGACGAAGCACAAGAAGGCCGTCATCGACGCCCGGCGGGGCAAGATGTTCGCCAAGCTGATCAAGAACATCGAGGTCGCGGCGCGCACCGGTGGCGGTGACCCCGACGGCAACCCCACCCTCTTCGACGCGATCCAGAAGGCGAAGAAGAGCTCGGTCCCCAACGACAACATCGACCGTGCCGTCAAGCGCGGCTCGGGTGCCGACGCCGGTGGCGCCGACTACCAGAACATCACCTACGAGGGCTACGGCCCCAACGGCGTCGCGCTGCTGATCGAGTGCCTCACCGACAACCGCAACCGCGCCGCCACCGAGGTGCGCACGGCCATGACCCGCAACGGCGGCGCGATGGCCGACCCGGGTTCGGTGGCGTACCTGTTCAACCGCAAGGGCGTCGTGATCGTCCCGAAGAACGACCTCGGCGAGGACGACGTCCTGCTGGCCGTGCTCGACGCTGGCGCCGAGGAGGTCAACGACCTGGGGGAGTCCTTCGAGGTCGTCTCCGAGGCCACCGACCTGATCGCCGTCCGTACGGCACTCGTCGACGCGGGGATCGACTACGACTCCGCGGACCCGACGTTCCTGCCGACGATGCAGGTGGAGCTCGACGCCGAGGGCGCGCGGAAGGTCTTCAAGCTGATCGACGCGCTGGAGGACTCCGACGAGGTCCAGAACGTCTACGCGAACTTCGACGTGAGCGACGAGGTCATGGAGGCTGTCGACGCCTAGGGTCCGCGGCCCGGCTCCCGGTCCCCGGGGGCCGGCGTCCACGGCGCCGATCCCCGGAGATGTCCGGAACGACTCGGAACAAGCCGTTCCGGGTGGTTTCGACACAATATCCGTTCACTGTTCCGGATATCGAATTCGCCGCATTCATGCCGAGATCCAGGTCATTCCAGCAACCTTTTCTCTTGCTTTACCTGACCTTTGCATGCAATATCGGGGCGTGGACAACGAGGAGCCGCTCACGGTTCTTGCCGAGCGCGTCGGGCTGGTCGACGCCGTCGTGGTCGGGCCGTACGTCATCGCCGAGTTCTCCCTCCTGGCCGAGATGACCGACCCGGCATTCGACCCGGTGTTCGACTTCCTGTCGGCCAGGTCGTACTCGATCGTCGCCGACGCGATCCAGTCGTCGGAGAGCAAAGAAGGCGCCTGGGCCCGGGTCATGCACTTCGAGCTGCACGGCGACGAGGACGGTGCGTCCGGCCCGTTCGACGATCTTCCGTTCCGCACCGGAACGCACTGATCCGCTGTCCCGGACCATTTCGGCCCGATTGTCGGGGAATGCGACGCGCGTCACCGCGAATCACATCGGTGCGTGATCGATCGGCCGCGGATCCTGGCTACAGTCGCCGGCATGGCCGCCACGACGATCGCCTGCCGTCCGTGCTGTGCCCGGTGAGCGAGGAGGACGCGGCGCCGGCAGGTGCGCCCGACGTGGCAGCCGCCGGGTCCGCCACCGGTCTGCGGATCGCCGCGCCGTCGCCGGAGCACGCCGGCGAGATGCTGACCGTCCAGCGCGCCGCGTACGTCACCGAGGCGCAGCGCTATCACGCACCCCACATCCCACCGCTGCGCGAGACGCTGCAGGAGATCACGGCCGACCTCGCAGCGGCCGGCCCACTGCTCGTCGCCCGCGCGGCGTGGCTCGGGCCCCGGCTGGTCGGGTCGGTCCGGGGCCGGGTGGAGGGCGAGGCGATGGAGGTCGTCCGGTTCACCGTGGCTCCCGACGTGCAGGGCGGCGGGGTCGGGCGGGCCCTGCTCACGGCGCTCCACGCCGCGGCGCCGCCGACCGTCGGGTCGTTCTGGCTGGTCACCGGCGGACGCAGCGACGACAACCTCCGCTTCTACGGGGCCGCGGGATACCAGGTGACCGGTAGGGTCGTCGACGACGCGGGGGTGGAACTGGTCCGCATGGAGCGGCACCTCGACGGCCGGGCCGCGTCCCACCGCTGACGATGGCCCCGGTGGCGGGCCCGCCGTCCGTTCCGCGGAGAATGCCGCGCGAGCCGCGTGTCCGCAGGCGGCGCGCGGTCGCCGGACCTGACGACCCTCTCGCCGTGCCCGCGGCACGGGAACGGAGACGGCCTTGAGCACTCCCGGATGGACGCAGGGCCCCGATGGCCGCTGGTACCCGCCCGCCCCCCAGGGCCGTCCCGGTCCGCCGCAGGGCCCCGGCGGCTACCCGCCTCCGCCCGGCGGCGGCTATCCTCTCGGACCGCCCATGGGCGGCGGCTACCCACCGCCTCCGCCACCCCCGCCGCGGCGGGGGAGCAACACCGGCAAGATCGTCGCGATCGTCGTGGTCGTGCTCGTCGTGTTGATCGGCGCCGGCGGGTACTTCGCCTACCGGGCCGTGACGGGCCTCGCGGCCGGCGTGACCGGCGGTGCCGGCGGGGAGTGCCCGGCCGTGTCGACCGCCGACGTGAACTCCGTGCTCGGCGGCCAGTTCGATGTGGTCGCGATGGGCGGGATCGGGTCGATCGCCGCCCCGATGCTCGACGGGCGAGTGCTGCCCGACGCCGAGAGCTGCTGGGCGGTGCAGAGCGGTCAGGGCACCGAGGACCTGGGCAAGCTCGCGCGGATCGCCCGCTACTCCGGCGGTGACGCGGCGGCCCGCTTCGCGACCGAGCTGCAGAACGCGCACGGCACGAGCGAGGACCGCGGCAACGGCATCACCGTGTCGTCGGCGGCGTACTTCAACAAGTCCGTCGAGGCCGGCGACGAGGCGTTCTGCACCACCGGCGACGGCACCGGCTCGGCGGGTGCGCTGGTGCGCCGCGGCGACCTGCTGGTCTACGTGTCGACGACCGCCGCGGGCGAGGGCAAGGTCCCGGACATCCGGTTCGACCCGGACGCCGATCCCGGCGCCGCGGTCGGCTTCGCCACCGACGACGGCAACTGCGACCTGGCCGTGGCGCTGGCCGCGAAGGTGCGCTGACCCGCACCAGCACCCGTCACGGCGCGTCGGTGGGGCCCCGGTGCACCCGCACCCGCACCCGGGCCGGCCGCACACAGCGCGCGCCCACCCGCAGACCGTCGGTGAGCGTCGCGGCGACGGTCCGGTCGAGCGTGGCGTCGGAGCCGGCGACGACCTCGGCGGCGTCCATCGTCGTCGCGTCGAACACGTCACCGGGTACGGGTGCCACGACGATCCCGCCACGCCCGGCGAGGACCCGTTCCAGGCCGCCGGCCAGTGCCTCGAACGCCTCGGCGTCCGGGGCGGTCGCCGCGGTCGCCGCGCAGGTCAGCGCATCGGAGCGCAGGGCGTGCAGGTCCACGAGCAGCGCGACGTCGGGCCCGGCGGGCGCGCCGGTGGGACGTGCGGCGGCCACGCCGGCCTGCCGGGCGAGCAGCCGCGCGAGGTCGTCGACCTTGTCGGCGATGTCGCGCAGGGAAGGTTCGGCCACGGCCCCGGAACCTATCGTTAGGCTCCCGGCGTGGCCGTCCACGGGATCGACCTCGGTACGACCAACTCCGCCATCGCCCGCATCGCCCCCGACGGCAGTCCCGCGGTCCTCGCCGGGATGTCCGGGGAGCCGACGACCGCGTCGGTCGTGCTGTTCGCCTCCCGCGACGAGTACGTCGTCGGGGAGGGCGCTCGGCGCGAGGCCCGCCTCGACCCGGAGCACGTCTGCGCGATGGTGAAGCGCCGCATGGGCGACGCGGCGTGGCGGTTCGTGGCGCACGGCAGATCGTGGTCGGCACCGGCGGTGTCGTCGCTGATCCTGTCGAGCCTCGTCGCCGACGCCCGGTTCGCCGACGGCACCGAGCCGACGTCGGCCGTGATCACGGTGCCCGCCTACTTCGGCGACGAAGAACGGCGCGCGACCGTGCAGGCCGGTGTGTACGCGGGCCTCGACGTCGTCGACGTGCTGTCCGAGCCGATCGCCGCGGCGCTGTCCTACGGCTTCGGGCGCCTCGACGGCAGCGTTGCGACGACGAAGGGGACGGGGGAGACCGTCCTCGTCTACGACCTGGGCGGTGGCACGTTCGACGTCACCGTCATCGAGCTGGCCGACCGGCGAATCTCGGTGCTGGCGGTGGAGGGCGACCACCAGCTCGGCGGCGCCGACTGGGACGAGCGGCTCGCGCTGCATCTGTCGAGGCGGTTCTGCGAGGCCGAACCGGACGCCGAGGACCCTCTCGACGACTCCGCCGGCGCGCAGGTGCTCGTGCTGGCGGCGGAACGGGCGAAGCACGAGCTGTCCGAGGCCGAACGGACCGACGTCGTCATCGCGCACGACGGCGTCCGCGTGACGGTGCCGCTGACCCGGGCGGAGCTCACCGAGCTGACCGCACCCCTGTTGCGCCGCACCGTCGACCTGACCCGCTCCTGCCTGGCCGAGGCAGCCCGGCGCGGCGTCGACCGGGTCGACCGGGTGCTGCTGGTCGGCGGGTCGTCGCGGATGCCGTCGGTCGCCGCTGCGCTGCGCACCGAGCTGGGCCTGGAGGCACTGCTGCACGACCCGGACCTCGCCGTCGCCCGCGGCGCCGCGCTGTACGGGGAGAAGAAGGAGCTCGAACGGATGGTGGCGGCCGACCTGCGTACCCGGGGCCGGCTGCGTGACGGCGACCCGGTCGAGGACGCTCCCACCGCCGATCTCGACGACGCCTGCCGTCGCGTCGCCGACGCCTTCGCCGTCCCGCTCGCGCAGGTCCGCCGGGCCGTGGAGATCCGCGTCGACACCGTGGTGTCGCGAGGTTTCGGGGTGCTGGCGGTGAGCGATGCCGGGCGCCTGGAACCCACGTGGCTGGTGCACCGCAACGACCGGCTGCCGGTGCGCACCAGCCGCTCCTTCGGCACCGTGCGGGCAGACCAGGCCGTCGTCGCGCTCACCGTCGTGGAGCAGCAGGGGCAGGCCGAGTCCCAGCGCGCCCAGGACGTCAAGATCCTCATCCAGGGCGAGATCACCGGCATCCCGCCGGGCCACGACGAGGGCAGCGAGATCCGGGTGACGTTCGAGATGGGGTTCGACGGCATCCTGCACGTCACCGCCCACCACGTCGAGGCCGCCATGCCGCTCGAGCTGACCGCGACGACGGGCGCGACGCTGTCGCAGGCCGAGGTGGCCCGCGAACGCGACCAGCTCGGCCGGGCCCGTCGCCGTGGCTGAGCGTCCGCAGCTCGACCCGTTCGACCCCAACGGCTACCGCAAGCGGGTGCTCGCCGCCGTCGAGCGGCGTGGCGGCCCCGACGAGTCCGACCCGTTCGAGCTCTACGACGTCCCCGTCGACGCGGCGGCCGCCGGCACCCTCGACGACGCGGCCGTCGTGGCCCGCATCGACGAGGTGTGGGGGTTCTGGCAGCGCCAGCGCGATCACCCCAAGTACCGGGTCCTCGTCGGGGAGCTGGTCGCCACGCACGACGTCCGCTGCGCCGACCTGCGTGACCCGGGGCGGCGCAGGCTCGCGGCAGTGGCCGCCAGGGCGGTGCGCGAACGCCGGGACGCGGCCCGCTACCAGCTCCTCGACGCCGCGATCGCCCGCCTCGTCGACCGGCACGGCGGCGTCCCGCAGGACAAGGTCGACGGGCTGCACGACGTCGGGGCCCTCGCCGGCCTCGACCGGGCCGAGGTGTCGGCGCGGCTGAACCGGCACCGGCTGCTGCCCGCGGCGCCCGCTCCGGCGCCGGCCGTCGCCGCGGTCGGGCCGGAGCAGCGGCGCCAGATCCGGGTCCTGCTCGACGAGTTCGGCCGCCTCACCGGGTCGCCCGTGCCGCCGACGCTGCTCGCCCTGCTCGGGCTGGGCACCGACGCGGGCCCGGAGGAGGTCACCGAGCGTGCCACGGGCTGGCGTGCACGTGCCCGGGAGCTGCCCCCGGACCGGCTGCGCGTCGTCGTCGACGAGCTGCTGGTGCACGTCGCCGACCTGCTCGAAGCCGGGCCGCGGGCGATCGGGGGCTACCTCGCGGCCGTGGAGGCCGACGCCGCCGACACCCTCCGCCCGCAGGTCCGGGCCGCGGTGCTGGTCGAGGACCGGTTGGTGGCCGAGGACCACGCCCATCTCGTCGACGCCGCGGTCGACGCGGGTCTGGACCGGGCGTCGGCCGCGGCGCTGGTCGCACGCCTGGCAGCCGAGCTGGGCGCGGAGGTGGAACCGCTGCCCGGCGCGAGCCCTCCGGCCCGTGACCCCGCCCCGGCCCGTGACCCCGCCCCGGCCCGTGACCTCGCTCCGGCCCGTGACCCCGCCCCGGCCCCTGACCCGGCCCCGCCCCGCGAGCCGGTCCCGCCGCGAGCCGCCGGTCCCGATCTGCGTGAGGTCCGTCGGAGCCTGCGTGGGGGCAGGCCGCGGGCCGCGGTGGCGCTGCTCGGCGACGTGCGCGGCCTCGACGGGGCGTCCGGCGCCCAGGCCCGCGCGCTCGCCGCGGAGATCGAGACCGTCCTCGCCGACGCCGCCCGCACCTGGCTCGTGCTCGACGCCGCCCGCGCCGCCCGGCGCTGGGTGGAGGCCGCCGGGCTGGCCGACCGGTTGCGGCGCACCGCCTCCGACGTGCCGGGCCCCGGCGGGCGCACCGCCGCGGACGCCGCGTCCGAGGCCGGTGCCCGGGTCGCCGCCGCCGACCGTGCGTTCGCTCTGGTGCCTACGGCGCCGGCCGTGGACCGGGTGCGCGCACTCAGGGCTGTGCTCGAGGCCTGCGTCGACCACGTGGCGGCGTCCGAGGCGCTGTGGCGGCAAGCGGCGCCCGTCGCCCCCGCATGGGTGTCGGCCGCCCGCGACGCCGCCGGCGCCGTCCTCGTGCTCTGGCAGCCGTCCACCGAGGCCGGGGTGACCCACAAGGTGGAGCGGCTCACGGGCGAGGGGGCGTGGCGGGTCGTCGGCCGGACCACCGACGCGACGATCGAGGACGGCGGCGCACCACCCGGTGTCGAGGCGCCCGTCTACCGGGTGACGACGCTGCGTGACGGCCGTGGCTCCGAGCCCGTGCGCTCCGACGGGTCCCCGCGCATCCCCACCGCGACGCAGCCGGCGACCGGCCGTCCGGAACCGTCCGGTGTGCACGCGGAGCGCGGGGCGGGCGGCGTCGTGCACGTGCGCTGGACCGGGGACCCCGATGCGCAGTACCGCGTCCGGCGCCGCCGCGCGGACGGCGGCTGGAGCGTCCTGGCCCGGGTGCGCGGCACGTCGGTCGATGACGGAAATGTCCCGCTCGGGAACCTTCCGGTGTACGAGGTCGTTCTGCTCGTCGACGGCGCCTCCCCTGGCGACGTCGTGCCCCGGGCCTGCTCGGACGGGTGAGCTGTACCGGGTCCGCCACGCTCCACCAGCGGTCCGGGCACACTGGCGGGTGGGTTGTCCGGATTCGGGACTCCGCTCACCGGTGACCGGATCACCGGCGATACCGTTGCCGCGATCGGTGACGGCACGAGCCCGCCGGGCCTGCAGGCCTCACGAGCGCAACAGAAGCAGAGGACATGAATCTCAGAATCTTCGGGTGGTCCTACGCGGTCACGGTCGTCGCGCTGGTCGTCGCCTTCCTCTACGGCGGTGTCGAGGCGCTGATCCTCTGCGCGATCCTCGGCATCCTGGAGATCTCGCTCTCGTTCGACAACGCGGTCGTCAACGCCACCGTGCTGGAGCGGATGAGCCCGTTCTGGCAGCGGATCTTCCTGACGATCGGCATCGTGATCGCCGTCTTCGGTATGCGGCTGGTGTTCCCGCTGCTCATCGTGGGCATCACGGCGAACCTGGGGCCGATCGAGGCGTTCCAGCTCGCACTCGAGCAACGGCCCGAGACCGACCCGACGAGCTACGCCTACCTGCTCAACCAGGCGTACCCGGAGATCGCGGCCTTCGGCGGCATGTTCCTGTTCATGCTCTTCCTCGACTGGGTCTTCGAGGAGCGCGAGCACAGCTGGCTCAGCTGGCTTGAGCGGCCGCTGGTCAGGATCGGCGCCCTCAACCGGGTGTCCATCGTCATCGCCATCGGCGCGCTCGTCGTCCTCGCCAGCACGCTGGCCGCCGAGCCGGGCAAGGTGCTCGTCGCAGGCTCGCTGGGTCTCGTCACGTACCTGCTGGTCAACGGCCTCGGTGACCTGTTCGACCAGGCGGGCGGCGCCGACGCCCTCGCGGGCGGCGAGGAGGCCACGGAGGAGTCCCGCAACGGGTCCGGCGGCCCGTCGAACCTCGCGAAGGCGGCCGGCAAGGCCGGCTTCTTCCTGTTCCTCTACCTCGAGGTGCTCGACGCGGCGTTCTCGTTCGACGGTGTCATCGGCGCCTTCGCGGTCACGACCGACCCGATCCTCATCGCGCTCGGCCTGGGCCTGATCGGCGCCATGTTCGTCCGCTCGCTCACGGTGTTCCTGGTGCGCAAGGGAACCCTGCAGGACTACGTCTACCTCGAGCACGGTGCCCACTGGGCGATCGGTGCGCTGTCGGTGATCCTGCTGGTCGGCATCGGCTACCACGTCAACGAGATCGTCACCGGCCTCATCGGCGTCGCGTTCATCGGCGCGGCGTTCCTGTCCAGCGTGATGCGCAACCGCAGGCTGGCCCGCGAGGGTGCCGAGACCGAACGGCCGGTCGACGAGCTTGCCGCCGGGAAGGCCGGGGCCGGCCACACCCCTGGCACGCCGGCTGCCGACACGACCGGCGCCGAGACGTCCGGCGACGTCGCCGGCACGTCGGGCGAACAGCTCCGCAAGTAACGGGTGGGGGCGGCGGACGCCGCCCCACCCCGTTCGTCCCGGATGACCCCGTAACCGAACGGAGCCATTGCATGAGCGTGAACATGACCAAGGGCCAGAAGGTCTCACTGGCCAAGCGTGGCGGCGGCAGCCTGACCGTCGTGCGGATGGGGCTGGGCTGGGACGCGGTGAAGAAGAAGGGCCTGTTCGGCGGCATGAAGTCGCAGACGATCGACCTCGACGCGTCGGCCCTGCTGTTCGACGGCGCCGGCCGGCTCGTCGATGCGGTGTGGTTCCGCCAGCTGCAGAGCCGCGACGGCTCGGTGCGCCACACCGGCGACAACCTCACCGGCGACGGTGACGGCGACGACGAGTCCGTGGTCGTCGACCTCACCCGGCTCTCGCCCGGCACCACGCAGATCGTCTTCACGGTGAACTCGTTCACCGGCCAGGACTTCTCGCAGATCGAGAACGCGTTCTGCCGCCTCGTCGACGAGACGACCGGCGAGGAGCTCGCGCGCTACGACCTCAGTGGCTCGGGCCGGCACAACGCCCAGATCATGGCGAAGGTGTCGCGCGCGGGCTCCGGGGAGTGGACGATGACGGCGATCGGCGCCGTCGCGAGCGGCCGCACGGTGCAGGACCTCGTGCCCGCCACCGCGGCGCACCTGTAGACCCGCGCTCACCACGACGGCCCGCGTCCCTCATCGAGGGCGCGGGCCGTCGTCGTGAGCAGCGAGGGGTGTTACAGGTCGAACTCCGACGGCGCGATGCCGACGGCGTTGCAGGCCTCGCGGACGGCCTGCTTCTCGTCGTCGTCGAAGTCGCCGTCGGCGCCACCGATGATGATCCCGACCTGGATCACGGCGCGGGCGGCGTCCTGCTTGCTCTTGAGCTTCGCGATCGTCTGGATCGCCTCGACCTTGCCGAAGTCGTAGTCCTTCTCGAGCTTCGAGGCGTAGAAGGTGAACTTCTCCAGCAGCTCGCTGGCCGGGAAGATCGACAGCACGTCGTTGCTCGTGATGAAGCCGGCCGTCTTCGACCGCTCCTCGGGCGAGATCGTCCCGTCGGCCGCCGCGATGAGAGCGCAGATCGCCATGCTCGCGTTCGCGAAGTCCTTGTTCTTGAACTTCCCCACCTGGGTCTTCGCGTTGGCGGACATATCGGCCGCCCGTTCCTTGAGCTGGTCCCACAGCGCCATGTCTATGGCTTCCTTCCCTCGATGTCGCGGACGCTCAGGCGCCCGCACCCAGATTGCCAGAAACGGAAAAACGGGTGGAAATCACCTGGCCGACGAGGATGTCGAGCAGCTCCTCGCCTGCAGCCACCCCGCGGGTCGTCGTGACGGTGAGATGCGGGCGTCGCCAGCCGGTGTCGGCGAGCTCGCCGTGTGCCGGCCGGACCGCCACGTCCGCGGTCTCGAGCAGGTCGGTGTCGAGCAGCGAGTCGCCCGCCGCGAACAGCGTGCCGCCGCCGCAGCGCGCCCGGACCTCCTGCGCCGCAGCGGACTTGGTGAGCGGCACCGGGACGGCGTAGACCTTGCGGCCCTGCAACGACACCCGCCAGCCACGCGGTGCGCACCAGCCGGCGAGGTCGTCGACCCAGCCCGCCGGGAGCGCGTCACGGTCGACGACGGCGTAGGCGAACAGCTCGTCGGCGTCGCGCAGCGTCCGCACGAACGGTCCCGCGACCTGGTCGAGGTGCGTGCGGACCTCGGCGATCGGGGCGACGTCGGCCAGCCGGCGCCGGACCAGCGCTGCCCACCCGGGATCGGGCACCCCGTCGACGAGCAGGTGCCCACCGTTGGCCGCCACCGCGAACGGGGCGGGCGGGCCGGGGAGCCGGACCCGGCCGAGCTGGGCACGGGTGCGCGTCGTCGTCGGCACGACGTGGGCCTCGCCGGTGAGCCGCCCGTAGACCTGCGCGGCCCGCTCGGTCATGAACGACAGCGGCGCGGCCCGGTACACCTCGACGCACAACAGCCGGGGCGCGAGCTCGTCGGGGCCGTCGAGCGCCAGCGCTGCCGCCGAGTAGATGACGGTGCGGTCGAGGTCGAGGCACACGACGGGCCGTCCCTCCCCGGGCCGGCTCATCCCGCCACCGCCAGGCCGTCGGCACCGGTGGCGCCCCGGGTGAAGCGCGGGTGGATGAGCCCGACGCAGTTGTACGGCAGGTCGGGCACCTCCTCGACCGGGACGCCGCGGCGCTGCGCCAGCAGCACGACGTGGGCGACGTCCTCTGCGGGCGCACCCGCGCGCACCAGCACCCGCCACGGGACGCGGCGCAGCAGCACCCGGGTGGTCTCGCCGACGCCGGGTTTCACGAGGTTGACGTCGTCGACCCCGTAGCGGGCCCCGACGCGGGCGACCTCGGCCGTCCGGTCCGCGTCGACGGTCCGGTCGGCCGGCGCGCACACCTCGCCGACGTGGCCGAACTCGGCGGTGACGGTGTCGAGGAAGTCGGCGGAGACGTCGGCGCCGGCGAGCTCGCGGTAGAACTTCGCGCCGTGGTACTCGCCGGGGCGCAGCAGCGCCGGGTTGAGCACGGTGCGCGAGACGAGCCCGGACACCGTCGAGTTCAGGCAGGCCGACGCGACGAGCCAGTCGTCGCGGGTGCCGTAGGTGCGGGCGCAGCGCCCGGGGTCGGCCAGCACCGCGAGGTCGGGGTCGAACCGGACCCCGGTCGTGGCGGCGTGGGCGTCGAGGGCGGCCGTCAGCTCGCGGGAGATCGCGCCCTTACCGGTCCAGCCGTCGACGAACACGACCCGCGCGGGGTCGTGGTGCGCGGCCAGGTACTCCAGCGCGACGGTGTCGATGCCCCGGCCACGCACGATCGACACGGCGTAGTGCGGCAGGTCGAGGCCGTGGGCGTGGGCGGCCCAGCGTCGCAGCAGGATCCCGACGGGCGTGCCGGCGCGGGCGAGCGAGACGAGGGTGACGTCGTGGCCGCGCTCGGTGAGGACGAGCTCGGTGACCGTCGCGACGGCGCGGGCGAGCCGCAGCGCCGACCCGTCGAGCGCGCGGCGGTACAACGCGAGGTAGTCGGGGTCGGGCTGGAACTCCTGGGGCAGCGACTCCGCGTAGTGCGCGCCCCCGCTCTGGATGGCCTCCTCGCGCTCCTCCGTGGGGGCCTCCAGCTCGACGCCGGACAGGTCGGTGAGCAGCCAGCCCACCTCGTCGGCGCGGTAGCTGCCGAAAGTGTTGCCGCGCAACGGTTCGGGAGGCATCACGGCGTCACCACCACGGTCAGTGCCTGTGTGCGCGGGGCCAGCGCGGCGAGGAGCCCTGCGTCGAGGGCGGCGGTGTCGGCGGGCGGGTCGACGACGACCAGCACGTGGTCCCAGCGCGGGTCGGTGGGGCCACCGACGTTGTAGGCGTAGCGGGGGCCGGGGCCGTCGGCGGGGTCGTCGTGGGCCGGGAAGGTGATGCCGGAGGTGAGCGCGTAGCCGGGATCGTCGACGACGACCGCGGGGGAGCGGGTCGTCGTCGAGAAGGCGATGTCGTGGCCCGCGTCGGCGAGTGTCTGCGCGATCCGCAGCGGCAACGCCATCAGCTCCTCGGTCCCGAGGACGAGGACCCGCCCGTCGAGTGCGGTGGCGTCGCCGAGCGAGGCGGCGAGGCCGGGCAGGGCGGCGGCGAGGCGGTCGTGCTCGGCCGGGCCGAAGCCGTGGCGTCCGCCGTCCGGGGTCTCGGCGGGCCACCCGAGATCGGTGAGCCGTACCCGTGGCACGTCCCGGGCCGGTGTCCCCGGCTCCGTCGGGCCGGTGCCCGGTGCCGCGTCGATCACCGCACGCAGGGCGCCGGCGCGCGCGGTGAGATCGGCCGGCAGCACGATCGCGGCCCGGGCCAGTGACACGACGTCGAGCCGGGCCCCCAGCGCCGCGACGGACGCGACGAGGTCGCTGTCGTGCGGACGGGAGTCGACCAGCGCGGCCAGGACGTAGCGCTCCCGCGGGCAGAGCCGGTGCAGCGCTGCGATGGTGTTGAACGCGGTGCGGCCCGTCGACAGCTCGTCGTCGACGAGCACCAGCGGGCGTGGCGTGGTCAGGAACGCGGCATCGGCTGGGAGCAGCAGGTGGTCGGTGGCGTGGGAGTGCTCCTCGGTGAAGCCGCCCGCGGTGGCGATGCCCTCGACCGGCCGCCGCGTCGAGTGCAGGTAGTCGGCGTGCAGCGCCTCCGCGACGCAGTGCCCCAGCGCGGTGGCCGTCTCTGCGAACCCGAGGACGGCGACGTCGTGGGCGGTCCCGCTGCCGGCCTGCCCGACAGCGTGGGCGGCGGCCGCGTGGACGGCTGCCGCCGCGTCGCGCCCGCCCCGCACGGCGGCGTGCAGGAGGTCGACGGGCAGGGCCCGCGGGGCACGGTCGTCGAGGACGTCGGCCACCCGCGCACCCAGCAGCAGGCCGGCGGCGCGGACCAGGCGCGGGTCGGTCGGGACGTGCTTGCCCAGGACCCGGGAGACGAGAAGCTGGGCACGGCGGGGGTTGCGGCGCAGGGCGAGCCCCAGCAGCACCCGGGGGTCGGCGTCGCCAGGGCCGCCGGCGTCGCGCAGCACGACACCCGTCCGGTCGACGACCGTCGCGGCCGGCGACGACGCTGTGGTGCTCACCGCGACAGGCTCGACGCGAGCAGGTCGACGACCGACACACCGGACGCCGACACCCCGAAGACGTCGGCGCGCAGCAGGGTGCGCTTCGCCCAGGCCGCGTGCGGGCGGATCTCGTTCATCCGCACCCCGCTGCCGGAGGCCATCACCCCGCCGGGGCGGTCGGTGCCCGCGACGTCGAGCGCGTCGTGGTACTCCTCCGACGTCACCACCGACAGCGCGTTGACGATCGCCACGTGGCTCGGATGGATCGCGGTCTTGCCCTGCAGGCCGTTCGCGCGGTCGAGCTGCACCTCGCGGATCAGCCCGTCGATGGCGCGCGAGACGAGGTTGCCGCGCAGCTCCGACTCGTCGTGCTCCTCGAACGGGGTGCGCCGCAGCTGTGGCTTGAACAGCCGCTCGGCGTGCCCGTAGTACTCCCAGACGGGCCCGGTCACCGTGAAGCCGGTGCCGTCGGCGCGGCCGAGGACGTTGACGACGTCGGCGATCAGGTCGGCGACGACCTTGACGTCGTAGATGGAGAAGTCGGCGGTGCGCCGCAGCCCGTAGAGGGCGCACAGGTCGGTCGCGCCGAGCCGGACGGCGAGGACGCGGTGCCGGTCGCGGTGCAGCAGGGCACGCAGCCGGGCGAGCTCGTCCACCCGCGACTCCGCGTAGAGGACCGCGCCCGACTCGATCACCGGCATCGCCCAGAGCATCCGCCCGCAGCGGCGTTCGGCCTCGTCGAGCGCGGTGAGGAACGGGGTCCCGCTGACGGCGGTGAACTTGGGCAGGACGAACCCGTCGAGCACCGCGACAGCCGGCCCGAGACGGTCGACCAGCGACGGGATCTGGCCGGGCTCGCGGACCCGGACGAACAGCAGCGGCAGGCCCGGCGCGTCGGGGTCGCGCCCGTCCGCGGTCACCTCGCGGTACAGCTCACCCAGCGAGGCCACGACGTTCGCCTCCGCGTCGCCGACGCGGTCGTCGGCGATGGCGTCCTCCAGACAGACGACGACCGAGGTGACCCCGGCCGCCGCCTGCTTGGCGACGTCGGCGGCGAGCGCGGGCCGGTCGCCGGGCATGTAGAGCGTCGCGCCGAGCGCCACCGACAGCAGGTCGGGACCGCTGTTGCGGCCGAAGTCCTGCGGGAGGCGCTCGAACAGTGCCGCGGCGTCGGCCGCGGTCAGGGACCCGAAGTGCCGCACGTGGTCTTCCTCTTCCTCATCGGACGTCCTGGCCGGACCTCTCATGACGGCCCGTACCCGTGCTCGACGACGAAGCCACGACGGTGTGGCCCCCTGCCCGCATCGCGAGCGGCGACGCGTGCCGGGGGCCGTCACCCCCCGGACGTCACTTGCTGCCGCGCGCCCACTGCATGCCCCACCCGTAGGCGCGGTCCACGTCGGACTGCCCACCGCGGATGTAGCGCATCTCCCGGTTGACGACGAGGTCGCCACCCCTGTTCTCGAGCATGGCGATCACGCAGGTGCGGGCCTGCGTGTCGGGCTCGTCGAGCCGCACCTCGATCTCCGGTCCGGACGCGGGCCACAGCGTGACGATCCCATCGGCACTGGCCCAGTTGGGGACACCCTCGTAAATGAAGGTGAACACCAGAATGCGGCGGATCTCCGCGACGCGGGACAGGTCGATGAACATGTTCTCGCCACCGGCGACGGAACCGGAGCGGTCGTCACCGTCGAGGTGGATGATCGGCGCACCGTGGCCGGGCGCGGAGAAGGCGTTGCCGAGCGCCTGGACGACGCCCTTGCTGCCGTCGGTGAACTCCCACAGGCACGCGAGGTCGAGGTCGATCGCCCCGGACCCGCCGCGGCTGAACAGGCCGCGCTTGGCCGGCTGTGCGCCGGTGCTCCACTGGAGGTTGACCCGCAGCCGGCCGCCCGCCGCGCCCCGCTTGGTGAGCGAGACCGACGGTGCGGACTTGGTCAGCGTCACCTTGGACAGCGACACCGGTGCGGCGGCCCCGGAGGCCCCGCCCGCGGCCGGAGCCGGGGCGGAGGCCTTGCCGGGGCGCTTCGTGTAGTCGATCGCCACGGCGGACGTCAGACGTTGACGCCGAAGTCGCGGGCGATGCCCGACAGCCCCGAGGCGTAGCCCTGGCCGACCGCCCGGAACTTCCAGTCCGACCCGGCGCGGTACAGCTCGCCGAAGACCATCGCGGTCTCGGTCGAGGCGTCCTCGGTGAGGTCGTAGCGGGCGAGCTCCTTCTGGTCGGCGGCGTTGACGACGCGGATGAAGGCGTTGCGCACCTGGCCGAAGTTCTGCGACCGGGCGTCGGCGTCGTAGATGCTGACCGGGAAGACGACCTTGTCGACGTCGCCGGCCATGCCCCCGAGGTTGACCTTGACCTGCTCGTCGTCGCCCTCGCCCTCACCGGTGAGGTTGTCGCCGGTGTGCTCGACGGAGCTGTCCGGGCTGGTGAGGTTGTTGAAGAAGATGAAGTGCTTGTCGGACAGGACCTTGCCGTCGGCACCCAGGACGATCGCCGAGGCGTCGAGGTCGAACTCGGTGCCGGTGGTGGTGCGCACGTCCCAGCCGAGGCCGACGATGACGTTGGTGAGGCCCGGGGCCTCCTTGGTCAGGCTGACGTTTCCACCCTTGGTGAGGCTGACGCTCACGTCGTGCTCCGAATCTGTCGTGGGAACTCTGTGTGTGTGGCTGGTGTGGCTGGTGTCGCTCGTGCCGGAGCGGGTCGTGGACCCGCCGGTGAACCGTCCCCTCCCCGCACGGGCGGCGAGCATATCGGGACGAACAGGATCGAACGGGGCGGTTCGTGCACGATGAACGTGCGGGCGCGGCGGTTGGTTCCGGGAGCGGGTGTCGACGCGCCGGGCGGGTCCGCCGCGGTCGTCGCGCCGTGTCCGATCCTGGCACGGACGTGCGGTTCCGAACAGAGGGCGGGTCGGTACGGACGCCCCGGCGGAATCGTCGGTGCCCGGTCCTAGACTCGCCCGCGATGAGCCCCGCCACCGGTACCACCGCGAAGAAGCCCGCCTCGCCCGCGAAGGCCGCCGCCGCCGCGTCCGCCCCCGCGGGCAGGCGGCTGCTGCTGCTCGACGGGCACTCGCTCGCCTACCGGGCGTTCTTCGCCCTGCCCGCGGAGAACTTCCGCACCGGCACGGGGCAGACGACCAACGCCGTCTACGGCTTCACCTCGATGCTGATCAACCTGCTGCGCGACGAGCAGCCGACGCATCTGGCCGTGGCGTTCGACGTCTCGCGCCGCACGTTCCGGTCGGAGCGCTACGCCGAATACAAGGCGAACCGGTCGTCCACGCCGGACGACTTCCGGGGCCAGGTCGACCTGATCAAGGAGGTCCTCGGCGCGCTCAACATCCCGGTGTTCGCCGTCGAGGGCTACGAGGCCGACGACGTCATCGCGACGCTGACCACGCAGGCCGAGGCGGTCGGCTTCCACGTGCTCATCACCACCGGTGACCGCGACGCGTTCCAGCTGGTCACCGACAACGTGACGGTCCTCTACCCCAAGCGCGGCGTGTCCGACCTGGGCCGGATCGACCCGGCGGAGGTCGACACCCGCTACGGCCTCACCCCCGCCCAGTACCCGGACTTCGCCGCGCTGCGCGGCGACCCCAGCGACAACCTGCCGTCGATCCCCGGTGTCGGGGAGAAGACGGCGGCCAAGTGGGTGCGCGAGTTCGGCTCGCTCGCCGAGCTGACCGACCGGGTCGACGAGGTGAAGGGCAAGGCGGGCGACGCGCTGCGCGCCAACCTGGCCCACGTGCTGCTCAACCGGCAGCTCACCGAGCTGGTGCGCGACGTCGCGCTCGACGGCGCGCCCGACGATCTCGAGGTCCGTCCCTGGGACCGCGACGCGGTGCACCGGCTGTTCGACGAGCTGGAGTTCCGGGTGCTGCGCGAGCGGCTGTTCTCCACGCTGCAGAGCGCCGAGCCGGAGGCCGAGTCGGGGTTCGACGTGCAGGGCAGCGTCGTCGCGGCCGGATCGGTGCGCACCTGGCTCGAGGAGAACGCCCGCGACGGCCGCCGGGTCGGGGTGGCCTTCTCCGGGGTGACCGGCGGGATCACCGAGCGCGACTTCAGCGGCACCGCGCTGGCCGCGGGGGAGCCGACCGTGGAGGCCCGCGCCGACGGAGCGCAGGCCGGTGTCCCGGTGGCCGGCTACCTCGACGTGCGGGGGCTCACTCCCGACGACGAGGCGGCGCTGGGGGACTGGCTCGCCGACCCCGCCGTTCCGAAGGCCTCGCACGACGTCAAGGCCGTGCTGCACGCGCTGCGAGGGCGCGGCTGGGCCCTCGGCGGCCTGACCAGCGACACGGCGCTCGCGGCCTACCTGGCCCGGCCCGGGCAGCGCTCGTTCGACCTGGCCGACCTCGCCCTGCGGTACCTGCGGCGCGAGCTGGCGCTGGAGGGTGCCCCGGCCGACGGGCAGCTGTCGCTGCTCGGCGGCGAGGAGGAGGCCGACCGCGAGCACGCCGACACCGAGATGGTCGCCGCGTCGGCGGTCTCGGAGCTGGCCGACGCGCTGGGCGCCGAACTGGCCGAGAAGGAGCAGACCCGGCTGCTGCTGGAGCTCGAGCAGCCGCTCGCGTTCGTGCTCGCCGACCTGGAGGCGGCCGGCATCGCCGTCGACCGGGCACACCTGGAGGCGCTCGAGGCCGAGTTCGCGGGCCAGGTGCAGCAGGCCGCACAGGAGGCCTACGGGGTGATCGGCAAGGAGATCAACCTCGGCTCGCCCAAGCAGCTGCAGGTCGTCCTGTTCGACGAGCTGAACATGCCCAAGACCAAGCGCACGAAGACCGGCTACACCACCGACGCCGATGCGCTGCAGAGCCTGTTCGAGCAGACCGAGCACCCGTTCCTGATGCACCTGCTCCAGCACCGGGACGCGACCCGGCTCAAGGTGACCGTCGACGGCCTGCTGAAGTCGATCGCGGCCGACGGACGCATCCACACGACCTACTCGCAGACCATCGCGGCCACGGGCCGGCTGTCCTCGACCGACCCGAACCTGCAGAACGTGCCCATCCGCACCGCCGCGGGGCGCCGGATCCGCGAGACGTTCGTCGTCGGCGACGGCTACGAACAGCTCATGACGGCCGACTACAGCCAGATCGAGATGCGGATCATGGCCCACCTGTCGGAGGACGCGGCGCTGATCGAGGCGTTCAACTCCCAGCGCGACTTCCACTCCGAGACCGCGTCGAAGGTGTTCGGCGTCGAGGCGTCGGCGGTCACGCCCGAGCAGCGCGCCAAGATCAAGGCGATGAACTACGGCTTGGCCTACGGGCTGTCGGCGTTCGGGCTGTCGGGGCAGCTGCGCATCTCCACCGAGGAGGCGCGCGGGTTGATGGACGACTACTTCGAGACGTTCGGCGGCGTGCGCGACTACCTGCGCAGCATCGTCGACATCGCTCGCAAGGACGGCTACACCGCCACCATGCTGGGGCGCCGTCGCTACCTGCCCGACCTGACCAGTGACAACCGGCAGCGCCGCGAGATGGCCGAGCGGATGGCGCTCAACGCCCCGATCCAGGGCAGCGCGGCCGACATCATCAAGGTCGCGATGCTGCGCGCGCACGCCGCGCTGCAGGCCGAGGGCCTGCGCAGCCGGATGCTGCTGCAGGTGCACGACGAGCTGGTCCTCGAGGTCGCGCAGGGCGAGCGCGACGTCGTCGACACGCTGGTCCGTCGTGAGATGGCAGCGGCCCACGAACTGTCGGTGCCGCTCGAGGTCTCGGTCGGCTACGGGCGCAGCTGGGACGACGCGGCGCACTGACCCCCGACCCCGGGACACCGGCCGCGCCGGGTGACCCCCGCACGCGGCGGCAGGCCGGCGGGCTCAGCCGAGCGCGTCGACCAGCGCCTGCGCGAATCGGGTGCCAGGGGCGCGCGGCGACCGGCCGTTCCCACGGTGGGCAGGGACGCCGGTCCGGCAGCGTAGCGATGCCCGAAGCCCGAAGCCCGAAGCCCGAAGCCCGAAGCCCGAAGCCCGATGCCCGATGCCCGATCTCCGGGCCCGACGTGCCGGGCCCGACCCTGCACTCCGGCTCTCACCCGCCGGGAGGGTGCGCACCGCCGCCGCGGCGGGGAGGATGATCGTCATGGACGTCGGACCGCCCGTCATCGCACGCATCTCCGGGGCGATGCTGGCCGTGCAGGACCAGGACGTCATGGTCGGGTTCTTCGAGAAACTGGGCTTCTGCAAGACCGTCGACCGGGCGCTGTGGCCCGGGGCGCGCTGGGTCGAGGTGGCCCTGCCGAACGCGGAGACGAGCATCGTGCTCACACCCGCCCGGGCCTACCACCGCGAACCGGACCGGCTCTACACACTGACCCTGTCCTGCCACGACCTGCTCGCCACCGCCGAGACGCTGCGTGCTGCCGGCATCGAGGTCGACGGCCCCACCCACGAGCCGTCCGGCAGCTACATCCAGGTGGTCGACCCGGAGGGCCGCGTCCTGTTCGTCGACGACAAGGCCGACCCGGCCGCGTGAGCAGGCCCGTCCCCCCGGTGCCTCCGACCGGGTGACGGCGCACCGGCGTGCCCCGCACGGACCTGACGGTCGCGGCCGGTAGCCTTCGGGCTCGAACGGCTGTTCGTGCGATCGGAGGATGCGGGTGCGGGTGCTCGGCGTCGATCCGGGACTGACACGCTGCGGTATCGGCGTCGTCGACTCGACCGGGGGCCGGGGGGTCGCGTTCGTCGCTGTCGACGTCGTCCGCACCACCGCTGACGAACCGCTCGCGCAGCGCCTGCTCGCCGTCGCCGACGCGGCCGACCGGTGGATCGCCGCGTTCGCCCCGGACGTCGTCGCGGTCGAGCGCGTGTTCGCCCAGAACAACGTCCGCACGGTGATGGGCACCGCCCAGGCCAGCGGGGTCGTCGCGCTCGCAGCGGCGCGGGCCGGGCTGCCCGTCGCGTTCCACACCCCGAGCGAGGTCAAGGCCGCAGTCACCGGCGCGGGCCGCGCCGACAAGGCCCAGGTGACGACGATGGTGACCCGGCTGCTGGGCCTCGACGCCCCGCCCCGGCCCGCCGACGCCGCCGACGCGCTCGCACTGGCCATCTGCCACTGCTGGCGCGGCCCGATGCAGACGCGGATGGCCGAGGCGCAGGCCAGGTCCGCCGAGCTCGCCAAGCGACACAAGGCCCGGCTCGCCGCCGCGGCGAAGGGAGCGTCCCGATGATCGCCAGCGTGCGCGGCGAGGTGCTGTCGATCGGCCTCGACCACGCGGTCGTCGAGGCCGGCAACGGCATCGGCTACGCCGTGTTCGCGACGCCCGCGACCCTGGCCGGGCTCCGGCGCGGCCACGAGGCCCGGCTCGCGACGCTGCTCGTGGTCAGGGAGGACTCGCTGACCCTCTTCGGGTTCGCCGACGTCGACGAGCGGGAGCTGTTCGTCCTGCTGCAGACCGTCACCGGCGTCGGCCCCCGGCTGGCGCTGGCGACGCTCGCGGTGCTCGACCCCGACACGCTGCGCCGGGCGCTGTCCGAGGGCGACCTCACGACGCTGATGCGGATCCCCGGCGTCGGCCGCAAGAGCGCGGAACGGCTGGTCGTGGAGCTGCGCGACAAGGTCGTCGCCCCCACCCCGGTCGCGCACGGCGACGCGCCGCCGGTGCTCACCGGGAACACCCGCCGCGACCAGGTCGTCGAGGCGCTGGTCGGGCTGGGCTTCACCGCGAGGCCCGCCGAGGCCGCGGTCGACGGGGTGCTCGCAGGTGCACCCGACGCCGACCCGTCGACGCTGCTGCGGTCGGCGCTGACGCAGCTGGGCCGGACGTGAGCCGGGGGAGCGCGGCGTCGCGGGCGGGGTCGTGGGTGACCCGTGGGTGACGCCGTGAGCGACGAGGGCCTGCGGGAGGCCGAGCCGGAGGTCGACGACCGCGACCTCACCGCCGAGGTGCTCGAGGAGGACCTCGACGTCGAGGGTTCGCTGCGGCCGCGCCGGCTCGACGAGTTCATCGGCCAGCCCCGGGTGCGCGAACAGCTGGAGCTAGTCCTGGAGGGGGCGCGCCGCCGCGGCGCACCACCCGACCACATCCTGCTGTCCGGCCCGCCCGGGCTCGGCAAGACGAGCCTGTCGATGATCGTGGCCGCCGAGCTGGGCGCGGCGATCCGGCTGACGTCGGGACCGGCCCTGGAACGCGCGGGCGACCTCGCGGCGATGCTGTCCAACCTGCTGCCCGGCGACGTCCTGTTCATCGACGAGATCCACCGCATCGCCCGGCCCGCCGAGGAGATGCTCTACCTCGCGATGGAGGACTTCCGGGTCGACGTCGTCGTCGGCAAGGGACCAGGGGCGACGTCGATCCCGCTCGACATCGCGCCGTTCACGCTGGTCGGAGCCACGACGCGGTCCGGCGCACTGACCGGACCGCTGCGCGACCGGTTCGGCTTCACCGGCCACATGGAGTTCTACGACGCCGCCGAGCTGGAGCTCGTGCTGCGGCGCGCGGCCGTCATTCTCGGGGTCGACCTTCGGCCGGAGGGGGCCGTCGAGATCGCCCGCCGGTCGCGCGGCACGCCCCGGATCGCGAACCGGCTCCTGCGCCGGGTGCGTGACTACGCGGAGGTCCGCGCCGACGGCGCGGTCACCCTCGAGGTGGCACGGGAGGCGCTCGCCGTCTACGACGTCGACGAGCTCGGCCTCGACCGGCTCGACCGGGCGGTGCTGTCGGCGCTGGTCAAGTCGTTCGGCGGGGGGCCGGTGGGGGTCTCCACGTTGGCCGTGGCGGTCGGCGAGGAACCCGGTACCGTCGAGGAGGTCTGCGAGCCGTATCTTCTGCGCGCAGGCATGCTGGCCCGCACGCCGCGGGGCCGGGTCGCGACCGCCGCGGCATGGGCCCATCTGGGGATGGTTCCTCCTCCGGACGTCACCGGTCAGGCGTCCCAGGCGTTGTTCTGAACAAGGCGGTCGAGACCCCGGCGTCGCGCGATCCGCGGTGCTGGCAGACTCGGGCCGACCTGCGAAGATACGGAGATCTCAGAAGATCATGGAAACGCTGCTCTTTCCCCTGCTCATCCTCCTGCTGTTCATCCCGATCTTCCTGTCCGGTCGCAAGCAGCGCCGACAGGTGCAGGAGACCCAGCGGCTCCAGGCCGCCCTCGAGGTCGGCGACGTCGTCACCACGACGTCCGGCCTGCGCGGCACCATCGTCGACTCCTCCTACGAGGACACCATCGACCTCGAGATCGCCGACGGTGTCGTGACGACGTGGCTGCGTGCCGCGGTCCGCGACAGGGTCGACACCACCCCCGACGACGCGTCGGAGCTGACCGGGGACGACGCCATTCCGGCGGCCCCGGCCGAGCCGGCCCGTCCGTCGCTGGAGAAGAACCCCGGCCCCGACGCCACGCCCGCCGGTGGCGCCGCCACCAACGGCACCGCCGGAACCAGCACCAACGGCACCGCCGGTGCCACCGACGACGACGCCCAGACGGGCGGCACGCCGGGCTCGCGCAACTGACGACCCGAGGGCGGCCACCGCGATCAGACGATCGGGCCGCCCGCCCGGGCCCCGGTCGTCGGTGCCCGGCTACCTCCTGGAGACCTGCACGTGGCAACGACCCCGGGGCGCATCCGCCCCTGGCGGTACCTGGCGTCCTTCGTCGGGATCGTCGTCATCCTGTACGCCCTGGTGTTCTTCACCGGCGACGGGAAGGCCACCCCCAAGCTGGGGATCGACCTGCAGGGCGGCACCCAGGTGACGCTCACGGCACGGACCACGACGGGTGAGGACCCGCCTCGCGACCAGCTGGTGCAGGCCCAGGAGATCATCGAACGGCGGGTGAACGGTCTCGGTGTGAGCGGCGCCGAGGTCGTCCTCGACGGCACGAACATCAACATCACCGTCCCGGGCGACGGTGGTGACGAGGCGAAGTCGCTCGGCCAGACGGCCCAGCTGCGTATCCGCCCCGTCCTGCAGGACGCGGCGGCGACTCTTCCCGGCGCCGGCACGCCGACCTCGCCGGGCGACACCGGTGGGACGGCCGACCAGGGCGGCACGGGCACCGGTCCGGGCGCTCCCGCCACCGGTCAGCCGCAGGGGCTCGGCGCGCTCGACACGTCCCACGGTGCGATCGCGCCGGTCTCGTACTCGACGCCGCTGCGCGACCCCGCCGTCGGTCCGGCTCAGCAGACGCCGCCGCCGACGCCGGGCACGACCGCCCCCGCCGCGCCCGCGGCCCCGGGCGCGGCTGCGTCGGAGCCGGTCGACCCGGCCCTGAAGGCTGCGGTCGACCAGGCCAAGGCGACCCGGCAGAGCACCGACCCGGCGACACTGCAGGCCGCCCTCGCGGCGCTGGACTGCACCAAGCAGGACCCGCTGCTCGGCTACGACGACCCGGCGCTGCCGCTCGTCGCGTGCAGCGAGGACAAGCAGGCGAAGTACATCCTCGACAAGACGCTGATCGAGGGCACCGACATCGACAGCGCCCAGGCCGGACAGAACCAGAACAGCGTCGACTGGGTGGTCAGCCTGACGTTCAAGTCGGCGGCCGCGCAGGCGTGGGGGGACTACACGAGCCAGAACGTCGGCAAGGCAGCGGCCTTCGTCCTCGACGGCCAGGTCGTGTCCGCCCCGACGATCAACCAGCCGATCTTCGGGACCACCGAGGTCAGCGGCAACTTCAACCAGCAACGCGCCCAGGACCTCGCCGGTGTCCTGCGCTACGGGTCGCTGCCGCTGTCGTTCCAGTCCTCGCAGGCCGAGACGATCTCGGCGACCCTCGGCACGGCGTCGTTGCAGGCGGGTCTCATCGCCGGGGCCATCGGGCTCGCGCTGGTGTTCGTCTACTGCCTGTTCTACTACCGCATCCTCGGCGTGCTGACGATCCTGTCGCTGGTCCTGTCGGGGCTGGTCGTCTACGCGGTCCTGGTGCTGCTCGGCAGATGGGTGGGCCTCACCCTCGACCTCGCCGGCGTCGCCGGGTTCATCGTGGCCATCGGCATCACGGCGGACTCGTTCGTCATCTTCTTCGAGAGACTCAAGGACGAGATGCGGGAGGGCCGGACGTTCCGGGCGGCGGTGCCGCGCGGCTGGGTCCGCGCCCGGCGCACGATCCTGTCGGCCGACGCGGTCAGCTTCCTGGCGTCCGCGGTGCTCTACATCCTGGCCGTCGGCCAGGTGAAGGGCTTCGCGTTCACCCTCGGCATGTCGACGGTGCTCGACCTCGTCGTCGTGTTCCTGGTGACGCACCCGCTCGTCGCGCTGGCGTCGAACTCGAAGGTGTTCTCCAGCCCGGCCCTGTCGGGGCTGGGCAGCGTCGCCGCGATCGGCGCCGAACGCCGGCGTGCGGCCGCAACGGCCGGGAAGGGGGCCTGACGTGGCCTCGCAGGACACGACCACGAAAACCGTGAAGAAGCCCGCGCCGACGCGCGGAAGCACGCTGAGCAGGCTCTACACCGGCACGGGCGCGTTCGACATCGTCGGCAAGCGCAAGGTCTGGTACATCGCCTTCGGTGCGCTGGTGCTGATCTGCCTGCTCTCGATCGTCCTCCGCGGCTTCAACCTCGGGATCGACTTCACCGGCGGCACGAAGATCCAGTTCTCGGCCACCGGCGCCACCGGCCCGATCTCGACCCAGCAGGTCTCCGACGTCTACCAGCGCACCATCGGCGAGGAGCCGGCGTCGGTGCAGACAGCGGGGACGGGTGCGTCGGCGACGATCCAGCTCCGGTCCGAGCCGCTCGACCAGGCTCGGACGATCGCGCTCAAGGACGCCCTGAACCAGGAGTTCCAGCCGCTCGGCCCCGACGGCAGGCCGTCGGCGCAGGCCATCAGCGACAGCGCGGTCAGCGGCATCTGGGGTGGGCAGATCACCCGCCAGGCGGTCATCGCGCTCGCGGTGTTCCTGGTGCTGGTCACGCTGTTCCTGGCGTTCTACTTCGAACGTGCGATGGCCGTCGCGGCGCTCGTGGCGCTCGTCCACGACGTGATCGTCACGGCCGGCATCTACTCGATCATCGGCTTCGAGGTCACCCCGGCCACGGTCATCGGGCTGCTCACGATCCTCGGGTTCTCCCTGTACGACACGGTCGTCGTGTTCGACAAGGTCCGGGAGAACGTCCGCGGCCTGCTCGGGCTGACCCGGCGCACCTACGGCGAGGCGGCGAACCTCGCGCTGAACCAGACGCTGATGCGCTCGATCAACACCTCGCTCATCGCGGTGCTGCCGGTGCTCGGCCTGATGGTCGTCGGTGTCGGGCTGCTCGGCGTCGGCACGCTGGCCGACCTGGCGCTGGTGCAGCTCGTCGGCATCGTCGCCGGTGCGCTGTCCTCGCTGATGCTGGCCACGCCGCTGCTGGTCGACCTGAAGATGCGCGACCCGCGCTTCCGCAAGCAGGCCGAGCGGGTCGCGGCCCGCCGGGCCCGCGCGGCGCGCACGGGTGGTGCCCGGGCGACCGACGCGGACGGCGACGACGACTCCACCGACGACGAGTCCATCGACCGGGAGCTGCGCCGCGAACGTGCGGCCGCCGCCGCGGCGGGCACGTCCGCCCGGGCGCAGGGCCGTGGTCCCCGGGGCGGTGGGAACGGCCGTCCGACGGGCAAGTCGGGCAGGCCGACGGCACAGCCGACCGGCAAGCAGCGCCGCCGGTGACCGCGCTGCCCGTTGGCACCGACGACGAGGAGGCCGCGGAACGGCTCGCCCAGGTCAGGGCGCTGGTCCGTGACGTACCGGACTTTCCCGGGCCCGGTGTGCTGTTCCGTGACATCACCCCGGTGCTCGCCGACGGGCAGGCGCTGACCACCGTCGCGACCGAGCTCGCGGCGCTGGTCGGCGAGGCCGACCTGGTCGCGGGGGTCGAGGCGCGGGGGTTCCTCATCGGCTCGGCGGTGGCCGTCGTCGCGGGTGTCGGCGTCGTGCCGGTGCGCAAGGCGGGCAAGCTGCCGCGGGTCGCCGCGAGCCGCAGCTACTCCCTCGAGTACGGCGAGGCCACCCTGGAGCTGCCGGCGGATGTCGTGGAGGCCGGGGCGCGGGTGTTCGTCGTCGACGACGTGCTGGCCACCGGCGGGACGGCGGCCGCGACCTGTGCGCTGCTGGCCGACGTGGGGGCCGTCGTCACCGGGTTCGGCGCCCTGGTCGAGCTGGGAGCCCTCGGCGGGCGGGCGCGGCTGGGCGACGTCGAGGTCCATGCGCTGATGACGTACTGAGCGTGCCGGTGTACTGAGCCCGGCCCGGAGCCGAGGGTTATCCTTCTCGAGGTGGAGCGCGCATGACGGATCTGCAGCCGGCCGCACCGCCGGTCCCCGGTCCCGAGGGCCCCGGCACGGCGGTGACGAAGCCTTCGGCGACGCGCCGCGTCCGCGCCCGGATCGCGCGCCGGATGACCCCCCAGCGGGTCGCGGTCGTCAAGCCGGTCCTCGAGCCGCTGGCGACGGTCCACCGGGCCCTGCACCCCAACGCCGACCTCGGGCTGCTGCAGCACGCCTACGACGTCGCCGAGGCCAAGCACGAGCACCAGAAGCGCAAGTCGGGCGACCCGTACATCACCCATCCGCTCGCCGTCGCCACCATCCTGGCCGAGCTGGGCATGGACACGACGACGCTGGTCGCGGCGCTGCTGCACGACACGGTGGAGGACACCGACTACTCGCTCGACCGGCTGCGTGACGACTTCGGGGACGAGGTCGCGCACCTGGTCGACGGCGTCACCAAGCTCGACAAGGTCGAGTTCGGGTCGGCCGCCGAGGCCGAGACGATCCGCAAGATGGTCGTCGCCATGGCGCGGGACCCACGGGTGCTGGTCATCAAGCTGTCGGACCGGCTGCACAACATGCGCACCATGCGGTTCCTGTCGCCGGAGAAGCAGGCGAAGAAGGCCCGCGAGACCCTCGAGGTGATGGCGCCGCTCGCGCACCGCCTGGGCATGGCGACGGTCAAGTGGGAGCTCGAGGACCTGTCGTTCGCGATCCTGCACCCCAAGAAGTACGAGGAGATCGTGCGGCTGGTCGCCACCCGGGCGCCGTCGCGTGACACCTACCTCAAGCAGGTCATCGACGAGGTCATGCAGCAGCTCGAGGGTGCGCGGATCGCCGCGACCGTCGAGGGCAGGCCGAAGCACTACTACTCGATCTACCGCAAGATGATCGTCAAGGGCCGCGACTTCGACGACATCCACGACCTCGTCGGGGTCCGGGTGCTGGTCGACGAGGTGCGTGACTGCTACGCCGCGATGGGCATGGTGCACGCGTTGTGGCAGCCGATGCCGGGCCGGTTCAAGGACTACATCGCCCAGCCCCGGTTCGGGGTCTACCAGTCGCTGCACACCACCGTGATCGGCCCCGACGGCAAGCCCCTCGAGGTCCAGATCCGCACCCGGGAGATGCACCGCACCGCGGAGTACGGCATCGCCGCGCACTGGCGCTACAAGGAGACCAAGGGCTCCAACGTCGCCGCGGGCGGCAACGGCATCGTCGAGATCGACGAGATGTCGTGGATGCGCCAGCTGCTCGACTGGCAGCGTGAGGCCGCCGACCCGGGGGACTTCCTGGAGTCGCTGCGCTTCGACCTCGCATCGCAGGAGATCTTCGTCTTCACGCCGAAGGGCGACGTCGTCACGCTGCCGACGGGGTCGACCCCGGTCGACCTCGCCTACGCCGTGCACACCGAGGTCGGCAACCGTTGCATCGGCTCCCGGGTCAACGGCCGTCTCGTCGCGCTGGAACGCACCCTGGAGTCCGGCGACGTCGTCGAGATCTTCACGTCCAAGGCCGAGGCCGCCGGCCCCAGCCGCGACTGGCTGCAGTTCGCCGCGTCGCCACGGGCCAAGACCAAGATCAAGCACTGGTTCGCCAAGGAGCGCCGCGAGGAGGCCATCGAGGCGGGCAAGGACGCGATCACCCGCGAGGCCCGGCGCACCGGGATGCCGCTGCAGCGGCTCGCCTCGCCGGACTCGATGGCGGCCCTGTCGCGGGAGCTGCACTTCCCCGACCTGTCCGGGCTCTACGCCGCGGTCGGGGAGGGGCACGCGAGTGCCCGCCACGTCGTGCAGCGCCTGGTGGCGTTGCTGGGCGGGATCGAGGACGCGGAGGAGGAGCTCGCCGAGCGGGCCACTCCGTCGACGGTCCGCCAGCGCAGGCCCACCGGCGACGCGGGCGTGACCGTCGTGAACCCCGACGGCAGCTCCGCGGGCGACATGTACACCAAGCTCGCGCGGTGCTGCACGCCCGTGCCCGGCGACGACATCCTCGGTTTCGTGACGCGTGGTGGCGGGATCAGCGTCCACCGCACCGACTGCACCAACGCGCACGACCTGCAGAGCCGCGAGGAGCGGCTGCTCGACGTGGCGTGGTCGGTGTCGCCCGGGTCGGTCTTCCTCGTCGCGATCCAGGTCGAGGCACTCGACAGGCACCGGCTGCTCTCGGACGTGACGAAGGTGCTGGCCGACGAGCGCGTCAACATCCTCTCGGCGTCGGTGACGACGTCTCGGGACCGGGTCGCGGTGTCGCGGTTCAGCTTCGAGATGGGCGACCCGAAGCATCTCGGGCACGTGCTGCGCACGGTCCGCAACGTGGAGGGCGTCTACGACGTCTACCGCGTCACGTCCGCGGGCTGACCGGCCGGCCGGGCCACCGGCCGTCCAGGCGACCGTCCGGCGCAGCGGGGCCACACGGCTCTACTCGAACGAGTGACGAAAGTGGCGCATGCATACGCACGGTGCGCATTGCAACTCTTGTGAGTGCTGAGAGCCGTCTCTACTGTTCCGCGTCGTGATCTTGTGGCGACGCCGTGTAGTCAAGCTTCTGTCCGTGCTGCTGCTCGTCGCCGGGATCGGGCTCCTCGTCCCGACGTTCGTGGGTACCGCGTCGGCCGACCCGTCGGCCTCGGACTGGGAGCGGCTGCGGATGTGCGAGTCGAGCAACCGCTACGACGTCGTCGCCGACAACGGGCACTACGGCGCCTACCAGTTCGACCTGCCGACCTGGCGCTCCGTCGGCGGGACGGGCCTGCCGTCCGACGCCTCACCGGCCGAACAGGACCAGCGTGCGCTCGCGCTGTGGCGCAAGCGCGGCTGGCAGCCGTGGACGTGCGCGCGGACCCTCGGTCTGGGCACCACGCCCGCCGCCCCGGCCGGCCCGCCTGCGTGGCCGGGGAAGGTATGGGTCCAGGGAGACTGTGACCCGGCGTTGCGTGTCTGGCAGCTGCAGATGAACCGCTGGGGCTATGACTTCCAGGGCACCGGGTGCTACTACGAGAAGACCCGGACCGCGGTGCTGGAGCTGCAGCGCGCCAACGGGTTGACCCCGTCGGGCAAGCTCGGTCCGCGGACCTGGCAGGCCGCCTGGGACGGTGCTGCCCCGGTCCGCGTCGGCAGCTGACGAGACGGGCCGGTCCCCGGCGGACGATGCCGGGGACCGGGAGCCGTCAGGCGACGCTGGCCTTCTCGATCGTCACCGGGGTGATCGGCTTGCCGCCGCCCGGGCTGGGCTCCATCGAGCCGTCGCTGCCGGCCTTCGCGACCGTGTCGATCACCTGCAGCCCGGCCGGGTCGATCTCACCGAACACCGTGTAGCTCGGCGGCAGCTGCGCGTCGCCGTAGATCATGAAGAACTGGCTGCCGTTGGTGTCGGGGCCGCCGTTGGCCATCGCGAGCAGCCCGCGGCCGTAGGTGAGCTGCGGGAACACCTCGTCGGCGAACTGGTAGCCGGGGCCGCCGGTGCCGGTGCCGGTCGGGTCGCCGCACTGCAGCACCTGCAGGCCCGCCGACGTGGTGAGCCGATGACAGCTCGACCCGTCGAACCAGCCCTGCTGGGCGAGGCTCACGAAGCTGTTCACCGCGCACGGCGCGAGGTCGCGCGACAGCGTCATCGGGATCGCCCCCGCGCTGGTCTGCAGGTTCACCGCGACAGTGCCGCGCGCGGAGACGTCGGCGCCAGGCGGCGGGTTCACCGGCTTGGACGGCTGGCCCTGTGCCTTGTAGTCGCACGACACGGTCGCGGGGAACGGGTCGGGCCGTGTCGGCAGCGGTACCGCGGCCGTCGGGATCGCGTCGGGGGTGACCCCTGCGGCGGCCGCGCTGCTGCTCGGGTCCGTCGACGACGGCGTGCTCGACCCGCCGCCCGACCCGATCGTCGTGAGCAGTACGACGCCGACGACGACCACCACGACGACGACCGCCGTCGTGATCGTGGCGACCTGCCTGCGACGCCTCGCCTGTTCTGCCCGGCGCTTCTGCTGGTTGGCGAGCTTGCGTTTCGCCGCCTCACGTCGCATCTGGTTCGTCGCCACCGCGGTGCATCCTCCTGGCTGGTACTCCGGCCGCCTGCGGGCGCCGCAGGCGGCGGCGAGCCTATCCACCGTGCCTGAGAGGAACCTGGGCGGGCGCGTCTAGGCTGTTCGCGTGCTCGTCGCAGGCTTTCCCGCCGGGTCCTTCCAGACCAACTGCTACGTCCTCGCCCGCGAGGCCGGGGAGGCGTGCATCGTCGTCGACCCCGGGCAGGACGCGGTCGAGCCCCTCGAGGCGCTGCTCGCCGAGCATCGGCTGACCCCCGTCGCGGTGCTGCTCACCCACGGGCACTTCGACCACACCTTCAGCGTCGCCCCCGTCTGCGACGGCAACGACATCCCGGCGTGGATCCACCCCGAGGACCGCGACATGCTGGCCGACCCGATGAAGGGGATCTCCGCGGAGTCCGCCGCGCTCTTCGGCGGCCGCCTGGAGCTGCGGGAACCGCGTTCGGTCGAGCTGCTCACCGACGGGTCCGACCTCGAGCTCGCCGGGCTGACCCTGCGGGTCGACCACACCCCCGGCCACACCCGGGGATCGGTCGTCTTCACCACCCCGTCCGACGACGGCACCGAGGTCATCCTCGCGGGCGACACGCTGTTCGCAGGCTCCGTCGGCCGCACCGACCTCCCGGGCGGGTCGCACCAGCAGCTGCTCGACAGCGTGCGCGACAAGCTGCTCGTCCGTGACGACTCCGGGTTCGTGCTTCCCGGGCACGGCCCGACCACCACCATCGGGCGGGAGCGGGCCACCAACCCGTTCCTGCAGGACCTGGGCGAGCAGCCCGCACGGAGGGGACTGTGACCGCCACCTCGACAGGCGCCGCCGCGACGGGGCGGGTCCAGCCCTTCGCCGCCCCCAAGGGCATCCCGGAGTATCTCCCGGCCGACGGGTTCGTCCGGGTCCGCGACGCACTCGTCGGCGCCGCCGACCGCGCCGGGTACGGCCACATCGAGCTGCCGATCTTCGAGGACACCGGCCTCTACGCCCGCGGCGTGGGGGAGTCGACCGACGTCGTCAGCAAGGAGATGTACTCCTTCGCCGACCGCGGCGACCGCTCCGTGACGCTGCGGCCCGAGGGCACCGCAGGCGTCGTGCGCGCCGTCATCGAGCACGGCCTCGACCGCCAGGGCCTGCCCGTCAAGCTGCGCTACGCGGGTCCGTTCTTCCGCTACGAACGCCCGCAGGCCGGCCGCTACCGTCAGCTGCAGCAGGTCGGCGTCGAGGCCATCGGCGTCGACGACCCGGCACTCGACGCCGAGGTCATCGCCGTCGCCGACGAGGGCTTCCGCTCGCTGGGGCTCACCGGCTACCGGCTGGAGCTCACGTCGCTGGGCGACGCCGACTGCCGGCCCGCCTACCGGGAGCTGCTCCAGGAGTTCCTCGCCGGCCTCCCGCTCGACGAGGCCACCCGCCACCGCGCCGCGATCAACCCGCTGCGCGTGCTCGACGACAAGCGCCCCGAGGTGCGGGCCCTGCTCGCCGACGCGCCGCTGCTCGTCGACCACCTCTCGGAGGTGTCGGCCGCGCACCACGCCGCGGTGAAGCGTCACCTCGACGACCTCGGCGTCGCCTACGTCGAGAACCCGCGCATGGTCCGCGGCCTCGACTACTACACGAAGACGACGTTCGAGTTCGTCCACGACGGCCTCGGCGCCCAGTCCGGGATCGGCGGCGGCGGCCGCTACGACGGGCTGATGGAGATCCTCGGCGGGCAGCCGCTGTCGGGGGTCGGGTTCGGGATCGGTGTCGACCGCACGCTGCTGGCCTGCCGGGCCGAGGGCATCGCGATCGACGACGCCCCCCGCGTCGACGTGTTCTGCGTGCCGCTGGGCGAGGAGGCGCTGAGCCGCCTGGTCGTCGTCGCCGCCGCGCTCCGCCGGGCGGGCGTCCGGGTGGACGTCTCCTACGGCGGCCGCGGGCTCAAGGGGGCGATGAAGTCGGCCGACCGGTCGGGCGCGCGGTTCGCGCTGGTGCTGGGCGAGCGCGACATCGAGGCCGGGACGATCGGGGTCAAGGACCTCGCCTCCGGTGACCAGCAGTCCGTAGGGCTCGACTCGGTCGTCGACACGGTCGTCGGGCGCGTCGGGGCCTGACGCCGGTGGCGGACGCCGACCGGGAGCGCTGGGACTCCCGGCACTCCGTCGCGGGTGTCGGCACCCCGGCGCCGCCGGACGCACTACGCGGCCGGGAGAGCCTGCTGCCCGCGGGTGGCCGGGCGCTCGACGTGGCCTGCGGGCGGGGGAGCGTCGCGGTCTGGCTGGCGCTGCGGGGGTTCGTCGTCGACGCGGTGGACGTGTCGCCTGTCGCGCTCGCGTCGGGGGCGGCCCTGGCCGCGGCGAACGGTGCCGCCGTCTCGTGGCGTGCGGGCGACCTCGACTCCGGCCTGCCGCCCGGGTGCACCGGGCCGTACGACGTCGTCGTCTGCCAGCGCTTCCGCGATCCGCGGCTCCACCCGGTGTTCGCACGGGTTCTCGCGCCCGGCGGTCTGCTCGTCCTCACCGTGCTCTCCGCGGTCGACGACGAGCCCGGCCCCTTCCGCGCCGGGCCCGGTGAGCTGGCCGCGGCGTTCGACGGCCTGACCACGGTCGTGCACGAGGAGGGCAACGGCGAGGCGACGCTGATCGCGATCAGGCGCCGGTGGGGCGTGGCTCCCGGCTCGCCACCAGCGCGGCCAGCCCCGTGGTGATCGGCACCGACGCCACCAGCCCGATGCTGCCCACCAGCGTCCGCACGATCTCCGTCGACACGTCCCCGATCGTCAGGACGTGTCCGAGGCCGTCACCCGACACCGAGAAGATCAGCATCAGCGGCAGCGACGCGCCCGCGTAGGCCAGCACCAGGGTGTTCACCGCCGACGACACGTGGTCGCGGCCGATCCGCATCGCTGCCGTGAACAGTCCGGCTGCCGTGAGGTCGGGGTCGGCCGCCCGGAGCTCCCACACCGCGCTGGTCTGGGTGACGGTGACGTCGTCGAGCACACCGAGCGCGCCGATCACGAACCCGGCCAGCAGCAGGCCGCGGGCGTCCACCGGGGCGCCGAGCGTCGCGATGAGGTTCGCGGTCTGGTCGTCGAGGCCGGTCAGCCGGGCGGCGCCCGCGAACACCGCACCCAGCACCCCGATCAGCGCCAGCGACGCCAACGTCCCCAGCACCGCCGTCGAGGTACGCGCCGACAGCCCGTGCGTCAGGTACAGCACCACGAACATCACCAGGCACGACCCGACGATCGCCACCGCCAGCGGATCGTGCCCCGACACGATCGACGGCAGCACGAACATCAGCAGCACGACGAACGTCATGCCCAGTGCGACGAGCGCCGCCAGCCCACGCCACCGGCCCAGTACCAGTACCGCCGCCGCGAACAGCACCGCCAGCCAGATCAGCGGTGGGCCGCGCTGGAAGTCGACGACCTGGTAGGAGCCCGGATCCAGCGGGTCGGCGCCCGACCACTGCAGTACCACCTCGTCGCCGACCGCGAACCGCGGCGTCGACGGCTCGACCGGCAGGATCTGGACGAGGTCGCGGCCCGGTTGCGGGCCGTCCTCCATCCGCACGGTCAGCCCGAGGCAGGCGTTCGTGCCGTCGCCGGGGGAGCAGTCTGCCCGCTGGGCGGCCACGACCTGCGCATCGACCGGGGTGCCGGGCTGCTGGACCGTCGGCGGCGGCCCGCCGCGCGGCCACAGTACGACCAGGCCGACCAGCGTCGCGAGCGCGCACGGCACCAGGAGCGCCGCGATGACGACGCGGACCCGGCGGGCGGACGGGCCGGCCGGGGTGTGGCTGTGGCCGTGACCGGCGGCTGCGGGGTGACGGGGTCGACGGTCGCGCTCCGCCCGGGTCTCGATGTCACCGTCCCGGCCGCGAGCGCCCCGAGCCGGCGCGGGGCGCGTACGGCTGCCGCGCCGCGCTGTGGACCGCGGCGCCGCGGGGTCCGCCGGAACCGGGTCCGGTGGTGCGGGGTCCGGCGGTGCGGGGTCCGGTGGTGCGAGGTCCGCCGGCGCGGCGGTGGGCGGGGCGGGGTCCCGCGATGCGCCGGCCGCCGGTGCGAGGTCCGGCGGTACGGCGCGGGATGCGACGGCCTGGAGTCCGATGACCGGCGTCTCCGGTTCCGGCTCGGCATCGGGTGCGCGGTGCCGTGGTCCGCTCGCCGTGGGCGCCGCGGGGCGGCGTCGACGGTCGTCGGGCGGAGGCACGCCCGCATCCTCCCAACGCGGCCCGGGCGTGGTGTCGGCCGGTCCTGTCAGGCTCGCGCCTCGGCCAGTACGGCGGCGACCACCGCGTCGACCGGGCCACCTGCCGGGACGACCGTGCCGGGCTCGTCGGCGCCCAGCGGTTCGAGCGCCGCGAGCTGGCTCGCCAGCAGCGACGCCGGCATGAAGTGCCCGGTCCGGGCGCGCAGCCGCGCCTCGAGCAGCTCGCCGTCGACCTGCAGCAGGACGAAACGCAGCGACGGATGGCCCTCGCGCAGGAGGTCGCGGTAGCGGCGGGACAGCGCGGAGCAGGTGACGACGGCGCAGCGCCCGGCCCGCTCCTGCGCGCCGATCCAGGCCGCGACCCGGCGCAGCCACGGCCAGCGGTCCGAATCGTCGAGCGGCACACCGGCGCCCATCTTGCGGCGGTTCGCCTCGGGGTGCAGGTCGTCACCCTCGGCGAACGCCCAGCCGGCCCGCTCGGCGACCGCACGGCCGATCGTCGACTTGCCGGAGCCCGAGACCCCCGCGACGACGAGCGTCGTCGTGACGTGCCCCGCTCCGTTGCCGGCAGTCCTGTTGCCGACCGAACTGCTGTCGCCCGTGCCGCCGCTCACCGGCTCAGGATGCACGGTCAGCGACGGGGCGTCCTGCCGGGTTGCGAGCAGTTCGAACACATGTTCGAATCACGTCGTGCGATGGAGCGGACAGCAGGTCGGGAACGACGGGGTGGGTGGCGATGCGGCGCTGCCGGGGCTGCGTGGGTTGCTGCGCAGCGTACGAACACCGGAGTTCGCCGGAGCGGTGTTCCACGAGGTGGAGGCGAAGTCGATGCTCAACCGGGTCCCGGGCGGCCTGTCCATGCCCTTCTCGTGGACGGTCAACCCCTATCGCGGCTGCTCGCACGCCTGCGTCTACTGCCTCGACGGAGCCACCCGCGTCCTGCTCGCCGACGGGCGCATGCGGCCCATCGCCGAGCTCGGGGTGGGCGACGCGGTCCTCGGCACCGAGACGGGCCCGGACGGGGTTCGCAGGTACGTGCGTACCCGGGTGCTCGCGCACTGGGAGACCGACCGGGACGCCTGGGAGGTCGAGCTGAGCGACGGCACACGCCTGGTCGCCAGTGGCGAGCACCGGTTCCTCACCTCGCGCGGCTGGCGCCACGTCGCGCCGGGATGGTGCCGCAGCGGGCGGCGCCCGCACCTGCGTTCCGGGGAGACCCTGCTCGGCCCGGGCGCGCCGATGGCGGTGCCGGAGTGGACGCCCGGCTACCGGGCCGGGTACCTGTGCGGGATCACCCGCGCCGACGCGGTGCATCCCGCGGCGCGGGCGGATGAGACGTTCCCGTCGGAACGCCTGCCGCTGGAGGCGTTGGCCCGCGTGCACCGGATGGTCGCGGCCGGTGCGGAGCAGGAGCCCGGGGCGTCGCCCGCTCGGATCGCCGCCGGGGCCGGACAGGCCTCCGGCGACGCGTCCGATGTACCGGTCGTGGTGGCTGCGGAGAGCGGCGGTGCACTCGGCGCGCGTCCGGCTCGTCCGCCGGAACCGGGCGGCCTCGTCGGGCGGGTTCTCGGCACCGGTCCGTCCGCCGCCGGGCCGGTCCGGCCCGCGGCGGCGGGACGCTGGACCCGGATGCGGTCCGAGCCGGGCGTGTGGTCGCCCGCACCCACCCGACCGGCGGCAGGCCCACGGGGCAGGACCCGCGGGCCGGGACGCGAGGGTGCGGAGTCGCGGCGCGTGCCGCTGCCGGCCGGCGGAGGCGTCCGTACGGGCGCGGTCCCCGACGTGGCCGGTCCCGCCGGGTGGCCGCTGCGGCCCGGGCTCGACTGGTGTGCCGGATACGTCGCCGGTGTGCTCGACGCGGCGGGCGTCCGCACCGCGGAGGGTCTGGCCGTGCGCGCCGTCGGCGCGAGTGGTCGCGAGCTCGTCGAGAAGCTGGTCGCCGCGGGCCGGGGGCTGGGGCTGCGGTTCGCCCCGGCCGGACCCGTCCCGGTCGAGCCTGTCCCGGCCGGCCCTGTCCCGGCCGGTCCTGCTCTGGGCGGTACGGCCGAGGCCATCCTGCCCGGGGACGCCCGCACCGTCGCGCGCCTCGTGGGCCGCGTCGACCCGACCGCGGCCGCGGTCCGCGACATCGCCGGAGCCCTCGTCGCGGCGGCCGGTGCCCAGGTCGTCGGCGTCCGGGCGCTGGGCGGTCGGCGCCCGATGTTCGACATCACCACCGGCACGGGCGACTTCGTCGCCGAGGGCGTGATCAGCCACAACTGCTTCGCCCGCAACACTCACACCTATCTCGACCTCGACGCGGGCGCCGACTTCGACAGCCAGATCGTCGTCAAGGTCAACGCCGCGCGGGTGCTCGACCGCGAGCTGCGCAGGCCGCGGTGGCGCCGCGAGCCGGTGGCGATGGGCACCAACACCGACCCCTACCAGCGGGCCGAGGGCCGCTACCGTCTGATGCCCGGAATCCTGCGGGCGCTCGCCGACACGGGGACGCCGTTCTCGGTCCTCACGAAGGGCACCGTCCTGACCCGGGACCTCCCCGACATCGCCGCGGCGGCCGACGACGTCCCGGTCGGGCTCGGCGTCTCGATCGCGCTCGTCGACGAGGAGCTCCACTCCCGGCTGGAGCCGGGCGCACCGACTCCCCGGGCCCGGCTCGACCTCGTCCGCCGCATCACCGACGCCGGCCTGTCCTGTGGGGTGATGGTCGCGCCCGTCCTGCCGCTGCTCACCGACTCCCCGGAGGCGCTCGACGCGGTCCTCGAACGCATCGCAGTGGCCGGAGCGACCGGGGCGACGGTGATGGCCCTGCACCTGCGGCCGGGCACCCGGGAGTGGTTCCTGAAGTGGCTCGCGAGGGAGTATCCGGGGCTGGTCGAGAAGTACGCGCGGCTGTACCGGCGGGGCGCCTATGTCGACGCCGACTACCGCCGCGCGCTCGGGGAGCGGGTCGGGCCGCTGCTGCGCCGTCACGGTCTCGACCGGCCGGTGACGACGATGCGGCTGCGCGGCAGCCCTGATCGCTCCGGCAGCCCTGATCGCTCCGGCAGCCCTGATTCCTTCGGCGGCCCCGGGTCCTCCGACAGCCCTGATTCCTTCGGCGGCCCCGGGTCCTCCGACAGCGCTGGTCCCGCCGGCGGCCCCGATCCGTCCCGCCGTACCGGCGTTGGCCGCCCGGTGTCGCCGCGCGACGGGGAGCAGCTGAGCATGCTGTGAGAGTCGTTGCGGCGCAACGTCAGACACCGCCGGTGCGGACCTCGGCGGCAGCCGACGCGGGACGGGCGACCGGGCACGACGCGCGGATCGACGCCGGTGTGGCACCCGAGTCCGGTGTGGGCGACAGGTGCGGTCAAGAGCCGTGGCGCACAGCGGGTTCAGGATCGGGTCCGGAGGTGTGGGGTCGAGCGGCCCTGCGCCGGGTAAGGTCAACGGCAATGGTTCGTGACCTGGCCGACTTCCCCAGGCCGGTGCTCGCGGCGCTGGCCGCTGCGGAGCGCCTGCTGACCCGGCGATACGGTGCGTCGGTCGTGCTGGCCGATCCGGAGGACCTGGGCGGGAGCGACCGGTCGGTGGTCGCGCGCGCCCGCGTGGCGCGCAACCCGTTCTCGATGCGCCGCAGCGTCGTCGTCAAGCACTACATCGCCGAGCCCGACGCAGACCGGCCCGATCCGTTCCACTTCGAGGTCGCCAGCTGTCAGCTGTTCACCGCGCTGCCTGCCGACTCCCGGCCCAGCCCGGTCATCATCGCCCACGATCCGCAGGCCCGGCTCCTCGTCCTGGAGGACCTCGGCCGCAGCTCCACACTCGCCGACAAGCTCTTCGGCCCCGACCCGGCGGCCGCGCAGCGCTACCTCGTCGGGTGGGCCCGCGCGCTCGGCCGGATGCAGGCCGCCACCGCAGGCCGGGAGAACGACTTCGGGGCGCTGCTGCGCCGGCTCGGTGAGAAGGCGTGGCGCGACCCCATCGCCGACGAGGCACGCGCGGCCATCGCCGGGCTGCCCGACCTCCTGGGATCGGTCCTCGGGGTGACGACGACCGCCGCCGCGCAGGCGCAGGCCCACGAGACCGCCCGTCTGCTCGGCGGCACCCGGTACCGCGCGTTCAGCCCGTCCGACACCTGTCCCGACAACAACCTCGTCACCAGCCGCGGCGTGCGTTTCGTCGACTTCGAATGGGGCTGCTTCCGCGACGTCGCGCTCGACGCCGCCTACTTCCGCGTCCCGTTCCCCGGCTGCCGGGCCAGTTTCGCAATGCCCGATGGGATGAGCGAGGCGATGCTCGAGGCGTGGCGCGACGAGATCGCGGTCGTGTGGCCGGACCTCGACGACCCGCTGCGGCTCGACCGCAGACTTCTCGACGCCCAGCTGCTGTGGGTGTGGCTGTGCACCTGGTGGCTCCTGCCGCGCATCAAGGACCGCGACACGTCGGTCGGTCCCGAGCCGGGCCGGTCGCCGCGGATCAGCACCGCACTCTGCGACTACTGGCGCCGCCTCGGAGTCGCCGCCGCCGAGGCCGAGGGCCTCGGCGCGACAGTCGAGCTCGCCGAGGCGGTCACCACCGCGCTGCGTGCGCGGTTCTCCGACGCGCCGGCAGCACTCCCTCTGTACCCGGCGTTCCGCAGCGCAGGCTGACCCGCCCGGCGGAGGCGCAGGCACGCCGGAGCACCTGACGTTCCACCGAGCGCCCGCGACACGTCACCACACGCACACCGCAGGTCAGGGCAGGGCAGCGATGGTGATCGCCGTGACCGCACCGTCCGCCCCGTCGTTGCGTGCCGACCCCGTCGCGTCCCCCCAGCCACGCGGTCCCGAGCCCGCCCGGCCGCACACACCCCGCCCCGGCCGCCCGCCCGGGCCGCCGTCGCCCGCCCCGCGAACCGGACCGGCCGGGCGGCGCGCAGCCCGGCTCGTCGTCCTCGGCGACTCGACGGCCGTCGGGGTCGGCGACCCCGTCACCGGCGGCTGGCGCGGCTTCCCCGTCCTGGTCCAGGAGTCGCTGGGCGCGTCGTGCGTGCTCGACAACCGGGCGCAGTCCGGCGCCCGGATGGGGTCGGTCCTCCGCGAGCAGCTGCCCGCCGCCCTCGGTCCGGCGGGCGGCTCGGCTGCGGGCCCGCCTGTCGACGTCGCCGTGGTCTGCGCCGGCATGAACGACACCCTGCGGTCGGACTTCGATCCCGTCGGCATCGAGGCCGACTGCGCCGCCACGATCACGGCACTGCACGCGGCCGGGGCGCTCGTCGTCGTCATGCGATACCACGACCACACCCGGGTCTTCCGCCTCCCGGCGCCGCTGCGACGTGCGCTGCACGCGCGGATCGTCGCCCTCAACGCCGCGATCGACGCCGCCGCCCGTCGTGCGGGTGCGGCCGTCCTCGACCTGGACGAGCTGCCCGGCGGCTACGACACGTCCGCGTGGGCGGTCGACCGGCTGCATCCCTCGGAGCTGGGCCACCGCATGCTCGCCGCGGGGATCGCCGACATCCTGGCCGGGACCTACGACGTCCCGGAGCCGGTCTCGCTGACCTGTGCGGGCGGCCGCCGGGTGACGGCGGCGCACCGCATCGCGTGGCTCGTCGTGAAGGGGGTGCCGTGGCTGGTCCGTCGCGGCCGTGACCTCGGCCCGGTGATCCTCACGGGCCTCGTCGACGGCCTGCGCCCCGCCCACGACCGCACCCCGCGGGCCTGGGAGTCCCCGGACCCGACATCCCTGCGGGAGCTCCCGCAGCCCGCCGAGGCCGTGTCGCCGGTGGACGTGCGCGTCGCGGGCTGACCCGACGTCACCGGGCTGACGCGGCCCGGACCCCTCGCCGAGTTCGACGGCAGCCCGGTCTGACGCGCGGCCGGGACCATCCTCATGTCGAACTCGGCGTACCGAGGTGGACCGCCGTCACCTGCTGAGCCCGCACGCTCCGGGGGCGGAGGGCCGGGTCAGGCAGCGCGGGCGGTGGTCACGGCTGGCTCGGGCGCGAGGAGGGCCTCGATGCGCCAGAGCTGGTCGCGGGTGCAGTCCCCGCAGGTGAAGACGACGGTGCCGTCGGTGGAGTGCTCGCTGCTCCATCCGAGGCCACGGGCGTCGGTGGCCGTGCGCGGCCGGGCGCAGCAGGGACATACCCCGGGGGCGGTCGTGCTCATCTCGTCCATCGACCAAGGTTCCCGCAACGGTGTTGCGGATCGGTGAACGACACCCGTGTTCCCGGGTGCAAGGCGTTGCGATCGTGCAACTCCGCTCGACCCCCGACACTCGGCGCCCAGATACTCGGCGGCCGGACGGTCCACCCCACGACACTCGGAGATCCGACTGTCACGTGAGGCCGCCGGCCGCGCCCGGACACGCAGGGGTCAGAGCCCGCGCAGGAAGGCCGACATGCGGTCGAGCGCCGTCTCCAGCTGGGGGAGGGCGGTGGCGTAGGAGCAGCGGACGTGGCCCTCGCCGGACGGCCCGAAGACGTTGCCGGGGACGACGGCGACGCCCTGCTCCTTGAGCAGCCGCTCGGCGAAGGTCTCGGAGTCGAGCCCCGACGTGCGGATGCTCGGGAACGCGTAGAAGGCGCCGTCGGGCTCGGGGCACTCCAGGCCGATCTCGCGCAGCCCCTTCACGAAGACGCGGCGGCGCCGGTCGTAGTCGGCGACCATCTCCGACACGTCGGTCTCGGCGGAGGTGAGCGCCTCGACCGCGGCGAGCTGGGAGACGTGCGGCGCGCAGAGCATCGTGTACTGGTGCACGCGCACGCACAGCTCGGCGATGGCCTGCGGGGCGCAGATCCAGCCGACGCGCCAGCCGGTCATGGCCTGGGCCTTGGAGAACCCGCCGAGGACGACGGTGCGCTCGCGGGCCTCGGGGATGGCACCCAGACAGGTGTGGCTGCCGTTGTAGGTGAGCCGGTCGTAGATCTCGTCGGAGATCAGGTAGAGGTCGTGCTGCTCGGCGAGCCGGGCGAGCGCCTGCAGCGCCTCCCGGGGCTGGACGGCGCCGGTCGGGTTGGCGGGCGACCCGATGAGGATCGCCTTGGTGCGCGGGGTGATCGCGGCGGCGACGACGTCGACGTCGATGGTGAAGTTGTCCTCCCACCGGGTCGGCACCCGCACGGTGGTGCCGCCGGCGAATGCGACGCACGGCTCGTAGGCGACGTAGCAGGGCTCCGGGATGATGACCTCGTCGCCGGGGTTGAGCAGCACCCGCAGGGTGAGGTCGAGGCCCTCGGAGACGCCCGTGGTGATCAGGCACTCGCTGTCCCACGCGTACTCGGCGGAGTAGCGCTGCTGCAGGTCGGAGCAGATCAGCATGCGCAGCGCGGGGAGCCCGGCGTTGGACGTGTAGGTGGTGTAGCCGTGTTCGAGGGCGTAGATGCCGGCCTCGCGGATACGCCAGGGCGTCACGAAGTCGGGCTCGCCGACGCCGAGGGAGATGACGTCGTCCATCTCGGCGGCGATGTCGAAGAACCGCCGGATCCCCGAGGGCGGGCAGGCGGCGATGACCTCGTTGAGGGGCTTCACGGCGTCTCCAAGGGGGTGGCTGATGGATCACCGTCGACGGGCTCGGGGATCCGGGCGGTTCCTGGCAGGGCGGAGCCGGGTCGGCACACCGGGCGCATGTCGGCCCGGCGACAACGCCGCCGGGGGCCGTCCGGGCGCCGACACCGCGGCGAGGGGGCCATCAGGCACCCCCTAGGGAGTGACGCGGAGCCGGTGGTCGGGCTCCGGCTCGGCGAAGACGTCGCCGTCACGCTTGTGGGTCTTGAGGACGAAGTGCGTCGCGGTCGACATGACCCGGTCGATCGTGGACAGCCGCTGGCTGACGAAGTCGCTGACGGCGCGGATGTCGCGGCCGACGACGGTGCAGCGCAGGTCGTGCCCGCCGGACACGAGATGGACGCTGGTGACCTCGTCGAAGCGTGAGATGCGCAGGGCGACGTCGTCGAACCCGACGCCGCGCGCCGGGGCGACGGAGACGTCGATGAAGGCGACGACCTTCTCGCGCGCGATGGCGTCGTCGACGGCCTCCCAGTCGACGACGGCCTTGTAGCGGCGGATGACGCCGCTCGACTCCCACTCCGCGATCCGGGCCGACACCTCCTCGACGGGCAGGCCGAGCATGGTGGCGATGGTGTCGTGGCTCAACGAGGAGTCGCGTTCCAGCAACTCGAGGATCTCCCGCACGATCGACAACCCTACGTCGCCGCGGCCGCGAGCCGGAGAACCGCGTCGCGCAGCACCGGTTCGGGGTAGCCGGCGAAGCTGCACCGCAGCGCCGAGGTGAGGGGTCTGCCGACGGCGAACGCGGCCCCGGGCACGAACGCGACACCGCGCTCGACGGCTCGTGTGAGCAGGGTGGACGTGTCGCGGCCGTCGCGGAACTCGACCCAGCAGAACATCCCGCCGGTGGGCGTGCTGCGGGTGATGGCGGCGCCGAAGGCGTCGTCGAGTGCGGCGGTCAGCGCCGCGGCGCGCGACCGGTAGGCGGCGCGCAGGCCGTGCAGGTGCTCGTCGAACCACGCGGTGTCGGCGAGGAGCTCGGCGGCGACGGTCTGGGTGAGTGCGGAGCCGCAGAGGTCGGTGGACTGCTTGAGACGTTCGACGCCCGCGCACACCTGCGGCGGGGCGACGAGCCAGCCGACGCGCAGCGCGGGCGCGAGGACCTTGGAGGCGCTGCCGAGCCGCGCGACACGGTCGCCGTGGGCGGCGACGGGCACCGGGGGCGGGCCGTCGAAGCAGAGGAGGCCGTAGGGGTCGTCCTCCACGACGAGGAAGCCGTACCGGTCGGCGAGTGCGCAGAGCCGGGCGCGACGGTCCTGCGACATGGTCACGCCGCGCGGGTTGTGGAAGCTCGCGACGGTGTGCACGAGCCGCGGCCGCAGCCCACCCACGAGCAGCGCGTCGAGGGCGTCGACGTCCATCCCGGAGGCGTCGACGGGCACGCCGTGCAGGACCGCCCCGGCGGCCTGGAACACCTGGAGGGCGCCGACGTAGGCGGGGTCCTCGACGACGACGGGGTCGCCGGGGTCGAGGGTCGCGCGGGCGAGCAGGTCGAGGGCCTGCTGCGAGCCGCTGGTGACGACGACATCGGCGGGCTCGATGTCGCGTCCGGTCCGGGAGGACTCCAGGGCGGCGACGACGTCGCGCAGCGTCGCGACCCCGGCGGTCTCGCTGTACTGGGCCGCGGCGGGGGCGGCGAGAGCGTGGGCGGTCGCGTCGGCGATCCGGTCGCGCGGCAGCAGGTCGGCCGCGGGCAGCCCACCGGCGAGGCTGAGGACGTCAGCGCGGGCGGTGAGGGTCAGCAGGTCGCGGATCGCCGAGCCGCGCACGTCGCGAAGCCTGGCGGACAACGGGTACGGGTGTGGGGCGAGGGAGCTCATCTCGGCCTCCGGGGCACGGGCGGTGGCCCGGCGGCGGGGACGGCAGCACCGGGCGGGGTCGGGTCGGGCGCTGGTGGGCGCCCGACCGCATGTCCCGCGCGGATCGATCACTGCGAGAGGTGTGGGGCGTGACCGGGTGGGCCCGGCCCCGATGGCGATTCTTCGCCGCGCTCCTGCGATCCGGAACTGTGATCCCACGATGTGGTACATCGCGGGTGTGTCGGTGGCGACCCCGGTTCCGGTGTCGCGACGTGGGCGACGGGATGTCGGTGCCCGATGGCAGGCTTGACGTCGATGAGTACCGACGGGCTGTTCGACATCTCCACGGGCGACGACGTGACCGGGCCCGACGAGGGTCACGTGCGCCCGGGCGCACCGCTCGCCGTGCGGATGCGCCCGCAGTCGCTCGACGAGGTCGCGGGCCAGCGCCACCTGCTGGGGCCCGGGGCTCCGCTGCGGCGGCTGCTCGACGGCGGGTCCGCGGCGTCGGTGCTGCTCTACGGCCCGCCCGGCACGGGCAAGACCACGCTGGCCCGGCTGATGGCCCGCTCCGGGGGTGGGACGCGGCGGTTCGAGGCGCTGTCGGCGCTGTCGGCGGGGGTGAAGGAGCTTCGCGCGGTGATCGACGCCGCCCGCCGCCGCCTCGACCGCGACGGCACCGGCACGGTCCTGTTCATCGACGAGGTGCACCGCTTCTCCAAGACGCAGCAGGATGCGCTGCTCGGCGCGGTCGAGGACCGGGTCGTGTTGCTGGTGGCGGCCACCACGGAGAACCCGTCGTTCTCGGTGGTGGCGCCGCTGCTGTCCCGGTCGCTGGTGCTGCAGCTGCGGTCGTTGGAGCCCGACGAGCTCCGCGGGCTGCTGCGCCGCGCGGTGGCCGACGAGCGGGGGCTCGCGGGCGCGGTCGAGCTGACCGACGAGGGTGAGGACGTCCTGGTCCGGCTTGCGGCGGGCGACGCGCGGCGGGCGCTGACGGCGCTGGAGGCAGCGGCCGACGGGGTCCGCGCCGACGGCGGAGCGAGCGTCGGGGTGGCGGAGGTGGAGCGGGCGGTCACCGAGGTCGCGGTCCGCTACGACCGGGCGGGCGACCAGCACTACGACGTCATCAGCGCGTTCATCAAGTCCATCCGCGGTTCCGATCCCGATGCGGCGCTGCACTACCTGGCCCGGATGATCGTCGCGGGGGAGGACGCGCGGTTCATCGCGCGCCGGCTGATGATCCACGCGAGCGAGGACATCGGGCTCGCGGACCCGACGGCACTGCTCGCGGCGACGGCGGCGGCGCAGGTGGTCCAGCTCGTCGGGATGCCGGAGGCGCGGATCGCGCTCTCGCAGGCGACGTTGCACCTGGCGACGGCTCCGAAGTCGAACTCGGCGATCGCGGCGATCGACGCGGCGATGGCCGACGTGCGGGCGGGCGCGGTGGGGTCGGTGCCTGCGCACCTGCGCGACGGGCACTACTCGGGCGCGGAGAAGCTGGGCAACGCCATCGGCTACCGGTACCCGCACGCCGACGCCGACGGCGTCGTCGCCCAGCAGTACCCGCCCGACGACCTGGTCGGCCGCGACTACTACGAGCCGACGGCGCGGGGCGCCGAGCGGGTGCTCGCCGAGCGGGTCCCGCGGCTGCGCCGGGCGGTCCGTGGCACCCGGCCCGACCCGTCGTGAGCGGTCAGCCGGTGAGCAGGCGCAGCCCGAACGCCTTCAGCGCCGTCGAGATCGGGGTGAAGTAGCTAGTGCACCCTCGCCCCGTGCCGCCACCGGAGTGGATGCCCTGAGCCTGGCCCGACGAGGTGATGTACGGCCCGCCGGAGTCACCCTCGGCCGAGCAGATCGACGTCGCCGTCATCCCGTACTGGACGACGCCGTCGAAGTTCACCGTCCGGTCGAGGGCGGTGACGGTCCCGCAGACGCGACCGCTGGTGGAGCCGTAGAGGCACACCGGGGTACCGACAGCGGCGGGGGTGGAACCCCTCACCGCGGTGGTGCCGGCGAGGCCACGGGCCTGCCAGCCGGCGCCGGTGACGGGAACGGCGCCCACGTCGGTGCCCGTCGGCGCGGTGCGCGCACCGGAGCCGACCGGGGCGAGTGCCTGGCCCGTCGACTCGACGCTCCACGTGCCCGAACCGCGGGTGCAGTGCCCTGCGGTGAGCAGCCAGGTGCGGCCCCCACCCGTCGCCGGGAACCCGAGCGTGCACCGCAGCGAGCCGCTGACGATCGTGTCCCCGCCCTTGAGCGTGGCGTGGTGACGCGGCGCGGGCATCCCGGTGCGGACGTCGAGCACGCCCGGGTCGACGCCGGACAGCAGCTCGTCGACGGCGGCGGTCCGGTCCCCGGTGAGCTCGACGACGAGCCGTCCGCTCTGCGGGTCGAGCCCGTAGTCGGCCACCTCCGTGGGCAGCCCGAGCGCGGCCCTCCCGTCGAGCAGCTCCTTGACGGCAGCCGGGTCGAGCAGCGCGGTGACCGGGGCCGCGGAGGCCGGGGTCGACAGCGTCGCGCCGAGGAGCGTGGTGACCGCGGCGGCGGCCATGGCGACACCGCAGAGCGCACGGCGGAGGCGGACGGACAAGGGGAGGCCCTTCTCGTGGGAGGCGTCTCCCGGTGAACGAGCGTCCGCGGAGATCGTCACGCCCGGTGCACGTCCGGGTCCGCAACGTCACCCGTCGTTGCCGTCGCGGTCACCCACCGGCCGCTCGGCACCGGCTCAGGCGGGGTCGCGCAGCAGCGGGCAGCTCATGCACCGGGGCCCGCCGCGGCCCCGGCCCAGCTCGCCGCCGGGGATCTCCAGCACCTCGATCCCGTTGCGACGCAGGTGGGTGTTGGTGGTGACGTTGCGCTCGTAGGCGACGACGACACCCGGCGCGACGGCGAGCACGTTGCAGCCGTCGTCCCACTGCTCGCGCTCGGCGGCGTGCACGTCCTGGGCCGCGGTGAGCACGCGCAGCCGCTCGACGCCCAGCGCCCCGGCGATCGCCCTGTACATGTCGCCGGGCGCGTGGTCGGTCACGTGCATCTCGTCGGGGCGGGCGCCGGGGCGCACCGTGTACGACGGCAGCTCGCCGAGACCGGCGTAGGTCACCAGCGTCTCCGGATCGGCCATCGTCATCACGGTGTCGAGGTGCATCTGCGCCCGTGCCGACGGCAGGGCCAGCGCCACGATCCGGTCGATCGCGCCACCCGCGAACAGCCTGCGTGCCAACCGTTCCACCCCTTGAGGGGTGGTGCGCTCGGACAGCCCGACCAGCAGTGCGCCGCCGCCGACGACGAGGATGTCGCCGCCCTCGACCGTCGCGGGCCCGTCGGCGGCGCCGTCGGACCACGTCGCGAACTCGGCGGCCGCGAACTCGGGGTGCCAACGGTAGACGGCCTCCCAGTGCACGGTCTCGCGCATCCGGGCCTCGCGGCGCATCGAGTTGACCGCGACCCCGCCGTGGATCCACACCGACGTGTCGCGGGTGTAGAGGTGGTTGGGCAGCGGCTCCAGCACGAAGTCGTCGATGCCGAGCACGTGGAAGGCCATCGACCGGGGCTCGGGGATGCGGTCGAGCACCTCCCGCTTCGTGATCCCGCCCGCCAGGTGCTCGGCGAGGGTGTCGACGTCCATCGCATCCATGCAGGCCCGCAGGCCGTCGACGGCGAGCGGGCCGTAGACACGATCGTCGACGACGGTGTCGAGGACGTACTTGCGGGCGGCGGGCACGGCCAGTGTCGTGCGCAGCAGGTCCCCGAAGAGGTCGACCTGCACTCCGCGGTCGCGGAGCACGGCGACGAACCGGTCGTGCTCGGCCTGGGCCCGGGCGACCCAGAGGACGTCGTCGAAGAGCAGCCGGTCCTTGTTGCCGGGGGTGAGCCGCTTGAGCTCCAGCCCGGGCCGGTGCACGACGACACGGCGCAGCGCGCCGACCTCGGAGTCGACCCGGAACGTGGAGTTCGTGCCCACCATCGGCCCATCGTGGCCGATGATGGGCCGATGCGGCTGGACGGGCTCGACGAGCAGCTCCTCGTGCTGCTCGCGGCGGACGCGCGCCGCAGCTACGCCGACCTCGGGACGCGGGTCGGCCTGACGGCGTCGGCGGCGAAGCGCCGTGTCGACCGGCTGCGCGAGGGCGGCGCGATCACCGGGTTCACGGTGACGCTGGACCCGGCGGCGCTGGGCTGGACCGTCGAGGGCTACGTCGAGCTGTACTGCCGCTCCTCGACGCCGCCGGAGACGATCCGCGCCGCGGTGGCCCCGCACGCCGAGGTCGTCGACGCGAGCACGGTCTCGGGGGAGGCCGACGCTTTGCTGCACATCCTCGCCGCCGACATGCGCGACTTCGAGCGGGTGCTGGAGCGCATCGGGGCCGAGCCGTTCGTCGCCAGGACGAAGTCGGTCCTCGTCCTGTCGCCGCTGCTGCGCCGCGGTGCGGGTCCCCGGCACGCCTGAGCGTGCCGGCGCAACGTTCCGCCGCGGCACCGCCACCACACGCAACGATCCTGCGCGGACGTGCAACGTCGTGGCGTTGTGGTGGGTGGGGGCGGTTCCTAGCGTTGACGACACGACCCGGTCGACGAGCACCACCATCACGGGAGGCTCCATGACCCTGACGACCCCGCACCAGCCCGCCGGAGTACCGGGCGCGGCGACCGCCCGACACGAGGCCCTGCTCGCGGAGCACTCGGCCCACAACTACGCCCCACTGCCCGTCGTGCTCGCCGAGGGGCGCGGCGCCCGTGTCACCGACGTCGAGGGCCGCAGCTACATCGACTGCCTGGCCGGCTACTCCGCCCTGAACTTCGGCCATGCCCACCCCGTCCTGCTCGCGGCCGCCCACGCCCAGCTCGACCGGCTCACCCTCACCGGCCGCGCGTTCGGCAACGACCGGCTCGGCCCGTTCTGCGCGGCGCTGGCCGGCCTCGTCGGCAAGGACATGGTGCTGCCGATGAACACGGGCGCCGAGGCCGTCGAGTCCGGCCTGAAGGTCTCCCGCAAGTGGGGCTACGAGGTGCGTGGGGTGCCACGGGACCGGGCGCGGATCGTCGTGGCCGCCGAGGCGTTCCACGGGCGCACGATCACCATCGTCGGGTTCTCCACGGACCCGCAGGCCCGCGACGGGTTCGGCCCGTTCCCGGACGGTTTCGACGTCGTGCCCTACGGCGACACCTCCGCGCTGCGGGCCGCGATCGGCCCGGACACCGTCGCGGTGCTGCTCGAGCCGGTGCAGGGGGAGGCCGGGGTGGTCGTCCCGCCGCCCGGCTACCTGGCCGACGTGCGGGCGGCCTGCACCGAGGCCGGGGTCCTCTTCGTCGCCGACGAGGTGCAGTCGGGGCTGGGCCGCACCGGCCACGTGCTCGCGACGCGCGGCCTCGGCGGCGTGGACGCCGACGTCTACCTGCTCGGGAAGGCGCTGGGCGGAGGAATCCTGCCCGTGTCGGCGGTCGTCGCGGACGAGGCCGTCCTCGGGGTGCTCAAGCCCGGTCAGCACGGCAGCACGTTCGGTGGGAACCCGTTCGCGGGGGCCGTCGGGAGCGCCGTGATCGGCCTTCTGGAGGAGGGGGCGTTGCTCCGGAGAGCCGTTACCCTCGGTCACTTGTTGAGCACTGAACTGAATGTTCTCGTGGGTCGCGGAGTGATCACGTTCCGTCACATCGGACTGTGGGCGGGCGTCGACATCGACCCGGAACTCGGGACGGGACGCGAGGTGTGTGAGCGGATGTGCGCCCGCGGGGTGCTCGTCAAGGACACCCATGGATCGACGATCAGGCTGTCCCCGCCGCTGGTGATCTCCGAGGACGACCTGGTCGTGGCGGTCAGGGTCCTCGGTGAGGTTCTCGCCGACATGCGTCGCGATCTCGCCGGGAGACGTTGATCACGATGGTGGTGCTCAGGCCGGGGCACCACCGTCGGCGACCCGCTCGGGGGCGAGCACCCCGAGGGCGAGCCCTGCGACGAGCCGGGTGACGGGTTCAGCGGCCTCGCCGGCGTGCAGAGCGATCCGGGCCAGCAGGACGTCGACGAGGATCGGGCACAGCGTGCCGGCGGGCGGGTCGGCACGCAGCTCGCCGGCCGCCTGGCCGCGTTCCACCAGGTCGTGGAGGACCTCGGCGACCGGCGCGATCGTGCGCGGGTCCTGCTCGTCGTCCGGGTCCGGTGGGGCCGCGACCCGGACCTCGTAGTCCTGGACCGCGGCCCAGTAGGCGGCCGTGAGTCCGCGGTTGCGGACGCACACCCTGGCCAGCGCCCGGATCTGTTCGACGACGAGCGTCGCCGGGTCGGCGTCGTCGTCGCCGTTCGCGGCCCGGGCCGCCTCCGTCGCTACCAGGGGTGCGATCAGCGGGGCGTAGACCTCCGCGATCAGCGCGTGCTTGGCCGGGAAGTGGTTGTAGGCGGTCGCCGGGCTGACACCGGCCGTCGTGGCGACGTCCTCGATGCGGGTGCGCGCCCAGCCCCGCGCGGTGAACGCGGCGTCCGCCGCATCGAGCAGCGCCCGCCGCGTTCGGTTGCGCTTCGTGGCCGCGGCACGAGCGCGCGGATCCGACGAATGGGGGTTGCGTGGCGGGCTCATTGCACTCAGCGTAACCAAAACTGGCCCAACTACCCTTGACTCCAACTCGGGATTCACCCAGAATACTGATCCGTACTTGAAAGGTGAACGTCGCGGGCCTGCAGGGCACAGCGGTCCGTGTCGCCAGCCGAACGGGGGAGGCCCCGCGCGTCGGCGGTCGGGGGACCGCGGTGTGTGGACCGGCCTGTCGGGATGTCCTCCGTCGCACGACCGGGTGCATCGACCCCCGCCGCGGGTCGGAGCCCGGACGCATCTCACGAACCGCGCCGGTGGGGAAACCGGCGCGGTCCGGTGCAGGGAGGGGACCCCCACATGTACGTCCTGACGCGCGCGGTCACAGCCGCATCGTCGCGATGACCGCCCCAGCGGCTGCACCACTGCCGCTCCACACATCCGAACCGGTCACCACTCTGGTGCTCGTCGAGCCGATCGTCGACCCGGCCGTCCTCGTCGTCGTCGAGCAGGCCGTCGCGGACGCGGCCGCCACGGACGACTCCGCCGACGACGAGGTCGTCCCGGACGGTCCGGCCGAGCAGATCGAGGCGCTCGTCGGCGACGCCGTCGCGGGCAGCATCAAGGCCCGCGACGCGCTGCTCTCGATCATCCACCCGATGGTGCTGCGCTACTGCCGCGCCCGGCTGGGCCGCCAGGAGTGCGTCGTCGGCGCGGCCGAGGACGTCGCACAGGACGTCTGCCTCGCCGTCGTCCGTGCGCTGCCCAACTACACGGTCAAGGGACTGTCGTTCCGCGCCTTCGTCTACGGCATCGCCGCCCACAAGGTGACCGACGCGTTCCGGGCCATCGGCCGCAACCGCTCCGAACCCGTCCCCGACGTGCCGGACTCGGTGTCGGCGGCCGAGGGGCCCGAGCACCGCGCGCTCGCGGTCGAGCTGGGCGAGCGCCTCGCCGAGCTGCTGCACACCCTCACCCCGCGCCAGCGCGAGGTGATCGTGCTGCGGGTTGCCGTCGGGCTCTCGGCCGAGGAGACCGCGCACGCCGTGGGCTCCACCCCGGGCGCGGTCCGCGTCACCCAGCACCGTGCGCTGACCCGGCTGCGCCAGGTCCTCGTGGAGCACGAGGCCGCCGCACTGCTCACCGACCCACCCCTCGGGCACACCGTCGCCACGACCGCCGGGGAGGCGGAACCGGACAGCCGGGTCGGCTGAGCCCGAACCTGGTCGGGGAGTAGCCTGGCGACGATCACCCACCATCGTCACCGGGCCCTCGACGTCCGGGTCAGGAGGACACGTGTCGGCTGGTCAGATCGCCGCGCTGATCGCCGCCGGCGCGTTCGTCGTGCTGGTCCTGCTGGCGGCGGTCCCGCTGCTCAAACTGGGCCGCACGCTCGACGAGGCCACCGTCGCGATCCGCAAGGCCCACGAGGGCAGCGCCCCGCTGCTGTCCGACGCGCACACGACGCTGAACCAGGTCAACACCCAGCTCGAGCGCGTCGACGGCATCACCGCGGGCGCCCGCACCGTCACCGCCAACGTCTCGGTCCTGTCGTCGCTGTTCACCGCGACGCTCGGCGGCCCGCTCGTGCGCGCGGCCGCGTTCTCCTACGGGGTGAACAAGGCCATCAAGGCCCGCCGCGCCGGCAAGGCCGCCGTCGGGACGCGGAAGGGCCGCAAGTGAAGCGCCTGTTCTGGCTGGGCGTCGGCGTCGCGGCCGGCGTGTACGGCAGCAGGCGCGCCACCCGCGCGGCGCAGAGCCTCACCCCCGCGGGGATGGGGGCCAACGTCGCCGACGGTCTGCGCGAGCTCGGTGCCGGGCTGGGCGCGTTCGGCGCCGAGGTGCGCGCGGGCATGGAATCACGCGAGCAGGAGCTCGCCGACATGGTCGAGCGCCGTACCGGCGAGCACGTCCCCACCTTCGCCGACGCCGTCGCCGAGGACCCCGCGGTCCGCCCGCAGCGAGCGCGCCGGGCAGGGCGTTGACCCGGGTCCTGACCCGCGGATCGTCACGTCCTGCCTGATTCCGGCCCACCGACCGCACCACGCAGAGAGCTGTTCCCGTGCAGACCCATGAGATCGCCCGCCGCTTCACCGACCACTTCACCGGCGCGGGCCACACCCCTGTCGGCAGCGCGTCGCTGATCCTCGACGACCCGACCCTGCTGTTCGTCAACGCAGGCATGGTCCAGTTCAAGCCGTACTTCCTCGGCGACGCGCCCGCGCCCTACCCGCGGGCCACGTCGATCCAGAAGTGCGTGCGCACCGGCGACATCGACGAGGTGGGCCGCACCACGCGGCACAACACCTTCTTCCAGATGGCCGGGAACTTCTCCTTCGGCGACTACTTCAAGGAAGGCGCCATCGAGCACGCGTGGCGCCTCATCACCTCGCCGACGTCCGAGGGCGGCTACGGGTTCGACCCCGACCGTATCTGGGTCACCGTCTACCTCGACGACGACGAGGCCGTCGGGCTCTGGCAGCGCATCGCGGGCATCCCGCTCGAGCGCATCCAGCGCCGCGGCATGGCCGACAACTACTGGTCGATGGGCGTCCCCGGGCCGTGCGGCCCGTGCTCGGAGATCTACTACGACCGCGGCCCCGAGTTCGGCCGCGACGGCGGCCCGGTCGTCGACGAGGACCGCTACCTGGAGATCTGGAACCTGGTCTTCATGGAGAAGGAGCGGGCCGCAGGCGGGACCAAGGACGACTTCCCGATCGTCGGCGAGCTGCCCGCCAAGAACATCGACACCGGCATGGGCGTCGAGCGCGTCGCCTACCTGCTCCAGGGCGTCGACAACGTCTACGAGACCGACCTCGTCCGCCCGGTGATCGCGCGCGCCGAGGAGTTCTCGGGCCGCCGCTACGGCGTCTCCCCGGAGGACGACGTCCGCTTCCGCGTCATCGCCGACCACGCCCGCTCCGGCGTCATGATCATCGGTGACGGCGTGACCCCGTCCAACGACGGCCGCGGCTACGTGCTGCGCCGGCTGCTGCGCCGCATCGTGCGCTCGTCGCGGCTGCTCGGGGTGCAGGAGCCCGTCCTGGGCTCGTTCGCCGAGGTCGTGCGCGACGCCATGGCGCCGTCCTACCCCGAGCTCGTCACCGACTTCGAGCGCATCTCCGCGGTCGTGCGCGCCGAGGAGGAGGCGTTCCTGCAGACGCTGACCGCCGGTTCGCGCATCTTCGACGTCGCCGTCGCCGACACCCGAAGGGCCGGCGGCTCGCGGATCGCGGGGGACCAGGCGTTCGCGCTGCACGACACCTACGGCTTCCCGATCGACCTGACGCTGGAGATGGCCGCCGAGGCCGGGCTCAGCGTCGACCACGACCGGTTCACCGCGCTCATGACCGAGCAGCGGACCCGGGCCAAGGCCGATGCCAAGGCCCGCAAGACCGGACACCACGACGGATCGGTCTACCGCCCGCTGCTCGACGCGCACGGCACCACGACGTTCCTGGGCTACAGCGACCTGGCCGCCGAGGGCACCGTCGTCGGGCTCGTGGTCGACGGGGTGGCCGCGCCCGCCGCGAGCGAGGGCATGCAGGTCGAGGTCGTCCTCGACCGCACCCCGTTCTACGCCGAGGCCGGCGGCCAGCAGGCCGACCACGGCGTGCTGCGCACCGGCTCGGCCACCGTCCGCATCGACGACGTCCAGTCCCCGGTCTCGGGCCTGCGCGTGCACCGCGGCACCGTCGAGGCCGGCACCGTCGCCGTGGGTGACGCGGTCGTCGCCGAGATCGACGTCGCCCGCCGCGCGTCGATCTCGCGCGCCCACACCGCCACCCACCTCGTGCACGCGGGCGTCCGCGGTGCCCTGGGTACCGCCGCGGCGCAGGCCGGCTCGCTCAACGCGCCCGGCCGGCTGCGGTTCGACTTCACGTCCCCGACCGGTGCGGTGCCGCCCGCGGCGCTCGCCGAGATCGAGGAGGAGGTCAACACCGTCCTGCAGCAGAACCGTGAGGTGCAGACCTTCGAGACCTCCATGGACGAGGCCCGCACCCTCGGCGCGATGATGCTGTTCGGCGAGAAGTACGGCGACCGCGTCCGCGTCGTGGACATGGGCGACTACTCACGCGAGCTGTGCGGTGGCACCCACGTCGACCGCACCGGCCAGATCGGGATCGTGAAGGTGCTGTCCGAGGCCTCCATCGGCTCGGGTGTGCGCCGCGTCGAGGCCCTCGTCGGCAACGACGCGCTGCGCCACGTCTCCACCGAGCACCTGCTGCTGTCGCAGATCTCCGACCAGCTCAAGGCCCGTCCCGACGAGCTGCCCGACCGGATCGCGGCACTCGTCGAGCGGCTGCGCACCGCCGAACGCGACCTCGAGAAGCACCGGGCCGACGCTGCGCTCGGTGCCGCCGGTTCGCTCGCCGACGGCGCCGAGGACATCGGTGGCATCGCGCTCGTCGCCGTCTCCGCGCCCGCCGGGGTCAGCGGCAACGACCTGCGGGCCCTCGCCTCGGACGTTCGTGCGCGCCTCGGCGACCGGCCCGGTGTCGTCGCCCTCTTCGGTGCCGACGACGACAAGGTCGCCTTCGTGGTCGCCACGACCGCCGCGGCCCGCGACCGCGGCCTCGCCGCCGGCAAGCTCATCCCGGCCTTCGCCGCGGCCGTCGGTGGCCGTGGCGGCGGCAAGCCCGACCTCGCGCAGGGCGGCGGGCAGAACCCCGCCGGTGTCCCCGACGCGATCGCCGCGCTCCGGGCCGCGCTCGCACAGGCGTGAGCGCCCCGGCACGCGGGCGACGCCTCGGGATCGACGTCGGCGCGGTCCGTGTCGGCGTCGCCCTCTCGGACCCGGACTGTGTGCTCGCGACGCCGCTGGTCACCGTGGCCCGTGACCTGCGGGAGGCCGGTGACCGCGGCGGCTCGGACCTGCGCGAGATCGCCGCACTCGTCACCGAGCACGACATCGTGCAGGTCGTCGTCGGGCTGCCCCGCACCCTCGCCGGCGCGGAAGGGCCCGCGGCGCAGACGGCCCGCGCCTTCGCCGATGACCTCGCGGCCGTGCTCGACGTCCCGATCGAGCTGTCCGACGAGCGCCTGACGACGGTCGTCGCCACCCGGCAGCTGCGCGAGCGCGGGGTGAAGGGGAGGAAGCAGCGCGCCGTCGTCGACCAGGCCGCGGCCGTCGCGATCCTGCAGGGTTGGCTCGACGCCCGCGGACGGTGACCGGCCGGGCACGCACTGTCGTCGCGGGGTCCTGGTTGCCGGGTTCGCGGCGTGTGTCCCGGCGAGCCGGGGTGCCGACCGCGTCGACGGCGCAGCGGCCGTCGGTATTGTCGGGCCCTGTGACCACGCCTGTCCGCTCCCGACGCCCCGGCCGTACCCGGTGACCGACGGGATCGACGGCCGCGGCGGCGCCCGCCCCGCCGGACGGGTGCCCGGAGGGGACGACCGCGAGCCACGGCGTGGGGAGCGCCGTGGCGACAGCGGGTGGGCGCCGCCATCGGGTCCGCGCGACCCCTACAGGTCCGCCACCCGCGGTGACGAGCGCCCGCCACCCGCCCGCGGCACCGAACCGGGACGCGACACATCTGCGGACCCCGGCCGCCGCGGGGACGGACCGGCGCCCACCCGGCGCCGGCGCCCCGAGAAGGACCGCCCCGAGAACGGGACCGAGCAGGGCACCGACCGGGTTCCCGCCGTCCGGCGCCGCCACCAGGCTGGCTCCGACGACGAGCCGGTCGCCCCCCGTGGTGGCGGGCATCGCCGGCGCGACCCCGCCGCGACGCCGCGCCGCGCGGCCGCACCACCGCCTGCCGACGCCGTGGCCGAGACCGTCCGGGCCCGCAGCGTCCGCCCACGCCGCACGGCCGAGGAGACCGCGCGGCTCGCCGCCGCATCCGTCGACGCGCGCCGTGCCGATCCCCGTGCCGACCGTGCCGATGCGCGGGCCGACACCCGGGACCCCGCCGACCCGTACGACACCTACGACGCGCCCGTCCGGTCGGCCCGGAGCCGGGACACCGCGGCCGCCGCCCCCGCCGCCGCCGCAGGTGGGGGAACGCACCCCGCCGCCGTGGCCGACGACGACCGCGTCGGACCCCGCCGCACCGCCGGTACGTCAGCCCGGTCCGCCCGCCGCGAGGCGGTCACCCGCAAGCGCCGCCGCATCGGCGTCCTGGTGCTGGCCGTCGTCGTGCTCCTCGGCGTCGTCGGCGGTGGCGCCTACGTCGTCGGCTCCTCGTTCTTCGACAAGGACTACGACGGAACCGGAACCGGCGACGTCATCGTCCAGGTCGTCTCCGGCGACTCCACGAGCCAGATCGGCCAGATGCTGCTGCGTCGCGGCGTCGTCGCCAGCGTCGGCGCCTTCACCGGCGCCGCCTCCGACGACTCCCGGGTCCTCGCCGTCCAGCCCGGCTACTACCAGATGAGCGGGCAGATGTCGGCCGAGTCCGCCGTCGCCCGCCTCGTCGACCCCGTCGCCCGCGTCGGGCGCCTCGAGGTCCGCGGCGGCACCCAGCTCGACGACACCCGATCACCCGACGGCACCACCGCCCCCGGTGTCCTCAGCCTCATCTCGCAGGCCAGCTGCGGCCGGATCGACGGCGCGCGCCGCTGTGTCAGCGTCGACGACCTGCGCACCACCATGGAGAAGACCGATCCGGCCGAGCTCGGAGCCCCCACCTGGGCGCTCGAGGACATCCGCAAGGCCGAACCGGCGCGCCGGTTCGAAGGCCTCGTCTCGCCGGGCATCTACGACATCGCCCCCGGCACAGCCGCCCCGGACGTCTGGCGCGAGCTGCTCGCCGCGTCCGTGCCCAGGCTCGAGGCCGCCGGCATCGGTGACGCCTCCGCCCGGGCCGGGGTCACCCCCTACCAGGCGCTGATCATCTCCTCGCTCGTCGAGAAGGAAGGGATCACCCCGGACATGCCGCGGGTGTCACGCGTCGTCCACAACCGGCTCGCCGCCGGCCAGCGTCTCGAGCTCGACTCCACCGTCAACTACCCGCTCGACGTGCAGGCCCTGCGCACCACCGCCGACGCCCGGGCCCGCATCGGCCCCTACAACTCCTACGCCGTGGCCGGGCTGCCTCCTACGCCCATCGCCGCTGCCGGAAAGGCGGCCATGGCCGCAGCACTCGCACCCGAGCCGGGACCGTGGCTGTTCTTCGTGCGCTGCAAGCCCGATGGAACCTCCTGCTTCGGCACGACACTCGCCGAGCACCAGGCCAACATCCGGCAGGCCATCGCCGACGGCGCGATCTGACATGCCCTACGCGCAGGAAGAGGCGGCCGGGTCATCGGTCGTCGTGCGGGCCGAGGTCGACCACGGCCGCGCCGAGCTGGTATCCGACCCGGACAGGCCCTCGGCGTGGACGCTGCTCGTCGACGGCACCGCCCAGTCCCACGTCGACCTCGACGACCCGACCCACCTCGAGTTCGAGTACGTCCGCCGCCTCGGGCACGTCGTCGACGCACTGGGGACCCCTGGCGCACCGCTGCGCGTCGTCCACCTCGGCGGTGGGGCGTGGACCCTCGCGCGGTACGTCGCCGCCACCCGGCCCGGCTCACCGCAGACCGTCGTCGAGCTCGACGGGGCCCTCGCCGAGCTCGTCCGCACCCGCCTCCCCGCCGACGACGCGCTGATCGACCTGCGCATCGGCGACGCGCGCGCCCAGACGCTCGCGCTGCCCCCCGCCTCCACAGACCTGCTGGTCCTCGACGTCTTCGTCGGGGCCCGCATCCCCTCGCACCTGACCTCGGTCGACTTCCTGGCCCTCGCCGCCCGTGCGCTCGCCCCCGGCGGGGTGCTCGCCGTCAACCTCGCCGACGGCGGCCCGCTGGCGTTCGCCCGCGGCCAGGTCGCCACGGCGGCCGTGGTGTTCGGGCACCGCGCGGTCGTCGCTGCCGCCGACGTGTGGCACGGCCGCCGCTTCGGCAACCTCGTCCTCGTCGCGTCCCGCACCGAGCTCCCGCTCGACGAGCTGGCCCGCGCCTGCGCGGCGGACCCGTTCCCGTCGACGGTGCGCCACGGCGTCGAGCTGCGACGGTTCACCAGGACCGCGGGCGTCGTCACGGACCGGTCGGCGACGCCGTCACCGATTCCGCCCCCCGGCTTCTTCGGACGGCCCGCGGGCGATCCGCCCGTCGACCTCCCGCCCGCCACAGGCTGAGGTCGCGCACGGGTCCGTCCGGCGTCAGACGCCGGTCCAGCGGGAGGGTGAGCACGACCCGGCGCTGCTCGACCGTGGCGGCCCCGGTACTCGTCCCAGTCGGGGTGCTCGCCCCGGACGGCGCGGTACAGGTCGACGAGGGCCTCGACGGTCGCGACGGGCGGGTCCGCGGCCGGGACCGCTTGATGGTCATCAGGATGCCCGTCCGGGCATCGGCGATCAGGGCGAGGAGCGCGTCGTCGTCGGCCACGGCCCGGACGCCGGCGCCCAGCCCGGCGCAGCACACGGCACCGACGGTTTCCGCCGTGTCGTCCGGTCCGGGCCCGATCCGTCCCCATGCCGCGCCACCATCCACAGGCGGCCGTGATCGTGACTCCGGGGTCGCGGCGAGCGACGACCATGTGCGGCATGGGAATGCAGGTGCCGGTGCGGCGCAGTCGGGCGGGCGCAGGGCCGTCATCGACGGGCACGGTGCCGACGGGCACGGTGCCGACGGGCACGGTGCCGAGGGGCACGGTGCCGGTGGGCGTGAGCCCGGCGGCGTTGTCGGCGGTCGTCGCGGTGGTGTCGGCGGCGATCGCGGCCGTCGTGGGGATCGTTCCGGCCGGAACGGCCGTCAGGGTGCTCGTCGCCGGGGCGGCCGGGGCGGCCGCGGGGCCCTGGATGCGGGCGGCGATCGTCCGGCACTCCGTCCCGGGACCCGGTGCCCGGAACGCCTGTCCGCGGTGTGCGGCGGCGCTGGGCGGGGCCGGGCCGGTCCCGGCGTCAGGTCGTGCGCACTCCCGCTGGGCGTGTCTGTGGTGGCTGGGCGTCGCACGCCTGCCGGGCTCCGGCCGGGCCCCCTGCTGCGGGGCGCGGATCGGCCCGCCCGCGGCGGTGGTGGAGATCGTCGCCGGGTCGGCGTGCGTCGTCGTCGCCGTGGCGCGACCCGGCCCCGCAGCGCTGCTCGGCTGCTGGATCGTGGTCTGCGGCGTCGTGCTCGTCGCCGTCGACGCCGCGGTCCACCGGCTGCCCGCTCCGCTGACGGCGGCGACGGCCGCGGGCGCGGGCGCGGCACTCGTGCCCACCCTCGCGCACGACCCACCCGCCGTCGCGCGGGCCGTCGTCGCGGCCGTGGTGGCGGGCGCGGCCCTGCTGGTGCTCCGGCTGCTGACCCGGGGCGGGATCGGTGGTGGCGACTGCGCGCTCGCGCCCGCGCTCGGTGCGGCGATGGGACGCGACGGCTGGGTGTCGCTCGCCCTCTGTGGTCTGGCGGCCGCCGTCCTCGGGGCCGTGCACGCCGTCGTGGCCGCCGCGGTGGCCGGCCGCGCGCGGGGGGTGGAGGTGCCGTTCGGGCCTTCGATGGTGGGCGCCGCGCTCGCGGTCGTCACCGTCACCGGTCCGCACGGCTGACCGGGCGGCCCGGCAGACACGACCGCAGCGGGAGCGCAGGTGGGCGGGTGAGAGGATGGTCGGCGTGTTGCGTTGGATCACTGCAGGGGAATCACACGGTCCGGCCCTGGTCGCCGTGCTCGAGGGCATGGTCGCGGGAGTCGAGGTCGCGTCGAAGGAGATCGCGGCCGAGCTGGCCCGCCGCCGGCTCGGCTACGGCCGCGGCGCGCGGATGAAGTTCGAGGCCGACGAGCTGGAGATCATCGGCGGTATCCGCCACGGTCTCACGCAGGGCGGCCCCGTCGCGGTGCGGATCGGCAACACCGAGTGGCCCAAGTGGGAGACGGTGATGGCGGCCGACCCGGTCGACCCGGAGCTGATCGCCAACCGCGCCCGCAACGCGCCCCTCACCCGGCCCCGCCCCGGCCATGCGGACCTGTCGGGCATGACGAAGTTCGGCTTCGACGACGCCCGCCCGGTCCTCGAGCGCGCCAGCGCCCGGGAGACGGCGTCGCGGGTCGTGCTGGGCACCGTCGCGAAGGCGTTCCTGAAGCAGGCGTTCGGCGTGGACATCGTGTCCCACGTCGTCGCGCTCGGTGCCGCCGAGGCACCCGACGACGTCGTACCCGGCCCGGGCGATCTCGAGCTGGTCGACGCCAACCCGGTCCGCGCGGTCGATCCCGCCGCGGCCGCGGCGATGATCGCCGAGGTCGACGCAGCGCAGGCCGACGGTGACACCCTGGGCGGCGTCGTCGAGGTCATCGCCTACGGCATGCCCGTCGGTGTCGGCTCCTACGTGCACTCCGACCGCCGCCTCGACGCGAAGCTCGCCGGTGCCCTGATGGGCATCCAGGCGATGAAGGGCGTCGAGATCGGCGACGGTTTCCGCACCGCCCGCCGCCGCGGCAGCGTGGCGCACGACGAGATGGTCCCGGGGGCACCGGTCGACCGGCTGAGCAACCGTGCGGGTGGCATCGAGGGCGGCATGACCAACGGCGAGCCGGTCCGCGTCCGGGTCGCGATGAAGCCCATCTCCACCGTGCCGCGGGCGCTGCGCACCGTCGACGTCGCCACCGGCGAGGTCGCCCAGGCCATCCACCAGCGTTCCGACGTGTGCGCCGTCCCGGCCGCCGGTGTCGTCGCCGAGGCGATGGTCGCCCTCGTCCTGGCCGACTCGGCGCTGGAGAAGTTCGGCGGCGACTCGCTCGCCGAGACGATCCGCAACCTGCGCTCCTACGAGCAGGCGGCGCCCACCTTCGGGATGCAGGGATGACCGTCCCACGGCCGCGGATCGTCTTCGTGGGCCCGCCCGGATCGGGCAAGTCCACCGTCGGCCGGGTCGTCGCTCGCAGGCTCGGTGTGGAGTTCACCGACGCCGACGCGCTGATCGAGGAGCGTGCGGGCAAGTCGATCTCCGACATGTTCACCCAGGACGGCGAGCCGGCGTTCCGCGCGATGGAGCGCGAGGTCGTCGCGGAGGCGCTCGGCCGCTCGTGCGGGGTCCTCGCGCTCGGCGGCGGTGCGGTCCTGGCCGAGGAGACCCGCGCGGCGCTGCGCGGTCACCAGGTCGTCGGGCTGACGGTGTCGCTCGCCGACGGGATGCGCCGCACCGGGATGACGACGGCGCGGCCGCTGCTGGCCGGGGTCAACCCGCGCGCCACGTTCAAGGCCCTGCTCGACGCGCGCGCCCCGCTGTACGCCGAGGTCGCGACGGTCACGGTCGACACCGCGCGGCGCAGCGCCAACCAGGTCGCGACGGCGGTCCTGGCGGCACTGGGGGAGAGCACCCCCGAGCCCGAACCGGTCGCCGACGACCCGCTCGACAAGCCCACGCCGCATGACGGCGTCGCCCTGCCCGACCCGTTCGTCCGCGACCCGTCGGCGCACTGACCCGGACGGCCGCGGCAGGACACGCCGGGCCACGACGACATCGGTCCGCGCCGCGCGTGGCCGTCCCCTGGAGGAACCCGTGAACAGCGCCGAACCCGTCCGCATCCACGTCGCGGCCGAGCGGCCCTACGACGTCGTGGTCGGCCGCGGCGTGCGGGGGATGCTGGCCGAGGTCGTCGGCGGGACCGGGGCGGGCACCGTGGTGCTGGTCCACCAGCCGCCGCTGGCCGACCAGGCCGAGGAGGTGCGCCAGACGCTGGAGGACGCCGGGCTCGACGCCCATCGCGTCGAGGTGCCCGACGCCGAGGAGGGCAAGGCGCTCGCCGTCGCCGGCTACTGCTGGGAGGTCTGCGGCACCGTCGGGCTGACCCGGCGCGACGTCGTCGTCGGCTTCGGCGGCGGTGCGGTCACCGACCTCGCCGGGTTCGTGGCGGCGACCTGGATGCGCGGTGTCAACGTCGTCCACGTCCCGACGACGCTGCTCGCGATGGTCGACGCGGCGGTCGGCGGCAAGACGGGGATCAACACCGTGGCGGGGAAGAACCTCGTCGGAGCGTTCCATGAGCCCGCTGCGGTGCTCGTCGACCTCGCGACCCTGGAGTCGCTGCCCCCCGCCGAGCTCGCGGCGGGGATGGCCGAGGTCGTGAAGGCCGGCTTCATCGTCGACCCGGTGATCCTCGACCTGGTCGAGAAGGACCCCGCGGCGGCGCTCGACCCGCGCGGCGACGTCCTTCCCGAGCTGGTGCAGCGCGCGATCCGGGTGAAGGCCGACGTCGTCGGCGCCGACCTGCGCGAGTCGCACCTGCGCGAGATCCTCAACTACGGCCACACCCTCGGGCACGCGGTCGAGCGCCGCGAGCAGTACACGTGGCGCCACGGCGCCGCGGTGAGCGTCGGGATGGTGTTCGCCGCGGAGCTCGCCCGCGCGGCGGGCCGCCTCGACGACACGACCGTCGAACGGCACCGCAGCATCCTCACCTCCATCGGGTTGCCGATCTCCTACGAGGCGGGTGTGCTGCCGGAGCTGGTCGCGACGATGTCCGGCGACAAGAAGGCCCGCGCGGGGATGCTGCGGTTCGTCGTCCTCGACGGGCTGGCCGAACCGGGCCGTCTCGAGGGTCCGGACCCGGCGTTGATCGAGCGGGCCTACGCGGCGATCAGCGGGGAGTGACGCCGTGCGGCCGTTCGGGGCGCGCCGGGACCGGCTGCGGGAGCTGCTGGCCGCGGCCGACGTCGACGCGCTGCTGGTCACCGATCTCCTCGACGTCCGCTACCTGACCGGGTTCACCGGGTCGAACGCGGCGCTGCTGCTCGCCGCCGACGGGGATGCCCGCACCCGGTTCTGCACCGACGGCCGGTACGTGACGCAGTCGGGTACGGAGGTCCCGGACCTCGAGCTGCTCGTCGACCGCAGCAGCGTCCTTGCGACGGCCCGCCGCGTCATCGAGCTGGGCATCGAGCGGCTGGGCTTCGAGTCCGACGTCGTCACCGTCGACGGGCACGCGGCGATCGCGGAGGCGGTGGGGGGGTCCGTCGAGCTCGTGCGTGCCCCGGGACTGACGCGCCGGCTGCGCGCGGTGAAGGACGACGTCGAGATCGCCGCGCTGCGGGCGGCGTGCGCGGTCGCCGACGCGGCGCTGGCCGACCTCCTCGCCGCAGGCGGGCTCGCCGCCGGCCGGACCGAGCGCGCCGTCGCGATCGACCTGGAGATGCGGATGCGCGGGCACGGCGCGACGGGCCCGGCGTTCGAGACGATCCTGGCCGCCGGTGCGCACTCCGCGATCCCGCACCACCGTCCGACCGACGGCGAGCTGCGCCGCGGGGACCTCGTCAAGATCGACTTCGGGGCGCTCGTCGACGGCTACCACTCCGACACGACCCGAACGTTCGTCCTCGGTCCGGCGGCGGGCTGGCAGCGGGACCTGCACGAGGTGGTCGCGCGGGCCCAGCGGGCGGGCTGTGACGCACTCGCACCCGGTGTGGCGCTCTCGACGGTCGACGCGGCGGCCCGCGACGTCATCGTGGCCGCGGGGCTGGGGGAGCGGTTCGTGCACGGCCTGGGTCACGGCGTGGGCCTGGAGATCCACGAGGCGCCCATGTTCTCCGCTACCGGGCCGGGTGAGTTGGCGGCGGGGATGGTCGTGACCGTCGAGCCCGGGGTGTACCTGGAGGGCCGCGGTGGGGTGCGGATCGAGGACACGCTCGTCGTGGCCGAGGGCGGCCCGGAACCGCTGACCCTCGCTCCGCACGGACTCGTCGAGGTCTGACCCACGGGTCGCGCCCTGACCCGGGCGGGCACCGGCGGGGACCGGAAGACCACCCGGCGGACACCGGGACGGCGGCGCCGACCAGGGCCGTCGCGTCCGGACGTCCGGCGCGGGGCTATCCTGGTCCCCGGCACTGGTGGCGGCGTCGTCGGCGGTCCGCCGGGGCCCGGTTCCGGCCGGGTCCGCCGTGGCCGGTATCAGAGTTCCGGCTCGCCCCGCTTCGACCGTAGGAGTCATCCGCACGTGGCCTCGACCAACGACCTCAAGAACGGCTTGGTGCTCAACCTGGACGGCCAGCTGTGGTCGGTCACGGCGTTCCAGCACGTCAAGCCGGGCAAGGGCGGCGCGTTCGTCCGCACGACGCTGAAGAACGTCATGACGGGCAAGGTCGTCGACAAGACGTTCAACGCCGGCACCAAGGTGGACACGGCGACGGTCGACCGTCGCGACATGACCTTCCTGTACCGCGACGGCGCCGACTTCGTCTTCATGGACGGCGACACCTACGACCAGATCCCGATCCCGGAGCCCACGGTCGGGTCCGCGGCGGGCTACCTGCTGGAGAACCAGACGGCGATGGTCGCGCTGCACGACGGGGTCCCGCTCTACATCGAGCTGCCCACGTCGGTCGAGCTGCTGATCTCGCACACCGACCCGGGCCTGCAGGGCGACCGGTCGACGGGCGGCACCAAGCCGGCCACGCTGGAGACCGGCGCGGAGATCCAGGTCCCCCTCTTCGTCACCACCGGCGAGAAGGTCAAGGTCGACACCCGCGACGGCCGGTACCTCGGCCGCATCAGCGCCTGACGTGAGGGCGCGCACCAAGGCACGCAAACGGGCGCTGGACATCCTGTTCGAGTCCGAGGCGCGCGGGGACGACCCGTTGGACGTCCTGCGGCACCGGCGGGAGACCGACGAGGCGCCGCCCGTGTCGGAGTACGCGGCGCTGCTCGTCGAGGGCGTCGTCGGGCACCGCGACCGGATCGACCAGCTGCTCTCCGAGCACGCGGAGGGCTGGACCGTCGCGCGGATGCCGGCGGTCGACCGGGCGCTGCTGCGCATCGGGGTGTTCGAGCTGTTGTGGGTCGACGAGATCGACGATCCCGTCGCCATCACCGAGGCGGTCGAGCTGGCCCGGACCCTGTCGACCGACGACTCGCCGCGGTTCCTCAACGGCGTCCTCGGCCGGATCGCCGACATCGCCGAACGGCTGCGCGCCACCCGCTGACTCCTACCTCCCGACGCCCGCGTCCCGGCCCGCCGGACGCGGGCGTCCGTGTGTCCTGGACGCGGGCGTCCGTGTGCCGGCGCCGGTGTGCGGTCCTCGCGTCGCGGCCCGCGCGGCTCGAGGAGGGGCTGGTAGCGTCGGCTCCGGCGTGCCAGGGCGCCACCGGGTCCGCGGGCAGGGCTGAGCCCATCTGGGCGGTTCACCGTGTGGATGCGTGTCCAGCACACCCTCCTCCCGAACCCCCGGTTCGCGGACCCCGGCGGGTGAGAGGAGGGCATCGTGCCCACCCCCGTTCCGCTTCCGCAGGATCCCGATCTCGGCCAGCTGCGCCGCCGCGCGCGCGAGCTGAGTCGTGCCGCCCGGGCTGGTGAGGCCGGAGCGCTGGACCTGGTGACCCGCTGGGCGCCCGACCGCGCCGGTGGTGATGTGCCGCTGCACCTGGCGCAGCTGGTGCTCGCCCGGATGCACGGTTTCGACGGCTGGCCGCCGCTGGTCCGCCACGTCGAGACGGTCCTGCGCTGGACGTGGGTCCCGCCCACCGGTGATGCGGCCCCGGCCACCTCCGGCGACCCCGTCGACGACTTCCTGTCACTGGCGTGCCTGCGCTACGACGCCGACGACCCGGCCCACGCGCGGCAGGCCGCGCAGCTGCTGGCCGCCCACCCGGAGATCGCTGCGGCCTCGGTCCACGCCGCGGCGGCGACCGCGGACGTCGAGGCCCTGCGTCGTCTCGTCGGACCCGGCACCGTCGGCGCCGACGGTGGTCCCAACCGGTGGCCGCCGCTGATGTACCTGGCCTACGCCCGCCACGACCCGCGCATCGACCCGGCCGCTGTCGTCGACGCCGCGACCCTGCTGCTCGACGAGGGCGCCGACCCGGACGCCGGTCGTCTCTGGCACGGGCTGCCGTCGCCGTTCACGGTTCTCACCGGGGTGTTCGGGGAGGGCGAGGGCGGCCCGGTCGCGCAGCCGCGGCACCCGGCGGAGCAGCCGCTGGCGCAGCTGCTGCTCGACCGCGGCGCCGATCCCAACGACGCGCAGACCCTCTACAACCGGATGTTCGGCGCCGACGACTCGCACCTGGTCCTGCTGTTCGCGCACGGCCTGGGCCGCGGCGACGGCGGGGTGTGGCGGGCGCGGCTCGGGCACACCCTGGCGACGCCGCAGCGGATGCTGGCCGACCAGCTCGACCGGGCGGTCCTGCACGGCATGGCAGCACGCGTGGAACTGTTGGTGGGCAACGGTGTCGCGGTCCAGGGGGGCCGCTGGCTCGGGTCGACACCGGTCGCGGCGACGGCGGCCCGCCTCGGCTACCCGGGCATCGTCGACGTGCTGGTCGCGCACGGTGCGCCGCGCCCGGAGCTCACGCCGGTCGACGCGCTGCTCGCCGCCGCGCTCGCCGGGGACGCTGCGGCGGTGGCGGCCGCCCCGGACGAGCTGCGGGCCCGCGTCGCCGCCGACCACGCAGGCGTGATCGTCGTCGCGGCCGCGGACGGGCGGCTGCGCGCGGTCGAGCTCCTGCTCGACCTGGGCGTGCCCGTCGACACCGTGGGGCGGGGCGACGCGGGCGGGCACCAGCGGTGGAACACCGCGCTGCACGAGGCGGCGTTCCGGGGTGACGAGACGTTGGCGGCCCTGCTGCTCGCCCGTGGCGCCGACGCGACCGTGCGCGACGCCCGGTTCGACGCGACGCCCACCGGCTGGGCCGAGCACGCGGGCCACACCGGGCTGGCCGCTGAGCTGGCGGAGCACGAGTCACGGCAGCGGGAGCGCCGCCCGGAGACGTGACCATGCGGGCGTGCCCGGACGGGCCTGATCGGCGGGCGTGACCGGGCGGGCGTGACCAGACGGACAGTGCGCGATCGCCGGTGCGGGCTAGCGTGGACCACGGGCCGGCGCGAGGACGGGCAGCCTGCCACCGGGTGCTCCCGGTGGGCCCCGCCTATCCCCGGAGTCCTTGTTGCGCATCGCGATCCTGCCCCTGGCGCTGGGCACGTTCGCCATCGGCCTGACCGAGTTCGCAGTGATGGGCCTGCTCCCGCAGATCGCGCAGGGGCTCGACGTCTCGGTGCCGGCGGCGGGCACGCTGGTCACCGCCTACGCGGTCGGCGTCGTCGTCGGCGCGCCGCTGCTGACCGCGGTCAGCCTGCGGCTGCCCCGTACCCGGATGCTGATGCTGTTCATGGGGATGTTCGCGGTGGGCAACGCGCTGGCGGCGGTGGCGCCGTCGTTCGGGGTGCTGGTGGCCGTGCGGTTCCTCACCGGCCTGCCGCACGGCGCGTTCTTCGGCGTCGCCTCGCTGGTCGCGGCGTCACTGGTGCCGGAGGAACGCCGGGCGCGGGCCATCGCGGCGGTCTTCCTGGGGCTGACCGTGTCGAACGTCCTCGGCGTGCCGCTGGCGACCGCGCTGGGCTCGGTCATGGGCTGGCGGATCGCGTTCGCGGTGATCGTCGTCGTCGCGTGCGCGTCGGTCGCGGGGATCGCGCTGCTCGTCCCACGCGTCGCCGTCGGCACCCCATCGAACCTCCGGGCGGAGCTCGCAGTGTTCCGGCAGCCGGCGGTGCTGCTGGTGCTGGGCATGATCGTGCTCGGCTGCGGCGGGCTGTTCGCGTTCTACAGCTACATCGCGCCCGTGATGACGGGCCTCGCCGGCTTCGGCGTGGACACCGTCCCGATCCTGCTCGGGGTGTTCGGCCTCGGGATGACGCTCGGGACGGTGCTGGGCGGACGTCTGGCGGACCGGATCGATCCGCGCCGCGTCATGCTCGTCCTGCTTGCGGCGCAGGGGGTTCTGCTGGCGGTCGCGGTCGTGGCCCTGCACACGCGCTGGCTCGCGGCGCTGGTGGTGTTCGGGGTCGGGCTGCTCGGGCTGGCTCTCGTGCCGGCGGTGCAGTCGGTGGTGCTCGACGCCGCGCAGGACGCGCCGGTCCTCGCCTCGGCGGCGATCCACTCGGCGTTCAACGTCGCCAACGCGCTCGGCGCGGCGCTCGGCGGGGTGGCGCTGGCGATGGGGCTGGGCCTGGGCGCGCCCTCGGCAGTGGGGGCGGTCCTCGCCGCTGTGGGTGCGCTGCTGGCCCTGGTCTCGCTGCGGGTCGCGGCGCGCCGTCGCTCGCCCGTCACCACCTGATCGGAGATGCCCGGTCCCGGTCCCGGACACGCCGATGCCCGCCGGGCCCGGCAGGACATCGCGCGGACCGTGGTCGGGGCGGTCCGGTGCCGGACCCGGCGGGAGGCCGTCGGGGAGGGGCGGTGTCAGTCGACCCGGTGGGCCGGCCGCGCCTCGGGAGGCAGTACTCCCCAGTCGATGAGCTGGTCGGTCAGCTCGCCGGGGGTCTTGTCGTAGATGATCGCGAGCGAACGGAGGTCCTCGGCGCGGATCGAGAGGACCTTGCCGTTGTAGTCGCCGCGCTGGCTCTGGATGGCCGCCGCGTAGCGCGCGAGCGGCCCGACCTTGTCGGCCGGCAGCTGCTGGAGCCGCTCCAGGTTGATGACGATCTTCGTGGCGGGCTCGGACCCCGACGGCACGCGGCCCTCGGGCAGGAGCTCGGCGACCGGGACACCGTAGAAGTCGGCCAGCTCGGCCAGCTTCTGGACGGTGACGGCGCGGTCGCCGCGCTCGTAGGAGCCGACGACGACGGCCTTCCAGCGGCCCCCGGACTTCTGCTCGACGCCGTGCAGCGACAGGCCCTGCTGCTGCCGGATGGCGCGGAGCTTGCTGCCGAGCGCTTTGGCGTAGTCGCCCATGTGGCGATCCCCTCTCGCAGGACGTCCGGCCGCGGGACCGACGTCCGTGTGCTGGTCGTGCGTGGCCGGGCAAGCCCCTCCGCCTGCCCGCCGTGCCAGTGGCCCGCGGTCGGTGCCCCCCGCTTCCGCGGCCACCCGTGAGCTACTGATCAATACGGAGAGTAATCATGCGCCTCGCTCCGTCGCCGGGTCAAGCGGGGTGGGCCGTCCCGGTGCCCTCCTGCCCGTTCTTCACTCGAACGGCTGGTCGACATGCCGTGTCCAGGAGCGGAACGGGTGCACACAGTACGGACGCTGGGTGTCTGAAGTGGCTTGTGTGGCTGATGTGACTTCCGTGAGTGTTATCGGACTGTGACCGTTCGGCTCCGTGAGGACGGCGACAGTTCTCCGGAACCGGCGACGGCGCGTCGCCGACCTGTATCCGGCGGGTGTGACCGGCATGACGTGTGACCCGCGTCGGCGCGTCCGGGCGACACCCCTGTCACAACGGGGGTGGCTGATAGCGTGGCTGCGCACCAATCCTTTAACGACCCGTCCGGAGAGGCGGGGAAGGAGAGCGAACTCGTGGCGAACGACCGCCGCGGGGACGTCGGTGGCGAGGGGACCGGTCTGCCCGACCACGAACTCCTCAGTGCCTCCGACGTCACCCGCACCATCGCGCGCATCGCGCACCAGATCATCGAGAAGACCGCGGACGCCGAGCACGTCGTGCTCATCGGCATCCCGACCCGCGGCACCGTCCTGGCCCGCAGGCTCGCCGCCGCCGTCGCCGAGTTCGGCGGGACCGAACCGGCCGTCGGCACCGTCGACCCGACGCTCTACCGCGACGACCTGCGCCGCCGCCCCACCCGGGCGCTGGAGGACACGCAGTTCCCCGAGGGCGGTGTCGACGACGCGCTCGTCGTCCTCGTCGACGACGTCCTGATGTCGGGCCGCACGGTCCGCGCCGCGCTCGACGCCCTGTCGGAGCACGGCAGGCCCCGCTCGGTCCAGCTCGCGGTCCTGGTCGACCGCGGCCACCGGGAGCTGCCCATCCGCGCCGACTACGTCGGCAAGAACGTTCCGACCTCGCGCAGCGAGCTGATCCTGGTGTCGCTCACCGAGATCGACGGCGAGGACCGGGTCTCGATCCGCAGGGGGGCGGGGGAGTGAAGCACCTTCTCACCGTCACCGACCTCGACGCGGCCACCGCGACGGCACTGCTCGACACGTCCGACCGGTTGCGCCAGGCGCTGCTGGGCCGGGAGGTCCGCAAGCTGCCGACGCTGCGCGGGCGCACCGTCATCACCATGTTCTACGAGGACTCCACGCGCACCCGGGTCTCGTTCGAGATCGCCGGCAAGTGGATGAGCGCCGACACCGTCAACGTCAGCGCCAAGGGCTCCTCGGTCTCCAAGGGCGAGTCGCTGCGCGACACCTCCCTGACGCTGTCGGCGATGGGCGCCGACTGCGTGATCGTCCGTCACCCCGCATCCGGTGCGGCACACCGCCTCGCGGGCTGGGCCGACAAGGACCAGGCGGCGACGGGCACCCACACCTCGATCGTCAACGCCGGCGACGGCACCCACGAGCACCCCACCCAGGCGTTGCTCGACGCCGCGACCCTGCGCGACCGGCTCGGGTCGGTCGCCGGGCGGCGGATCGGGATCGTCGGCGACGTGCTGCACAGCCGTGTCGCGCGCTCCAACGTCTTCCTGCTGGCCACGCTCGGCGCGGAGGTCGTGCTGATCGCACCGCCGACGCTGCTGCCCGTCGGGGCGGCGCAGTGGCCGTGCCGGGTGTCGCACGACATCGACGCGGAGCTGCCCGGCCTCGACGCGATCATGATGCTGCGCGTGCAGGCCGAACGGATGACGGGCGGGTTCTTCCCGTCCTCGCGCGAGTACGCGGTGTCCTACGGCCTGTCCGAGGCACGGGCGGCGATGCTGCCCGAGCACGGCGTCGTGCTGCACCCCGGCCCGATGGTGCGCGGCATGGAGATCGCGCCCTCCGTGGCCGACTCGGCGCGCGCCGCGATCCTGGCCCAGGTCCGCAACGGCGTCCACGTGCGGATGGCCGTCCTCTACCACCTTCTCGCGGGAGCCCCGGAGTGAGCGACCTCTTCATCCGCAACGCCCGTCCGTACGGCGACGACGCCGTCGACCTGGTGGTGAGCGGCGGCGTGATCACCGAGATCGGCACCGGCCTCACCGCGCCGGACGGCGTCGAGACGATCGATGCCGAGGGGCGGGTCCTGCTGCCCGGTCTGGTCGACCTGCACGTGCACCTGCGTGAGCCGGGCGGCGAGGAGTCCGAGACGATCGCGACCGGCTCGCGCGCCGCGGCCCTCGGTGGGTTCACCGCCGTGTTCGCCATGCCCAACACCTCGCCGGTCGCCGACACCGATGTCGTCACCTCTCACGTGCGCCGCCGCGGCGCCGAGGTCGGTCTGGTCGACGTCCATCCCGTCGGTGCGGTCACCGTGGGTCTCAAGGGCGAGCGCCTCGCCGAGCTCGGCACGATGGCGTCGGCGTCCGGCGTGCGGATGTTCTCCGACGACGGTCACTGCGTGAACGACCCGCTGGTCATGCGGCGCGCGCTGGAGTACGCCTCGGCGCTCGACGTCGTGATCGCCCAGCACGCCGAGGACCACCGGCTCACCCAGGGCGCCCAGGCCAACGAGGGCGTCGTCGCGTCCCGGCTCGGGCTCGCAGGCTGGCCCGCCACCGCGGAGGAGACGATCGTCGCCCGCGACTGCGCGCTCGCCCGCGAGGCCGGGGCCCGGCTGCACGTGTGCCACGTGTCGTCGGCACGCACCGTCGACGTGCTGCGCAGCGCCAAGGCCGCGGGGGTGAAGGTGTCCGCGGAGGTCACCCCGCACCACCTGCTGCTCACCGACGCCGCGCTGACCAGCTACGACCCGGTCAACAAGGTCAACCCGCCGCTGCGCACCGCGGCCGACACGCAGGCGATGCGGGCCGCGCTCGCCGAGGGCGTCATCGACGTCGTCGCCACCGACCACGCGCCGCACGCCAGCCAGTACAAGGACACCGAGTGGCAGGTGGCCAAGCCCGGCATGCTCGGCCTGCAGACCGCACTCTCGGTCGTCGTGCACACGATGGTCGAGCCCGGCCTGCTCGACTGGCACGGCGTCGCCCGCGTCATGTCCGAGCGGCCCGCCGAGATCGCGGGGCTGCCCGACCAGGGCCGCCCGATCGCGGTCGGTGAACCCGCGAACCTGACCCTCGTCGACGGTGACGAGCCGTGGACGGTCCGCGGCGCCACGCTCGCGAGCCTGGCCTCGAACACCCCGTACGAGGGGATGCGGCTGCCCGCCGTGGTCACGGCCACGGTGCTGCGCGGGCGGGTCACGGCCCGCGACGGGCGCATCGTCGAACCGGTGGCGACGTGAGCGCGGTTGGCACGGCGCTGCTCGTGCTCGAGGACGGGCGCATCTTCCGCGGCGAGGAGTTCGGCGCGGCCGGTGCGAACCTCGGCGAGGCCGTCTTCACCACCGGCATGACCGGCTACCAGGAGACGCTGACCGACCCGTCCTACCACCGGCAGATCGTCGTGCAGACCGCCCCGCAGATCGGCAACACCGGCTGGAACGACGAGGACGACGAGTCCGCCCGCGTCCAGGTCGCGGGCTACGTGGTGCGCGACCCGGCGCGCCGGCCGTCGAACTGGCGGTCGCAGCGTGCGCTGGGTGACGTCCTCGTCGAGCAGGGCGTCGTCGGCGTCGCCGGGGTCGACACCCGGGCCGTCGTGCGGCACCTGCGCGAGCGCGGGGCCATGCGCGCCGGTGTCTTCTCCGGTGACGCGCTGGCACCCGACGCCGAGCTCGTCGAGCGGGTGCTCGCGAGCCCGACGATGGAGGGCGCCGACCTCTACGGCGCCGTCAGCACCCACGAGCCGTACGTCGTGCCCGCCGGCGGCACGGCCGAGGGCGGGGCCCGGTTCCGGGTCGCGGCGCTCGACGTCGGCATCAAGGCGAACACGCCGCGGATGCTGGCCGCCCGCGGCATCGAGGTGCACGTGCTGCCCGCGGCGACGTCGATCGAGCAGATCGTCGACCTGGGCGTCGACGGGTTCTTCCTGTCCAACGGGCCGGGCGACCCGGCGACGGCCGATGCGCCGGTCGCGCTCACCCGGGCGGTGCTCGAACGCGGCATCCCGACGTTCGGCATCTGTTTCGGCAACCAGATCCTCGCCCGGGCGCTGGGCCGCGGGACGTACAAGATGCGCTACGGCCACCGCGGCATCAACGTCCCGGTCGTCGAGCACGCCACCGGCCGGGTGGCGATCACCTCGCAGAACCACGGGTTCGCGGTCGAGGGCGAGGCGGGGGAGCGGTTCGTCACCCCCTACGGCCCGGCCCGGATCACCCACACCTGCCCGAACGACGGCTGCGTCGAAGGCCTTGCGGGCGAGGGCTTCCCGGCGTTCAGCGTGCAGTACCACCCGGAGGCGGCGGCGGGCCCGCACGACGCGGCGGACCTGTTCGACCGCTTCGTCACGCTGATGGCCGACCGGCCCGCGCGTGGCGCGGCCCTCTCGCCGCTGCCGCACCGGCGCGACGAGGAGCCTGCCGCCGTGCCCGTCGGGGACGCCCCTGTGGACGACGCCCCCGTGACGGGCGTCGCTGTGGAGGGCGTCGCTGTGGAGGATGCCGCCGCGGAGCTTGTCGCTGCGGAGCTTGTCGCTGCGGAGGGCGTCGCTGTGGAGGGCGTCGCTGCGGAGGATGCCGCTGCGGAGGACGTCGCTGCGGAGGACAGCACCCGGTGTGCGGCCGACGACGAGGACGCGGTGGCGGAGCCCGCCGAGCCCGCCGCGCCTGCCGAGCGGGTCGACATCACCGTCCACGGCGAGCCGACGATGCTGCTGCCGCAGACGGTCGTGCCCGCCGACGACCCCGGCGCGCAGCAGCGCGACGGCCAGGGGGTCGACGAGACCGTCGCCCTGCCGCGTGTGGTCCCCGGCGCCGACGACGACCCGGCCGACCCCGCTCCCGACGACGACCTGTTCCACGACTCCGGTGGCCGCCACCGGCTCATCGAGCGCCACGACGGGGAGGAGGCCTGATGCCACGCCGTGAGGACATCCAGCACGTGATGGTCATCGGGTCCGGCCCGATCGTCATCGGCCAGGCCTGCGAGTTCGACTACTCCGGCACCCAGGCCTGCCGCGTCCTGCGCGCCGAGGGCCTGCGGGTCTCCCTGGTCAACTCCAACCCGGCGACGATCATGACCGACCCGGAGTTCGCCGACGCCACCTACATCGAGCCGATCACCCCGGAGTTCGTGGAGCTCGTGATCGCGGCCGAGCGTCCCGACGCGATCCTCGCGACCCTGGGCGGGCAGACCGCGCTCAACACCGCGATCGCGCTGCACGAGAACGGGGTCCTGGAGCGCTACGGCGTCGAGCTGATCGGTGCCGACGTCGAGGCCATCCAGCGCGGCGAGGACCGGCTCAAGTTCAAGGAGATCGTCCAGGCCGTCGGCGGCGACGTGCCGCGCAGCGCGGTCTGCCACTCGATGGACGAGGTCCGTGCGGCGGTCGCCGAGCTGGGGCTGCCCGTCGTCATCCGGCCGTCGTTCACGATGGGTGGCCTCGGGTCCGGCATGGCCTACGACGCCGCCGACCTCGAGCGCCTCGCCGGCGGCGGGCTCGCCGCCTCCCCGGTCACCGAGGTGCTGATCGAGGAGTCCGTGCTCGGCTGGAAGGAGTACGAGCTCGAGCTGATGCGCGACCACGCCGACAACGTCGTGGTCGTCTGCTCCATCGAGAACATCGACCCGATGGGCGTGCACACCGGCGACTCGATCACGGTCGCCCCGGCGATGACACTGACCGACCGCGAGTACCAGGACATGCGCGACGTCGGCATCGCTGTGCTCCGCGCGGTCGGGGTCGACACCGGCGGCTGCAACATCCAGTTCGCGGTCGACCCCGCCACCGGGCGGCTCGTCGTCATCGAGATGAACCCGCGGGTGTCGCGGTCGTCGGCGCTGGCGTCGAAGGCCACCGGCTTCCCGATCGCGAAGATCGCCGCGAAGCTGGCCATCGGCTACACCCTCGACGAGATCCGCAACGACATCACCGGCGAGACCCCGGCGGCCTTCGAGCCGGCGCTGGACTACGTCGTGGTGAAGGTGCCGCGTTTCGCGTTCGAGAAGTTCCCCGGGTCCGACACGACCCTGACGACGACGATGAAGAGCGTCGGCGAGGCCATGTCGATCGGCCGGTCCTTCCCCGAGGCGCTGGGCAAGGCGTTGCGCTCCATGGAGACCGCCGACGCCGGGTTCTGGACCCGGCCCGACCCGGACGGTGAGCCCGACGTCGCCCGGCCCACCGACGGGCGCATCTACGCCGTCGAGCGGGCGCTGCGCCACGGCGCCACGGTCGAGGACGTGGCCGAGCGCTCGGGCATCGACCCGTGGTTCGTCGACCAGATCGCCGCACTGGGGGAGCTGCGCACCGAGATCGCCGACGCCCCGGTTCTCGACGAGGTGTTGTTGCGCCGCGCGAAGCGGTCCGGGCTCTCGGACCGGCAGATCGCGTCGGTGCGCCCGGAGTTCGCGGGTGAGGACGGGGTCCGGTCGCTGCGCCACCGCCTCGGCATCCGGCCCGTCTACAAGACCGTGGACACGTGCGCCGCCGAGTTCGCGGCCCGCACCCCGTACCACTACAGCGCCTACGAGACCGACCCGTCGGCCGAGTCCGAGGTGACGGCCCAGACCGAGAGGCCGAAGGTGCTCATCCTCGGCTCCGGGCCCAACCGCATCGGGCAGGGCATCGAGTTCGACTACTCCTGCGTGCACGCGGTGATGGCGTTGCGCGAGGCCGGGTTCGAGACCGTCATGGTCAACTGCAACCCCGAGACCGTCTCCACCGACTACGACACGGCGGACCGGCTCTACTTCGAGCCGCTGACGTTCGAGGACGTCCTGGAGGTCGTGCACGCCGAGCAGGCGTCCGGGACCGTCGCGGGCGTGATCGTGCAGCTCGGCGGGCAGACGCCGCTGGGTCTGGCGCAGCGGCTCACCGCGGCGGGGGTGCCGGTCGTCGGCACCTCGGCCGCGGCGATCGACCTCGCCGAGGACCGTGGCGAGTTCGGCGAGGTGCTGCGCCGCGCCGGGCTGCCCGCCCCCGCGTTCGGGATGGCGACGTCGTTCGAGCAGGCCCGCGACATCGCGAACCGGATCGGCTACCCGGTGCTGGTGCGCCCGTCGTACGTGCTGGGCGGGCGCGGCATGGAGATCGTCTACGACGAGGAGACCCTCGCCGGGTACATCGCCCGGGCCACGGAGATCAGCCCGGAACGTCCGGTGCTGGTGGACCGGTTCCTCGACGACGCCATCGAGATCGACGTCGACGCCCTGTTCGACGGCACCGAGCTCTACCTCGGCGGGGTCATGGAGCACATCGAGGAGGCGGGGGTCCACTCCGGCGACTCGTCGTGCACGTTGCCGCCGATCACGTTGGGGCGCAGTGTCCTGGAGGACGTGCGCCGGTCCACCGAGGCCATCGCCCGCGGGGTCGGGGTGCGCGGGCTGCTCAACGTGCAGTACGCGCTGCACGGCGACACGCTCTACGTGCTCGAGGCCAACCCGCGCGCGTCGCGGACCGTGCCGTTCGTCTCGAAGGCGACGGCGGTGCCGCTGGCGAAGGCGGCGGCCCGGATCATGATGGGCGCCACCGTCGCCGAGCTGCGTGCCGAGGGGATGCTGCCGAAGGTCTCCGAGGGTGCGACGACGCCGGCGTCGGTGCCCGTCGCGGTCAAGGAGGCGGTGCTGCCGTTCAACCGGTTCCGCACGCCGTCCGGCCAGGGCGTCGACCCGTTGCTCGGCCCGGAGATGAAGTCGACGGGCGAGGTCATGGGCATCGACGCGTCCTTCGGTCCGGCGTTCGCCAAGGCGCAGGCCGCGGCCTACGGCCCCCTGCCGACGTCGGGACGGGTGTTCGTGTCGGTCGCCGACCGGGACAAGCGCGCCATGGTGTTCCCGGTGCGCCGGCTGGCCGACCTCGGCTTCGAGGTCCTCGCCACCGACGGCACCGCGGAGATCCTGCGCCGGCACGGGATCGACGTGACCGAGGTCCGCAAGTGGGGCGACCGCAAGGAGGGCGACACCATCGTCGACCGCATCCTCGCCGGGGACGTCGATGTGATCGTCAACACCCCGTACGGCAACGCCGGTCCCCGCGTCGACGGCTACGAGATCCGGGCGGCGGCGGTCACGAAGGGCGTGCCGTGCATCACCACGGTGCAGGGCGCGGCGGCAGCGGTGCAGGGGATCGAGGCCATGATCGCGGGCAGCATCGGGGTCCGGTCGCTGCAGGACGCCCACGCGGCGCTGGCGAGGGCGGGCCGATGAGCGACCGTTTCGGCGCGCGGCTCGCGCGGACGGCCGACGCGTTCGGCACGCTCTGTGTCGGCATCGACCCGCACCCCTCGCTGCTCGCGGAGTGGGGCCTCACCGACGACCCCGACGGGCTCGCCCGGTTCTGCGACGTCTGCCTCGACGGCCTCGGGGGGCACGTCGGCCTGGTCAAGCCGCAGTCCGCGTTCTTCGAACGGCACGGCTCGGCCGGGGTGGCGGTGCTGGAGCGGCTGCTCGCCGGGCTGGCGCAGACACCCACCCTGAGCCTGCTCGACGTCAAACGCGGCGACATCGGCTCGACAATGGACGGCTACGCCGACGCCTACCTGGGCGTCGGCGCGCCGCTGGGTGCCGACGCCGTCACGCTCTCGCCCTACCTCGGTTTCGGCTCGCTGGCGCCTGCGCTGCGGGCCGCGGAGGAGGCGGGGCGCGGCGTGTTCGTGCTGGCCAGGACGTCGAACCCGGAGGGCGGGCCGGTGCAGCTGGCCGACTGGTCGGGCCGCAGCGTCGCCCAGGGGATCGTCGACGGGGCGGCCGCGGCCAACGCGGACGTCACGCCGCTCGGCGACGTGGGCGTCGTGATCGGCGCGACCCACGAGCACGGCCTCGACCTGTCCGCGCTCGGCGGCGCGGTGCTGGCGCCGGGCCTCGGAGCGCAGGGCGCGAGCCCGGCCGACGTCGCGGCCCGGTTCGCCGGGCTGGCGGGGATCGTCGTGCCCACGGCGTCGCGGTCGGTGCTGCGTGCCGGTCCGGACCCGGTGGCGCTGCGCGGCGCGGCCGAGGTGTTGCGAGACGAGCTGGAGGCCGCCCGCGCGGCGAGCTGACACCCGGGCCACGGGTCGGCAACGGCCTGAGCGCCATGGCGTGCGGGAGCCGAGTGGTACTAGCACCCTCGCCCGCCGGTCACCCCTGGTCGATCCTGGGGACCAGTGGCGAAGGAGGAGGGCCGGTTTGGTGGACGTACTGATCGTCGACGATCAGCGACCGTTCCGGCGGGTGGCCCGCACGGTCGTGGGTCTCGTCGGTGGCTGGCGGGTCGCGGCGGAGGCGGGCAGCGGGGAGGACGCACTCGACGAGGCCGAGCGCCTCCGGCCCGCTGTCGTGCTGATGGACATCAACCTGCCCGGTATCAACGGGATCGAGGCGACGAGGCGGCTGCTGGCCCGGGCCCCGGGGACGACCGTCGTGCTGCTGTCGACCTACACCGTCGACGACCTGCCCGCCGACGCCGCCGACTGCGGCGCCGCGGCGTACATCCGCAAGGAGGACCTGACGCCGGCCGCGCTGCGCGCACTGCACGTGGGCTGATACGCGTCCAGGAGCCCAACGACGGATGTTGTCGGGAAGAACACGTCGCTGCGCGGTGGCCCACCGGTCCGTCCGACCGCCCGTCGGTGGTCGGCGTACCGGCGTGTGCGGACGCGGCATGCCGTTGCCGTGCGCCGGACGGCGTGGCGGGTGTCCTCGCGTGCGCCGGCTGAGCCGCGCGGTTGTGACGTATCGCCGAACGGCCGGGTCGATCGCCGCCGTTCGGCCCCGTTCGTGGTATCACCCTTTGGGGGGTCGTCGACGGTAAAGCGCCTGGTGCGACCCCCCGTTCACGGCCTCGTAAGGGTCGTGAGTACGTTCGTCCGAGTCTCTTCGGGTCACCCCGCAGAGAGCGCCGACGCAGGTTCCGAGCAGGTCCCGGCGGCGGTCCCACCAGAGCGATGTGCACGACGAAAGACGGAGGAGATCGTGGCCCTTCCCCAGCTGACCGAGGAACAGCGCGCCGCAGCGTTGGAGAAGGCGGCCGCCGCGCGCCGGGCCCGGGCAGAGCTGAAGGACCGGCTCAAGCGAGGCGGTACGACCCTCAAGGAGGTGCTGACCCAGTCCGACACCGACGATGTTCTCGGCAAGATGAGGGTCTCGGCACTGCTCGAGGCGATGCCGGGTGTCGGCAAGGTCCGTGCGGCGCAGATCATGGAGCGCCTGGAGATCGCGACGAGCCGTCGCCTGCGTGGCCTGGGCGACCGGCAGCGCAAGGCGCTGCTCACCGAGTTCGAGGGCTGACGGATCGGGCCGGTCGCATCCCGGGCCCCCGGGCACGTGGTCGATCGGTCCCAGCCCGGCCGTGACGGTGGCCGGGCCGGGTGGGCGTCGCGAGCGGCGTCCGGAACGGAGCGAGGACGAGGCGTGAACCGCGCCCCCGACCCTGCTGGAACCGCCGTGGACGAGCCCTTGTGCGACGGCCGCTCGCCCGACGCGCCGAGAGGCCGGCTGATCGTGTTGGCCGGCCCCTCGGGCGTCGGGAAGAGCAGCGTCGTCGCCGGGCTGCGCGAGCAGCTGCCGGAGCTCCACTTCAGCGTGTCGGCGACGACACGCGCCCCGCGCACCGGTGAGGTCGACGGCCGCGACTACCTGTTCGTGTCGTCGGCCGGGTTCGACGACCTGATCGCCCGCGGTGAACTGCTGGAGTGGGCCGAGATCCACGGCGGCCTGCAACGCTCCGGCACCCCCGCGGCGCCGGTCGAGCAGGCCCGGGCCGCAGGGCGGCCGGTGCTCGTCGAGGTCGACCTGCAGGGCGCCCGCGCCGTCAAGGCGGCGATCCCGGACGCCGTGACGGTGTTCGTCGACGCCCCCTCCTTCGAGGAGCTGGCGCGACGTCTCAAGGGCCGCGGGACCGAGTCGGCGGCCCAGTTCGAGCGCCGGTTGCAGACCGCGCGCGAGGAGCTGGCCGCCCGCGACGAGTTCGACGTCGTCGTCGTCAACGACGACCTGCGGGCAGTGGTCGACAGGTTGGTAGGATTGGCGATCGGCCCCACGCCGCCGGAGAGCAGGCGCAGGGGTCCTGACGACGATCTCTCCCCACAGGAGTCCTTTAAGTGAGCATGCCTCTGACCGGTGCAGTCGCCGGTTCCACGCCCGAGGGCATCACCAACCCGCCCATCGACGACCTGCTCGGTCAGGTGTCGTCGAAGTACGCGCTGGTGATCTACGCCGCCAAGCGGGCCCGCCAGATCAACGACTACTACTCCCAGCTGGGCGAAGGCCTGCTCGAGTACGTCGGTCCGCTCGTCGAGCCGGGCCCGCGTGAGAAGCCGCTGTCGATCGCCATGCGCGAGATCCAGAGCGGCCTGCTCGAGCACACCGAGGGCGAGTAGTCCCGAGGTGACCGCGCCCCGCGTCCTGCTGGGTGTGGCCGGCGGCATCGCGGCCTACAAGAGCGCGGAGCTGCTGCGCCGGTTCACCGAGTCCGGTCACTCGGTGCGGGTGCTGCCCACGGCCGCGGCGCTGGAGTTCGTCGGCGCCGCGACGTTCGAGGCCTTGTCGGGCCGGCCGGTCCACACCGGCGTCTTCCAGGACGTTCCGTCGGTGGCGCACGTCCGGCTCGGCCAGGAGGCCGATCTGGTCGTGGTCGCCCCCGCCACCGCCGACCTGCTCGCGCGGGCCGCGCACGGTCGCGCCGACGACCTGCTCACCGCCGCGCTGCTCACCGCGCGCTGCCCGGTGCTGTTCGCCCCGGCGATGCACACAGAGATGTGGCAGCACCCCGCCACCCAGGACAACGTCGCGCTCCTGCGGTCCCGGGGTGTGGTGGTGCTGGAGCCCGCGTCGGGCAGGCTCACCGGCAAGGACACCGGCCCCGGCCGGCTGCCCGACCCCGCCGAGATCGCCGAGCTCGCCCGGTTGCTGCTCGAACGCGGCGACGCCCTGCCGCGCGATCTCGAGGGCCGGCGCGTCGTCGTGTCCGCGGGCGGCACCCGGGAGCCGCTCGATCCCGTCCGGTTCCTCGGCAACCGTTCCTCGGGCCGACAGGGCTACGCACTGGCGCGCGTGGCCGCTCAGCGCGGCGCCGCGGTGACGCTCGTCGCCGGCGCCACCGCCGACCTCGGGGACCCGGCGTCGGTCGAGGTCGTGCGGGTCGGCACCGCGGAGCAGATGCGCGTCGCGATGCACGAGGCCGCCGCCGACGCCGACGTGCTGGTGATGTCGGCCGCGGTCGCCGACTTCCGGCCCGCCACCCTCGTCACCACGAAGATCAAGAAGACGCCTGGCGCCTCGCCCGACCCGCTCGTCCTGGCGACCAACGCCGACATCCTCGCCGAGCTCGTCACGGCGCGGCGGCCCGGTCAGGTCGTCGTCGGGTTCGCCGCCGAGACCGGTGACGAGTCCGGCGACGCGCTGCACCACGGCCGGATCAAGCTGCGGCGCAAGGGATGTGACCTGCTGGTCGTCAATGCCGTCGGCGACGGCAAGGCCTTCGAGGTGGCCGACAACGCAGGCTGGCTGCTGGCCGCCGACGGTGCGGAGACGGAGCTTCCCGACGGGTCGAAGGCGCTGCTCGCCTCCCGGGTGTGGGACGCCGTCACCCCGCGCCTGTCGTGAGCGGGCGGTCGGCCCGCGCCGAGATCGGCGCGGTACGGCCGCTCGCCGAGATCTGAGCCGTGAGCGGGTGGTCGGCCCGCGCCGAGATCGGCGCCGTAAGGCTGCTCGCCGAGGTCTGAGCACCTCGCCCGGTCTCCCGGCGCGACGAGAACGGCCCCACTCCCGGTCCGCCCGGGGTGGGGCCGTTCTCGTGGAGCTCCCGGCTCTCGGCCGGTCGGGGCGTGTCAGCCGAGGAGACCCGAACGCGTCGGGGTGCTCCCGGTCGACTCGTCGCTGCCGCCCTGGTCGCCGCCGGACGCACCGGCGTCGCGCGCGGCGGCGGTGTCCTGGGAGGAGGTGGTGGTACGCGGCGCCGTCGTGGTCGGCGCGGCCGACCCGGTGCTGCGCAGTTGCGACGACTTCGTCGTGGTCGCCGCCGGCGTGGTCGGGCGGACCTGCTCGCCGCGCGCCGCACCGCTCGTCGTCGGGGCGGTGGTCGTGGTGGCCTTGGTGGTCGTCGCCGACCCGCCACGGCCCGGGTTGGCGGAGACGTACTGCTCCGACGCCCAGCCGTTGAGGTTGGTGAGCTGCACGTAGCCGTTTCGGCGCTCACCGATGGTGACGTCCGTGCCACGCTTGCAGACCGTCACGACCGAGGCCGTCGCGCTCGGCTGCGAGCGGACGTTGACGTTGTCGGTGCAACGCCCCTGTTCGGCTGCGGACGCCGTTCCGACCATGACCAGGACGGTGGTCGCGCCGGCAGCGATCAGGCCACCGACGACTGCGGCCGCGCGGCCTCGCCGTTGCAACAACGCGTTCATCTGGGGGGTACCTCCGTTGGGTGGATGCGCTCACCAGGCCCAACGAGTCGGCTCGTCACCGATTCGCCATCTGCCCCGACATCACCGGAAGCGGTGAACGATCACCGGCGCGTCGGGCAAACCGATTACGCTCGGTGACGTGGCGAACGGCATCGGTCGTCGCAGGTCAGGCCCGTGAGCAGGGTCGGTGACGTCGACTAGGCTCGGGCGGGACCACAGGACGACTCTGGACGGAGACACGCGTGACGAACCCGGCCCGCCGGCTGTTCACCAGCGAATCGGTGACCGAGGGTCATCCCGACAAGATGTGCGACGCGATCAGCGACACCGTCCTCGACTCGCTCCTCGCGCAGGACCCCCGCAGCCGCGTCGCCGTCGAGACGATGGTGACCACCGGTCAGGTGCACGTCGCGGGCGAGGTCACCACGAGTGCCTACGCCGACATCCCGACGCTGGTCCGGGAGAAGATCCTGGAGATCGGCTACGACTCGTCGGCCAAGGGCTTCGACGGCAACTCCTGCGGCGTCAACATCGCGATCGGCGCGCAGTCGGCCGACATCGCCCAGGGCGTCGACACCGCCTACGAGTCGCGTGTCGAGTCCAGCGAGGACGAGATCGCCCGCCAGGGCGCCGGCGACCAGGGCCTGATGTTCGGCTACGCCAACACCGACACCCCGGAGCTGCTGCCGCTGCCGATCGCGCTCGCTCACCGGCTCGCCCGCCGGCTGACGGAGGTCCGCAAGAGCGGGCTGCTGCCGTACCTGCGGCCCGACGGCAAGACCCAGGTCACCATCGAGTACGACGGCGACCGCGCGGTCCGCGTCGACACGGTCGTCGTGTCCAGCCAGCACGCCGCCGACGTCGACCTCGACGCGCTCCTGGCCCCCGACATCCGCCAGCACGTCGTCGAGCCGGAGCTCGAGCGTGCCGGCATCGACGCCGACGGTGCCCGGCTGCTGGTCAACCCGACCGGCCGGTTCGTCGTCGGTGGCCCGATGGGTGACGCGGGCCTCACCGGCCGCAAGATCATCGTCGACACCTACGGCGGGTTCGCC
>NZ_BEGX01000106.1:99946-100736 GCF_002583555.1 Pseudonocardia sp. N23
GTCGGCCGCCTACGCGATGCGCTGGGTGGCGAAGAACGTCGTCGCCGCGGGCCTGGCCGACCGGATCGAGGTCCAGGTCGCCTACGCCATCGGCAAGGCCGCACCCGTGGGCCTGTTCGTGGAGACCTTCGGCACCGAGCACGTCGACCCGGCCCGCATCCAGGCCGCCATCGACGAGGTCTTCGACCTGCGCCCGGCCGCGATCGTCCGCGACCTCGACCTGCTGCGCCCCATCTACGCGCAGACCGCCGCGTACGGCCACTTCGGCCGTACCGACGTCGATCTGCCGTGGGAGTCGACGTCGCGCGCCGACGCGTTGAAGTCGGCCGCCGGGGCGTGAGCTTCGCCGACCGGGCGGGCCGGGTCGCGGTCCGCCGCGGCGACGACCCGCCCGACCTGGGCGGGTACCCCTCGGTGCGGTTCATCGCGCCGGGGTCGATGACGGCGGGCCGGTTCGGCCTGTTCGAGTACCGGATGGCGCCGTCGAGCCCGGGCCCCGGTCCGCACGTGCACGCGACGTTCTCCGAGTCGTTCTACGTGCTCTCCGGTGAGCTGACGATCTTCGACGGCGAGCACTGGGCGCCGTACCGGCCAGGCGACTACGTGCACGTCGGGGAGACCGGGGTGCACGCGTTCCGCAACGACGCCGACGTCGAGACCGCGTTCCTGATCCTGTTCGCGCCCGGCATCGCGCGGGAGAACTTCTTCACCGAGCTGCGCGCGATCAGGGACCAGGGCCGCGAGCTCGACGACCGGGAGTGGCGTGAGTTCTACGCCCGCCACGACCAGG
>NZ_BEGX01000106.1:100821-110633 GCF_002583555.1 Pseudonocardia sp. N23
TCGATCATGGACGGGACCGGCCCCACGCCGGGGTCGGCGGGCTCCGGTACCGGACCCGGCGCAGAACCGTGTCTCACGTCCTGCCGGGGCCGGGGTGCGCCGTTACCCTCTGCGTAACCGTCCGATGTGTCCGTCTGGGCGAACGACCCCCCGGAGGCTGCAGTGCGCATCCTGGCAGTGATCGTCGTGCTCTGGCTGATCGTCGGCGCGTTCGCCGCCTACCAGCGCGGCTACTTCGGCGGCGCGGACGCCTCCTGCACGGGCGTCGGCACCACGCTGCTGACCGTCGTCGTCGGGCCGCTCAACTACGTCGGTGTCAACCCGAAGATCGACTGCACGGTCCCGCAGCCCTCGACCTGAGTCCGGTCAGGCACCGGACTCCGTGACGCCGCGGCGCAGGTCGGCCGCGGGGAACGGAGGCCGGTCGTCGAACCGGCTCGACAGCCGTCCCGCGGCCCGCCACGCGCGGGCGGTGAGGTCGCGGTCCTCCTCGGTGACGAGGTTGCCCATCACGCGTAGCGCGACCGTCATCAGCGCCCGTGACCGCATCCCGACGGGACCGGCCAGCGGCAGCAGCCGCGGGATCGTCAACAGCCCGGCGAGGCGGCGCGCGATGGAGAACGCCTGGCCGTAGTGCTCGCGCAGCAGTGCGGGCCACGCGCGGGCGAGGTCCTTCTCGCCGGTCATGAGCTCGGCGATGACCCGGCCCGTCTCGAGGCCGTAGTCGATGCCCTCGCCGTTGAGCGGGTTGATGCAGCCGGCGGCGTCGCCGATCAGGCCCCAGTTCGGGCCGGCGACCCCCGACACCGCGCCGCCCATCGGGAGCAGCGCCGACGACCGCATCCGCAGCTCGCCCTCCAGCTGCCAGTCGTCGCGGCGGGCGGCTGTGTAGAGGTCGATGAGGGCACGCAGCTGGATGTTGGCCGGGCGCCGGTCGGTGGCGAGGGTGCCGACGCCGATGTTGACCTCGCCGTTGTGCAGCGGGAACACCCAGCCGTAGCCCGCGAGCACCTCGTTCTCGGTGCCGCGCAACTCCAGGTGCGAGGAGATCCAGGGGTCGTCGCTGCGGCCCGACGTGATGTACGCGCGGGCGGCGACGCCGTAGGCCGTGTCCTTGTGCCATTCCCGCCCCAGGATCCGGCCGAGGCTGGAGCGGTGCCCGTCGGCGATGACGACCCGCTCGCAGCGCACCGTCGTCGACGAGCCGTCGGCCAGGGTGAACACGACGCCGCTGATCCGCTCGCCGTCCCACTCGACGTCGACGGCCTTCGCCCCCTCCATCGGGACCGCGCCGGACTCGAGCGCCACCCGGCGGATGCGGTCGTCGAGCTCCAGGCGCGGCACCGCGGACCCGTTGGCGGGCAACGACCTACCCGGCCACGGCAGCTCGAGGACCTGGCCGAACCCGGCGGCGCGCAGCCCACGGTTGGACCCGTGCTCGCGCAGCCACGGCCCGAGCCCGAGCCGGTCGAGCTCCGCGACCGCCCTCGGGGTGAGCCCGTCGCCGCAGGCCTTGTCGCGCGGGAAGACCGCTGCGTCGGCGAGGACGACGTCGATGCCGTGCCGGGCGGCCCACGCCGCGGCGGCGGATCCCGCGGGCCCGGCACCGACCACGAGCAGGTCGGTGGCGCCGGGGACGGGGGAGGTGGCGGGGTCCATGCCTCCAGTGTCGCAAGCCGGGCCGCTGCGCGTCGGACGCCGGGGCCAGGTCACACCCTCTTTCCCCCGCGCGGTGGGGATCGGGCCCACGGACACGGCCGGGGGCAGGGCCGGAACCGTCGGGGGCGGATGCCAGGGTGATCGCGTGGCCGGACCCGTGCGGACCCCGACCGCCGCCTCCCGTGCCGCCGCCTCCCGTGCCGCCGCGGCCGGGACCCGGCGGCGCGCCGCCGCGCGCGGCGAGTGGGAGCCCGCCGCGGTCGCGCCGGTCGCCAGGGTTGCGGTCGACGTGCCGTTGGCCCACCTCGACCGGCCCTTCGACTACCGGGTCCCCACACATCTCGACGACGTGGCGGTCCCCGGGGTGCGGCTGCGGGTCCGGTTCGCGGGACGGCTCGTCGACGGCTTCCTGCTGGAGCGCACCGAGGAGTCCGGGCACGGCGGGCGGCTCGCGTGGGTGGAGAAGGTCGTGTCGCCGGAGCCCGTGCTCACGAGCGAGGTCGCGGCGCTGTGCCGGGCGGTCGCGGACCGCTACGCGGGGGTCTTCGCCGACGTCGTCCGGCTCGCGGTCCCGCCGCGGCACGCCCGGGCCGAGGGCCGCCGCGCGGTCGCCCCGGCGGCCACCGACGAGGACCGCGGCGGAGAGGCCGGATCGGAGGACGCCGGGGGCGACGGACCGGGAACCGCCGCGGCGACGTCGACATCGGACCTCGCGACGACGACCGGTCCGGAGAGCCGGGCCGACGAGTGTGCGGGCAGCGCGAGTGCCGCGGTCGTGCCGCTCCCGGCGCTGCAGGCGGCAGCCGGCAGTCGACCGGTGGGCCCGCCCGGCGCCGTCGGCGGCTGGTCGCGCTACCCGCGCGGGTCCGCGTTCCTCGCCGCCCTCGGCTCCGGCCGGGCGGCACACGCGGTCTGGCAGGTGCTGCCGGGGGAGCAGTGGGCGGCGCGGCTGGCCGAGGCCGCGGCGGCGACCGCCGAGACCGGGCGCGGCGCCCTGCTGGTGGTCCCCGACCAGCGCGACGTCGAGGTCCTGCACGCCGCCTGCGGTGCGCGGGTCGGGGAGGACGCGGTCGTCGCGCTCACCGCCGATCTCGGTCCCGCCGAGCGTTACCGGCGCTGGCTGCGGGTGCTGCGCGGGGAGGTGCGGGTCGTCGTCGGGACCCGGGCGGCGGCGTTCGCGCCCTTGTCGAACCTCGGCCTCGTCGCGGTGTGGGACGACGGCGACGACTCCCACTCCGAGCCGCGGGCACCGTATCCACAGGTCCGTGACGTGCTGGTGCTGCGGGCGCACGCCGTGGGGGCGGCGCTGCTCGTCGCCGGGTACGCGCGGACGGCGGAGGCGCAGCTGCTCGTCGAGTCGGGGTGGGCGAACGAGATCGTCGCCGACCGTGCGACGCTGCGGGCCACGATGCCGCGGGTCACGGCGCTGGAGGACTCGGCGGGAGCGATGGCGCGCGACCCGGACGCCCGCGTCGCACGCATCCCGGCGGTCGCGTTCGAGGCGGCCCGCGCCGCGCTGACGGCAGGCCGCCCGGTGCTGGTGCAGGTCCCGCGGGCGGGATACGTGCCGTGGCTGTCGTGCAGCCGCTGCCGGGAGAGCGCGCGGTGCCGGCACTGCGCCGGCCCGCTGGCGCTGCCCTCCGGGACCGGTACCGACGGCGCGCCGGGGCTGCCGCACTGCCGCTGGTGCGGCCGCGTCGAGTCGTCCTACCGCTGCGGGGGCTGCGGCGGGCGGGCGCTGCGGGCGTCGGTGACGGGGTCGCGGCGCACGGCGGAGGAGCTGGGCCGGGCGTTCCCGGGTGTGGGGGTGCGCCAGTCCGGCGGCGGTGTCGACGTCCTCGCCGGCGTGGGTGGGGGGCCGGGGATCGTCGTCGCGACCCCGGGTGCGGAGCCGCCGGCCGAGGGCGGGTACGGCGCGGCGCTGCTGCTCGACGGCTGGGCGTTGCTGTCACGTCCGGACCTGCGGGTCGCCGAGGAGACGTTGCGGCGCTGGCTGGCGGCGGCGGCGCTCGTCGTCCCGCACGGCGACGGTGGCCGGGTGGTCGTGGTCGAGGAGGCCGGCGTGCCGGTGGTCCAGGCCCTCGTCCGCTGGGACCCCGCCGGGCACGCGGCGGCGGAGCTGGCGGCGCGCGCCGAGGTCGGGTTCCCGCCGGCGGTGCGGATGGCGTCGGTGGAGGGGCCGGCGGCGGCCGTCGCGGAGGTCGCCGAGGCGGCCGAACGCGGCGGGGCCGAGGTCCTGGGCCCGGTGGAGATCGAGAGCTCGACGCCGGGGGAGGGGCCACGGGAGCGGGCGCTGCTGCGCGTCCCGCGCGCACAGGGCCGGGCCCTCGCCGCGGCCCTGGCGGCGGCGCAGGCCACCCGCAGCGCGCGGAAGGCGGCCGATCCCGTGCGGGTCAGGATGGATCCGCTGCAGATCGACTGAGCGCCGCTGCGGCAGATCGGCCGGGCGCCGCGGGGCGGGGCCCGGGAACGCTGCGTGGCAGAATCGACCGGTCCGTTCCACTCTGCAGGGAGCTCCGTGTCCGTCCAGCCCGTCCGGCTCTTCGGTGACCCCGTGCTGCGCACGCCCGCCGTCGAGGTCACGACCTTCGACGCGGAGCTGCGCAGGCTCGTCGCCGACCTCACCGACACCATGCACGACGAGGGCGGTGCCGGCCTCGCCGCGCCGCAGATCGGCGTCGGCCTGCGGGTGTTCACCTACGACTGCGACGAGTTCTCCGGGCACCTGGTCAACCCGACGTTCGACGTGGTCGGCGACGAGGACCGGCTCGGGCCCGAGGGCTGCCTGTCGATCCCCGGACTGAGCTGGGACTGCCGCCGGCACCTGCACGTCGTCGCCCGGGGCTGGGACATGCACGGCGAGCCGCTGACGATCGAGGGCTCCGAGCTGCTGGCCCGCTGCATCCAGCACGAGACCGACCACCTCGACGGGGTGCTGTTCGTCGACCGGCTCGACGCCGAGACCCGCAAGCTCGCGATGGCCGAGATCCGGGCGGCCGAGTGGTTCGGCGGGAACGAGCCCGTCGTGAAGGTCAGCCCGCACCCGATGTTCGGCCGGGCGCGCTAGGTGCGCCTGCTCTTCGCGGGCACCCCGGAACCGGCGGTGCCGTCGCTGCGTGCGTTGCTCGACTCCCCGGACCACGAGGTCGTCGCGGTGCTGACGCGGCCCGACGCGCCCGCCGGCCGCGGCCGGTCGCTGCACCGCTCGCCCGTCGGCGCCCTGGCGGACGAGGCCGGCGTCCGGGTGCTCACCCCGCGCAGGCCGTCCGAACCGGAGTTCCTCGCGACGCTGGCGGAGCTGGCGCCCGACTGCGCACCCGTCGTCGCCTACGGCGCGCTGGTACCGCGCGCGGCGCTCGACATCCCCGTCCACGGCTGGGTCAACCTGCACTTCTCGCTGCTCCCGGCCTGGCGTGGCGCCGCGCCGGTGCAGTCCGCGATCCGCCACGGCGACGACGTCACCGGCGCGACGACGTTCCGCCTCGAGGAAGGTCTCGACACCGGCCCGACCTTCGGGATCGTGACCGAGACGGTGGGCGACACCGACACCTCGGGTGTGCTGCTGGGCCGGCTGGCGGTGAGCGGCGCGGCGCTGCTCCTCGCCACCCTCGACGGGATCGCCGACGGCACGGTCACCGCGGTGCCCCAGCCCGCCGACGGGGTCTCCCTGGCCCCGAAGGTCACGGTCGCCGACGCGCGGGTCGACTGGTCGGTGCCCGCCACGGCGACCGACCGCCTCGTGCGGTCGGTGACGCCCGAACCGGGCGCCTGGACGACGTTCCGCGAGCAGCGCCTGGGCCTGGGCCCGGTCCGGCCGGTCCGTACCGGCGAGATCGCGCTCGCCCCCGGCGCGCTGCACGTCGAGAAGAAGCGGGTGCTGGTCGGCACCGCGACGGTGCCGGTGGAGCTGGGCGAGGTCCGGCCCGTCGGCAAGAAGGCGATGCCCGCCCCCGACTGGGCCCGCGGTGTGCGCATCGCCGATGGAGAGGAACTCTCGTGAACGAGCAGCGGCGGTCGACCGGCGATCGCAGGCGGGGCGACGGCCCGCGTCGCAACGCCGGGCCCCCGCGGGGTCGTCGTGGCCCGGAGCGGCCGATCTCGGTCGATCCCGCCAGGGCTGCCGCGCACGAGCTGCTGACGGCGGTCCGGGAGCGCGACGCCTACGCCAACCTGGCGCTGCCCGCGATCCTGCGCCGGTTCCGGCTGCGCGACCGTGACGCCGCCCTGGCCACGGAGCTCGGCTACGGCACGCTGCGCGCGCTCGGGCTGCTCGACGCGATCGTCGCCGCGTGCGCCGACCGGCCGCTGCACCGCATCGAGCCGCCGCTGGTCGACGCCCTGCGCATCGGGGCCTACCAGCTGCTGCGCACCCGCATCCCCGCGCACGCGGCCGTCGACACCATCGTCGACCTCGTCCGCGACCGGGCCGGGTCCCGCTCGGCCGGGTTCGTCAACGCGATCCTGCGCGGCGTCGCCGAGCACGACGAGGCGGCGTGGACGGCGAAGCTCGCCCCGCCGGCCGACGAGGACCTGTTGGGGCACAGCGCGTTCGTCCACGCCCACCCGCGGTGGATCGCGCAGGCGTTCGCCGACGCGCTGGGCAGCACCGAGGAGCTCGACGTGGCGCTGGCCGCCGACGACGCGCGGCCCGTCGTGCACCTGCTCGCCCGCCCCGGCGAGATCACCGCCGAGGAGCTGGCGCTGGTCACCGGTGGCAGCGAGGCGCCGTACTCGCCGTACGGGGTGCACCTCGAACCCGGCTCCGGCGACATCGGCGAGATCGACGCGGTCGCCGAGGGCCTCGCCGTGGTGCAGGACGAGGGCAGCCAGCTCGTCGCCCTCGCGCTGTCGCGGGCCGGGCTCGTCGGCGAGGACACCGGCCGCTGGCTCGACCTGTGCGCCGGCCCCGGGGGCAAGGCCGTGCTGCTCGGCGGGCTCGCCGCCATCGACGGCGTCACCCTCGACGCGGTGGAGCAGTCCGAGCACCGCGCCGACCTGGTCCGCCGCGCCGTCGACGGGCTGCCCGTCACTGTGCACACGGCCGACGGCCGCGAGGCCCCGCTGCCCGACGACACGTTCGACCGCGTCCTCGTCGACGCCCCTTGCACCGGTCTGGGTGCGCTGCGCCGCCGTCCCGAGGCGCGGTGGCGGCGCAACCCCGAGGACGTCGCGGGGCTCGCCCGGCTGCAGCGCGAGCTGCTCACCGCCGCGCTGCGGCACGTGCGTCCCGGGGGGGTCGTGGCCTACGTGACCTGCTCGCCGCACCTGTCGGAGACCGCGGGTGTGGTGACGGCGGTGCTTCGCCGCCGCGACGACGTCGAGCGGCTCGACGCCCGGGAGGTGCTGCCGGGCGTCCCGGACCTCGGTGACGGGCCCGCGGTGCAGCTGTGGCCGCACCGCCACGGTACGGACGCGATGTTCATTACACTGCTCCGCCGGGTGCGCTGATCCCCCTGTACGGTGATCGCACAGGTGAGGTCCTGACGGTCGACGGAATCGTCGGAGGACATCGCCCACACATGCGCGCCCGGCAACGGGTGCCCAGTAGCCTCTGAGGCGTGCATCCCTTGATCGCCCCCAGCATGCTGTCCGCCGACTTCGCCCGCCTGGCCGACGAAGCCGACGTGGTCACCGGTGCGCCCGGTGAGGGAGCCGACTGGCTCCACATCGACGTCATGGACGCCCACTTCGTGCCGAACCTGACCCTCGGCCTGCCGATCGTCGAGTCCCTGCTCAAGGCGACCGCCGTGCCGCTCGACTGCCATCTCATGATCGAGGACCCCGACCGGTGGGCCCCTGCCTACGCCGAGGCCGGTGCCTACAACGTCACCGTCCACGTCGAGGCGGCCCACGACCCGGTCGCGCTGGCGAAGAACCTGCGCGCCGCCGGGGCCAAGGCGGGCCTGTCGATCAAGCCGGGCACCCCGCTCGAGGACCACCTCGACACCCTGAAGCACTACGACACGCTGCTGATCATGAGCGTCGAGCCGGGCTTCGGCGGCCAGTCGTTCATCCCCGAGGTGCTCGACAAGGTCCGCACCGCGCGGCGCCTCGTCGACACCGGGCACCTCACGGTGCTCGTCGAGATCGACGGCGGCATCAACGCCGCGACGATCGAGCAGGCCGCCGAGGCCGGCGTCGACTGCTTCGTCGCGGGCTCCGCGGTCTACGGAGCCGACGACCCGATGCGCGCGGTCCAGGCGCTGCGCGGCCAGGTCGTCGAGTCCAACCCGCACCGGTGGGCCACGGCATGACCCCCACGCCGGTGACGGGCGCGGTCCGCACGAGCGGACCCGCCCGTCACCGGCGCGGCCGGACACCACGATGACCGGCCCGCTCACTCCTGCCGACGCGATGCGCCTCGCGCTCGCCGCCTCCTCGCGCGTACACGGCACGACCAGCCCCAATCCGCCCGTCGGCTGCGTCGTCCTCGACGCCCACGGCCACGTCGCCGGTACCGGGGCCACCGCGCCGCCCGGCGGGCCGCACGCGGAGGTCGTCGCACTGGCCGAGGCAGGGGACCGGGCCCACGGCGGCACCGCCGTCGTCACCCTCGAACCCTGCGCGCACCACGGCCGCACCCCGCCGTGCACCGACGCGCTGCGCGCCGCCGGGATCGCCGCCGTGCACCTCGCCGTCGCCGATCCCAACCCCGTGGCCGCCGGCGGGGCCGACGTGCTGCGCACCGCCGGGGTCACCGTCACCGCCGGGACGCTCGCCGCCGAGGTCGTCACCGGCCCGCTGCGAGCCTGGCTGCACGCGCAGCGCACCGGCCGCCCGCACGTCACGTGGAAGTTCGCGGCGACCCTCGACGGGCGCAGCGCCGCCGCCGACGGCACCAGCCGGTGGATCACGGGCCCCGGCGCCCGCGCCCGCGTCCACGCGCTGCGTGCCGTGAGCGACGCCGTCGTCGTCGGCACCGGGACCGCGATCGCCGACGACCCCGCCCTCACCGCACGCGACGACACCGGCCGCCCACTGCCGCACCAGCCGCTGCGGGTCGTCGCCGGGCGCCGCGACGTCGTCGCGGGCTCGCACCTCGATGCCCCCGACGTCCTGCACGTGCGCACCCACGACCCCGACGAGGTGCTCGCGGCGCTGCGCGACCGCGGCGTCGTCGACGTCCTCCTCGAGGGCGGACCCCGGCTCGCGGGGGCGTTCCTCGCGGCCGGGCGGGTCGACCGGGTGCTCGCCCACGTCGCACCCGCGCTGCTCGGCGCCGGAACAGCCGCACTGGGCGACGCCGGTGTGGGAACGATCGAGGACATCCTGCGGTTGCAGGTGGCACATGTGGAACTGGTGGGGGGCGACGTGCTGATCGACGCCGTGCCGGACAGCACGGTCGTCACGGCGACGCCCCCACGAACCGCGGCCCTGTCCGGGCGGACCCCGGATGCCGGCGGCGGATCCTGAACGAGGAGGGACGGCGGAAGATGTTCACCGGGATCGTCGAGGAGGTCGGCGAGATCGTCGACGTACGGCACGACGCCGACGTCGTCGTGCTCACCGTACGAGGACCGCGGGTGTCCGAGGATGCCGCGCACGGTGACTCGATCTCCGTCAACGGCTGCTGTCTCACCGTCGTCGACGACGAGGCCGCCGACGACCGCTTCCGCCTCGAGCTCGTCCCCGAGACGCTCAAGCGAACGTCGCTGGGCGCCGCCGTCGCGGGCTCGAAGGTCAACCTGGAACGCGCGCTGCCCGCGGGTGGCCGCCTCGGCGGCCACATCGTGCAGGGTCACGTCGACGGGATCGCGACCCTGCTGGGCCGCACCCCCGGAGAGCGCAGCGACGAGGTGACGTTCAGCCTTCCCCGGGAGCTGGCGCGCTACGTGGTGGAGAAGGGGTCGATCTGTGTCGACGGCGTGTCGCTGACCGTCGCGGCCGCCGGCGACGACACCTTCACCGTCGCGCTCATCCCGACGACTTTGGCGGACACCACACTCGGAATACGGTCCGCGGGGGATACCGTCAACATCGAGGTCGATGTCGTCGCTAAATACGTGGAGCGGTTGACGGCCGGATACCGGCGCGGCGCCGACGAGGAGGCAGGAACCCAGTGAGCGACGTGGCGAGCAGCAGCGCCGGGACGACGGCGGCGGCCGACCGGCGCCGTGCGTTCGAGCTGATCGAGCGGGCGGTGGCCGACCTGG
>NZ_BEGX01000107.1 GCF_002583555.1 Pseudonocardia sp. N23
ACCCAAGGTCAGCGCCGCACCTGGATCCGGATCCAGCAGACCTGGCCCTGGGCCGAGCAGCTCGCCGCGGCCTTCGCCCGACTCCACACGCTGCCCGTCCCCGCAGGCTGAAACCCGCCCCTATCGGCACAAGCAGCGCGGAGCACCCGGCAGAACAGCAGGCCGGACGATCCGTCACGCCCCCATCCGGAAACCGGAGACGATCATGGAGATCCGCTCAGCCCCAGGTCCTCATGAATCACCAGGGCTAGTACTGCAACGGCA
>NZ_BEGX01000108.1 GCF_002583555.1 Pseudonocardia sp. N23
GGGACTGTCAACTGAGCGGTGTAACTGATGTTGTGCGGGTTTACTTGCGGCCGGCGGCGAGTCGGCCGTCGAAGGTCATCTCGAAGGCGTTGAGTGCGGGTTTCCATCGCATCATCCAGCGCTTCCGTCCTTGACCCGTGGGGTCGAGGCTCATGATCGCCATGTAGACGCACTTGAGCGCGGCGGCCTCGTTGGGGAAGTGCCCGCGGGCCTTGACCGCCCGGCGGATCCGGGCGTTCACGCTCTCGATCGCGTTGGTCGAGCAGACGACCTTGCGGATCTCGGTGTCGAAGCCCAGGAACGGCACGAACTCCGCCCACGCGTTCTCCCAGAGCCGCACGATGGCCGGGTAGCGCTCGCCCCAGACCTCGGCGAACTCCCCGAACCGTTCGGTGGCCGCGGCCTCGGTCGGGGCGGTGTAGACCGGGCGCAACGCTTTGGCGATGGCGTCGTAGTGCTGGCGGCCGGCGTAGCGGAAGGAGTTGCGCAGCAGGTGCACCACGCAGGTCTGGGTGACCGCTCGCGGCCAGACCGCCTCGATGGCGTCGGGCAGGCCTTTGAGGCCGTCGCAGACGACCATGCACACGTCCTCGACACCGCGGTTCTTGAGCTCGGTGAGCACGTGCAGCCAGTGCTTGGCACCCTCGCCGCCGTCACCGGCCCAGAGCCCGAGGATGTCGCGGTGGCCCTCACAGGTCACCGCGAGCGCGACGTAGATGGGTCGGTTGGACACCTTCCCGTCGCGGATCTTGACGTGGATCGCGTCGATGAAGATGACCGGGTAGATCGCGTCGAGGGGCCGGTTCTGCCACTCGTGCATGCCCTCGACGACCTTGTCGGTGATCGTGGAGATCGTCTGCCGGGACACCTCGGCGCCGTAGACCTCGGCCAGATGCGCCTGGACCTCGCCGGTGGTCAAACCCTTCGCCGACAAGGAGATCACCATCTCGTCGACCCCGGAGAGCCGTTTCTGCCGCTTCGCGACGATCTTCGGTTCGAAGCTGGCGTCCCGGTCCCGGGGGACGTCGATCTCGACCGGCCCGACCTCGGTCAGCACTGTCTTGGGTCGGTGACCGTTGCGGGAGTTCCCGCCGTCACGCCCGGCGGCGTCGTGGCGTTCATAGCCGAGGTGGTCGGTGATCTCGCCCTCGAGCGCGGACTCCACCAACCGCTTCGTGAGCTGCGCGAGCAGCCCGCCCTCGCCGGTCAACTGCAGCCCACCGGCCCGGGCCCGCCCGGCGAGCCGCGCGATCAACTGCTCGTCAACCGCGTCCAGAGCATCACCGTCTGCGGGTTCGTTGCCCACGACCTCGTCCAGGTCCACGACCTGCCGCTCGGGCATCGCGTCAGCCATCGTGTGCTTCCTCCTCGATCGGAGTTACACCGTTGGTTTTACAGTCCC
>NZ_BEGX01000109.1 GCF_002583555.1 Pseudonocardia sp. N23
GGCCGCAAGTAAACCCGCACAACATCAGTTACACCGCTCAGTTGACAGTCCCCGTTGATCAACACCTACGACGCCGTCGTCGCGTTCATCAACAAGGACGGCTCGTTCGGCCTCGGGCTGGGCAACATCATCCTGGTCGCCAACGTCGTGCTGCTCTGGCTGTACACGGCCTCGTGCCATTCGTGCCGCAGCATCATCGGCGGCCGGCTCAACCACTTCAGCAAGCACCCGTTGCGCTACAAGCTCTGGGGCCAGGTGTCGACCCTCAACGGCAAGCACATGCAGCTCGCCTGGGCGACGCTGGCGAGCTTGGCGATCACCGACTTCTACATCATGGCCGTGTCCGCCGGTTGGTGGGGCGACCCCCGGATCGTGGGGTGAGCGAGATGACTTCAGCACAGCAGCAGAACCACCCAGGGCAGAACCAGGCCGTCGACGCGCGTGAGGTCGAGGTCCACGACTACGACGTCGTCGTCATCGGCGCAGGCGGGGCCGGGCTGCGCGCGGCCATCGAGGCCCGCGCCCAGGGCAAGCGCACGGCGATCATCTCGAAGTCGTTGTTCGGCAAGGCCCACACGGTCATGGCCGAGGGCGGCTGCGCCGCGGCGATGGGCAACGCCAACCCGAACGACAACTGGCGCGTCCACTTCGGCGACACGATGCGCGGCGGCAAGTTCCTCAACAACTGGCGCATGGCCGAGCTGCACGCCAAGGAGGCCCCGGACCGCGTCTGGGAGCTGGAGACCTACGGCGCACTGTTCGACCGCACCAAGGACGGCAAGATCAGCCAGCGCAACTTCGGCGGGCACACCTACCCGCGGCTGGCGCACGTCGGTGACCGCACCGGCCTGGAGCTGATCCGCACCCTGCAGCAGAAGATCGTGTCGCTCCAGCAGGAGGACTTCAAGGCCACGGGCGACTACGAGGCCAACATCCGCGTCTTCCACGAGACGACGATCACCGACCTCTTCAAGAGCGACGGCGCCATCGCGGGCTGCTTCGGCTACTTCCGGTCGACGGGCAACTTCGTCCGGTTCAACGCGCCGGCGGTCGTGCTGGCCACCGGTGGCGTCGGCAAGAGCTACTCGGTGACGTCGAACTCCTGGGAGTACACCGGCGACGGCCACGCCCTGGCCCTGCGCGCGGGCGCGACGCTGATCAACATGGAGTTCCTGCAGTTCCACCCGACGGGCATGGTCTGGCCGCCGTCGGTGAAGGGGATCCTGGTCACGGAGTCGGTACGCGGTGACGGTGGCGTCCTGCGCAACTCCGAGGGCAAGCGGTTCATGTTCGACTACATCGCCGACGTCTTCAAGGAGCTCTACGCGACGACGGAGGAGGAGGCGGACCGCTGGTACACCGACGCGGACAACAACCGCCGCCCGCCGGAGCTGCTGCCCCGTGACGAGGTCGCCCGCGCGATCAACTCCGAGGTCAAGGCCGGTCGGGGCACTCCGCACGGCGGCGTGTTCCTCGACGTCTCCACCCGGCTCAAGCCCGAGGAGATCCTCAAGCGGCTCCCGTCGATGCACCACCAGTTCAAGGAGCTGGCCGACGTCGACATCACCAAGGAGCCCATGGAGGTCGGGCCGACCTGCCACTACGTGATGGGTGGTGTCGAGGTCGACCCCGACACCGGCATGTCGCGCGTGCCGGGCCTGTTCGCCGCGGGGGAGTGCTCCGGGGGCATGCACGGCTCGAACCGGCTCGGCGGCAACTCGCTGTCGGACCTGCTGGTGTTCGGCCGTCGTTGCGGGCTGGGTGCGTCGGAGTACGTCGACTCGCTCGGCTCCCGCCCGTCGGTCGCCGAGGCCGACGCGACCGCGGCCGTCGACCGGGCACTGCTGCCGTTCTCCAGTGCCGTCGAGGGCGGGGAGAACCCGTTCGTCGTGCACCTGGAGCTGCAGAAGACGATGCACGAGCTCGTCGGCATCATCCGCAAGGCCGACGAGATGGAGATGGCCCTCAAGAAGCTCGAGGACATCGCCACCCGCACGCGCACCGTCGTCGTCCAGGGCGACCGCAAGTTCAACCCGAACTGGCACCTCGCACTCGACCTGCGCAACATGCTGCTCGTCTCGATGTGCGTCGCGAAGGCGGCGGTCGAGCGTCAGGAGAGCCGGGGCGGGCACACCCGCGACGACTTCCCGGTCATGGACTCCGACTGGCGCCACGTCCTGCTCGTGCTGTCGGCCCTGGGCGAGGACAACGTCGAGCTGGTCCGCAAGGAGCAGATCCCGTTGCGCCCCGACCTGCTCGACATCTTCGAGATGGACGAGCTGAAGAAGTACTTCACGGGCGAGGAGCTCGGCGGGCACCGCGCCGACCAGGGGGAGAAGGCGTGAGCGAGCTTGCGAGTGAACAAGTGACACAGCGTCCGAGCGCAGCGTCGAGCTCGCGAAGCGAGGGAGCACGATGAGTTACTGGGCCCATTTCCGCGTCTGGCGGGGCGACTCCGAGAAGGGTGAGCTCGTCGACTACCCGGCCGAGGTGAACGAGGGCGAGGTCGTCCTCGACATCATCCACCGGCTGCAGCAGACCGAGGCGCAGGACCTCGCGGTGCGCTGGAACTGCAAGGCCGGCAAGTGCGGCTCCTGCAGCATGGAGATCAACGGTCGCCCGCGGCTCGCGTGCATGACCCGGATGAACACGTTCACCGAGGACGAGGTCGTCACGGTCACGCCGCTGCGGACGTTCCCGGTGATCCGGGACCTCGTCACCGACGTGTCGTTCAACTACACGAAGGCGCGCGAGATCCCGAGCTTCTCCCCGCCCGAGGGTGTGGCGCCGGGTGAGTACCGCATGCAGCAGGTCGACGTCGAGCGGAGCCAGGAGTTCCGCAAGTGCATCGAGTGCTACCTGTGCCAGAACACCTGCCACGTCGTGCGCGACCACGAGGAGAACAAGGAGGCCTTTGCCGGCCCCCGCTACCTCATGCGCATCGCCGAGCTGGACATGCACCCGCTCGACTCGGCCGACCGGCAGAACGAGGCGCAGGACGAGCACGGCCTCGGGTTCTGCAACATCACCAAGTGCTGCACCGAGGTCTGCCCCGAGCACATCAAGATCACCGACAACGCGCTGATCCCGCTCAAGGAGCGCGTCGTCGACCGGAAGTACGACCCGGTGGTGTGGTTGGGCAACAAGATCTTCCGCCGGGGTGAGGCGGCGAACAAGAACCGCTGACCCGTGAGTGGCGATGGTCGCTGGAGCGACCATCGCCACCCACGAGGGCCTCGGCCACCACCGATCGAGCAGCGGCTGCAGAGGTCTGTCAGCCGCCGCCGATCGAGCGGCGGATCTCGTCGAGCTTCTCCTTGGCCTTCTTCGCCCGCTCGGCCTCCTGCTCGGCGATCGTGCGCCCGGCCTCGGTCTCGCCGGCGAGCTCGGTGGTGCCCAGCGACGTCGCCCAGCGGCCCTCGATCTTGTCGCGGACGTAGTCGAGCGTCGGCACGCCGCGGTCGGTGTAGCCGGAGGCGTTCTCGATGCCGGCGACCGGCGGCACCGGCGCGCCGGGGTCGGTGACCGCCGGCGTGATCGCCGCGCCGCTGCCCTCGGCGGGCTCGGCGGGCGCTGTGGCGCCGTCCTCGACGATCTCCGCGTCGACGGGCTGGTCGTCGCGGGTCGGGTCGTTGCTCATGGATGCTCCCGGGTGCGGACGGTCCGTGCGCGCCACGCTACGGGGTCGGCGTGCCGCGCGTCGGGCGCCGGTACGGTCCTGGCACAGTTCGACCATGACGACCGCGGGGGCGCGAGCCACCTGGTCGCGACGTCTGCTCACCGGCGCCGCGGCCCTCGCCGTGGTGTGTGCGTTCGCGGCGACCACGGCGCTCGTCGCCGAGCGCAACCTCGCGACGGCCGCGTCCGCGTTGCTGCTCGCGCTCGTGGCCGGCGGGGCCGCAGGCGCGTCGACGGTCGCGGTGGCCGACGCCCGCTCGCCCGGCATGACGCGCTGGACCGCCGTCGGCGTGGCGTTCGGCGCCGTACTCGCCGCGCTGGTCCTCGGTGGGGTCGGGATCCTGCTGCGGCTGGTCGTGCCCGAGCTCGCGGCCGAGACCGTCGTCGGTGTCGTGGCGCTCGTCGCCGTTCTGCGTGAGGCGGGCGTGCTGCGGTTCCCGGTGCCCGCCAACCCGCTGCGCATCCCCCCGGACATCCCCGACGACGACGAGTGGGGCGAGGCCCGCACCGGGTTCGCCCTGGCCACGGTGATGCGTGGTGGCGTCGCGGCGCGGCTCGTGTCGGGGCTGCCGTATCTGCTCGGCGTCGCTGTGCTGCTGGCGGTGCCGTTCGGGATGGCGTTCGTCGTCGCCGCCGGGTATGCGGCAGGCATGATCGCGGGGACGGCCGCCCGGCCCACGGGACGCGCGCTCGTCCCGGCTGCGGGTGTGCGGCTGCTGCTGGCGCTCGTGTGCGCGGTGGCCGTCGGGGTGTCGACGACGGTGTCGCTCGGCGCATCCTGATCGCGTGGCCGTCCGGGTGCGTGAGCTCGTCGTCGTCCACGACGTCGGCTGCCCGCGGTGTTCGCGGATCGCGCACGAGCTGCCGGAGTGCGTCACCGTGAAGGTGCGGGTGCGGGCCTGCACCGAGCCGCGGCTCGCCGAGATCTACCCCAACCTGCCCGCCGACGTCGCCCGGTGCGCACGGCCCGCGGTCGGGGTGGTGCGCGTCGACGGGTCGGTGCGGTGGTGGGTGGGGCTGCGCGGCGCGATCGGGGTGCTGCCGGTGCTCCGCCCGGGCGCCGGACCGCGCGCGGTGTCCCTGCTGCGCGACGCGGCGCGCGGCCGCTGAGCACACCCCGAGCAACCTCACGGTCCCCCGCGCGCGCCGGAACAGCAGTGAGGTTGCGCGCGGGGTCGTCGGCCCGGGGGTGTGCGGGCGGGACGGCACGAGTCCGTCCACAATGACGCGGTGACGACCCCCGCGCCGTTCGGCTCCTGGCCTACCCCTCTGACGTCGGAACTCGTCGTGGCCGCGGCCGTGCGGCTCGGGGAGGTGCGAGTCGACGGCGACACCGTCCTGTGGGCAGAGGGCCGTCCCGCGGAGGGCGGTCGGACGCAGATCGTGCGTCGTGAGGCCGACGGCACCGTGACCGACCTGCTCCCCGAGGGCTTCGACGCCCGCACCGCGGTCCACGAGTACGGCGGCGCCGCGTGGTGGGCCCACGACGGCATCCTGTGGTTCACCAACTGGGCCGACCAGCGGCTCCACCGGCTCGACCCGGGGTCGGCTCCGCGCCCGGTCAGCCCCGAGCCCGCGACGGCGCGCGGTGACCGCTGGGCCGACGGCGTCCTCGCGCCGGACGGGTCGCTCGTGCTGGTCCGCGAGCACCACCCCGAGGGCAGCGGCCCCGCGCAGGTCCGCAACGAGGTCGTGCGGCTGCACCCCGACGGGGCGGTCGACGTGCTCGTCACCGGTCCCGACTTCGTCACCTCCCCGCGCCTCGACGCGAGCGGCGCGCGGCTGGCGTGGGTGTCGTGGGACCACCCGTCGATGCCGTGGGACGACACCGTCCTCACCGTGCGCGACCTCGCGACCGGCACCGACACCGTCGTCGCGGGCGGACCGGGGGAGTCGGTCTCGGAGCCGCGCTGGCAGGCCGACGGCTCGCTGCTGTTCGTCTCCGACCGCACCGGCTGGTGGAGCCTCTACCGCTGGACGCCCGCCGGCGACGTGGTCCCGGTGATCGTCGAGGAGGCCGAGATCGGGGTCCCCTGCTGGACGCTCGGCACGTCGCGCCACGTCACGCTCACCGACGGGCGGATCGTCGCCGCGTCGCGGCGGGCGGGTTACGACGCGCTGCTCGTCCGCGCGCTCGACGGCACGGTCAGCGAGCTGGAGCTGCCGCTCTCGGCCGCGGGATCGCTGCAGGTGGGAGGCCGGGACGAGGTCGTGCTCGTGGCCGGCAGCCCGACGCGGGAGGCGTCGGTGTGGCGCGTGCGGATCGGGAACCCGGAGCCGGAGGTGCTGCGACCGGCCCGCGACCTCGGCGTCGACGAGCGCTACCTGTCGGTGCCGGAGCCGATCGCGTTCCCGTCCACCGACGGCGCGGGCGCCGCCCGCACCGCCCACGCGCTGTTCTACCCGCCGGCCAGCGCCACCCACCGTGGGCGCGACGGCGAGCGGCCGCCGCTGCTCGTCGTCATCCACGGCGGCCCGACGGCGTCCGCGTCGCCCGTGCTGTCGGTGGGTGTCCAGTACTGGACGAGCCGCGGGTTCGCCGTCGTCGACGTCGACTACGGCGGCTCGACCGGCTACGGGCGGCCGTACCGCGAGCTGCTGCAGGGCTCGTGGGGCATCGTCGACGTCGCCGACTGCATCGCCGCCGCCCGCTGGCTCGGCGAGCAGGGGCGCGTCGACCCCGCGCGGCTCGCGATCCGCGGCGGTTCCGCGGGCGGCTACACGACGCTCGCCGCGCTCGCCCGCGACGACACCCCCTTCGCCGCGGGCGCCGACCACTTCGGTGTGGCCGACCTCGAGGCGCTGGCGGCGGACACCCACAAGTTCGAGAGCCGTTACCTCGACGGGCTCGTCGGGCCCTACCCCGAGGACCGCGACATCTACGTCGAGCGCTCCCCGATCAACCACGTCGAACGGTTCAGCAAGCCGCTGATCGTGCTGCAGGGCAGCGAGGACGCGATCGTGCCGCCGAACCAGTCGGAGCTGATCGTCGACGCGCTGCGCTCTCGTGGCGTCCCTGTCGCCTACCTGCTGTTCGAGGGCGAGCAGCACGGGTTCCGGCGCGGGGAGAACATCCGCAGGGCGCTGGACGCCGAGCTGAGCTTCTACGGCCAGGTCCTGGGCTTCGACCTGCCCGCAGAGGAGGGCATCGAGCCGGTCGAGATCGAGCGCTGACCGCGACCGTGGGCCGACGGCCGCAGGTGGGTCCGGTGTTCCCGCAGCTCAGCAGTCACGGGCCTCAGCTACGCAGGGCGACGACGAACCACTCGAACGCGGGGACCGCGGGCTCGCGGGCGGGCCAGCCGTTCAGGACCCCGAGCAGCGCCCAGTAGCGCTCGACCCGGGCGTCGGTGAAGGTCGCGATCCGGTCGGCGAGCGCGGCGCGGTCGAGGTCTGCCACGCCGACCCGCACGAGAACCTCCTCCGCCGCGGCGCTGCCGGGAGCGACGCCCGCCGCCAGTGCGGCGCCGCAGTGCTGCGACACCAGCGCCGCGTCGACACCGGGATCGGCGGCGTCGGAGCCCGTGACGGCCATCTCCCGCACCCGGGCGCGGAAGGACTCGTCGCCGACCAGCTCGGCCAGCTCCACCCAGGCCTCGACCTGCTCGGTGGTGGGGTCGTCGGGAAGCTCGGGGGGCAGGCTGCGCATGGCACCCGCGATGCCGGCGCCGGGTGCGTCGGGGTCGGTGCCCGCGAAGGTGGCGTCCACGAACTCGTCGATCATCTGCTGTCGCTGTGCGGCCGACAGCCGGGCCAGGTCGTTCATCAGTGCGGTCTCCCTCTCCGAGCGTCCGCCGCGGGCCAGCAGCGTGCAGATCGCACGCTGGACCCGCAGGACGCGCATGTGGTCGTCGATGGCCCGGACATGGGCGGCGGCGACCTCGGCGACGGTGCGGTCGCGGTCGAGGACCGCGCGCACGTCGTCGAGGCCCATGCCGAGCTCCCGCAACGTCCGGACCAGGTCCAGCCGGGCCACGGCGGCGGCGTCGTAGCGCCGGTAGCCGCCCGCGGACCGGTCCGTCTCGGGCAGGACACCCTCGTCGGACCAGAAGCGGATCGTGCGGGTGGGCACCCCCGAGCGGCGGGCGAGCTCCCCGATGGTCAAGCTGGTCATGAGGAGAGCCTGAACCTTCCAGTGGGTGGAAGGTCAAGCCCCCGTCGCCCGGGACGAGGCCGGTGCCACACTGGCGGCGTGGCATCCGACGCGTTCTCCGTCGTCACGGCGGGCGTGCAGACGGCGCTCGACCGCCCCGAGGTGCTGGTCCCGGGCTTGGTGGCGCTGGCCGTCGTGTTGTGGACGCTGTCGTGGCGGCTCACCCGCACCGTGGTGACGATCGCGCACGAGGGCGGGCACGCGTTGCTCGCCGTCGTCACCGGCCGCGGCCTCAGCGGCATCCGGCTGCACGCCGACACCTCCGGCGTCACGCACTCGACGGGCCGGGCCGGAGGTCCGGGCGTCGTGCTGATGTTCCTCGGCGGCTACCCGGCGCCCCCGCTGCTCGGGCTGGCCGGCGCGATCGCGGTCGCCGAGGGGCACGCCGACATCGCCCTCTGGGTCGCGACGGGCCTGTTGCTGGTGACGCTCGTCCACATCCGCAACGCGTTCGGGGTGCTTGCGGTGCTCGCGACGGGCGGCGCGACGGCTGCGGTCGCCTACGCCGCACCGCCCGATCTGCGGACGGCGTTCGCCACCGCGGTGTGCTGGTTCCTGCTGCTCGGCGGCCTGCGCGCGGTCGGTGAGCTGCAGCGCGGCCGTCGGCGCGGCCGGCGCGGGGACTCCGACGCGGACCAGCTCGCGCGGATCACCGGCGTGTCGGGCGGAATATGGGCGGCCCTGTTCTGGTTGCTGGCGGCGGCGGCGTTGATCGTCGCCGTCTGGGTGTTGCTGCTGCGCACCTGACGCGAGCGAGGGGATCGACGTTGCCCGACTTCAACACGAATGTCATCGAGCAGTTCCGCGCCAACGACGGACAGGTGGGCCCGCCGTTCGAGGGGGCACCGATGGTGCTCGTGCACCACGTCGGCGCCAAGTCGGGCGAGGAGCGTGTGACGCCGCTGGTGTACCTGCCCGACGGCGACCGCGTCGTGATCTTCGCGTCGGCGGCCGGGGCGCCGCAGAACCCGGCGTGGTTCCACAACCTCAAGGCCAACCCGCGCGTGACGCTCGACGTGGGCGACGGCAAGGGCAGGGTCGAGACGTGGACGGCGCTGGCCGAGGAGGTCACCGGGGCCGAGCGCGACGAGCTCTACGCCCGCCAGGCCGCGGTCATGCCGGGCTTCGCCGAATACGAGGTGAAGACCGAGGGGATCCGCACGATCCCGGTGATCGCGCTCACCCGGGCGGGCTGAACCCGGCGCCCCACCTGGGACGCTCAGCGAACCCTCAGCACCTGGCTGCGGCGCGGGACGCCACGTTCGCTTGAATCATCGGCATGTCGTGGCTTGCGCGTCTGAGCCTGGCCAACCGGGCTGTCGTCGGGTTGGTCACGGTCCTGGTCATCGGGTTCGGCCTGTTCTCCACGGCCTCGCTGCGCCAGGAGCTGTTCCCGTCGCTCGACGCGCCCGTCGCCACGATCCTGACGCCCTACCCGGGCGCGTCGCCGGACGTCGTGGAGCAACAGGTCACGAGCCCGATCGAGGCGGCCGTCGACAAGGTGGACGGCGTCGACGACAGCCGCTCGACGTCGACGGGCGGGACGTCCGTCGTCACGCTCGACCTGGCGTACGGCACCGACGTCTCGACGCTCACCTCTGCGCTCCAGCGCGCCGTGCAGACCGTGGACCTCCCGTCCGGGGTGACGTCCGACGTCGTCACCGGCAGCACCGACGACATCCCCGTCCTCGTGCTCGCCGTGTCGTCGAACCTCGGGGCGGACCGGGTCGCCGCCGTACTGCGCGACCAGGTGCAGCCCCAGCTCGGGGGCATCGACGGTGTCTCCGGGGTGGGCCTGTCGGGCACCGCGGACCCGCAGATCACGATCACGGTCGATGCCGCCGCGGCGGCCGCCCGGGGGGTGTCGCTCGCGAGCCTCACCTCGCTGCTGCAGGCCAACGGCGTGCGCATCCCCGCAGGTCAGCTCAGCCCGGACAGCAACCCGACGGCCGTCGAGGTCGGCGGGCCGATCGCCTCGGTCGACGACCTGCGCAACCTCTACGTGACGCCCGGGGCCGCGGCGGCGACCGGTGCCCGCCCCGGGGCGGCCCCATCCGCGCCGGCCGCGGGCGCACCCGCCACCGGTGCGCCCGTGCGGCTCGGCGACATCGCCACCGTGGGTGAGGCCCAGGCCCCCGCGACCGGCTACACCCGCACCAACGGCGCGGCCAGCATCGGCCTGTCGGTCACCAAGGCACCCGACGCCAACACCGTCGACGTCTCCGCCGCCGTCCGCGACGCGATCCCCTCGATCATCGACGCCCTCGGCGGAACCGCGCAGAACGCCCAGGTCACGACGGTGTTCGACCAGGCGCCGTTCATCACCAGCTCGATCGAGGACCTCACCACCGAGGGCCTGCTCGGCCTGCTCTTCGCGATCCTGGTGATCCTCGGGTTCCTGCTGTCGGTGCGTGCCACGCTGGTGACCGCGGTGTCGATCCCGCTGTCGGTGCTCGTCGCGATGATCGTCCTCGACGTCACGGGCGAGACGCTCAACATCCTCACCCTCGGCGCGCTGACCATCGCGATCGGACGCGTCGTCGACGACTCGATCGTCGTCATCGAGAACATCACCCGCCACGTCGCCAGAGGTGGGCCACGACGCCAGGCGATCGTCACGGCCGTCCGCGAGGTCGCAGGTGCCATCACCGCGTCGACGGTCACGACCGTCGCGGTGTTCGCGCCGATCGGACTGGTCGGCGGGCAGGTCGGGGAGCTGTTCCGGCCCTTCGCCGTCACCGTCACCGCTGCGCTGCTGGCCTCGCTGATCGTGTCGCTCACCGTCGTCCCGGTACTGGCCTCGGCCGTGCTGAAGGTCCGGCCCCCCAAGCCCGGGGCCGACCCCGTGCACGACGAGGACAGCCCGCTCACCTCCCCGACCCGGCTGCAGCGCGGCTACCTGCCGGTCCTGCGCGGCGCGCTGCGCCGGCCCGTCGTGTCGATCCTCGTCGCCGTGCTCATCCTCGCGGGCACGTTCGCGCTCGTCCCCGGCCTGCGCACCGACTTCATCGGCGACGCCGGCGGCAACACCGTCTCCATCAGCCAGGAGCTCGCGCCCGGTACCGGGCTGCCGCAGGCCGACGCCGCGGCCCGCCGGGTCGAGGGCGTCCTGCGCGACACGCCCGGCGTCGCCACCTATCAGGTCACCGTCGGCACTCCCGGCGGCGCGCAAGGCCTCGGCCGCCCCGGCGCTGGTGGTGGGGGAGCGACGCGGTTCTCGGTCACCCTCACCGACGACGCCGACTCCGCCGCCGTCACCGACGACCTCCGTACGCGGCTCGCCGCCCTCGGCGGCCCCGATCAGGTCGGCAACCTGACCGTCCAGGGCGGCCAGGGCGGGTTCGGGTCCGACCAGCTCCAGGTCACCGTCCGTGCCGAGGACCCCGCCGTCCTCGAGGCCGCGGCCGGGCAGGTCGAGCAGGCCGTCGCCGCCATCCCGGGTGCCGCCGACGTCCGCAACAACCTCGCCGCCGCCCAGCCCACGATCCGGGTCACGGTCGACCGGCAGAAGGCGGCCGCCGCCGGCCTGACCGAGGCGGCCGTCGGGCAGTTGGTGGCAGCCTCGTTGCGGGGCACCACGATCGGCTCGGTGACGATCGACGGTGTGGCGCAGGACGTCGTCGTCCGCTCCGGCGCCGCCCCGGCCGATCTCGCCGCCCTGCAGGCGCTCCCGATCGCCGGGCCGCTGCGGCTGACCGACGTCGCGACCGTCGCCGAGGTCCGCACCGCGCCGAGCGTCAGCCACACCGACGGCTCCCGCAGCGCCGAGATCACCGCCCGGCCGGCCGCCGACGACCTCGGCACCGTCACCCGCGACCTGCAGAGCACCCTCGACGGGCTGACGCTGCCCGCGGGGGCCACCGCGGAGATCGGCGGGGTGTCGACGCAGCAGTCCGACGCGTTCACCCAGCTCGGCATCGCGCTGCTCGTCGCCATCGCCGTCGTCTACCTCGTCATGGTGCTGACGTTCGGCAGCCTCCTGCAGCCGCTGATCCTGTTGATCTCCATCCCGTTCGCGGCGACCGGCGCGCTCGGGCTGCTCCGCGCAACCGACACCCCGCTGGGCGTGCCTGCGCTGATCGGCATGCTGATGCTCGTCGGCATCGTCGTCACCAACGCGATCGTGCTCATCGACCTGGTCAACCAGCGCCGCCGCGCGGGCGTGCCGCTGCGGGAGTCGATCCTCGACGGCGCGGCGCAACGGCTCCGGCCCATCCTGATGACGGCCGTCGCCACCGTCTTCGCGCTGCTGCCGATGGCGCTGGGCCTCACCGGCGGTGGGGTGTTCATCTCCCAGCCGCTCGCGATCGTCGTCATCGGCGGGCTGGTCAGCTCGACGTTGCTGACGCTCGTGCTCGTCCCGGTGCTGTACTCGCTGGTCGAGCGCTTCCGCGACCGGCTGCGGCGCCGACGCGAGGCCCGCCTGGCCGAACCCGCCGCGGCCGATGCGGGGGAGTCCGGTGTGCCTCCGGCGGACGCCGTGTCCACCGACGGGTCCGCACCCGACGACTCTCCGTGGACCGAGCCCGAGAACGCCGCCCCGCTGCCCGTCGGCCCCGGCGTGCACGGCCGCGTCGGCGACCGCGCCGGGCGGGCGTTGCGCGGCGTCGAGGTCTCGCTGTTCGACACGGCGGGCGTGCTCGTCACGACCACCGAGACTGCTCCCGACGGCAGCTACCGCTTCGACGTCGCCGGTGGCGGGGAGTACGTCGTCGCCGCGCGGTCCGGTGAGCGCGAGCCCGTCGCCGAGCTCGTGGCCGTCAACGGCGGCCCCGCCTGGCACGACCTCACCGTCGACGGGCCGGCCGCCGTCACCGGGGTCGTCCGGGAGCCGGGCGGGCAGGGCGTCGTGGCCACCGTGACGCTGGTCGACGACCGCGGCGAGGTCGTCGCGGCCGGCCGCACCGACGCCGGTGGCCGCTACGATCTGCGCGAGGTCCCGGCCGGGGAGTACCACCTGCTCGTCGCGTCGCCGTCGGGAAGCTCCGCGACGACGCGCGTGACGGTCCCGTCGACCGGCACCGTCGCCACCGAGATCGACGTCCCGGCCGGAGCGGTCCCGACCTCGCACTGACCTGCGCGGTCCGCGACGCACCGGCGCGGCTGATGACACGTTCGCCCGCCGGGTGCGGCCCGAGCGTGTCGTCAGCGCACAGCGTCGGCTCTGACGACACGCTCGGTCGTGTGCGTCCGCCCCGTCGGCGGCGGGGTTACAGCTCGCCGCCGACGGTGTCGTCGACGAGCGCCGCCCGGCCCGCCTCCAGGCGCGCGACCGGCACCCGGAAGGGCGAACAGGACACGTAGTCGACGCCTGCGTAGTGGAAGAAGTGCACCGAGTCCGGGTCGCCACCGTGCTCGCCGCAGACACCGAGCTTGATCCCGGGCCGGGTCTCGCGACCCTTCTCGACGGCGGTCTTGATCAGAGCGCCGACGCCGTCGCGGTCGAGCGACTCGAACGGCGACACCGTGAACACACCCTTCTCCAGGTACGCGGCGAAGATCGCGGCCTCGACGTCGTCGCGGGAGAAGCCCCACGTCGTCTGGGTGAGGTCGTTGGTGCCGAAGGAGAAGAACTCGGCCGACTCGGCGATCCGCTTCGCCGTCAACGCCGCCCGGGGCAGCTCGATCATGGTGCCGATCGGGATGTCGAGGCTCACCCCGGCGGCCTCCTGGACCTCGGCGATGATCCCGTCGATCTCGTCGCGGATCAGGTGCAGCTCCATGACGGAGCCGACGAGCGGCACCATGATCTCGACGCGCGGCTTCCCGCCCGCGAGTGCCCGCTCGGCCGCCGCCTCGGTGATCGCTCGGACCTGCATGCCGTAGAGGCCCGGGACGAGCAGCCCGAGGCGGACGCCGCGGCGCCCGAGCATCGGGTTGGACTCGTGCAGCCGCTCGACGGCGGTGAGCAGCTTCTCGTCGACCTCGGACACGCCCTCGCCGGTGGCCTTCGCGACCGCCACCTTCACGGCCAGCTCGGTACGGTCGGGCAGGAACTCGTGCAGGGGTGGGTCGAGGAGGCGGATCGTCGTCGGCAACCCGTCCATGGCCTCGAGGATCTCGACGAAGTCGGCGCGCTGCAGCGGCAGCAGCTCGGCGAGCGCGGCGTTGCGGGACGTGACGTCGTCGGCGAGGACGAGACGCTCGATGAGGACGCGGCGGTCGCCGAGGAACATGTGCTCGGTGCGGCACAGCCCGATGCCCTGCGCGCCGAGCGAGCGGGCGCGGGTGGCGTCCTCGGCGTTGTCGGCGTTGGCCCGCACCGCGAGGCGGCGGGTGCGGTCGGCGTGGCGCAGCAGCCGGTCGACGGACCGCACCAGGTCGGCGGCCTCCTCGTCGACACCTTCGAGCGCGGCGTCGAGGCCGCTCTCCAGGTAGGTGACGACGGGCGACGGGACGACGGGCAGCTCGCCCGCGAACACCTCGCCGGTGGAGCCGTCGATCGAGAGCAGCTCGCCCTCGCCGACGGTGGTGCCGTTGACGCGGAGCACCTTCGCCTCGGCGTCGACGTCGATCTCATCGGCGCCGCACACACAGGTGCGGCCCATGCCGCGGGCGACGACGGCGGCGTGCGAGGTCTTGCCGCCGCGGCTGGTGAGCACCCCGGTGGCGGCGATCATGCCCTCGAGGTCGTCGGGGTTGGTCTCGCGGCGGACCAGCAGCACCCGGCGGCCCTCCGCGGCGCGGGCGACGGCGGTCGGGGTGTCGAACACGACCTCACCGACCGCGGCGCCCGGGGAGGCGGCCATCGCCTTGGTGAGCAGCGTGCGCGGGGCCTCGGCGTCGAACTGCGGGAACATCAGCTGCGCGAGCTGGTGGCCGGTGACGCGGGTGAGGGCCTCGTCGCGGGTGATGAGCTGCTCGTCGACGAGCTGGGTCGCGATGCGGAACGCCGCGCCCGCGGTGCGCTTGCCGACGCGGGTCTGCAGCATCCACAGCTTGCCGCGCTCGACGGTGAACTCGATGTCGCACAGGTCGCGGTAGTGGGTCTCCAGCCGTCGCATGATGCGGGTCAGCTCGGAGTGCGACGCCGGGTCGAGCCGGGCGAAGTCCTCGAGCGACAGCGTGTTGCGGATGCCGGCGACGACGTCCTCACCCTGGGCGTTGACCAGGTAGTCGCCGTAGACGCCCTGCTTGCCGGTGGCGGGGTCGCGGGTGAAGCAGACGCCGGTGCCGGAGTTCTCGCCCATGTTCCCGAAGACCATCGCGCAGATGTTGACGGCGGTGCCGAGGTCGTGGGCGATGCGTTCGCGGCGGCGGTAGATCCGGGCGCGGTCGGTGTTCCAGGAGTCGAACACCGCGCGCATCGCGAGATCGAGCTGCTCACGCGGGTCCTGTGGGAAGTCGCGTCCGGTCGCGTCGAAGACGATCTGCTTGAAGTCGTCGACGAGTCCCTGCAGCGCGGTCGGGGTGAGCTCGACGTCGGTCTTGACCCCCTCGCGCTCCTTCACGGCGTCGAGCCGGTCCTCGAAGCGTTCCGACGGGATGTCGAGCACGGTGCGGCCGAACATCTGGATGAGCCGGCGGTAGGAGTCCCAGGCGAATCGCTCGTCCTTGGCGGCCTCGACCAGCCCCTTCACGGAGTAGTCGTTGAGGCCGACGTTGAGGACCGTCTCCATCATCCCGGGCATCGACACCTTGGCGCCCGAGCGCACCGAGACGAGCAGCGGGTCCTGGACGTCGCCGAGGCGCCGGCCGAGGCCGTCCTCGAGGCGCCGCAGCGCCATGGTCACCTGGACGCGCAGCGACTGCGGCTCCTCGCCGCGGTCCAGGTAGTGCCGGCAGGCCTCGGTGGTGATGGTGAATCCGGGCGGGACCGGCAGCCCCAGCCGCGTCATCTCGGCGAGGTTCGCACCCTTGCCGCCGAGAAGATCGGTCTGGGTCCGGTCGCCGTCGGCGAAGTCGTACACCAGCTGGGCGCGGTCGCGCATCGCCGCTGACATGGCTCCCCCAAAGGGCGTCGTGGGTCGTCGGTCCGGCCAGTTCGTGGGCGGACGCGGAGTCGCAGTACAACCGACGTCGCCCGACAACTCAACACTGTCACGGCGGTGTTCGGACACAGTCGTCTCAACTCTGCGACACCTCGGGTACGCCCCGGCGTCACCCGCCGGCCGGCTCGTCCCAGGTGGCGGCTCCGTCGCGGGCGCCGTCAGGACGCCGGCACGGGTCCGTACCCGCCCGGTAAGGACGATCACGTGATGACGAACGACACGACCTTGATCGATCTCGCTGCGTCGCAACCGGATCGATACAGGTCAGAGCGGTGCGACGGGGTCGCAGCGGGTTGTCGCCCGCCGGTGCCGGGCCCACGGTGCCGGTGCACCGGCCGGACCGCGGCGGCCGGTGCGACGCGCCGCGCACGGTGACGGGGACCGTGCCGATCACGAGTCCGATCACGGTTGCCCCGATCCGGAGGTGGGCGTGGCGAGTCCCGGGGCCGAACGGCTCGCCGAGAGGCTGCGGCAGGCACCCCGCTCCGCGGGTGTCGTGGGGGTCCGCGCCGAGCTCCGGATCTGGCCGGGGATGCAGCACTCCTTGCAGCTCGGCGTCGGCGTGTACCCGGAGGCGGCCGAGGCGCTGACCGTCGCGGACGACTGGCTGCGACGGCGGCACGCGCTACCAGCCACCGCCAGGAGCCAGGTGCCGCCGCCGAGAGCCAGGTGCCGGCCGCCGGGGGTCGGGTGCCGCCCTCCGGAGGTCAGGTACCGCAGTAGGTGATGTGCGGGAGCGCGTCCGTGGGCGGGGGACCGGCGAGGTCGGCCAGCTCGGGGCGTTCGTCGAAGGGCGTGGTGACGGCGTCGAGAAGCCGTAGGAACGGGCCGAGGTCGCCGCGCTCTGCGGCGCGCAGCGCCGGCTCGACGTGGTGGTTGCGCGGGATACGGACCGGGTTGACGCGGTCCATGGCCGCGGCGACGGCGTCGCGGTCGGCGGGGAGCAACGCGTCGCGGCGGGCAGCCCAGACGTCGAAGGCCGCGCGGTCCAGGACCAGGTCACGTGCCGTCCCCGTCGACAGGGCCCGGAAGAACGTCGTGAAATCGACGCGTTCGGCCTGCAGCAGCGTCATGAGGTCGTTGCCCAGCGCGAGGTCCGGGGTGGCGATCCCGAGCTTCGCGGCCATGTGCCCGGCCCAGCGCCGCTCGTAGAGGTCGGGGAACGCGGCGAGGACCTCGTTGAGGGCCTCGCCGGTGGCGTCGAGGTCGTCGCCCAGCAGCGGCACCAGCGCCTCCCCGAGCCGGGCCAGGTTCCAGCGCATGATCGCGGGCTGGTTGCCGTACGCGTAGCGGCCGCGCTCGTCGATCGAGCTGAACACGGTGCCCGGGTCGACGACGTCCATGAACGCGCAGGGACCGTAGTCGATCGTCTCGCCGGAGATCGTGGTGTTGTCGGTGTTCATGACGCCGTGCACGAACCCGACGAGCATCCAGCGTGCCACCAGGTCGGCCTGCGCGGCACAGACGCGGCGGAACAGCTCCAGGTACGGCTGCGGGGAGTCCGCGGCCCCCGGGTGATGGCGGGCGATCGCGTGGTCGGCGAGGGCACGCAGCACGTCGTGGTCCCCGGTCGCGGCGGCGTACTGGAACGTGCCCACCCGCAGATGGCTCTCCGCGACCCGGCACAGCACCGCGCCCGGCAGCATCCGCTCCCGGCGCACCTGCGTCCCGGTGGCGACGACGGCGAGCGCGCGCGTCGTCGGGATGCCGAGGGCGTGCATCGCCTCGCCCATGAGGTACTCGAGCAGCATCGGTCCGACGACGGCGAACCCGTCGCCGCCCCGGGCGAACGGGGTGCGGCCCGACCCCTTGAGGTGCAGGTCGCGGCGCCGGCCGTGCACGTCGACGACGTCGCCCAGCAGCAGGGCGCGCCCGTCGCCGAGGCGCGGCTGGTACATCCCGAACTGGTGGCCGGCGTAGACCTGCGCGACCGGGGTGACCTCCTCGGGGAGTCCCTGGCCGGCCAGGAACCGCACGCCGTCCGCGTCGCGCAGCGCGGCCGGGTCGACGCCGAGCTCCGCGGCCAGCTCCTCGTTGAGCACCAGCAGCTCCGGTGCGGGCGCCTCGGCGGCCGTCCACGGCAGCGACATGCCCGGCACGTCACGCGCGTAGGTGGCGTCGAGCTGGAGCAGGGTGCGTGCGGTGGTCACCCCACGAGCGTACGAGCCGCGGCGCGACACGGCCGCGTCGTGCGTCACCGCGGCGCCCGCCGATCCGCGAGGATGCCGTGGCCGGGCGACCAGCGGAGGGCTCGATGAGCGGCGAGGACACACGGTCGGAGGCCGGTGACCCGCGAGGGCGGACGCCGAGGACGACGAACCCGGGGACGGGCCGGGGGAATCGGCCGGGGTGGGGCGGCTCCTCGCGTTCAGCGACGGCGTCGACATCGCGCTGCTCGCGGCGATCGCGTTGATCCCGTTCACGACGTCGCTGCTCGCCGAGTACGGCAACCAGGGCGGACCTGCGCACGACGGACCTGCGCACGACGGACCTGCGCACGACGGACCTACGCACGACGACGGCCCGGCACCCCGTCCGAGGACGAGGTGCCGGGCCGTCGTCGTGCGTCGATCCCGCGAACCGGGCGCGTCAGGCGCAGCCCGGACCGCTGAGGGGATCAGACGTCGTAGGTTTGTTGCCGTGATCATCTGACCAGCGGGATGGTCTGCGGACGCCCGGCTGACCTGCGTAAACATAGGTATTGGTTGTCGATGTTGAGTAGCGCCGGGCACCCTCCCACGGCCTGGAGACGGCCTAGGCGCCGCACCTGATCTCGCGCCGATGGGGTCAAAGGAGCATCGGGCGTGCTAACAGGCATCAACTTTGGCGTTGTGCTGTGTTGGATAGCCAAAGGCACAGCGTTCGTAGCCTACGCACAGTCGCAGAACCCCAAACACCCAACATCTAGTGGTGACATGGATGTAGTTCGCCGGTATCTTGTGGTGACTCGGTTCCGAACGCTCCCCGCGCCGCGGCACTGGCGAGTCGGAACCTGCCCGGCCTAGGCAGGAGATGATCACGCAGCTGCGGGACTCTCGTTTGCATATTTGATCGGCGAGCGAATCCGGCAGCTCCACTGGCGACTTAGCCCCCATTGAATGGTGACACAAATGACGTGGGAATCGTTGTCATTGAGCATATACATTTAACCATGGTGAGCAAATATTGAAGATTTCAGCTGTTGCGGTCCGCCATTATCGCTGTCTCAAAGAAGTTCGAATCGATGTCGATGACTACACTGCGCTGGTCGGGCCAAATGGGTCGGGCAAATCTTCAATCCTATACGCGCTCGATTGGTTCTTCAATGGCCGGCCAATTGATGCCAGCGATCTATGTCGCTATATAGATGCAGGTGCAAGCGCTGGTGAAGTGTATATAGGTTCCGACGGAGCCGACGAGAGCATCACAGTGGAAGTCACATTCACCGATCTCAACGACGAAGATCGAAAAGTGCTCGAAAAGTATGGCCGCGGAAGGGACGCCGTCTTTCGAAAATCCTGGTCGAGGGCTACTGGCAAGGAGAAGTTAATTGGAAACTCCCGCCAGGGTCCGGGATTCGCTGAAGTCCGCAATCTCACGCGGATCGCAGACATTCGAAAGGCTTACGGCGAGCTGCGTGGCAAGTTTCCGACATTGGTACATGTAATTGCGAAGGACGCGATTCTAGGCGAGCTAGCTAAGTGGGAGGATGACCCCGCGAACTCCGCCCACCTCGTTTCTGTCGATGACGCTGATGCAAACCACATGATGGGCGTGCATGGCGAGCACGCGCTCGCAAAACGGATCCGATTCGTGTTGGTCCCAGCCGCCACCGATATCGCCCAACAGATTGGGGCGCCGGGAAAAGGTTCGGCGTTGACCGAGTTGGTCGGTAGTTTAATGGCAGAGGCAGTTGCGGCGGCTCGGGCTGACTGGGAAGCTGAGTTCTCGCCGGTGATTGCCAAGCTGCGGTCCGAGATCGAGAAGCGAGTTGACGATTCAACGGCCGTTCAGGCAAGGCGAGTGAGTCATCGACTGAATGACTTGATCCCAGATGCGAAAATCGTATTCCGCCCTCAGGTAGATGCCTGGACGCTAAGGGGAGACAGCTCGATCGCGACTGACGTCATTATTGACGGAATGGCCCATGACGTTTCGCGGCAGGGGCACGGCGTCCAGCGCGCGGTTATTATCGCGATGCTTCAATCGCTGGTGCCGGACGGCACGCTCGCCACAGACCAGTTTAGTCATGACGCTTCGGACCTTGACCAGGGAGCGCAGGCGCGATTTTCCGCGGAACTCGCGGATTTGCCAGCGCTGGTCGTTGGAATCGAAGAGCCTGAGATTTACCAGCATCCTGTCCGTGCTCGCAACTTCGGCAGGGTCCTGTTCGCTCTCAGTTGTCGGCCGGATTCTCAAGTTGTGGTAGCGACGCATAGCCCGTACTTCGTCCGGCCTGAACAATTTGCTGCGTTGCGCAGATTGCGCGTTAGCGATGGTTGCGCTGTGGTCTCGTCGACGACACTCGATGGTGTCGCCGCGGTCGCCGACGTCGACTCGGCGAAGGTGTTAAAGACGGTAGAGCGAATGCTTCCTAACGCGTTCTCGGAAGGATTCTTTGCCGAGGCAGTCGTCCTGGTGGAAGGTGACACCGACCGCGTCGTTGTGGAGGCGATTGCCGAAAAGCTGCGTATGCCCCTCGATAGTCACGGCATCGCCGTTCTCGCAATGGGCGGCAAGGAAAGTCTTCGGATCCCGTACTCGATTCTCGAGTCGTTGGGGGTTCCGGTGTACGTTGTAGTTGACGGAGATTCTGGTGGCGCGGCGCGAAAGAACCCCGGTAATGTTAGCGCTCAGGAAAAAGGGAACACTAGCCGCAAGGAATCGACCGAGACTGTACTGAGCTGGCTCCCGGAGGCGGACGTTGTCGTTGGCGACCTGCCGTACTCGTATGGCAACCCGTCAGTTGTTGCGAATCGGTACACCTTCCTCTGCGACGACCTCGAAGAAGAATTGCGAGCGTGGCCGAGTTTCTGCACCGCATTAACGGCAGCTGGAGGAGCCCTGCGTCAGAAAAATGTCAGTGAGTATCGAAGCGCGGCCATTGACGCTGAGGTGTCTGACCTTCCGGTGATACTCCGGGAGTGCATAAGTGCAATCATAGCCTTTCGGTCGGAAGTGGCGGGCGTGCTTCCGCAGCGATAGGTCAGTTGCGTGACGCCGTCATGCTGGAAACGTTGGAGATGAGCATGCTGCGTACCCCTGTGTCATCTACTAGCCTTCGAGCTATTGGATATGATGCTCTGAGTTCGACGCTAGAAATCGAGTTCAAGACCGGTTCGGTTTATGAGTACGCTGGCGTCTCAGCGATCGAGCATCAGAATCTGATGTCCGCGGCCAGTCATGGCAGCTACTTTGCAAGAAACATTCGAGACAGTTATAGCTATCGTCGGGTGGCTTGACAGCTCATCGGCGGAGGGACGGCCGTGGCCACGGATACTCTCTTTGCCACCTGCAAGATTCACACGATCACACCTATGCATCCTGATCCAGGGTGTGAGCAAGTTTATCCATGCGAGATTTGAGTCAAGGCCTCGACGATCTGGATCGCGGCGAGCTGGGGCGGGACTTGGCTAGTATCGATGCGCAGATGGGCGGTGAGGAGGCGTGGCGTCTCGTCCCACGCCGCTAGTCTGGCTTCTAGGTCTTCATCGCCCCGTCCGGCGATGCGCTCGACGGCCTCACGGCGGTCGTAATACAGCTCGACGACGATGACGCGTTGTGCCGTGAGTGCGTCTTTCATGGCGGCGATTGCTTGCGGCTGTCCGACGTGCACGACTGGCACCGATGATTTGGTCGCGCTTTCGAGGCCGCTCCGATCTATGGCGTACCTCGCGTTGTAGCGCGTGTTCTCCCAAATGATGTCACCAGCGTTATGGAGGTCGTCGAGTTGAGCAGGGCTCACCATGCGGTAGCCGTCCTGGCGCCCCGATCCCGCTTTTATCCGCTGAAATAGTCGGAATTGCTGGTCGACCTTTGATAATTCGGAGGTGATCGTGTCCTTGCCCGACGCGGGCGGGCCGTAGAGCGCGACAATCGTGCCGGTCACGATCCGCCCTGGACCGCGTATGACAGCAGTCGCTTCGCCTGACTCTGCAGGGGCTCACCGGATGCGCTGTTGTCGACGACGAAATGATCGCCAGGTGGGCGGAAATCTAGGTCTAGCGCCGCGAGGTAGGTGGGCCAGTCCGCAAGTTTGGCGGCGTCGCGCGCGGCGCCGCGATGCCGGACGTATGTGAGCATCGTGTCAGCGTCGCAATAGACCCATACGAGCGTCAGGCTTCCGCCGTGGTCGGCTACCCTGGCCCGCGCACGATTGATCCACGCTTCGTCGTGGAATTCTCTGACGAAAGGTGCGGTAACGACCGCACTGTTCCCGCACTGAAGATTCTCGACGAGCGCGTTCATTAGGCACTCGTACTCTCGTGGACGAATGACGCTGAGATATTCCGCTGACTCGCGGTCGTTCGCAGAAAGGCCGAGTTGTTCTAGTGCGACCTCGACCACTGCGCGAGTAATCGTGTCCTTGTCGAGCATCGGCCAGCCTGATTCGCGGGCGAGCATGCGTCCGAGTTCAGTCTTCCCGCATCCTGCGTACCCGCCGATCATCACGACGTGAGGCTCAGCGGTCCGCACCTCGTTCCGGATTGCTTGCTCCGGTGCGTGCACGATCCGACCCGCGCGCGGCTTGCTGATGACGATTCCGTCGTCGATCAGCGTGCGCATCGCCTCGTTGATCGTGAAGACGCTGACGCCCCACTGGGCGGCGAGCTCGCGCGTGGACGGTAGTGGCTGACCGTCGCGAAGCACTCCGGCCGCGATGTCGTTGCGGATGTTCCGTGCCACCTGCTGGTGCAGGGACTCCGAGCGTGCGACACGTCCGGACCGGTCGTCGGAAGGCATGGGCTCCTCGTGGGCTCTGGGTGGTCTCGACTGGCTGACCCTACCAGCGCCCTAACAGTTGGGTGCACCACATTGCGCCTGGTCAGAGGCTGATCATAGGCGACTTCGGACCTAACAGTTGACTGATCGAAATAGCAACTGTTAGCTTCTGTTCGTCGCCACCGGGCGGCACCGAATGACCTGGAGGCGGCAGCGTGTACGCACAGAACCACCACCCAGACGGCCTGACCGAGCAGGCCATTGACGTGCTGCTGGCCGAGGTCGACGCCGAGGCCCGACCGGTCCGTCGTTCAACGGCGCCCTTCGCTGGCTCGCTGCACCGTCGCCCGCTGCACGTCGTCCGGGCGCCCATCGCGGCCGCCGTCCCTGGCAACGAAGCGGCCTGACTCTCCGAGCCCACCCCACTTCGGCCCCGAATCCCGGGGCCGTGTGATCGAGGAGGACTACATGTTTCAGACCCGGAAGACGCGCAAGGCCATCGAGGCCGGCGCCCTGCACCTCGACAGCGAGTGCCGGTGGTGCGGGCGCCGCAGCTGGAAGCGCACCGGCGTGTGCACCCAGCCCGACTGCATCAACGCGGCGTTCTTCGCCGAGCACGGGGAGGGCTGAACCGTGCAGGTCCGAGGACGCTGCCAGGGCTGCGGACAGCCCATCGACCTGCCGCCCACCGGCCGGGTGCCGTTGGTGTGTGGGCGGGGCCGGTGCCGGTCGGCATCGCGGTCGAAGGGGGCCGCGTGATGACCCGCGCCGACACCCCGACCAACCCCCGCACCATCGCCCGCCGCGCCACCGCCGCTGCGCGGGAACGCCGGGCCGACAAGGTCGCCCCCGGGTGGTGGGTCTTCTCCCACGGCCCGAACCTGCTCGGGTCCTGGACCGAGGTCACCACCACGACCCGCTACCGCGACGGGAACCGGCCGATGGTCCGCATGACCGTCACCGACCCGGCCACCGGCCGGACCGCGACCGTCGAGACCGCAGCGGGCATGCCCGCGTGGTGCCTGACCCCGACCGAGGCCCGCCGCGCGGGTTTGACCTGACCCCGCCCCTGGCCTGGCGGATCGACTTGGCGGAAGAGCGCCGGGCCAGGGGCCATGACCCCCATCCACCGCACCGCACCCGCAGCGCGGGTCGGACGGTCTCAGGAGGACCCGAATGCTAGGCACCATCACCACCGAGCAACACCCGGACCGACCCGCGACCGATCCGACCGCGGGGAAGGGGAGCGCGTACCCGGTCGACGTCGCGACGCTGATCGAGCGGGTCCGTGCCCTTGCAGCCGAGCGAGGCGGGCTGCCCACGCAGAACCGGATCATGACCGAGTTCCGGGTCGGCCGGCCCAAGGCCGCCGCCGCCCTGGCCGCGCTCACCGCACCCGACACCGAGACAACAGCACTCGACAGCCGCGCGGGTCAGGTCGACGGTCCGGGCGCGGCCGCGGTCCGACACCTGCACAGCGTCGCCGCCGACGACGACGAGGACCCGGCATTGCCGCAGGCCACGCAGGATGCGGACGCACCGGACGCGCCCGCCGGGCCTGTGGACGTGGCGGCCGAATCGACGACTGCACGGGCTGGTGTCGATGTCGCCCCGGCGCCTGTCGAGCCTCCCGCCGAGACGCCGGGTCCGGTGGCCGGGTGGCGGGGTCGGGTGCGGGCCTGGCCGCTGGTCCTGATCGCCGCAGGCGCGTTCGTCGCCATCTGGGGCGGCTGGGTCGGCCTCGGGGAACTGGCCGGGTTCGGCCCCATCCGACTCCTCCCGGGGATCGCCGACCACTGGGTCATCAACTCCGCCATCACCCTCCCGCTCGGCGTCGAGGCCTACGCCGCCTACGCGCTGCGGGTGTGGCTGGCCGGGCAGACCCGATCACGACGGGCCCGGCTGTTCGCCGCCCGCTCCGCGGTCGGCGCGCTGGTCCTCGGGGCGCTCGGCCAGGTCGCCTACCACGTCATGACCGCCGCCGGGATCACCGTCGCGCCGTGGTGGATCACCACGTTCGTCTCGGTGCTGCCGGTGGTCGTTCTCGGCTGCGGCGCCGCGCTCACACACCTACTCCACGACGGCCAGGACGATGCGGAGGTCCAGCGATGAGCAGCACCACGTTCGACGACCACGGCCCGACGCCCGACGAGGGTCCCGGCCATGACAACGTGATCAGCTTCCGACGCCCGCAGCCTGCCGGGCCGGTGGCCGACGACGCCGAGCCGCTGCCGCTGGTCGTGGACGGCCAGGTCCTCGACGACCGGGACGACACGGCCGAGGCGGGGCAGGCGCTCGATAGGCCGCGGGCGGGCGACCGTCTGCCCGTGCTGCGCCGCGCGGGCCGGACCGCGGCCCGCGGCACCGTCCACGTGATCACCACGGCCCGCCTCGTCGCCACTCATCAGCACACCCGCGCGGCGGGGAAGGCGTTGGGCCGCAACCTCTGGTACCCGATCGCCGGGGCCGGGATCGCCGCCGCCCGCTGGCGCGACGCCCACGGCGCGAACCGGTACGAGCGGATGATGCGCGCCGCCGAGATCGCCGGGGACCGCGAGGCGCTGTTGGAGTGGGAGGCCCGCGACGCCGCGGAGAAGGCCCGCCGCCACGCCCGCGTCATGGACTGGATCACCTCACCGCTCGTGCTGGTCAAGGCGTTCGCCATCGCCACCGTGTCCTTCACGATGCTGCTGCTCGGACTCGGGGTGATCCTGGCCGTCGCGGACTCCGACATCTCCCAGGTCCTCGCCCCGATCATCGGGGTGATCGACCTCGTCCGGTGGGTCGCCTGGTTCCTCACCGCGTACGGGGCGTTCCTGCTGCTCACCGGCACCGCGGGCGCACTGGCCTGGCTGTGGGCACTCGGACGCCGCCACACCGAGCCGCCCGCCTGGATCGCGCCCACCGCGTCCGACGACGGCCCGGCCCGGGACGTGGTGCCAGACGAGGGCGCGATCATAGCCGCGCTGCGCAACCTCAACCTCCCGCCGCTCACCCGCAAGCTCAAGGAGGGCTGGACGCCCCGATGGGTCCTCGGGACCGGCCGCGACGGGCGGGGGTGGCGCACACAGCTCGAGCTTCCGCCCGGCGTCACCGTCGAGATGATCAACGACCGCAAGACCGTGCTGGCCCACAACCTGGTCCGGCTGCCCGTCGAGGTCTGGCCCACTGAGCCCAAGAACCTGCCCGGCGTGCTGGACCTGTGGGTAGCCGACCAGGGTCTGTTGACCGGGCCGGTGGACCCGTACCCGCTGCTCGGCGAGGGCACCACCGACTACTTCAAGGGCGTGCCGGTCGGGATCGACCAGCGCGGCGACGTGGTCACGGGCAAGTTGATGGCCGCGAACTACGCCGCCGCCGGGATCATGGGGTCCGGGAAGACGTCGCTGGTGATCAACCTGCTGTGCGGGGCGATCCTGGACCCGCTGGTGGACGTGGACGTGTACTGCATGGCGTTCAACGTCGACTACGACCCGCTGCGCCCGCGGCTGCGGACGCTGGTCAAGGGCGACGAGGACGAACACATCACCGCCGCGATCGACGCCTTGCGGGAGCTGCGGTCGGAGGTGACTGCGCGGGGGAAGATTCTGGCTGAGCTCGGCGGGGACGAGACCAAGCTGACCCGCGAGATCGCCGAACGCGACCAGCGGATGCGGCCCCGCGTTGTGGTGTTCGACGAGTGCCAGGAACTGTTCCGCCACGAGCAGTTCGGCGAGGAAGCCAAGCAGCTCGCGATCAAGGTGATGATGAAGGCCCGCAAGTGCGGCATCACCCTGCTGTTCGTCACCCCGGCCCCCTCGGCGGACAGCCTGCCGCGCGACCTCGCCAAGACCGTCTCGCACCGGGTGTGTTTCGCGATCGGTGACCACCAGGGCAACGACGCCATCCTCGGCACCGGCGCCCACCGCCAGGGCATCACCGCCACGCACCTCGTCCCAGGTGAGGACGTCGGCACGGCGATGGCGTCTGGGTTCGGCCCACGGCCGGGGCTCCTGCGGACCTTCTACATCCGCCGGGACAAGACGGTGGACCAGCTCTCCCCGATCGTCGCCCGCGCCCTGGCCCTGCGCGAGGCGGCCGGGATCAGCGACACCCCTGCCGCCCCTGTCGAGCCCGTGGCGGTGCTCGATCCGCTGGCCGACATCGCCGCCGTCCTGGCCGGGTCCAAGCGGCTCCGCACCCAAGAGGTGCTGTCGCTGCTGGCGGCCCGCAACCGGCCGGCCTACGGGGCGTGGACGTTCGAGCGGCTCGCCACCGAGCTGCCCGACGGCGCCAAGCCCTACAAGTCCGGCGGGGTCATGGTCGTGAGCGCGGACCGGGTCGCCGAGGCCATCGCCGACCGCGACGCCGAGGACATCACGGACGGTGACGGCGAGGACGGCACGTCGGGTGTCGCGGGCTGAGGGAGGTCACGGGGAGTCGGGGAGTTCTCCCTCACCGCCTCCCCGCCCCCTCCTCCCCGACCTGATCAGCAACGACAGCCCTCGGGGAGGCCGGGGACCCGCCCTCGTCTGACCTGCTGAAAGCCCCGAAACACGGGATCGAGCCGCCACCTGGCGGCTCCCTCCCTCCCCTCCGCACGCCCCCGCACGACTACCGAGCGTGAGTAGTCGGTGACGACGAGGACGGACCCGATGACCACACCCACCGTGCACACCTCGCCTGCGCAACGGGCCCGTATCGCGGGCTGGCTCGACCTCGCCGCCCGCGGCTGGGCCTTGTTCCCCGTGCTGCCGGGCCGCAAGCAACCCGCCATCCGCTCATGGGAGCAGCGCGCCACGACGAACCCGGACCGCATCGAGCTGTTCTTCACCACCCACCCCGACCACAACGCCGGGATCGCTGTCGGCCCGTCGGGGCTGCTCGTCGTCGACTGCGACACCCCCAAGCCCGACCAGACCGACGGCACCGAGGCCGGCCGGGACGGCTGGGACGGCTGGGACGTCCTGCACGCGATGGCCGACGGCCGCGGTGGAGTCCCGGCCACCTGGACCGTGACCACGCCCTCGGGCGGGCGTCACCTGTACTTCCGCGCCCCCGACCCGGTGGCGGGCCAGGCCGCGCTCGGCAACACCAGCCGGACGCTCGGGCCGATGCTCGACACCCGCGGCAAGGGTGGGCAAGTCCTCGCCCCGGGAAGCCGACTCCCGAACGGCGCCTATCAACTCGCCGACGACACCGCCCCCGCCCGACTGCCCGGGTGGATCACCTGGCGACTCACGATGCGCCGCCCTGCGGCCGCCTCAGCGCCCCCTGTAGCGCCGCCCGTGGCCCTGGGGTACCGGTCGGTCTACGTGGCCGCGATCGTCCGCGCCGAGCTGGCACGGGTCCGCTCGGCCGGGCGGGGCGGGCACAACGCCGCGGTGTTCACCGCCGCCCGCGCCCTCGGGCAGCTCGTCGGCGCCGGGGTCCTCGACCACCACGCCGCCGAGGCCGACCTCACCGACGCCGCCGACCACATCGTCGGCGGCCCGTGCGACTGCACCGCCCGCGACATCGCCGCGTCGATCACTTCCGGGCTCGCCCACGGCACCCGACGTCCCCGACGACTCCCACCCCCTGTCGAGGCCATCCGACCCAACCCGCACAAGGAGTCCGCGTGACCACCCCGACCGACTACCCCACCAGCCCGAACCCCGGCGCCGATGGCGCCGTCCTGCTCGACAGGGTCCGCGCGGCGCTCGCCCGCTACGTCGTCCTTCCCTCCGAAGCCGCCGCCACCGGCATCACGCTGTGGGTCGCCGCGACCCACGCACAACCCGCGTGGGCGCACGCCCCACGCCTGGTCATCCGCGGCCCGGAGAAGCGCTGCGGCAAGTCCCGGCTGCTCGACGTCGTCGAGGCCCTGGCCTGGGCCCCGCTGATCACCGTCAACAGCAGCCCGGCCGCGGTCTATCGGTCGATCACCGCCGACCCGCCCACACTGCTGGTCGACGAGGCGGACACGATCTTCGGCCCGAAGGCCGACGCCAATGAGGACCTGCGTGGGCTCCTCAACGCCGGGCACCAGCGCAACCGGCCCGCCATCCGCTACGACGCCGCCGCCAACCGCGTCGAGAAGATCCCCACGTTCGCCATGGCCGCGCTGGCCGGAATCGGGGCCATGCCCGACACCATCGAAGACCGCGCCGTCATCGTCCGGATGCGCCGCCGCGCTGATGGGGAGACCGTCTCGCCCTACCGCCACCGCCGAGACCGCCCCGCACTGCGCACGCTCGCCGACGAACTCCACGGCTGGTTGCGCGGCGACCTCGCCGAGCTGGAACGGGCCGAGCCGGTCATGCCCGTCGAGGACCGCGCCGCCGACACCTGGGAGCCCCTGATCGTCGTCGCCGACCACGCGGGCGGGCCCTGGCCCGACCACGCCCGCGCCGCCGTCCTCGCCCTGCAGAGCGAGGCCGCCGACAACACCGACACCTCCGACCGCGTTCGGCTGCTCGTCGATGTCCACGCGGCGTTCGGGGACGAGGACGCCATTCCGACCGCGACCCTGCTGCAGCGGCTCAAAGCCGACCAGGAAGCTCCGTGGGGCGAGTACGGGCACAACGGGCTGACGTCGATGAAGCTCGGGGTGCTGCTCCGGGAGTTCGACGTCCGCTCCGACACCATCCGATTCCCCGGGACCGGGCAGGCCAAGGGCTACCACCGCCGCGACTTCCACGACGCCTGGCGCCGCTACAGCCCCCAGGTCCTCGACGACCCCGCCACGGCCGAGAGGGAGAGCCGTACCAGCCGTACCAGCCTCAACACCGCAGGTCAGAGCGGTACGGCTTCCCCTGCTGGTACGGCTCAAGCCGTACCACCTGCGGGCACTGGTACGGCTCAAGCCGTACCACCCCAACAAGCCGTACCGGGGCTGACCTGGGAAAACGAGGCTGGTACGGCTGGTACGGCTTCCCCTCACCTTCGGATCGTCGGCGGTGACAGATGACCGGTCGTGGTGCGTCGGCCGGGGTGGTCCGTCCTCTCCCGGAACGGCTTTGGACCCCCGATGACGTGGCGAGCTATCTCGGTGTTCCGGTGCAGACGCTCTATCAGTGGCGTCGCTGCCGCACCGGACCGCCCGCACGAAGGGTCGGCCGCCACCTCCGCTACGACCCGGCGGCTGTTCATGACTGGTTCCTCGGACTCGACGAAAACGCTGGATAGGGGCGCCGCCATGGGACATGTGCAGGATCGCTGGTGGAAAGAAGTCGGCAAGGACGAGCGTGGGCGGCCGGTCCGCGAAAAGACGAGCGGCCACGGCAAGGGAATGCGCTACCGGGTGCGCTATATCGACCCCGACAACAAGGAGCGTTCCAAGTCGTTCGCCGACGGCAACAAGCGCGCCGCGGAGAACTGGCTCGTCGAGGTTGAGAACGACAAGAACAAGGGCTCCTATCTGGATCCGACCGCAGGCCGCGTGACGTTCAAGGCGTTCGCCGACTCATGGTTGTCTGCTCAGACGTTCGACGAGTCGACGCGATCGGCAGTGGAGACGCGGCTGCGTGTCCACGTCTATCCGTACTTCGGTGATCGGGAGCTGCGCGCGATCGGTCCGAGCGTTGTGCAGAGCTGGGTGCGGCAGTTGCAGCAACGGGGGCTGGCTGAGACATACCGACGGACGATCTTCGCGAACGTGTCGGGCGTCTTCACAGCGGCTATCGACGACGAAAGGCTGCGTCGGAATCCGTGCGCGGCGAAGTCGGTGACTCGGCCGCGCGGGGAGTACCCGAAGATCACGCCTTGGGAGACGGAGAAAGTCGCGCGGGTGCGGCATGAGATCGGGGAGCGCTACCGCCTTCTCGTCTCGATTGGGGCCGGGTGCGGACTCCGGCAAGGCGAGGCGTTCGGGTTGTCCCCCGACGACATCGACTTGGAGGCCAAGATGATTCGTGTCGTTCGGCAAGTCAAGTTGTTGAACGGGAAGTTCGTCTTCGCCCCTCCGAAGCACGGTCGAGTGCGAGACGTGCCACTTCCGTCTTCGGTCGCGGCTGCTATCAGAGAGCACCTGAAGACGTACAAGCCCGTTGCATTCACGTTGCCGTGGCGCGATCTGACCGGAAAGGCGACCACTGTGCCGCTGCTGACCTGGACTCGTGAGCGCGGCACGTTGAATCGCAACTCGTTCAACCACCACGTGTGGAAGCCCGCGCTGCGGGCGGCCGGCGTCGCCAACCCGCAACGGAGTGACGGCTTCCACGCGCTGCGCCACTTCTATGCCTCTGTGCTGCTCGACGGCGGAGAGTCGATCAAAGCGCTGTCTGAGTACCTGGGACATGCGGACCCGGGCTTCACGCTCCGCACCTACACGCACCTGATGCCGTCGAGTGCAGAGCGGACCCGGCGGGCCGTGGACGCCGTCCTGGGCGCCAACGCGGAAGGCCCGGCCTCCCCGCTTGTGGGCGGGGAGACCGGGCCTCCGGAGGCTCTGACGGCCTAGTGACGGCCTGACCACGGCTCCTGACCGGCTTTTGGCTGGTCAGGAGCTATGTGGGATCAGACGTCGTAGTACAGCGCGAACTCGTAGGGGTGCGGGCGCAGCCGCAGCGGGTCGATCTCGTTCTCCCGCTTGAAGTTGATCCACGTCTCGATCAGGTCGGAGGTGAAGACGCCACCCTCGAGCAGGTAGTCGTGGTCGGCCTCGAGCCGGTCGATGACCGCGTCCAGGCTGGCGGGCACCTGGGCGATGTCCTTGGCCTCCTCGGGCGGCAGCTCGTAGAGGTCCTTGTCGATCGGCGCCGGCGGCTCGATCTTGTTCTTGATGCCGTCGAGGCCGGCCATCAGCATCGCCGAGAAGGCCAGGTACGGGTTGCCCGACGAGTCCGGGCAGCGGAACTCGATGCGCTTGGCCTTCGGGTTGTTGCCCGACAGCGGGATCCGGATGCAGGCCGAGCGGTTACGGGCCGAGTAGACCAGGTTGACCGGGGCCTCGAAGCCGGGGACCAGGCGGTGGTAGGAGTTCACCGTCGGGTTGGTGAACGCCAGCAGCGACGGCGCGTGGTGCAGCAGGCCGCCGATGTAGTAGCGCGCCATGTCGGACAGCCCGCCGTAACCGGACTCGTCGTGGAACAGCGGCGAGCCGTCCTTCCACAGCGACTGGTGCACGTGCATGCCGGAGCCGTTGTCACCGAAGAGCGGCTTGGGCATGAAGGTCGCGGTCTTGCCCTGCGCCCACGCGACGTTCTTGACGATGTACTTGAACAGCATCACGTCGTCGGCGGCCGACAGCAGCGTGTCGAACTTGTAGTTGATCTCGGCCTGGCCGGCGGTGCCGACCTCGTGGTGCTCGCGCTCCACCTCGAAGCCCATCGCGGTCATCGTCGAGACGATGTCGGCGCGCAGGTCGGCGTAGTGGTCGACCGGCGGGACGGGGAAGTAGCCGCCCTTGTAGTTGACCTTGTAGCCGAGGTTGCCGCCGTCCTCCTCGCGACCGGTGTTCCACCAGCCCTCGGCGGAGTCGATGTGGTGGTAGGTCTCGTGCGCGCTGGAGTTGAAGCGGATCGAGTCGAAGACGTAGAACTCGGCCTCGGGCGCCATGTACGCGGTGTCGGCGATGCCGGACGCGGTCAGGTACTCCTGCGCCTTGCGCGCGACGTTACGCGGGTCGCGGCTGTAGGGCTCGCCCGTGATCGGGTCGTGCACGAAGAAGTTGATGTTCAACGTCTTGTGCTTGCGGAACGGGTCCAGCCGCGCCGTCGTCGAGTCGGCGAACAGCGCCATGTCCGACTCGTTGATGGCCTGGAAGCCACGCACGGACGAGCCGTCGAACGCGGCGCCGTCCTCGAGCAGGGCACCGGCGGTGGCGGCGGGGACGGTGAGGTGCTGCATGACGCCGGGCAGGTCGCAGAACCTGATGTCGACGTACTCGACCTTCTCGTCCGAGATGTACTTGAGTACCTCTTCGGAGTTGCTGAACACGCTCACTCGCTCCTTCGGATGGGCCTGGGATTCGGCGAGTCCGCACTGACCCGCATGTGTCGGCCGGATGTTCGTCGACCGAAATCGTCGTTGACGCTATGGCGGCGGTGTTGCCCGGCCGTCACCCTCTCGTTTCACCGAGGTTAACGGCCGGACCTGGGACTGACCTCACATCGCCCGCCTACGCTAGGGGGCATGAGCCGCTGGATCGACTCCTGGATGCCGGGTTCACCCGCCGGGTCCGGGCCCGCCACAGAGCAGAACCACCCTGGTGAGAAGTTCGGGCTGCCCGAATCGGGACCGGGTTCGGTGGCCGGGTTCTGGCGCCGCCTCGGCGGCCTCACGATCGACTGGCTGCTCGGGTACCTGGTGTCGCTGCTGTTCGTGGGTGCCGACTCGTTCGGCCGCGGGTCGACGTTCGGCTGGACGATCTGGCTGGTGTGGTTCGGCATCAGCGCGCTGGCCGTCGCCGTCTTCGGGTCGACCCCCGGGATGCTCGCGCTCGGGATGCGCGCGGCACCGGTCGACGGGCGCGCGGTCGTCGGTGTGCCGCGGGCCGTGGTGCGCACCCTGCTGCTGGGCCTGGTGATCCCGCCCCTGGTGCGCGACGACGACGGCCGCGGCTGGCACGACCGCGCCGGCGCCACGATCGTCATCAGGACGCGCTGAACCCTTCCTGCGAGGCGGTCAGCGACGCTTGACGGTGCGCTGCACGCTGCGGATCTTGGCGCCCTGCGGCATCGGGCCCTTGGGCATCGCGGCCGCGCCGGTGCGTGCGCCCAGCGAGGCCAGCCGCGTCTCCAGTGTGTCGATCTGGGCGCGCTGGATGTTGCGCGGCAGCTTGCGCAGGTGGTTGTGCAGCTGCGACAGCGGCACCTGACCCTCGTCGTTGCCGACGATGATGTCGTAGATCGGGACGTTGCCGATGACGCGGGCGGTGCGCTTCTTCTCCTGCGCGAGCAGGGACTTCACCCGATGGGGCGCACCCTCGGCGACCAGCACGACCCCGGGCAGGCCGATGACCCGATGGACCGCGTCGAGGTGGGTGGTGCCGGCGATGCTGGTGGTGACCCGCCACTGTCCGCGCAGGTTGTCCAGCGCCCAGCCGGCGGCGCCGGGCTGACCGTCGGCCTTTCCGTACACCGTCTTCTGCACGCGGCGGCCGAAGATGCTGACGGCGGCGAGCGCGCCCACCGCGACACCCAGCGGCAGGGTGAACCACTGCAGGCCCCAGAAGAGCCCGATGGCGAAACCGAGCGCCGCACCGAGCAGCACCACCCCGACCATGATCGGGATGAGCAGCTTGTCCTCGCGGCGCTGCATCTTGAACGCCTCGAAGATCTGGGAACGTCGCTGCTTGGAGGCGGCGCGGCGGGTGCGCTTCGCCTCCGCTTTCGCTGCCTTGTCGGGCTTTGCGGCCATGGTGGCCAGGATACGGGTCAGCCGCGTGCCAGCAGGGACCGAGCCTCCTGAGAGGCCGCGCCCTCGCTCGCGAGGTGCGCGAGACCGGGTGAGAGCTCCTCGCCGCGGGCCGCAACAGTCTGGGCGTACAGCCGTCCGGCGCGGTAGGAGGAGCGCACCAGCGGCCCGGCCATCACACCTGCG
>NZ_BEGX01000110.1 GCF_002583555.1 Pseudonocardia sp. N23
CAGCCTCGGCTACCCGTCGAAGACCGTGGCACTGACGTTCGACGACGGCCCCGACCCCGAGTGGACGCCGCAGATCCTCGACGTCCTGACCCGCTACGACGTCCCCGGCACGTTCTTCGTGCTCGGCTCGCTCGGCGCCCAGCACCCCGCCATCCTGCGCGACATCGTCGACTCCGGGTCCGAGATCGGC
>NZ_BEGX01000111.1 GCF_002583555.1 Pseudonocardia sp. N23
GCCTGCACCTGCCCGGCGCTGACCGCGTTCGTGATCGCCGCGGGATCGGAGTTGATCTGGACCTCCAGCGTGTCCAGGTAGGGGCGGGGCGCGTCCCAGTAGTCGGGGTTGCGCGTGAACGAGTAGCTGGCGTTGGGCACGATCTCGGTCAGCAGGAACGGACCCGCCCCCACCGAGGTCTCCGGCGACGTGCCGAAGTTCGCGCCGTGCTGCTGGAGCGCGGTCGGCGAGGCGATCACGCTCATGTTCCCTGCCACCGCTCGGTCGAACACACCGTTGGGCGCGGTCAGCGTGAGTCGCAGCGTGACCTCGTCCACGACCTCGGTCGAGGCGATCTGCGCGGCCGTGCTCGCGGCGGGGGAGGTGAGCGCCGGATCGGCGAACCGCGCCCAGTTGAAGCGCACCGCCTCGGCGTTCAGCGGCGTCCCGTCGGAGAACTTCAGACCCGGCTTCAGCGTCACCGTCCAGGTGATCGAGTCCTCGGACTTGATCGACTCACCCAGCCGGCCCTCCACCTGCCCGCTCTCGAAGGACTCGTAGAAGAGCAGGTCGTAGATCGCCGACTCCACCGGACCCACGGAGGGGTTCATCTTGATGAAGGTCGCCGGGTCCAGGGAGCGGAAGTTGAAGTTCGTGATGACCGTGGCCGAACCCCCCTGCACCGGCTTGGCTGCAACACCCGGCTCGGCGGGATCGCCACCATCAGCGCCGCCGCACCCGGCTATCAGAAGCAGCGGCAGCACCAAGGCAGTCAACCGCCGCCGGTACCCGTGTCTCATCGGTTCTCCTGTCGAGTGATCT
>NZ_BEGX01000112.1:0-9457 GCF_002583555.1 Pseudonocardia sp. N23
GGCGGGTTCAGGGTGCTCGGGCGCCGCGGGCTCCGGCGGTCTCGCCGCGGCGGACTCCGCCTGCCGGCCCGGCTCCGCGGCGTCGGGCACCCGGTCGGCCCGGTCGGGGGCGGTGCGGTCGGAGGCGGCGGGCTCCCGCGGCTGCTCGGGAACCTCGACGGAAGCGGAAGGCCCGGCTTCCGACGGTGCGTCGCCCCGACGTCGCGAGGGTCGCTCGAAGCGCTTCGCGGCAGCCTCCGCGGCCTCCGACGACGCGCCCGGCTCGAGCGGCGCCTCGATCGAGGCCCGGCGCTCCAGCCGTTCCAGCCGCTCCAGCAGCGCCGCGTCGGAGGTGGTGGCGGCGGGCAGCAGCATCCGTGCGCACAGCAGCTCCAGCAGCAGCCGGGGTGCCGTCGCGCCGCGCATCTCGGTGAGTCCGGTGTGGACGATGTCGCCGTAGCGGGCGAGTGTCGCGGGCCCGAGCTTCCCGGCCTGCTCGGCCATGCGGTCGAGCTCGTCGGCCGACGCCTCGACCAGGCCCTGCCCCGCGGACTCGGGGACGGCCTGCAGGAGGGTGAGGTCACGCAGGCGCTGCAGCAGGTCGGCGGCGAAGCGTCGCGGATCGTGACCGGCCTCGACGAGCCGGTCGACCGCCTCGTAGACGGCCGCCGAGTCGGCCGCGGCCAGCCCGTCGACGACGTCGTCGACCAGTGCGACGTCGGTGACCCCGAGCAGCGCGACCGCGCGCTCGTAGGTGACCCCCTCCTCGCCCGCGCCCGCGAGAAGCTGGTCGAGCACCGAGAGCGTGTCGCGGGCCGATCCCCCTCCCGCGCGGATGACCAGCGGGTACACGGCTGGGGCGACGACGACGCCCTCGTCGGCACAGATGCGTTCGAGCAGGGCGCGCAGCGTGCCGGGCGGGATCAGCCGGAACGGGTAGTGGTGGGTGCGCGACCGGATCGTCGGCAGCACCTTCTCGGGCTCCGTCGTCGCGAAGACGAAGACGAGGTGGTCCGGCGGTTCCTCGACGATCTTGAGCAGGGCGTTGAAGCCCTGCGTGGTGACCATGTGCGCCTCGTCGACGATGAACACGCGGTAGCGCGACTCGGCGGGCGCGTAGAACGCCCGGTCGCGCAGCTCGCGGGCATCGTCGACACCACCGTGGGACGCGGCGTCGAGCTCCACGACGTCGATCGAGCCGGGACCCTCCGGGGCCAGCGCGATGCACGACGGGCAGACGCCGCACGGGTCCGGGGTCGGGCCGAGCTCGCAGTTCAGCGAGCGCGCGAGGATCCGGGCCGACGACGTCTTCCCGCAGCCACGCGGGCCCGAGAACAGGTAGGCGTGGTTGATCCGGCCCGCCGTGAGCGCGACGCCGAGGGGCTCGGTGACGTGCTCCTGGCCGACCACCTCGGCGAACTTGGCCGGGCGGTACTTGCGGTACAGAGCCAGCGCCACGCCAGCGAGGCTACCCACCGGGTCCGACAGCCGGGGGGCCGGGCGTCCGGAACGTCGTCCGGGCAAAAAGGGGACTCCGCGCACCCGGCAGAGCCCGTTGACCCTTGCTGCCTTCCGGCCCTGGGGGAGTTCACAGGATGCGCGCCGCGCGGAGTCCGTTGCCGAGTGTAGCCCCTCCTGCAACGGCGGTCCCGCCGCGGGGCGGGCCGGGCGTGGTCGCTATGCTCGTCGACGGAGGATTCGCCTAGTGGCCTAGGGCGCACGCTTGGAAAGCGTGTTGGGAGCAATCCCTCAGGGGTTCGAATCCCCTATCCTCCGCCACCCGATACCCGCGACGCCGGGCCACCCCGCTGGGGAGGCCCGGCGTTCGTCGTCCGGGCCGGAAATGCCGTTGGAGGCGCCCGGCAGGCGCTGCTAGGTTCCCGGCAGCCGTGCGAGAGAACGAGGAGGTGGTACCCGTGAACGTATCGACATGGGTGCTTCCCTCCGGGGTCACGGTCGGGCGATAGGTCGCCCGGGAGCGCCGCACACGAGCACTCCCGAAAGGCACGACCATGCGATTCGACTCGGAACAGCGCCTCGCCGACGACGTCCTCGAACGCCGCTTCACCCTTGACGGGATCCCCGGCATCCTGTGGATGCCAGGGGCAGCCCCCGCGCCCGCTCCGCTGATCCTGCTCGGCCACCCCGGCGGCCTGGACCGGATGTACCCACGGCTCGTCGCCCGGGCCCAGGCCTGCGCGGCGCAGGGCTGGGCCGCGGCCACGATCGAGCTCCCGTGGAGCGGTGACCGGCCCCCGTCCGCCGCTGCGGAGGAGGTCCGCGCCGAGCTGCGCCGGGCGATCCAGGCCGGTGAGCGGGTCGGCGAGGACGTCGTCGACCGGCTCGTCCTCCCGCTGGTCGACGCGGCGGTCCCGGAGTGGCGGGCCGCGCTCGACACCCTCCTCGCCCTGCCCGGGATCGGCGGCCCGGCCGGGTTCGCGGGAGGGGTGATCTCCATCGGCGTCCGGCTGGCGGTGGTCGAGCCGCGCATCGCGGCCGCCGTCCTGTTCGCCGGAAGCTTCGTTCCCCGCGCCGTCGTCGAGGAGGCCCGCCGGGTCACCGTCCCGCTGCTCGTCCTGCTGCAGTGGGACGACGAGGGCAACGACCGGCAGATGGCCCTGGACCTGTTCGACGCCCTGGGCAGTGCAGAGAAGACGTTGCACGCCAACATGGGCGGACACACCGGGGTGCCCGCGTTCGAGGGCGACGACGGGAACCGGTTCTTCGCCCGCCACCTGAGATGACGCGGGTCCGGGCGCCCGGCGTCCGTCGTCAGGCGCCCGGCGAGGAGTTCGCCGGCAGCCGGCGCAGCGCTGCCTCGACGCTGTCGCCGCCGCTGGTGTTGAAGGCGATCCCGGCGCCCGGGACCTCGCGGCGGAGGGTCTGCTCGAACGCCTCGATCAGCTGCTCCGGTTTGCGCAGCCCTCCGCCCACGACGACGTCCCGGTCCCGCTCGCGCAGTGCCGTCGTGACCAGGTCGAGAGCCGTCGCGTCGAGCGGGGCGAGCGTCATCGCCGCGTCCATGCCGTGGTCGGCGAACCGGGCGAGCTCGGCCGCGTCCCACCGGGGTCAGCGGAGCCTCTCGCGCACGCTCCACAGGCCGCGCACGACCGGTCGCGTCGCACGGACGGCCGCGCGCCGCACCGGGCTGGCCATCACGAGCCACTGCCCGAGCGTGCGCAGCCGGAACCGGAGACCCGAGGCGCGGACCTTCCGGTAGGCCCGCAGTTCGTAGCCCATCGACCCGATGTGCACGAACCCGGCCCGCAGCACGTCGTAGGCCGCGCGCTGCTCGTCGTCGTGGAGGTGCCAGACGGTCTCGGGTGTCGCGGAGCGGACGTCGATGTTCGCGACGAGCACGCCGTCGCGACCGAGCGCGGTGTGCAGCTGCCGGGCGGTCTCGTGCACGTCGGGGACGTGCGCGAGGGTGTCGATGGCGGTGATCGCGTCGTAGGCGCCCGCCGGCAGCTCGGCGCCGAGGAGGTCGATCGTCGTCGCCTCCTGGCCGCGGCGTTCGAGGCGGAAACGAGCGAAGTCCAGAAGTGTCGACGACAGGTCCGCCATCGTCGACGTCCAGCCCGTCTCGAGGAAGACCTGGCTGGTCACGCCGACGCCGGAACCGAAGTCCAGGTGCCGACGGCCCGGCGCCCACTGCTGCAGGAACCGCAGCGCGACGACGTTCGACGGGTCGCCATGGCCCTCGGACTGCAGGTAGGCCCACCACATGAGGTCGTATGCCCAGGACTGCTGCGTCCGGTAGAACTCGACGCGGCCGTCGTCGCCGCCGGCGTCGGCCCACTCCTGGACGCTGATCTCCTCCCAGTGCAGCGCGCGGCGGCGCGCCTCCTCGGGGGTGATGTCGTGATAGGTGGCGAGGTCGTCGAGGATCGAGGTCCGGACGTCGGCGTCGCCGATCGTGAGACCGCGCCGGAACGCCGCCATCTCGGGGCCGGCGAACGCCTCGCGGTGCCAGGTGCTGCGCGTCGACATGTCGACCGGGGGCTCGTCGAGGGGGTCGATGTGGACGCCGGACCGGCCGGGCGGGTCGGGCGCGTGGACGGCGCTCCACAGCTTCAGCTTGAGGGCCCGCAGCAGCGGGTGGGTGCGGACGGGTGACGTGAGCACGGGTGTGCCTCTCGGGGAAGCATGCGGCGGCGACCCGGTCGCGACGGCGTGCGTCGGGACGGTCAGGTCGGTAGTGGCCGAATGGCGCGGAACAGGGACGGGACATGCGCCGGGCGCGGTGGTCCCCTGCTCGTGACGCGTCCGGTGCGTGCCGCGCTGACCGCGGAGCACCGCAACACCGTGCGGGCCGGGCCCCCCGGCCGCACGGGCGCCGGCACCCCGGTGAGCAGCGCGAGGATGCGGTCGGTGCGGACGAGACCGACGGACCACAGCTGCTGGTAGACGACGCCGACGAGCGCGTGCACGCCCAGCGCGACCCCGACCAGGGCCAGCTGCGGCGCGGCGTGCTCACTGCCGATGTGGGTCACGATCTCGGCGCCGACGAACGCGAGCGGCCCGGCGAGGGCACCGACGTGTGAACCGCGACGGGACCGGGTCGCGGCGCCGGGCCGGCCGGCGCCGGCAGCGGCGACGAGCGAGACCAGGGTGAGCGCCGCGGCGCCGAGGGCCAACCGGGCGACGAACGTCCCGGGCAGGACCGTGCCTGCGGCGTCGGCGTGAGCGATCGCCAGATGGGTCACCGTGTGGGTGAACGACCAGACGACGAGCGCGAGAACGACCCCGGCGGCACGTCCCGCGAGAGTGGCCGTCCTGGCGTTCATCCCGGTTCACCTCCGTCGTCCGCCGGCTCCACCGAGGCTACGGATTTCGGCTGTGCCGCAGACCAACGCACGGTAAGAACTGGCTCAGCGGACGGTCACCCGGGTCACCCCGCGGCGCGGCACACGTGCTCGCGGCCGGAGTCGTCGGCGGACCGCACCGGTGTCGTCACCGACAGTGACTCGGCCGGGCGCCGACGCGGCAGCCGGACCCGCGCGACGAGCTGGACCGCGAAGGCGGCGGCGAGGCAGACGACGATCACCGTCGCCATCGGCGGCACCCCGAACACCGCGGGCACGATCCCGACCAGCGGCGCGCTGAACGCCGAGAAGCCGAACTGCGCGACACCCAGCACCGCAGAGGCGCGTCCGGCCGCGTGCCGCTCCACCGACATCCCGACGGCGATCGCGTTGGGCATCACGAAGCCCCAGCAGCTCACGAACGCGAAGAGGGCGGGGAGCACCGCGGGCAGCGGGGCGTCGGCACGCAGCAGAACGGCGAAGACGACAGTGAACGTCAGCATCACCGGGACGGCGACCGACAGCAGCCGCTGTGCGGTGAACCTGCGCAGCAGCAACCGGTTGACATTGTTGGCCGCGATCATCCCGACCGCGTCGATCGCGAAGACGAGGCTGTAGCCCGCAGGGCTGAGCCCGCGCTCGGTCTGCAGGAAGAACGACAGCCCCGCGAGGTGGGCGATCATGGCGGCGCCGACGAAGCCCAGCACCAGTGCGCTCGTGACGACGTGCTTGCGCCTGAGCAGGCTCCACAGCGTGAGTGTGGGGCCGAGGGCGGCGCGGCGGTCACGTTCGGCGCGGGTCGGCGGGATGGCGCCACCGATGCGGTCGGGGTGGGTCTCCGGCAGGACGAACACGACGAGTGCGAGCCCGACGACCCCCAGCAGCAGCGTCAGCCCGAAGATGAACCGCCAGCTCAGACCCGCCTCCAGCAGTCCGGCGCCGAAGATCGGGCCGAGCATCGGAGCGAGCGCGGTGGCCGCGGTGAGCAGCGAGTAGAAGCGGGCGAGCTGCGGCCCGGAGTGGACGTCGCGGGCCACGGCGCGGGCGACGGCGATACCGGCCGCGGCGCTGAGGCCCTGCAGGAACCGGGCGCCGATCAGCACCTCGATCGACCACGCGAAGGAGCACAGCACCGACGCGGTCACGTATCCGGCGAGCCCGATGGCGAGCGGGCGGCGACGTCCGTACCGGTCGCTCAGCGGGCCGACGATCAGCTGCCCGACCGACAGCCCGATGAGCGTGGTGGCCAGCGTCGCCTGGACGAGCCCGGGCGACGTGCCGAAATCGGCCTGGATCGCCGGGAAGGCGGGGCTGTAGGCGTCCATCGCGAACGGTCCGAGCCACGTGAACATGACAGCCGCGGGAAGGATGCGGCGGAGTTGGCGCGGCGAGAGCAGGGCGGCGCCGGAGCGTTCGGGATCGGCGGGTGCGAGGTCGACGGGTGGAGTGTTGCGCTCGGAGTCCGTGGTCACGTCACCGTCCGTCCCCGCCCGACCGGGCAAGATTATTTAGTACACCGCAAGCAATGACCCTGCCACAGACGTCCGTTTCGGACCACGCCGGGCGGACGGGATCTGGCTCACACGGAACCGGGACCGGCCCTCACGCGGAACCGGCAACGGCAACGGCAACGGCAACGGCAACGGCAACGGCAACGGCAACGGCAACGGCATGGAACCCGACCGACGGGATCTCGCGGAACCGGGACAACCGTGAGTCGGGGCCGGGAACCGCAGACACGCAGAACCGGAACGCGGAGTCAGGCGCTGGCGAGCAGACGCAACCGCGGCCGGGCCGCAGCCGGCACCGCGCCGTCGACCAGCTCGACGACCTCGCCGAAACCGCAGGCGCGCAACAACGACGCGACCGCGGAGGACACGTACCCGTCGGCGTCCAGGACCGCGGTCCTGACGTCGGGACGCAGCTCGGCCAGGCGGCCCAGCACGTCCTCGACCGGGATCCGGACCGCACCGTCGACGTCGGCGCCGCCGGTGCGGACGTCGACGATCTGGCGGACACCGGCCCGCTCGGACCCCTCCACCGGGCCGCGGCGCGAGATCGAGCCCGCCCCCGGATCGACGAGATGGCCCACCAGCGGCGCGTGGCCGGTGAGTGAGCCGGCGGCGCGGGCGGCGGCGTCGGCCGGTCCCGCCAGGACGACCTCGACACCCGGCGGCAGCAGCGCATCGCGGAGCGCGGCGAAGCGGGCGACGTCGTCGGCCGCGATGTTCACCGAGCCCGGCAGGTGACCCACGGCGAACGCGACGGGATCGCGGACGTCCAGCACGAACGCGCCGGCGCCCTGGGCACGGGCCGCGTCGGCGGGCGTCATCGGGGGCAGTCCGGCCACCTCGGACCGGACGAGGCTGAGCCTGCGCCGCGACATGACGCCTCCCCTCCTGACGACGGAATGACCGTACATTAGCCGGTCGGTTCGGCGCCACGGTCCAGATGGCGGGAGTTGCTAGGCTGGGGACGGAGCCGCCGCTGCGGCCACCCCGGACGAGTGCGTCGTACCCGGCACGACAAGACGACGCCCCTGGGGAGGCGTGTCATGGCGTGGATCGTGCTCATCGTGTCCGGTGTCCTGGAGACCGTGTGGGCGGCGGCGCTCGCCCGCTCCGAAGGCTTCAGCAGGCCGCTGCCGTCCGTCGTGTTCGGCGTCGCGCTGATCCTGAGCATGGCAGGGTTGGCCTGGGCGTTGCGGACGCTGCCCATCGGCACCGCCTACGTCGTGTGGGTCGGGATCGGCGCCGTCGGCACCGCGCTCTACGGGATGGTCGTGCTCGGCGAACCCGCGACGACCGTCCGGCTCCTCTGCCTCGCCGCGATCGTCGCCGGGGTCGTGGGGCTCAAGCTCGCGAGCTGACGCCGTGCCGGTGCGGTCGGGTGGAAACCAGGCGCGACGGGCCGGCCCCGCCGATCACGACACGATCCTCGACGTCATCGGCACGGCCTTCGCCGCCTATCCCGTCGTCGCCCACCTTCATCCCTCTGGGCATGAGCAGGCGCGCCCGCAGCCTCCGCGCCCTGGCTCCCGGGTGCGCACCGCCGGGAGCCTGCAGGAGTTCATGCAGCACCTCCTCCCGACCGAACCGCACTGGTACCTGCTCTTCGTCGGAGCCAGGGCCGAGGCCCCGAGGTCGTCCCGATGTGGCGCGACCCGCGCTGAGCATCGCGTTCCTCGCGCCGAGACCTACAGGACGGCTGCTGTCAGGCGGCGCCGACGACACTCACGTCGGTCTCGGCGTCCTCGGGTGCCCGACCCAGCGGCCGAACGCGTCGGGATCGACGTTTCCGCCGCACACAACCGTCACGACGTGCAGGCCCGCGAACCGGTCGCGGTCCTCCAGCAGCGCCGCCACACCCAGCGCCGCCGACGGTTCAGCGACCAGGCCTGCGTGCTCGAACAGCAGCCGCACCCCGGCAACGATCGACGCTTCCTGGACCAGGACGGCGTCGTCGGCGGTCAGGAGCAGGTCGTCGAGCACCTCGGGGATCGGGCGGCGGCCGGCGACGCCGTCGGCGATCGTGTCCGTCGACTCCGTGGTGACGACCCGCCGCTCCCGGAACGAGAGTGTCATCGCCGGCGCCCCCGCGGGCTGGACGCAGACCACCTGGACGCCCGGGGCGAGATCCTTGAGCACGTGCCCGATGCCGGTGGCCATCGCGCCACCCCCGAGAGCGACCAGTACGACGTCGGCCGATGGTGCGCGTTCCACCAGCTCCAGCCCGATCGTCCCCGCGCCCTCGCATGTCTCGACGTCGAGGCTGTCCTCGACCAGCCGGATCCCGTCGCAGCGGGCGATCTCCGCGGCGCGGTCGCGGGCCGAGTCGAAGTCGCCGTCGACGAGTTCGAGCCGGGCGCCCAGCGCACGGATGCGGTCGAGCTTGGCAGCGGGTGCGGCGTGCGAGGCGACGACGGTGACGTCGAGGCCGCGCGTGCGTCCGGACCAGGCGAGAGCCTGCCCGAGGTTGCCCGCGCTCGCACAGACGACGGAGCCGGAGCCGAGACCGCTCGCGATCAGCTCGGTGCCACGGCCCTTGAAGCTGCGCACCGGGTTGGCCGTCTCCAGCTTGATGCTCACCGCGCAGCCGAGGGCGGGTTCGAGGGCGTCGCAGCGGTAGATCGGGGTGTCGAGGAAGACCGGGTCGATCACCCGGCGAGCGGCGCGGACCCGCTCGGTGTCGAGGCGCGTCTCCGGCACCCGCCCACGCTAGCCCGCCGCCGTCCGGGTTCCTTCCGCCCGCACGACGAGTGTCGCCGCAGCAGAGCGTCTGAACCGGGGGGTCCCGGTGCCGAAGGCGACCGGCTGATCGAACGCGGCGCCGGAGGCGCGACGTGGCAGCAGCGCTCCGGCACGGCGGACATCACCGTTCGCGGACCGGCGACCGCGCTGCTCCTCGTGCTGACCAGGCGTCGGTCGATCCCCGCCGCGCTCGACGACGGCCTGCGCGTCTCGGGTGACCTCGCCCTGCTGACCCAGCTGGGTCTGAGCCCCCACTACGACGAACGCGGCGCGCAGACCTCGCCGTGCGTCCGCGGTCGGACCGCCGAGGGACGCAACGCAGAACGCCGGGCCTCCCTGTTCGAGAGGCCCGGCGTTCGTGCTGTTCCGTGGCGGTAGCGGTGGGATTTGAACCCACGGAGGAGTTGCCCCCTCACACGCTTT
>NZ_BEGX01000112.1:9467-88928 GCF_002583555.1 Pseudonocardia sp. N23
TCGGCGACCAACCGATCACAGACAACCAGGAGAGGCCATGGCCTTGACGTCATCCGTTGCGACACTCGACCGCATCGCCCTGACCGTGCGCGAATGCCACCACGATTGCAACCGCGTCCAGTCGCCCCGCAGACCAACGGCGGCGAGACGTCACAAACTAGGCTGGTCCGCCTGTGACGCGCACTCATCAGGAGATTCACTCGGGTGCAGCGCCACCATCCGATTCAGCGGATCCCAAGTATTCTGTCGCGAGGATCGCGTACTGCTCAAAGAGGCGGAATGCTTCGATCGCTGGAGCCTCGGCCCCGGGGACCATGCGGCCATGGATATTATTCCGAAATTGGTTGAGCTTCCTAAATGCTTCGACGTCGTCAGCTGCACTATTCGGACTAAGAAGTGCGGCAGCGAGAGCAAATCTGAATCTGATCGACCGATTGGGGTCATCGTTCGCAGTGTTCGGGGGCCATAGAAGGTCCCTGATAACCTCCTCACCCAGCGTCGCCGACTTGCCGAGGATGGTAGTGAAGTCCCCACGACCGGCGGTTGCGACCGCTGATATCAAGACCTCAAGTCCGATATAGCTCCACATGAACCGACGGAAGCTGTCGGACTCGTTGTACGCCGCGAGATGCCACATCCCGATCTGCCCTATGGCCTTATACTCGGCCAGCTTTGCGTCTTCTGTCAGATCAAACGGACTATTCGCAAATCGATCTGCTGCGTCAACCCATGTCGAGCGCGTGACAGTCGCTTTGGCCGTCCCTCTCATAGAGGACAACGGACAGGGCTCCATCTCGGCCATTGTGACGACATACCTGGGACACCCCGGATGGGTCGACCCGCTGTGTCGGTAGGGCGGGCCCATGGTTGTGCGAGCAATGCCGAACCCGAGCATTGCGGACGCTTCATCCCTGTACTTGACAGCAAGCGCATCCGCCGTGGCGTCCGGAATCCAAAAGTGTCGGGGCCTAAATTCGGCCAGATCCACGGGACATGGAATCTCACGCTGGGCGACAACTGAGATATACAACGAAGCCGGATCGATCCAATCTGGCGAGAGCTCAAATTGCTCAATCGCAGCGTCGATTTCAGCATCTCGATTTCGCATGTGCTCCGCAGCCGATATTCCTGGCGCACCTGAATTGCCAAATCGATAATCGAGAACGAAGCGTCCACCCTCGCTATTGAGGGCTATCATGTGGACTACGTCGGCTGGAATGGGACCGAACGTGACTGATATTCGCCAGGGCCCGGCCTGTGCCTCGCGCCTCATGGAAGGAGGGGCACCATCGGCAGGGTAACGATCGTCCGAACGTAAGACCTGAATCGCGAGAAGTTCAGCCGTCGGTGGGCGGCCTGTCGTAGTCACGATTGCCTAGAGTAGGGCCACAACCAACGGAGGCGCCGGCTGGCCCTACAACGGGCTTCCTGCCCTCCGCCGGCCGAGCTGCACGAACGCGCCCAGAGGATCGCCTGGCCGAACACCCGCAGGGCACGCTGCAGAATGGGGCACCCTCTGCGAGGACTCGACGGCGGGCAAATGGAAATAGCAAAGAATGCGTTAGGGAGATGATGAGTAAATCGAGCCCAGATGCGGACCGCTACCCGGCTCTTCACAAGCGGCGCTTCATCTGTCCAAGTTGCAACGCTTTCGCGCAGCAAGACTGGGCGATGCTGGTCATCCCTGGAGAAGACGGCGCCTGGGAGTATCTGGAGGCACATACCGTGCACCCCACCGAATCTGATTCCGAATTCGGAGCTCCTTCGCATGTTGTAAGCCGCTGGAATGGAGCAGCATGCGGAAGCTGCGAAGACTGGTCGATCTGGCGAGACGAATCGATGGTCTATCCAAGAGCGCGCCTCGGCGCCCCTCCACACCGAGACATGCCGAAAAGCGCACGCGAACTCTATGAGGAGGCTGCAGCAGTTGCTGTTGTCTCACGACGCGCGGGAGCAGCCATGGCCCGTGCAGCTCTTGAACGCCTTATTAAGGAGATTGACGTTAGTGCCCCACCAAGGGCGAATCTAGAATCACGAATCGCTCGCCTGAAAGATCGAGTCAGTACGCCTCTCGGCCAGCTTCTTGATGTGGTTCGAGTTTCCGGCAACGGAGCTCTCCATCAGAGTGAGAACACAAGTGACATCGTCGTGCTAGCACTGGATGACCGAGATGGCCCAGCTGTACTTGGCGTTCTCCTACAAACAGCGAACGACCTCGTTGAAGAACTCATTACGCGCCCGCAGGTGGCGGGAAATCTATGGGAAAAGCTTCCTGAGTCAATCCGAACTCGATCACAGCGCCATGGAGACAGTTAGCGAATCCATACGCCTAAGCACGCATTCACACTGCACCAACGTATTCCGTGGTTTAGCTAATCGATAGAACCGCTGCCGTGGCGTCATCAGACATCTTGTAGCGGGGCCACCGCTTGCCCACGGGATCGTTCATTTCAAGCTCTCTTACCTGAGCCAGGATAGCGTCCGGACCATCGGACGAGAGCCGAGAAAGTAGGCCCGCCCACGTCGCTTTACCAAATAGGTCGACGAGCCGAGAGACGCCGTCCGTAACCGCGGCGATGCTATCCCCTGGCCGAAGAACGAGCTGACCCGAAATTGCCTCATCCGCGACATTGGGGTCGGCACCCGCTACCCAGTAGCCGTGCGAGCTGTTGCGCAATGGCTTCTGAATCGAAATAAGCTCTGCAATTGCCGCATCGTGCTCGGGAGTGCCGATCTGGGCCCTGAGCACAGCTTCCTTTTGCTCCTTGGCTACAGCCTCGACACGCTCGTCAGTGAGAACGGTCGCCTCGCCATTAGGACCACCGATTATGATAGCGGCGTCGGCAAGGACAAGGTACTCGACTCGATCACCTGTCGAAGCGATCCGCACGACGGCAACAGTTGCGGTAGGCGCGTTCGGGCTTAGAACGTCGCAGGTCTCAGAGTGAAGTTCGACGACTGCTGAGATTGCCTCACGCAAGCACAGCGCCAGCGACTTCGTCTCATTAGCACAGAAGGCGAGGAGGCGCGCTCCTAGCTGAGCAACGAACCACGGCGTCCCGTGCACACAGGCGGCCCCGGTTCCCTCCGCCTGGGCAGGTCCGGGACCAGAGCTAAGTCCGTCCAGGACAACGACCGCCGACGCCGACATGCCGACCCAATCCTCGTTCGGCTTGTCGGAACTTCCTTGCGCTGTTGCAAAACGACCGCTAATCATGACTCACCAAAGTAGATGGGGCCGACTCGAGCGCTACCCGTGATGTTTAGAGTTGCAGAATCGAAATCGCATCGAATCACGGTCGAGAAGCGTTTCGTCTTTGCTTCCGAGTAGAGCTCTGACATATTCTTTTCAAGAAAGTGGACAACACCAGGGGCGCCGACGGCGTGGATTCCTGCGATGTATAGAAAGCTTCCCTTACCGTCAAGCCTCGGAAGTCGCCCAAGGTACGCGTAGTCAGAATTTTCACCAGAGTCCATCGGTGAGCGGTAAGTAATCTGAGCGGTGTTGTCCGCTAGATACCATCCGTCGTTATCCCGTCCGAAGCCGATATGAGTGTCGGATTCGAGAACCTGGGCAATCAGAGGCGAGAGACGCGGACCGCAGACGACCACGAGATTGTCTCGGTTGAGATTGATCATCCCCGGGGGCTCGATGACCTCGTATTCGGTTTCGAGCCCCACGTCACGAGCCAGGGCCTGCAGCCGGTCGTACGCCTGCATGTCCTCCTGAGCCAGCACACGGCCCGACCCGCGCTTGTCGTGCTCCGCCTTGCCGCCAAGCGCGATCGTGAGCTTCCCCGTGCCGAGGAATCGCCGGTCCACGCGCGGACCCGACGTCAAGAGCTGTCCGACACGCGCGCGGGTCATCCCCAAGAGCCCGGCCACCTGCGTCTGGCTCTGACCGGCCGAGATCAGCTCCTCGACCGCCTCCCGGCGGATGCGTGACGCCTCCCCCACTGCCGACTGGAGGTCGGTGACAAGCCTGCTAGCCCTGCGTGCCCGCTCTTCGGCATTAGGCAGCTCATGCAGCGCACGAAGCTCCCCTGTCAGGTCGTCCACTGTCGCGGCCTCGCTCTCGGTTGTGCCGTCGAAGGCAAGGTAAGCCCCCTTGCTTCGACTGTAGATCGAAAGAGGGGGTTGCGCTCCGCAAGGGGGGTTGCGTAACTTCTCGTCTTGCAAGGCCCCTTGCGAGATGACGCAAGGGGGGTCGCCGAAGCAGGAGGGGCCCGATGCGGACCTACGCACCGGACGGTCTGACCGAGACCGCTATCGACGCACTGTTGGCCGAGGTGGACGCGGAAGTTCGCCCCCAACGGCGGGCGACTTCGCCGTACTCGGGCAGGCGGCCAGACCGACCGATCCGACTCCGCGCCCTCGACGTCGAGGACGACTCCCCGGTCGTGGCGCAGGTTGACATCGTCGCCGCTTGACGCAATCCCTCTTGCCACCTCGCCCGAGGCAGCGACTTGACCACGAACCAGGAGGACACGCCATGTTCCAGACCCGGAGGACTCGCAAGACCATCGAGGCCGGCGCCCCGCACGGTGACAGTCAGTGCCGTTGGTGTGGCCGCCGTAGCTGGAAGCGCACCGGTGTGTGCGCCCAGCCGTCGTGTGTGAACGCGGCGTTCTTCGCCGAGCACGGGGAGGGCTGACCGGTGCAGGTACGAGGACGCTGCCAGGGCTGCGGGCAGCCCATCGAGCTGCCCACCGGCGGGGCGGCGCCGCTGCTGTGCGGGCGCGGCCGGTGCCGATCGGTGTCGCGGTCGAAGGGGGCCGCGTGATGACCCGCGCCGACATCGCGACCAACCCGCGCACCATCGCCCGCCGCGCCACCGCCGCCTCGCGGGAACGGCGGGCGGACAAGGTGACACCGGGGTGGTGGGTGTTCTCCCACGGACCGAGCCTCGTCGGTTCCTGGACCGAGGTCATCACCACGACCCGGTACCGCGACGGGAACCGGCCGATGGTCCGTATGACGGTGACCGACCCGGGCACCGGGCGCAGCGCGACCGTCGAGACCCCGGCCGGATCGCCGGCCTGGTCACTCACCCCGGCCGAGGCACGCCGCGCCGGCTTGGCCTGACCCCGCCCCTGGCCCGGCGGATCGACTTGGCGGAAGAGCGCCGGGCCAGGGGCCTTGACCCCCATCCACCGCACCGGGACCCGCACAGCGGGCCGGACGGTCTGAAGGAGGACCCGAATGCTAGGCACCACCAGCACCGAGCAACACCCGCCCCACCCACGCACCGACGAACAGGGAAGCGCCTACCCGGTCGACATCGCCACGCTGACCGAGCGGGTCCGCGCGTTCGCGAACGAACTGGGCACACTGCCCACTCAGAACCGGATCATGACCGAGTTCCGGGTCGGCCGGCCGAAAGCAGCCGCAGTCCTGGCCACGCTCGTCGCGACCGATGCCGGGCCGAGCGCACTCGACAGGGTCGCGGGGCAGGCCGACGGACCGAGCGCGGCCGCCGTCCGGCATCTGCACAGCGTCACCGACGACCTCACCGACGACCAGCAACACCCGGAATCGCCGCAGGCCACACCGGACGCGGACGCACCGGACGCGTCGGCCGCGACCTCGGACGCACCGCCTGTCGCGACGCTCGATGTCGAGGCTGCTCCGGCGCCTGTCGAGCCCCCGGCCGAGACACCGGCCCGGCGGTCGCGCGGTCGGGTGCGGGCGTGGCCGTTGGTCCTGATTGCCGCGGGTGCGTTCGTGGCGATCTGGGGCGGCTGGGTCGGGCTCGGGGAGCTGGCCGGGTTCGGCCCGATCCGGCTCCTACCCGGGATCGCTGATCACTGGGTCATCAACTCCGCGATCACCCTCCCGCTCGGTGTCGAGGCCTACGCCGCCTACGCGCTACGGGTCTGGCTGGCCGCCGGCACCCGCTCACGGCGGGCGCGGCTGTTCGCCGCCCGCTCCGCGGTCGGCGCGCTCGTGCTCGGCGCGCTCGGGCAGGTCGCCTACCACGTCATGACCGCTGCCGAGGTCACCACGGCGCCGTGGTGGATCACCACGTTCGTCTCGGTGCTCCCGGTGGTCGTCCTGGGCTGCGGCGCCGCCCTGACCCACCTGCTCCACGACCACGACCACGACGGTTCCGACGACCGGGAGGCCCGGCGATGAGCACGACAACTTTCGGCGACGACCCGACCCCGGGCGACCGGGGCGCCGAGCACGACAACGTGATCCGCTTCCGCCGCCCGGCGAGGCTGGCCGAGCCGGACACCGACACCGCCGAGGCGCTCCCCGACGTCGTCGACAGCGAGATCGTCGACGACACGGCCCAGGACCAGGCCAACGGCCAGACGCTCGACATCCCCCCGGCTGGGGACCGCCTGCCGGTGCTGCGCCGGGCCGGGCGGACCGCCGCCCGCGGCACGGTCCAGGTGATCACCACTGCTCGCGTCGTCGCCACCCACCATCACACCCGCACGGCGGGGAAGGCGTTGGGCCGCAACCTCTGGTACCCGATCGCCGGGGTGGGGATCGCCGCTGCCCGCTGGCGCGACGCCCACGGCGCGAACCGGTACGAGCGGATGATGCGCGCCGCCGAGATCGCCGGGGACCGCGAGGCGCTGTTGGAGTGGGAGGCCCGCGACGCCGCCGAGAAGGCCCGCCGCCACGCCCGGGTCATGGACTGGATCACCTCCCCACTCGTGCTCGTGAAGGCGTTCGCCGTCGCCACCGTCTCGTTCACGCTGCTGCTCCTGGGCCTGGGCGTGATCCTGGCCGTCGCGGACTCCGACGTCTCGCAGGTGCTCGCGCCGATCGTCGGCGTGATCGACCTCGTGCGGTGGGTTGCGTGGTTCCTCACCGCGTACGGGGCGTTCCTGCTGCTCACCGGCACCGCGGGCGCACTCGCCTGGCTGTGGGCACTCGGCAGGAAGCACACCGAGCCCCCGGCATGGATCGCCCCCGTGGTCACCGAGGACGGCCTGGCCCGGGACCTGGTCCCCGATGAAGGCGCGATCATGGCTGCGCTGCGCAACCTCAACCTCCCGCCCCTGACCCGCAAGCTCAAAGAGGGCTGGACGCCTCGCTGGGTGCTGGGGACCGGCCGGGACGGGCGGGGGTGGCGCACGCAGCTCGAGCTTCCGCCCGGCGTGACCGTCGAGATGATCAACGACCGCAAGACCGTGCTCGCGCACAACCTGGTCCGGCTGCCCGTCGAGGTCTGGCCCACCGAGCCGAAGAACCTGCCCGGCGTCCTGGACCTGTGGGTGGCCGACCAGGGCCTGCTCACGGGTCCGGTGGACCCGTACCCACTGCTGGGCGAGGGCTCCACCGACTACTTCCGCGGGGTGCCGGTCGGGATCGACCAGCGCGGCGACACCGTCGTCGGAAAGCTCATGGCCGCCAACTATGCCGCCGCCGGGATCATGGGCTCGGGCAAGACCTCACTGGTGATCAACCTGCTGTGCGGGGCCATCCTGGACCCGCTCGTCGAGGTCGACGTGTACTGCATGGCGTTCAACGTCGACTACGACCCGCTCCGCCCCCGGCTGCGCACGCTGGTCAAGGGCGACGAGGACGAACACATCACCGCCGCGATCGACGCTCTCCGGGACCTGCGGTCGGAGGTGACCGCGCGGGGCAAGATTTTGGCCGAGCTCGGCGGGGACGAGACCAAGCTGACCCGCGAGATCGCCGAACGCGACACCCGCATGCGGCCCCGCGTCGTGGTGTTCGACGAGTGCCAGGAACTGTTCCGTCACGAGCAGTTCGGCGAGGAGGCCAAGCAGCTCGCGATCAAGGTGATGATGAAGGCCCGCAAGTGCGGCATCACCCTCCTGTTCGTCACCCCCGCCCCCTCCGCCGACTCCCTGCCCCGCGACCTCGCCAAGACCGTGAGCCATCGGGTGTGCTTCGCGATCGGTGACCACCAAGGCAACGACGCCATCCTCGGCACCGGCGCCCACCGCCAGGGCATCACCGCCACCCACCTGGTGCCCGGTGAGGACGTCGGCACCGCGATGGCGTCGGGGTTCGGCCCGCGGCCGGGACTGCTGCGCACGTTCCACATCCGCCGGGACAAGACGGTGGACCAGCTCTCGCCAATCGTCGCCCGCGCCCTCGCGCTGCGGGACAAGGCCGGGATCACCGACACCCCGGCCGCCCCTGTCGAGCCCGTGGCGGTGCTCGATCCGCTGGCCGACATCGCCGACGTCCTCGCCGGCCACAAGCGGCTCCGCACGCAGGAAGTCCTGTCGCTGCTGGCCGCCCGCAACCGCCCGGCCTACGGGACGTGGACGTTCGAGCGGCTCGCCGCCGAGCTGCCCGACGGCGCCAAGCCCTACAAGTCCGGCGGGGTCATGGTCATCGCCACCGACCGGGTCGCCGAGGCCGTCGCCGACCGCCTCCTCGACGCCAACCCCGACCCCACCGCGGGCACGGACGGTGACGGCGAAGCCGGCCACGGCGACGCCGCGGGCTAGGGGAGGTCACGGGGAGTCGGGGAGTTCTCCCTTACCGCCTCCCCGGCCCTGTCTCCCCGACTTGATCAGCAACAACAGGGCTTGGGGAGGCCGGGGACCCACCCCGCCTGACCTGCCACAACCCACGAAAACAGGGATCGAGCCACCTACCGATGACTCCCTCCCTCCCTTCCGCATGCCCACTGTCGACTACCGAGCGTGAGTAGTCGGTGACGACGAGGACGGACCCGATGACCACACCCACCGTGCACACCTCGCCCGCTCAACGGGCCCGCATCGCGGGCTGGACGACCTCGCCGCCCGCGGCTGGGCCCTGTTCCCGGTCCTGCCCGGCCGCAAGCAACCCGCGATCCGCTCATGGGAGCAGCGCGCCAGCACCGACCCGGACCGCATCGCGCGGTTCTTCGCCGCCCACCCCGACCACAACGCCGGGATCGCCGCCGGGCCCTCGGGGCTGCTGGTCGTCGACTGCGACACCCCCAAGCCCGGCCAGACCGACACCGACGCCGGTCGTGATGGCTGGGACGTCCTGCACGCCATGGCCGCCGCCCGCGGAGGTCTCACGACCACGTGGACGGTGACCACACCCTCGGGCGGGCGTCACCTGTACTTCCGTGGCCCCGTCCCCGCGGCGGGTCGGCCCGCGTTGGGCAACACCAGCAAGATGCTCGGACCGATGCTCGACACCCGCGGGGCGGGTGGGCAGGTCCTCGCGCCGGGTAGCCGTCTCCCGAACGGCGGCTACGAACTCGTCGACGACACCGACCCCGCCCTGCTACCCGGATGGATCACCTGGCGCCTGTCGGTCCGGCAGCCCACGTCCACCTCAACGCCGCCTGTGCGGTCCTCTGCGCCGGTCGGGGACCGGTCTGTCTACGTGGCCGCCATCGTGCGCGCTGAGCTGGCACGGGTCGCCTCAGCCGGGCGGGGCGGGCACAACGCCGCGGTGTTCACCGCTGCCCGCGCGCTCGGACAACTCGTCGGCGCCGGGGTCCTCGACCACGGAGCGGCCGAGACCGACCTGACCCGCGCCGCCGGCCACATCGTCACCGGCCCGTGCGACTGCACCGCAGGCGACATCACCGCCTCGATCACCTCGGGCCTGGCCCACGGGATGCGCCGGCCCCGACGGCTCCCACCCCCTGTCGAGCCCGTCATCCGTTCCGCCCACCGCAAGGAGTCCGCGTGAACACCCCGACCGATCACACCGACCCGAGTCCCGGCGCCGACGGCGCCGCCCTGCTCGACAGGGTGCGGGCCGCGCTGGGCCGGTACGTGATCCTGCCGTCCGAGGCCGCCGCCACCGGCGTCACGCTGTGGATCGCCGCGACCCACGCCCAACCCGCATGGGCCCACGCCCCACGACTGGTCATCCGCGGCCCGGAGAAGCGATGCGGCAAGTCCCGGCTGCTCGACGTCGTCGAGGCCCTGGCCTGGGCACCACTCATCACGGTCAACAGCTCACCGGCGGCGGTGTATCGGTCGATCACCGCCGACCCGCCCACGCTGCTGGTCGACGAGGCGGACACGATCTTCGGTCCGAAGGCCGACGGCAACGAGGACCTGCGCGGCTTGTTGAACGCCGGGCATCAACGCAACCGGCCCGCGATCCGCTACGACGCCGCCGCCAACCGGGTCGAGAAGATCCCCACCTTCGCCATGGCCGCTCTGGCCGGGATCGGGGCCATGCCCGACACCATCGAGGACCGGGCCGTGATCGTCCGAATGCGTCGGCGCGCCGACGGCGAAACCGTCTCCCCGTACCGACACCGCCGTGACCGGCCCGCCCTTCGCCGCCTGGCCGAGGAACTGCACATCTGGCTCCGCGGCGACCTCGCCGAGCTCGAACAGGCCGAGCCGGCCATGCCCGTAGAGGACCGCGCCGCCGACACCTGGGAGCCCCTGATCGCCGTCGCCGATCACGCGGGCGGGCACTGGCCCGACCACGCCCGCGCCGCCGTCCTCGCACTCCAGACCGAGACCGCCGACAACGGCGAGACGTCCGACCGCACCCGGCTCCTGGCCGACTGCCACGCCGCGTTCGCCGACCTTGACGCGATTCCGTCGACCCTGCTCCTCCAACGGCTCAGGTCCGACCCCGAAGCACCGTGGATCGACTACGGCCACAACGGCTTGACCCCGCGGAAGCTCGGCATCCTGCTCCACGAGTACGGCATCCGGTCGGCCAACATCCGCTTCACCGAGGGCCAGGCCAAAGGCTTCCAGCGCGCCGACTTCGACGACGCCTGGCGCCGCTACACCCCTGAACTCCTCAGTACCGAGGGGGTGACCCGTCCCACCCGTCCCAACCTCATCACCGCAGGTCAGCGCGGGACGGAAGAGAGCCCCGGGACGGGTCAACCCGTCCCACGTCCCGACGCTGGGACGGAACGACCCGTCCCACCCGGTCAACCCGTCCCAGGGCTGACCTGCGACGGGACGCTTGGGACGGGTGGGACGGGTCATCCCCCGCTCCGACTCGTCGAGGGCTGACCGGTGCGGCCGAGCGGCCGACCACGAACCAACCGACATCTGACCTCGGGGGACCAGATGAACCACCACGACCGCGCCGCCCAGATCGGCCGGCTCATCGCCGAACTCACCACCTTGATGAGCGACCCGCGACCCACCCGCGTCGAGCCCACGCCGACCGCAACTCAGCGGGTTCTCTTCACCGTCGCAGAGGCCGCCGAACAGCTCGGCATCGGCAAGACCACGGCCTACTCGTTCGTGTCGTCCGGCGAGCTGGAGTCCGTGCAGATCGGCCGCCTCCGACGTATCCACGCGGACGCCATCGCGGCGTTCGCCGCACGACTTGTCTCCACGAACCGATCCGTCCCGGGGGCCGACAATGCCGCGTGAGAAGAAGACCAGGACCGCGAATGGGCGATCGAGCATCTACCTCAGCAAGTCGGATGGCTCATGGCACGGCTATGTAACCGTCGGGGTCAAGGACAACGGCCGAATCGACCGGCGCCACGTCCGCGGGAAGACCAAGGCCGAGGTCACCAAGAAGGTCAATGCGCTCGAACGCGCCCGCGACGAGGGCAAGGTCCGCAAGCCCGGCCAGTCCTGGACCGTCGAACAGTGGCTCAACCACTGGCTCGATACCGTCGTGGCGCCACCGGCCATCACCGAGAACGCACACGCGGCCTACGACGTCGCCGTCCGTGTGCACCTCGTTCCCGGGATCGGCGCCCACCGAATCGACCGGCTTGAACCCGAACACCTCGAACGCCTCTATCGGAAGATGGTCAACAACGGGGCCAAGCCTGGGCGTGCTCACCAGGTCCACCGCACGATTCGCGCGGCACTGAACGAGGCACTGCGCCGCAAGCACATCACCGAGAATCCGGCCGTGATCGCCCGCGCACCGAGGCCGGATGACGAGGAAGTGGAGCCGTGCACTGTCGAGGAGGTACAGCAGATCCTCGCGGCCGCGAACGAGGGTCGGAACAGCGCCAGGTGGGCGGTCGCCCTGGCACTCGGACTCCGCCAGGGGGAAGCACTCGGGCTGCAATGGGCCGACGTGAATCTCGACGCCGGAACACTCGTCGTCATGCGGAGCCGGTTGCGCCCGAAGTGGCGGCACGGTTGCACGTCCCCGTGCGGGCGCAAGTTCGGGGGGCACTGCCCGGACCGGCTTCCGCTGCGCGACGAGACGTCCTCGACGAAGTCACGGGCGGGCCGGCGCGGAATGGGGCTTCCCGATCCATTGATCGACCTGTTGAAGACTCATCGCAAGCAGCAGGAACGCGAACGAGACACGGCCTGTGATCTCTGGCAGGAATCGGGCTACGTGTTCACCACGCCGCTGGGACTGCCGCTGAATCCGCGGACCGACTACACGGAATGGAAGCGGCTGCTCGTCAAGGCCGGAGTCGCAGAACGCCGATTGCACGATGCCCGGCACACGGCCGCAACCGTGCTCCTCCTGCTCGGCGTCCCCGAGCGCGCGGTCATGTCGGTCATGGGCTGGTCCAGCACCGCGATGACGGCCCGCTACCAACACGTCGTGGCGTCCGTGCGACGCGACGTCGCGATTCAGGTCGGCGGACTCCTCTGGAAGCCACCGGCTGCACCGGCCCCGGCTCCCGCGCCTGACGGGGAGGACGAAGGGCCACCGACGGCCGCGTAGCGGGCCATTTGCCACCACGAATGCCACCAGACGACGAACGCCGGGTCCTCCCTTATCGGGAGGCCCGGCGTCTGCCCTGCTAGATGGCGGTAGCGGTGGGATTTGAACCCACGGAGGAGTTGCCCCCTCACACGCTTTCGAGGCGTGCTCCTTCGGCCGCTCGGACACGCTACCGCCGACGAGCTTACCCGGCCCCCTCCGCGGCCCCGGCGCCGGGGAGGACCCCCTGCGCTGCACGCCAGGCGGCCAACCCGATCTTGACGAGGCTGACCTGCTCGATGCCGTCGAGGGCGGCGAGGGGCGTCCAGGCCGCCGCGTCGCTGGAGCCGCCGACCTCGTCGCGCAGCGTCCCGCCGACGACGGTCCCGGAGTAGATGATGCGGATCGCGTGATGATCCATCTCGTCACCGGTGACGTGGTCGCGGACGAGATGGATGGAGTCGACGGTGAGCAGGTCGTCGACGCGAACCTCGAGGCCGGTCTCCTCCTCCGCTTCGCGCACGGCGGTGTCGACGGGGTGCTCGCCGTGTTCGATGCCGCCACCGGGCAGCGTCCATCGCGACCCCAGCCGGGGTGTCAGCCTGCTGAGCAGCACCTGCCCGTCGTCGACGCAGACGATGTACGCAGCGGTTCGCTGCACGCGGGAGGGCACACCGGGACCCTATCGGCGGCCCGCCTCAGCGCCGCTCGGTGAAGAAGTCCCGGACGAGCGCCGCGCACTCGTCGGCCAGCACCCCACCGACGACCTCGGGGCGGTGGTTGAGCCGCCGGTCGCGCAGGACGTCCCACAACGACCCGACGGCGCCCGTCCGCGGCTCCCATGCCCCGAACACCACGCGCGGCACCCGGGCCAGCCAGATCGCGCCGGCGCACATGGTGCAGGGCTCCAGCGTGACGACGAGGGTGCAGCCCTCCAGCCGCCACTCCCCGACGGCCGCGGCGGCGGCTCGCAGGGCGAGGACCTCGGCATGGGCGGTGGGGTCGCCCAGGGCCTCGCGGGCGTTGCAGGCCGCGGCGACCTCGGCACCGGAGGAGTCGACGACGATCGCGCCGATCGGCACGTCGCCGGTCGCGAGCGCGCCACGGGCGACGTCGAGGGCGCGCCGGACGAGCAGCTCGTCGGTGTGCACGGGGATCACGGGACGTGCAGGGTCAGCGTGCGTCCACGATCTCGGCGAGCGCGTCGCCGAACCCGCAGCGGCGGGCGATGGCGGCGAGCTGCTCGTCGGGGTAGAGCTCGAGCTCCCCGACGAGGACCTCCAGCTCGTCGGCGGGCAGCCCCAGATCGGAGAGGATGCCGAGGTCGCCCTCGGGCCACAGCCCGTCCTCGCCCTCGGCGGGCAGGTCGACGCGCAGGAGGTCGAGGACGTCCGCGGCGATGTCGTAGTCGAGCGCGGCGACGGCGTCGGACACCAGGAGCGACACGCCGCCGGGCGAGGGACGCACGAGGACGAAGAACTCGTCGTCGACGTCGAGCAGGCCGACGACGGCGCCGGTGGACCGCAGGGCGCGCAGCTCGGTGATGGCGGCGTCGAGGTCGACGAGTGTGGCGGCGTCGAGCCGGGCGCAGCGCCACCGGCCCTCCTCGCGGATCGCGGCGACCGCGTAACCGGGCAGGGCTGTGTCGCGCGTGTCGTCGCGCGACTGAACGCTCTGCACCGGCATACGTCTACGGTAAGCCTGTCACCCTGTGTGGTCCACGCCACAGCCATATCTTCGCCGTTCCGTCACCCGGTGGAAGTGCACCCGATCAGGTCCCGGCAGTGCGAGGATCGGCGCATGTCCCCGCTCGACGCCCGTCTCGCGGCCCTGCACCGGCGTGCCCGGGCGGTCCAGCCGCGGACCGTCGCGCTGCGCCGGGCGGTGCACCGGCGGCCCGAGATCGGGCTGCGGCTGCCGAAGACGCAGGAGGCGGTGCTGGGCGCGCTGGCCGACCTCCCGGTGCGGGTGCACCTGGGCCGGGAGGTGTCGTCGGTCGTCGCCGTCCTGGAGGGTGCGCTGCCGGGGCCGACGGTGCTGCTGCGCGGCGACATGGACGCGTTGCCGCTGCACGAGGACTCGGGCGTGAAGTTCTCGTCGACGATCGACGGTGCGATGCACGCGTGCGGGCACGACGTGCACGTCGCGATGCTGGCCTCGGCGGCGCGGCTGCTCGCCGGGTCGCGCGACGAGCTGGCGGGCCGGGTGCTGTTCATGTTCCAGCCCGGCGAGGAGGGTTTCCACGGCGCCCGGCACATGATCGACGAGGGGCTGCTGGGGCCGGGTGGCCCGGCGGGGATGCCGGAGTCGGCGTTCGCGCTGCACGTGAGCGCGACGGTGCCCAGCGGTGACGTCCACACCAGGCCGGGGCCGATCATGGCGGCGGCCGACACCCTGCACGTGACGGTCACGGGGCGTGGCGGGCACGCGTCGGCTCCGCACGACGCCATCGATCCGGTTCCGGCGGCGGCGGCGATGGTGGGGGCGTTGCAGACGATGCTGACCCGCCGCGTCGACACCCACCAGCCGGCGGTGCTGACGATCGCCCGGATCGCGGCGGGCACGACGAACAACGTCATCCCGGAGACGGCCGAGATGGAGGGCACGCTGCGGACGATGGCCGAGCCGGTCCGCCGCATGCTGCACGAGGAGATCCACCGGGTGTGCCGGTACACGGCGCTGGCCCACGGCTGCGAGGCGGAGATCCGGATCGGGTCCGGGTACCCGGTGACGTCGAACGACCGGCAGGCGGCGGAGCAGGTGGCCGACCTGGGCAGACGGCTGGTGGGGCCGCGGCGGACCGTCGAGATGCCCGATCCGATCATGGGTGCCGAGGACTTCTCCTACGTGCTGCGCGAGGTGCCGGGAGCGCTGGCGTTCCTGGGTGCCTGCCCGCCGGGGGTCGACCCGTGCGAGGCGGCGTCGAACCACTCCAACCGCGTCGTGTTCGACGAGGCGGCGATGTCCACCGGCGTCGCGCTGTACGCGGGACTGGCCATGGAGGCGCTCGCGCCCGCGTGACCTGGGCTACCCGTTCTCGGGTCCGGCACCCGCGGGCGGCAAGCTTGGTCTCGTGGCCCTTTCGATCCGCGACCTGTCCCTCGCCCTGCGTTCCGGCGAGCTCTCCCCCACCGAGCACCTGCGCGACACCCTCGAGCGGCTGCGCGGCGACACCACGAACTCGGTGGTCACCCTCGACGAGGAGCGCGCCACGGCCGACGCCGTCACGCTCACCGAGGAGCTGGCACGGGGCGAGTGGCGCGGCCCGCTGCACGGCATCGCCGTCGGGGTGAAGGACCTGGTCGACATGGAGGGGCTGCAGACGCTGTGCGGCTCCAACGTCCTCGCCGACTCACCGCCCGCGACGGCCGACGCGCCGATCGTGACACGGCTGCGTGAGGCCGGCGCGATCGTCGTCGCGAAGCTGCACACCCAGGAGTTCGCCTACGGGCCGACCGGCGACACCTCGGCGTCGGGCCCGGCCCACAACCCGCACGACCTGTCGCGCATCACCGGCGGCTCGTCGTCCGGACCGGCCGCGGCCGTCGCTGCGGGCCACCTGGCGCTGACGATCGGCACCGACACCGGGGCGAGCGTGCGCACCCCGGCGGCGCTGTGCGGTGTCGTCGGGCTCAAGCCGACGCGAGGGGTGCTGCCCAAGGAGGGCGTCTTCCCGCTGTCGGACACCTACGACCACGTCGGGCTCCTCGCCGCCGACACGCACTCGACGAGCGTCGCCTGGGACGTGTTGAGCCGTGCCGACGGCACCGGCGGCGGCATCCAGCCGCCCGGGGTGTCGGGCGTGCGAGTGGGCGTGCTGACCGACAGCTACTGGGACGCGGCCGACGCCGGGACCCGCGCCAACGTCGCCGAGGCCGTGGCACTGCTGGAGAAGCAGGGCGCGCAGGTCACCGAGATCAGGACGCCGATGATCGACCGCTTCGCCCGGACCTACTTCAACGTGTGCAACGCGGAGGCCTACGCCACCCACCGGGCGTGGCTCAAGACGCGCCGCGGCGACTACCAGCCCGGCACACTCGAGCGTCTGGAGCCCAACGACCACATCACCGCGTCGGAGTACGTCGACGCCCAGCGCGCCCGGGTGCGGCTCACCGCGGCGATGCGGGAGGCGTGCGATGCCGTCGACGTCCTGGTGCTGGCCACGACCCGCTTCCCTGCGACCCCGATCGGCGCGACGACCGTCCCCATCGACGGGAAGGACGTCCCGATCCGGATGGGCCTGCTGGAGCTGACGATGCCGTTCAACGTGACGGGCTGGCCCGCGGTGTCGGTCCCCGGCCCGTCCCCGGCGACGTCCGGGCAGTTCGCGGGGCTGCCGGTGGGCATCCAGGTCGTCGGGGTCCGGTTGGAGGAGCGCGGCGTGCTGCGGGTGGCCGCCGCGATCGAGCGTTCGTAGCGGGCCCACCGCCCGGGAGGGCACTGTGCCCCGCGTACCGTGCCGCGCCATGGGTGAGCGCGCGCTGTGCGTCGTGGGGACGGGGTTGATCGGTGGCTCGCTGATCCGGGCGGCCGACAAGGCCGGCCGGCACGTGTGGGGCACGAGCGCGTCGGAGGGCACCGCCGAGCAGGCGCGCGCCGACGGTTTCGACGTCACCACCGACCTCGACGCGGCGCTGCGCCGGGCTGTCGAGGCCGACGCGCTCGTCGTGCTCGCCGCGCCGTTGCCCGCGCTCCCCGACGTGCTGCGCCGCGTCGGGGAGGTCGCGCCGACGGTGCGCCTGACCGACGCCGTGAGCGTGAAGGTCGCGGTCGCCGACGAGGTCGCCCGGTACGCACCGCGCGCCCGCTACGTCGGCGGGCACCCGATGGCCGGGACCGCGGAGTCGGGCTGGGCGGCCGGCACGGCAACGCTGTTCACCGGGGCCCCCTGGGTCGTGGTCTCCGACGACGGCGCCGACCTGGACGTGTGGGCCGACGTCGCCGAGCTCGCCTGGCTCTGCGGCGCGCACGTCGTGCCCGCGGCCGCCGACGAGCACGACCTGGCCGTCGCCCGGATCAGCCACCTGCCGCACCTGCTCGCCGCGGTGCTCGCCGCCGTCGGCGCGGGCGAGCCCGACGACGACCTGCCGCTCGCGCTGTCCGCGTCCTCGTTCGCCGACGGCACCCGCGTCGCCGGCACCCGTCCCGAACTGGTGCTCGCGATGTGCGAGGGCAACCGCGACGCCCTGCTCGCCGCGGTCGACGAGGCCCTGGGGCGGCTCGGGGCGATGCGCGGGGCGCTGGCCTCGACGGGTGGGTTGGCTGCCACGGTCAACGCCGGCCACCTGGCGCGACAGCGCTGGTCGGCGACCCGGGAGCCGCTGACCGAGCGCGTGACGCTGCGCCCCGGAATCCTCCCCGAGCTGCGGGAGCTGGGTCGCCGGGGCGATGTGGTCGTCGGCTGGGCCGACTGACCGCCCGGGGAGCTACGCGACCGACTCGATCGCCCCGACGCGGCGGGCCAGCCCCGGGTAGTGCGCGACGATGCCGTCGGCATCGACGGTGAGGTCGGCGCTGAACGTCCCCGAGCTGAAGTTCACGACCGCGGGTGTGTCGCCGTCACCGACCGACACGGTCCGGTAGCGCTGGTCGACCAGCTCGACCGACAGCGAGGGCAGCGACACGAACAGCACCGGGATCAGGTGGTCGCCGGGCTCCTTGTGCAGGTTCAGCCGCCGGATCGGCAGCGTGTTGAACAGCGGGCTGCGCTCCAGGTCCACATCGGTCGCCCCGCCGAAGTCCGACCGCGTGCTGCCGGAGCCGTCGTCGAGCAGCCAGTAGCCGTCCTCGGTGCGGTTCATCGTGAGATGCCGCTCCCGGTCGCCCGTGGCCGCCGTGACCGACAGCCGTTCGACGACACGATCCTCGTTGACGGTCAGCCGGTACGACGCGGTCAGCTCGCCGTTCGGGCCCGTACGCACCACGCGGCCGAGTGCACGGAACCCGGTCTGTCCGATCAGGACCCGGGCGCCCTCCAGAGCGACCTGGTCCTCGGCCTGCCACGTCACCATGCCGCTCATCGTCGCTTCCCCTCGCCGGAGCCAGCTCGTCGAGGCTCGCTCATCGCTCCCCCTCGCCAACGCTCGCTCATCGGCCACACGGTAGCCGGTTCGGGCCACCCGCTCCTGCCGAGGGGAACCCGGCAGGAGCGGTGGCCGTCAGGTCATCACACCTGGTCACTGACCGGGAGCGGGCTGTTCCTTGTCAGGCACGAAATCCTTGATCTTGTCGACGACGGTGTCGACCTGGTCCTCGTGGCCGAACCGGCCCTTGACGATCTCACCGAGCTTCTCGGCGCCGTCCTCGATCTTGTCGCCGTGCTCGTTGAGCAGTTCCTCGGCCTTACCCTTGAGTGCGTCGAAGTCCACCATCTGAAGCCCCCTTCTCGAGCTGTCGAGCAACATCCTGGCGCGTTACCCGATCGGGTGTCAGCAGCAGGTGGGCTCAACTCCGCGGCGGGGCCGGTTCGAGGTCCGCGGGGGCGAGGTCGTCGCGCAGGCCGCGGAACTCCGGGCGCAGCATCCGGCCGTCGTCGGACCAGCCCGCGTGCGCGATCTCGGCGACGACGACGGGTTCGCACCACTGCGCGCCCGCCCCGTCGACGCGCGGGACGGACTCACCGAACGGTGGGGCGAGCCGCACCAGGCCGTCGAGCGCCCCGTGCAGGACGCGCTGCACGGCGTCGCCCGCGAGCCCGGACGTCACCCGGCCGACGAACCGCGGCCCGTCCGGTCCGGGCAGTCCGACGAGCAGCGCCGCCATCCGCGACGCCACCGACCGTTCCGCGCGCCAGCCACCGATCACGCAGGGCGTCGTCGTCCGGTGGGTCACCTCGATCCACGCGCCGCGCCGGCCCGGGACGTAGGGACTGTCGCCCCGTTTGGCGACGACACCCTCCATGCCCTGCTCCGCGGTCGCGGCGAGGAGGGCGGCGCCGTCGGTGTAGGACGGTGACAGTGACAGGGCCGGGACGACCGTGAGGTCCAGGCGTTCGAGCGTGGCACGGCGTTCGTCCAGCGGCCGTGCGGTGAGGTCGACGCCGTAGAGCCGCAGCACGTCGAACGTCATGAAGGTGACGGGCCGGGCGGCGGCCCGTGCGGCGCTGACCGGAGCGTTGATGCGCTCGGCGAGGGCGGCGAAGCTGGGGACGCCGCGGTCGACGATCACGACCTCGCCGTCGAGGAGGAGGTCGGGTGCGACGGCGTCGAGCCCGGCGAGCTCGGGGAAGGCGCCGGTGACGTCGCGGCCGCTGCGGGTGTGCAGCCGGACCGCTCCGTCACGCACGTCCGCGAGGAGCCGCATGCCGTCCCACTTGACCTCGAACACCCATCCGGGGCCGGTCGGGAGCGCGCCGGGGGTGGCGAGCATGGGCTGCACGCCGCCATGCTGTCACCAGAAGTCGTCACGTCGCGCCGTACGGGGCGGGTCGGCGCGCACCGGACGACCGATGCGGAAGGCTGGGGGCAGGTTCGCGATGCGAGCGATGTGGAGCGGTGCGGTCTCGTTCGGGCTGGTCAGCGTGCCCGTGAAGCTGTACTCGGCGACGACCAACCACGACATCCGGTTCCATCAGGTGCACGCCACCGACGGTGGCCGGATCCGCTACAAGCGGACGTGCTCGATCGACGGCGAGGAGGTCGAGTACGCCGACATCGTCAAGGGCTTCGAGACCGAGGACGGCGAGCTGATCACGCTCGACGAGGGTGACCTCGACTCGCTGCCGGTCGCGACGGGCCACGAGATCGACGTCATCGAGTTCGTGCCGTCCGACCAGATCGACCCGCTGCTGTTCGACAAGAGCTACTACCTCGAGCCGGAGACCAAGGCCGCCAAGCCCTACGCCCTGCTGCGCGAAGCGCTCACCGACACCGACCGGATGGCCGTGGTGAAGGTGGCGTTGCGGCAGCGGGAGAGCATCGCGCTGCTGCGCGTGCGCGGCAAGGCGATCGTGCTGCAGACGATGCTGTGGCCCGACGAGGTCCGCGAGCCCGAGTTCGACATCCTCGACCTCGAGGTGGAGCTGCGCCCGCAGGAGCTGCAGATGGCGGCGTCACTCGTCGAGAGCCTGGGCGCGGACTTCGACCCGGCCGGGTTCAAGGACGAGTACCGCGACGCCGTCGCCGACATGATCGAGCGCAAGCGCACCACCGGCGACACCCGCCCGGCCCCGGTGGAGGAGAAGCCGGCCGACGACGGCGACAGCATGACCGACCTGCTCACGGCGTTGCAGCGCAGCGTCGAGGCGGCCCGTGGAACGTCGGGCAAGCCCGCCGAGGAGGAGGCGTTGGCAGCCGCCGACGACACCGAGGAGAAGGCCGACAAGCCCAAGGCCCGCCGTCGCACCACGAAGAAGGTCGACAAGGAGGCCGACGTCGAGGCCGAGGAGGCCGCGCCCCGGCGACGTACCCGCAAGCCCGCCTAGGGACCGAGTGCCGTCTTCGGCGGAGCCTGGTCCTTGGCCAGCGCCCCGAAGAGTGCCTGCGCTCGCGTCTTGTCCCAGCGGACGACGGACTCGCCGCCGATCGTCGGCGTGCCCCCGACCGGCACCGTCGTGGCCACGCCGCTGCCGCCCGACACACCGCGCATCGACAGGCCCAGGCTCGCCAGGTTCCAGATGTGGTCGGAGCTGTCGACGGTGATCGTGCCGGTCATGGCCGTACCCAGGGGCACGATCCGGAACGGGTTGAGCAGCGTCGCCGGGCTGGTCGCCTTGCTGATCAGCGCGGACAGGAACGCGCGCTGCCGGGCGACGCGGTCGAAGTCCGAGCCCGCGGTGGCACGGGTGCGGACGTAGCCGAGCGCGGTGCCGCCGTCGAGCTCCTGGCAGCCGGCCTTGATGTCGAGGCCCGCCTTGGGGTCCTTGATGGCCTGCGGGATGCACATGTCGACACCACCCACCGCGTCGACGGCGCCGACGAACCCGCCGAAGCCGATCTCGGCGTAGTGGTCGATGTGCAGGCCGGTGGCCGCCTCGACGGTCTTGATCAGCAGCTGCGGGCCGCCGAACGAGTACGACGCGTTGATCTTGCCGCTGCCGTGGCCCTCGATCGGGACGTAGGAGTCCCGCGGGATGCTCACCAGCACCGGGCCGGAGCTGCCGTCGTGCAGCAGCATGATCGTGTCGGTCCGCTGTCCGACGTCGCCGCCGGTCGCGAGCTCCTGCTGCTGCTCGTCGGACAGGCCCGCCCGGCTGTCGGAGCCGACGATCAGCCAGTTCGTGCCCTCGGAGGTCGCGGCGCTGTCGGCGGGCAGCGCGTCGACGCGCTGCAGGTTGACGTCGAGATAGACCCCGAAGCCGATGACCAGCAGGAGCAGGACGGTGACGAAGGCCAGGATCCGGCGACGCCAGCTGCCCCTGCGACGTGGCCGGGCCGGGCGTGGCGGCGCACCGCGGGGCGGGTCGAACTGCGCGGGCGGGCGGTCGCCCGCGGGTGTCGTCGGCAGCACCGAGGTACGCGCCGGCGGCCTGCGCTGCCCCATCGGCGGCGGGGGCGGCACGTTCTGCCGCGGGCGCTGCGGCTGTCCCCAGCCGGGGCCCTGGGCGGGTCCGCGCCGCTGCACGGGCGGGGGTGGGCCGCCCCGGCCGACGGGACGCGTCGGCCCCTGGTACCCACCGTCCATGACCACTCTCACCCCGTCGACGCGTGCTTCCGTGCGGCCCGGCAGGCCTCGAACCAGAGTGCCACGGACCTCGCGGAGGGGTCGGTAGGGGCAGCCCCCGCGTTTGCGCCGGGCGCGGCGCTACAGCAGCGGCTCGCCTTCGAACTTCCCGAGGTCCTCGCGGTAGAACTCGAGGCCCACACCGTTGGGGTCGCGGATGTAGAGGCTGTTCTCGACGCCGCGGTCGGGGCCGAGGTAGTCGACGCCGGCTTCGTCGAGCCTGGCCCTGGCCCTGGTGAACTCCTCCGCCGACGTCGAGAGCGCGAGGTGCTGCACGGCGCCGATCGTCTCGGAGAAGTCGGGGTGGTCGTGGCCGGGGAAGTCGAAGAAGCCCAGCAGGTTGCCGTTGCCGATGTCGAAGAAGAAGTGGCTGGAGCCCGCGTAGTCGCGGTTCTCCACCAGCTCGACCAGCGGGAACCCGAGGGTGTCCTGGTAGAAGCGGATCGTCTCCTCGACGTCGCGGCAGATCAGCGCGAGGTGGTGGACGCCGCGGACGGTCGTCGGCGACCGGTCGGCGGCCGGCCTCAGGTACTTGTCGCGCAGGCGGTTCCGCCGCTCGCGGACGGCTTCCAGTTCGGCTCCGGCGGGCTGTGGCACGGTCGGCTCCCCTCGCTCGACGACCCCGGCGGGCCCGGGGTGCCCACCGTACGACCGCCGTGGTTCCACGTGGAACACGTTCGGGTGACCCTGTCGGAGACCGGCATGCATGATCGGTCCGTGGACCCCCTTCACGAGGACGACCTCGCCGAGCCCGGCATCCTCGACCCGTCGATGCACGCCCGCCGCCCCCGGCTCCCCGAGGCTGCGGTGCTGTGCTTCTTCCCGGAGGTCGTGGCCGGGCTGGTCAAGGCCGGGGCCCGCCGGTTGACGCGGTTGTCGTCGGAACGCGAGGCCGTCGTCTGGGAGATCCAGGTCGACGGGCGGCCGCTCGCCGTCGTCCATCCCGGGATCGGGGCCCCGCTCGCGGCGATGACGCTGGAGGAGCTGGTCGCGATGGGCGTGCGGCGGGTCGTCGCCGTCGGCGGGGCCGGGGTGCTGGTCCCGGACCTGGTGATGGGGCACGCGGTCGTCGTGGGCAGCGCGTTGCGCGACGAGGGCACATCGGCGCACTACCTGCGGCCGGGGCGGATCGTCGACGCCGACCCGCACGGCGTCGCGGTCCTGCGGCAGACGCTCGACGCCGCCGGCCTGCCGCACGTCACCGGCCGGACCTGGACGACCGACGCCGTCTACCGCGAGACCCCTGCCCGGACGGCGCGGCGGCGCGAGGAGGGGTGCGTGACCGTCGACATGGAGGCGTCGGCGTTCATCGCGGTGGCGCGCCACCGGGGCATCCGCCTGGCCCAGGTCCTGCTCGCGGCGGACTCGCTGGCCGGTCCGGAATGGGACGCCCGCGGCTGGACGACGGCCCGCGAGGCGCGGGCGGGCCTCACCTCGGTCGCGGCGCGGGCGGCGCTGGCCATGCCGAACCCCTCGTGAGTGGCGATGGTCAGATGGTCGCCTTGCGGATCGACCGGATGCCGACCCACAGCCCGACCGCCGCGGTGACCAGTGCCGCGATCAGGCCCCACAGGATCTTCACGTCACCGAACGAGCCCGCGAACAGGAGCCGCTCGGCGTCGACGATGTAGGTGAGCGGGTTGAACTTCGAGACCACCTGCATCCAGCCCGGACCGGTCTCCAGCGGCAGCATCATCCCGGACAGGATCAGCAGCGGGAACAGCAGCGACTGCTGCACCGCCCAGAAGATCCACTCGGTCTTGCGGGCCGCGATGGCCAGCGCGTAGGACAACGCCCCGACCCCGACACCGAAGATGCCCAGGATCAGCAGCCCCGCCAGCACGTGCAAGGGGTGGAGCACGAACCCGAACGGGATCGCGACCAGCGTGATGATCGCCGCCTGCACGACCAGCGGGGTGAGCTCCTTGAGCGCCCGCCCGATCATCAGCGACGCCCGCGACAGTGGTGTCGCGAGGATGCGCTCGAACGCGCCGGTCATGATCTCGAACTGCAGCGACGACCCGGTCATCGACGTGCCGAACATCGTGATCATGACGACGACGCCGGGGAGGAACCATTGCAGCGACGACCCGCCGAACAGCGAGCCGTCCCCTGCGAGGCCCGACAGCAGCGGCCCGAACAGGCCGAGGAAGACCAGCGGCTGCAGGAGCGAGAAGATCAGCGAGAACGGGTCACGCAGGATGGTCAGCGTCTCGCGCCACCAGACGTGCCCGACGTCGGTGACGACGTCGGTGCGCACCGGCGTGGGAGGGGCCAGGACCGCCATCAGGACTCTCCTTCGCGCAGCGACCGACCGGTCAGGTTGAGGAACACGTCGTCGAGGGTGGGGCGGCGGGCGGCCGCGGCGACGACGTCGACACCCGCCTCGCGCAGCCGCGCGAGCACGCCGGGCATCGCGCGCGACGCGGCGTCGACGCGCACCGACAGGGCGGTGCCGTCGTCGTCGGGACGTTCGGCGAGCTCGCTGCCCTCGGCCCCGAGCACCGCGCGGGCGGCGTCGGCCTCGGCGGGGCGGACGACGACCGTCAGCCGGTCGCCCGCCTGCCTGGCCTTCAGGGTCTCGGCGGTGTCGTCGGCGATGATCGTGCCGTGGTCGATGATCACGACCCGCTCGGCCATCGCGTCGGCCTCGTCGAGGTAGTGGGTGGTGAGCACGATCGTGGTGCCACGCTGCTCGCGGATCCGCGTGATGTGCTCCCACAGGTTGGCCCGGTTCTGCGGGTCCATCCCGGTGGACGGCTCGTCGAGGAACAGCAGCCCGGGGGCGTGGATCAGGCCGAGCGCGATGTCGAGCCGGCGCTTCTGCCCACCGGACAGCGAGCTGACCTTGCGCATGCGCAGCGCCTCGAGGTCGAGCGTGCGGAGCAGCTCCTCGCCGCTCCCGGCGGCGTCGGCCTTGCCCATCCCGTAGAAGCGGCCCTGCATGAGCAGCTCGTCCCAGACCCGGTGGTTGTGGCCCGCGCCGTCTTTCTGGCCGATGTAGCCGATGCGTCTGCGCACCTCGGCCGGGCGCCCCACCACGTCGATCCCCGCGACCGTCGCCGAGCCGGAGGTGGGCGGGAGGAGGCTGGTGAGCATCCGCAGCGTCGTCGACTTGCCGGCGCCGTTGGGGCCGAGGAAGGCGACCAGCTCGCCCTCGGCCACGTCGAGGTCGATACCGCGGACGGCCTCGATCGTCTCCTCACCCACCTTGAACGTGCGGGTGAGCGACTCGGTGTGGATCATCCGTCCTCCGAATTCCGTACGGCGTACCACGTTGGCAGCGGATACAGTACACCGTACGGAGAGAATCTCGCCAGAAAGGCCGTGAAGTGGACGAACCGGGCGCGGAATGGGGCACGGCCGAGGGCCGCGCCATGATCCGGCTGCTCTGGGACCCACCCACACCTCCGGCGCGGGGACCGCGGCAGCGGCTCACCCTCGACCAGGTCGTGACGGGCGCGATCGAGGTCGCCGCGGCGCACGGGGTCGACGAGCTGTCCATGCGCAAGGTCGCCCAGCACCTCGGCGTCGGCGCCATGAGCCTGTACACCTACGTGCCCGGCAAGGACGAGCTGTTCGAGCTGATGATCGACCGCGCCTGGGCCGGCCGCGCCGTTCCCGATCGGAGCCTGCCGTGGCGTGCGCAGGTCGAGTTCCACGCCCGCGAGGCCTGGGCGATGTACCGGGCCAACCCGTGGCTGATCCACTCCAACCTGTGGCGGATGCCGATGGGCCCGCACGTCCTCGACGCGCAGGAGGACCTCTACCGCGCCGTCCTGCTCACCGGGCTGCCCGAGGGCACCGTCGGCCGCATCGCGGGCCTCGTCGAGTCCCACGTGTTCGGCGCCGCGCGCTCCGCCGTCACCGACACCAGCATGTCCGCCCGCACCGGCGTCACCCCGGACGACTACTGGGAGTCCCGGTCCAGCTTCTGGGGCACGTACTACTCCCTGGAACGCTTCCCCGCGATGACCCGGATCTGGCAGAACGGGGGCTTCGACGAGGAGTTCACCGACGACGCCTGGGAGTTCGGGCTGCAGCTGCTGCTCGACGGCGTCGAACGCCTCGTGACCGCGCCCGACGCCACCGCCCCGCCCCCCGACGGCACCGCCGACGACACAGCCCGGCCCGGTGACGGCACCGCACCGACGCGCGCGGACGGGGACCCACCGGCAGGATCGGGGGCGTGACCGCCACGACCGTCGACCGATTCGACGGTCACATCGCCGGCCTGGGGACGTCGGCCGGGCTGCGCGTCGTCGTCGGCCACTGGCACAGCTCCCCCCTCGGCACGTTCGCCGACGTCATGGCCGAACGCCCCGACGGGCACCGGCTGCTGCTCGCGCCGACACCGGCGGTCGCCGCGTTCGTGTCCGCCACGTACACCTTCGACGAGGTGCGCGTCGTGCCCGTGCACGCCGTCGTCGACGGGCCGCGGTGGACCGTCCGCGCCGGCCCGCTGGAGGCCACGTTCCGCACGGGGCGGCGGCCCGCGCTCGGCCTGCTCCTCGCCGCGGTCCCCACCCGGATCGCGACGTCGATCCCCTGGGTGTCGGCGATCGACGTCGTCGCGAGCCGGGTGCTGCCCGGGGTACGCACCCGCGGGAGCGCCGGCGGTGGGCGCGAGGAGTTCTACTGCGCCCGCGACATGCACTGCGTGACCACCGCGGACGTCCGCTGGGACGGCGCCGACCAGGGCACGCTCACCTCCGTCGACCCGCCGGTCCGGTTCGGCTTCGGCTCCACCCCGCCCGGCCCGTCGGTCGTCCGGGTGACGACGTTGATCCGCACCCGGGGCTGAGCGCGTCTCCACCCGGGCTCCACCCGGCTTCCACCCGTGGGTCGGCGCCCCGCGGGGCCCGCGAGCGCAGGCTCGACGTCGTGGACATCGAGCAGATCCTCATCGCGGTCGTGGTCCTGGGGTGGATCGTCTGGCGGCAGGTCGTCGGCCAGTACGCCAGCCGCACCAAGCTCACCTGGCTGCCGCTGGTCCTCGTCGTCCTGGGCGTCTACACCGTCGTCCAGGCCCACCTGGACATCACCACCACGGGCGCCGTGCTGATCGGCGCGGAGATGCTCCTCACCGTCGTACTCGGCTGGGTCCGGGGCCGCGCCGTCTCACTGGAGACCCGCGACGGATTCCTGTACCTGCGCGGCGGCGCCCCGGCGCTCGTGCTGTGGGTCGTCTCGATCGGCATGCGGGTGCTCGTCGAGGTCCTTGCGCACGGGATCGGGGGCTCCACGGCCGCGCTGGCGACAGCGACGATCGCGCTGTCCTTCGGCCTGAGCCTGGGTGTGCAGGGGATCGTGCTGCGGCAGCGGATCCGCAACGACGGCCGCCCCCTGCAGGAGGACGCCCGTCGCGGCGGGACCCGTCCGCGCGCCACACTCGGGAGGTGATCCTCGACCCCAGGCCCGGTCCGGTGCGCCGGATCACGACCGTGGTCTGGCTCCCGATCATCCTGGGCGGGGCGGTCATCGGACCGCCCCGCATCGGGCTGTCCGCGCTCTCGGTCACCGGCAGCCTGCTCGTGATCCTGGGCTGGTCCGTCATGGCGATCCGGCCGGCCCGCCCGCCCGGGCTGCACCCGGCCGGGATCGTCGCCGTCGCCGCGGGCGGTGCGCTGCTCGTCGCCGACATCGGCCGCTGGTCGATCCCGATCGCGTTCTGCTACGTCGCGGTCGGGGCGGCGGGTGGCCGGATGCCGCTCCGGCTGGCCCTGCCCGTCTTCGGTGCGACAGGCGTCGGGCTGGCCGTCGCGATGTGGCAGCAGGAGTCGCTGCTCTCGATCGGTGTCGTCGTGTTGTCGCTGGTCAGCGTCCTGCTGATCGGGACAGCGCAGCGCAGCGCCCGACGCCGCGCCGAGGAGCGGGAACAGGCGCTGGCCTCCGAGGCCCGCGCCGACGAGGAGCACACCCGCGCCGCCGCCCTGGCCGAACGGGCCCGCATCGCCCGCGACGTGCACGACGTCCTCGCGCACTCGCTGTCGGCGCTGGCCGTGCAGCTGCAAGGCGCCAAGCTGATGGTGCAGCGCGACGGGTCACCGCCCGACACCGTGCAACAGATCGAACGCGCGCACCGGCTCGCCGTCGAGGGACTCACCGAAGCCCGCCGCGCCGTGCACGCGCTGCGCACCGAGCCCGTCGACCTGCGAGAGGGGTTGGCCGCACTCGTCGACGAGCACCCACACGCCACGCTCGACGCCGACGACGTCGGCCTGCTGCCGCCCGAGGTCCGGGAGACCGTGCTGCGGACCGCGCAGGAGGCGCTGACCAACGCGCGCAAGCACGCCCCCGAGGCGCCCGTGCGGGTCCGGCTCGCCCACGATCCGGGCGCCACCGTCCTGGACGTGCGTGATCTCGCGGGTGCGCCGCCGCCACCCGCGACGCCCGGCGGATACGGTCTGGTCGGGATGGGCGAGCGCGCCGCGCTGATCGGCGCCCACCTCGACGCCGGACCGACGGAGGACGGATGGCGGGTGACGCTGACGGTGCCCCGGACGTGACCGACCTGCGAGTCGTCCTGGCCGACGACCAGCGCATCGTCCGCGACGGGCTCGTCACGTTGCTCGGGCTGCTGCCGGGGATCAGCGTCGTCGGGGCGGCCGCCGACGGCGACGAGGCGGTCGCGCTCGTCGAACGCCATCGCCCCGACGTGCTGCTCACCGACCTGCGGATGCCGGGCTGCGACGGCGTCACCGCCACCCGGCGTGTCCGCGAGGCCCACCCCGGGACGGCCGTCGTCGTCCTCACGACCTACGTCGACGACGACGCGATCGTCGCCGCGCTGCGCGCCGGGGCCGCGGGCTGGCTGTCCAAGGACGCCGACGCCGACGCGATCGGCCGGGCCCTGCGCTCGGCCGCCGACGGGCACAGCACGATCGACGCCGCCGCCCTCGCCCGGCTGGTCGCCGCGGCCCCCGCACCGGCCCCCGTCGCCGACGCCCCGGACGGGCTCACCCCGCGCGAGGTCCAGGTGCTCGCCCTGATCGCCCAGGGCCTGTCGAACCGTCAGATCGCGCGGCGGCTCGTCGTCGGCGAGGCGACGGTGAAGACGCACGTCAACCACCTGTTCGCCAAGGCCGGCCTGCGTGACCGCGCTCAGGCCGTCAGCTACGCCTACCGGCACGGCCTGGCCGACCGACCCCTGTGAACCGGCCCCTCGTGAGTGGCGCTCACCGGGCGCTCGTGGCGCGGCGCAGCGACAACGCGCCGTCGGCGACTCCGCTGGCCTTCCACTCCCCCGAGTCCGCGGTCCAGGTACGGCCGTCGTAGGTGACGCTGTCGAGCCCGAACCGCGCCGAGTGTGCGACCAGCCACGACGCGATCGCCCAGCCCCGCTGCTGCGGCTGCGGACCGGAGAGCTTCGCGGTGCCGAGCTCGCGGGCCGCAACCGTCGCCACGTCGTCGCCGGGGACGGTGAGCGGGACGTCGCGGCAGCGCAGCGTCGCCGCCGACTGCCCGGTGAGCGCCATCGCGATCGACCGGGCCTGCGGCTCCCACTGCGCGTACGCCTCGGGGAAGGCCGACCGCTGCACCACCTGCGCGGCCTCGGTGACGCTGATGTCCTGCCAGTCGGGCTGCTCGCGCAGCACCCGGTAGAACGCCGTCGCCGAGTAGACGGGGTCGGTGACCTGTGCGTGCGTGCCCCAGCCCTGGCTGGGCCGCTGCTGGAACAGGCCGGCGGAGTCGCGGTCGCCGCCCTGCAGGTTCCGCAGCCCCGACTCCTGCAGCGCCGTGGCCAGCGCGACCGTCACCGCGTGCTCGGGCAGCCCCTCCGAGTAGCCGACGGCCGCGATCGTCGCCGCGTACTCGGCCTGCTCGATCGAGAGCGTGATCTCACGGTCGCCCGAGACGACGCAGCCCGGCTTCGGCTTGTTCACCGCCTGGTGGACGACGACGCCGATCGCGGCGGCGATCACCAGGACGACGACCAGCAGGACCGCAGGGCCCTTCCGCACTCGTGCTCCCGGATCGTCTCGACGCACCGGCCCGCGGGGCGGGGCCGTCGCGACCCATGGTGCACGAGACCGTCGCGCCGGCGGCGGAGCGGGCGGGAGTGTCCGATACCCCTCGCCGTTGCGGTGGGGGATCTCGGCCGCACGGTCGGCACCCCGGTGGGGGAACGCCACCACCGTGCCCGCCCGACCGGCATCCCCCGCGGCGCCCGCCTGCCGGAGCGACGGACGTGTTCTCAGGATGGGGACCGGGGTGGCACCATGCCGTCGGCACCGCACAGCCGGACGAGTCGGAGGATGATGTGGACGGGGTGGACGACCTCGCCGGGAAGGCTCCCCGCTTTCGGCGCTGCGCGGATGCGTTCGGCGCCAAGGTTGCCGCGGTCCCGCCGGAGCGGTGGGCGGACCCGTCGCCGTGTGTCGAGTGGACAGCACGCGACGTCGTCGGGCATGTCGTCAACCTGCACCAGGCGGCGCTCGTCCCCGTCGGTCGCGCGTTGAGCCCCGCCCCCACGGTCGAGGAGGACCCGTTCGAGGCGATCCGCGCCGCCCGTGCCGACGTCGAGGCGGTGCTCGCCGACCCCGCTGTCGCCGGCCGCCTCGTCGACACCCCGGTGGGGGTCATGCCGGCCGCGACGCACGTCGACCGGGTGGTGAGCGTCGAGATGGTGCTGCACGGCTGGGACCTCGCCCGGGCGACGGGCCAGGACGACGAGATCGACCCCGCCGAGGTCGAGCGCCTGTGGCCGAGGATGTCGACGATGTCCGAGGAGCTGCGCACACCCGGCACCCTCGGGCCGCGGATCGTCGTGTTCGGCCCCGAGGTGCCGGTGCCCGCCGACGCCCCCCTCCAGGATCGCCTGCTCGGTGCGATCGGCCGCGACCCGCACCAGAAGCCCTGTGAGTGGCGACAGTCGCAGTAGCGACCATCGCCACTCACGACCGTCTGCACCCGCACGGCTACGCCGGAGCAGCCGGTCGGCCGGCCGAGCCGCCGCAGGCCACACCGGACGCACGGGGTACAGTTCCCTCAATCGTGCGGCACCGCACGGGACTCGGGGCCCTGCGGCGCAATCGGGGGGTGCGGGTGCGGGACGCTCGGTTCCACACCCGGTCCGTCGCCGGAGGTCCGTGGGAACGTGCGGTCCGGATCCACCGAAGGGGGGATCCGGACCGGACGGCGGGACCTTGGGCCCTCGTGTGCGCGCCGCTCATTTTCTAGCGTCGAGCCGTTCACCCGAGCGGGCGATGATGGCCCCGGGAGACCGCCATCGGGGGCGGTCACCCGAGACGGGGGAGGAATGCACTCGACGTTCACGATCCAGCTCGCCGTCGAGCGGTCACCGCGCGGACATGTCGTGCGGGCCGCGGGCGAGCTCAGCGCACGCACCGGGGGCCGGTTGATCAGGCTCGTCGACAAGCTCGTCGACGACACGCCACGGCCCGCGGGACCACGGGCCCTGGTCATCGACCTCGCACAGATCCGGTCGTTCGACACCGACGGAGTGGAGGCACTGCGCCGGGCCTACGGCCGGGCGGGCTCGGCCGGGGTCGGACTCTGCCTGACGGGTCTCGACGGCCGCCGGTCCCTGCTCCCCCACGACGTCGACGGCCTGTTGGACCGACTGCCGGTCGTCGGGGCCACGGAGCTGGCGCCGGTCGACAAGCCGCGCAGGCACCTGGCGGCCGCGACCGCCTGACCTGCACGGATTCTGCTCCGGGCGAACTCGTTTGTTAATGAGTCGCCACTCAGTTAATGTCCGGCGCCGTGACGAGGTCCGGCCGCGCCAGCCGCATGGCGCCCGACGATCGCCGCGCGGCGATCGTCGCGGCGACGCTGCCGCTCGTCCTGCGTGACGGCCCCGCCGTGAGCACCCGGCAGATCGCCGAGGCCGCGGGCGTCGCCGAGGGCACCATCTTCCGCGTCTTCCCGGACAAGGACGCACTGATGCGCGCCGTGCTCGACAAGGGGTTCGACCCGCAGGCCACTCTCGACGCGCTCGCCGCCGTCGACCGCGCCCTGCCGCTGCGCGCGCGGCTCGTCGCGACCGTCGCCGTCCTCCAGGACCGGCTGCGCGGCGCGTTCGGCCTCATCGGCGCGCTCGGGCTGCAGCAGCCTCCGGAGCCCACCGAGGACCACAAGCGCAGCCACGAGCAGATGAACGACGCGTTCCGTGCGGCCATCGCCGACATCGTCGGCCACGACGCGGGTGGACTGCGCGTCCCGGCCGCCGAGTTCGCCCGGGTGCTGCGGCTGCTCACGTTCTCCGCGACGCACCCACGCATCTCCGACGGCCTGCCGATGACACCCGACGCGATCGTCGACGTCGTCCTCGACGGCATGCGTGCGCCCCGCCCACACACTCCCGACGACGCCCCGGCCGGCGCCCCGGCCGCGGACCACCACGCCCGAACGATCGAGGTCTGAGAAGATGCTCGTCCGCCTCCTGCGCACCCACCTCCGTCCCTACTCCCGGCCGCTGCTGCTCGTGCTGCTGCTGCAGCTCGTCGGCACGATGGCGTCGTTGTACCTGCCGAGCCTGAACGCCGACATCATCGACAAGGGCATCGCCGTCGGCGACACCGGTTACATCATCAGCACCAGCGGCTGGATGCTGGTCGTGACGCTCGTGCAGATCGCCTGCTCGATCGCCGCGGTCTGGTACGGCTCGCGCACGGCCATGGGCTTCGGCCGCGACGTCCGCACTGCCGTGTTCCACCACGTCGGCGAGTTCTCCGCCCGGGAGGTCAACCGGTTCGGCGCGCCCTCGCTGATCACCCGGAACACGAACGACGTGCAGCAGGTCCAGATGCTGGTCCTGATGTCGTGCACGATGATGATCGCCGCACCGATCATGTGTGTCGGCGGAGTGATCATGGCACTCAACGAGGACATCGGGCTGTCCTGGCTGATGGCCGTCTGCGTCCCGGTGCTCATCATCGCCATCGGACTGGTCATCGTCCGGATGGTCCCGAAGTTCCGTTTGATGCAGACACGGATCGACACCGTCAACCGCGTCCTGCGCGAGCAGATCACCGGCATCCGCGTGGTGCGCGCCTTCGTCCGCGAGCCCGTCGAGACCGAGCGCTTCGGCCGGGCCAACACCGACGTCACCGACGTCGCCATCGCGGCCGGGCGACTCCAGGCGTTGATCTTCCCGATCGTCATGCTGGTGCTCAACCTGTCGAGCGTCGCCGTCATGTGGTTCGGCGCCGGCCGCATCGACACCGGCGAGATGCAGATCGGCGCGCTCACCGCGTTCCTGGCCTACCTGCTGCAGATCCTGATGGCTGTCATGATGGCGACGTTCATGGCGATCATGATCCCCCGCGCGTCCGTCTGCGCGGAGCGCATCACCGAGGTACTCGACACCGAGTCGTCCGTCGCACCGCCGCCCGTACCGGTCACGCCCGGCAGCCGGGCGGGCGTCCTCGAGTTCGACCACGCGACGTTCGCCTACCCCGGCGCCGCCTCCCCCGTCCTGCGCGACATCAGCTTCACCGCGTCGCCGGGCCGCACCACCGCCATCATCGGCAGCACCGGCGCCGGCAAGACCACCCTGATCTCCATGGTGCCCAGGCTGTTCGACGCGACCGGCGGCGTCGTGCGCGTCGACGGCACCGACGTCCGCGACATGGAGCCCGAGGACCTCTGGGGGCGCATCGGGATCGTCCCACAGCGGCCCTACCTGTTCACCGGCACGGTCGCGAGCAACCTGCGCTACGGCAACCCCGCGGCCACCGACGACGAGCTGTGGGAGGCCCTGCGGATCGCCCAGGCCGAGGACTTCGTCCGCGCCATGCCCGAGCAGCTCGAGTCCCCGATCTCCCAGGGCGGCACCAACGTCTCCGGCGGCCAGCGGCAACGACTGGCCATCGCGCGGGCGCTGATCCGAAGGCCCGAGATCTACCTCTTCGACGACTCCTTCTCCGCCCTCGACCTCACCACCGACGCCCGGCTGCGCGCGGCACTGCGCCCGGTCACGGCCGACGCGACCGTCGTCATCGTCGCCCAGCGGGTGTCGACCATCGCCGACGCCGACCAGATCCTCGTCCTCGAGGACGGCGTCGTCGTCGGGCGCGGCACCCACGACGAGTTGCTGGAGGGCTGCCCTACGTTCGTCGAGATCGTCGAGTCGCAGCTGTCCGCGGAGGCGACGGCATGACCACCACGACCCCCACCCCCGGCGCTCCCGGCGGCAAGCCGAAGCAGGACGCCGAGACCGGCAAGGCCGCCCGCGGCATGGCCAACGCCCGCCGCGGCGGTGGACCGCCCTGGATGGGCGCCGGCATGCCCGCCGAGAAGGCCTCGAACTTCGGGCCGTCGGCCAAACGGCTCGCCGGCCTGCTCGTGCCGCACCGGCTCGGCGTCGCCGCCGTCGTCGCGCTCGGCGTGATCAGCGTGGCGCTCAACGTCATCGGCCCCAAGATCCTCGGCCACGCCACCGATCTCATCTTCGCCGGCGTCATCGGCCGTCAGCTCCCGGCCGGGCTCACCATCGCGGAGGCCGCGGCCGCCGCGCGCGACCGCGGCAACAGCACCGTCGCCAACGTCATCGAGGCGCAGAACGTCGTGCCGGGCGCCGGGATCGACTTCCACGCCCTCGGCCTCGTACTGCTCGGCGTCGTCCTCATCTACCTGGCGTCGTCGGTCTTCGGCTACGTGCAGGGCTACCTGCTCAACGGCATCGTCCAGCGCACCGTGTTCGTGCTGCGCCGCGAGGTCGAGGACAAGCTCAACCGGCTGCCGCTGAGCTACTTCGACCGCCAGCAGCGCGGCGAGGTGCTCTCCCGGGTCACCAACGACATCGACAACATCTCCCAGTCCCTTCAGCAGACGATGAGCCAGCTGCTCGTCTCACTGCTGTCGGTCGTCGGCGTGCTGATCATGATGTTCCTGGTCTCGCCGCTGCTGTCGCTGATCGCGCTCATCACGATCCCCGTCTCGCTGTGGCTCACGAAGGCCATCGCGAAGCGCTCCCAGTCGCAGTTCGTGGCCCAGTGGCGACACACCGGGGCGCTCAACGGCCAGATCGAGGAGGCCTTCACCGGCCAGGAGCTCGTGCGGGTCTTCGGCCGCCGCCGCGAGGTCGAGGCGTCGTTCACCGAGAAGAACGAGGAGCTCTACGAGGCGAGCTTCCGGGCGCAGTTCATGTCCGGGATCATCATGCCCTCGATGATGTTCATCGGGAACCTGAACTACGTCCTCGTCGCCGTCATCGGCGGGCTGCGGGTGGCGTCGGGCGCGATGAGCCTCGGCGACGTCCAGGCGTTCATCCAGTACTCGCGCCAGTTCACCCAGCCGCTCACGCAGGTCGCCTCCATGGCCAACCTGCTGCAGTCCGGTGTGGCGTCGGCCGAGCGGGTGTTCGAGCTCCTCGACGCCGACGAGCAGTCCCCCGACCCCACGAACCCGTTGCGGCGCACCGAGCGTCGTGGCCGAGTGGCGTTCGAGGACGTGTCCTTCCGCTACGTCGAGGACTCCCCGCTCATCGACGACCTCTCGCTGGTCGCCGAGCCCGGACAGACCGTCGCCATCGTCGGACCCACCGGCGCGGGCAAGACCACGCTGGTCAACCTCGTGCTGCGGTTCTACGAGCTCGACGGCGGCCGCATCACCCTCGACGGCGTCGACATCGCGAAGATGACCCGCGACGACCTGCGCTCCGGCATCGGCATGGTCCTGCAGGACACCTGGCTGTTCAACGGCACCATCCGCGCCAACATCGCCTACGGCCGCCCCGGCGCCACCGAGGAGGACATCCTCGCCGCCGCCACCGCCACCTACGTCGACCGGTTCGTCCGCAGCCTGCCCGACGGCTACGACACCGTCATCGACGAGGAGGGCAGCAACATCAGCGCGGGCGAGAAGCAGCTGGTGACGATCGCGCGCGCCTTCCTCGCCGACCCGTCGCTGCTGATCCTCGACGAGGCCACCAGCTCCGTCGACACCCGCACCGAGGTGCTCGTGCAGCGGGCCATGGCCGCCCTGCGCTCCGACCGGACCAGCTTCGTCATCGCCCACCGCCTCTCGACGATCCGCGACGCCGACCTGATCCTGGTCATGGAGGCCGGGCACATCGTGGAGCAGGGCACCCACGAGGAGCTGCTCGCCACCCAGGGCGCGTACTTCCGCCTCTACAACGCGCAGTTCCTGGCGGGCGCTGCCGCGGAGTAGGCGCTGCGGCCGCGGCCCTCCGGATTCTGCAGGAACGGCACTTCCCGCCCCAGCTGCGGGAATGTGCCGTTCCTGCATGTCGGGGGCTAGGCGCGCAGGGTGTCCAGGCGGTGCAGGAGCTCGTCGAGGACGGGCTCGGCCGTCGCCAGGTTCAGCCGGAGCATGCCCTCGTGGCCTTGCCCGAACCCGGGGCCGCCGTCGAGCTTCACCCGGGCACTGCGCCGGACCGTCCCCACCACGTCGCCGGTCTCGACGCCGAGGTGCCGGGCCGCGAACCAGTACAGGTAGGTGGCCTGCGGGACGGGGTCGTCGCCACCACGCTCGGCCAACCACGCAGCGACCCGGTCCCGGTTGCGGCGCAGCACCACCAGCAGCCGGCGTTGCCAGGCCGTGCCGTGCTCCCACGCCGCCAGTGTCGCAGCGACCGACAGCGAGGACACCCCACCGAACAGGTCCGACGGGTGCGCGTCGAGCACCGCCCGCAGCCGCGGCGGACCCCAGTGCCCCACCGCGCAGTGCAGGCCGGCCAGGTTGAACGCCTTGCTCGCCGAGTTGAACGTGACCGTCCGGCCCGCCGCGTCCGCGCCGAGGGAGGCGAACGGGACGTGCGCGTGCGGCGCGTGGACCAGCTCCGCGTGGATCTCGTCGGAGATCACCAGCAGGTCGTGACGACGCGCGATCTCCGCGACCGCCGCCAGCTCGTCGCGGGTGAGAACACGGCCCGTCGGGTTGTGCGGGTTGACCAGCAGAAGCACCCGGCAGCTGCGCGCCGCCTCGTCGAGCCCCGCGAGGTTCATGTCCCAGCCGTCCGCGCCGTGGCGCACCGCGACGTCGAACCGTTTGCGCCCCATCGACTCCACTGTCTGCAGGAACGGCGGATAGCCCGGGGTGTGGACGGCGACACCGTCGCCGGGCGACGTCGCGAGGTGCAGCACCAGCTGCACGCCCTGGATGAGGTCGGTGTGCTCGCGGACCTCGACCGCCGGTAGCTCCCAGCCGTACCGGCCGGCCATCCGCGCCGCGAACGCCTCCCGCAGCGGCGTCCCCGTCAGCAGCCATTCCGGGTAGCCGAGGTCGCCGCCGCGCACCAGGCCGACGAGCGCGTCGGTGACCGGCTGCGGCGGCGCGAAGTCCATGTCCGCCACCCAGGCAGCCAGCTCACCGTCGCCGGCCCGGCTCCACTTGATCCCCGGGCGGGCGGCGAGGTCACCGAGCACCAGGTCGTCGAACAGCGGGTCCCGCGTCACAGCAGCGACCAGGCCTCCGACAGCACGCCGCGCAGGACGTGCTCCATCTCGTCGAACTCGGCCTGGCCGCAGATCAGCGGCGGCGCCAGCTGGATCACCGGGTCCTGCCGGTCGTCGGGGCGACAGTACAGGCCGGCCTCGAACAGCGCCGACGGCAGGAACCCGCGAACGATCCGCTCCCGCTGGTCGGCATCCAGCGTCGTCCCCGACGGGTCGGTGACCAGCTCGACGGCCCAGAAGTACCCGTCACCGCGGACGTCACCGACGATCGGCAGGTCGCGCAGCCGGTCCAGCGTCGCCCGCAGGCCGGCCTCGTTGTCGAGGACCCGCTGGTTGAGGCCCTCGCGCTCCATGATGTCCAGGTTCGCCAGCGCGACCGCCGCCGACACCGGATGCCCGCCGAACGTGTAGCCGTGCGGGAAAGTCACCTTGTCGCCCAGGAAGGGCTCCATGACCCGGTCGGTCGCGATCATCGCGCCGATCGGGCTGTACCCCGACGTCATCCCCTTCGCACACGTGATGATGTCGGGGACGAACCCGAACTTCTCGCACGCGAACATCGCCCCGTGCCGGCCGAACCCGGTGATCACCTCGTCGGACACCAGCAGCACGTCGTGCCGGTCGCAGATCTCGCGGACCCGGGCGAAGTACGACCGCGGCGCGGTGAAGCAGCCACCCGAGTTCTGCACCGGCTCGATGACGACGGCCGCGACCGTCGACGGCCCCTCGAAGAGGATCGCCTCCTCGATGCGGTCGGCGGCCCAGCGGCCGAACGCCTCCGGGTCGTCACCGTGCACCGGGGCGCGGAAGATGTTCGTGTTCGGCGCCCGGTGCCCGCCCGGGGTGAGCGGTTCGAAGTCCTGCTTCATCGCCGGCAGACCGGTGATCGCCAGCGCGCCCTGGGTCGTGCCGTGATACGCCGACATCCGGCTGATGACCTTGTGCTTCGCCGGCTTCCCGGTCAGCTTGAAGTACTGCTTGGCCACCTTCCACGCGGTCTCGACGGCCTCGCCGCCGCCGGTCGTGAAGAAGACCCGGTCCAGGTCGCCCGGCGTGAGGTCGGCCAGCCGCTCGGCCAGCTGGATCGCCGACGGGTGCGCGTAGCCCCAGACCGGGAAGAACGCCAACGTCTCCGCCTGCCGCGCGGCGACCTCCGCCAGCTCACGACGACCGTGCCCGACCTGCACGACGAACAGCCCCGACAACCCGTCCAGGATGCGACGACCACGGTCGTCGTAGACGTAGGCGCCCTCGCCACGGGTGATGACCGGCACGGGCGCATCCGTGAACCGGCCCATCCGCGAGAAGTGCATCCACAGGTGGTCGGCGGCTCTCCGGCCGAGCGCGGCGGCGTCGGACGGGGCGGGCTTCTCGGCGAGGGTCAACGCTGGTCCTCCGTGTCGGTTCACGGCCGGGTCGCCGACCGCTCCGCCCCAGGATGACGCCCCACCCCACCCCCCGCACAACCCCCGGCTGCCGCCGACGCAGTTGCAGGAACGGCGTCTTCTCGCAGCCCGATTGCGGGAAAGTGCCGTTCCTGCAACCGGGAAGGCCCCTCCGCGGCGGCGCGGCCTGGTAGGACGGTGCTGTCCGACATGGGAGGAACGTCGATGGCCCGCGGTACGGCGGAGACGCGAGACGGCGTCGAGCTCACCAACCTCGACCAGCCGCTGTTCGACGGCGCGGAGGCCACGAAGCGCGACCTCGTCGACCATCTCGACGCCGTCGCCGACCGCATCCTCCCCGAGCTGCGGGACCGTCCGCTGTCGGTGGTACGGGCGAGGCCCGGGTCGCCGCCGTTCATGCAGAAGAACCTGCCGAAGTACGCGCCGGAGTGGCTGCGGTCGACGACGGTGTGGGCGCAGACGTCGCAGCGTCAGGTCTCCTACGCGCTGGTGGACGACCGGCGCGGGCTGCTGTGGTTCGCCAACCAGCGCGCGGTGGAGTACCACCCGACCCTGATGCGGCTCGACGACCGGCACGCCCGGCAGCTGGTCATGGACCTGGACCCGCCGGAGGGTGACGACTTCGCGGCGGTGGTGCGGGCGGCGCGGCTGGTGGAGCGGGCGCTGGCCGATGCGGGGCTGTCCGCGGCGGTGAAGACGAGCGGCGCGAAGGGCCTGCACATCGTCGTGCCGCTTGCCGGTGACCCGGAGTTCGACGACACGGCGGCGGCGACGCGGGCGCTCGCGGTGCGCGCGGCGGCGATCGACCCGTCGTCGGCGACGACGGCGTTCATCAAGGACGACCGCGACGGCAAGGTGTTCCTGGACCCGACGCGGGTGGGTGGGGCGACGATCGTCGCCGCCTACAGTCCGCGGGCACGGCCGGGGCTGCCGGTGTCGTTCCCGGTGGCCTGGGCGGATCTCGACGACGTGCATCCGCGGGACTTCACGGTGGCGACGGCCGCGGGCCTGTTGGGCGACCGCGACCCGTGGCGCGACGCGATGCCGGACCCGCAGCCGTTGCCGGCCGATCTGGTCGAGCAGGGGCACACGATCCCGGTGCCGCGGGTGCAGGCGATGCACGAGGGCAAGCGGCGCAAGCGGGCCCGGGAGAAGGCAGCGAAGGACGAGGAGACCCGATGACCCGCACGACCGTCGTGTTCGACTTCGGCGGGGTGATCACGTCGTCACCGTTCGAGGCGTTCAACCGCATGGAGTCCGAGCGCGGGCTGCCCCGTGACGTCGTCCGCCGGATCAACTCGGTGAACCCCGACTCGAACGCGTGGGCGCTGTTCGAGCGGGCCGAGATCGACGAGGCGCGGTTCGACACGCTGTTCGCCGAGGAGGCCCGCGTGCTGGGCCACGACCTGCCGGGTCGTGACGTGCTGGCGCTGCTGGCCGGCGACCTGCGCCCCCGGATGGTGGAGGCGTTGGACCGCTTGCGCGCCATGGGTTACCGGCTCGGCTGCATCACGAACAACGTCCCGGCGGGCCACGGTGCGCAGATGTCGCGGACGGCCGAGGCCGCCGACGCGGTCGCCGCGGTGATGGCCCGGTTCGACCACGTCGTGGAGTCCAGCAAGGTGGGCGTCCGCAAGCCGGACCCGCGCGTGTACCTGCTGGCGTGCGATGCGCTGGGGGTCCGGCCCGAGGAGTGCGTCTACCTCGACGACCTGGGCATCAACTGCAAGCCGGCCGCGGCGCTCGGGATGCTGGCGATCAAGGTGACGGGCGAGGACCAGGCGCTGGCGGACCTGGAGAAGGCGCTCGACCTCGACGGGAACGCGCTCACCACACCGTCGCCAGCAGCTCGGTGATCGTCGCCTCGTCGACGGGGCGGGGTGACTCGCGCACGACGATGTCGCCCATCGAGGACTTCGCGACGGTCGGGATCTTCTCGCGCGGGATGTCGTAGTCGGAGACGCGGCGGGGCACGCCGAGGTCGTTCAGGAGTCGGTCCATGGCGTCGGCGGCGGGCTCGCCGGGGGTGGCGACGCCTGCTTCGACGAGGGTCGTCGCCATCCTGGCCTGCGCCTCCTGCGTCACGGGCTCGAGGAAGCGCATGACGTGGGGCAGCATGATGCACGACGTCACGCCGTGCGGGATGCCGAGCGCGCCGAGCTGGTGCCCGATGGCGTGCGAGAGCCCGAGCGACACGTTGTGCACGCCGATGATCGACATCCAGGCTGCGATCTGGCAGTTGAGGGCAGCCTCGTGGTCGTGGGGGTCCTTGGCCGAGCGGGGCAGGTTCGCGGCGAGCAGCCGCAGCGCGCCCGTGGTGAGCGCGGAGAAGTACGGGTGGGCGTTCTTGGCGTAGCCGATCTCGATGGCGTGGTCGAGGGCGCGGACCCCGGTCTGGGCCCAGAGGTCGCGCGGGGTGTGGGCGGCGAACTCGGGGTCGAGGAACACGACCTGCGGGGTGAGCTCCAGGTAGGCGGTGAGGTCCTTGGTGTCGCGCTCGTGGTCGACCGAGCCGCAGAAGCCGTCCCACTCGGCGGCCGAGAGGGTGGTGGGGACGGCGAACGTCGGCAGCGGGGTCGTGTCGAGCGGGCGGATCGTCACGGTGTCCGGGTACTCGAAGACGACGGCGAACTCCTTGAGCCCGTCGGTCGTCGTGATCCCGTGCGCCACACCGAGTGCGGCGAGCTTCGCGGCGTCGATCGGCGAGCCGCCGCCGACGGCGATCAGCACGTCGGCGCCGGAGGTGCGGGCCTCGCCGATGAGCTCGACGACCCGGTCGACGGGGTTGTGCGCCAGGACTCGGTCGTAGATGCCGGCCACGGCGTCGCCGAGCTCGTCGACGAGGTCGCGGAAGTGGGCGCTCGACCCGACGGACCGGCCGGTGACCAGGTAGGCGCGCGACAGCCCGCGGCTGCGCAGCTCCTCGCCGATGGCGTGCACCGCTCCGGGGCCCTGCACCACCCGGTCGATGCGCGGCATGTCGATCGTGGTCAGCCCCATCTGTGGCTCCTCCTCGAACCTCGGTGGCGACGACGCCGTCGCGACCTCTGATTCTGGCCCCCGACCGGGCGGTCGGTGCAACCATTTCCGGACGATCCGGACACCGGCGACGCCGAGACCGGCGTCACACCGACCGTCCGGTCGGGCGGGTCTAGCGTCGGGGCCCGTGGCCCTTCCCACCCGCACTCTCGGCTCCCTCACCGTCAGCGCCCTCGGCCTCGGCTGCATGGGCATGAGCCAGACCTACGGTCCGGCCGACCGCGACACGTCCCTCGCCACCCTCAACCGCGCCCTCGACATCGGCGTCACGTTCCTCGACACCGCGGACATCTACGGCGTCGGGCACAACGAGGCGCTGCTCGCCGAGCTCCTGCGTACCCGGCGCGACGAGGTCGTGCTCGCCACCAAGTTCGGCATGGTCCCGCCCGCCGACGGCCGGCCCGGCGGGATCGACGCCCGCCCCGAACGGGTCCGCGAGGCGTGCGAGGCATCGTTGCGCCGGCTCGGCGTCGACCACATCGACCTGTACTACCTGCACCGGCCCGACGCGCAGGTCCCGATCGAGGACACGGTCGGCGCGATGGGCGAGCTGGTCGAGGCCGGGCTCGTCGGGCACCTCGGGCTGTCGGAGGCGACCGGGCCGACCCTGCGTCGCGCCGTCACCGCGCACCCGATCGCCGCGCTGCAGTCGGAGTGGTCGCTGTTCACCCGCGACCTCGAGGACGACGTCGTCCCGACGGCCCGCGAGCTGGGCATCGGCCTGGTCCCGTTCAGCCCGCTGGGCCGGGCGATCCTGACCGGCCGGCTCGACCCGTCGGCCATCGACGACAAGGACATGCGCGCGTCGATGCCCCGGTTCCAGGGCGAGAACCTCGCGCGCAACGTCGACGCCGTGGCAGTCGTCGGCGAGATCGCCGAGGCGCGCGGGGTGACCAACGGGCAGGTCGCGCTGGCGTGGCTGCTGGGCAAGGGTGCCGACGTCGTGCCCATCCCCGGCACCAGGCGCGTCGCCCACCTCGAGGAGAACGCCGCGGCGGTCGACGTCACGCTGTCCGCCGACGAGCTCTCCCGTCTCGACGCGCTGCGCCCGGTCGGGGACCGCTACGCCGACATGAGCCGCGTCGGGTACGAGACCCCGGAGCGTGTCGGATGAGCGACGTCGTCCCGGCCGAGTTCGCCGACCTGCTGGAACGCCCGCTCCTCGGTCATCTCGCGACGACCCGCCCCGACGGCGCGCCGCAGGTCAACCCGATGTGGTTCCTGTGGGACGGCACGCACCTGCGGTTCACCCACACCAGCAGGCGGGCCAAGTTCCGCAACGTGGCCGCGGAGCCGCGGGTCGCGATGTCGGTGGTCGACCCGGACCATCCGTCGCGCTACCTGGAGGTCCGCGGGACGGTCGAACGCGTCGAGGAGGACCCGACTGGCGCCTTCTACGTGACGCTGGCCCAGCGCTACTCGCGCCCGCCGAACCCGCCCGCCGACGCCGCCGACCGGGTCGTGCTGGTCGTGCGGCCGGAGGCGGTCAGCTCCCAGGACCGTCGCTGATCCGGTAGCCCCGACCCCGCCACTCACGGGGTGTTGTCGGGGTCCGCGACGCCGGCGTCCGCGACCGCCTGCGACGCCGTGCGGATGCAGCCGTCGCAGATGGTGGCGTCGACACCGACGACGAGCCGGTGCACCTCGTCGGCGCCCTTTCCGCAGAACGAGCAGCGGGGTTGCGAGTCGGCGGAGGTCACGCGACGACCCTAGCGCGCGGGTGCATCCTGGTCCCGTGCCCGCACGAGACGACAACCCGCCCCTGCTCGGCCCGGACCGCGACGACGACCGGCCCGCCGTCACCGTCGGCGACCGCGCACTGCGACGGTCGGAACTGTGGGAGGCGGCGGGCGTCGTCGCGCAGCGGATCGCGGGCGCGCCGGCCGTCGCGGTGCACGGTGACGCGAGCCTGGAGACGGTCGTGTCGGTCGTCGGCGGACTGCTCGCGGGCGTGCCCGTGGTGCCGGTGCCGTCGGACTCCGGGACGTCGGAGCGGGCCCACGTACTGGCCGACTCCGGTGCGGCTCTGTGGCTCGGGCCGCCGACCGAGGGCGTCTCCCTGGAACGCGTCGAGGTCGACCCCACGGCACGCGGTTCCGCGAGCGCGGAGCCCGATCCCGACGCCACCGCGTTGATCATGTACACGTCGGGGACCACGGGGAAGCCCAAGGGCGTCGTCATGTCCCGGCGGGCCATCGCCGCCGACCTCGACGCCCTCGCCGACGCCTGGTCCTGGACCGCCGGCGACACCCTCGTCCACGGGCTGCCGCTGTTCCACGTGCACGGCCTGGTGCTCGGGACGCTCGGCGCGCTGCGCCACGGTTCCCCGCTCGTGCACACCGTCCGCCCGCGGCCGGAGGCCTACGCGGCGGCGGGCGGCACCCTCTACTTCGGCGTCCCGACGGTCTGGTCCCGGGTCGCCGACTCCGACAGTGCGGCCCGCGGCCTGTCCGGGGCGCGACTGCTCGTCTCCGGCAGCGCCGGCCTGCCCGACCGCGTCGCCGAGAAGCTGCGGGCGCTCAGCGGGCTGTCGCCCGTCGAGCGCTACGGCATGACCGAGACGCTGATCACCGTGGCCGCGCGGGCCGACGCGCCCGTCCACACCGGATGGGTCGGCACGCCGGTCGCGGGCGTCGAGTCGCGGCTGCGCACCGAGCACGGCGACCCCGTCCCGCACGACGGCGTGACCGTCGGCGACCTGCAGGTCCGCGGCGCGACGATGTTCGACGGCTACCTCGGGCTGGCCGAGGCGACGGCCGCGTCCTGGACCGACGACGGCTGGTTCCGCACCGGGGACGCCGCCGTGATCACCGGGGACGGGCGGCACCGCATCGTGGGCCGGATCTCGGTCGACCTGATCAAGACCGGCGGCTACCGGGTCGGCGCCGGGGAGATCGAGGCCGCGCTGCTGGAGCACCCGACGGTGCGCGAGTGCGCCGTGGTCGGCGAGCCCGACGACGACCTGGGCCAGCGGATCGTCGCCTATGTCGTCGGCGACGACGTCCGTCCCGCCGACCTGATCGCCCACGTCGCGGGCGGGCTGTCGGCACACAAGCGCCCGCGCGAGGTCCGGGTGCTGGAGTCGTTGCCGCGCAACGCCATGGGCAAGGTGCAGAAGACGCGACTCGGCAACGCGCCTACCTGACACATTTCTGGACGCACCGGAGCGGCCCGCGGTTCACCCCGTCCGACGCGCGGATCGACCGCCTCACCATCCGCTGTGCCGCGCCGGGCGCATTCACGGCGTCGATCGGCTGGTATCGCGGCGGCTCGGGGACCGCAGCCGCCGGAGGTGGCCATCGCCCGCTGACGGCACGTTCCCGCCACACACGAACCGCCCGGCCTCTGCCGCGTTCACCGTCACGTCCACGGTCACGACCGCCGCCGGCGGGGAGGCCGAGCAGAAGGTCACCACCGAGGACGGGAGGATCACCGTCGCCGGCTCGGTCCCGGCGGGTGACCCGGTCCTGCGGACCGCCGACGTCACCGAACCGCCCTCCTTCGCGCGCACGCTGTTCATCGAGGCCCTCGTCCGCGCCGGCGTGGCCGTCACAGCAGCCCCGACCGGCCCGAACCCCGCCGACAAGCTGCCCGCCGTCGGCTCCTACGCGCCGGGCGACCGTGTCGCCCTCCCCCGGACGGACGGGCGCGGGACCGCGTCGCCCGGCCCCACGCCGGACGGCAGGGCCCTCCCCAGGACGGCCACGGGCAGAGGGAGCGACGGTGACGGACACACGCGGAGGGACGGACGGCGCGAATCGTGTAACCCCGCCAGCGCGTGACACGACTACGGGGAAGGGGGCCCGTGTCGCCGGGGCCGGGGGGAGGCGCAGGACCGTGAGCTCGGTGCTGCCCCGTGCCGTCCCGACCCGTCGTGTGTCAGTAGCCGCCGTCGTGCCAGCCCCCGTCGTGCCAGCCCCCGTCGTGCCAGCTCCCGTCGTGCCAGCTCCCGTCGTGGACGCCGTCGTGACCCGCGTCGTGGGCGCTGTCGTGACCCGCGTCGCGGCTCCCGTCGTGACCGATCTCCGCACCCGCGTCGACATGGCCGTCGTACCGGTCGTTGGCGTCGACGGTGTAGTGGACCTCGTGCCCCGCAACGACATCGACGGGATCGACGTCGTGGCCGGGGTCGGTCGGTCCCGCACCCGGGGGCGGGACGAGATCGTCGACGTCGGCGTCCGTGTCGGTGACGGCCGTCGACAGCATCCGGCTCCAGACCGCGTCGGGCACCGGGTCGGGCTCGTCGAACAGGTCGGCGGTCTCCGACTCGTCGAGATCGACGTCGGGGACGCTGTCCATGTCTAGGTATCCGTCGGCACCGATCGGGAGTTCGGTCATGGGATCACCCCTCCACTCGGAGGACACCGGGCCGGGCGACGCCGGACGCGCCGCCGAGCTGGAACTGGTGCGGCGCGCCGGCGCGGGCGACACCCGCGCGTTCGCGACGCTCGTCGAGACGCACCGCGACCGGGCCTGGGCCGTGTGCGTGCGCATCACCGGTCACCAGTACGACGCCGAGGACGCCCTGCAGGACGCGCTCACCGCGGCGTGGCGCCACCTGCCGACGTTCCGTGGTGACGCCCGCTTCGGGACGTGGCTGCACCGCATCGCTGCCAACGCGGCGCTCAAGCTGGTGACCCGCCGCCGGGAGACGCTCGTCGACGACGCCCCCGAGGTCGTCGACATCGGCTCGGACTTCGCCCACGGCATCGCCGAACGCGACGCCCTCGACGCCGCGCTCGCGCTCCTCCCACCGGACTTCCGGGCCGCGCTCGTGCTGCGCGAGTACGCCGACATGTCGTACGCGGAGATCGCCGAGGCGCAGGGCGTCGGCATCCAGACCGTGAAGAGCAGGCTGAACCGGGCCCGCCGCGCCGTACAGACGCTGCTGCAGGACCGATGACCCAGCGGTGTCCATCGTCGCCCCTCCCCCTCGGCGGTGTGCGCGGTTCTTGGAGTCGCGATGAGGCCCCGATGTTCCCGAGACCTACGTCACAGTGTCGGGGAGGGTCAGAGATCGGCTCCGACGAGAGCGTACGAGCGGGTCAGGACCCGGGCGGCCTCGCCGACGAGGGGGTCGCGGGCCGTGGTCGTCGCGGTCTGCGCGCGGTCCCAGCGACGCGTCAGCTCCTGACGCAGCTCCTGCGGGGACATCGGCCGCGCGGCCCCCAACCGTCGCCACGGCTCGTCGTTGTCGATCATGAGGTCGAGCTCGCGGGTCAGATCCCGGGCCAGCGCTCCCGAGCGGCCCGCGAGCAGCTGCAGCGCCCGCAGCTCCGCGATGCGGTGCATCGCCGGCTGGAGCTCCACCTGTTCGATGCGGTCCCGCAGCCGTGCGCCCGCGTCGTAGGACACCGGCATACTGCGCGACAGGCCCCGCAGCCCGCGCAGCACCCGCTCCACCGTCAGCGGCATGCAGCGGCGGACGAACCTCGTCCCCACCAGCTCCTCGACCGGGCTCAGGCCGCTGCGGTGCAGCAGCCAGTTCTGCAGCGCGCTCGCCCCCGCCCCGGCGACGCCACGCGCATAGTTGACCGCGTACGGCCCCAGCTCGTGCAGCACCCGGCCCGCCGCGGCGGCGTCGACGCCCTGGGGGACGCCGAAGCGCGGCAGCATCTGCAGCCGCGCGGTCTCGACCGGCTGCAGGGCGGCCAGCGTGCGCGCCTTGGTCTCGGTGACCAGCCCGGTCCGCGCGGCCTGCGCCAGCAGGGCGGCCACGGGCGCGACCGCGGTGAGCAGCGCCGGATGGTCCCCGGCGATCCGGTCGGCGACGGTGCGCGCCTCGACGAGCGGGTCCCGCGGCGACCACGGCCCCGACCCGAACAGGTCGGCGTGCGACAGCACCCCGATCACGCCCGCCGCGATGGAGCCCATCGGTCCCGTGGCCGCCTGATGGGCGCGGATGAAGTCGATGTCGTCCTGCTTCTCGACGTCGCGGAACAGGTAGAGCAGCGCGCTCGCCTGCTCCACGGCGCGTGCCGACGGCGTCTCCCCGGTCACGCCCTCACCGATCGCGGCGCGGCGCACCGCCTCGTCGCCGGGACGGTCCAGCGAGCCGAGACCTGGCGTGTCGATGAGGGTCAGGTGCCGCAGGACGCCCGACTGCAGGAACACCTCGATCCGCTCGATCCGCTCCGCCGGGACCGCCAGCGTCTCGGGGAGCGCACCGTCGAACGGCAGCGGGTGCACGGTGCCGTCGCGCAGCACGAGCTGGGCGCGGTCGGGGGCGCCGAACCGGTACCAGGTGACGACGCGCGTGCACTCCCCCGCGGCCGTCGGCGCGACGCGACGCCCGATCAGGGCGTTGACCAGCGTCGACTTGCCGGCGGACACCCGGCCGACGACGGCGACGCGCAACGGCTCGGACACCGACGCACGCAACGCGGCCAGCTCGGCGCGGGCGCCGGGGGCCAGCAGGGCCGGGGCCTCGTCGCACAGTGCCAGGACCGTGCGCGTCATCCGGTCGGTCGGACCGGCCCCGGCAGGAGGCACCATGAGCGAATCCTATGCGCGCCCGCCGGGCCCCGGAGGACGCGCCGACGTGAGGCCGCACCGTGAGGAGGGGAGCGACGCGATGTCGTCCGAAGAGCCCGGCCGGACCGGTCCCGACGACGTGATCCCCGAGCAGCGCACCGAGCCACGTGACGCAGGCCCGCCCGCCGCAGGGCCTCCGGCCGCGGAGCCGCCGCCGGTCGTCGCGCCCCCCGCCGGGCCGTACGGGGCCGGTCCACGCGAGCCGTTCGTCCGGCTCACCGGCTCGCCCCGGCTCGTCGGCCGACCCGGCGTTCCCTCTCCCGTCGGCCCGCCCGGCCCGCCCGGACCTCCACCCCACCCACGGGTCGGCGCTCCCGGGCAGGTCCCGGCCGGTGGTCGCCCGGTGCCGGCGGGACCGGTTCCACCACCCCCGCCGCGGCCGGCGGGACAGGTTCCGCCCGGCCGGCCGATCCCGCGGCACCAACCGCCGGCGCACCCCGCCGCCGCGCCCGGATCCGTCGCGCCCCCGTCCCCTGTCGCGCCACCGGCGAGGACCGACACAGCTCCGCCGCCGACCGGACCACCGGCGAGGACCGACGCGCCGCGGGCCGCGACCGCTGCCGACTCCCCGCCCGCCGACCCCCCGGCCGACGACGCGGCTGCCACGCCCCGCGGCCGCAAGTCGCTGCTGTCGGCGAGCCTCGTCCGGTCCGGGCTGCCGCTCGACGCCGCCCAGGGCCGCGCGATGCGCGAGACCCGCAAGCTGCTGAACCACCACAAGCGCACCGACCTGCTCGAACGGCTCGAGGCCCGGCTCGCAGCCAAGCCCGGCCCGCCGGTGGTGGCCGTCGTCGGCGAGGCCAAGCGCGGCAAGAGCTCCCTGGTCAACGCATTGCTGGGGCGCCGGGAGATCGTGCCCACCGGCGCCGACATCACGACGGCCGTGTTCGTCGAGGTGGCGTGCGACGACCCCGCCGCCGCCCCCGAGGAGAAGGAGGCCACCGGCCTCCCCGCCCCGGGCGAGGCGCACGTGGTGTTCGTCGACGGCACGGTCCGCCCGGTGCCGTCGGGACGGGTCAGGGACTGGGTGGCCGTCGGTGCCCGGCCCGACGGCGGGCAGGGCCCCGACGTCGCCGGCGTCCGGATGCGGTCGGGGCACGGGCGGCTGCCCGGCGCGACGATCGTCGACACCCCGGGCGCAGGCGGCCTCGACAGCGGGCACGCCAAGCTCGCCCTGCAGGCCTGCCGCAACGCCGCACTGCTCGTGTTCGTCACCGACGCGGGCCAGCCGCTGCCCGGCCCGGAGCTCGCGTTCCTGAACGAGGCCTCGCGGTCGGTGGAGCGCGTCGTCATCGCGGTCACGAAGATCGACAAGTACCCGTCGCACGAGCAGGTGGTCGGTGAGATCCGGAACCTGCTGCAGCGGCACGCCCCGCGGTTCGCCGCGGCGCCGGTCGTGCCGGTGTCGGCGGAGCTGGCACTGCAGGCGACGACGTCGCCACCCGCGCTGGCCGCCGACCTCGAGGAGTACTCCGGCATCCCGGCGCTGGTCGCGGCGATCAGGGACGGCCTCGCCGACCGCAACGGCCTCGCGGTCCGCAACGCCCTGCGGACGGCCGACCACGCGCTCGGCGAGATCGCCGACGAGATCGAGCGCACCATCGAGGCGGTCAGGCAGACGCCGGGCGCGGAGAGTGCGGCCGACCGGGAACGCGAGGAGCTCGTCGAGCTTCGGGAGCGGCAGGGCACGTGGTCGCTGTACCTGGACCGCGACCTGCGGCACGCGCGTGGGCGGGCCGTCGAGTCGCTCGGCCGGGAGAGCGACCGGCTGCGGGTGGTGTGGCGTGAGCGGCTGGAGAAGCGACGGCTGGCCTACAGCCGGGCTGCCGCCGAGCAGGCGACCAGCGAGCTGCGCGGCGACCTCTCCGCGATGGCGGGCGCGGCGGCCCTCGACTTCCGGGACGCGGTGACGGCCGTCGTCGAGGAGCTGGTGGGGCCGGAGGAGGCCGCGACGATGCTGCCGACGAACGGCGCGCAGTCCGTCGTGAACGCCGTCGACGCGGGCCGGGACGCGCCGTCGGGGATGCGCAAGCTGTTCGACCCGTCGCTGCTGTTCATCTCGAACTCGGCGGGGACCACGGCGTTCCACATCGCCGCCCCGGCCGGGGCGGCGGCCGCCGCGGCGGGCGCGATGGTGCTGCCGCTGACGCTGGCGATCGTCGGCGGCATCTCGGCGCTGGCATTGATGACGTTGTTCCGGCAGGGGCAGACGGCGCAGCGCAGGCTCGCCGACTGGGCCTCGGAGGAGGTGCTCCGGGTGCGGACGGCGACGACCGCCGCACTCGACGACCTCGTCAACGATGTGAAGCCAGAGATCATCGTCGCGTACCGGGCCGTGCTGTCCGCCCGCATCGCGACGCTGGACCGCGTCATCAAGGAGGCGCAGGCCGCCGACCGGGCCGATGCCCGCGAGCGCGGCATCACGTTGTCGGGGCTCCAGCTGCAGCTCACGGCCCTGCGCGACCAGCAGAAAGAGCTCGCCACGCTGCTCGGCTGAGAAAAGTTCGGAACTCGTCGGAACAAACCGGGCACCCCCCGTCTCCAATCACCGTCCGCGCAACGCGGGCCACCGCAGACACGACGAGACGGAGCCGGCGATGAGCGACCCGACCTTCACCGAGGACCACACCGCGATCGTTCCCGCGTCGGACCAGGGCAGCGACTACGCCGACCCCGGCTACTCCGACGGCGGCACGCACGACGACAGCAGCTACGACTCGGGCGGCCAGGGATCGGGCGGCTACCAGGTCGTCGACAGCAACGACAACGGCGTGGACGACACGATCGTCGTGGAGCTGGCCCCCGGTGTGCAGGGCGCGATCGTCGACGTGAACGAGGACGGCACGCCCGACGTCGTCCTGATCGACCTCGACGGCAACGGCACCTACGACGCGGCGATCCAGGCCGACGGCAAGGGCGACTTCGTCGTCTCGATCGACACCGACGGCGACGGCCGCCCCGACGACACCCGCACCCTCAGCCGCGACGAGCTGGACTCCGCGGTCCCCGGCCTGGCCGACGTCCTCGACCCGTCCGGCACCGGTGGCCACAACGGCACCGTGTCCGACACCACCGACAGCAGCGGCGGCGGCAGCCCGGTCGTCCACGACACCAACGACAACGGCATCGACGACACCGTCGTGGTCGAGCTCGCGCCCGGCGTGCAGGGCCTGATCGTCGACGTGAACGAGGACGGCACGCCCGACGTCGTCATGATCGACCTCGACGGCAACGGCAAGATCGACACGATGATCAAGGCCGACGGCAAGGGCGACTTCGTCATCGGCTACGACGACGACGAGGACGGGCAGGTCGACCGGCAGGAGCCGATCACCCGCGAGCAGCTCGACTCCGCGGTCCCCGGCCTGGCCGACGTGCTCGACCCGGCCAGCGGTGGCGGTGGCAACCACACGGTGTCCGACGGCGTCGTGGGCTCGCCCTCCGACCCGCAGGAGCTCGACACGAACGAGAACGGTGTCACCGACGCGGTGTCGTTCCAGATCGCGCCCGGCATCGAGGCCGTCGCGGTCGACCAGAACGAGGACGGCACCTTCGACGCCGTGCTGATCGACATGAGCGGCGACGGCACGCTCGACACGATGGTCGCGCCCGACGGCCACGGCGGCTTCGTGATCGGCTATGACGACGACGGCGACGGCCGGATCGACCGGCAGGAGACCGCGACCCGCGCCCAGCTCGACCAGGCCGTCCCCGGGCTGGCCGATGCCCTCGACCCGCGCGGCGGCTCGGGCAGCGGCGGATCCGGCTCCGGCTCCGGCGGCGTGAACGTCTGACCCCGTCCCGATCCGGTCGACGCGAGAGCGAGCAGAGTGATGAACGACCCGATGGACACGACGCACGACGGCGGCGTCGACACCTGGTCCGGCCACGGCACCGAGGTGTTCGACCCGGGCACCCTGCACGACGCCGGCGTCCCGGACACCTACGAGACCGTCCCGGCGGACGGCTCGGGCTTCACCGACGGCGGTACCGGCCCCGGCGACGGATCGCTGGTGCAGATCGCGCCCGGCGTCGAGGGACGGCTGGTCGACGCGGACTCCGACGGCACGCCCGACGCGGTCGTGGTCGACCTCGACGGCGACGGCGACCTCGACACGACGATCACCCGCGACGCGGCCGGCACGTTCACCGTCGGCTACGACGACGACGGCGACGGCATGGCCGACCGCTACGAGACGATGACGAAGGCCCAGCTCGACGCGGTGCTGCCCGGCGTGACGGCCGCGCTCGACCCGGCGGGCACCCACCACGGCACGGCCACGGACACCCCACCACCTCCGGTGGAGGACGGGCGGGTCGTGGGCGACCCGGAGGAGTTCGCGCAGGTCTGGTTCCAGCAGGCCGTCAACGGGTTCTGCATGCCGGCGAGCGTCGCGCAGATCGTCTCGGTCTACACCGGCGAGGCGCTGCCCGACGAGATGGCGATCGTGCAGGGCGCGAACCAGCTGCAGCTGTGGTCGGTGGGTGCCGACGGTGTGCCCGGCATGACGTCGGAGAACGCGGTGACGCTCCTGGAGGCCTACGGCATCCCGGTGGAGCTGACCCACGAGCTGATCGGCGACCACGCGCTGCAGGCACTGGACCAGGCGCTGGCCGACGGCCGCGGGGTGATCATCACGATCGACAGCGGCGAGGTCTGGTACGGCGAGGCGAGCGAGGACCACGTCCTCGACCACGCCGTCGTCGTCGCCGGTATCGACTACGACCGCGGTGTGGTGCTCCTGTCGGACCCGGGGAACCCGAGCGGCAACCTCGAGGAGGTCCCGATCGAGGTGTTCATGGACGCGTGGGCGGACAGCCGCTACGAGATGATCACCTGCGACGAGCCCGCCGCGGCGCTCACCGACGGCCCGGGGGGCGCCGGCGGTGCGGGCAGCGTCGCCGGTGGTGGGGCGGCTGCGTCCGGTGAGGGGCTCGATGCGGTGTTCACCGGGCCGTGGGCGATGCTTCCGGTGACGGTGACGGTGACGGTGTCAGTGCCCGGGCCCGGCAGCGGGGCGTAGGAGGAGACGGCGTGGAGAAGTCGCTTCACCCGGTCCGCAGGGCCGTGGCGGTGCTGGTCACCGCCACGGCCCTCGGGCTCGTCGCGGCCTGCGGCGGCGGGGACCCGATCGGCCGGGCGACGGCCGGCGCGCAACAGCAGGGCGTCCCGTTGCAGGGCGCACCCGTCGAGAGCAGCCGGCTCGCCGGGGTGGCCGAACGTCCGCAGATCACGGTGCAGACGGTGCCGCCGGAGGGCCCGCTCGCGGGTGAACCGCGGATGCCGGGCGAGCCGTCGGTCGCGGAGACGGGTGCGTCGCGCGGGGTCCTGCCGGCGGAGCCGACGGGTGCCGCGCGGTCACCGGTCGCGACGATCGGTGGCGAGCCGGAACCGACGGCGGCCGAGTCGACCGGTGGTCTCGGCTGGCTGTGGATCCTACTGGGCGCGGTGGTGCTCGCGGTGCTGGCGTTCCTGGGTGGCCGGTTGTCGGCGCCGCGCCGTGGCACGCACGTGCCGGCCGGGCCGCCGGCCGCCGCCGCTGCGCGGGGACCCGATCCGGGTACGGGACCGGTCCCGGTCGCCGTCCCGGCCGGGCCGCCGCCGATGGCCCCGCCCCGGCCCGGTGCCCGGGAGGCCGCGCTGGTCGACGGCATGATCGGCGCTCACGACCTCGCCGCCGACGAGGCGCAGCAACGGCATCTCGAGCACGTCCTGCGCCGCGCCGGGATCGTCCCGGTCGTGCCGGCGCCCGGCGCCCCGCTGGAGCACGCCGAGGTGGTCGGGACGGCGCCGGCCGCGTCGCCGGACGAGGTCGGGACGGTCGCCGACGTCGTCCGTCACGGATGGGCCGGGGGCGGCGCGATCGTCCGTCCGGCCCAGGTCATCGTGTACGTGGAGGCGGAGTGAGCGTCCCCACCCCGGCAACCGCACGTGTGGAGCATCTCGGATGAGCGGCTGGATCCTGTCGATCGACTTCGGGACGACGAACACCGTCGCCGCAGTACGCATGCCCGGCGGCGAGATCCGCTCGGTGCGGCTGAGCAGCGACGCCGACCAGATGCCGTCGTGCGTGTTCGTCGAGGGTCACGAGATCGTCGTCGGGCAGCCGGCGGCGTCGCGGGCCATGTCGGCGCCCACCCGGTTCGAGGCGACACCCAAGCGCCGCATCGGCGACGACACGGTCCGGCTCGACAACCGGCAGGTTCCTGTCGTCAACCTGGTCGCGGCGGTCTTGCGGCAGGTCGCGACGCGGGCGGTCGCGACGGCGGGTGGCACGCCGCCCGACCAGGTCGTGCTGACCCATCCGGAGTCGTGGGGGGCGCGCCGGCGTGAGCAGCTCGCGCAGGCCGCGCAGCTGGTGATGCCGACGCGGCTGAGCCTGCTGTCGGAGCCGGTCGCGGCCGCGAGCTGGTACCTGCGGGCGACGCGGCTGCCCGCGGGCCGCCGGATCGCGGTGTTCGACTTCGGCGGCGGCACCCTCGACGTCGCCGTGCTGCGCACCGAGCCGGGCGAGCAGTCCGGGTTCGTGATCGCGGCGTCGGCGGGCGAGGACCAGCTGGGCGGCGAGCACATCGACCGCAGGCTGCTCGACTGGGTCGACGCCGAGCTCCGCCGCAGCGGCCGCACCGACATCGCGGACCGGCTCGAGTCCCCCGACGAGGTCGCCGGCTGGCTGACACTGCGCGACCAGGTGCGGGCGGCCAAGCATGCGTTGTCGGAGTACCCGTCGGCGCACATCGCGGTGCGGACGGTGCAGGGCACCGCGTCACTGCTGATCACCGTCGAGGAGTTCGAGCGGATCATCGCGCCGGACATCGACAGGGCCGTCGCGCTGACGACGACGGTCCTCGCCGACGCGGGCACCAAGGGCCCCGACGACCTCGCGGGCTTCTACCTGACGGGCGGCACGTCGCTGATCCCGCTGGTGCAGCGCCGCCTCGCCGCGGTCCTGGGCCGCACACCCGCGACGCTCGACGACCCGAAGCTGGTCGTCGCGCTCGGTGCCGCGTCCGCGGCGGCGGCCGCGCAGCCGACCGTCGGCCAGCCCGTTCCGGGCGGTCAGCGGCCGGAGTTCGCGGGCGGTGGGACGGTGCCGCCGGTGGTGGCGGGTCCCGCCCAGCCCGGCCCGGCGCACGCGGGCCCGACCACCCCGGTGGCCCAGGCGGGTCAGGGCGCATACGCGGGCCAGGCCGGGTACGCGGGCCGGTCGGGCGGGCAGCCGCCGTGGGGCACCGGCCCGAACGGGCAGCAGGGCTTCGCCGACACCGGGCAGTCGAAGAAGCCCGGGCGCGCGAAGTGGATCGCGGTGGCGCTCGCCGCCGTGGTGGTCCTCGGCGGCGCGGGCGTCGGCGTCTGGGCGCTGGTCCGCGACGGCGGCGGAGGCGGCGGAGGCGGCACGACGACGTCGTCGACGACGACATCGACCTCCACCACCAGCCGGGTCACGACGACCGTGCCCGCGCGCTACACCAGCCCGTACTCGGCGTCGGAGATCCTCCTCGACCCGGACAGGAAGTGCACGCAGGGCTCGGGCCTGACCGACCTCGACGTCGAGGCGATCATCTGCTCGCAGCCGCAGTACACGCAGTCGCTGATGAAGAACAAGGCGTCGTCGCCCGACGAGTACTTCACCGCCCTCAAGGCCAAGTTCACGACGCCGTGGAACAAGATCGGCCAGGACACCCAGGGCTGCGCAGACGAGTACCTGACGAGCTACACCGACACCGACAACCGGCCCGTCGACCTCGTCGTGTTCATCTACCGCAACCGGCCCTTCGTGTGGTCGATCTCGGCCTACTCGGACAAGACGAGCCGGGAGACGACGCTCGCCGCCTCCCTCGACGTCACCGACCCGGCGCGGCTGTGCTGAGCGGCTCGTGGCCGGGCCGCTCGTGGTCGGGCGGGTCGTAGCATCGGTGGGGTGAGCATCGCCGTCACCACCGACGAACTGGGCCGCACCCTCACCGGGTTCGCCTTCGCCTACCTCCTGACGATCGGCGACGACGCCAGGCCGCACGTCACCGCCGTCTCGCCGACGTGGGACGGGCGGCGGCTGCGGGTGTCCGACCTCGGCAGGCGGACCCGGGCCAACGCGACGATACGGCCCGAGGTGACGCTGGTGTGGCCGCCGGCCGACCCGGGCGGGCACTCGCTGATCGTCGACGGCACCGGTGTCGTCGGCGACGACGAGCTCGCCGTGGCGGTGACCCGGGCGGTGCTGCACCGGGCCGCCGCCGCACCGGCACCCGTTCCCGTCGACGGCGCCTGCGCCGCCGACTGCGTGGAGATCACCTGACGGTTGACCGGCGCACCCGGGCGGCCCACGATGCGCCGAGGCTGGTGCTGAGCTCCGACGACGTCGCCGCGCTGCTCCATGTCCGAGTCGACCCACCGCTGCGCCGACCGGCCCTCGGGGAAACCGAGCACCCCGCCGTAGAAGGCGCGGGCGGCGGCGAGGTCGTCGACGGGTATGGCCACGAGGAAGGGGGTCTGGTCACGGGCGGCCTTCTCGGGTCGCCCCCAGCATCACCCCACCGGGGTCTCGCGCGCGAACGGGGCGAAACGCCAAGGTCATCATCGGCGACTAACCGAGTACGGACACTCCGGCACGGCGCGGCGGTCCGGCCGGTGCGCGCCGTCGTGGCTCGCACCGCGACCCACCGCTGAGGGGACGTGACCGATCATGTGTGCCGACGGATTCGCGGTGTGGCGTCGTGTCTGACCTGTCGCTGATCAACGGGTGGGTCCCGATCGTCCTGCTCGTGCTCGGGGGCATCGCCCTGTTCGTGCTGTTCGCGCGCGGCGGCCGGGCGTCGGTGATCACGATCGCGATCGCCGCCGTCCTCGCGCTGCTCACGTACTTCCTGCTGAACTGGCTCGTCCTGACGGTGTTCGACGTCCTCCCCGAGCCACTGCCGGGCGACGTGCGGCTGTGGATCGCGGTCGGTGTCGGCGTGTTCGTGCTCGGCGTCGGGAGCATGGTCGCGTCGTCGGTGGGCCGAAAGGTGACCGCGATCGTGTGCACCGTCGTCGCGCTCGTCACCGTCGGGTCGCAGATCAACGTGTACTTCGAGGAGTACCCGACGGTCGGCACGCTGGTGTCCAGCGACGAGCCGTCGGTGTTCGCCGGCTCCAACGGGCTGAGGTCGGCGTCGGAGACGACTCCCGTGACCACCCGGTGGAAGGGCACCCCGGGCAAGAGCCGCGTCGAGTCCGCGCCGATCCCGGGCACAGTGTCCGGGTTCACCGGCCGTCCCGCCTGGATCTACCTGCCGCCCGCCTACTCGGGTCCGAACCCGCCGCTGCTGCCCGTGCTGATCCTCGTGTCGGGCCAGCCCGGCGGCCCGCAGGACTGGATCGTGTCCGGCCGGCTCCAGGAGCTGCTCGACGGGTTCGCCACCGCGCACGACGGCCTCGCCCCCGTCACCGTGGTGGTCGACCCGAACGGTGCGGACGACGCCAACTCGATGTGCATGGACTCGGACATCGCGAAGGCCGACACCTACCTGACGGTCGACGTCGTCAACTGGATCACCAAGAACGTCGGCGTCGACAGCAACCACGCGCACTGGACGTTCGGTGGCTGGTCCTTCGGCGGGACCTGCTCGATCCAGATGGCGACGCGGCACCCCGACCTGTTCCCCTCGTTCATCGACCTGGCCGGCGAGCGCGAGCCCGCCATCAGCGCCGACCGCACCCAGACGGTCCAGCTGGCCTTCCACGGCGACACCGCGGCGTTCGACGCGCTCACCCCGCTGACCCTGCTGTCGCAGAAGACCTACCCGAACAGCTGGGGCTTCTTCGCCGCAGGCGGCGACGAGCCCACGACCCAGCAGTGGATGACCGAGGTGTCCACGGCCGCGAAGAACGCCGGGATGACTGTGACGACGCAGATCGTCCCGGGCCAGGGCCACTCGTGGGGTGTCCCGACGGCCACCCTCGTGCCCGCCCTCGACTTCCTCTCCCCCCGGATGGGATTCACGCGATGACCACCGCCGCCGCACCTCCCGTCGTCACGCCCGGGCAGGCCGGCGGGTTCGAGGCATGGGCCAGCCGGCTGGCGGCGGCGACACCGAGTGCGTTGCGGCGCATCCCGTTCACGATCTCGGTGGTGGCGCTGACGCTCGTCGTCGGCGTCGCGGTGCGGACGATCTGGGAGCCGATCTGGCGGGCCGGGTGGTTCCCGCAGGTCGCCTACGGTGTCCCGGCCCTGCGCGAAGGCAGGATCTGGACGCTCGTCACCGGCTGGCTGTTCGCGATCACCCCGGCCCAGTACGTCACCGGGCTGGTGCTGTTCGCCGTGCTCGTCGGGTCGTGCGAGCTGCGGCTGGGCACCCGGCGGACGGTGGTCACCGCAGTCGTCGGCCAGGTCGGCGGTGTGCTGGTCGCGTCGCTGGCGGTCTGGGCGCTGTCGATGACGACGTGGGTGTGGGCGCGCGAGCTCGCAGGCGCCCGCGACGTCGGTTTCACCACCGGGATGCTGACGGTCGTCGCCGTCACCTCGGCGACCCTGCGGTCGCCGTGGCGGCTGCGGGTCCGGGCCGTCCTCTGGTTCTACGTGACGGCGGCGTTCCTGTTCGAGGGCACGCTGTCCGACGTCTCGCACGCCTTCGCCGTCGGCGCGGGGCTCCTCATCGGGCAGTGGCGCTACGGCGTCGAGCCCGGATTCGGCCCGCGGACGCCGCGCGAGACCCGCATGACGGCGTTCGGCGGCCTGATCCTGATCGGCCTCACCCAGCTGGTCGTGCTGCTGTTCCCCGGCCGCGGGCCGTTCGGAGCCACGACGGGCGAGGCCGGTCCGATCGCCGACGTCCTCGTCGAGCTCGCGCTGATCGCACTCGTGGCCAACGCGTTGCGCAACGGCAAGCGCTGGGCCTGGTGGGCGACGATCGTGCTGGGGTTGCTCAACATCGCCGCCGCGGTGCTGGCACTGGCCCTGATCGTCGCCGGCAAGCTGCCACTGGGTGCCCCGATCTCGTTGGCGGGCGGGCTGTTGTGGCTGGCCCAGCTGGGGCTCGTCGTGGTCAACCGGCAGGCGTTCCGGGTGCCGTTCAAGCGCCGGGTCCCCGGCGGCGTCGGCGCCCTCGACGCCGGCGGCGAGGGGATGGTGCGTGCCAAGGCGATCCTGGAGTCCGTCGGCGGCTCGACGATGTCGTGGATGACGACGTGGCCCGCGATGCGCTACCTGTTCACCGCCGACGGCCGCGGATACATCGGCTACGAACGCCACGCCGGTGTCGCCCTCGCGCTGGCCGACCCGGTCGTCCCGCACGCGACGATCGCCGAGGCGGTCACCGAGTTCACGACGATGGCCGAGCGCGGCGGGCTCATCCCCTGCCTGTTCTCGGTCACCGACGCCGCCGCCGACGCCGCCCGCGCGGCGGGCTGGCGCACCGTGCAGATCGCCGAGGACACCCTGATCGACCTGCCGGGCCTGGAGTTCAAGGGGAAGTCCTGGCAGGACGTCCGGTCGGCGCTGAACAAGGCGCGCAAGGAGTCGATCGAGTTCCGGCTCGTGACGCTCGCCGAGCAGCCGTACGCGATCCTCGCCCAGGTCCGGGCGATCTCGCAGGAGTGGGTGGGCGACAAGGAGCTGCCGGAGATGGGCTTCACCCTCGGCGGGGTCGCCGAGGCGCTCGACCCGAAGGTGCGCGTCGGTATCGCGATCGACGCGACGGGTTCCCTGCACGGCGTGACGTCGTGGCTGCCCGTCTACTCCGAGGGTGGCGAGGTGCACGGCTGGACCCTCGACGTGATGCGCCGCCGCACCGACGGGTTCCGGTCCGTCATGGAGTTCATGATCGCCTCGGCCTGCCTGCAGTTCCGGGAGCTGGGCGCGACGTTCGTGTCGCTGTCCGGGGCGCCGCTGGCCCGCGGGGACGTCTCGCAGGCCGAGCTCGACCGCACCGACCGGCTCCTCGACCGGCTCGGTGGGGCCCTGGAGCCCTTCTACGGCTTCCGGTCCCTGCACGCCTTCAAGGCCAAGTTCCAGCCCCGCTACGAACCGGTGCACCTGGCGTTCCGCGACGAGGCCGACCTGCCCCGGATCGGAGTCGCGCTCACCCGCGCCTATCTGCCCGACGCCACCGCCTGGCAGCTGATCGCGGCGACGCGATCAGGGGGACACGAACAGCACTGAAATACGGCCTTGCCTGTCGACGATCACCACGGTACTTTTTGTGGCACACGGGGGATGCGTACTTGGGACGCCTCGTCAGGTTCAATTCCTGAGTCCTCCACCAACGTCGAAGAATGGGCTGTCCGTATCAGCGGGCGGCCCATTCTTCGTTTCGACGAGAACTCCTGCCCGACCGCCGTTCCTCACCCGGAAGCCCCGGCTCGACAGGCCGCGCCGGCACCGCGCCGAGTACGCCATGAGAACTGCTTCGATCATGGCCGGAAGCAGTCTCACGTCGAACTCGGCGGTCAGCCTGCGGCGCGCGAGCGGGCCTTCTGCGCGTCCATCAGCGCGTCGAAGTCGGCCTGCCAGGTGTCCTCCAGCGCGATGCCGTGGCGGTGCGCCTCCTCGACGGAGAGCTCGATCGGCATGCCGAAGGTGTCGTGCAGCTCGAACAGGTTCGCGCCCGTGATCGCGGGCTGGGTACGGCCCAGCCGGCGCACCATCGACAGTCCCTTGCGCAGCGTCCGCGCGAAGAGCTTCTCCTCCTTCGCGATGATCGCGACGATCTCGGCCTCCTTCGCCGCGATCTCCGGGTAGTCGTCGCCGTACATCGAGGCGACGACGGGGACCAGGTCGGCCGCCACGCCCGCGGTCAGCTCCAGGTCGAGCCCGAAGCGCATCGCCCGGCGCAGCAGCCGGCGCATCACGTAGCCCTGCTTCGAGTTGCTCGGCTTCACCCCGTCGGCGGCCAGGAAGACCGAGCCGCGCAGGTGGTCGACGACGACCCGCATCGCCGTCGTCGCGTCCTCGTAGGTCCGGCCCGTGACCTTCTGCAGCCTCTCGACCATGGGCCACAAGGTGCTGACCCGGTAGACGTCCGGGCTGTCGATCGACGACGCCGCGATCCGCTCCAGCCCACCGCCGAAGTCGACGTTGTGCTTGGGCAGGTCGGCGAAGCCGTCGTCGGTGCGCCTGAACGTCATGAAGACCGAGTTGCCGATCTCCATGAACTGCCCGCCGTCGGAGTTCTGGTGCGGGTAGCGGCCGAACGCGGTGTCGTGCTCGACCTGCGGGAAGAAGTAGAAGATCTCCGAGTCGGGGCCGCCCGGGTCGCCCACCGGCATGTCGTTGGGCCCGCCGAACCGGCTCCACCAGTTCTTGTGGCCGTAGAACGCGATCCGCGCCCCCTGGTTGCCGACCTCGTTGCCGTGTTCCTCGGTGTCGAGGTCGACCCGCTCGTGGCTGATCCCCTTCTCGCGGAACAGCCGTTCCCAGATGTCGGCGCTCTCCTCGTCGCGCGGAATCCCGTGCTCCGCGTCGCCGATGAAAGCCGTGACGAAGATGCGTTCCGGGTCGAGCCCCACGACGTCGACGAGGAAGTGCCACACCATCGGGATCTGCTCGGCCTTCGAGTAGTCGCCCAGGCTCCAGTTGCCGAGCATCTCGAAGAACGTCGTGTGCCGGTTGTCGCCGACCTCGTCCATGTCCTGCGCCCGAAGGCAGGGCTGCACGTCGGCCAGCCGCGCGCCGGCGGGGTGCTCGGCACCCAGCAGGAACGGCAGCAGCGGCTGCATCCCACTGCCCGTGAACAGCGTCGTCGGGTCGTCACGCAGGACGAGCGGCGCGCGCTCGATCACCACGTGCTGGTGTTCACGCAGGAGGTCGAGATACGCCTGCCGAATCGCGCGCGCGTCCATTTCGCCGACACTGCCACGGCCCGGCGGCGACCGGAAGAGGATTTCACGCGACCGATTCCGCCGCTGCGGGTAACCCTTCCGGGGCCGTTTCGCGAGTTCGAATACGGAGACGTATCCCGAAGCGCCGCAGGAGGCTCGACGTCGTGACCGCGCGTGTGCCCACCCAGCCCGAGCTCACGGCGACCGCCAACGCCTCGGGGCCGACGGCCGGCGGCCCCGGAGGGACCGACGGCCGTCGGGAGTGAACCGCGTCAGAGGCTCTTGAGCACCGCATCGGCCGAGCTGACGGTGACATCCGAGGGCACCGACTCCACCCAGATGTCGCGGACGACACCGTCCTGCAGCACCGCGGCGTACCGCTGCGACCGCACGCCCAGGCCGAGGCCGGTGGCGTCGAGCTCCAGGCCGACCGCCTTGGCGAAGTCACCGTTGCCGTCGGCGAGCATGACGACCGAGTCGCCGGTGTCGCGGGAGCGGCCCCACGCGTCGAGCACGAAGGCGTCGTTCACCGCGACGCAGGCGACCTTGTCGACGCCCTTGGCCCGCAGGTCGTCGGCGCGCAGGACGTACTCGGGCAGGTGCTGGTCGGAGCAGGACGGTGTGAACGCGCCGGGTACCGCGAACAGCACGACCGTCCCCGAGCCCAGCGCCTCACGGCTGCTGACGGGCGCGGGTCCCTTGTCGGTCATCGCCGTCAGGGTCACGTCGGGGATCGTGTCGCCACTGGAGAGGGTCACTCTGCTACCTCGCTGGGGTCGTTCGTCCGGGGGCGCGGAGACCCGCGTCACCTCGACCCTTTCCGCCGCGGCCACACCCTGCAACCGGGCACGACGTGATCCGGGTCACCCCGCGACGGGCACCTGCGCGGGCGCCACCACCAAACCCGCATAACCGACGAGCCCGGCGACGTCGGCAACGCTCCCGCGGTACCCGACGTACCCGTCCGGCCGCACGGCCAGCATCGTCCCGTCGGCCGCCGCGTACGTCTCCCGGAACCTGCCCCCGGCGTCGCGCACCGCCGGGACCTGCAGGTCGGCGACCTCGACTCCGTCGGCCAGCACCGCGTAGGCGTGGACGTCGTCGCCGAGCGCCGCCCGTGCGGCGACGACCATGCCGTCGATCGTGGCGGCCGTCGCATCGGTGTCGGCGTACGCCACGAGCGTGTGCCCCGGGGCGCGCAGCAGCTCGAACAGCCGGACCGGGAACTGCACGATCTCGCGGACGAGCCCCCGCACGTCGGGCGCGCGGTCGCCGGCCTGCGGCGCCCCGACGGGCAGGGTGTCGTCGACCGGCCCGACGATCGGGCTGCCGCGGTACCCCACCAGCAGCTGCGCCTCGCGGCGGACCGCCAGGAACGGGTCGGCGTCGTCGAACTGCACGCCGGTCGACGCGGCCTCGACCGTCCGCCCGACGACCTCCTCGCCGACGGGCCTGCGCTCGGCGTCGTAGCTGTCGAGCAGCCCCGGGGCCGCGGTGCCGTGGACGGCGGCCGCCAGCTTCCAGGCCAGGTTCACGGCGTCCTGGATGCCGGTGTTCATGCCCTGCGCACCCGTCGGCGGGTGGATGTGGGCGGCGTCGCCCGCGATGAATGCGCGGCCGCCGGAGTAGGCGCCCGCGATCCGGTGGCTGATCCGGAACACCGACGACCATCGCAGGTTCCGCGCCGTCGTCGGCTCGGGCGAGAGCCGGTCGAGCACCGCCTGGATGTGGTGCAGCTCGGGGGCGCGGCCCGCCTCGAATCCGTGCGCGATCTCCCCCGGGCCGGGCGCCGTCGTCGACAGCTCGGGCGGGACCAGCATCGACATCCGGTAGCGCTTGTGGCCGGGCAGCGGGATGCAGATCAATGCGTCGACGACCTTGCCGTCGACCTCGGTCGTCGCGCGGATGCTGACGCCCCGCGGCAGTGACCAGTCGACCTCGACGTCGCCCAGCATGTACTCCTCGGCGAACGCCCCGCCCTCGAAGCTCAGGCCGAGCGACTTGCGGACGATACTGTGCGCACCGTCGCCACCGACGAGGTAGCTCGCCCGCACCGTCTCCGAGCCGCCGGGGCCGGCGAGCTCCGCGGTCACACCCTCGTCGCCCTGGGTGAACGCCACCAGCTCCAGCCCGCGCTCGACCACGACGCCCTGTTCCGCGAGCGCCTCGCGCAGCAGCCGCTCGGTCTCGTACTGCGGCAACGCCATGAAGCCGTAGGACATGTCGGGAGGCAACGTGATCTCGATGTTCGCGACCTGCTCGCCGTTGCGGTGGACGAGCTGGCCGAACATCGGGACGCCCGCGTCGAGCATCGCCGGCAGCACGCCGGACTTCTCCCACAGCTCCAGCGTCCGGGCCTGCACACCGACGGCCTTGGCGTACTGGGGTGGCTCGTACAGCTTGTCGACGACCCGGCACTCCACCCCACGACGCCGCAGCTCCAGGGCGGCGGTCAGCCCGATCGGCCCGGCACCGACGACCAGGACGTCGGTCGTGCCGTCGTGCGCGGCAGGTGCGTCGGTCCCCATGTGACGTCCTCGTCTCGGTCGGGCCGACCCTGACGGGACAGCTCTCGGCGAGGGTCCACTCGGGACGGAACGCCCGAACGTTACGCCCGGAGTGAGCAGGCGGTCACCAGGAGCCGCGGTGGTCCGGCAGGGCGAAGATGACCGGCAGGGCGACGAGCAGCAGGACGGCGAAGCCGAGGAACGCGTAGCCCTGCGCCACCCCGGGGTTGGCGGCGAGCGAGATGATCGCCGTCGTCATCGAGATGCCGGCGATGCCACCGGACTGCCGGAACATCGCACGCAGGCCGGCGATCGCGGAGATCTCGTCCTTGGCCAGGTGCATCGAGGCGTTGTTGCTCGACGGCGCGGCGGCGCCCATGCCCAGCCCGGCGATGCCGGCGGTGATCGACAGCCACAGCTCCGCCGACATCCCGCTGGGCGGCGGGACGGCGAGCAGCCCGGTTCCGACGGCCATGCCCGCGTAGCCGATGAGCATCAGCCGGCGGGTGCCGACGGTGCGCAGCAGCGCCACCGACAGTGACGACGTCGCGATCATGGCGATGGCCCGGACCGACAGCAGGCTGCCGGCGACGAGCGGGCCGAGCCCGTAGCGGTGCTCGGCGTAGAGGGGGACGAGCGTCGAGAAGCCGAGGGCGCCCGCCCCGAACAGCACGTTGATGACGTTGAGCGGGCCGAACACCTTGCCGCGCAGCAGCCGCATCGGCACGACCGCGTTGTCCTTCACCCGCGCGTGGTGCAAGAACATCCACACGGCGATCCCGGTGACGAGGGCCGCGCCACCGACGAGACCCCAGCGGAACAGGGGGTCGCCGCTGCCACCGATCGCGGTCACCGTGGTCATCCCGGCGACGAGGACGAGGGTGAGCAGGCCGATGCCGCCGAAGTCGATGGCGGAGGTCTGGATGCGGCGGCCGCCGCCGCGGCCGATCAGCAGCAGCCCACCGATCACGATGATCACGCCGAGCGGCAGGTTGACGAAGAAGATCGCCCGCCACGAGGTGTAGGTGACGAGGATGCCGCCCACGACGGGTCCGACGATCGCACCGATCGGGAAGATGCTGGTGAACAGGCCGATGGCGCGGTCGCGGTTGCGGCCGAAGCGTTCCGCGACGATCCCGGTTGCGGCGGGCATGATCGCGCCGGCGGCGAGGCCCTGGACGGCGCGGGCCGCGATCAGGAAGGCGATGTTGCCGGCGAGACCCGCGAGCAGCGAGGTCACCGTGAACACGGTGACGGCGGCGAGGAAGACGGTGCGGCGGCCGAACTGGTCGCTGAGCCGGCCCGCGATGGGCAGGGCGACGATCTGGCCGACGGAGTAGATCGTGATCGTCCACCCGATCCAGCTGAGTGAGCCGCCGAGGTCCGCCTGCATGGTCGGGAGTGCGGTGGCGACGGAGGTCTGGTCGATGGAGCCGAGCAGCAGGGCGAGGCCGACGACGCCGAAGACGAGCCAGCGGCCGGGGAGTGGCTCGTCGGACATCACCGATCCCGTGGCGGGTGCCGTACGGAGTCCGGGAGCGGCGCGCATGCGTCCACGATAGTTGCTTGCCGCTAAGCAAACAAGCCGGGTACCGTGACGTCCGCGACGGCCCGACCAACGGAGGTCCCCTTGCCCGTCCTGGCGCTGGTCGTCGGCACCTACACCACGGCCCTCGGGCACGTCGACGGCCACAACGAGGGCATCCTCGGCACGAGCCTCGACACCACGACCGGCGTGTTCGGCCCGGTCACCCTGCTCGCCCGCACCCGCAACCCGTCCTACCTCGCGCTCACCGCCGACGGCCGCGCCCTCTACGCCGCCGACGAGTCCGCCGACCACGGCGACCGCACCGGGGGCACCGTCGCCGCCTTCGCCCGCGACCCCGCCACCGGAGCGCTCACCCCGATGTCGCGCCGCCCGTCCGGCGCCGGCACCTGCCACGTCGTGGTCGACCCCGGTGGGCGGTTCGTGCTGGCCGCCAACTACCACTCCGGCTCCGTGTCGGTCTTCCCCCTCGGCCCCGACGGCGACATCGGCGAGCCCACCGCCGTCGTCCAGCACGAGGGTTCGAGCGTGCACCCGCGCCGGCAGACCGCCGCGCACGCCCACATGATCGGCATCGACCCCCGCACCAGCGACGTCCTCGTCCCCGACCTGGGCATGGACGCCGTCGTCGTCTACTCCCTGGGCACCGACGGCACCCTCGCCGAACGCCCCGGCGCCCGGATCGCCGCCCCCGCGGGCCACGGCCCCCGGCACCTGGCCTTCCATCCCGACGGCGAGCGGCTCTACCTGCTGTGCGAGCTCGGCAGCACCGTCGTCGCCCTGCGTCGCGACGGCGACCGGTTCCGCCGCACCGCGGTCGTCTCCACGATCCCGGCCGACGTCACCGAGCTCAACCAGACCGCCGCCATCCGCGTCAGCCCGTCGGGCCGGCACCTGCTGGTGTCCAACCGCGGGCACGACAGCATCGCCGTGCTGCGCGTCGACGACGACGTGCCGGTGCTCGTCCACACCGAGCCCGGACGCGGGCGGTGGCCCCGCGAGCTCGCCCTGTCCCCCGACGGCCGGACCGTGCTGCTGGGCAACCAGAACAGTGACGACCTCGCCGCGTTCACCTTCGACGACGACACCGGCTCGCTGACCCACCTCGCAACGGTGCGCACCGCGAACCCGGTCTGCGTCGCCTTCACCTGACCGGCGCCGGCCCGGTTCTGCCGGTGCCGCGACCCACCGTCGGCCTCGCACGACCTGAGCCCACGACGGAGGAACCACGACCGACGCCACGGGACCGACCGACGCCCGGTCCCGGGCCCGCGAGGTGCGCGAGCGCTACGAGACGCTGGAAGGGCGGCTGCTGGGGCGCACCTGGACCACCCCGAACTGGCCGTCGGCTTCACCCACGACGCCACCTACGTCGCCCGCCTCGTCCTGGCCGCCGAGAAGACGTGGGACATCGCCGGTGACACCGGCGCCGAGCTGCGCCACGAGCTCGCCGAGTGCCTGTGGTGGCTCTTCGTCCTCGCCGACCGGCTCGACGTCGACCTCCCCGAGGCCTACGCGGCCACGATGAACCGTCTCCGCACGGGCCTCGCCGAGTCCGTGGAGAGCTAGTCGCCCGCGAGGAGCCGGTGGCCGACGTCGTCAGGAGCCTGGGCGCCGCGGGCGAACGCGTCGAGGCCGTCCCACTCCGGGCCGACGGTCTCGCGCAGGCTCCAGTCGTGGACGACGACGCGCTCCGCGATGCGCCACACCCCGTCACGACGGGCGAGCCGGTCGACGTAGCGTCCGCCGAACTGCCCCACCGACACCGGCGGGCCCGGGCGGCGGTGCACGGCGGCGAAGTAGGTCTCGGCCCGGGCGACGTCGCCGTCGACCTCGATGACGACGTTCGTCAGATGGTGCTGCGTCACCAGGTCGTCGCGGCCGGGCCGGCCGAGGATCCACTCGGCGAACTCGTGGCCGTTGCCGCGGAACATGCCGTGGTCGTCGGTCGCGTCCGGGTGGTAGACCGACCGGAGCAGCGCGAGGTCACCACGGTCGACGCCGCGGCAGTAGCGCAGCAGGACGTCACGGATCTCTTCGCGCGCAAGCAGTTCGGCGACGTCCATCGATCACACCTTCCGGGTCGGACAGTCGCGAGAGTCCCCCACGCCGACGCGCCGGGTCAATCGGGGTAACGACCCGATCACCGACCGCGAGTCCCCCGACGACGGACACCGACGTGCGGCGGTCCGGGAAGGACGTGCCCCATGGCCTGCCCCGACGCCGACACCCCGGTGAACGAGCTGACCGCGGCCCAGGCCGAAGCCGCTGTCCTCTGCCTCGTCAACGAGCATCGCTCGGACGCCGGGGTGCGCGCGCTGACGATGAACCTCACCCTGCGCCGTGTCGCCCGCGAACACGCGACCGCCGCCGTCCGCATCAAGTGGTGGGCAGGTGGCGGCCCGATCATCCACACCAACCCGGAGACGGGCCGCAACGAACAGGACCGCATCCACCGGTCCGGGTACTGCCCCGCCGACCACTCCGTTGCCGTCAACGAGAACGGCTACGCCGGCTGGTACCAGGGAGCGACGCCCGTCGGCATCTCGCCGCGGGAGGCCGTCGACTGGTGGATGGGCAGCGACGGTCACCGGAAGACGATGCTCAGCCCCGACTACACCGAGACCGGCATCGGCATCGCCCTGGGCACCTCCAGCGTGGGCGACGGGTCGGAGGCGGCCGACGGTGCGGCGACGTTCGTCCAGGACTTCGGCGGCTGCCCGGAGCCGTTGCCCGCGATCGACGCCGAGGTCCTCACCTGGGGGTTCGGCGAGAACGGGCAGCTCGGCAACGGTGACGACCAGGACAGTTCGCGCCCGATCCACCCGGCCGGCCGGCCGGCCGACGTCGCGGCGGTCGCCGCGATGGGGCACACCCTCGTCGCGAAGAACGACGGTTCGGTCTGGGCCTGGGGGATCAACAGCTCCGGCCAGCTGGGCGACGGCGGCACCACACACCGCGACGAGCCCGTCCAGGTCCCGGGCCTCGACGGCGTGGTCGCGGTCGGCGCGGGCTACTCCCACAGCGTCGCGCTGCGGGGCGACGGCTCGGTGTGGACGTGGGGCTCGAACATCTACGGCTGCCTCGGGCTCGGCGCGCACGTCGACGAGGCCCACCAGCCGCAGCGGGTCGCGATCGACGGCGTCGTCGCCGTGCAGGGCGGGTTCCACCACACCCTCGTCCTGGACCAGGAGGGAGTGATCTGGGGGTGGGGTGCGAACAACTCCGGGCAGCTCGGCACCGGGACCGCGACGGCACCGACCGGCGGCGTCGTCACCCCTGTGCGGGCCCAGTGGCCGGGTCGGTACGCACCCGTCGCGATCAGCACCTCCGGCGTGCACACGCTCGCGATCGACGAGAACGGCGAGGTCTGGGCGTGGGGCAGCGCCGACAGCGGGCAGCTCGGCCTCGGGATCGGGGCAGGTGACGGCACTACCCCGCCCGTCCTCACACCGACCGCTGTGCGGTTCGACGAGGACGTCACGATCGTCGCCGTCGCGGCGTCGCTCGAGCACAGCCTCGCGCTGGACTCCGACGGGCAGGTCTGGGTGTGGGGCGACAACCGGATGGGCACGCTCGGCGACGGCACGACCGACCGGAGCACGAAGCCGAAGAAGCTGGCCGGCCTCGGCCGCGTCACGACGATCGCGACCGGGATGTTCGTCGGTCTCGCGGTCCGCACCGACGGGTCACTGTGGGCGTGGGGCTTCAACCGGTTCGGCGCACTCGGGGACGGGGCCACCTCGGAGATGGAGCTGTCGCCGGTACGGACGAAGATCGACCGCGTCCTGCTGCTCGCCGGCGGGCACTACCACACGGTTGCGACCGGCCGGATCCTCGAATAGCGCCCAGGTCAGGACGCCGCGGGCAGGCCCTCGAACGGCGAGTCCCTCGCGGTGGCCAGAGCCGCTCGGCCCGTTGCGCACCCGGCGAGGGCGAGGGCGGGGCCGGCCGCCGCAGCGGCACCGACGGACAGGAAGCGACGGCGGGTCAGAGCAGGCACGCGCCGACATCGGGTGAGGCTCACCGATGCATCCGGCCGGCGAATGTCGCGGATCGGCCGCACCGCCCCTCCTGCCACGACGGCACAGTCGCGCGATTCAGTTGCGCGACTGTGCCGTTCGTTCCCGTCCGTGGGGGGCCGGGGGCCAGGACAGGTCAGTCGAACGGGCCGTTGAGCAGCCCGCTCGCCGGGCCCTCGACCCAGTTGTACGACGGGGCCGGCACCTCGGACTCGGTGCCGTCGGCGCCGGTCGGGCCGTTGCCGTTCGCGGCGTCGAGGAACGACGCCGCCGCGTTCGCGCCCGTCGCCCCGACCGCGCTGACGGCCTGGGCGGCGTCGCTCGGAGGTGCCTCGTCGGCGAGCGCCGTTCCGGTCGGCAGGACCGCGCCCCCGAGTGCGAGAGCGGCGATGATCGTCTTCTTCACGGGGTGCCTCACATGTTGTCCGCGCCGGCCTTGATGGCCTCGCGGATCCGGTTGTAGGTGCCGCAGCGGCAGATGTTGCGGATCTCCTCGATGGCCTCGTCGTCGACGTCGCGGCCCTCGGCGCGGCACTGGTTGACCTTGGCAACGGCCGCCATGATCTGGCCGGGCTGGCAGTAGCCGCACTGGGCGACGTCGCGGTCGAGCCACGCCTCCTGCATCGGGTGCAGGGTCTCCCCGTCGGCCAGGCCCTCGATCGTCGTGACCTCGTCGTCGTCGGAGATCGCGCCGACCGGCACCGAACACGGGTTGAACGCCTTGCCGTTGATGTGGCTGGTGCACGCCTTGCAGACGTTGATGCCGCAGCCGTACTTCGGGCCGGTCACCCCGAGGATGTCGCGGATGACCCAGAGCAGCCGGACGTCGTCCTCGACGTCGACCGTGACGCGCTCGCCGTTGAGCGTGAAGCTGTGCGTGGACATGACGCTCCCGGTCAGTAGGTGTGGTCGAGGCCGTCGGTCGGCGACTCGGGGATCGGCGGGACCAGCGGTTTCGGCTCGAACGGGAACGGGTCCCGGTGGTTGATCGGGAAGTACTCGGGGACCGTCCCGGTCGCCCGCGCGTAGGCCGTGGCGATGGCCCCGCACGCGGCGGAGAGCCCGAGCTCGCCCGCCCCGCCCGGCTCGGGCGCGTCGGACTCGACGAGCACGATGTTGAGCTCCGGCGGGGTGTTCCACTGCCGCGTGTAGAAGTAGTTGTCCCAACTGGCCTCGACGAAGTGGCCGTCGGTGAGGTGCAGGCTGGAGGTGAGGATCATCGCGATGGCGTCGTTGATCCCGCCCATCATCTGCGCCTCGAGGCCGCGCGGGTTGATCACGAGCCCTACGTCGACCGCGAAGGTCACCCGGGTGACGCGGGGGCCGGTCACACCCTCGCGGATGGGCCGGTCGACGGTCTCGGGCCGGCAGTCGATCTCGACGAGCGCCGCGGTCGCGGCCTTGTACTCGGTGTGGACGCCGAGGCCCTGGGCGGTGCCCTTCTTCATCGAGCGACCCCAGCGGCCCTCCTTCGCGACGGCGTCGAGCACCGCGCGCAGCCGCTCGCCGCGGAGGAACTCGCGGCGGAACTCGTAGGGGTCCTTGCCCATCGTCGCGGCGAGCTCGTCGACCATCAGCTCGCGGGCGGTGGCGACGTTGGGCGAGTAGATGTTGCGCATCGCGCTCGTGTTGAAGCGCATGTCGACCTCGTTGAGCAGCCGTGTCGAGACGCCGAACTCGTACGGGGTGACCTGGGTGAGCTCGAAGATGCTCTCCGAGAGCGTGAGGTTCCCGAGGGGCGCCTTGACGGCCGCGGCCGTGATGGGCTCGCCGAAGCCGGGGTTGATCTGGGTGGCGACGCTGGTGTGGCGCTGTTCGTAGCTGAGCACGGCGTCGGCGCCGACCTGCGCGCGGACGCGGCTCGTCGACAGCGGGTGGACGCGGCCCTGCCGGGAGTCGTCGGCGCGGGTCCACATCAGCTTGACCGGCTTGCCGAACGCCTTGGAGCACTCGGCGGCCTCGAGCGCCGCGTCGTAGAACAGCTTGCGCCCGAACGACCCGCCGCCCTGGGTGACGTGCACGGTCACCTTGCTGATCGGGAGGTCGACGATCTTGGCGATGTCGCCCTGCGCGGCGATGGGGTTCTTCATCGGGCCCCACAGCTCGGCCCGGTCCTCGCGCACATCGGCGATGCAGCAGTTCGTCTCCAGCGAGCTGTTGCTGGCGAAGTAGAACGTGAACGCGCGGTCGACGGTCTTGCCGACACCAGCGGGGACGGCCATCGGCAGCTCGGCCGCCCGCACCCGGCGCAGCACCGACTCGTCGTCCTCCCCGGCGACGGTGCCGCGGTTCCAGCTCACCTGCAGCGCGTTGACGGCGTCGATGGCCTGGCCGAACGTCCGCGCTCGGACCGCGACGCCCGTCGTGACGACCTCGACGTCGGTGACACCCGGCATCGAGCGGACGTCGTCGAGGTTGTCGACGTCGTCCGGGGTGCCGTTGAGGTCGGGCGCCCGGCAGATGACCGTCGGCAGCGCGTCGGGGATCTTCAGGTCGGTGGCGAAGACCTTGCGGCCGGTGACGATGTCGCGGGCATCGGTCTTGTTGTGCGGCTTGCCGATGACGGTGAACTCTTCCCGCGCCTTGAGCGTCACCTCGACCTGCTCTGTCGTCGCGCTCGCAGCCTTCTCGGCGAGGGCCGAGAACGGGACCGACCGGCCGCCGGCCCCGAGGATCAGACCCTTGCGCGACGTGACGGTGCGGACGTCCTGAGCGAGCAGCTGCGCTCCGGCCTCCAGGAGCCGGCCCTGCGCCAGCGCCGCTGCGACCCGGATCGCCGTGTATGTCGTGAAGGTGGTGCTCGACCCGCCGGTGATCTGGTTGAACAGCAGTTCGGGACGGGCGTCCGCGAGCGTGACCCGGACCTGGTCGACGTCGAGTCCCATCTCCTCGGCGATGATCATCTGCGTCGAGGTCACGATGCCCTGGCCGTTGTCGGAGCGGGGCAGCGCGAACGACACCGTGCCATCGCGGTTGACCTCGACCCTGATCAGGTTGGCGGTCGGGCGCGCGGCGTCACGCAGGGCGTCGAGGAGGTCGTAGACCTCGGGCGTCTGCGGTGCTGACGGGAGTGCGGCCGCGGAGGCCTCAGGTGCGCCGAAGATCTGCTCACGCCCGAGTTCGGCGGCGACGACGAGCGTCGGTGCGGCGATGAGGTATCCGAGGAACTTCCGGCGGCCGACCGACCGGTGCAGGCCGGTCTCCTTCGGCGGCGACGCGAGTCTGTGGTGGGCCATGCGTGTCCTCTGCTCCGGGGACGACCCGGTCGAGGGGAGTGACCGGGTACGAGCCCGACAACGAGGACGGCATTCCACGGTGACGTGACGCGTCGACACCGAATTGTTGGTTACTCAGCGGTACCTGCTGGATAACGGCGGGTCAGACCCGGCGTTTGCTCCCGCAAGATGTCTCGGTGAGAGGACACCGTGCTGCAAGGATTCACTCCGCCGAGTGAGGACACGCCGCCCCGAAGAGAACGGGCGGCACAGTCGCGCGGCCGACTTGCGCGCCTGTGCCGTTCGTTCGCTCCGCGGCCGGGACTCAGCGGCGGAACGTGCCCGCACGGTGCGTCTCGGGGATGCGGAGACGCCCGCGAAGAACCGCACGCTCTCCCGCGGGCGACCCACATTCAGCTCGGCCGGGTCGAACCCGCGCAGCCGCGACCACAGCCCGACGAACAGCTCCTGCGCCTGCACGCCGCCGAGGTGCGCGACGGCGTCGTGGACGGTCGGTCGGCGCGGTCGCGCAGGAGCTGCCGGGCGAGCGCGGCGCGGTTGAGCGCCCGGGACGTCAGGCGGTTCGGCATGCGGACATGGCCGCGTGCGTAGCGGTCAGGTCCTGACCACAAGTTCCCCGTCGGGCCCGCGGCTGCATAAGCTTCGCCGATGCAGGTCACGACGATGTGGCGGTACCCGGTGAAGTCGATGCTCGGTGAGCGGATCACCGAGGGCCGGGTCGACGCCGCGGGGCTGCTCAGCGACCGCGGCGTCGCAGTGATCGACGACGAGTCCGGGCTCGTCGCCACCGCGAAGCACCCGCGGCTGTGGCGCAACCTGCTCAAGTACTCCGCGACGGTCGACGACGGGCACGTCGTCATCACCTCCCCCGCGGGGTGGACCCTCGACGCCGCGTCCCCGGATGTCGACGAGCGGCTGTCCGCCGAGCTGGGCCGGATCGTGCGCGTCGCCACCGACCGTCCCGAGGGCGCGACCGTCGAGCGGCCGGATCCGGAGGACGTCCTCGCCGAGGGGGTGGAGGCCGCCGTCCCCGCCGCGACGCTGGAGATCGGGATGGGCACCCCGGGGACGACGTTCGTCGACTACGCGCCGCTGCACCTGATCACGAGCGCCACTCTCGACGAGGTCGGTGTCGAGCACATCCGGTACCGCCCGAACCTGGTGCTGGAGACCCCGCCGGGCACGCCGGCGTTCGTCGAGAACGAGTGGCTGGGACGTGAGCTGCACGTCGGCGACGGGACGGTCCTGCGCATCTCGGTGCCGACGCCTCGTTGCTCGGTCCCCACCCTCGAACACGGCGACCTGCCGCGGTCCCCGCAGGCGGTGCGGTCGGTGCTGACTGCCAACCGCGTCGACGTCCCGGGGTTCGGGGTGCTGCCGTGCGCGGGCTGCTACGCCGAGGTCGTGCAGGGCGGGACGGTCCGCGTCGGTGACGAGGTCACCCTCCACTGACCCGTGCCCGGCAGCGGGCGACCACCAGGGCGAGCGCCGTCCTGTTCGCGCAGCCGGTCAGGACCAGGACCTGGCTGACGTACTTCTCGACGGTGTCGAGCGTCGGCCCGGTGCGACGCGCGATCGCCGCGTCGGTGCAGCCCGCGCCGACGAGTTCGGTGATCTGCCGCAGCCGCGGCGTGAGCATTCCGAGGGGATCGCGCGACGGTCCGTCGGCGGGAAGCCACCGCGAGACGGCCGCGCCCTCACCGCGGATCGACGCCGAGATCAGCAGGACCTGGTCGGCGCCCGGGAAGAGGTGGCGACGTAAAATCGGGTCTCCCGGGCGATGCCACCGACGCGCGCTGCGCGATCCGCCGTGGTTCGCGAGACGCACGAGCAGGACGATGAGCGAATCCCCCAGTTCCGACCGGATCGTCGACGAGGCGCGCAGGCGTCGCTCGTTCGCCGTGATCAGCCACCCCGACGCGGGCAAGTCCACGCTGACCGAGGCGCTGGCGCTGCACGCGCAGGTGATCGACTCGGCTGGTGCGGTGCACGGCAAGTCCGGCCGCAAGGGCGTCACGTCGGACTGGATGGAGATGGAGCGCGCCCGGGGCATCTCGGTGTCCAGTGCGGTGCTGCAGTTCGACTACGCGGGTGCCGTGATCAACCTGCTCGACACCCCGGGCCACGGCGACTTCTCCGAGGACACCTACCGCGTCCTGGCGGCGGTCGACGCCGCGGTGATGCTGCTCGACGCGGCGAAGGGCCTCGAGCCGCAGACCCTCAAGCTGTTCGACGTCTGCCGGTCCCGGCACATCCCGGTGATCACGTTCGTCAACAAGTGGGACCGACCCGGCCGCGAGGCGCTCGAGCTGCTCGACGAGGTGGAGCAGCGGATCGGGCTGCGCCCCATGCCCGTCACCTGGCCGCTGGGGGTCGCGGGTGAGCTGCGCGGGCTCATCGAGGTGTCGACGGGCGAGTTCACCCGCTTCACCCGGGCCGCCGGTGGGGCCACACGCGCCTCCGCCGAGGCCGTCGCCGCTGATGTGATCGCCGCGGAGGAACCGGAGTTCTGGGCCACGGCGCAGGACGAGATCGCCCTGCTCGCGGAGATCGGCGCGGAGTTCGACGAGAAGGACTTCCTCTCGGGGAAGGCGACGCCGGTGTTGTTCGGCGCGGCACTGTCCAACATCGGCGTGGCCCGGCTGCTCGACGCGCTGGTGGCGCTGGCGCCGCCGCCGGCGGAGCGGGAGGACGCAGAGGGCCGCCCCCGGGCGATCGACGCCCCGCTGTCCGGGCTCGTCTTCAAGGTGCAGGCGGGGATGGACAAGGCCCACCGCGACCGGATGGCGTTCCTGCGCATCAACTCCGGCCGTTTCGAGCGCGGAATGGTGCTCACCCACGGCGCCACGGGCAAGCCGTTCGCGACGAAGTACGCGCAGTCGGTGTTCGGCAACCAGCGCACGACCGTCGAGGAGGCGTTCCCGGGCGACATCGTCGGCCTGGTCAACGCCAACGCGCTGCGCCCCGGAGACACCCTCTACGCCGAGGACCCGGTGACGTTCCCCGCGATCCCGAGCTTCGCGCCGGAGCACTTCGCCGTCGCCCGGACCGCCGACGCCGGCAAGACCAAGCAGTTCCGCCGCGGCATCGAGCAGCTCGACGGCGAGGGCGTCATCCAGGTGCTGCGCTCGGACATGCGTGGTGACCAGGCACCGGTGCTGGCCGCGGTCGGCCCGCTGCAGTTCGACGTCGTCGCCGCGCGGATGGCGTCGGAGTTCTCGGCCCCGATCCGGCTCGACGTCCTGCCGTACCAGATCGCCCGGGTCACCGACGAGGCCGGCGAGGCCGCGCTGTCGAGCCAGTCCGAGTGCGAGGTCCTGGTCCGCAGCGACGGGGTGCGGCTGGCCGTGTTCAGCAACAAGTGGCGGATGGAAGTCGTCATCCGCAAGTTCCCCGACATCCCGTTCGAGCCGCTGCTCGCGGGCACCGTCACCGACTGAGGGACTCCGACGTGGGCGGACCGCCGCCGCAGGCGCGCACGCACCGCAAGACGCCGGTGCTGCTGGCCGAGTCGATCGCGGCCGGGATCGCGAACGACGGTCTGCGCCCCGGCGACCGGCTGCCCGTCGAGGCCGAGATGCTGGCCCGCTACGGGGTGGGGCGCGCGTCGATGCGCGAAGCACTGCGCATCCTGGAGGCCCAGGGCGTTCTCGACATCCGGGTGGGCGCCGGAGGTGGGCCGTTCGTCGCGCAGCCGCAGCCGCAGAAGGTCGCGCGGGTGCTGTCGTTGATGCTGCGGCTGTCGGAGGTGTCGTTCTCCGAGGTCATGGCCGCGCGGACCGTGCTGGAGCGGGCACTCGCGCGCGAGGCCGCGGTGAACCGGACACCGGCCCAGCTCGACGCCCTGCACACCAACCAGACTCTGATGGAACGGCTGGAGCGCGGCAGCCCGGAGTTCATGGCCGCCAACCGCGAGTTCCACACCCTGCTGTCCGACGCGAGCCACAACCGGGTGCTCGCGCTGCAATGGTCGGCGCTGAGCACGATCGCCGACGGCAGCGAGGTCGGCATCCAGTACGGCCCCGCCAACCTCACCGGACTCCTCGCGGCCCACCGCAAGATCATCGCCGCCGTCGCGCAGCATGACGCCGCCGCCGCGGAGGCCGCGATGCTCACCCACCTCGACGCGGCGAGCGAGTACGTCCGGCGGCACTACCGGCACCTCTACGAGCGGCCGGTCACGGTCGTGTCGTCCCTGTGAGAGAGCCGCGTCAGAACACGACGACGCCGCGGATGTTCAGCCCCGCGTGCAGGTCGTCGAAGCCCTTCGCGACCTCGTCCAGGGTGTAGCGACGGGTCACGAGCTCGTCGAGCTTGAGGATGCCGCGGCGGTAGAGCTCGAGCTGGGCCGGGATGTCGGCCGTCGGCGAGCTGGCCCCGAACAGGCTGCCCTGCAGGCGTTTCTGGAACAGGACGAGCTCGGCGAGCGGGATGTCGCCGTCGCCGGTGCGGGTGTCGCCCACGCCGACGGCGACGCACGTCCCGGCCTTGCGCACCGCCCGCAGGCCCTGGCCGACGTGCGTGCCCGTCATCACACCGGGGCACACGATGCAGGAGTCGGCGCCCTGCCCGTTGGTCATCGACCGGGCCAGCTCGGCGGCCTCCCTGATGTCGGCGACGGCGTGGGTCGCGCCGAACGTCAGTGCGGTCGTGCGCTTGAACTCGACCGGGTCGACGGCGATGACCGCGGCGGCGCCGGCGTGGGCGGCGCCCTGCACCGCGTTGATGCCGATGCCGCCGACACCCATGACGATCACGACGTCGCCCGGCCGGACGTCGGCCGAGTTGACCGCCGCGCCCCAGCCGGTGCCGACGCCGCACCCGGTCAGGCACGCCACCTCCAGCGGAATGTCCGCCGGGACCTTCACCGCCGACGACGTCGACACCGTCGTGTACTCGCAGAACGTCGAGATGCCGGCCATCTGCGCGACGGGCGCCCCGTCGAGCGAGAGCCGGTAGGAGGTCGGGTCGTCCCAGCGGGCGCCGGTGGCCAGGGAGGCGCCGAGGTCACAGAGGTTCTGCATGCCGTGGGCGCACCAGCGGCAGCGTCCGCACACCGGCAGGAACGTGAACACGACGTGGTCGCCCTCGGCGAAGCCGGTGGTGCCGGGGCCGACGGCGTCGACGACGCCCGCGCCCTCGTGGCCGCCCGCGAACGGCAGCAGCCCGGGCTTGAGGTCGCCGGTGGCGTGGTGGTCGTCGGAGTGGCAGAGGCCGCTCGCGACCATCCGGACGCGGAGCTCGCCGGCCCGCGGGTCGTCGAGCTCCATCTCGACCACCTCGAACCGTCCGGGCACCTCGCGCAGTACCGCGCCCCTGGTCAGCATCGTTGCGACCCCATCCCTGCATCGTCGGATATGCGCAGGAATCAATCACGTCCCTCTGCGGCGGACAAGGCATCCGTGAGCCACACGGCACCTGAATATGCGAATATCCGTTCGTGAGGACGAGCCTGTTCAAGCATCCGTCGCCCTGGGCCGAGACCACCCGGATCGCGCACGCCGTCCGCGCCGGCGGGTTCGACGGCATGGTCTTCTCGACTCCCGCTGCCGCGGCCTCGCGACCCAGCTCGTCGTCTGCGGGCTGGAGCACGACGTCCTGAGCGACCCCACGCTCGTCGACAGGTGGCGCGAGGTCGACCGGGTGCTGCACGCCCGCCCCGCCCGCCCCGCCCGTCCCGCCCGCAACGCCGAACGCCCCCGGGCCGGAGGGACTGTCAACTGAGCGGTGTAACTGATGTTGTGCGGGTTTACTTGCGGCCGG
>NZ_BEGX01000113.1 GCF_002583555.1 Pseudonocardia sp. N23
GTGTTGGGTCCAGGACAACAGGTCGACTGCGAGCATGACCACGGTCAGCCAGGCCGAGTTGATCGCGAAGCTCCGCGACGGGAAGTGGCCCAGGCCGGTGTCTTTCGCGGTGCGGATGCGGTCCTCGACTCGGGCGTGGGCGCG
>NZ_BEGX01000114.1:0-79275 GCF_002583555.1 Pseudonocardia sp. N23
CTTCGCCGAGATGGCCACCGAACTCATGCGACGCCAGCACAGCCAGATCTCCGAGACGCCCTCCAGCAGCGCACTGAAGAACCGCATGCGTCGCTCCCACCATGCCCACGAACGCTTCCTGGAAATCCTCGACACCGACACCGACACCGACACCGGCGAGGACGCCCAGACGTACTGGCGCGACCACCTGCAAGCCATCGGCAAGTACTACGAGAAGCGCTCGAACACCCCCATCGAACTCATCCCCTGAACCGAGCCGACCAGCCACCCGGACAACTCGCCCGCCCCCGACGCAACCGCACGCACCACCGGTCGATCGTCCGGGGCAACCCTCGGATGGCCCGACGCGGGGGCTCGACTCGACGCGAAGGGCAGGCGGCCGGTGGAAGGGGGCGACCGCCTCGTCCGGTCAGGAGTCCGGCAGCGTGGCCGTGACCAGACCAGGTCCGACGGTCACGCCGGAAGAGTTCTCCGACAGCATCTCGATGGCCACGTGACCCACGCCGTCCTCACGCCAACGCCTGACCACGGTCCCGTGCACCTCGACGGTGTCGCCCGCGACGTTGAATCGCCCCATCCGAAAGTTCGAGAGGGCGCGGATCCGGCCGGCGAGTCCGACGTACTCACGGACCGCTCGTTCCCACATGCCCTGGAGGAACAGGGTATTCGCGTACATCTCGGGCGCCCCGGTGGCACGTGCGTAGTCACTGTTGTGGTGGATCGAATTGAAGTCGCGATTCGCGCCCGCCTCGACCACGAGGCGATAGACGCTGATCGGGAACGCCAGCGACGGCAGCCGATCGCCCTCCGCCACCTCGTTCCACGTGCGCTGACGGCTCCAGTCGACGTCAGACTCGCGCAGCCGTGGCCGGTCGCTGCGGGACCGGGTTGCGGGCGAGGCGGGCTGCGCCCTGTCCGCGTCGTTCGGAACGTACGAATAGGTGCCGGTGCGGACCCGGGCCACCCGTTCGTCACGCTGATTCCGGATATCGCTCTCCCAGGTCATGAAGGCGCCGCGTCCGACGCTCGTTTCCTTGGGAACGCAGCTGACCAGTGTCGCTCCTCGACGGTGCAGGCGATCACCGACGTAGGCAGGACGTAGCCAGTCCATCGCGATGTCGGTCGCGAAGAACCCCGTGCACTCCGGTTCCAACCCGGTCTTGCGGCCGCTCACCGGAGATCGGTCCGGTTGCGCGTCTCGTGCCGCGACCGTGAACACAGGCGGCTCGCCAGGGCGCCAGATCGGCGGCATCGAGAAGGTGATCAGGCTGGTCAGCGGCGCGACCACGTCGCGGTAGCCGTGCTTCCGTGCCACGGCGGCGTCGAAATGCAGCGGGCAGGAGAACTCCAACGGCTCGACGAAGCGACGGATGAGGCCGCTCTCGATCCGATCAGCGCCCTCCACCGGCGGATCGGTGTCGAAGTCCGTTCCCACTGTGTCGGCGACGACCTGCCAGTCGCGGCGCCAATCGTCTTCCATCGAGCTACTCGTCTCTCCTTCAGAGGCGCAGGTCACGACCTGGCGGGGAGGAGCGCCCCTCGATCGAGGAAGCGCCGCGATGTCCCCTGCGCTACGGCCGCACGCCGTAGCGCGGCTTGGGACCCAGGTCATGCGACAGGCGGGGGATCGCGGTCTCCAGGTAGCGGATGATGACGTGTCTGGTGTCCCGTGGGTCGATCAGCTCCTCGACCCCGAAAGCCTCCGCGATCGGGAAGACGCTCTTCATCAAGCGGAGCCTGTCCTCGATCTCGGCCCGCTTCGCATCCGGATCTGCCGCGTCGTTGATGACCCGACGGTAGGCGGCCTCGACCCCACCCTCGATCGGGATCGAGCCCCATTCGCCCGAGGGCCAGCCGATGCGTAGTCCGAGGCGGGCCGGTGTGCTGGTCGCGACGCCGGCCATGCCGTAGCAACGCCGGACCTGAACGGTCACCAGAGGAACGGTGATCTGATGGGCGATCCACAGGGCCCGCATGCCCGAGCGCAGGACTCCGGCGGCCTCCGCCTGCGGACCCACCATGAACCCGGGTACATCTGCGAAGTTGATCAGAGGGATGCGGAAGTAGTCGCACATCTCGATGAAGTGGGTCATCTTCTCCGACCCGGGAACGTCCAACGCGCCGCCCTGGACCATGGGGTTGTTCGCGACGACCCCCACGACGTGGCCATGCATCCGCGCCAGGCCGACGATCAGCGACCGCGCATACAACGGCTTGATCTCGAAGAAGGATCCTTCATCGACGACGAGGCCGATCAGCTTGTGCATGCTGTACGCGCGCTTGCGCTGGCGCGGGATGATCGACAGCAACGCCTCCTCGCGCCGGTCCGGCCGGTCGTTCGGCTCCTCGTACGGAGGAAGCTCCCAGACGTTCTGCGGCAGGTACGACAGGAATCGCCGCATCTGCGCGAAGCAGTCCAGCTCGTCCGTGGCGAGGTTGTCCGCCACGCCGCTCTGCCGGACGTGGACGTCCGTGCCGCCGAGGTCGGACTTCGAGATGTCCAGCCCGATTGCCCGCTTCACGACCGGGGGGCCGGCCGAGAACAGCTCACTCCCCTCGATCATGCAGTTCCAATGGGTGAGCAACGCGTACGCGGCGACGCCACCTGCGACCGCGCCCGCGATCCCTGCGATGACCGGGACCTTGGCCAGCAGCCCGAGGTTCCTCGACCAGTCCCCGCTGTTCGGGATGTAGGAGCGACCGAGCTGATCCATCGCAGCCACGTTCGCGCCTACGCCGTCGAGCATCTGCACGAACGGCACCCGGTATTCCTCGGCCATCTGAACGGCGAAGTGGCGCTTGCTGCGCTGGCCCGGCACTCCCCCCTGAGCCGATCCGCCGCGGACGGTGAAGTCCTCCCCCGCCACCACGACGGGACGCCCGTCGATCTTCGCCAGGCCTCCCACGTAGGGCTCCGGCGTGAACCCGGACATGACACCGTTCTCGTACGTGGCTGACCCGACCAGGGCGCCGAACTCGTGGAACGAGCCGGGATCGACGAGACCATCGATGCGCTCACGAATGGTGAGGCGTCCGGCCGCGTGCTGCCTGGCGACGCGTTCGGGACCGCCCATCTGCATCGCGAGGGCGCGTCGACGGTCGATCTCGGCGACCTCCGGAGACCAGTCCGTGATGGCCGGATCCTCATCACCCGAGCGAGCTCCGCCCAGTGTTCGTTGTCCGTCGTCGACCCGGCTCACGGCACCTCGATCAGTAATTGAGTGACCTGTAATGCTCTCGCAGCCGAAGGCTTCCACCGTGCGTCGCTGCAGTCAAGATTGCGCCGGCTCCCACGGGGTGTGGGTTCCGCACCGGGGTGCGAGTCCGGTATCGGGCGTCCCGGGCGCGTGCCGTGCGAGGTCCCCGTTCCCGCGGCCCAGATCACGCTGCTGCAATCGATTGCAGGCGGATCCGGGCTGCACGCGGACGGGCCGGAGCGGCGTCCCGGGCTCCCTGGCAGGATCTCGGATCAACAGCGAGCGGCTCGGAGTGTCGACCCTCACCGACCGCAGAATCGTGTGCCGTCGGGCGGCAGCGCTGGAGCCGCGGCCGCGACACAGAACACTCATCCGCGCTGATCTGCCTCCGCGTCACTGATCGACCGCTTGTCCTGGCGGGTGGCCACGCCACTGCTCGACCGAGCAGAACCCGCGCTCGACGACGTTGCGGTTGCGGCGGTCGAGGGCGTCGAGCGCGGGCGGACGACCACCGCGAGAACCTGGGCGTGTGCGGTGTCCTCGGTGGTCAGCCGGTCCAGCGACGATCCGCCGCGACCGCAGGTGCCCGCGAGGAGCAGGTCCTGTCCGCGCGCATCCCGTCGGGTCCGGGGCCGCCCGGCACCGGGGCGGGCGAGGCTCAGGTGCGCGAACATCGGGGCGTCACCCGCCTGGCCGGGGCCGACGAGTACGACCAGCGGTAGCCGTGGCCGTCGACGAGCTGAAGGGTCTTCGGCGACAGCCGCCCCGGGCCCAGGGCGTGATCAGCGGGTTCGGCCGGCGGATCCGAGTCGTTCGACCCTCCCCTGTGCCCGAGGTGAGGTTCGTGCCGATCAGCTACCGCCATCGGTGCGGACTCCTGTGGCCACCCGGCGGTCATCGCGGAACCGGCGGCCACGGCGACCCGTCGACGAGGGCAGTGATGACGCGATCACCGCCCACTCGGCGTCGGTGAGCAGGGCAGTCCGCGACACCGAGCGGGCTGCGTCCCGCGAATCCTGCACCAGGCACGTCCGTGCCCACGGCCAGGGAGCGGCTGCCGGCAAACCGCCGCCGGCCGCTCCCGAGGCGCCGCCCGGGCCAGGACCTAGAAGACGAGCACCCCGCGAGTGTTCACGCCGGCGTGCATGTCGGCGTAGCCCTCGTTCACCTCGTGGAGGGGGTAGGTCCTGGTGACCATCTCGTCGATCTTGAGGCGGCCCGCCCGATAGAGCTTGAAGATGCGGGGCAGGTCGTCGTAGGTGTGCGTGAAGCCCCAGACGTTCCCGCCGAGCGTGCGGCCGTACATGAGGAAGGCGCTGACGTTGATCGGGATGTTGCGTTCCCGCCACGGCACGACACCGGTGACCACCAACTTGCCGCCCTTGGCCACCAGATCGCTGGCCATGCCGATGAGGGTGCCGGGCACCACGCTCGCAGTGAGGATGACGGACTCGGCCATCACGCCTCGCGTCTCCGTCGCCAGGATCGCCCCGGCCTCCTCGAGGGTGGCCACCGCGTGGGTGGCGCCGAACCGCATCACGGCATCGCGTCGCGGAGCCAAGGGATCCACCGCGATCACGGAGGCGGCGCCGGCGATGACCGCGCCCTGCACCGCACCGACCCCGACACCGCCGACCCCCACGACGACGACGGTGTCGCCCGGTCGCACGCCGGCGACGTTCACGGAACTGCCGTAGCCGGTGGCGATTCCGCAAGCCACGATCGCCGCCACCTCGAACGGGATGTCGTCGTCGATCTTGATGACCTGGGTCTGGGACATCACGGTCCACTCGGCGAATCCGCCCACCTGGGCGTAGCTGCCGATGCCGGTGCCGTCCTTGGTGAAACGGTAGTGGCCCTCGGGGGCGTGGCCCTTCATGACGAAGGCGTTCTGGTCGCACAGCGCGCCCCTGCCGGTCGCGCAGTAGGCACACTTGCCGCAGAACGGCGTCGCCACCAGAACGACCCGGTCGCCGACCTGCACCCGGTTCACCGCCGGGCCGATAGCCCGCACGATCCCGGAAGCCTCGTGCCCGCCGACGACCGGCACGGCCGAGGGGGCGTCACCGGTGATGTTGTGGTCATCAGAGTGACACAGCCCGCACGCCTTGACCTCGACGAGCACCTCGTCGCCGATCGGGTCAGCCAGTTCCACCTCCTCGACCGTCCACTTCTGGCCGATTTCCCACTGCACGGCCGCCTTGACAGATCGAGGCACTGTGTTCACCCCTGAGGTTCGTTGACGATGTGCCGCCCGAGCGGCCCGATGATGAAGTTCCCGTACGAAGCTGGTTTCGTGCCCGACCGTCCGTCGGCGCCCCCTCGGCGTGGGGCTGCGCGCAGTGGCGACACACCGATCAGCGGGCGGCCGCAGTGGTGGCGTCGGCGACCCGCGCGGTCGCCTCGTCCGGTACCTGCGCATCGAGCGGCTCGAACACGAAGCCCCGGTAGCCGTCGGTCACCACCTCGTCACAGATCTTGCGGTAGTTCCCCACTCCACCCAGGAACGGCATGAACACCCGCGGCTTGCCGGGGACGTTGGCGCCCATGTACCACGACGCCGCCGTCGGGTAGAGCGTCCGCGCCGCGACCGCGTTCACCGTCGACACCCAGTCGTCCTGCGCATCCACGGTGGCGACGACCGTGGCCAGGTTGTGGTCGCGCATATGGGCGAACAGGTCGCTGAACCACTCGATGTGCTGCTCGATCGAGACGAACACGTTGCTGATGACGGAGGGACTGCCCGGACCGGTTGCAAGGAAGAGGTTCGGGAAGTGCGCGACCGACAGGCCCAGGTAGGTCCGCGGCCCCGCAGCCCACTCGTCGCGCAGGCGCACCCCCTGCTCTCCGACGATGTCCATCGCGAGCAGCGCACCGGTGATGGCGTCGAAGCCGGTCGCGAAGATCAGGATGTCCACGTCGTAGTGCGCGTCGGTGGTGTTCACACCGTCGCGGTCGATGCTGACGATCGGCGTCGTCCGCACATCGACGAGGTCGACGTTGTCCCGGTTGAACGTGTCGTAGTAGTTGGTGTCCAGGATGATCCGCTTGGTGCCGATGGGGTAGTCCTGGCGGGTCAGCAGGTCCGCGCGCTCCGGATCCTGCACGATCTCCCGGATCTTGCTTCGGACGAAGTCGGCGACGATGTCGTTGGCCGCCTTGTCCGTGGAGACATCGGTGTAGGTCAAGGTCACCGGCCAGCCGAGTTCCCAGTACCTCTCGAACCTCGCCTGCCGCTCCTCCGGCGTAGCCTCGAAGACCGACTTCTCGGCCGGCGGGAACAGCAGTCCGCCCGGAGAGTGCCGCGTCTGCTCGCGCCGCGCCCGATAGGTCGCCTTGACCTCGGCGGTCTCCTCCTCCGTCAACGGCCGGTTCCGAGCCGGCACGGAGAAGCCGGGCGTGCGCTGGAACAGCGTGACACTGGCCGCGGTCTGGGCGACGACCGGCAATGTCTGCACACCCGAGGACCCGGTGCCGACGATGCCCACTCGCTTCCCGACGAAGTCCACCGCCTCGTGCGGCCAGGTCCCGGTGTGCAGCACGCGACCGGCGAACGTGTCCACACCGTCGATCTCCGGCGCTCGCGGTTCGGACAGACACCCCGTGGCCATGACGCAGAACCGGGTACTGATCGTTCCGCCGTCGGCGAGCTCGACGACCCACCGGCCCTCGTCCGCCTGCCACTGCGCGCCCACGACCGCCGTGTTGAGCCGGATGTCCTTCAGGAGGTCGAACCGCTCCGCCACGTGCTCCAGGTAGGACAGCACCTCCGGCTGCGACGGATACCACGTGCTCCACTCCCACTCCTGCTCCAGCTCCGGCGAGAACGAGTAGGAGTAGTCGAAGCTCGGCGCGTCCACCACCAGGCCCGGGTACCTGTTCCAGTACCAGGTCCCGCCCACACCGCCGCCCCGCTCCACCACGACCGCATCCAGCCCGATCTCCCGGGCCTTGTAGAGCTGGTACAGGCCCGCAGGACCGGCCCCCACGATCACGAGGTCCTTGACCAGGGCGCTGTCCCCATCCGGAGCGTCCCTCGTTGCAGTTGAGCTGGCCATGTCCATCCGCCTTCATTGCCGTAGGTGTTCAGTCGCCGTGGCGAACCCCGCCCACCCTCGGGAGCACGCGGGCCCACATCAGCGGACAGGTCCGTCGCCGGCGCGGTGAGCGAGCCCACACATTCCTGGCGAACCCGGCCACGCGGGTCTTCGCCGGCCCGCGCGCCGGCGAAGACCCTTCGGGACTGCGGCTCGAACGGTGGCCACCGCTCCGGCACGCGGTCCCTGCCGCCATGACTAACGTAACGAGGTGGACCTGGTTGTCAACCCCGCGCAGAGTGCAGGCGCCGCCCCGGAACGGATTTGAGTGTCATCTGTCGATGGGACATCGTGCTGGCGGAGTTCTTGCGCAGCCGCTAGGTTCCCTGGGCACGTGCCCCGCCCGGGTGTGCGGGCGCCCCCTTCGGGCTGCCGCAGATCACCGCCGCCGGCGACGGCACTTCCTGATGACCGGCCGTGTGTCCGGGCCGACATCTCCTTCCCGAACCGGACAGAAGGGGACGCCGAAGATGACCTTGGACGCCGCCTCCCAGGCCCTGATCGACCAGATTGCCGCGCGTGCTGCACCCAGGCTGTACGAGTTGCCGCTCGACCAGGCGCGTGCCGCCGCCGGGGTGTCGATGGCTCGAACGGAGCGATCGGTAGCCGAGGTCAGCGACGTGACGATCGACGGGCCGGACGGGGGATTCGGCATCCGGGTGCTCCGTCCGCACGGCCGGTCCCGCGCCGTGATCGTCCACTACCACGGAGGTGGCTGGGCCCTCAGCTCCGCCGCCGCCTTCACCGCATTCGGCACCGAAGTGGCGGCGCGGACCAACTGCCTCGTCGCACTCGTGGACTACCGCCTCGCGCCCGAACACGCCTTCCCGGTTCCCGTGGAGGACGCCTGGAGCGCACTGCGCTGGGCAGCGGAGCATCTGACGGTCGACTCCGGACAGCGCCTCCCGCTGCTGGTCTCCGGTGACAGCGCCGGCGGCAACCTGGCCGCCGTCGTCGCCCAACGCGCGACCCGACATGGCGCGCCGCCGCTGGCCGGGCAGCTGCTCTGCTACCCCGTGACGGACTGCGACCTGGACCGGGACGGGTACCTGGATCCCGCCAACCAGCTACTGCTGGATCGAGCGAGCATGGAGTGGTTCTGGAGCATGTACCTGCCCGACGTGGCCCTTCGCCGCGATTCCGAGGCTTCACCTGGGCGGGCACCCGACCTGAGCGGTCTCCCGCCGACGGTGGTGATCACCGCGGAACACGACGTGCTGGCGGAGGAGGGCGAGGCCTACGCCGACCGGCTGCGTGACGCAGGGGTCCGTGTCACTCATCGACGGTTCGAGGGGCAGATGCATTCGTTCTTGTCGATGGTCGGAGTGCTACCCGGAAGTGCAGCCGGGTTCGACTTCATCGAACGCGAAGTCGACGCGATGCTGCGGAACGCATTGTGAGAGGGGCGAGGCGATTCATTCCTCGAAGTGCGCCGAGAAGCCGCTCAGCACGCGCATTCCGCGATACGGTTCAGGCGTGAGCAACACACGGGAACAGAGTCGCAAGGTTGTCGAGGACTACATCAAGGCGAGAAGGGCACGCGATCGCGCCGCCCTGGAAAAGCTGGTGGACGTCGAGGCCGTCACATTCAATTATCCGTCGGCCCTACCGTACCCGAGCACCTGGGTCGGCTTGTCAGGAATGGACGAGCTCATTGCCGCACAGGCGGCCGCATGGTCCGTTCGCTCCGCAGAGACGGTCGGGCTCTATGCCGACGACGACATCGCCGTCCTCGAGGTACGAATGAGCCTTGTCCCGACCGGTGAGAGCACCGCGGTCGACGTCGCGGTCCTGGAGAAGTACGTCATCCGCGACGACAGGATCGTATCGATGACCGCCTTCTACGACGACCCCACCCTCGGCGGGCACGAGGCCCGGCCACCGCATCACCCGGACGACAAGGCGCAACCGGGTGACAGGTGACTGGATGACGGGGTAGGACGGCGCCTCGACCATTCCACCTGCGAGGGCCCGCCTGCGAGGTGCAACATCTCGTGGGCGGGCCGTCGTGTCAGCAGAGGCACAGCGACGTCCTCGCACGGTCGGACGTGCGGCCAGGCCCGTGATCGGACGACAGGCGAATCACCTCGCGGCCGCTACCACTGGATCGTGGCACCCGCCGGAATCGTCCCGACCAGCCCGCCGTCCTCCAGCGCGGCGAACTCGGCCTCACTGATCCCGAGCAGGCCACACAGGACCTGCTCGTTGTGCTGTCCGAGCATCGGCGCAGGCGAACGGTGGAGCGGCAGTGGCACGTTCGACATTGCTGCCGGATGTCCACCGACCTTGATGCGCCCCACCAGCGGGTGGTCGAGGTCCTGCCAGAAGCGCCGCGCGTCCAGTTGGGGGATGTCGTCCAGCTCGTGGGGCATCAGCACCTTGGCCACGGGGACGTCGCTTTCCCACAACGTGCCGACGATGTCATCGCTCGCGCGCATCGCGCACCAGGCTGCGAGGGCCTCGTCCAGCTCGGGCTGATGCGCGCAACGGCCGCCCGCCGTGTGGAAACGCGCATCCTCCAGCCAGTCCGGCCGGTCGAGGACGCGGCACAGCGACGTCCACTGTGCGTCGTCGGAGACCGCGATGGCCACCCACCGGCGGCGTGTGCCGTCCTCCTCGTCAGCCGCGAGGTACAGGTTCTGCGGCGCGATGACGGAGCTCGTGTTCCCGGTCCGGCGAAGGAGATGTCCGTGGGCGGTGTACTCCGCCACCTGTTCGGCGGCGAGGTTCAGCGCCATCAGGATCATAGGGGCCTCGACCAGGCCGCCCAGGCCCGTCTTGCGGCGGCGTACCAACGCCTCGATCAGACCGACCACGGCGTGCGCACCCGACAGGGGATCACACAGACCATTCGGCACGATGGGCGGAGAATCCGGATGTCCCGTCAGCCATGCCATGCCCGAGGCCTGTTCCAAGGTCTGGGCATAACCGGTGAAGTCACGCCATGGGCCGGACAATCCGAACCCGGGCATCCGTACGACGATGAGACGAGGGTTGACCTCGTGCAAGTCCTCGAACGTCAGATCCAGATTGTCCAGAACACGCGGGCTGAAGTTCTCCACCAGGACGTCGCACTGCGCAAACAATTTCAGCGCGAGTTCGCGGCCCCGGGCGCTTGAAATGTCGAGGGTCACGTCGAGCTTGTTGGTGTTCAGTCCCTGATACATCGGCGACCATTCCCACCAATCGGCCTCCGTCAGTGCGCGGACCGAGTTGTTGCGGATCTGGTCGGGCCGGCGGGTCGATTCCAGGTGAATGACCTCGGCCCCGAGCATCCCCAGGAAGTGAGACATGGACGGCCCCGCCCAGAACTGCGTCAGATCGGCGACACGGAGACCCTCGAAAGGCAGCGACGGCGCGTGCGGCTCCGCGTCCCCCGTCGTCCGAGGTGTCGTCTCCGCCGCGCGCACCTGCTCCGTGTGCTGACCGAGGCGCGGCGCCGGCCCCGGTTCGTATGCCGAATCACCATCGATGCGAAAACTCCGGCTCGGCTGGACGAACGTGCCGTCCGCACTGCGCACGAACGCATTGATCGCCGAGAAGTGCTCGATCGTCGTCACCGTCTGGCCGTTGCCGATCGGCGCTACCGGGATGCGCAACGTCGAGGCCAGCTCGACGATCTCATCGGTCGTACGCGCCGCGCACCACGCCTCGATGCCCGCATGCACCTCGTCCGCGCGCGCGTTGCGCTTGGTCAAGTACATCAAGGACTCGTCCTCGAGCCAGTCGAACCGCTCGACGAGGACACAGAAGTCCTGCCACTGCTGCCCGGTGATGATCATAAACCCGACGAGGCCGTCCTTCGTCCGCTCGATGCCCGGGATGTTGACGTAGGGAACCGACTGGAACGGCTTGCCCGCCATCGAGCGATAGGTGACCGGATGCAGGGCATGCGTCGTCGCACTGGTCTCCAGGATCGAGACGTCGATCAGGGCACCGAACGGGTCGCCCCCGAGGAGCGTGGCGAGCGCCGCGGAGGCGGCGTAGGTGCCCGCGGACCACGCGTCGACCTCTCCGCCGACCGCGACCGGGGGCTGCCCCGGGTTCCCGCGCTGCCCGAGCCCGCCCGCCCATGCCTGGATGGTCAGATCCGTCGCTGCCCGGTGCGCCCAGGGACCGTGCAGGCCGAACGGACTGATCGCCACCACCGACGTCGCCGGGAACCCGGCGCGGATCGTCTCCGGATGCAGGGCCTCCACCTTCGCCAGCGCCGAGTCCGAGGACCACACCACGACGTCCGCGGCAGCGATCAGCGACCTCACGAACTCGACGTCCGTGGGTAGCTGCGGATCCACCAGGACGCTCGACTTCGACGCGGCGAGCAACCGGAAGAGCGGTGAGTCGCCCGCGTAATCGCGTCCGTGGTTCCGATGCCGCAGGAAGTCCCCGGTACCGGTCTCGACCTTGATCACTTCGGCACCGGCGTCGGCGAGCAACTTGGTGCAGTATCCACCGGCGATGCCCTCGGACAGGTCGATGACCCGTCGGTCGGCGAAGGGCGAGCTCAGTGGGTCGGACGTGGCTCGGCCCGTCATCGGGAGACGACCTCCGGAGTCGCAGGGCCGAAGGTCGGGACGAGCGTGCCGTCGCCGTCACTCGTCGGCTGCAGAACAACCTCCAGGCCGACCTCTACCGCGCCGGGCTCGATGCCGACCAGCCGCGTCAGGAAGAGCGGCCCGCATTCGAGGCGAACCACGGCCAGGACCCACGGCGTCGGAAGCGCGTCGTGGCGGTGCACGACGCTGAAGCTGTAGACCACTCCCCTCCCGGTCGCCTCACCCCACTTCCACGACCCGGCGCAGTGCGTGCACACGATGACCGGAGGGAAGAAGGTGCGTCCACACTCGTCGCAGGTGGGCACGGTGAGGACGCCCGCGGACAGAGCGGCCCAGAACGGCGCGGTCACAGCGTTCGCCTGCTCGCTCACTTCCCGAACACCGCCATCTCGATGTGGTTCGCGCCCGATCCGGCGTTCGTCGCCACGGCGACGTCGACGTCGCGGTCGACCGGGTTGACCGCGGTCCCCCGCAACTGCCGGATGCACTCGATGACCTTCAGGGTCATCTGCTGCGTGCCGTTCCAGGCGAAGGCCAGGCATCCACCGTCCGGGTTGACCGGGGCCGAGCCGTCGCGGCCGATCGCGCCACTCTCGACGAACGGGCCGCCCTCCCCGAACTCGCAGACACCGAGCGTCTCGAGATGGTGGATCACTTCGAACGACGTGGCGTCGTACAAGCAGAACACGTCGACGTCCGACGGCCGGACGCCCGCGAGCCCGAACATCCGGCGCGCTGCACTCGTGCCGACCTCGCGCGCTTTCGTCAGGCTGGGCGGCGCGACATAACCTCCGTCTCCGAACCCCATCCCTCCGCCGAGCAGCTCCACAGCTGGTTGACGCAGGTCCGGCCGCCGGTCCGCGGCCACGAGCACGACTGCAGCCGCGCCCTCCCCCACCAGACAGCAGTCGAGGAGATGCAGCGGTTCGGCGACGAAGCGAGAGGCCAGGACATCCCTCACCGCGTACGGCCCACGTTCGAACATGATCGCTTCGGGGTTGACCGACCCGTTGTTGCGGATGGTCGCAGCAACCGTCGCGAGCTGCTCGGGAGTTGTTCCGAACTCGTGCATGTGCCGCTGGGCCACCAACGCGAACTGCGCCATGACGGAGGCCCCGGTCCACGTCACGAACTCCGTGACCGCCCCCGGATCGACGTTCGAGGTGTAGGCCCCCGACTGACCGCCTCCGACGACGGCGACATCGCACAGGCCGGCTTGGATCGCCGCTGCCGCCTTGAGGACTCCGCGGGCTCCTGCGTTGTCCAGCTGCGCGGAGCCGACCCACGCGAGTTCGTGACCGATCACCGGCGCCCAGGAAGCGCAGTCGCCGACCAGCCCCCCTGGCCCCGGCCAGTCCACCGCGACCCCGTCGACGTCACCGAGCTCCAGTCCGGCATCGGCGACAGCGCCTCGGACCGCCTCCAGGATCAGCTCGAGCGACGTCGCCGGCGCGAGGGAGCGCGCCTGCCGGGTCGCATACACCCCGGCCACGAGGACGTTCCGCCTTCGTTCAGATGTCACTGCAGCAAGTCTTTCTTCCAGGGTCCGAGTTTGCGCTCGGGCGCGCGTCTGGCAGCCGAACCGAGCTGCAGCGCCACGGGATGAGCGTCACCGAACCGAACGTATCAGGTCAACCTGGTAAACTACTGACGGACTTTCCGGATCCCGCGCAGGACGCAGGCCGGCCGTGGCTCTCGGAAATCCGGCCTCGGAACCCGGTAGCGGCGCGACGGAGGACCGGCTGCGCGAGCCGTTGGTGCGAGCCGGTGCACGCCGCACCGCTCGCCGCGCGACACTCCGCGCTGCGTCAGATGGTGCCGCCGTCGCGTAGTTCCTGGATCTGCCGGCTCTCGTAGCCGAGCTCGCCCAGAATCTCTTCGGTCTGTTGGCCCCGCTCCGGCGAGTGTCGCAGGATCTCGAAGGGCTGCCCCTGCACCATCACCGGCGACCCCACGAAGGTGAACGGTCCCGCGCCGGGGTGCTCCGACTCGACCAGGATCTCGCGGGCCCGGAGCTGCGCGTCCGACAACAGGTCCGTGATGCGGTTCGTGGGCCCCATCGGGATGTCGTGGCTGACTGCGAGGTCCATCCACTCGTCGAGGGTCCTCGAGGCGAAGATGTCACTGACCTCCTGGCGGAGACCCGGCACCAGGCCCCAGTCGGCGGGACGCGACGAGTCCTTGTGCACCAACAGGTCCTCCCGGGCCACGGCTCGGCAGAAGTTGTCCCAGAACTTGTGCTCGATACCCGCGAACAGGACGACGCGATCGTCCTTGGTGCGATAGTGCGTGTACTTGGACGTCAGGTCGGGATCGATCAGCTTCGTCCCCTCCAGCTGACCCCGATCGGCGATCCGTTCGAAGTTCAGGTTGGTCACTGCCGCGACGTGGCCGGCGGCGATCACCGCATCCGATCCCGCCGCATCGAGACGACATCCATCACCGGTGCGGGCCCGGTGCACGAGCGCGGCGAGGATGTACATGGCGGCATAGGCGGCCGCCGACGCGCTGGCGTCGCCACCGCTCGTCGTCCCCTCCCACACGTCCTCGTTCGGCGCGTCCACCACCCATCCACGCTCGTCCACGGCCACCGGGATCGCACCGGCGAGCGCGTTCATGAGGAGGCCGTGCGTCGGGACGGTCGCGTACGGGCCGTTGGAGCCGAACCCGGTGAACTGGAGGTAGACGATGTCCGGTTTCGCCCGCCGCTGAGCCTCGTAGCCGATCCCCAGCTTCTCCGCCTGTCCGGCGACGAAGCCGTCGATGAAGACGTCGGCGGTCGCGAGGAGCTCGTAGAAGACCTCCCGGCCCCTCTCCTGCTTCAGGTTCAGCGCAACGCTGCGCTTGTTCCTGTTGCACTCCATGAATGCGGGGCTGTGATGCGGTGTGACCTGCCCGAGGAAGTCCCGCAAGTAGTCGCCCACCGTGGGTGATTCGATCTTGATGACGTCCGCGCCCAGGTCCGCGAGATGCATCCCTGTCGAGCCGCCCAGGAGGATCCCTGAATCCAGGACCCGGACTCCTTCTAGCAACGTGCGCACAGCGCCTCCAGGTGATCGGGTCCACAATGGGCGCGCGGACGACTCCGGCCCGCGAACGGCCCCGCTTCGGCACGGCCCGGGCCGTCGTCGGGGGCCGTGCCCGGGCAACCTGCTGCGTGACGGTCGCGACGAGACGACTCGTCACCGTGGGCTGCAGTGGTCGCGCCGGGCCACCCGTCGCGACAACGTGCCCGCCGGCCGGCGATCAGTTCCACCGCGACCTCGCCGCCGACGCGCCGCCGGTCTCTCCGTGGCGGCCGAACCCGCAGAACATCTCCGCCTCATGGTGCTCGCGGGCGTGGACGCCGGCGACCGTCGGCGTTGCGGTCCCGGTCGTCTGGTCAGGCATGCGGTACCGCCTGCCACCTGCGGCCGAGCACCCGACCCGCCTGCAGTCCGGGGAAGTGGGGGCCCACCGCGGCGGCTCCCGAGCTGTCGATCTCCCGCCACAGCCACTCGCGGGTCTGCCGGGCCAGCAGCGGATCCACGTCGGTGGCCGCGCTCCAGTCCACTGCGGTGAGCTGCTGAGGGCAATAGATCGCGTCCCCGAGCAGCATGGCTCGCTCGCGTCCGTCGTGGACCACGAAGACGGTGTGGCCGGGGGTGTGTCCCGGGGCGGGCAGCGCGGTCAGGCCCGGAACGATCTGCCGCTCCCCCTCGATCATCGTGACCCGCCCCCGCTCGGCCAAGTCGCAGAGCGCCTGCCGAACCCAGGGTGGCGGTCCGTAGTTGGCTGCGTCGATGAAGTGGTCCCAGTCGCCCTGGGCGATGTACACCTGGGCGTTCGGGAAGGTCACGCCGCCGCGCTTGGTGGCCACCCAGCCGACATGGTCGGGGTGCAGGTGGCTGAGGGCCAGGTGCCGCACGTCCTCCGGATGAGTCCCCAGGGTGGCCAGCTCGTCGAGCAGCGCGCCCCCGGTCATGATCTCGGGCTTGGGGAATCCGTGGGCCAGCCCCGCGTCGATGAGCAGCGGCTCGTCGCCCGGCATGAGGAAGGCGCCGATCGGCAGCCACACCTTGCCGTCGTCGGAGAGGAGTTCGGGGTGCTCGCGGCCGTCACCGAGGAAGTTGCGCGGCATGCGGAAGGCCCCGTCCTTCACGGAGAGAAGGCGGTGGCGGCCGATCGACAGCGGTGACGTCACGACCGGTCACCCCGGTCCCACGACAGTCGCCACCCGGCGGAGACCACCCGCCCGGCGGCGTCCGCCGAGCGTGCCACGGCCCCGGAGCCAGGCCGGAAGTGAGCCACGACCTCCTCGCGGCGACCGGTCATGTCAGTTGTCACAGGCGCACTCCTCCCAGACTTTGTCGGGCGCCGCGCCATCGCGACACCTCGGTGAGCTCCACGACCGTCCTCGAACGCCGTGGCCGGCTGCGGTAGGGCGCCGAGGCCGGCTCCTCGCCTCGGGGCTCGACGGTGACGTCGGCGAAGCCCGATCCACCTGGACGACGAGGCCGCGGATCGTTTCGCCCGCGGCGTGCGCGCGGAACCCTCTTTCAGCTCTTCGAGCGTGTACCGCCCGGTGGCGCAACTCGGCGCACGACGCCGCCGCCGTCACAACCGGAATAAGTGTACCTATTAGGTCACTGCCCTGTCAAACGATCAATGCTCGGCCATGTATCACACGGCGCTGCGGGGCCGGCCGCCGACGCCCTTCTGCCGCTGACCAGCCGCCCCGCCCTCGTCGAGAAACCCACTGTCACCAGGCAAGTTCGGGTGAGCGCGCGCGCGGAGCGCTTGCACTCGACGGATGGTCGTCACGCCACCGGGCGCCGCTGCGACCCGCACCCGCCCGGATCCCCGGAGGCAAACCTACTGAGATCGTCTACGCAGAAACGGGATGAGTACGCTAATCTCCCGCTCGTGTCATGAACAACGGGCCCCTTGAGCGCGCTCGGCGGCGGAGGAGGTTCCCCTCGCGCCGAGTCGCGGGGGGGGAACCACGGAAGTGTCACCATCCGGCACCGGGAGACGGGCAGCCGCCTACCCGGTCCCGGCTCCGGCGTCGTCGGCGGGCGTCGCCGGGCCGTGGTGCAGGTGGGCTCGTCGCGCGGGCGATCACCTCACGGCCGGCCGCATGCACGCCCCGTCGAAGGCATCGAAGAGCTCGCGACGTGCGTTACCGCACGCCCCACCCGACCACACGTCGACATCAGGAGGACTCGTGCCAGTACGGATCTCACGGCAAGGTCCCGCGGCGGTCGTCACGCTCGACTGGCCACAGAAGCGCAACGTTCTCGGCCCTCCCCAGGGCCGAGAGCTCACCGACGCCCTTGTCGAGGTCGGTCACGACCCGGACGTCAAGGTCGTCATCCTGACCGGGAACGGCGCTTTCAGCGCGGGCGGCGACCTCACCGCGCTGCGCGAGCTCGCCGCCCGCGGCCCCGCCGTCGTCCGCGACAACATCTACGGCGTCTTCCAGAAGCTCATCACCACGCTCGTCGGCCTGCCCGTGCCGACGATCGCTGCCATCGACGGTCCCGCCATCGGCATCGGCCTCGATGTGGCGCTGGCCTGCGACCACCGCATCATCGGCCCGAACGGCTGGCTCGCCCAGGGCTGGGCCGCGCTGGGCCTCATCCCGGGGACCGGCGGCGTCTCCCTCATGCAACACGTGGCCCCCGGTGCCTTGTGGACCACGCTCGGCTCGTCGGAGCGCATGACGCCCAGCGGGGCCGAGCGGCTCGGTCTCGCCGTGGCCTCCTCCGGCGGTGCGCTGAGTGCTGCACATGTCGACGCCGACCGACTCGGACGGCTCCCCCGGGCCACGCTCACCGGCTACGTGGAGCTCAGTCGCGCCGAACTGCGCGAGCGGCTGCCCGGGCACCTCGAAGCCTGTCTGCGGCTCCAGGTCGACCTCGTCGCCTCACCCGACTTCCTCGAACGGACCAGCCGTTTCGCGAGCCCGACATGACCCGCAACGGTCGCTGAGTCGGGTGAATAGATCTCCTCTATTCACCCGCACTCGTGAGCGTTCACCGTGATCGACGTGCCGGGCCGCCCGAGCGGAGTGACCTACCACCGACAGGCGCCGCCTCCCTCACCTGAACCGACGCAAGGGGCCGATCGTCGTCTCCGTCGGACGCAGAGCCCTCGCACGTAGCGTCAGGTCACCGATCAGATCGGACCGCGAATGCCCTTTAAGGCGCCTCAATTCGTCCCTATGCTGTGGGCTCGACCCACTGTGCAGACACCACGGGAGTCATCATGATCAAGCTGTTCAGCACCGACGACCACCTGCTCGAGCCGCCGGAGCTGTGGCAGACCCGGCTCCCGGCGAAGTACCAGGACGTCTGTCCCCGGCTGATCGAGGACGAGGACGGGCTCAAGTGGCTGGTCGAGGACCGCCAGGTGAGCATGCCGTTGCGGAACGAGTTCGTCGGCGGCCGCCAGGACGACGCGCCCATGGGCATGCAGGAGCAGCCCCTCCGCCGCGAGGACCTCCTGCCGGAGTACTACGACGCCAGCGCCCGCGCAGAGGTGCTGCGAAAGGACGGCCTCATCGGGAGCATCTGCTTCCCGACGCTGCCCAAGTTCTCCGGCACCCTGTTCCTGGACTTCAAGGACAAGGAACTCGCCGGCGAGTGCGTCGGCGCCTGGAACGACTTCGTGTTCGACGAGTGGTGCGCGGCGGAACCCAGCTTCTACGTCCCCATGACGCTGGTGTCGCTGTGGGATCCGGAGCGGGCAGCCCAGGAGATCCGTACCAACGCCGCCCGCGGTGGCCGCGCGGTGTCCCTGCCGGAGAACCCGGTCCCACTCGGCCTCCCGTCCTTCTTCTCCGAGTCGTGGGACCCGATGTGGCGGGCGATCGAGGAGACCGACACGGTCGTCTGCATGCACGTCGCCACGAGCGGCCAGCTGACGTTTCCCTCGCCGGAGATCCCGTGGAGCGCGGCGATCATCCTCGTTCAGGCCAACGCGGCATCCTGCTTCATCAACCTCCTGTTCAGCCCGATCCTGCGCAAGTTCCCCAAGATCCAGTTCGTCCTGTCCGAGGGCGGCATCTCCTGGGTCCCGGCGCTGCTCGAGCGCGCGGACCGCATGCTCGAGATCCACACCCGGTGGGACGACGGGGCGAGGATCGAGCACACGCCGACGGAGATCTTCCAGCGCAACTTCACCGCCTGCATGGTGGTGGAGCCGGTGGCGGTCGAACTCCGGCACCGGGTCGGCATCGACCGCATCACGTTCGAGACCGACTTCCCGCACGCCGAGACCACCTACCCGAACACCCAGCCGCAGGTGGAGAAGCTGTTCGCGGGCGTCCCCCAGGACGAGGTCGAGGCGATGGCCTCGGGCAACGCCATGCGGCTGTTCCGTTGGACCTGATGCCCTGCTGACACCGGGCGACCGGAGGGGCCCCCGACCATGGGGGTAACTCCGGTCGCACCGACGTCCGGTGCCGGCCCGGTCGGCGATCCCCTGCTCCGGCATTTGTCGGGGACCCTCCGACACGACGACACGAGGACTCAGCAGATGCGGTTCGCCGTGCCGACCGGCGCGGGGGTCCGCCACGAGCCATCGCCCGGGGCCGGCCGGTTCCCGCTCGTAGTGGATCGCGCTTGTCCCGGATCCCCCCGATCCGGCGGACCCTGCACCGAAGCCTGCGCCGACCGCGGAGCACGAACGCCACAGCTGATCGGGCGGCCGGCGGGTTGCCGCTGCGCGCTCGGCAGCTCGGTCTCGCGAACGACGCCGGCTCCCTGCACGCACGCCGGGCCGACGACGTGGTGCACCTGCCAGGTGCCGGGCCCGCCGCCCATCTCGATGGGCCGCCGTCCGTCGGGGCGGCGGCCTCGGCCGGCGTGGACGCCATCCACCCCGGTTACGGATTCTCTCTCCGAGAGTGCCGGGCCGGCCCGGCGCTGCGCTGATGCCGGCCCTGACGTTCGTCTGACCAGGTGCGCGCACACGCCCGTGCCGAGTCCGTGGGTGTCGCGGTGCCGGTGGACCGGCGAATCTCGGCCCCGACGCCGCGGTGATGGTCGAGGCAACGGCAGGCCGCGGCCGACATGCGGCCCTGGCCGAAGCCAGCTCGCCGGGCCGCGGACGGCCGTGCGTCGGAGGCACGGGCCGCGTTCGGGAGCTGCACCGTCTACATCGAGCAGCCGCCGATCCGGGGGCCGCCACATCGAGGTTCAGATCGCCGGCGACGGTGGAGGCGGTCTCGTTGGGCGACCGTGGCTGCAGCAGCGTTGCCGCCAGCAGCTAATCGAGATCGCCCCCGCACCTACGCGGACGCCGGCGCTGCGCGAGACGCTCGCGCGAGCTGCTGTCGACGTGACCCGGCCGGCCGGCCGATGGTGCCGGACGGGTGGACCATCACACCCTTCGAGCTCCGGGCTCGAGGTCCCCGCAGGCGGCTCCCGTCGGTCGTTCCCAGCCCGTGGTCGCCGGGTCGTCGAAGGTCCACCACAGCACACGACCCGTGGAGACGTCGAACAGGGCGATCAGACCTGCGGAGCCGACGACGACGGCGGCGCCGCACTCCTCGATCACGTAGCGGAGCTCGGTGGCGGTCAGGTGCATGTCGACCGGCGTGTAGTGCAGGCCCGCGCGCCGTGCCGCCCACGCCGCGACGAGGTAGTCGACTCGGTCGGGCAGGACGAGTGCGATGTGGTCGCCGTGACGGAGACCCACCTCGGCAAACCAGGCGGCCAGGGCACGGCTCCGCTCGTCGAGCTGGCCGCAGGTGGGCTGACGACTCGAACCGGCCCCGACGATGGCGGGGCGTCCCGGATCGACGAGCGCCCGGTGGGCCGGTGCGGACATCAACGGTCTCCTATCGGTCGAGACATCGGCGGCCGCCGGACGCATCGCCGCGTGTGCGACTACCGGGGCAGGCCTAGGACGCGCTCGGCGATGATGTTGCGCTGGACCTCGTCGGTGCCGCCCGCGAGAGCGGCACCCGGCGTGCCGAGCAGGTGCTTTGCCCATGCGAACGTGCCCCACTCGCCGCTGTCGGCGATCAGATCGCTCCCGAGCAGCAAGGACGCCAGATCGTTGAGCCGCTTCATGGAGTCGCTGCGCAGCAGCTTCGACACCGACAGCTCCGGGCCCGGCTCCCGCCCTGCGCGTACCTGCGCCAACGCGCGCTCACCCACGAGCTCGGACGCCGTGACCTGCTCGTACAGCTCGGCGATCCGTTGCTGGACGACCGGGTCGCCGGCCCGCCCTCGACGACGGGCCAGCGCGATCAGCAGTCGCACGTGGCGGAGCAGGCTGTCGGCGCCACCGGAGCCCAGGTTGGCCCGTTCGTTCAGCAGCGTTGTGACCGCGACCGCCCAGCCCGCGTTGACCTCGCCGAGACGGCGATCGTCCGGCACGAAGACGTCGTTGAGGAAGACCTCGTTGAAGTGCGCACCGCCCGTCATCTGGCGCAACGGTCGGATTTCCACGCCGGGGGACAGCATGTCGATCAGGAACGCGGTGATCCCGCGGTGCTTCGGTGCCTCCGGATCGGTGCGGGCGAGCACCTCACCGACGTCGCTCACGTGGGCGCCGGAGGTCCACACCTTCTGGCCGTTGAGCTTCCAGCCGCCCTCGACGGGCACGGCCCTCGTCTGCACCGCCGCGAGGTCGGACCCGGCCCCCGGCTCGCTGAAGAGCTGACATGCCGCGATCTCGCCCCGGAAGATCCGGGTGACCATCTCCCGACGCAGGGAGTCCCGGCCGTGCGCCAGCACGGTGGGCCCGACCATCCCGAGCGCGAGAACGAGCGGGTTCTCGTCGGGCACCTCGTAGCGAGAACGCACCTTCCAGTAGGACCACTGGAACTCGTTGTCGAGTCCACGGCCGCCCCATTCGACCGGACCGGTGATCCACCCGAAGCCGGCGTCGAACTCGAGGGCCCGCCAGGCCTTGGCCACCCGCACCTCGGCCCGCGCCTCCTCGAGTGTGGCGTCGGTGAGCGAGGAGACCGCGTCGGAGCCCACACTCCATTCGGCGCCGGACTTCCGCAGCGGAACGTGGGCGCTGAGGAACGTCTCGGCGTCGGCCTCGAAGCGTTCCAGCTCGTCCTGCTCGACCATTCCTCAGACCTCGGTTCGGCCGGCCGAGCACGCATCGGTGCCGGCGCGCGCGGTCCCGGAACCAAACCGCCGGTCCATGCTCATCGCTCTGCCCTCCAGGTTCTGGCCCGCGCCTCACCGCACGGTCGGCAGCGGACGAGACCGACCTGCCGCTACGTCGGACCGGGCGACCCTCGAGGCGGACCACCCGTCCGGCACGGCATTCGCGGCTTCTCTGCTACGCCTCAACCTAGTTAACCACATGTACCATGTTGTGCAAAGTTCGTGCCCGGGACGCCTGTGGTGGCGTGGCCGACGGCCCATTCCCGGAGTCAGGCGAAGGTCCCCCGCGCGACGCGCGCAGGCGATCCGCGGGCACCTGCGGTCGCGGCGGATCGTCGCGGTCATCGCTGAACCGGCTGACCACCAGGACACCGCACGCGCCCGGGTTCTCGCGTGGTCGTCCGCCCGCGATCGACGCCCTCGACCATGCAGCTCGACGCCTGCCCGGACGGAGTCGGCGAACCTTCAGGCGCGGGGTACGGACCTACCGCTCGACCTGTCCGCCGCTACCCGCGATGCCCTCGCCCCTCCGCCCACGTCCCGAGCATCAGGCCAGCAGACCGTAGCCGCCGTCGACCTGGATGACCTGCCCCGTCACGTAGCGGTAGTCGCTCGACAGCAGGCTGACAACGACGGATGCCAGCTCGTCCCGGGTCGCCAGGCGGCGCAGTGGAGTGCGCTTGCGGACCGTGTCGATGATCTCGTCGAGTGCCTCGATCTCGACGGTCACCGTCTCGCGCCCGGTCACCCCCGAGCCCGTGCTGTGGTCGGCGTGGTCGGCGTCCCCGGCGACCAGCTGCGGGGACACCCCGTTGACCCGGATCCCCTTCGGCCCCAGCTCGGCGCCGAGGTAGATCACCAGCGCATCGAGCGCCGCCTTGGCCGGGCCCAGGATCCCGTAGTAGCGGGCGTAGCGGAACGCGCCCATGGCCGACACCGTCACGACGGAACCCTTCGCGTCCTGGAGGTCGGGCAGCCCCGCCCGCACCGCCTCCAAGGTGCCCCAATAGTGCACGTCGAACGCGCGCTGGTACTGCTCTCGGGTCGTCTCGAGCACTCGCCCGACCATGACAGGCACCGCTGTGAAGACCATGGAGTCGATCCGCCCCAGGGCCTCTCGCGCCGTCTCGACCATCTCGACCGCGGCTCGAGCCACGTCTCCCCGGACGAGGACGGGCTCCGGACCGACGGCCGCCACGGCCTCGGCCGTCTTGCGGGCCGCCTCCTCGTTCGCGACGTAGCCGATGGCAACCCGGGTGCCACGCGCGGCGAGGCGCAGAGCCGTCGCTGCGCCCATGCCACGACTCCCCCCGAAGATCAGCGCGGTCTCCGGGTACGACGGCAGCGCTGTGGGTTCGGTCATCGCGGGACCCTCTCTCGTAGGACATCACTCGTCGCCAGGACCCGCCTGCGAGTGCGCGAGGAGCGGCCTCGGAGGCACGACCGACAGATACATAATAGTTAGCTAGGTTCTATCTAACACCGAAACGTCGGGCCGGCGCGCCGTCTCGACCACGCAGACGAAGCCGACGCCGGGCCCGGGGAAGCGTCCGACGCACTCGCCGACGTCCCCCGGGATCGCGAGCGCGTTCGGCAGGGTCGACGGCGCCGGCACCGGACAGGGTCCGACCGGATCGATTCCGCCGTCACGCGCGTCGCCGACCCCCGACAGGTCGCGATGCGCCTCCCCCGGGCGGGGAGCCGCCTACGCGATCCCGACCGGGCGCCACCCGGACCGGTACCCGGATGTGTCCGCGACGATCCCCTCGTCCCTTCGCCCCTTCGCCGCGGACCCCCAGGTAGCGGCCCGAGACGGCCGGTCAGACGGCGGCCTTCTCCAGGATGTGCACGCCGCAGGCCGAACCCAGACCGATGACGTGGGCGAGGCCGACCCTTGCTCCCTCGATCTGACGGGGCCCCGCCTCGCCGCGTAGGTGCGTCGCGACCTCCCACACGTTCGCAATGCCGGTGGCCGAGATCGGATGCCCTTTGGACTGCAGGCCGCCGGAGACGTTCACCGGCAGCCGCCCGCCACGCCAGGGCGCCCCGGACCTGAAGAACTCCACTGCTCCACCTGGCTCGCACAGGCCCAGGTTGTCGTAGTGCACGAGCTCCGCACTTGCGAAACAGTCGTGCAACTCGACGAGGTCCAGGTCCTCCGGCCCGATGCCGGCCTGCTCGTAGGCAGTCTCCGCAGCCTGCCGGGTCAGGGTGTTGATGTCCGGAAGGACCTGACAGCCGTCACGCCACGGGTCGCTCGTCAGCACCGACGCACTGATCTTCACCGCTCGACGCTGCTGGTCCTGAGACAGCGTGCGCAGCTTGCCTTCGCCGACCAGGACGGCCGCGGCCGCGCCGTCGCAGTTCGCCGAACACATCGCCCGGGTGTTCGGATAGGCGATCATGACGTCGTTCATGATCTCCTCCAGCGACATCCGCTTCTGGTACGCCGCTTTCGGGTTCAGCGTCGAGTGCGCGTGGTTCTTCTCGGAGATCCGTGCGAACAGCTCGAAGTCCGCACCGCCGTAGCGGTGCGCGTACTCCATCCCGATCTGGGCGAAGATTCCCGGCATCGTCTCGGTGCCGATCAGTCCATCGAGCGGGGCAACCTCACCGAATCGCCCCTCGCGGACCCAGGGGCCGCCCTCCTCCTTCCGTGCGTTGCCGGTCAGCAACCCGGCGCCGGAGAGCTTCTCCACCCCCACGGCCAGGCCCATGTCGCACTCGCCCGCCTTGATCGCCATGACCGCCACGCGCAGCGCCGTCGCCCCCGTCGCGCAGGCGTTGCCCACGTTGTAGACGGGGATCCCGGTCTGGCCGATCTGCTTCTGGAGCGCCTGACCGAACCCCACCGACCCGAGGAGATTGCCCGCACTCAGCACGCCGATGTCCTGCATCGTCACCCCGGCGTCAGCCATCGCCGCCAACGCCGACTCGGCGCCGAGGTCCACGGCGTCCTTGTCCCGATACTTCCCGAACCTGGTCATGTGGATCCCGAGGATCCAGACGTTCTCCGCCATGCTTCTACCTTCAGTCGATCGGCTCGAAGCCGAAACCAACGGCCTCCACGCCGGTGGGATCCACGCCGACGGAGACCGTCGTCAACCGGACCTTCATGCCCGACCGCACCTGGTCCGGATCCGGTGGCACGTTCACCACGTTTCCCCGCACGGCGGTACCGCCGCAGTCGATGACCCCTGCCACGTACGGGACCTTCACACCCTCGGCTGCGAACGCCACGATCGTGAAGGTCCGCAACGTGCCGACCCGCTGGACCTCGACGTCGCGGAACTCCTGCCCGCTGCAGTTGGCGCACGCGCACCGCCGGTCGAAGTACCGAGCGCCACAGCCCCTGCACTCGTGCGCCACGAGATGCGGCTCATCGTCCAGGACCAGATAGTCCACGAGTGGTACACGGTCCACGACACTCTCCACGGCGCTCCGGACTTATAGGACAGCTTCAAGATACAGGATACTCAACTCGGACTCGTCATGACGAGTCGGGAGCACCGGAGGAACGGCCGGCGCGCTGGCCCTGGGCCTGCGATCTGCCGCGGCGTTCGCCCGGCTCGCGGCATTGCCCGTCCTGGCCGTTCGACCCTCGAAGCCGGACATGACGGGCGGCGGGAGCTCCCGGCAGGACCAGCACGCCGGCGCCAGCACCATGCCCACCTTCAGCAACGCCGCCAGCCAGGCCGGCGGGCGCGGCCACGAGATCGCTCCACCGCCACAGGAATCACCGGGGTCTAGAGTGCACCCAGTCGATCCCCATCGACCGACCTGCCCGGAGGTCCTCGCGGGCCGGCCAGGTGTCTCCCCTGGTGATGTCCCGGCACCGGATGTGCTGGAGACTGGGGGTGACCATTGATCTCTCCAACGGAGGCGCGGGCGTGACCGACGGTGACCCCACGGCGCTGAGAGGTCCCATCGCAATACCAGGCGAGGGGACGGCGCGAAAGCTGGCCAGCCAGGTGGCCAGCCGGATCGAGGCCGACATCTTGGCCTCGGGGTGGCAGGTCGGCACGGTGTTCGGTTCCGAGAGTGCCCTGCGGGAGCGCTACGGGGTCAGCCGCGCGGTCCTCCGAGAGGCCATCCGCCTGGTCGAACACCACGAGGTGGCCACCATGCGCCGCGGCCCCTCCGGTGGCCTGATCGTGAAGGCGCCGCAGGCCGGGCCACTCGCCGCCGCCATGGTCATCTACCTGGAGCACACCGGCGCGCAGGTCGAGGAGTTGCTCGCCGTCCGCCTGCTCCTCGAACCGCTGGCCGCTCGGCTGGCGGCCGACCGGATGGACGAGGAGGGCATCCAGGCCCTTCGCGCCACGCTCGAGCAGGACCAGGCATCCCCCGACGACCTGGGTGGCAGCGACCTGCTGCACAAAACCCTGGGCCAGCTGAGCAGGAACCCCGCCCTCCGCCTGTTCATCGACGTGCTGGTCGAGCTGACCAATCGCTATGTGTACCGACCGTCACGGGCGTCGCGCGGGCAGGCCGCCGAGGTCAAGCGGGCGTCCCACCTCGCGCACCGGGCTATCGCGAACTCCGTCATCGCCGGGGACACGAGCAGGGCGGAACAACGCACGGTCCACCACCTCGAGGCCATGCGGGACTGGATGCTGTCCATCGGTCAACGACCGATCGCCAGCACCCAGCGCGCAGACGTCGACGACACGGGCAACGGCAAGCAGAAGCTCGCCGAGACCGTCGCCCGGCGCATCATGGGTGAGATGGCCGCCAGAGGTGCGCACGTGGGTGACGTCGTGGGCTCGGAGGCTGATCTGCTCGAGCGGATGGGCGTCAGCCGCGCGGTACTACGGGAGGCTGTGCGACTGCTGGAGTACCACTCCGTCGCCTACATGCGCCGAGGTCCTGGCGGCGGCCTGGTCATCACCGTGCCCGACGCCACGGCGAGCATCCAGGCGACGGCCCTCTACCTCGACTACGAGGAGATCGGCCTAGCCGACCTCCGGGCCGTGCGGGACGTCATCGAGTCCGGCTGCCTGGAGTCGGTCGTGCGGCGGCACGAGGACACAGTGGTGGGAGAGCGCCTGCGGGAGGCGATCAAGCCCGTGGACCCGGTCGCCTCGGAGGCAACGGTCGGCCGGGCGCACCACTTCCACACGGAGATCGCGGAACTGTCCGGCAACCCGGTCCTCGCGTTGTTCCTCCGGATCATCACCACTGTGTGGGCCCGGCACTCCGACGACCTCGTCGAGGAGGGACCGAAGACTCAGGAGGCCGCTGATGCGGCCCTGCGTGTCCACGAGGGAATCGCCGAGGCGATCCTCGCCGGCGACCTGCCGCTCGCGCGCCACCGCATGCGCCGCCACCTCGAGGCCCTCGACGCGTGGTGGCAGTAGCGCGCGCTCGGCACCGGCGCACGAGTGCCGGGCCAGGCAACCTTCGCCCGTGTGATGGTTGAGGCCCGTTTGATCACCTCGCGCGGGGTCGGTGGCGTGGGTGTTCGGCCAGGCGATGTAGCGGCGGATCATGAGCGCCTGCTCGCGATGTGGCTGGTGGTCGGTGCCGTCGATGGTGAAGCAGTGCAGCGCGGTGAACTGCGGCTCGATCCGGTTGAGCCAGGAGCTGTGCAACGGCGTGTAGGCGATCTCGACGTTGTTCGCCGCCCGACCCGGAGTCTGCGGGCAACCCCAGGGCGGTTCAGTTCTGCTCCGGGTCGACGTACCCGCTGTCGTTCGGGGTGGGCGCGGCCTTAGCCACGAGGTCGGGGACCACGTCACCGAGCGCGGCCGGGTCCCAGGGCTCGTCGTGCAGGATCTCGGAGCCGATGCGCCACGACTCCACGACAGCGATCCTGTTGCCGCGGACGTCGAACGTCCGGCCTGTGATCGCCGCGCTCTGCAGACTCGCCAGCCAGACCACGATCGGAGAGACGAAAGCAGGAGCGAACTTCTCCACGAGCTCTTCGGGCATGAGGCCCTCCGTCAACCGCGTCGTGGCGGCCGGCGCCACGGTGTTCACGGTTACCCCATAGCGGATCATCTCCTTGGCTGCACCGAGCGTGAAGGACGCGATGGCGCCCTTCGCAGCGATGTAGTTGGTCTGGCCGAAACTGCCGTACAGGCCGTTCGGCGAGGTCGTGCAGATGATCCGGCCGTCGACCGGGGCGCCGGTCTTCTTGGCCCAGTCCCGCCAGAACACGGCGGCCGCCCGCGAGCACGCGAACGTGCCCCGGAGGTGCACCCGGACCACGGTGTCCCAATCCTCGTCGGTCATCCCCGCCAGCGTGCGATCGCGAAGGATGCCGGCATTGTTGACCAAGACGTCGAGGCCACCGAACGTGTCGACGGCGAGCCGGACGATCTCCCGGGCGCTCGCGGAGTCCGACACGTCGTGTGCGCTGGCGACCGCCTCGCCACCAGCGGCCCGGATCTCGTCGACCACGAGCCGCGCGACAGTAGGGTCACTACCGGTCCCGTCGGGCTCCCCGCCCAGGTCGTTCACCACGACCTGCGCGCCGTGCTGGGCCAGCGCAAGGGCGTGGGAGCGGCCCAGCCCCCGCCCGGCTCCCGTGACGATGGCCACTCGGCCTTCACAGATTCGCTCCACGTCATCCTTCTCTGAACATCGTTGTGCCGCTGGCCTTGCTGCCAGCGGTCTGGAACGTCACGAGCGCAACCGGGGCGGCACGGCGACTCGCCGTCCTGGTCCGAGTTCGTCGCCTGGCGTGCACCCCGACGTTCATCCCCGCTTCCCCAGTGGAGGGCGGGCTGGGTCGGGACGGCCGGCCAGAAGCGAGCAACGTGCGCAGACCGGTCGCCGGCGCCAACGGCTGGTCGAGCATGCGGTGCTGACCGGCGTCGGGGAAGGTCGACGACCGACATGTGACCGGAGGGGGTCTTGCCGCCTCCGCTGCCGTCTCGGGCGTGACCAGCCTTTCCTCGCACCGGAACAGGGCTGCGGGATCCCTAGTTGCGGCGGGAGGGTCCTGCAGCAGCGGGCGGGGTCTGCCGAAGGCCCCGGCACCGAGCTTCCACGGCCATCCCCCGTCGACTCGGCGGCGGGAGCCGCGTGCGATGTGGTCGGTCACGTCAGGGCGGACGTTGGCCTGCGCCGGCAGGGGTCGGAACCGGGCGACCGCCGTGGAGAGGGTCGGGTAGACCCCCGCCGGACCGCGCGCCGCAAGCGGCGATTCCCCGGCGACCGCGACGACCTCACGGGCCCAGCCCCGGACGTCATGGTTGGCTCGGGGACCGCTCTCGCCGTGTCTGACAGGTCGAGCGCGACGCCTCGGTGCGAGTGGACCTGTGACGCGACGTGGTGCGACCAGCCGCAACGGGCGCCTCCGCCGTGGACCAGGACTCCCGCGGCGCCCTCGGGCCCCCAGGTCCGAAGGCGCAACTGCACGCCGTCGGCCTCGGGCCAAACCGGAACGGGCAGCGTCTCCGTTGCGCGGGTGAACCACGAGGGCGGCGTCGCGCCGCCGCCATGCTCCTCGGCCACCCGTAGGTTGTTCAGGACGTCCTCCAGCTACGACTGACGGTGCAGGGACCGCTCCACCTTGGCCCCTGAGCGTGCGGGGGCGGGAGATTGGGACGTGAGCCTGTGACACGGCCCATCGCACCTGCTGCGCAGATAAGAGTAGCCTCTATCGGAGCGAAGGACCAGGGGCCCTGCCACCGCCTTTCGGCAACAGAGGTAACCTGGTTCAGTTCGAGCTACAACCGAGGCGGTGAGGGTTCATGGCAGATGCCGCGGAGACCGTCCTGGCCGGAGCGCCGGGCGCAATCGACGTCTTCGAACGCGCGCTGCGGGTCGGCCCCACCGGCGCCGACCCGCACGGGACGTGGCCCAACCACCGCACCGTCTACCGACACCGACAGGAGTGGACGTGCAGCGTCAGTCCATCGCCAACCGCGGCGAGACGGCCAGCAAGATCATGCGCGAGCCCGCGGTGCTGATCCTGTGAGCGCGCCGACGGCGTCCCAGCACCCTGCGGCCCGACTGGTGGGCACGGTGCTCGGCGAGTACGAAATGGTGATCGAGCGCGGCAAGGTCGCCGAGTTCGCGCGAGCGACCGGATCCCGGTCGCCGGGGTACTTCGGCGACGACGCACCGATCCCGCCTACCTTCCTGGTGACCTCGTCGTTCTGGGCACCGGAGGGGGAGGATGCGTTGGTTCAGCGACTGGGGTTGAACCTGCCGCGCGTCCTGCACGGCGGACAGGAGTTCTCCTTCCCCGGTCGGCTGCCGCACGCCGGGGACCGGCTGACGGTGCGCCTGACCGTGGAGTCCGTGACCGAGAAGGCGGGGCGCCGCGGCGGCAACATGACGTTCATAGTGCTCCTCACTCGGTATCTCGCCCCCGACGGCGTGGTGGTGGCTGAGAGCCGGGCGACGACGATCGAGCGGGGAGCGGCGTCGTGACCGGACCTCGCGAAGTCTCTGCCGTGCTCCCGGAGTGGAACGTCGGCCGGCAGAGCCGCACCGACATCGTGCGCTATCAGGGCGCCAGCGGTGACTTCAACCCGATCCACCACGACGACGAGTTCGCGCGGGCCGGCGGGATGGAGGGGGCGTTCAGCGTCGGCATGCTACAGGCTGGCTACCTCGGCACCTACTGCACGGACCTGTACGGCCCCGAGAGCGTCCGGCGCATCAAGGTCCGCTTCTCGGAGCAGGTGTGGCCCGGTGACGTCCTGGTCTGCTCGGGTCGGGTCCTGTCGGCGACCACGGGCCAGAACGGGATGCAGCGGCTGGAACTGGAGTTGGCCGTCCGCCGGAGAGGTGGCGGGGTCGCCGTGACCGCGGAGGCGACGGTAGTGGTCGCCGCTACCTCGTGACCAAGGCGACAGCGGACACCTCTGCGCGTACCACAGGGGGCCATCGCAGTCGGTGGCCCCGTGGGGTGCACCCATCGCAACAGAGGCGATCGCGACCGGGATCGCCGCGCCGATTTCAGCACGAACTGTCTGCCGGATCGTCGAGACCGACGCGCTGCCGATCGGGCCGTCTTCGCGCCACACAGTTAGCCTACGGCCTGCCTGTGTCACATTTCGTGTCACGCGTCGCGCCGGCCGGAAGTCCGGACCGCTGTTTCCGCTGGTCAAACGTGGTGGGCGCGGCAGGGTTCGAACCTGCGACCGCTCGGGTGTAAGCCGAGTGCTCTCCCGCTGAGCTACGCGCCCGGGAGCCGGCCCGGATCCCAGGCCGGCCTGCGGCGTCAGAGCGCCGCGATGGCCTTGCGCCAACCGTCCTGGTCGCGCGCGTCGCCGGGGCCGTTGACCTCGGCGAAGCGGACGACGCCCTCCTTGTCGACGAGGAAGGTCCCGCGCAGGGCGAAGCCGGCGTCGGCGTTGAAGACGCCGTAGTCCTGCGCCACCTTGCCGTGCGGCCAGAAGTCGGCGAGCAGCGGGAAGGTGTAGTTCTGCTCCTTCGCCCAGGCGGCGAGGGCGAAGGTGTGGTCGACCGAGACGGCGACGACCTGGACGTCGTCGTTCTGGAACGCCCCGAGGTCGTCGCGCACCGAGCAGAGCTCGCCGGTACAGACCCCGGAGAAGGCGAACGGGTAGAAGACCACCAGTACGGCCTTGTCACCCCGGAACGACGAGAGGGTGACCTCGTCGCCGGTGTCGGCCTTGAGCGTGAAGTCGGGGGCCTGCGAGCCCACCGCGAGCGCCATGATCAGGGTTCTCCCAAGCACGTCGACGACGCCGCGCCTCGGTTGTGGGCGCGACAGTGTTCCCGAGCCTATTCCACCCGACGGTGTCCCGGCGCCCGCGACCCCCTTGGCCGGGGGTCGCGGGCGTAGGCATCAGCGTTTCTTCCCCTGTTTCGGCGAGGCGAGACGGGCGCCTGCCCACGTGTCGCCAACGCTCACGTTGGACGTCTGGGCGAGGCCGGCCGTCGGGGCGGCCTCGGCGATCTCGCTCGGTTCGAGATGACCCGGGCGGCCCGTCCTGGGTGTGAGCACCCAGACCACGCCGTTGTCGGCGAGTGCCCCTCTGGCGTCGACGAGGGCGTCGACGAGGTCGCCGTCGCCCTCCCTGAACCACATCAGGACGACGTCGATGACCTCCTGGGCGTCTTCGTCGAGCAGTTCGTCGCCGCTGCGTTCCTCGACAGCGTCGCGCACCGCCTCGTCGACGTCGGAGTCCCAACCCAGTTCCTGGACGACCATGCCCGGCTCGATGCCGAGCTTGCCCGCGATGTCGGACGAACGTCCGGCATCTTCCGCGGCGATCACGCGCGCGCCCCCTTGTTGTCGTGTGTGGGCCATGTCGGCCCGTGTTCGGATGCGGAATCCGAACACGTGGGGACAGCGGTGCGCAACCGCCGTTCCCCGATCTCACCGCGGGGGGCACGATAGGGGCTGTACGGACAGGATGAGGAGCGTGCCGACAACGGCGACGGGCACGCATGACGAATGGCATGACCGCCACCCAGGGAGACCCCTTGACCGGCCAGAACAACCGCTCCGAGCGAACCGGACGCGTACACGTGATCCGCGACGGCCTCGCCTCGCACCTCCCGGACATCGATCCCGAGGAGACTGCGGAGTGGCTCGACTCCTTCGACGCGGTGCTCGACGCCGCGGGCCAGCAACGTGCCCGCTACCTCATGCTGCGGATGCTGCAGCGTGCCCGTGAACGCCACGTCGGGGTGCCGGCACTGACGAGCACCGACTACGTGAACACGATCCCGACCGACCGCGAGCCGTGGTTCCCGGGCGACGAGGAGGCCGAGCGGGCCTACCGTCGCTGGATCCGCTGGAACGCGGCGATGACGGTGCACCGCGCGCAGCGGCCCGGCATCGGGGTGGGCGGCCACATCTCGAGCTACGCGTCGTCGGCGACGCTGTACGAGGTCGGCTTCAACCACTTCTTCCGCGGCAAGGAACACCCCGGCGGCGGGGACCAGGTCTACATCCAGGGGCACGCCTCCCCGGGCATCTACGCCCGCGCCTACCTGGAGGGTCGCCTCACCGAGGACCGGCTCGACGGGTTCCGCCAGGAGCTGTCGCACGGTGGCCCCGGTCATGGCCTGCCGTCGTACCCGCACCCGCGGCTGATGCCGGACTTCTGGGAGTTCCCCACCGTCTCGATGGGCCTCGGCCCGATGAACGCGATCATGCAGGCGCGGTTCAACCGCTACCTGCGCGACCGCAGCATCAAGGACACCTCCGACCAGCACGTGTGGGCGTTCCTGGGCGACGGCGAGATGGACGAGCCGGAGTCGCGCGGCATGATCCACGTCGCCGCGACCGAGGGCCTGGACAACCTGACCTTCGTCGTCAACTGCAACCTGCAGCGGCTCGACGGGCCGGTGCGCGGCAACGGGAAGATCATCCAGGAGCTGGAGTCGTTCTTCCGCGGCGCGGGCTGGAACGTCATCAAGGTGGTCTGGGGCCGCGAGTGGGACTCGCTGCTGCACGCGGACCGCGACGGCGCGCTCATCAACCTGATGAACACCACGCCCGACGGCGACTTCCAGACCTACAAGGCCAACGACGGCGCCTTCGTCCGCGAGCACTTCTTCGGCCGCGACCCGCGGACCAAGGACATGGTCCACGACCTGTCCGACGCCCAGATCTGGAACCTCAAGCGCGGCGGGCACGACTACCGCAAGGTGCACGCGGCCTATGCGGCGGCCCTGGAGCACAACGGCCAGCCGACCGTCATCCTGGCGAAGACGATCAAGGGCTACGGCCTGGGCTCGCACTTCGCGGGCCGCAACGCCACACACCAGATGAAGAAGCTCTCGCTCGAGGACCTCAAGCAGTTCCGCGACGAGCAGCGCATCCCGATCAGCGACGCCGACCTCGAGCGCGACCCGTACCTGCCGCCGTACTACCACCCCGGCGAGGACGCACCGGAGATCCGCTACATGGCCGACCGCCGCAAGGCTCTCGGCGGGCCGGTGCCGTCGCGGCGCACGACGTCGAAGGCGTTGGTGCTGCCCGGCGACAAGGTCTACGAGGTGGCGCGCAAGGGATCGGGCAAGCAGGAGGCCGCCACGACGATGGCCTTCGTCCGGATCCTGCGCGAGCTGGTCAAGGACAAGGAGATCGGCGCGCGGTTCGTCCCGATCATCCCGGACGAGGCACGCACGTTCGGCATGGACTCGATGTTCCCGACGCAGAAGATCTACAACCCGAACGGACAGCAGTACACGTCCGTCGACGCGTCGCTGATGTTGGCGTACAAGGAGTCCGAGCAGGGCCAGATCCTGCACGAAGGCATCAACGAGGCCGGCTCGGTCGGGTCGTTCACCGCAGCGGGCACGTCGTACGCCACGCACGACGAACCGATGATCCCGGTCTACGTCTTCTACTCGATGTTCGGCTTCCAGCGCACGGGCGACTCCATCTGGGCGGCGGCCGACCAGATGGCCCGCGGCTTCCTGGTGGGCGCCACGGCCGGGCGGACGACGCTGACCGGTGAGGGCCTGCAGCACAACGACGGGCACTCGCTGCTGCTGGCGGCGACCAACCCGGCGATCGTGTCCTACGACCCGGCGTTCTCCTTCGAGGTCGCCCACATCGTCGAGAGCGGGCTGCGCCGGATGTTCGGCGAGGACGCCGAGAACGTCATCTTCTACCTGACCGTCTACAACGAGCCCTACGTCCACCCCGCGGAGCCGGCCGACCTCGACGTCGACGCCCTCCTGCGCGGCCTCTACCGCTACGCGGCGTCCCCGCGCACGGAGGGCCCGCAGGTACGGCTGCTGGCGTCGGGGGTGTCGGTGCCGTGGGCGCTCAAGGCGCGCGACATGCTCTCCGAGCAGTGGGGCGTGGGTGCCGAGGTGTGGTCGGTGACGTCGTGGGGCGAGCTGCGCCGCGACGGCGTCGACGCCGAGCGGCACAACCTGATCCACCCGGACGAGGCGCCCCGCGAGCCGTACCTGCGCTCGGCGCTGGGCGACTCGGACTCGCCGGTCGTCGCGGTGTCGGACTGGGTGCGCGCGGTCCCGGACCTGTTGCGCCAGTGGGTCCCCGCGCCGTTCACGACGTTGGGCACCGACGGCTTCGGCCTGTCGGACACCCGCCCGGCGGCCCGCAGGCACTTCGCGGTCGACGCCGAGTCGATCACGGTGGCCGCCTTGGGGTCGCTGTCCGCGCGGGGTGAGATCGACCGTGCGGTCGTGGCCGAGGCCGCGGCGAAGTACGCGATCGACGACCCGCAGGCCGCCGGCCCGCAGACGTCGGACTCCGGCGTCGCCTGAGACCCGTCGCCACGCTCGTCCGCCCCGGCGCCCGCGAGGGTTCCGGGGCGGATTCGTGTGAGACGCCGGTCACTGTCGACGTACGGTCGGACACGGTCCGCGACGGCCTCGATCCGACCCTTCGCGGGGCCCCCGGGTCGGGGCCGAACGGTGCTCCGAGAGGGCCCTGCCGCCGCGAATCCACAGGTCATTGGCTCTCGGCATGAGGCCTGAGTCACGGTACGCTCCGCCCGACGCCGACCTCGCGTGATCGCGAAACGGGGTCCCGACCCGGGTGCAGAACCCAGCGCCCGGGCGGCGCGATGCCGGGGGCGAGTGCCCCGGCACAGGTACGAGGAGAGCAAGAATGGCAGAGGGCACCGTCAAGTGGTTCAACAGCGAGAAGGGCTACGGCTTCCTCGCTCCTGACGGTGGTGGCGCGGACGTGTTCGTGCACTACTCGGCGATCCAGGTCAACGGCTACAAGAGTCTCGACGAGGGGCAGCGCGTCTCGTTCGACATCGAGCAGGGCCAGAAGGGCCCGCAGGCCACCGGGGTCACCCCGATCGCCTGATCGCGGCGGTCGCCCGGCCCCGAGCCCGCCCCTCTGCCCGACCCGGCCTCACGTCCGCTGTGGACCCGGATTCTCTGTGTCCGGGTCCGCAGCGGTAGCCGGGACCGGTCGCGGGGCTCAGCCCAGGGACGAGTGCATCTCCCACACCAGTACCTCGGCGCCCTCGGCACCGGCGGTCAGCCGCCGGCCCTCGGACGCCGTGATCCGGGCGGCGTCGCCCTCGGCGATCCGGCCGGCGCCCTCCAGCTCGACGTCGCCGCGCGCGACGAACAGGTGGACGAACGGGGCAACGGGCAGCTGGGTCCCGCCGTGCGGCTGTAGCCTGGCTGCGTGCAGCGCGGCGTCGCTCTGGTGGATGGAGATGGCGCGATCCCCTGCGTGCCTTGGCATGCCGGAGGCGACGACCACGAGCCCGCCCCCGTCGAGCTCCGGCCCGATGTCGAGCTGCTCGTAGCCGGGCGTGACGCCCGCCGCGTCGGGGACGACCCACATCTGTACGAAGTGGACGTCGGTCGCGGGAGTGGCGGGGTCGGCGCGGAACGCGTCGTTCTTCTCCGAGTGGAGGATGCCGCTGCCCGCCGACATCCGTTGCGCCAGACCGGGATGAATGACCCCGGCGTGGCCGGTGGAGTCCTGGTGGACGAGCGAGCCGTCGAGCACCCAGGTGATGATCTCGGTGTCGCGGTGCGGGTGGGTGTCGAAGCCGGCGCCGGCCCGGACCCGGTCGTCGTTGCTCACGAGCAGCAGGCCGAAGTGGGTGTCCTCGGGGTCGTAGTGCGACCCGAACGAGAAGCTGTGGCGCGAGTCGAGCCAGTCGATCTCGGTGTGCAGACGGTCGTCGGCGCGCCGGACGAGCACGCCGTGCGTGGCGGATCGGGTCATCGGTCTCTCCCCTCGTCGCACGGCCGCGTCGAGCGACCGTCGCACCCCGGCGTTGCGCGGGTGTTGCACCGCTTCCGCGGCAGCGGGTTCGCCGCCCCTGCGCGGGGGTACTTGCGTCGTCAACGACTTCGGGGCTCCGGTTCTTCCCGCCTCCCTCATCGTTCCAGCCCGCTCAGCCTTCCTCGACCCGGGCCAGCCCTGCCGACCACCGCTCCTCGACCCGTCCCAGCTTCCAGACGGCCAGCGCGACCACCCACGTCACCACGAACAGGCCCACGACGACGAAGCCGACGTTGTCGAGGTCGAGGCCGGCGACCCAGGCGAGCGGGCCCGACTCGATCCCCAACTTGTCGGCCAGCAGCGACATCAGCTCGACGAGGCCGATGACCAGCGCGACCGCGACCGACAGCGCGGTGATCGTGACGTTGTAGAACACCTTGCGGACGGGCCGCAGGAACGCCCAGTCGTAGGCGAAGCACATGAAGGCGCCGTCGAGGGTGTCGAACAGGCTCATCCCCGCGGCGAACAGGATCGGCAGGACCAGCACCGCGTACCAGGGCAGCGCACCCGCCGCCGCGCCACCGGCGATCACCAGCAACGTCACCTCGCTGGCCGTGTCGAAGCCCAGCCCGAACAGCAGTCCCACCGGGTACATGTGCCGCGGCTTGCGGACCGCCCGCGTCGCCCGCCCGAGGATGCGGTTCATCAGGCCGCGCTTGTCGAGCTGCTCCTCCAGCTGCGCTTCGTCGAACCGACCGCGGCGCATCGCGCGGAACACCTTCAGGATCTGGACGAGCACGACCAGGTTGATCAGCCCGATCAGCACGAGGAAGAGGCCCGACACCCCGGTGCTGACGAGCCCGCCGATCTGCTTGAACGACGAGCCCTCGTCGGAGATCTCGCCGGCGATCGCGCGCACGCCCAGCGAGATCAGCGCGACCAGCACCAGCACGACGGACGCGTGCCCGAGGGCGAACCAGAACCCGACCGACAGCGGCCGAGACTCCCCGGGTCCGCGTTCGGCGAGCAGCTTGCGGGTGGTGTTGTCGATGGCGGCGATGTGGTCGGCGTCGAAGGCGTGCCGCATCCCCAGCAGGTAGGCGGTGAGACCCAGCCCGATGCCGTAGACGCCTGTGGTGCCGAGGTCGTAGTGCTGCGGGGCGACGAAGATCGCCAGCACGCCCCATCCGACGACGGTGAGCGCGACCAGTGCGACCGCCATGGCGACGACGGCGCGTCTCTCCGCGGGCTGCAGCCGGACGCGTGCCCGGCCGGCAGCGGGTAGCCCGGTGGTGGTGGGCGCGGAGGTGGGGAGCATCGACGTCCTCTCGATCCGCCCGAGGTTCGGCACCCGGGCGGGCCCAAGAGAACAGGGACATCGGCCCGTCGGCAAGGTTGAGCAGGTGGCCATACGTGGGGTGAACCGGACTCGCACGGACATCGGGGAACGAACCGAACCAGTGATACAGGTCACACACCCCGGTCCCGGCGACCGATGACCCCGACTCCGACGTGGGATGCTTCGACGGTGCCGCCCGCGTCCGTGCCGACCTCCGCGACACCGCAGGCCGTCTCCCCCGGTGCGCCCGTCTCCCCCGCCACGCTGCGGCGGCTCGAACTCGCCTCGGGCGGCATCGCCGGGGCCTGCCTCGCCGCGATGGACCGCCGCCAGCCGTGGTTCCGCAAGCTCCCCGCCGCGCTGCGCGCCGGTGTCCAGCTGGTCACCCAGACCGGCGTCGCGAACTTCGTGGGCTGGCTCGTCGCCACCGGCGGCGGGCGCGCCCGAGCGGGCGAGCAGCCCGAACCTGCCGACCGACCCGCCGACCCGGGCGCCGTCGTCGAGACCGCCGCCCATGCGGGGGCCGGGTCGGTCAGGCTGACCGCCGAGGCGTTCCGCATCGCCCCGCGCGACCTGGCGCGTCGCCTCACGCTGCGCCAGACCGTCGAGCTCGTCCGCGTCGCCACCGACGTCCTCGAGGAACGGCTGCCCCCGCTCGCCGCCGACGACGCCGAGTTCCGGGTGCTGTCGGAGGCCGTGCTGCGGTTCGGGCGCGAGGTCGCGTTCGCCGCCGCGACCGCCTACGCCGGCGCGGCCGAGGACCGCGGCGCCTGGGACGCCCGGCTGGAGGCACTCGTCGTCGACGGCGTGGTGCGCGGCGACACCGGCGACGAGCTCGTCTCACGGGCGTCGGCGCTGGGCTGGGACCCGGCGGGGCCGGTGCGGGTCGTCGTCGGCAGTCCGCCGTCGGACCACGCCCCCGAGCGGCTCGGCGAGCTGCGCAGGCGCGCCGGCCGGGCCGGGCGGTCGGTGCTGGTCGGAGCCCAGGGCAGCCGGCTCATCGTGCTCCTCTCGGGTCCCACGCCTCCCGACGCCGACCCCGACGACGCCGACGTGGCCGAGGTCCTGACCGCCGTCTCGCTCGACTTCGGGCCGGGCCCCGTCGTCATCGGGCCGCTCGCCGTCGACCTGCCCTCGGCGCACGCCAGCGCCCGCGACGCGCTGTCGGGGCTGCGTGCCGCCCCCGCGTGGCCCGAGGCACCACGCCCCGTCCCCGCCGACGACCTGCTCCCCGAACGCGCCTTCGCCGGCGACGCGGAGGCCCACCGCCGGCTCGTCGAGACCGTCGTGACCCCGCTGGCCACCGCGGGCGGCGAGCTGTGGCGCACGCTGGCTGCCTACCTCGACGGCGGCAGCTCGCTCGAGGCCTGCGCACGCGCGCTCTTCGTGCACCCCAACACCGTCCGCTACCGGCTGCGCCGGGTGAGCGACCTCACGGGCCACTCCCCCGCCGACCCGCGCGACGCGCTCGTCCTGCGCGCGGCGCTGCTCGCCGGCAGGCTCGCCGGGGCCGAGAACGCCCTCGACCCCGCAACGCGCCGGCCCGACCCGTCCTGAGCTGCGGCGGATCGGACCCGAACGTCACCCACGGGGTGGTGACTCCTACAAACAGCGGTCGCCCGACGCGGCGAGTCACCGGTCACATAGTCTGCGTCGTTGTGGAGAACCTCCAAACAGCGCCCGCGGAGTTCGTGCGTGCCGCTATCCCGCGCGGGCACCTCACCGGTGTTCGCTGTCCGTCGTGATCGCGCTGCTCGCGCCGGGTCAGGGCTCTCAGACCCCCGGCATGCTGACCCCGTGGCTCGACGACCCAGGTGCCGAGGAGACCATCGCCGCCTGGTCCGACGCCATCGGCCTCGACCTGCGCCGCCTCGGCACGACCGCGGAGGCCGACGAGATCAAGGACACCGCTGTCACACAGCCCCTGGTCGTCGCGACGGCACTGCTGGCCGCCGCGCGCCTCGGTGCCCACGTGACGCTGCCGGAGCCGAGCCCCGTGGCAGGTCACTCCGTCGGTGAGCTCGCCGCCGCCGCGATCGCCGGCGTCCTGAGCACCGACTCCGCCGTCTCCCTCGCCGCGGTCCGCGGCCGCGAGATGGCCGCCGCCTGCGCGCTCGAACCGACTGGCATGAGCGCGACGCTGGGCGGGAACCCCGACGACGTGCTCGCACGCCTGTCCGCACTCGGCCTCGACCCGGCGAACCGCAACGGCGCCGGTCAGATCGTCGCGGCCGGTCTGCTCACCGCGCTCGCGGAGCTGGCCGCGAACCCGCCGGAACGCGCCCGCGTCAAGGCGCTGCCCGTCGCCGGCGCCTTCCACACCCGGTTCATGGCCCCCGCCGAGGACGCGGTGCGTGAGCACGCCTCCTCGATCGACCCGGCCGACCCGGTCCGGCCGCTGCTGTCCAACGCCGACGGCACCGTCGTGACCGACGGCGCCGAGGCCCTGCGCAGGCTCGTCTCCCAGGTCACCCGGCCCGTCCGCTGGGACGTCTGCATGTCCACGTTGCGCGAGAAGGGGGTGACCGCGGTGATCGAGCTGCCTCCCGCGGGAGCACTGGTCGGTCTGGTCAAGCGCGAGCTGAAGGGCACCGCGACGCTGGCCCTCAAGACTCCTGACGACCTCGACGCGGCCGCCGCGCTCGTCGCCGAGCACGCGGGGGCGCAGGCATGAGCGCGCGTCTGAGCCTCGCGCCGGTCGTCCCCGGCGCGCGCATCCTCGGCATGGGCAGCTACCAGCCCGAGCGGGTCGTCACCAACGACGAGCTGGCCCAGCGCGTCGCGACGAACGACCAGTGGATCCGGGAGCGCGTCGGCATCGTCGAGCGCCGGGTAGCGGCCGAGGACGAGCTGCTCGTCGCCATGGCTGCCGAGGCGGGCCGCCGGGCCGTCAAGGACTCCGGTCTCGCACCCACCGACGTCGACACCGTCATCGTCGCCACCTGCACGATGCCGTTCCCGATCCCCAACGCGGCCGCCCAGACCGCCGACCGGATCGGCATCGTCGCGCCCGGCGCGTTCGACCTCAACGCCGCGTGCGCCGGCTTCAGCTACGCGATGGGCACCGGCGCCGACCTGATCCGCGCCGGCTCGGCCCGCAACGTGCTCGTCATCGGGGCCGAGAAGCTCACGGACTGGCTCGACTGGGACGACCGCTCGACCTGCATCATCTTCGCTGACGGCGCGGGTGCGGCGGTGCTGGGCGCGGCACCCGATGCCGACTCGGTGGGCGTCGGGCCCGTCGCCTGGGGCTCGGCGGGCGACATGCACAACGCGATCGAGGTCCGTCCGCACAACAACGCCCTCGCCCAGGAGGGCCAGGCCGTGTTCCGCTGGGCGACCACGAAGATCGCTCCCGTCGCCCTGCGCGCCATCGAGCTCGCCGGACTCACCCCGGCCGACATCGATGTCCTCGTCCCGCACCAGGCCAACCTGCGGATCGTCGAGGCGCTCGCCAAGAAGCTGCGGGCCAAGGGGGCCCGTGAGGACATGGTGGTCGCCGACGACATCATCCACTCGGGCAACACGTCGTCGGCGTCGATCCCCCTCGCGCTCGACCACATGCGCACCGAGGGCCGCATCCGCTCCGGCGACGTCGCCCTGCTCGTCGGGTTCGGCGCGGGCCTGTCCTATGCCGGACAGGTCGTCGTCTGTCCCTAGGATTCCGTTCCGAGCCCCACCACGCGCACCACAACCCCACGGTTTCCCACCAGAAGGAGCATCCAGTGGCTGACAACGCCGAGATCCTCGCCGGCCTCGCCGAGATCGTCGAGGAGGTCGCCGGTATCGACGCCGGTGACGTCGCGGCCGAGAAGTCGTTCGTCGACGACCTCGACATCGACTCGCTGTCGATGGTCGAGATCGCCGTCCAGGCCGAGGACAAGTTCGGTGTGAAGATTCCCGATGAGCAGCTCGCCGAGCTCAAGACGGTGGGCGACGCGGTGGACTACATCGCGAAGAACCAGTGACGGGAAGCCCCGTCGAGGTCGTCGTCACCGGGTACGGCGCGACCACCCCGCTGGGCGGGGACGCTGCGTCGACCTGGGAGGCGCTGCTCGCCGGCAAGTCCGGCGTCGCGCTGAGCTCCGGCGCGTTCACCGAGCGGTTCGACCTGCCGGTCAAGATCTCCGCGCAGCTGGCGGTCGAGCCGACCGAGGTCATCGCCCGGGTCCAGGCCCGGCGCATGGACCGCTGTGAGCAGGTCGCGATCGTCGCAGCCCGGGAGGCGTGGGCACACGCAGGTCTGGGCGGCGACGAGCCGCAGGTCGAGCCGGAGCGGCTCGCGGTCTGCGTCGGCACCGGCATCGGCGGGGCGGTGACCCTGCTCGACCAGCACGACCTGCTCGTGTCGGGCGGGGTCCGCAAGGTGTCGCCGCTGACCGTGCCGATGCTGATGCCCAACGGGCCCGCCGCCGTCGTGAGCCTGGAGCTGGGTGCCCGCGCGGGCACCCACGCCCCGGTCTCGGCGTGCGCGTCCGGCGCCGAGGCGCTGGCGTGGGCCTACCGGCTGCTGCAGGACGGCGACGCCGACGTGGTGGTCGCCGGCGGCGCGGAGGCCTGCATCACCGGCATCACCGTCGCCGGGTTCGTCCAGTCGCGCACGCTCAGCCAGCGCAACGACGACCCCGAGCGCGCCTCCCGACCGTTCGACACCCAGCGTGACGGGTTCGTCCTCGGTGAGGGCGCCGGCATCCTGGTCCTGGAGCGGGCCGACTTCGCCAGGGCGCGGGGGGCGACGATCCACGGCCGGCTCTCCGGCTACGGCCTGACCTCCGACGGGTACCACATCACCGGGCCCGACCCCTCGGGAGCGGGACAGTCACGGGCCATGCTCAAGGCCGTCGAACGGGCAGGCCTGGAGCCGTCCGACATCACCCACGTCAACTGCCACGCGACCTCCACCGTCGCGGGCGACGTCGGTGAGGCGGCAGCCGTGCGCAAGGCACTCGGCGACCAGCCGGTGCTGACGGCGCCGAAGTCGGCGCTGGGACACCTCGTCGGTGCGGCCGGTGCGGTCGAGAGCCTCGTGACGATGCTGTCGATCCGCGAGGGCATCGTCCCGGCGACGCTCAACCTCGAGGAGCTCGACCCGGGCGTCACGCTCGACGTCGTCCGCGGCGAGCCGCGCAAGATGGACATCGACGCCGCGATGAACAACTCGTTCGGCTTCGGCGGGCACAACGCCTCGGTGGTCTTCACCAAGGTGTGAGCCTCGTTCGTCGACGGGCCCGGTGCGTTGATGCGTGCCGGGCCCGTCGTCGGTTCCGTGACCCGGGTCGTCGCTGGTCAGACGTCGTGGGTCAGCAGGGTTCGGACAGCAGGCTGCCTGCCGAGCCGGTCTCCAGCCGGGGCGGGTCGCCCACCATCGGGAACGTCCCGCGCCAGCAGATCCTCGGCACCCGCAGGTCGGGCGGGGCGTCGTCCAACGACTGCGTCGACACGAACCGCACCATGACCAGCACCCGGCCGCCGCCGACGTCGTCGATACGGTCGACCCGGATCGTGCCGTCGGCCGCCGTGTCGATCGAGGCGATCCACTGTTCGCGCGGCTGCTGGGCGACCCGCTCCGGCACGACCGACGCCGACCACAGCTCGTGGTCGCGGGAGTTGATCGCGTCGAAGTAGCGCTGCAGCTGGCTGCGGACCGCGCCGGCGAGCGGATGGTCCTCGGCGTCGGCGGACAGCTCGACCTCCGACGACCCGGCTCCGGACATCGGTGGTTCCTCCGGCGCGCCCGAGGGCGCGACGCCCTCGAACATGCGCCCGCCCAGCACCCACGCCGAGACGCCGGCCGCCACGAGCAACGCCACCAGCGCGATCGCGAGCGCCGGGGTGTAGCGGGTCCCCGACCTCACCCGGCTGTCCTCACCGGTCGTACATCCCCCACCGGGACAGTCTCCCCGACAACCCCGACACGATCACGACAGCGCCGGGCGTGTCGCCGGTCCACCGTGCCCGTTCGTGGTGCCAGCCGTTCGTGGTGTCCAGCCGTTCGTGACCCGGGACACCGCTCGGGGCGGCCCAGCTCTCCCGCGGCCGGCGCTCAGCCGACCTGGTGCAGCCAGGTGACCGGGGCGCCGTCGCCTGCCAGCCGGAACGGCTCCAGGGCGTCGTCCCAGGCCGACCCGAGCAGCCCGTCGATGCCTGCATGGATCTTCCCCGCCGACGCGCCCGCCATCACGGCGCGCAGCTGATCCTCACCGATGACGATGTCGCCGTTGGCGCTGGTGCGGCCGCGCCACATCCCCAGACCCGGGACATAGCAGAACCGCTCACCGTCGACGCCCGGGCTGGGCTCCTCCGTGACCTCGAACCGGAGCATCGGCCAGGCACGCAGGGCGCCCGCGAGGGCTCCCCCGTTGCCGGCGACGCCGGACCATGTGACCTCCGCCCGGAGTGTTCCGGGCGCAGCCGGCTGTGGGGTCCACTGGAGAGAGACCTTGTTCCCCAGAACCCCGGACATCGCCCACTCGACATGCGGGCAGACCGCAGTCGGCGACGAGTGGACGAAAACCACGCCGCGTGTGCTCACTGCAGACCTCCGCTGTTCGACGAGGATCGTCTTCCCCTACGTCCTCGCGCACCACGTCGGCGTACAGATCGCGTGTGAAGCATCTGGCCCTGGTGGACCGGTTCGGCCGGGCGGACCCGGCGGTGGTCGGCTGTCGGTGATCACTCTGCCCGATCAGCCCGCCCGGGGCAAAGGATCCCCGGCGCGCCGGGCGTGTCGATCACCCGTGTCGCTGTGCCCGTGCGGTCACGCGACGCGGTAATGGACCACCGCGACGCTGCCGTCGTCCCCGGGGCCCGCGGGGGCGGGGTCCGAGTCCGACGCCACGAGGCCCCGCTCGACGAGCACCTCCAGGTGCACCGCCGTCTCCAGGATCGCGAGCATCCGGTTGAACGGGTCGAGCTCGGCCAGCGTCCGGCCGCGGCGGGTCCACGCCAGCGTCGACGCGACCTCCTTCGCGGTCGTGCGGCCCTCCACGAGCCCCGCGAAGGTGTCGTCGAGACGCTGGGCGTGATGGGCGAGCAGCTCGTCGACCCGTTCGTGGACGCGGCGACCGATCTTGCCGTGGGCGGGCAGCATCGCGGCGTCGGGCCGGTCGCGCAGCAGCTGCAGCGAGGTCAGGAAGTCCGACAGCGGGCTCGGCGGCGCGATCGGCTCGAACCCGATCGACGGCGTGATCGTCGGCAGCACGTGGTCGCCGGTGAACATCAGGTCGTGGTCGGAGTCGGCGAAGACGAGGTGGCCCCGGGTGTGGCCCGGCGTCGCGATCGCGGTGAGGGTGCGCCCGATCGGGCCGGAACCTGCCGGGTCGTGCTCCTCGGGGCCGACGGTCAGCACCGCGCCGTCCTCGAGCCACTCGTCGGGGGGCTCCCACATCGTCAGGTCCATCCGCGGCGGCGGGTTCGCCATGATCAGGTCGGCAAGGTCGGCCGCGCCGGCCTGACGCAGCCGCTCCATGTGCGACGAGCCGCCCTGCCCGCGGTCGGGGCGGTTGATCTCGTCGAGACCCGGCTTCTCCCCCGCCCCCAGCAGCACCCGCGACCCGAAGCGCCGCCGCAGCTCCACGCCCATCGTGTAGTGGTCGCGGTGGGAGTGGGTGACCAGGAAGCGGCGTACGCCGTCGAGCCCGGTGCCCAGCGCCGACAGGCTTTCGGCGAGGAGCTCCTCGGCGACCGTGAGCGCCCATCCCGAGTCGACGAGCGTCCAGCCGCCCACGTCCTCGATCGCGTAGACGTTGACCGCGCGCAGCCCGTCGTTGGGCAGGGGCAGCGGGATGCGGTAGACGCCGGGCGCGCAGCGGTAGGTACCGGGAGCGGTCCAGTCACCGTCGGGCTCGTCGTCGAGGATCGTCGGGCTCACCTCTCGCACCCTAAGGGGGCGCCTGGCGGATCGGCGGCGACGGGCTCGGTGATCCGGGTGACTCGCGGCAGGGCGGAGCCGGGTCCGCGTACCGGGTGCGCCCGGGCCCGGCGACAACACCGCCAGGAGGCGTCCGGGCGCCGGGACCCCGGTGAGCGATCCGTCAGGCGCCCCCTCAGGAGGTGGGCGCCGAGAACTCGTCGGAGCCTGCGTGCGGGTCGCCACCGAGCAGCGCCTCGCCGTAGACCGCCCGGAACCGGGTGAGGATCGCATCGAGCGGCAGGTCGTCGGACGGGCCGTGGTCGACGACGTACTCCATGTAGCGGGCGCCGTCGTCGGTGTACTGGTGCATGAGCGCGTGCCCGTGGCCGTCGAAGTCCAGCGGCTCGACCCCGAACCGGGCGCACAGCTCGGCGTTGAACGCCGGCGACGCCTTCAGCCAGCGGCCGTCGAGGTACAGCTCGCTGTAGCCGTGGTGCACGAACACGTCGTGGCCGTTCATCAGCGCCCGCAGCCGCGGGGTGTTGAGGTGGTTGCGGACGTCGGCGAACCCCAGCCGGGCCGGGATTCCGACGGCCCGTGCCGATGCTGTGAGCAGCACCGCCTTGGGGACGCACCAGTTGCGCGGCGCCACCGCGACGGAGCTCGCCCGGTAGTCGTGCGGGTCGGTGCTGATCCGGAAGGGGTCGTACCAGATGCGGTCGCGCACCGCGCCGAACAGCAGGCCCGCCCGGCGCACCGCGTCGTCCTCGCCGCCGACGGCCCGCTCGGCGAACTCCCGCACCGCGGGGGCGTCGGAGTCGACGAACCCGCCCGCCGCCAGATGGTCCTCCGGACGGTCCGAGGTCGATGTCGCCGGGTCCGCGTCCACCACGTGCAGCTCCTCACTCTCCGTCGAGACAGGGTCGCACGGCGTCACCGGACCGCGCAGTCCATTGCCCACTCATACCACCCGGTCGGGGTGAGTTTCCCACCTCGGAGGTGACGCATCGTCGATTAGTGTCCGCATGCAGCAAATCGGTCAGGTGACCGTCGCGACCAGACATGCACGGCTCGTGACGGCGCGGAAGGAGCGGGGGTCCGTCGATGGTGGCAGGCAAGCCGGAGCACCCGGAGGTGGTGCAGGCGCCGTTCCTCACCGTCGCCGAGGTGGCCGAACGGATGAGGGTCTCGAAGATGACGGTCTACCGGCTGGTGCACAGCGGGCAGCTCCCCGCCGTCCGGTTCGGACGCTCGTTCCGCGTGCAGCGCGGCGCCGTCGACGACCTCATCGAGTCGGCCCGCTACGAGGCGGGCTGACGTCCGCAGCGCCGTGCGCCGGTTCACTCAGCGGGTCCGGCCGCGCGGACGCAGCGGCACCGGCGGCATCGCCGGGGCCGTGAGCGGCACCCCGCTGTAGCCGGTGACCTCGCCGTAGCGGACCGGGCCGGTGCCGGTGATCTCGGCCTGCCACTGCGCCCGCGCCGCGCGCACCTCGTCACCGCTGCGGCCGACGAAGTTCCACCACATCACGATCTCCTCGCCGAACGGCACCCCGCCCAGCAGCAGGAGCCGGCTTGCCGACGCCGCCCGCAGCCGCAGCTGCGACCGCGAGCATCCCAGGTAGCACAGCGTTCCCGGGTCGAGGACGCCGTCGACGTCGGGTTCCCCGGACACCGTCAGCACCGCGTACTCGAAGTCGGGCTCCAGCGGGATCACGACGTCCGCGCCCGCCGCCAGCTCGACGTCCACCCCCACCAGGGGGCTGTGCACCCGGCCCGGGGAGACGGCCTGCGCGAACTCCCCCAGCAGCACCGTGGCGCGCATACCGCGATCGGTGACCGTCGGGAGCCCGGCGTGGAACTCGAACCGCGGCGCCGTCGCGCGGGCGTCGCCGGGCAGCGCGACCCACAGCTGAGCGCCGTGCAGCAGCGGCGCGTGCGGGTCGGGCGACTGCTCGGCATGCGCGATGCCGCGGCCCGCCGTCATCAGGGCCAGCTCCCCCGGCCCGATCAGCTTGTCGCTGCCGAGGCTGTCGCGGTGGTGCACCGTGCCCTCGAGCAGCCAGCTGACCGTCTGCAGCCCGATGTGCGGGTGCGGCGGCACCTGCATCCCGGGCGCCGCGGCGACGTCGTCGGGGCCGTAGTGGTCGACGAAGCACCACGCGCCCACCATGCGCCTGCCCAACGCCGGCAGCAGCCGGCGGACCTTCGTCGACCCGCCCAGCGCGACCGTCTTCGCCGGCAGCAGCTCGCGCACCGGCTCGCCCCGGGGTGCCGGCCCGCAGACCTCCACCGCCGGCCGCGTCGACGTGTCGCTCACGTGCCGCTCACCCCGATCATCGGTCCAGCGTAGGACGCGCCCCGTCGGCGTCGAACCCGAACGCCGCCAACGCCGGGATCGGTGCGTCCCCGGCCAGCCAGGTGAGGACCCGGTGTTCGTGCGGCACGACCGGGTCGGGCAACGCCGTCAGCGGGTACCAGGCCACCCCCGCCGACCTGTCGTCCTCCTGGACGCGCGGCTCTCCCCCCCAGCGCCGGCAGGTGAAGAAGAAGTCGACCCGCTCGTCGACAGGCAGCCCGGTCGCCCGGGTGCGGTGCAGCGTCGTCAACGGCTCGAGGTCGGCCGGGTCGACGACCACCCCCAGCTCCTCCGCCGCCTCCCGCACCGCGGCCCGGTGCACCGACTCACCGTCCTCCACGTGGCCCGCGGCCGCGGCCGCCCAGAACCCGTCCATGAACCCGGTCCCGGCGCGCAGCTGCAGCAGCACCTCGGTGCCGCGCGGGCCGTCGCGCAGCAGCAGGACGTAAGCGGCGGGGACGACGCGGAACCGATCGGTCACGATCACCGACCCTAATGCGCCGCAACCCCGGCGACACCCACCGTCACCCTCCGCGCCTACCGTCGGCCCGGGTGGGGACCCGGCGGACGGTGTCGCGCAGGTCCGCCGACGCACGCTCCACCCCACGGACCTCCCCGCCCGGCGGGAGTCGGACCGCCCCGGGTCGGTCGCGGCCGGACGGAACCGTGGCGGCCCATCAGACGGCCCAGCGTCGTGGCGTTCTGGCCGGCGACCGCGGAGGCCGCCGAGCTTGAGGACGCTCATGTCCGGGAGGATCCGGTGGTCCGGTGCCGCCTCGCAGGCCGCGACCAGCTCCGCGTCGCCCAACGACCTCGACATCAACAGTGACCCGAGCTCCTGTCCGGACGTCACTGCTCCCTCTCCGATGCTGTGCGCGCTCCGACCGTGCGCGACCCACAGCGACCGGAGCGACTCCGGGAACGGCCGAGGGGCCGGACCGCATCGCGGTCCGGCCCCTCGCAGTACCGGGCCTGTCAGCTGCAGCCGCTGGTCGAGCCGCAGCCCTCGCAGAGGTAGCACGACCCGGCGGGGCGCATCTTCGTGCCGCAGGTCAGGCACAGCGGCGCGTCGGCCGCCTTGCCCAGCCGCAGCTCGAGCAGCTCCGTCGAGCTCCCGACCGAGGACGGGGCCGCCGCCGGAGCCGGCTCGTCGACCGACACGCCGCTGCGCAACGACTCCAGGTCGACGTCGACCGTGGGCGTCCCGTAGCTGTTCGCGACCTGCGCCGACCGCTCCTCGGCCGAGAAGATGCCCAGCTCGGAGCGCTTCTCGAGGCTCAGGTGGTCGAGCGCGAGGCGGCGGAACAGGTAGTCGAGCACGCTCGTCGCGATCCGGATGTCCGGGTCGTCGGTCATACCGGCCGGCTCGAAGCGCAGGTTGGAGAACTTCGAGACGTAGAACTCCAGCGGGATGCCGTACTGCAGGCCCACCGAGATCGACATGGAGAACGCGTCCATCACGCCGGCCAGCGTGGAGCCCTGCTTGCCGAGCTTGACGAAGATCTCGCCGAGGCCGTCGTCGGGGTAGGAGCCGGCCGTCAGGTAGCCCTCGGCACCCGCGACCGTGAACGACACCGTCTCGCTCGGACGCTTCTTGGGCAGCCGGCGCCGGACCGGGCGGTACTCGACCGGAGCCTCGACCGCGGCCTCGACGTCCTTGCGGGCCTCCTTGCCCGCCGACAGCGGCTGGCCGACCTTGCAGTTGTCGCGGTAGATCGCGAGCGCCTTCAGGCCGAGCTTCCAGCCCTCGAGGTAGATCTTCTCGACGTCCTCGACGGTGGCCGCCTCCGGCATGTTCACCGTCTTCGAGATGGCCCCGGACAGGAACGGCTGGACGGCGGCCATCATCCGCACGTGGCCCATGGCGGGGATGACCCGCTCACCCATCGCGCAGTCGAAGACGTCGTAGTGCTCGGTGCGCAGGCCCGGCGCGTCGATGACGTGGCCGTGCTCGGCGACGAACTCGACGATCGCCTCGGCCTGCTCGGCCTGGTAGCCCAGCTTCGTCAGCGCCCGCGGGACCGTCTGGTTGACGATCTGCATCGAGCCGCCACCGACGAGCTTCTTGAACTTGACCAGCGCCAGGTCCGGCTCGATGCCGGTCGTGTCGCAGTCCATCATCAGGCCGATCGTGCCCGTGGGGGCCAGCACGGAGGCCTGCGCGTTGCGCCAGCCGTTGCGCTCGCCGACCGCCAGGCACTCCTTCCACGTGATCGTCGCCAGCTTGTGGACGTGGCTGCTCGCGGCGAGGGTCCGCACGTCGTCGTTGGCCGCGGCGTGCTTGCGCATCACCCGCTGGTGGCCCTCCGCGTTGCGGGCGTAGCCCTCGTACGTGCCGACGACACCGGCCAGCTCCGCGGAGCGCTTGTAGGCCGCGCCGGTCATCAGCGAGGTGATCGCGGCGGCGAGCGCGCGACCGCCCTCGGAGTCGTAGGCGTGGCCGGTGGCCATCAGCAGCGCGCCGAGGTTGGCGTAGCCGATGCCCAGCTGGCGGAACTTGCGCGTCGTGTCACCGATCGGCTCGGTCGGGAAGTCGGCGAAGCAGATGGAGATGTCCATCGCCGTGATGACGAACTCGACGGCCTTGCGGAAGCGGTCGGCGTCGAACAGGCCGTCCTCGCCGAGGAACTTGAGCAGGTTCAGCGACGCCAGGTTGCAGCTGGAGTTGTCCAGGTGCATGTACTCCGAGCACGGGTTCGACGCCGAGATGCGGCCCGACTCCGGGCAGGTGTGCCAGTCGTTGATCGTGCCGTCGTACTGGATGCCGGGGTCCGCGCAGTTCCACGCAGCCTCCGAGATGCCGCGGAACAGCTTGCGGGCGTCGACGGACTCGATGACCTCGCCGGTCATCCGGGCGCGCAGGCCGAAGCTCGTGCCCTCCTCGACGGCACGCATGAACTCGTCGGTGACGCGGACCGAGTTGTTGGCGTTCTGGTACTGCACCGAGGTGATGTCGGCGCCGCCCAGGTCCATGTCGAAGCCGGCGTCACGCAGCACGCGGACCTTGGCCTCTTCCTTGGCCTTGGTCTCGACGAACTCCTCGATGTCGGGGTGGTCGACGTCGAGGACGACCATCTTCGCCGCCCGCCGCGTCGCGCCGCCCGACTTGATCGTGCCCGCGCTCGCGTCGGCGCCGCGCATGAACGAGACCGGCCCGGAGGCGGTGCCGCCGGAGGACAGGAGCTCCTTCGACGACCGGATGCGGGAGAGGTTCAGCCCCGCGCCGGAGCCGCCCTTGAAGATCAGGCCCTCCTCGCGGTACCAGTTCAGGATCGACTCCATCGTGTCGTCGACCGCGAGGATGAAGCACGCGCTGACCTGCTGCGGCGACGACGTGCCGACGTTGAACCACACCGGCGAGTTGAAGCTGAACACCTGGTGCATCAGCATCCAGGTGAGCTCGTGGGCGAAGACCTCGGCGTCGTCGTCGGTGGCGAAGTAACCGTTCTCGAGACCTGCCCGGTGGTAGACGCCGACGACGCGGTCGATCAGCTGACGCAGGCTCGACTCGCGCGTCGGCGAGCCGACCGCGCCACGGAAGTACTTGCTGGTGACGATGTTCGTCGCGTTCAGCGACCAGGTCGACGGGAACTCCACGCCGCGCTGCTCGAAGTTGACGGTGCCGTCACGCCAGTTCGTCATGACGACGTCGCGGCGCTCCCACTCCACCTCGTCGTACGGGTGCACACCCGCGGTGGTGAACAGCCGCTCGACGGTCAGCCCGGCCGTCCGCTTCCGCCCGGCCCGGCTCCCGGCCTTCGCGCCGCGCGCCGTGTTCCCCGCAGCGTCCCCTGAGGCCGTTGCCCCGACCGTCTCCGTCATCCTCGTCCTCTTCCCCTGAGCAACCGTGGTGCGGTGGTGCCGCACCGATGTCAACGACCGCGTCGGCAGTTGAGCCGCCCGGCGGACCGTCCGGTGGGTCGACCGGCCGGTGTCGCGCGCCGGCCGGGCGACACGCCCTGTCTCAATACGCGAGGCAGGGCGCGTCCTTCTACGACTCGTCGTGCGGCGGGCTCTCCCCCGCCGCGGTGCGTCCCACGTCGTCGGCTGCTTCCCCGGCATCCGACTTCCGCAGGTCCGCGATCTCCTTCTCGAAATCGTCGATCGACGAGAAGGACCGGTACACGCTCGCGAAGCGCAGGTACGCCACCTCGTCGAGCTCCCGCAACGGCCCGAGGATCGCCAGCCCCACCTCGTGGCTGGGAATCTCGGCCGTCCCACCCGCCCGGACCGCCTCCTCGACGCGGTGCGCCAGCTGCTGCAGCGCATCCTCGTCGACAGGGCGCCCCTGGCAGGCGCGTCGTACTCCACTGACGACCTTGTCGCGGAGGAACGGTTCGGTCACCCCGCTGCGCTTCACCACGGCGAGGACCGGCTCCTCGACCGTCGTGAACCGCCGTCCGCACGACGCGCACGAGCGGCGCCGACGCGTGGCCTGACCGTCGTCGACCTCGCGGGAGTCGATGACGCGGCAGTCCGAGTGGCGGCAGAAGGGGCAGCGCACGGTAGTGATCCTCTCTCCGAGAGCGACCAGCAAACCCAACCTGTGGCCGAACAACACGTATGTAACCACAAGATGTGGTGGTCGGCGCGAGGGGGAGGCCCGTCAAGGGCAGGATCCCCCGATCTGGGGAGTCCCTGTCCGACGCCGACACCACCCGATGTCGCGGAGAGCGGCGTGCCGAACACGCAGCGCCGCCGGCGGCCCGTCCGGACCACCCGACGGGCACCCACCCTGACGGCCCGACCGCGGAGCGCGACCGTCGACCACCCCCGCGGCAGTACCACGGAGCCGGTCCGTCCGATTCCTCGACGAGACCGGATCGCAGGAGTCGAGAGTGCCATCGCGGTCCGACGGTTCGGAAACTGCACCCGTGGCCGGACACGCCCCGCGATGGGGTACCGCACGCGACTTCGCTGCACCCGGTGACGACCGGCCAGCTCGCCGCGCGCGCCCGGCCGCTCGGCCCTCCCGGCGGCGCACACTGCGCAGCCGGCCCCGCCGGTCAGGCCGCGGGCACCGTCAGCACCTGGCCCGGGCGGAGGGCCGCGGACCGGAGACCGTTCAGCTCGGCGATGTGGGCGGCCGCGGCCGCAGTGTCGGCATCCGGGGCCGTGCGGCGGGCGATGTCCCACACCGTGTCTCCCTGTCCGACCACGACCTGCGCGGTGGCAGCGGAGATGCCGGGCCCTGCGTCACGCGCGACATCGGCCATCGAGCCCAGCCCGACCACGACCCCTGCCGCGGCGACGGCGAGCACGACCAGCGCAGCCGCACGACGCACGCGGTAGCGCAGCGCGAGCGGCGCGCGACGGACCGACCGCACGCGGGCCGCGGGCCGGTGCACCCGTCGGTCGGGGACGCACCGGCCGCGGACGACGCTCCGGCACTCGGGAGAAGGAGACTCGGGGTCGTGCCACGCCGGCGCGACGGGGTCGGCCGTCAGACCGCCGCGGACGAGGGTCAGCGTCGGGCGAGCGGCACCGGGCGGACACACCGCGGGCGCTCCGCCTGCACGCCGCGCCGCCGGCGCCACGGCCTGCTCGCGCACCGCCCCACCCCGGCGGGCTCTGCGCGGCCGAGCGGACCGCGGGCCCGAGCCGTGACGCCGGCCGCGCCCGGACGGTCCGTCGGACCGCGCGTCACGACCGCCACGGCCGGCCACCTCGCCGACACCCACAGCGTCCTGCCGCACCTCGGGAACCCCGTGGCCGACCTCCACCCGCGCGCCCGCACATCCGGGAGCCGTGCTGACAGACATGGCATCTCCTTCCCGTCGGCGCCGGCTGCTGGGTCGGCGACTCGTGTGATCCGGGGTGCAGCCGCGCCGGCGGCGGTGGCCCGCCGCACCGGATCGGATACGCTCCGTTCGCACGGACGTTCGATCGAACGCCCGTGCGAATGTCTACCACCGGCCCCCGACAATTCTCGGCGATGCGCCCGCGTGTCGTTCGAACATGTGTTTGGCGGTGGCGAAGATCGGGTCTACGGTTCGGTGGCGGCGGGGACGGATGGTCCCGCCGCGCCGATCGAGGAGGCGGACGAGATGGCACGGGACGACACCGGTACCGACCGGGAGGCCGGGCAGGTGCGGTCCTTCCCGGACCCGGCCGACGCGGAGGGCGCCGGCGTGGCACTGACGCCACGGCAGAGCAAGGTCCTGGAGGTCATCCGGGACTGGGTCGACCGCTTCGGCTACCCGCCGAGCGTGCGGGAGATCGGCGACGCGGTGGGCCTGACGTCGACGTCGTCGGTGCACCATCAGCTGCGCACCCTCGAACGCAAGGGCTACCTGCGGCGCGACCCGAACCGCACCCGTGCGGTCGACGTACGCTCCCCCGAGGACGTCCCCGATGACAGCTCGGACTCCCGTACCGACCCGTCCGCGGTCCGCGACGAACGCCCCTCACCGGCGTACGTCCCGCTCCTCGGCAACATCGCCGCCGGTGGCCCGATCCTCGCCGAGCAAGCCGTCGAGAGCGTGTTCCCGCTGCCGCGCGAGATCGTCGGCGAGGGGACGTTGTTCCTGCTCAACGTCCGCGGCGACTCGATGGTCGAGGCCGCGATCACCGACGGGGACTGGGTCGTGGTGCGCCAGCAGCCGGTCGCGGAGCAGGGCGAGATCGTCGCGGCGATGATCGACGGCGAGGCCACGGTGAAGACGTTCCGCCGTCGCGACGGGCACGTCTGGCTGATGCCGGCCAACCCGGCCTACGACCCGATTCCCGGCGACGACGCGTCGATCCTCGGCCGGGTCGTCGCCGTACTGCGTCGGCTCTGAACCGGCTCTGAACCGGATACCCGCACACGGCTGTCGGACCCCGCGGGCCCACTCGCGAGGACCGCGCTGCCCGCCGGTCCCGAGAGGTCCGTCCCCGGCGCCCACTCACGACGGCCATTCCCCGGCGTCCACACCCGACGTCGACATCGGATGCCGGGAGCGGCACCAGGGACGCCCCTGCTGCAGCCGCATCGCCGAGCCTGACGCCCGGACGGCGCCCCGGCACGGTCGGCGGCATCCTGGCGTCGATCCCGGCGGACCTGTGGTGCGCGGTGAGCCCGGTCAGCGGCCCGGGCGCGCCCCGATGTCCGTGGCGTCGCGGGTCGCCGTGGCATCGCTGGTCTGCGGGTCGGCCCCGTCGCGGGTCCGCGCGTCGGACGCCGTACCGGTATGCGGCGCAGCGGCGCTGCGGAAGGCCGCGTCGTCGCGCGACGCGGTGTCACCACGGGTGCGGGAACCGTTCCCGGGGTCCGCGTCTGCGCGGGACCCGGGCTCCTTGCGGGCGCCTGGCGAGTCCGGGCCGCTGCCGGAGTCCGCACCGTTGTGCGAGTCGTCGTGGGTGCGGACCGTGGCGTCGGACGAACGTGCTGCGCCGTTCCCGGGCGCCCCCGGAGCCGGTGCGAGACCGTTCGGCGGGACCGGGCCTGGGGGGCCTCCGGGCCGAAGCGACCGGGTGGGTCCCACCGAGTAGGCCGGGCCGGCGGCAGGGGGACCGTGGCGCCCCGGCATGTGCGGGCCATCAGGACCCGGACCGGGACGCAGACCAGGACCACCAGGACGGACGGGACCACCAGGACGGACGGGACCACCAGGGCCGACAGGCCCACCGGGGCCGCCAGGGCCGCCAGGGCCGCCAGACCCACCCGGTCCGGCAGGCCCGCCAGGATCGGCAGGACCACCGGGACCACGCCGTCCGGGTCCGGCGCCCTCCGGCCCCGGACCACCGTTCGGCGCACCTGTGGGGACGGGCCGTCCAGCCGGCAGCGGCCCACCCGGCGGGCGCGGCGGACCGATGCGCGGAGGTCCCGGCGGGCCGTACTGCGGACGTCCGGGTCCGGCGCCGCGGGGCGGCGGCCCCGGCCGTGGACCGTTGGGCCCACCCGGCGCAGGACCGACACCCGGGCCGGGCACGCCACGCGCACCGGGCACGCCACCGGCGACAGGCGCTCCTCCGGCCACAGGCATCCCCGAACCGGGCACAGCGGGACCGGGCACAGCGGGACCGGGCACAGCGGGACCGGGCACAGCCCGGTCGGGAGCCGTCCGGGCCACGACAGTGCGGTCGTCGGGGCGCGGCGGGCCGTCCGCGGTGATGGTCGGCGAGTCGTCGGGATCGGGCGCTTCGGCTTCCAGTCTGCGCAGCTCACGGCGCGACCGCGAGAACGAGCGCAGCGCCATCAGCACGGCACCGACGACCAGGACCGCGGCGGTGCCGACGGCGCCGATCATCGCCGGCGAGGACCAGGAGACATCATCCTTGCTGTCGGGTTCCGCGGGGGCGGCCGGGGCCTGGGCGCCGCCGGTTCCCATCGCGGCGACGGCCCCGTCGACGGAGCGGAGCGCGCCGGGGGTGCCGCCCCGGGTCTCGGAGCCCGACCACAGGATGCCCGCGGCGTCGATCGCGACGGCTTCGCCCTGCGGCTCGTCGGGCAGCGGGATGCGGGTCGGGGCGCCCCCGAGAGCCTCCACGATCGCGGCGGCGTCGCCGGGCGCGGCGACGGGGTAGAGCCAGGCGTCGGTGTAGCTGCGCAAGGCGACGGTGCGGCCGTCGGGGCTCACCGCCCCGCCGGTGACCAGGCGTGATCCGATGCCACCGAGCGGGCCGCCCGCGGTGTCGGAGGCGGGAAGCGACACCTCGCCCGCGCGCTGCATCGCGGTCGGCCCCGTCCCGGTGAGGGGGCCGGGGGTGCGGTAGACGCCCGCGGCGCCGACGGCGTCCTTCGTGACGATCACGGGCACGCCGTCGGTACCGACGAGCAGCGCCTCCGCGTCGTGCGGACCGTCGGGATAGGTGAGCCGGTAGAGCTTGGACGCGCCGGTCGCCGGCAGCGTGACGACGGCGACGGTCTGGCGGGTCCGTGTGTTGTCGCCGATGTCAGCCACCCACAGCGCACCGCCGGGGCCGCGGGCGAGGTCCTCGGGGTCGAGCGGGTCGGTGGCGGCGGTGCGGCTGTCGGTGACGGCGCACGTCGCCGGGTCGATCGCGTAGGCCGCGGTGCGGCGGCCCCCGTCGGCCATCGCCCACACGGTGGTGCCGTCGACGGTGAGTCCCGACAGCTCCGCGAGCCGTGGGTCGTCGACGGTGCAGTGCGTGCGCACGCCCGGGGGTGGATCGGCGGCGAGGGCCGTCCCGGATCCGCCCAGGAGGGCGGCCCCCAGGACCAGGACGACCGCGGCCGCGCGCCGGATCACCGTCGGAGGCTCATCGCGGAGCCACCGTGAACGGCGCGACGGCGGTGGCGAGCTCCGGGCCGACGCGCGCGCGCAGCCTGGTGCCGTCGGCCACGTGTTCCTCCTCGATGACGACGCCCTCCTCGTGGATGCGGGCGACGAGCGAGCCCTGTGTGTAGGGCAGGAGCAGCTCGACCTCGACCTCGGGGTTGGGCAGCAGCTCGGCGATGCGCCGGGCGAGCAGGTCGATCCCATCGCCTCGGTGGGCGGAGACGAACACCGCGTCGGGCAGGAGGTGGCGCAGCCGGGCCAGCTGCAGGTCCGACGCCGCATCGACCTTGTTGACGACGAGCAGCTCCGGCGGCATGCGCCCCTGCTGCTCCTCGCCCACCTCGACGAGGACCTTGCGCACGGCGGTGATCTGGTCCTCGGGCAGCTGGTCGGAGGCGTCGACGACGTGGACCAGCAGGTCGGCCTGCGCGGTCTCCTCGAGAGTGGACCGGAACGCCTCGACGAGCTGGTGGGGCAGGTGCCGCACGAATCCGACGGTGTCGGTGAGGGTGTACGAGCGCCCGTCGGGTGTCTCGGCGCGACGCGTGGTCGGGTCGAGGGTGGCGAACAGGGCGTCCTCGACGAGCACCCCGGCGTCGGTGAGGGCGTTGAGCAGGCTGGACTTGCCCGCGTTGGTGTAGCCGACGATCGCGACGCCGGGCACCTCGTTGCGCCGCCGCGACCCGCGCTGGGTGTCACGGACGGTGCGCATGGCGGTGATCTCGCGGCGCAGCTTGGACATGCGGTGGCGGATACGGCGCCGGTCGAGCTCGATCTTCGTCTCACCCGGGCCACGACCACCGATGCCGACGCCGCCCGCGGCACGGCCACCGACCTGCCGGGACAGCGCCTCGCCCCAGCCGCGCAGGCGCGGCAGCAGGTAGGACAGCTGGGCCAGTTCGACCTGGGCCTTGCCGTCGCGGGAGCGGGCGTGCTGGGCGAAGATGTCGAGGATCAGCGCGGTCCGGTCGATGACCTTGACCTTGAGCTTCTCCTCCAGCTGGCGCAGCTGGCCGGGCGAGAGCTCGCCGTCGGCGATCACGGTGTCCGCGCCGGCGAGCTGGACGGCGTCACGCAGCTCGTCGACCTTGCCGGAACCGATGAAGGTGGCTGGGTCGGGGCGGCTCCTGCGTTGGACCAGGGCGTCGAGCACCTCGGAGCCCGCGGTCTCGGCGAGGCGCGCGAGCTCCACCATGGACGCCTCGGCCTGCGCGGCGGTACCCGAGGTCCAGACACCGACGAGCACGACCCGCTCGAGGCGCAGCTGCCGGTACTCGACCTCGGTGACGTCGGTGAGCTCGGTGGACAGGCCCGCGACCCGTCGGAGCGACGACCGCTCCTCGAGGTCCATGTCGCCGGTGGACGGCTCACGTCCCACGTGTCCGGCCACCGTCGCGCCGCGCCGGGGATCGCCCGGTTGCGGAGTGAACATGCCGGAGATGTCGAGTCGGGATTCAGTCATCGTGGGACCCATCCTCCCACGTCGCGACGACGGTGTCCGCCGCATTGCGCCGCGACGGGGCGAGGGTCACCCGTTGGCGGCGTCGAGCCCGTCCCACCAGGCGCGGTCGAGCTCGCCGCGGGCGAGGACGACGGCGGGCCCGTGCAGGACGGTCGTGCCGTCGGTCCCGACGGTGACGCGCAGCCTCCCGCCGGGGGTGCCGACGCGCACGTCGCCGGAGTCGTGGCCGGCCCGCCGCAGCGCGGCGACGACGGCGGCGACGGTCCCGGTGCCGCACGAGCGGGTCTCCCCCACGCCGCGTTCGTGGACGCGCATCGTGACCTCCGCGGCGTCGGCCGGGCCGGAGACGGGCGTCACGAACTCGACGTTGACCCCGTGCGGGAACAGCGACGGGTCGTGGCCGGGGGGCACGTCGAGGTCGAGCCCCGCGATGTCGTCGGTGGTGACGCAGGCGAGGTGCGGGTTGCCGACGTCGACCGCGACGCCGGTGAAGGCGTGCCCGTGCACGGTGGCGGTGCTCTCGGGGCCGACCCGGGCGACACCCATGCCGACCGAGACCTCCCCGGCGGCGCCGTCGCCACCGGCGAACCGGACCGTGCGCACTCCCCCGCGGGTACCGATGGCGAGCTCGGCGGCGGGCCCGTCGGGCAGCAGGCCGTCGAGGGCGAGGTGGCGGGCGAAGACGCGGACGCCGTTGCCACACATCTCGGCAATGCTGCCGTCGCCGTTGCGGTAGTCCATGAACCACTCGACGCCGGGTTGCGGGGCGGGGGCACCGGGGCCCGCGGCGGCCCAGCGGACGACGCGGAGGACACCGTCGGCGCCGAGGCCACGGCGGCGGTCGCAGAGCGCGGCGACGCGGGCGGGGGTGAGGTCGAGGGCGCCGTCGGCGTCGGGGAGCACGACGAAGTCGTTCTCGGTGCCGTGGCCCTTCGCGAACCTGATTCCGCTGCTCACACGCGGCAGGGTAGCGACGCCGCCACGGCGCCGATCAGGTCGGGGGCCGCGCCGTCGAACCATCGGATCCGGTGGTCGCGGCGGAACCAGGAGCGCTGCCGGCGCACGAACCGCCGGGTGGCGACGACGGTGCGGTCCGCGGCGTCGGCTACGGCGACGTCCGCGAGGTCGCCGTCGGCGGCGTCGAGGGCGTCGATCACCTGCTGGTATCCCAGGGCACGCGACGCGGTGCGGCCCTCGCGCAGGCCGCGGCCGAGCAGCGCGCGCGTCTCGTCGACCAGGCCGGCGGCCATCATGAGGTCCACGCGGGTGGCGATGCGCGCGTCGAGCTCGGCGACGTCGCGGTCGACCCCGACGAGGACCGCGTCGTAGCGGGGCGCCCCGATGCGCGGCATCGTCGCGGTGAAGGGCCTGCCGGTGAGCTCGATGACCTCGAGGGCGCGCACGATGCGCCGCCCGTTGCTGGGCAGGACCGCGGCGGCGGCGGCGGGGTCGAGCTCGGCGAGCCGCAGGTGCAGGGCGCCGGACCCGCGTTCAACGAGCTCGGCCTCGATCCGCGACCGGATCGCGGGGTCGGTCCCGGGGAACTCCAGCTCGTCGACGACCGCCTGCACGTAGAGGCCGGACCCGCCGACGAGGACCGGGGTGCGGCCGGCGGCGCGCAGCCGTTCGACGACGGCACGCGCCTCCCGCTGGTAGGCGGCGACGGATGCGGTGTCGGTGACGTCGAGGACGTCGAGCAGGTGATGGGGGATCCCGCGGCGCTCGGCGACGGTGAGCTTCGCGGTGCCGACGTCGAGACCCCGGTAGAGCTGCATCGCGTCGGCGTTGACGACCTCCCCGCCCAGCTGCTCGGCCAGGGCGAGGCCGAGGTCGGACTTGCCGGTGGCGGTCGGCCCGACCACCACGACCAGGGGCGGCGCGCTCACCCCGGGGTCCAGAACGCGACGTGGTAGGCGACGCCGAACGGCGCGGTCGAGCAGAGCAGCTCGGCGTCCCAGCGGCGACCGGCGGCGGCACCGGCGAGGACCTGCCACGGCGCCCGGCCGGCGACCCACAGCTGCGTGGCGACGTCGGGGTCGAGCGCGGCGAGGGCGTCGGTGTCGGCGGCGGCGAGCGCGGCGGCCACGCCGTCGTCGAACGCGGCGGCGCGGGGGTCGAGGTGGCCGGGCGCCTTCTCGGTGTGGGTGGCGGCGCCGTCGCCGACGACGAGCAGCCCGACGGGCCGGTCGTCGAGGGCTGCGGCGTCGGCGAGCTCACGGCCGAGCGCGAGGCAGTCGGCCGTCGGCAGGTCGGGGGCGACGAGCTCGCCCCGGATCGTCACGGCCGCGCCGGTCGAGGCGGCGGCCCAGCCCGCGACGAGCAACGGCAGCGCCATGTCCCGGTCGGCGACCGTGACCGGCGCACCGGACCCGGAGGAGGAGTACGCGGCGGCGGTGTCGAGCGCGACGCGGACGTCGACACCGAACCCGGCGAACGTCCCGACCGCACCGGACCCGACGGTGCGCCTGCCCCCCGGGTCGGCGCCGACCGCGACCCAGTGCGACGCCCTCGCGGCCAGTCTCGCGGCGGCGACGCGGCAGGCGTCGCGCACGTCGGCGGTCTCGGCCGCCGCCGCGCCGGCGAGCTCGGGCAGCAGCAGGGGCGGCTGGGGCAGGAAGGCCACCGCGGAGATCACGCCACCGAGCGTAGCCACCCCACGGCGGCGGCCGCGTGCCGTCACCACCGCGGCGGTCGCCGTGTCGTCACCGCGGCGGCCGCCGTGTCGTCACCGCGGCGGTCGCCGTGTCGTCGCAGGGGCGGCCGCCGTGTCGTCGCAGGGGCGGCCGCGTCTCGTCGCCCCGCAGCGCCCGTTGGCGGCGCGACGGGGGCGAGCGGTTCCCGTACGTGCGCTTACCTGTTTGAATCGCTCGGACGGACCGGTCCTGGCCGATCGGCTTCGCGATGTGCAACGGGCTCCGCCGCGGCGGAGCGCCCGTCCCGCACGGGGTGGGCCTGACGGAGGAGGCACGGGTGTCGGACGAGCAGGCGAACCACGGGGACGCGAGCGGGACGGAGGCCGCTGCAGAGCCGGCCGTCGCGGCCGCACCCGCAGCCGAGCAGGAAGCCACACCGGACACCGCGCAGGCAGCAGAACCGGAAGCGGCAGGCGAACCCGAGACCGCAGGCGAACCCGGAGCCGCGCAGGCACCGGCGCCACGTGAGGCGCACGACGCCGCGCCCGAGAGCGCGCCCGGCAGCGGGAACGCCACCGGCAGCGCGACCGCCGACCGCGTGAGCGACGCGAGCACCGGGGCCGAACCCGCCCGCGGGACGGTCGCCGCGCCGCCGCGGCCCACCCCCGGCCCGCCGCCCGCGCCCCGCGCACCGCTGCCCGGCCCGCCGCCGGGCGGTCGTCCGCGCCCGGTCCCGCCGCCCCGGCCGCCGGTCGCCCCGGCCGCCGACCTCTCCCCCGCCGAGGCCGCGGCCGCCGAACCGACGCCGGTCGCGGCGGCGCCCGCGACACCGGGCATCGCGGTGGCCGAGGCGAGCGCCGACCCCGCCCGGTGGGGCAGGGTCGACGACGAGGGCCACGTCTTCCTGGTGACGTCCGACGGCGAGCGCGAGGTGGGGTCGTGGCAGGCCGGCGAGCCGGTCGAGGGCCTGGCGCACTTCGCCCGCCGCTTCGACGACCTGCGCACCGAGGCCGAGCTGCTCACCGCCCGCCTCGCGGCGGGCGGGGGCGACCCGAAGGCGGCCCTGCACAGCGCGACTGCGATGCGCGACTCGCTGCCCGAGGCGTCGGTGGTCGGCGACGTCGCGGCGCTGTCGGCGCACCTCGAGCAGCTGGTCACGCTGGCCGAGGAGCAGGTCGGTGCCGCGCGGTCGGCCCGCTCGGCCCAGCGTGAGGCCGCCGTCGCGCGCAAGGAGGCGCTGGCCGTCGAGGCCGAGGCGCTCGCGTCCGAGGCCACGCAGTGGAAGCAGGCGGGCGACCGTTTCAAGGCCATCCTCGACGAGTGGCGCACGATCAAGGGGATCGACCGCCGCACCGACGAGGCGCTGTGGAAGCGGTACTCGCGGTCGCGGGAGGCGTTCAACCGGCGTCGCGGCTCGCACTTCGCCGACCTCGACCGGCAGCGGTCCACGGCCAAGGCGCGCAAGGAGGAGCTGGCCGCGGAGGCGGAGCAGCTCGTCGGGTCCACCGACTGGGGTCCGACGGCCGCGCGCTACCGCGAGCTGATGGCGGAGTGGAAGGCGGCGGGCCGCGCCCAGAAGGACGCCGACGACGGGCTGTGGCAGCGTTTCCGCAGCGCCCAGGACCAGTTCTTCTCGCGACGCACCCAGGTGTTCGACGAGCGTGACGCCGAGTTCGGCGCCAATGCCGACGCGAAGCGGGCGCTGCTGGCGGAGGCGGAGAAGATCGACACCGACGACGCCGACGGTGCCCGTGCCGCGCTGCGCGACATCCAGGAGCGCTGGGAGGCCGTCGGCAAGGTCCCCCGCGACGACATCCGGCCGCTGGAGTCGGCGCTGCGCGCGGTCGAGGAGCGGGTCCGCGACGCGGTCGACCGGCAGTGGCGGCGCACCGACCCGGAGGCGGAGGCGCGGGTCGCGCAGTTCCGGGACCGGGTGGCGCAGTTCGAGTCGCAGGCGGCGAAGGCCGAGGCGGCGGGCGACGCGAAGCGTGCGCGGCAGGCCCGTGAGCAGGCCGACCAGTGGCGCGAATGGTTGAAGACGGCGGAGGAGTCGGTCAACCAGCGCTGAACCGGGCGCGGCGGGAGACCGCCGTCACAGCGGCGTCGGTGCCGGGGGTGCGAGGGTGGATGCGGCCCTCGCGCCGGTGTGGGGGCACGTCTTCCCGAGGAGCGCCGATGTCCGTGAACCCGTACCTGCGCCGCGTCGACAGTGACGCGCTGGCCGCCACCGGTGTGGGCGACCGGTTCTCGCAGAACCTCATCGGGCAGGCGACCGGGGCGGCGACGTGCCACGTCGACTGGATCCGGACACCGTCGGGCGGCGGTTCCCCTGCGGGCCTGCACGTCCACGAGGTCGACCAGGTGTTCTGGGTGCTGGAGGGCACGATGAGTATCGAGGTCGACGGGCGGGAGTTCGACGCGCCCGCGGGCAGCCTCGTCGTGTTCCCGGCCGGTGTGCCGCACCGCAACTGGAACGCTGGGCCGGCGCCGACGGTGCACCTCGCCGTCAACACCCCGGCCCCGGACCCGGCGGTGCCGTTCGCTCGCTCGGTCTGAGCCTTCCTCAGCGGTGCCCGGTCACGGCGTCGCCTGCCGTCCGCGACAGCCGTAGCGCCTCGATCATCGGCACCAGGAGGACGACGACGAGCAGGACGAACGCGATGCGGTAGGGCGTGGCGGGGGCGTCGGACAGGCCGGTGAGCTGCCCGAGGGGGTCGCCGAGCCGCACGAACAACGCGCCCACGGCGACGCCGAGGCCCGCGCCGAGCTCCTGCAACGTCGACATCAGGGTGTTGGCGCCCGTCATCCTGCCGGCGTCGACGTCGGCGTAGGCGACACTGTTGTAGGCGGTGAACCCGGTCGACCGGACGATGCCGCTGGCCAGCAGCAGCGCCAGCACGACGGGAAGCGGCGTCGACTCCGTCAGGAAGGCCATGCCCACCAGGCAGGCGGCCGACGCGGCGACGGAGCACAGGACGAGGGTGCGGATCCCGAAGCGGCGCATGAGCGGTGTCGTCGCCGGTTTGATGCCGACGTTGCCGACGAACAGTGCGATCACCACGAGCCCGGCCTGCGCCGCCGACCAGCCGAAGCCGAGCTGGAACAGCAGCGGCAGCAGGAACGGGATGGCGGTGATCACCATCCGGTAGACGGAGCCACCGGCCGCGGTGAGCCGGTAGGTCGCGACGCGGAGTATGCGCAGGTCGAGCAGGGGGCGGCGGGCGCGCAGCAGGTAGAGGACGGCGGCGGTGAGCAGGACCGCGGCGAGCACCAGCCCGGTGACGGCACTCCCCCAGCGGGCCGCGCCGACGCTCTCCAGGCCGACGACCAGCGCGGCCGCCCCGCCCGCGGCGAGGAGGAAGCCGCACCAGTCGAGCGGGTCGCGCCGGGGCGCGCGGACGTCGGGCACGATCCGCAGCGCGAGGACGATCGCGGCGAGGCCGAGCGGCACGTTGATGACGAAGATCCAGCGCCACGACGCGTAGTTGGCGAGCAGGCCGCCCACCGCAGGGGCGACGACGGGGGCGGCGAGCGCGGGCCAGGTCAGGAACGCGATGGCGCGCACCAGCTCGCGCTTGGGTGTCGTCCGCAGTACCACGAGTCGCCCGACCGGCACCATCATCGCGCCGCCGACGCCTTGGAGCACCCGTGTCGTGGTGAGAACGGGCAGGGTCGGCGCGAGCGCGCAGCCGGCCGAGGCGAGGGTGAAGACCACGAGCGCCGCGGTGAAGACGCGGCGGGCGCCGAACCGGTCGGCGAGCCACCCGCTGATGGGGATGAGCACGGCGAGGGTGAGCAGGTAGCCGGTGATGGCGACGTTGACGTCGACGGCTCCGACGCCGAGATCGTCGGCGATGTGCGGGGCCGCGGGGGCGATGACGGTGCCGTCGAGGATCTCCATGAAGAAGGCACCCGCGACGAGCAGTGCGAGCGGGCGTTGCAGCCCGGCCGGCTCCCGGGATGCCGACGGTGCCGCCCCGACGCCGCCGTCCGTCTCGACCATCGTTCCACCGTAGGCGAACGATGATCGTCCCCGAACGCTGTGGGGCCGGGGCAGAATGCAGCCATGACGACCTCCCCCGATGCGGGCACGGCCCCGCGGTCCGGGCTCGACCTGCGTTGGGTCGACACGGGCATCCGTCCGCAGGACGACCTGTTCGGCCACGTCAACGGGCAGTGGCTGCGTACGCACGAGATTCCCGCCGACCGCTCCCAGGACGGGGCGTTCCACACCCTGCGCGACAACGCCGAGGCCGACGTGCGGGCGATCGTCGAGGAGTGCGCGGCAGCGGATGCCGCAGCCGGGACCGAGGCCCGCCGCGTCGGCGACCTCTACACCTCGTTCATGGACGTCGAGCGGATCGAGAAGCTGGGCACGGAGCCGCTGCGGCCGTTGCTCGCCGAGGTCGCCGACGCGGCCGACGGCGCGGCACTGGCGACGGTGCTGGGCCGTCGGCAGCGTGAGGGCCGCGCGGGGCTGTTCGGGGCGTTCGTGAGCACCGACGCGAAGGACTCGTCGCGCTACCTGGTGCACCTGTCGCAGTCGGGGCTGGGTCTGCCCGACGAGTCGTACTACCGCGAGGACTCCTACGCCGAGCTGCGCGAGAAGTACGTGGCGCACCTGGCCCGGCTCGCCGAGCTGGCCGGGCTGGCGGAGCCGGCTGCCGTGGCGGCGACGGTGATGGAGCTGGAGACGGCGCTGGCGGCCGAGTCGTGGGACCGCGTCACCAACCGCGACGCCGAGAAGACCTACACGCTGATGACGGGCGCGGCGCTGCGCGAGAGCGCCCCCGGATTCGACTGGGACGTCTGGACCGACGCTCTCGGCGGCCCGGACGGCGCGTTCGACGAGGTCGTCGTCCGCCAGCCGAGCTTCGTCACCGCGGCCGCGGCGCTGTGGCGCGACCGGCCGCTCGCGCAGTGGCAGGCGTGGCTCGCGATCCGCACGATCTCCTCGTGCGCCGACTACCTGACCGAGGCGCTCGTCGAGGCCGACTTCGACTTCTACGGCCGCATCCTGTCGGGCACCCCGGAGCTGCGCGAGCGGTGGAAGCGTGGGGTCGGGCTGGTCGAGGGGGCGCTGGGCGAGGCGGTCGGGCAGCTCTACGTGCAGCGGCACTTCCCGCCGGCGGCCAAGGAGCGGATGGTCGAGCTCGTCGCGAACCTCGTCGAGGCCTACCGGCAGTCGATCTCGTCGCTGGAGTGGATGACGCCGGCGACCCGGGAGCGGGCGCTGGACAAGCTGGGCCGGTTCACCCCGAAGATCGGTTACCCCGACGAGTGGAAGGACTACGCAGGCCTGGAGGTCGACCCGACCGACCTGCTGGGCAACGTCCGCCGCGCCGGTGAGTGGATGTCGGACTTCCAGTTCGCGAAGCTCGGCAAGCCGGTCGACCGCAACGAGTGGCTGATGACGCCGCAGACCGTCAACGCCTACTACCACCCGCGGATGAACGAGATCGTCTTCCCGGCGGCGATCCTGCAGCCCCCGTTCTTCGACCCCGAGGCCGACGACGCCGCCAACTACGGCGGCATCGGCGCGGTCATCGGGCACGAGATCGGCCACGGGTTCGACGACCAGGGCAGCAAGTACGACGGCGACGGCAACATGACCGACTGGTGGGAGGCCGACGACCGCGCCGAGTTCGACCGTCGCTCGCAGGCCCTGATCGACCAGTACAGCGCGCTGTCGCCGATCGGGCTGCCCGAGCACAAGGTCAACGGCGCGCTGACGGTCGGCGAGAACATCGGCGACCTGGGCGGGCTGACGATCGCGCTGAAGGCCTATCGGATCGCCCTGGGCGACACCGACGCCCCGGAGATCGACGGCTTCTCCGGCCTGCAGCGGGTGCTGCTGGGGTGGGCGCAGGTGTGGCGGGCGGTGACCCGCGACGCGGAGGCCGTGCGCCGGTTGACGATCGACCCGCACTCGCCGCCGGACCTGCGCTGCAACGCCGTCGTCACCAACCTCGACGCGTTCCACGAGGCGTTCGACGTGCAGGAGTCCGACTCGCTCTACACCCCGCCCGGCCAGCGCGTCCGCATCTGGTGACGGTCCGCCGGCACGCTCACCGGGCGCTCAGGGTCCGGTGAGCGCGTCGCGGATCGCCGTGGCCAGGACGGTGCGGCCGCGGACCGTCGGGTGCACCGAGTCCGGGCCGACGAGGCCCGGGTCCTCGGCGACGTAGGCGCCCCAGTCGACGAACCGGGTCTGCGCGGGGTGGCGGGCGACGGCGTCGCGCAGGGTGGTGTTGTTGCCGTCGGCCCAGCGGCGCGGCACCGAGATGCCGACGAACACGACGCGGCGGTCACCGGCCGCGGCGACGACGGCGTCGACGTCACGACCGGTGATGGTGCCGTTGGCGCCGAGGTCGACGACGACGGGCCCGGCGTTGCCGGCGACCCATCCGGCGACGAGGTCGGGTGCGGTGCTGAACTGCCTGCCCACCTTGCCGTCGACGGTGGTCTGCGGCCCGAGGACGCTCTGCAGGGTCCCTGCGCTGCCGAGCGTGATCGAGTCGCCGACGACGAACACCGGGCCGACGGGCGCGCCCGCCGCGGTGCCGCCCGCCGGCGGCCCGGTGGTGGGTGGCCCGGTCGTGGGCTCTGTGGTGGACGGCGCGGCCGGCTCCGACTGCGGGACCGGGTCGGTGGCGTCGACGGGCGGTTCGGTGTCGGTGGCCGCCGACCGGGGCGGTGCGCCGACCGGGGTTCCCGTCACGGCGACGACACCGCAGGCGGCCAGCCCGAGGCACAGGACGCCGCAGGTCACGGCCGCGGCGGTACCCGCCCGGGCGCGGGCGAGCAGCTTGCGGATCGCGCCGCGGCGGATCGGCGTCTCCCAGAGCCGGTAGGAGAGTTCGGCCACGACGAGTGTCGCCACGATCCGGCCGGTGTCGACGATCCAGGCCGGTGCCGCGATGTCGATCCCCGGCCTGGTCAGGACGAAGATCGGCCAGTGGTACAGGTAGATGCCGTAGGACCGGCGGCCGAGCCAGATCAGCGGGCCGCGACCGAGCACGGCGCCGACGATGCCGCTGCGCGCCGCGGCGAGGACGACGACGGCGGCGAGCAGCCCGGTGCGCAGGAACCCGCCGTGGGTGTAGAGGTCGGTGTCGAACTCCGAGGTCTGGGTGAACGCGACGAGCAGGGCGACGAGTGCAGCGAGCCCGGCCACGTCGACGACCGTCCCTCGGGGCCCCGAGAGCCGCCGCGACCAGGCCTCGGGACCGTAGACGAGGGCGAGCGCGGCACCGACGAGGAAGCCCGAGGCGCGGGCGTCGGTGCCGTAGTAGACGCGGATGTTGGAGTCGGGGTCGAACAGCAGCGCCATGACGACGGCCGACGACAACGCGAGCAGCAGCACCAGCACCGCGGCGCGTCGGCGGGCGACCATGGCGAGGAAGCCGACGAACAGCAGCGGCCACAGCAGGTAGAGCTGCCCCTCGACGCCCAGCGACCAGATGTGCAGCATCGGCGACGGCCGCGCGAACGCCTCGCCGTAGGGGATGCCCGCGATGACCAGGTGCCAGTTCTGGACGTAGGACAGCGAGGACAGGGCGTCGGTGCGCAGGTCACCGACGTCGCCGGGCAGCAGCAGACGGTAGACGACGACCGTCGCCACGACACAGGCGACGAGCGCGGGTACCAGCCGTCTGGCGCGGGCGAGGAAGAAGGCCCTGGCGTCGACGCGCCCGCGGGCCCGCAGCTCTCCGGCCAGCAGCTGGGTGATGAGGAAGCCGCTGAGGGTGAAGAACACCTCGACGCCGAGGAAGCCACCGCCGGCCCACGGCAGTTCGAGGTGGTAGGCGAGCACGGCCAGCACAGCGAGGGCGCGCAGCCCGTCGAGCCCGGGCGCGTACGGGACCGCGGCCGAGCGCGATCGAGTGGCGCCGACGCGTTGCGGGTCGGCGCGCGCCACGAGCTGCTCGACCATCCGCCCCCTCGCCCGTCAGCCGACCAGGTGACCTTGTCACGTGCTGTTCTGATCACGAACGCACGTGATCGGCGTGTCGTGAGGGGCCGGGGAGCCGGATGGGACGTTCGGCACGAGCCGGGCGCGCCGGCCCCGACGGCGGGACCGGCGCCACCCCGCGCCGGTGTCGAGCTGCCAGAACGACCACCCACGCGACCCCTCGAGATTGTTGCAAGAGGTTGGCAGCAGTGTAGCAACGACACCCGCGATGCGACCAGATCCAACCGCGAGAAGAATGCTGTTGCAAGATACTGGCGACAGTTCGCACGTCGAAACGGAGACCTCGTGGCCGACTACACGCTTCCGGACCTGCCCTACGACTACGGCGCGCTCGCCCCGCACATCGCGCCCGAGATCATGGAGCTGCACCACTCCAAGCACCACAACACCTACGTCACCGCCCTGAACCAGACCCTCGAGAAGCTCGCCGGTGCCCGCGAGTCCGGCGACTACGGCGCGATCGTCGGGCTGGAGAAGACCCTCGCGTTCAACCTGGGCGGGCACGTCAACCACTCGATCTTCTGGCAGAACCTCTCCCCCGACGGCGGCGGGGAGCCGACCGGTGACCTCGCCGCCGCTGTCGACGAGCACTTCGGGTCCTTCGAGAAGTTCCAGGCCCACTTCAGCGCCACGGCGACGACGATCCAGGGCTCGGGCTGGGCGATCCTGGGGTGGGACACCCTCGGCTCCCGGCTCCTGGTCCACCAGCTCTACGACCAGCAGGCCCAGCTCCCCGCCGGGCAGGTCCCGATCGTCATGCTCGACATGTGGGAGCACGCCTTCTACCTGCAGTACAAGAACGTGAAGCCCGACTACGTGAAAGCCTGGTGGAACGTCGTCAACTGGGCCGACGCCGCCGATCGTCTGGCCGCCGCGAAGGCCTGACCGCGGCAGAGGAGCCGGCCCCTGTGAGTGGCGATGGCCGCTGGAGCGACCATCGCCGCTCACGACCCGTCCTCGGCGACCCGTCCTCGGCTACCCGTCCTCGGGCGCCCGTCCTCGGACGACCCCCACCGGGTGGAGGAGACGTTCGGCATCCCGATGTCGATCGTCCACGCCCCGACCGAGGCGTCCCCGGGATCACGATGACCGCGCCCACGCCGACTCCGCCGACGACCGCGCCGCGACCCTGGGCCGGCCGCTGCCCGCGATCGACGTCGCGGTCGTCGACCCCGTCGACCGGCGCATCCCCGTCCCGCCCGGCGTGATCGGCGAGGTGTGCACGCGGGGCTACCACGTCACGACCGCTACGTGAGGGATCCGGAGCCAGACCAGCGGTCGTGGGTGGACGGCGCTCACAGGAGGAGGCGACGGACGGTTCCGGCGACGTCGGAGCCGCCCGTCACCACGACGCCGCGCGTCATCGGGCGGACCTGCTCGGCCAGCGCCACCGCGAGGTCGACGCCCGCGGCCGCGGCGTCGGGGCCGGCGTCGGCGAGCGCGGCGAGGGTCGCATCGGGGATCGTCACGTCCGGCACCTCGTGGGCGAGGTAGTCGGCCTCGTCGAAGCCGGTCAGCGGGCGGATCGCCACCAGCAGCGGGACACGCCCGTCGACGGCATCGACGACCCGCGCCAGCCCCGCCGGCTCGTAGACGGGCCGCGTGATGAGGAACTGTGCGCCCGCCGCGATCTTGTCCAGCGCCTCGACGGCGGCACGGCCGGGGTCGCGGCTGCCCGGGTTGACCCGCGCGCCGATGTCGAACGACGTCTTCGTCCCCAGCCGCAGCCCGTGGTAGTCCGTACCCTCGTTGAGCCCGGCGAGCAGCTCGATCAGCCCCAGCGAGTCGACGTCCCAGATGCCGTCGACGTGCGGGTAGTCCCCGACCAGCGGCGGCGTACCGGTCTCGCACAGCACCCCACGGACGCCGAGGGCGTGCGCGCCGAGCAGATCGGCCTGCAGCGCCATGATCGTGCGGTCCCAGGTGGTGACACTGGCGAGCGTCGTGACGCCGAGCCGGTTGTGCAGGTGCAGGGCGAGGTCGACGGAGTTGACCTGCGCGCGGGGGCCCGACGTCGCGGGCACGCACACCAGCCCGGCGCCGGCCTCGCGCAGGTCGGCGGCGAGCGCGACGGTCTCGTCGACACCCCCGCTCGTCGGTGGGGTCAGCTCGACCCCGACGACGCGGCCCGTCGACGCGAAGAGCCCGGGCTCGGTCACCACGACCGGACCGGCGGGCGCGGGTTCGACAACCGTCGTGACCCGCTGGGCGCGGTACTCGGCGACGGCGGCGGCCGCGGCGGCGAGCTGGCCCGGCGTCGTGCCGCAGCAGCCGCCGACGAGCGCGGCGCCCGCGTCGAGGAGCTGGCGGGTGTAGCGGACGAAGTAGTCGGCGTCGATGTCGTACTCGAAGCGGGCGGGGGCGATGCGGCGCGGCAGCCCGGCGTTGGGCTGCACCGTCAGCGGCACCGAGGTGTGCAGGGCCAGCTCACGCAGGACCGCGAGGCAGCCCTGCGGGCCGAGTGTGCAGTTCACGCCCAGCGCCGCGAGCGGCAGCCCCGCGAGCGCGGTGACCAGCTCGTGCGGGGTGTGCCCGGAAAGCGTGTGGTGGTCGGTGCCGAACGTGGCCTGCGCGATCACCGGGACGTCCCCCGCGCGCTGCGCGATCTCCAGCGCGACCTCCGAGGCCTCGACGAGCTCGTCGAGATGGCCGAACGTCTCGAGCATGACGACGTCGACCCCGGTACCGACCAGCACCTCGACCTGCTCGCGGACCGCGGCCCGCCGTGCGGACGGGACGACCCGGCGGCGCTGGTGCACGCTCACCGCCGGCGCTACGGACCCGGCGACGAACACCTGCCGGTCGGCGCGGGCGGCGGCCTCGCGAGCCAGCCGGGTGGCCTCGGCGTTGATGCGGGCGACGTCGTCGGCGGCACCGTACTCGGCCAGCCGCAGCCGGCTCGCGCCGAAGGTGTTGGTCTGCACCAGATCGACGCCCGCGCCGACATAGCTGTCGTGGATGGTGCGGACCAGCCCCGGCTCGGTGAGGGTGAGCGCGGGCAGCGCCTGGTCGAGGGAGTTGCCGGCGGCGTGCAGCATCGTGCCCATCGCGCCGTCGCCGACCAGCACCGACGTGCCGAGGAGGTCCCTGATGCTCATCGCCGCGCCCCCGGCCCGCCGAGCGCGTCCAGGATCTCCACGGCGACCTCGGCCATCAGCCGGTCGCGGTGCACGTCGAGCGACAGCCCGGTGATCGCCTCGATGCGCCGGATCCGGTAGCTCACGGTGTTGGGGTGGACGTGCAGCTTCTCCGCCGCGCGGCGCGGGGAGTTGTTGTGCTCGAAGTACGCCGAGAGCGTCGCCAGGTACTCCGTGCCCCCGTTGCGTTCCTCCGCGATCAGCGTGCCGACGACCTCCTCCGCGAACCCGCGCAGGTCGGCGACGTCGGGCACCCGCAGCAGCAGCCGGTGGATGCCCAGGTCGGCGAACGCGGTGACGCTGCCGGTCCCGCCGAGGCGCTCGCCTGCGAGCAGGGCGTGCCGGGCCTCGGTGTAGGACCGGGAGATCTCGGCCGCACTGGCACACGGGTTGCCGACGCCGGCCGCCACCGGCGTGCGCATCCCGATCCGGCCCGCGGTCGCGGCGAGGCAACCGGCGGCGAGGGCGCGGGCCGCGTCGACGGGAGAGCCGCCACCGGGCGGGGCCGGGACCAGGGCGACGACCTCGTCGGTCCGGGTGGCGACGATCGCTTCCGGCACCAGCCGGCCGGCCGCGGCCTCGACCGTCCCGAACACCGCGGGGGCCCGGTCGCCGGCGGCACCGATCGCGACGGCGCAGTACCCGCGGCCGGGTTCGAACCCCAGGTGCTGGGCCCAGCGGTCGATCTCGGGGTCGTCGCGGTCGCGGGCCAGCAGCAGGCCCTCGACGAGCTCCTGGCGGGCCCGGCCCGCGGCGGCGGTGACGACGAGCTCACGGCCCAGCACCACCCCGCACACCATCGCGGCGTGCTCGGTGACGAGCAGCCGCATGTCCTCGGTGAGCTCGCCCGCGGTGGCGGGTGCCATGGACGGGCACGGTGTCGTCGTCATCAGGTAGCCGGAGACGTCCTCGCCGACGGACACCGGCGCGACGATCGTCGCCGAACCCGCGCCTGCGGTGCCGGGGACGGTGAGCGCGCGGCGGTTGCGGGCCGCGGCCGCGAGCACGGTGCGCAGCCCCGTGACGCCGGCCTGGCCGCGGAGCACGGCGACGACGTCGCGGTCGCCGACACCGGCGCGGGCCAGCACGTCGAGGCGGCGATCGAGCACGACCACCCCGGCAGCGGCGCCGTCGGCCAGGAACGCGACGACGTCGGCCAGCTCCGTGTTCTGCGACGCCAGCGCCGACAGGTGTCCGCACATGCTGACGACGCGACGCAGGACCGCGGCCTCGTCGCTGCCACCGAACCGGCGGCCGGTCGCCCCCGCGGCCGGCACGGGCGGCGTCCTTGCCGTCGAGCCCGGAGCCGCCATGCGCGGACCGTACCCGCGGCCCGCAACCGGATACAACGACCACAGGAGCAGTTGTTGCCCAACACAAAAGAGGAGGGAGATATGTTGTGATGGGGCCCACTTCTGCGCGGCGCAAGTGCACGGTACCGCAGGAAGGAACGCCGGACCGGATCCACTGGCCTGACTTCGGCAGCTGTGCTGGACCACAAGAGCCCGCTGGGGACGTTGGCCGCGTACCACGATGACGGGGCCGCCGCGGGCTGCGAACCTCGTGGGACCACACCGAGGACGGGACCTACAGGAAGGCCAGGGCGTGGCGACGGACGACGTGGAACCCGGGATGGCGGCACACGACGCGTGGCCGCGGCCGTTCCGTCCGCGGCTGGGTGCCCGCCTCGGCTACGTCCTGCACGCGGGGCTGGCGGCCAACCAGGTGTACGCCCGGCTCGCCGCGTGGCTGGAGCGCCGCCCACGGGCCTACCGCGCGTTCACCGCGGCCGAGCGGGTGACCAAGCAGGAGCTGTTCGGCTGCCGGATGTGCGGGCAGTGCGCCCTGCCCGCGACCGGCTACACCTGCCCGATGACCTGCCCCAAGCAGCTGCGCAACGGGCCGTGCGGGGGCGTCTCCCCCACCGGCACCTGCGAGGTGCACCCGGAGCTGACGTGTGTGTGGGTCGTCGCGGTCGAGCGTGCCGAGGCGGCCGGGCACGGCGCCGACCTCGACCTGCTGCAGCGTCCCGTCGACCAGCGGCTGCGCGACCAGAGCTCGTGGGTCAACTACTGGCAGGGCCGCGACGAGGACCTGTGGACCGCCGCCGGGGACGAGCGGCCGCTGCTGCGCCGGGACCTGGGGCTGGCACCCACCGGAGTGACGCGATGAGCGAGCCTCGGCGAGCGAGTCATCGACACAGCGCCCGCGCGCAGCGCCGACCGAGCTCCGGCGAGGGAGTGCGATGAGCGAGCCTCGGCGAGCGAGTCATCGACACAGCGCCCGCGCGCAGCGCCGACCGAGCTCCGGCGAGGGAGTGCGATGAGTCTCCGGGAGGCGTTCGCGGCGGGCCGGTTCGCGGTCACCGCCGAGATCGGGCCGCCGCGGGGCGCCGACCCCGACGCGATCACGCGCAAGGCGGAGTTGCTGCGCGGCTGGGTCGACGCTGCGAACGTCACCGACAACCAGGGCGCGCACGTGCGGATGTCGAGCTTCGCGGGCAGCCTGCTGGCGATGCGGGCGGGCGTCGAACCGGTCATGCAGCTGACCTGCCGCGACCGCAACCGGATCGCGTTGCAGTCCGACTTGCTGTCGGCGGGCGCGCTGGGCATCCCGAACGTCCTGCTGCTCTCGGGCGACCATCCCCGCTTCGGTGACCACCCCGACGCCGCGCCCGTGTTCGACCTCGACTCCACCCAGCTGGTGTGGACGGCCCGCACCCTGCGTGACCAGGGCTTCCTCGTCTCGGGCCGGGAGGTCGGCACGCGCCCGGGCTGGCTGGTGGGGGCGGTGGAGAACCCGTTCGCGCCGCCGCGGAGCTTCCGGGCGCGGCGGCTGGCCAAGAAGGTCGCGGCCGGCGCGGAGTTCTGCCAGACGCAGTACGTGTTCGACGTCGAGGTGTTCGCGTCCTGGATGGCGCGGCTGCGCGACCTGGGCGTCACCGAGCGCTGCAAGGTCCTGGCCGGGGTGGGGCCGATCCGGTCGCTGCGGGTCATGGAGTTCCTGCGCACCGGTGTCCCGGGTATCCACGTCCCCGACGAGGTCGAGCGCCGGCTGCGGGGCGTTCCGGGCGACCGGGTCGCCGACGAGGGCGTGACGATGTGCGTCGAGACGATCCAGCGGGTCGCCGCGATCCCGGGCGTCGCAGGCGTGCACGTGATGGCGTTCGGGTACGAGCGGGGTGTCCCCGAGATCCTGGAACGCGCGGGCGTCGGACGGCGGCCCGCCTTGAGCTCGTCGAGATCGGAGGGACTCGGTCATGCTGGTTGACTTCCGGCCCCACTCGCGGCTGCGGGGCACCACGCCGATCGACATCACGACGGCGCTGGTCCCGGTCGTCGAGGCGCTCTCGGAGGGCTCGACCGACCTCTCCAAGGTGCGCCTGGTGTGCGACTGGGTGCAGTACAAGGAGAACTTCCGCGACGTCGTCGACCTGCGGCCGATCCTGTCGCGCCCCGAACGGCTCCCCGGCGCCGACCCGGTCGTGGTGCCCGTCGGCGTGCGCGAGGACGACATGGAGATCGCCGTCGACGTGCGGCGCAGCGCGAAGCTGCCGCTCAAGGAGCACGCCGCCGAGCTGCTGCGCGAGTACGCGGCGGGCGACACCGGTGGACGGGTGCTGCTGGAGGACTGGGGCGCGGGGTCGCGCAGCTGCATCTGGTCGTTCAACGCCCGCTACTGGGCCGACCTCGACCTCTGGGAGAAGTCGACGGGCCGCGGCTACGAGCAGGCGCTGCCCGGCGGGGAGAGCGACGCCCGCAACCACGACGCCGCCCGCGACCTCATCCGCAAGCTGTTCGCGGTCTGGGACCCGCTGGTCGACACGGGTGCGCTGCCCGAGGAGCTCTACGTCGTCGAGCTGGGGGTGGGCAACGGCAGCCAGGCCAAGGTGTTCCTCGACGAGTTCCGTGCGCTCGACGGCGAACACGGCCGCGGCTACTACCGGCGGCTGCACTACCTGATGTGCGACTACTCCCAGCACGTGCTCGACCTGGCCCGGGAGACCGTCGTCGAGCACCTCGCGCACGTCAGCTCGTTCGCGCTCGACGCGACCCGGCCGCGAACCTCGCTGGGGTTCCTGCGCTGGAAGGTGTTCCTGGTCTACATCTCCAACGTGTACGACAACCTGCCCACCGACGAGGTCGCCCAGCTGGGCGGGCGCACCTACCAGGTGCAGACGCGCGCCTACCTGCCGCCGGAGCGGGCCGCGGAGCTGGCGGAGCAGGCCAGGACGACGCCGGGGGACGTGGGTGCGCTGGTGCACAAGCTGTTGCGGCTGGGCCCGGCGTTGCTGGCTGAGGCCGCGCCTGCGCATTTCGCCGATGCGGACGCCGCCGTCGCGTTCTGGCGGGCGGCGTGGGGTGCGGTGCGGCTGGAGGAGCGCTACGTCCCGCTCGCCGGCCTGGACACCTACGAGCTGGCGCCGGAGGTGAGCGGGGAGATGCTGCGGCCGCTGCTGGAGTCGGGTGCCGACGTGCGGATGCACGTCAACAACGGGGCGCTCGCGAGCTTCGTCGACAGCCTGCAGCTGCTGCACCCCTTCGGGACGCTGATCTGTCACGACCTGTTCGTCACCGACGTGGCCGCCTACCGCGCCAACTTCCGCGGGCCCGGCAAGTACGACGGTTCGGTCGTCAACTGGGTGAACGGGCCGCTGCTCGCCCACGTCGGGCGCCGGCACGGCTTCGACGTGCACTACGCCCCGTTCGCCCACCGGTCGGGGGGCAACATCATCACGATGACGGCGCAGGTGAGGGACTGATGTCCGCGCCGAGGAACGCCGCCCTGATGGGCCGGGTGCCGCTGCTGCCGACGACCGTCGTCGGGTCGTACCCGGTGCCGGAGTGGATGGAGCGGCTCAAGACCGACTACTACCGCAACCGGATGAGCCACGCCCAGCTCACCGACCTGCACGAGATGGCGATCAAGGCCGCCCTGCGCGACCAGGAGCTCGCCGGGATCGACATCGTCTCCGACGGCGAGCTGCGCCGCGACAACGACGTCGACTACTTCCTCGCCCGCATGCCGGGTGTGGAGATCCCGCAGACCGCGAAGGAGTTCTACTTCGACTACTACGAGGCGCGGGTCCCGGCCCGGCTGCCCGACCGGTTCGACCCGTCGCCGCTCGGCCTGGCCGACGACTTCGCCTTCACCGCCGAGCAGACCTCCGGCCCGGTCAAGTTCTCCTTCACCGGCCCGTTCTCGCTGTCGCGGCGCATCCACGACACCGTCTACACCGACCGCCGCGAGCTGGTGCTGGCGGTCGCGCGGGTGCTCAACGCCGAGGCCCGCGCCCTGGCCGGGCGTGGCGCGCAGCTGCTGCAGATCGACGAACCGTTCCTCGCCGGGTACCCCGACGCCGTCGGCACCGCGGTCGAGGCGGTCAACGTCGTCACCGAGGGCGTGGACGTCACCTGGGGGCTGCACGTCTGTTACGGCAACCGCTACGCCCGCCCGCTGTGGGAGGGCCACTACGACTTCCTGTTCCCCGCGGTCCTGGACGCGAACGTCGACCAGCTGGTGCTGGAGTTCGCGCGCAAGGGCTACGAGGACCTGCCGGTGATCGAGAAGTTCGGCTGGGACCGCACCATCGGCCTGGGTGTCGTCGACGTGAAGTCGTCGGAGGTGGAGACGCCCGAGCTGATCGCCTCGCGCATCCGCAGCGCGCTCGAGCTCGTGCCTGCCGAGCGGCTCGTGGTCAACCCCGACTGTGGGCTGCGCAACGTCACAGGGGCCGTCGCACGGGCCAAGCTCGAGGCGATGGTCACCGGCACCGCCGCCGTACGCGCAGAGCTGACGCCCCGCACCACCTCACCACCGATCGACGCAGCACCACCCCCCACCGAGACACCCGTGTCCGTCCGAGGAGCCACACCATGAGCCAGCTGGAGTCCCACGACTACCTGTTCACCTCCGAGTCCGTGACGGAGGGCCACCCCGACAAGATCGCCGACGCGATCTCCGACGCGGTGCTCGACGCCGCGCTGACCAACGACCCGTACTCCCGGGTCGCGTGCGAGACCCTGATCACCACGGGCATGGTCGTGCTCGCCGGGGAGATCACCACGCCCGGCCAGATCGACTACACCCAGATCGTGCGTGACACCGTGAACCGCATCGGCTACGACGACGGCCGCTACGGCTTCGACGGGCACAGCTGCGCGGTGCTCGTCGCGCTCGACAAGCAGTCCCCCGACATCGCCCAGGGCGTCGACCAGGCCCACGAGCACCGCGGCAACCTCTCCGACGACGAGCTCGACAAGGCCGGCGCCGGCGACCAGGGCATGATGTTCGGCTACGCCACCGACGAGACCCCCGAGCTAATGCCGATGCCGATCGCGCTGGCGCACAGGCTGTCGCGCCGCCTCGCCGAGGTCCGCCGCGGCGGGCTGGACTACCTGCGTCCCGACGGCAAGACCCAGGTCTCGGTCCGCTACCACGACAACGTTCCGGTGGGCGTCGAGCGTGTGCTGATCTCCACCCAGCACGCCGAGGAGGCGACGAACGAGCAGATCCGGGAGGACCTGTGGGACCAGGTGGTCACCGAGGTGCTGCCGGCCGAGTTCTACGACGCCGACGAGCTGCGCACGACGCTGCTGGTCAACCCGACGGGCCGGTTCGTCATCGGCGGCCCCGTCGGTGACGCGGGGCTGACCGGCCGCAAGATCATCGTCGACACCTACGGCGGGTTCGCCCGCCACGGCGGC
>NZ_BEGX01000114.1:79346-153617 GCF_002583555.1 Pseudonocardia sp. N23
CGCGGCCTACGCCGCGCGCTACGTCGCCAAGAACGTGGTGGCCGCGGGGCTCGCGCAGCGCGCCGAGGTGCAGGTCGCCTACGCGATCGGCGTCGCCCGGCCGGTGTCGCTGCTCGTCGACACCTTCGGCACGGAGCGCGTGAGCCGCTCGATGATCGAGAAGCTGGTCGCCGAGCACTTCGACCTGCGGCCCGCCGCGTTCCGCTCCTACCTGGGCCTGCACGCCCCGATCTACTCCGCCACCTCCGCGTACGGGCACTTCGGGCGTACCGACGTCGACCTGCCCTGGGAGCGGACCGACCGGGCCGACGCGCTGCGCCAGGCCGCCGGCCTGTGACGGTCCTCGTCGACGGGCGCCGCGCCACCGCGGGCCCGGCCGACGGGATCCACGATCTCGGGCGGCTCGTCGTCTCGTGCGTGGACGGGCCCGGGATCGTCGCGCGCATCTCGTCGTTCCTGCACCGGTCGGGCGCGAACATCGTGCAGTCCGACCAGGACTCCACCGGCGCGACCGGCGGCCGGTTCTTCCTGCGCATCGTGTTCCACCTGCCCGGCCTGGACACCGGCCTGCCGGCGCTGGACGAGGCGTTCGAGTCCGAGGTCGCCGGGCCGCTGGGCGCGACGTACCGGTTCCGGTCGGTGGCCGCCCCGACGCGGGTGGCGCTGTTCGTCTCGCGCTACGACCACTGCCTGCTCGACCTGCTGTGGCGGGCGCGGCGCGGCGAGCTGCCGATCGACGTCGTCACCGTCGTGTCCAACCATCCCGACCTGGCCGGCGACGTCGCGTCGTTCGGGGTGCCCTTCGTGCATGTCCCGGTGACCAGGGCAACCAAGGCCGACGCCGAGCAGCGTCAGCTGGACCTGTTGCGCGGCAACGTCGATCTCGTCGTCCTCGCCCGCTACATGCAGATCCTCTCCGGCGACTTCCTCGACCGCGTCGGCGTCCCGGTGATCAACATCCACCACTCGTTCCTGCCCGCGTTCGCCGGTGCCGGACCCTACGAGCGGGCCCGCGAACGCGGCGTCAAGATCATCGGGGCGACCGCGCACTACGCCACCGAGGACCTCGACGAGGGCCCGATCATCGAGCAGGACGTCGTGCGGGTGACCCACCGCGCGACCGTCGCGGAGCTGACCCGCCGCGGCGCCGACATCGAACGCACCGTGCTGGCCCGCGCCGTGGCCTGGCACTGCGAGGACCGGGTGCTCGTCAACGACCGCACGACGATCGTCTTCTGATGGAGATTCGCTGATGCCTGTCGGAACCACCGCCGTCGCGGGCTCGATCGCGACCGACCACCTCATGCACTTCCCCGGCCGGTTCGCCGACCAGCTCGTCGCCGAACGCCTCGACCGGATCTCGCTGAGCTTCCTCGTCGACGACCTCGTCGTGCACCGCGGCGGCGTCGGCGCCAACATCGCGTTCGGCATGGGTGTGCTCGGGCAGCGCCCGGTGCTCGTCGGCGCGGTCGGCTCCGACTTCGACGACTACCGGTCCTGGCTGGAGCGCCACGGCGTCGAGTGCGGCGCGGTGCTCGTCGTCGACTCCTCGAACACCCCGCGCTTCACCTGCACCACCGACGACGACCAGTGCCAGCTCGCGTCGTTCTATCCCGGCGCGATGACCGAGTCGAAGAACATCGCGCTGGCCCCGGTCGTCGAGCGCTACGGCACCGACCTGCTGCTGGTCGGGGCCAGCGACCCCGAGGCGATGGTCGCCCAGACCGAGGAGGCCCGCGCGCTGGGGCTGGCGTTCGCCGCCGACCCCTCGCAGCAGCTGCCGCGCCTGGACGGCGACCAGTGCCGCACCCTCGTCGCGGGCGCCCGCTACCTGTTCAGCAACGAGTACGAGTGGGAGCTGCTCACCCGCAGGACCGGATGGGACGCCGACGAGATCACCGGCCGGGTGGGCCTGCGGATCACGACGCTCTCGGACAAGGGTGTGCGCATCGTCGGCAGCGACGGGACCGATCTCTCGCTCGGCGTCGTCCCGGCCCGGACGATCAAGGACCCGACGGGCGTCGGAGACGGCTTCCGCGCCGGGTTCCTCGCCGGGATCGACGGCGGGCTGCCCGTCGAACGCGCCGCGCAGCTCGGCACCCTCGTCGCGACGCTGGTCCTGGAGACCGACGGCGCCCAGGAGTGGACGATCTCCCTGGACTCGGACCTGGCCCGCCTGCGCGACGCCCACGGCGCCGCCGCGGCCGAGGAGATCGAGCCGGTCCTGCGCTCCGCGCTGGGTGCCGTGTGAGCGCCCGGCTGATCGACGGGAAGGCCGTCGCCGCCCGCGTCCGCGCATCGGTCGCCCACGACGTCGCCGCGCTCGACCACACGCCCGGCCTCGCGACGCTGCTCGTCGGCGACGACCCCGCGTCGGCGATCTACGTGCGCAACAAGCGCCGGCTCTGCGTCGAGGCCGGGATGGCCGACCTGCACCGGCACCTGCCCGCCGACGTCTCCCAGGCCGAGCTCGCCGCGGTCATCGACGAGCTGGCCGCCGACCCCGAGGTCACCGGCATCCTGCTGCAGCTCCCGCTCCCGCCGCACCTCGACGCCGCCGCCCTCATCGCGCGCATCCCCGCCGACAAGGACGTCGACGGGCTCACCGAGGTCAGCGCCGGCCGGCTCGCGCTGGGCCGTCCCGGGCTGCGGCCCTGCACCCCGAGCGGTGTCATGGTGCTGCTCGACGAGGCCGGGGTGGAGCTCTCCGGCGCCGAGGCCGTCGTCGTCGGGCGCTCCGACCTCGTCGGCAAGCCGCAGGCCGCACTCCTGCTGGCCCGCAACGCCACCGTCACGATCTGCCACTCCCGCACCCGCGACCTCGCCGAGGTGTGCCGCCGCGCCGACGTCCTCGTCGTCGCCGCGGGGAAGCCGGGCCTGATCGGCGCCGACGCGGTGAAGGCGGGCGCGACGGTGATCGACGTCGGCATCCACCGCGGCGAGCACGGCCTGGTCGGCGATGTCCGCACCGCCGAGGTCGCCGAGGTCGCGGGCGCGATCACCCCGGTCCCCGGCGGCGTCGGCCCCATGACGATCGCGATGCTCCTGCGCAACACCGTGACGGCCGCCAAAGGCCTGTGAGTGCACCACACGACCTGCGGTACCGGCCGGAGCGGACCCACCCGCCCACGGGCTGCAGGTCGACCAGACCGCGACCGACGACAACGAGCATCCGGGCCCGCCCTGAGCACCCGGCTCAGTCGACCGGGACGACCGTCCCGGAGATGACGCCCTCGGTCTCGCTGTACGGGCGCGCGATGACGTGCGAGGTGCACAGCTCGCCGACCCGGGCCGCGGCCGCGGCGCCCGCGTCGACGGCGGCCCTCACCGCGCCGACCTCGCCGCGCACGAGCACCGACACCATGCCGTCGCCCACCATCCGGTAGTCCTCGACCTCGACGTTCCCGGCCTTCACCATCGCGTCGGCGGCCTCGATCGCGCCCACCAGACCCCGCGTCTCGATCATCCCGAGCGCACCGCTGCCGGCCATCGTGGCTCCCTTCGCCGCTGCGCCCGACGATACCCGCCGGTGACGAGCGCAACTCGTCGGCGACGTGCGCACGGCCGAGGTCGCCGACGTCGCGGGGTCGATCACCCCGGTCCCCGCCGGCGCCGGCCCCGTGACGATCGCGATGCTCCTGCGCAACACGGTGAGCGCCGGTGAGTGACCTCCGGCGCCGGGACCGCCGCCGAGCTCGACCCGGGACCGGTCCGACCCTGGTCTGTCCGGTCTGTCGTCGACCCAGGCGCACAGGTCGTGGCCCGGGTCGTCCGTCCGCCTCTCGGGAGCCGACCTGTGCCTCGGGTGCGCGTCCGTCCGGGTCGTCCCGACCCGGCCGCTCCGCGCCGCCGCCCCCCGCCCACCTGCGCGAGGGCCGCGCCATCGGCCTATCTGGCCCGGACAACGCCGATGGACAGTTCTATCCGCGCGGTCCATCGGCGACGCTGGTGATCCACGGCACTGTGACGGACGCAACTCCCGTGTGGCCACGCCGCGCGGCCCCGCACGGTCACCTGCGGGCGGCACGGCCGGGCGACCCACCAGTTCAAGGAGGAACATCCATGGCCGACGTGCTGGCCGAGGGCTACAACGTCTTCGACACCGGTAAATCCCCCAGCGGAACGGTGAAGTACCTGGAGTCCCCGGCCGACGTGATCGGTCTGATCCAGTCGGGCAAGCTCGGCGAGCACATCCTGCTGGTGCAGGGCGGCACGACGACGTTCCTCGCCCCGGCGCTGAGCATGGGCGCCATCGGCGTCATCACGATGTCGGGCGCACCCGAGTCGCACCTCGGGATCCTGTCCCGCGAGTTCCAGACCCCGTGCGTCATGACCGCGTACCTGACCACGAGCGACTCCCGCTACGTCGTGGGCAGCACCGACCCGTCGCACTTCGAGGAGATCGCCAAGGTCCTGGACGGACGAAAGGTACGGCTCGACTGCACCGACAACGAGGTCGGCCGCATCGTGGCGGACGACTGAGGACCGGGGAGCACACGATGACCACGACCGAGGGCAAGCGCGCCACCTACAAGCAGCGCTACGAGACCGACGACGACGGCCTCCGCTTCCAGAGCCTCACCTACACCGGCAACTTCGTCGGCCTCGAGCCCGTCACCGACGGCATCAAGGGCGACAAGATGCTCAAGGAGCGGGCCAGGAGCAAGGTGCTGGAGAAGGTCTCCAAGGACGACGTGCTGAACCCGCAGTTCAGCATCGACGAGCTCAACGACCTGAACAACTACCTGGCCTGGAACATCTGGGACGTGCTCGTCATGCGCGCCACCGAGGGCGTCAGCGGCATGATCCCGCGCCAGGAGTACGAGATCCTGGCCTTCATGCACGAGTTCTACCGGTGGCCGGAGATCCTGCGCATGACCACCGACGAGGTCGGGGCCCAGGGCATCCTGGACATCGGCGCCTCCGCCCGCCGGGAGATCGGCACCAAGGTCAACTCCGTGCACGACTGGTGCATCGGCGCCGTCGGGTTCGGCATGGGCCGCTGCGGGCTGCTGGCCCTGGAGGCCATCGGTCCCGACGACTACGTCGCCGAGTCGAACGAGATCCTCAAGTTCATGCAGCGCGTGCTGTGGGGCAAGCGCCAGGACGGCTACATCCTCAACTCCCAGGACCGCTACCGCTGCCAGATCCACGAGCAGGACTTCCTCGACCAGCTCGTGGGCCAGATCGAGACGCTGGAGCCGGGCAGCCCCAAGCACGGGTCGTTCACGCAGTTCAACGCAGCGACCGAGCTCCTGGCGTTCCTGCACCACTACGACAACCGGCTCGGCCTGGGCGACACCGGTCCCTACGAGCTGCCCGACGGCAACCTGCTCATCCTGCGCGACCTGTTCGTCAACGAGGAGATCTACCACTGGTCCGACGTGTCCGAGGACGCCGGCCTGCCCTACTCCTACACCCTCGCGATGATCATCGACCCGGAGAAGATGTCGCTGGAGGAGATCCGCGTCAACGACATCTCCACCACCTTCACCAGGCCCAAGAACTACATCGAGGCGATCATCGGCGGGGCGGTGTTCGCCCGCCAGAAGTGGGACACGCCCATGGGCGAGGTGTACCCGATCGCGATCGACGACCTCGGTGACCACCTGCCCCGCGTGCAGCAGGCCACGCTGAAGCTCTACACGAAGACGTCGAAGATGTGCCGCCGCGACCTGATCTGGAACGGCCAGTACGTCTACTACGTCGACATGATCCTTCCGCACCTGCGCAAGGCCGGCACGTACGAGAAGGCCTGCCGCGACTACGACCTGTGGGAGATCGACCAGCGGGTCTCCAACTACTACTACGACATCACCAAGCGCGGCTTCGCGCAGGAGACGGTGCCCAGCAAGATCTTCTCGGGTGCCGGTTACCTGCCCTTCTCCGACAAGGCGAACCTGCGCAGCTCCAAGGGCCGCTGGTTGTAGGTCGGCCGTCCGTTCCCATCTCCGGGCGGCGTGGCGGACCCCGCCACGCCGCCCGGTCCTGCCGTGAAGGGGCATCCATGTCCGCGCTCGTGACCGACAAGACCGACTACGACGTGCTCAACGTCGTCGCGCTCAAGAAGATGGCCACCCAGCAGGTGGTGGCCGCGGCCTCCGGGGTCGGCGAGGCCGACGTCGGGCCGGTCCTCGCCCGCCTCGCCGAGCAGGGGCTGGTCGTCATGGCCGCAGGCTCCGCGTTCCCGACCGACTCCGCCGAACCCGCGCTCGCCGACGCCGCCGCCCGTCTCTATGTCGCGGTGCGCGCCGACCCCGGCATCGGCGAGCTCGTCGGGCGGTTCGAGCTCGTCAACTCCCAGTTCCTGACGACGATGTCGGCGTGGCAGCAGATCGACGTCGGCGGCCGCAAGGTCGCCAACGACCACTCCGACTCCGAGTACGACGACAAGATCATCGGCCGGCTGGACAAGCTGGTCGCGCGGCTCGGCCCGCTGCTCGACGCGCTCGCCGGCCACGACGCCCGGTTCGGCACCTACCCCGCCCGCTTCACCGCCGCCGCGACCGCCGTCGACCAGGGCCGCCACGAGTTCGTCTCCTCCCCCACCCTCGACTCCGTGCACAACATCTGGTTCGAGTTCCACGAGGACCTGCTGCGCACGCTGGGCCGGGCCCGGACGGAATGAGCGGCTTCACGCGCGCCTTCGCCGACGCCGACCCCGACGACGTCGACTGGCTGGGCGGCAAGGGAAGCGGGCTCGTGCGGATGACCCGCCAGGGCCTGCGGGTGCCGCCCGGCTACGTGGTCGGCACCGGGGCCTGCCGCGCCTACCTGACATCGGGGACGCTTCCCGACGGCCTGCTCGACGAGGTGCACACCCGCCTCGCCGCCCTGGAGGCGCAGGCGGGCAAGACCTTCGGCGGCGGTCCGCTCCCGCTGCTGCTGTCGGTGCGGTCCGGGGCGCCGATCTCGATGCCCGGGATGATGGACACGATCCTCAACCTCGGGCTCGACCGGGGCGCCGCGGTCGCGCTCGCCGAGGCCACCGGGGACAGCCGGTTCGTCGCCGACGTCGTCGCACGGTTCCACACCATGTACGCCGAGACCGTGCTCGACGCCCTCGACCCCGGCGCAGGCGTCGACGCGCTGGTCGCGGCCGTCGACCCCGGCGAGGATCCGGGCGCGGTGTACGACCGCGTCTGGGCGGCGTGCGAGGAGACACTGCTCGACGAGACGGTTCCCGCCGACCCCCGTGAGCAGCTGGCCGGCGCGATCGAGGCCGTGTTCCGTTCCTGGAACACCCGCCGCGCCCGCACCTACCGCGAGTTCCACGGGATCCCGCACGACCTCGGCACCGCGGTCGTCGTCCAGTCGATGGTGTTCGGCAACCTGTCCGACGACTCCGGCTCCGGCGTGGTGTTCACCCGCGACCCGGTGACGGGTGAACCCGGCCTGTTCGGCGAGTACCTGGCCCACAGCCAGGGCGAGGACGTCGTTGCCGGCACCCGCACCCCCGACGCGGTCGCCGACGCGCTGGCCCCCGGGCTGCTCGCCGAGCTGCGGGGGACGGCCGCCGACCTGGAGCGCGCCCAGGGCGACGTGCTCGACATCGAGTTCACCGTCGAACGGTCGACGCTCTACCTCCTGCAGGTGCGCAGTGCCAAGCGCACGCCCGAGGCCGCCGTCCGGATCGCCGCCGACATGATCACCGAGGGTCTGACGACGTCCGCCGCCGCGCTGCGCGGCGTCTCCGCCGAACAGGTCCGGCAGGTGCAGCGACCGGGCTTCGACGACGCCGACGTCGAGGCCGCCAGATCCGCCGGACGGCTGCTGACGAGCGGCATCGGGGCATGTCCCGGCCAGGTCAGCGGGATCCTGGTGCTCGACCCCGACCGGGCGGGCGAACGGGCTGCCGAGGGCGCCGACGTCGTGCTCGCCCGCACCGTGACCAGCCCGGCCGACCTGCACGGGATGATCGCCGCGCAGGGCATCGTCACCGCGACGGGCGGCTCGACCAGCCACGCCGCCGTCGTCGCCCGCGCGCTCGGTACCACCTGCGTCGTCGGCGCCGGGGCGTTGCACGTCGACGAGGCCGCCCGGACCCTCTCGGTGGACGGCCGGACGCTGCGCGAGGGCGACGAGGTCTCGCTCGACGGGTCCACCGGCGAGCTGTTCGCCGGCCGGTTCGCCGTGTCGACGCCCGCGGCCGCCACCGGCGCGCTGGGCGCGCTGCTGGGTGTCGCGGCCGACGCCGCCGGTGCGGAGGTCCTCGCCCGGGTCACGCTTCCCTCGGACGTCGCGGTCGCCCGTGAGGCCGGCGCGACCGGCCTGGTCACCGCGGTCGACGACGTGCTCGTCGCGACCGGGCACCTCGACGGCCTCGTGGCGCACCTGCTCGCCGACGGCGGCAGGCCGGCCGCCCTCGACGGGGTCGCCGACCTCGTCGAGCGCGAGTTCGCGCCGATCCTGGCCGCGGCGGGCGACGTCGAGATCGGGGTCCGCGCGATCGACCTCGTCGCCGACGAGGCCCGTGAGCTGCTGCAGCAGACCGCCGTCACCACCCGGCACCCGGAGCTGACCGTGCCGCTCGGGCGGCCCGCGCTGCTGGAGGCGCAGCTGCGCGGGCTGGCCCGCGCCACCGTGAACGCCGGTGGCGGGTCTCGGGTCCACCTGGCCGTGCGGCACGTGTCCGATCCCGCCGAGGCCGCCGCCCTGCGCGAGCTGGGCCGCGACACCGGGGTCGGGGTCGGCGCCTACCTGACCGGGCCGCGAGCCGCGTTCGCCGCCAAGGAGATCGCAACGGCCGGCGACGTGCTGTGGGTCGAGGTGCGGACGCTGCAGGCCGCCGTGTTCGGCATCCCCGCGCGGCACCTGCTCACGGCGGAGCCGCTCGACGACTACGTGCGCCGCGGCCTGCTGTCCTGCGACCCGCGCGTCGCCCTCGACCCGGCCGTCGAGGACCTGCTCGTGCGGGTCGCCGCCGCGCAGGGTGGGGGCTGCCGGATCGGGATGCGGCTGTCGGGCCGGGTCTCGGAGCAGATGGCCGCGCAGCTGCACGGCCTCGGCTTCCGCCGGTTCGCCGTCGACGTCGGCGAGGTCCGCCCGCTGTTGCTCGCGCTGGGCAAGGCCGCGCTGCAGTAACCGATGCGCGCACGGGGACCTGCGAACCCCGCGCGCACCCTGACGGTCGTTCCGGACCCTCCGGACGACCGTGAGGTTGCGCGCGGGTCGTTCCTGCCCGGTCTGCCGGACGAGTCAGACACCGGTGAGCAGGCCGCCGCGCAGCCGGGCCAGGTCCTCGTCACCGATGCCGCGCTCGTGGGCCCAGTCCCGGGCACCGCCGAAGCGGGCGTCGAGCTCGGCGAGGAAGCCGCGGATCGTGTACTCCAGTGCGTCGTAGACCTCGCCGGGGACCGTCGCCATGTGGTCTCGGTAGCGCGGCCAGCCCAGGAACCGCTCCTTGATCCGTGGCATGTTCGACCCCGACCGCAGGTAGTCGGCGACGACGTCCTCGTCGTCGACGCCGAGCAGCCGCAGCAGCAGCGCGACGACGAGCCCGGTCCGGTCCTTGCCCGCCGCGCAGTGCAGCAGCACCGGCCGCCCGGCCATGGCCGCGACGATGCGCACGACCGTCGAGAGCACGGAGGTGGGCGACTCGAGGTGCTCGACGTAGAACCGCAGGCTCTGCTCGTGGGCGGGGAGGTCCGAGACGGGCAGGTCGCGCAGCGGGGCGTTGAGGTAGCTCACCGGCACCTCGGCCATCGGGCCCCGGCCCTCGGAGACTGCCTCGGACCCGATCCGCAGGTCCACGATGAGCTCCAGTCGCAGCCGTTCGGTGAGGTGGACGACGTCGGCCGGGGTGAGAGCCTGCAGGGTGTCGCTGCGGAACAGCACACCCGACCGGACGCGCAGGTCCGCACCCGCGCGCAGGCCGCCGAGATCGCGGAAGTTGAACGCGCCGTCGAGGCCGCCGGGCCCGTCGGTCACCGGGGACGAGGTGTCGGTCATCGGCGCGCCACCCGGCGGACGGCATCGAGCAGTTCGGCATCGGCCACGCCGGCCGCACGCGCCGCCCTTCCGTCGGGCCGGTGAGCCACCGGACCAGGGGTGGGCGCACGCACAGGGTCGAGCCCGGGCGGCGCCGTCGCAGGGTCCCCGTGCCGCGCCGGCGCGGGCTCCTGGGCGGGGGCGGGCCGGGCGGCCGCGGACCGGCGGCGCCCGCGGCGTACCTCGGCGGCCCGGGCGCGCCCGCCGTCGTCCTCGTCCCCTCGCGAGTGGCGATGGTCGCCATGGCGACCATCGCCACTCACAGGGGTCACCGCGCAGGCGCCCGTTGCGGGGTCGGCGGCGGCGCCGCCCAGCAGGTGGGCGGTGATCTCCTGCGGCCAGAGCGCGACGAACTCCGCGCCGGCCTCGGTCAGCTCCTCGACGCTGTGCATCCCCCACGCCACCCCCACCACCCGGATGCCGACCTCCAGCCCGTCGCGGACGTCGCCCGCGGTGTCGGTGACCAGCACGGTCGCGGCCGGGTCGGGCAGCGGGCGCAGGCCCGCCTCGTCGTAGTCGGCGGCGCAGCGGCGGCCGAAGCCGCTGCCGGGGTCGGCGAGGAACGTCCGGATCGCGGTGCGCTTGTCGGGGGTGACGTCGCCACCGAACACGTGCGCGAAGCAGAACGCGAGGTCGTTGGTGGTCAGCACGCGGCGCAGCACCTCCATCGCGTTCGACGACATGACCGCCAGCGTGGAGGTGCTCGCGAGCCGGCGCACGACGTCGGCGACGCCGGGGACGAGCGGCGGGGTGTACTCGCGGCGCAGCAGGCGCAGGAACTCCTCGCGCACCTGCGCGGCGTGCACGTCGTCGCGGCACAGCTTCGCGATCGAGTCGTAGATGTTGCCGCGGAACAGGTCGAAATAGCGTTCGGGCTCGTCGACGCCCAGCGCGAAGCGCCGGTTGATCTTCTCGAAGACCTCCCAGGACGCGATCCGCGTCTGGACGAGCGTGCCGTCCAGGTCGAAGATCACCGCCTGGACCGGCGGGGCACTCATTGTCGGCTCACGTGCGGGCTGCGGCGGCGTGCACGCGGTCGTAGACACGGCCCAGCTCCCCCATGCCGACGAAGTCCATGCACTCGCCGTACGCGGTCCGGCCGTCGAACGTCCAGCGCAGCAGGCTGTTGTGCCCGACGACGCCGGGCTGCGACTGCCACGGGAACGTCGTGAGCGCGTCCCCGACGGCGTCCCAGCTGCGGCCCTCGGCGTCGGTCACGGTGAACTCGACGTGCTCGGGGTACAGCCCCGACCGGGTCGTCTCCCCCGAGCCGGACGCCAGCCCGCGGACGACACCGTTGTCGAGCACGTAGCCGTGGGTCATGGTCAGCGGGGAGGGGCCGTCGGGGCCGTTGTCGGTGGTGAAGTCGAACAGCGCGTGCACGGCCAGCTCGGGGCCGACGTGGGCGTGCATCCAGCTCAGCCGCGACGTCTGCCGCTCGGCGCGCACTCCCCAGCTGTGGTCCATCGTGGACACGCAGTCGATCGGGGTGGTCGTCCCGCGCAGCCGGATCTCACCTTCGAAGCGGCCCGTCTGGTCGAAGTGCCCGGCGTATGCATGTCCCCAGGTCAGGTCCATGTCGCGGCCCGCGGCCCGAGGGTCCTGGTCGGGGTCGTTGATGTCGTAGGGCTCCATCAGCGCGGTGTAGCGGAAGTGCAGCTCGAGGTCGGCCGCGGCGTCGGAGTAGTCGACGTCCCAGACCTTGTTGGGCTCCGAGCAGACGACGCGCAGCCCGTTGGCCAGCGAGTAGTCGCACAGGTTCGACGGCTGCGGGACGACGAGGTGCTCCCACGCGTCCCAGTAGTCGGCCGCCCACGGCATCGTGACCCGGCGGCTGTTGACCGACACCGTCGACCCGACGACGCCGAGCGGCTCGCGGAACAGGCCGTAGACACCGATGTTGAGCGGTCGGCCGGTGTCCTGACCCGCGTAGAGGCCGAAGTAGTTCGTCTCGGCCCACAGTGGGTCGTCGCTGGTCGGGGCGTGGAACTGCGCGTCCTCCGGACGGATCACCGATGAGCCTCCTCGCGCGGGTGCGTCGTGTCCGACCAGTCTGGTCCGTCCCGCACCCGCGGCCAGTACGTCGACGGACAACGGCACCCGGCGACGTTGTCCCGGCGGGATAGCGCCGCCGCGTGATCGGCCGCCCTACTGTCCGGCCAGCGGAACCGCCCGGTGCGGCCCGCCGACCGACGGAGGTGACCCGGCATGCAGCTGGCCACGGTGCTGGGCCAGGTCGTCTCGACGGTCAAGGACCCCGGGCTCGAGCGGTTCACCCTGCTGCTCGTGCAGGACGCCGCCGACGTCGACCCCGAGCAGACGAGCGGGACGGCCTACGTGGCCGTCGACGTCGTCGGCGCCGGGGTGGGCGAGGTCGTCCTGGTCGCCGCCGGCGGCGCCGCACGGGTCGCTGCCGGCGCCGACGCCCCGACCGACCGTGCGGTCGTCGCGATCGCGGACACCGTGATCCGGTCGGGGACGGTCACCTACCGCAAGACCTGACGCCGGCGGACAGCCCGCTCCGCGCAACACCACGACCTGCACCACCACGACATGGAGGACGACATGGCGACCACCGCCGCAGGCTCGACGCCGCAGGGCGCCCTGGGCCTGATCGAGACCAGGGGCCTCGTCGGTGCCATCGAGGCCGCCGACGCGATGGTCAAGGCCGCGAACGTGCAGGTCGTCGGGCACCGCGAGATCGGCGGCGGCCTGGTGACGGTGATGGTGCGTGGTGATGTCGGCGCGGTGAAGGCCGCCACCGACGCCGGCGCGGTCGCCGCGGGCAAGGCGGGCGAGGTCGTGTCCGTCCACGTCATTCCGCGCCCCCATGAGGAGACCGAGGGCATCCTCGCCGTCCTCACCCGCCCGAAGAGCTGACCCGGCGCACGGGTGCGGGCCACGCGTGACGCGGCCCGCCGCCCCGCCGTGCCCGCACGTCCGTCCGACCCCCGAGGTGGGAGATGACCGCAGCACTGGACGCCGACCTGGCCGGCCTCGCGGACGTCCGCGTGAAGGCCCGGGCCGCGAGGCGCGCGTTCGAGCAGGCCGAGGGCACCGACCAGGACACGCTCGACGGATGGGTGCGGGCGATGGCCCGCGCCGGGACCGCCGCCGCCGAGGAGCTGGCCCGGCTCGCCGTCGACGAGACCGGCTACGGCGTCTACGAGCACAAGATCCACAAGAACCGCTACAACACCGGCTTCGTCGCGCGCTGGATGCTGGAGCGCCGGGCGGTCGGGGTCCTGTGGGTCGACGACGAGGCCAGGGTCACCGCGGTCGGCTGCCCGATGGGCGTCATCGCGGGGATCATCCCCGTCACCAACCCGACGTCGACGGCGCTGTTCAAGTGCCTGGCCGCGGTGAAGTCGGGCAACGCCGTCGTCCTCGCGCCGCACCCGCGAGCGGCCCGGTGCACGCTGCGCGCCGCGGAGGTCATGGCCGAGGCCGCGACGAGAGCCGGCGCCCCCGAGGGGCTGATCTCCTGCCTGGAGAACCCGACCCTGCCCGCGACGGCCGAGCTGATGAGCCGCAAGGAGATCGCCCTCGTCCTGGCGACGGGCGGGCCCGGCATGGTCCGCGCCGCCTACTCCAGCGGGAAGCCGACCATCGCGGTCGGCGCCGGGAACGTGCCCGCCTACGTCGGTGCCACGGTCCCCGACGCGGCCGAGGCCGCCGAGATGATCATCACCTCGAAGTCGTTCGACAACGGGACCGCCTGCGTCGCCGAGCAGTCCGTCGTCGTCGTCGACGCCGTCGCGCCGGCGTTCCTGGCCGCGTTCGAGGCCCGCGGCGCCTACTGGATGAACGCCCCGCAGCAGGCCGCGCTGGTGCGGGTGCTGTTCGACGAACGCGGTGCGCTGCGCCCGGACGCGGTCGGGCAGACCGCGATCAGGCTCGCCGAGCTGGCCGGGTTCGGCGTCCCGTCGACGACGCGGGTACTGGCCTGCGAGCTCGACCGCGTCGGCGCCGAGACCCCGCTGTCGCGGGAGATCCTCGGGCCGGTGCTGTCGGTCTACCGGGTGCCCGACGCCGGGGCCGGGCTGCGCCGGTGCCGCGAGATCCTCGCGCTCGACGGCGAGGGCCACACCACCGCGGTGCACGCCGCGGACCCGGAGGAGATCGCGCCGTTCGGGACGCTGCCGGCGGGACGGATCGTCGTCAACACCCCGGCGCTCTTCGGCGGCATGGGTTTCTCGACGGAGGTCGACCCCTCCTTCCAGCTGGGCACCGGCACGTGGAGCGGGTCGATCTGCTCGGACAACGTGACGCCGTTGCACCTGATCAACATCAAGCGGATCGCCCACGAGGTCCGGCCGTGGCGCACGGTCTACGACCCGGTGGAGCTCTAGTGCCGGCCGTGGCCGACTCCGTCCACGATCTCCTCGTCGAGGCCGCCGCCGGCTCCGGCGCGCCGACCGACGGTGCACGCCTGCAGGTGGGTGTCGACCTCGGCACGGCCAGCTGCGTGCTCGTCGTGCTGGCCGACGGCCGGCCGGTGCGGGTCGACTCCAGGCCGTCGGGGGCGCTGGCCGACGGCGTCGTCGTCGACTTCGCACGCGCCGTCGCTTCCGTCCGCGGCCTGCGTGAGGCGGCGCAGGACGCGCTCGGCACGTCCCTGACCCGCGCCGCCACCGCCTACCCGCCCTGCATCCCCACCGCCGACGCCCGCGCGTGCACCTTCGTCTGCGAGGCGGCGGGTTTCGACGAGGTCGCGCTCGTCGACGAGGTCACCGCCGCGCAGCGCACCCTCGACGTGCGCGACGGCGTCGTCGTCGACGTGGGCGGCGGGTCGACCGGGGTCGGGGTCTACCGCGACGGCGCGCTCGTGCGCCTCGACGACCGTGCGGGCGGTGGCCACCACCTCGACCTCGTCCTCGCGGGTGCCCTCGGTCTCTCGCTGGAGGACGCCGAGCCGTACAAGAGGGCCCACCCCAGCGAGGCGCTGCCCGTCCTGGTCCCCGGGCTGCAGCGGATCGCGGAGAACGTCCGCGCGCTGACCGTCGGGCACGAGGACCTGCCGCTGCACCTCGCGGGCGGCGCACTGATGATCCCCGGCGCGGGCGACGTGCTGGCCGGCTACCTGGAGCGAACCGTCGTGACCTACCCGCACGCCCTGCTGATCACCCCGGTCGGGATCGCGAGGTCGGCGCCGTGACGACCTCCAACCCGGCGCCGACGTTGCGCACCTATGCCTTCGTCGACCGCATGCAGCCACAGTGCGCGGCGCACATCGCAGCCACCAGCCCCGGCGACGTCCCGCTCGCGGGCATGGCCGAGCTCTACATCGAGATGGCGCCGGGCAACGAGGTGTTCCGCGCCGCCGACATCGCGCTCAAGGCGGCCGGGGTCCGGCCCGCGCTGCAGATCATCGAGCGCGAGTTCGGGCTGCTGGAGATCCACTCCGAGCAGCAGGCCGAGGTGCTGGCCTCGGGGCAGGCGGTGCTCGACTCGCTCGGCATGACCGAGGCCGACCGGATCAGACCGACGATCGCGTCGACGCAGTTCATCACCAACGTCCACCCCTACCAGGCGCAGCTGCTCAACAAGTGGCGCAAGGGATCCATGCTCATGCCGGGGCAGAGCCTGTTCGTCATGGAGGTCGCGCCCGCCGCCTACATCGCCGTCGCGGCCAACGAGGCGGAGAAGGCGGCGTCGATCACCGTGATCGAGCTGCGCGCGGTCGGCCGGTTCGGCCGGATGTTCCTGTCGGGCACCGAGAGCGAGGTGGAGACGGCACGCGACGCGGCCGTCGCGGCGCTGGAGGGCATGCACGGGCGGGAGGACCGCCGATGACGGTGTGGGGGGCGGCGGCCGTCGACGAGGCGGCCGGGGCCGGGGTCGTCCACGTCGGGGCCCGCGACGTCGTGACGCCGCTGGCCCGGGAGCGGGCCCGGGAGCTGGGGGTCGAGATCGTCGTGGGCTCCCCCACCGCCCTTGTGTCCCCCGCGGCCCTGCCCACCGCCGGGCCGCCCCTGGCCACCCGTCCGCTCCCCGACCCCGCTTCGGTGTCGGCCCGACCGGGTTCCGCGCCGCGGCCCGTCCGCCCACCGTCGGGCGCACTCTTCCGCCGGGGTGCACCGCTCGCCCCGTCGTCCGGGCGCCCGTCCCCGCGTCGCGGCAGCGCCGCGGACGGCCGCGGCGGCCGGGTCGCTCGGGTCGGACGGGTCGTCGTCGTCGGCGCGGGGAACGTCGGGATGATCGCCGCGATGCGGCTCGCCGACGCCGACACGTTCGACGAGGTCGTGCTCGTCGACATCGACGAGGGCCGCGCCGCCGGCATCGCGCTCGACCTCAGCCACACCGCGGCGCTCAGCGGGTTCACGACGCGTGTCCGCGGCGTCGGCACCGTCGAGGAAGCTGGCCACGCCGCCTACGTCGTCCTCACCGCCGGCCGCCCCCGCACACCCGGGATGAGCCGCTCGGACCTGATCGCGACGAACGCCGAGATCGTCGGCGACGTCGCCGCCCGGGTCGCGCGCACGTCGCCGGACGCGGTGATCGTCGTCGTCACCAACCCGCTCGACGAGATGACCCAGCACGCATGGGTGTCGTCGGGCTTCCCGCCGCAGCGGGTCGTCGGGATGGCGGGGGTGCTCGACACCGCCCGGTTCCAGGCGCTCGCCTCGCTGGCCGGCGCCGGGGCGGCCGACGGTGTCGCCGCGTGGGCGCTGGGCAGCCACGGCGAGGAGATGGTCATCCCGTTGTCGCAGGCCACAGCGGGTGGACGGCCGATACTGGAGCGCGTCGGGCCTGCTGACCTCGACGCCGCCGTCGACCGCGCCCGCGGTTCGGGCGCGGAGGTCGTCGGGCTGTTGCGCTCGGGAAGTGCGTTCATGGCGCCGGGGATGTCGGCGGCCCGGATGGTGCTCGCGATGGTCGCCGACCGCGGCGACGTCATGCCCGCCGCGGTGCTCGCCGACGGCAGCTACGGCATCCGCGACGTCTACGTCGGGCTCCCCGCCCGCCTGGGCCGCGGGGGTGTGCTGGGGATCGTCGAGCTGGACCTGCGACCCGCCGAGCTCGCGGCGCTGCGGGAGGCGGCCGAGCGCATCAGGGAACGGCTGGGCGCGCTGACATGAAGGCGGTCCTCTTCGCGGGCAACGGAACGGTGACCGTCGAGTCGGTGGCCGAGCCCGTGGTCGAGGACCCCGCCGACGCGGTCGTCCGGGTCCGCCGCGCCGCGGTGTGCGGCACCGACCTGCACGCCGTCACCCACGGCGAGCACCTGCCCCGCGGCAGTGTGCTGGGCCACGAGTACGTCGGCGAGATCGTCGGGACCGGCCCCGCGGTGCGGGGCCACCAGGTCGGGGACCTCGTCGTCGGCGCGGACTTCACCGCGTGCGGAACGTGCTGGTGGTGCCGCCGCGGCGACCACTGGGAGTGCCCGCAGCGGCGGTTCTTCGGCACCGGTGCTGCGTACGGACCGCCGTTGGCGGGCAGCCAGGCCGAGCTCGTGCGCGTCCCGTTCGCCGACACGGTGCTGCGCCCGGTGCCCGCCGGGATCGCGCTCGACGCCGCCGTCTTCCTCGGCGACACCCTCGCCACCGGTTACGCGGCCGTCCGTCGCGCGGAGCTCACCCCGGGCGACACCGTCGTCGTCCTCGGTGGCGGGCCCGTCGGACAGCTGACGAGCCTGACCGCGCAGGCGTGCGGCGCGGGGACCGTCATCGTCGTCGAGCCCGTCGCCGCACGCCGCGACCTCGCCGCGCGCGAGGGCGCCGTCGTCGCCGACCCCACGATCGCCGAGGCGATCGTCGCCCACCTGACCGACGGCCGCGGCGCCGACGCCGTGATCGACGCCGTCGGCGGCACGCTGGGCCTCGACACCGCGTTCACGCTGGTCAGGCGGCGTGGCACGATCGTCTCGGTCGGCGTGCACACCGACGCGACGTTCGCACTGCCCGTCGCCCGCGCCTTCGCCGACGAGCTGACGATGCGGTTCGCGATCGGCGACCTCATGCGCGACGGGGAGGCGCTCGTCGCGCTCGTCGCGTCCGGTGTGCTGGACCCGACGGTCGTCGCGAGCGGGACCGTCGCGCTCGACGACGTTCCAGAGGCGTACCGGGCGATGGCGCAGCGACGTACGCTCAAAACGCTGATCGCGACCTGACGGCCGGGGGTGACATGACGCCAGCCGAGTCCCGGCAGCTCCCGGCCCTCGCCGTGGCAGGTCACCCGGGCCTGCCGACCCTGCTGGGGTCGATGCCCGCGGACCTCGCGGCCGCGTCCGGCGACGTCGCCGCACTCGCATCGCTGCTGATCGGCACGCCCGTCACCGTCGCCGCGTGGGCGGACGGTGGCTGGCGGGCGCTGGCCGGAGCCGGGACGGGGCTGGCCGGGCTGCCGCGCGCCGGGCCGCCCACGCACCGGGCCGCCGAGCGCCGCGGGCTCGTGGCACCTCCCGGCACGGCCGTGGCGCTGTGCTGGGACCCCGCGACCGACGTCGACCCCGGCACCCGCTGCATGCTGCGCCAGGCCTGCGTATGGCTGTCGCTGGCCCAGGCCGGGCGTTCGGCCACCGGCCGGGTCGAGGACGCGGACGCCGAGGCGGAGGCCGTGCGGGAGGTCGTCGCCCAGCTGCTGACCGCGCGCGACGTCGACCAGGCCCTGCACACCATCGCCGAGCGGACGCTGCGGCTGCTGGAGTCCGACATCTGCGGCGTCATGCTCCGCGAGGACGACGTCGTGCGGATGCGCGCGTGCGTCGGCAACCGGGTCACCGAGACCGCCCGGCTGCGCATGCACCGCGGCCAGGGCGTCGCCGGGCTGGTGTTCCTCACCGGGGAACCGGCGAAGGTCGACTCTTACCTCGAGGACGAGACGATCAGCCACGACTTCATGTCGCTGGCCGCGAAGGAGGAGACCCGCTCCGCGCTGGCGGTCCCGCTGCGGCTGCACGGCGAGTTCGTCGGCGTCCTGGAGGTGTGGCGGCGCCGCACGTCGATCTTCACCGAACGCGACGTCCGCCGGATGGTCACCCTCGCCGACTTCGCGGCCGTCGCCATCGACAACGCGCGCCTGCACGACGAGCAGGCCGCCGCCACCGCCGACGCCGAACGCGCCCGCGACGCGCTGCAGCACCAGGTCGCCGTGCTCGGCCGCAGCTCACGGCTGCAGCAGGACCTGCTGACGACGGTCGTCGAGGGCGGCGGCCTCCCGTCGATCGTGCGGACCGTCGCCTCGGAGCTCGACTGCGAGGTCGGCGTCTACGGCCCCGACGGCACCCTGCTCGCCTCGCACAGCGGACGACGGCTGGTGTCGGCGCTGCCCGCGACCGTCGGCAGGCCGGGCAGGCGCCGGCGCAACGCCGCCGACCGCAGCTGGGTCCGGCCCGTGTACGCCGACGGCGACCAGGTCGGGCAGGTCGTGCTGCTGCCCGGTGGCGGCTCGGACGAGATCATGGAGGCCACCGCGGGTCAGGTCGCGATGGCCTGCTCGCTGGCCCTGCTGCGCGAACGCGCCGCGAGCCGGGCCCGGGCCGAGGCGACCGAGCAGGTGTTGTGGGACCTGCTGCAGGGCCCCGTCGAGCACCGGCTCGCCGCACGGGCCCGCGCCCAGCAGCTGGGCGTCGCCCTCACCGGGTCACTGCGCGTCGTCCACGGCCGGATCGAGGACGTCGAGACCCTCGCCGCCGACCACGGCTGGGACACCTCCGGCACCGAGCGGCTGCGCCGGAAGGTGCTGCGCACCGTCCGCACGCTCGACGACGGTCGGGGGCTGGCACTCGCGAGCCTGCGCGGGGACCTGCTCGTCGCGATCGCGTCGGACGTCGGCCGCGGCGAGGCGAAGGACCTGGTCAACGCCTTCTCCGCGGCCGTGCGCACCGAGTGGCCCGACCTGCGCATGACGTGGGGCATCAGCCGCGAGCACAGCGACGTCGTCGACCTGCCGGGCGCCTGGAACGAGGCCCGCACCGCGCTGTCGGCGGCGCGCCGGCTCGGCGGGGAGAACGCGTTCCTCTACGAGGAGCTCGGCATCGTGCGGCTGCTGCTGGGCTCGGGCGACGACCCCGACCTGCAGACGTTCATCGACGACGTCACCGGCCCGCTCGTGGCCTACGACCGCGACAACGACGGTGCGCTGATCCGGACGCTCCGCGCCTTCTTCGACGCCGACTGCTCCCAGAGGGTCGCCGCCGAGCGGCTGTTCGTGCACCACAAGACGCTGCGGTACCGGCTGGAGCGGATCCGTCAGCTCACCGGGCTCGACCTGAGCCGCCATGAGGACCGGATGCGCGCCGACTTCGCGCTGCGGCTGCTGCAGGTCAACCAGACGGCGACCGACGACGGCGAGCAGCCGGGCTGATCCGCGGGCTCAGTCGAGCGGGACGACCGCCGCGCCGATGACGCCCTCGGTCTCGCCGTGCGGGCGCGGGATCACGTGCGAGGTGTAGAGCTCGCCGACGCGGGCGGCGGCCGCGGCGCCCGCGTCGACGGCAGCCTTGACCGCGCCGACGTCACCGCGCACCAGCACCGACACCTGCCCGTTGCGCAGCGCCCGGTAGCCCTCGACCGTGACGTTCGCGGCCTTCACCATCGCGTCCGCGGCCTCGATCGCCCCCACCAGACCCCGCGTCTCGATCATCCCGAGCGCACCGCCGCCGGCCATCGTGGCTCCCTCCGCCGCTGCGTCCAACGGTATTGCCCCTCTGCCCCGACGACGCTGTCCCGCAGGGACAACCGCGGGCGCCCCTGTTGTCCGCCCCCACCCGTGAGTGGCGACCTTTCCGTACCCGGGCCGGGACAGGGGCGAGCGTCGCAACGTGCGACAGTCCGCCGGTTCCCGGTGCTCGCGGCCCTAGCCTGGGACGGTGGACCCCACCGGCGTCGAGGCCGCCGCGCAGCGGTTCCGTCGGACGGGTCGCATCGACCCGGCCTGCGACGCCGTGCGCCCCGAGGTCCTGGCGTCGTGGCTGCGGACGGTCGACGCGGGGGTGCGGCTCGACACCGTCGGCGCCCGCTACGTCGGGCACGAACCCGGCCGGTCGGCGGTCGCGGAGGCCGACGAGGTGTTCGCCGCGTTCTTCGCCCTGGTCCCGCGCCCGCGCTGCTCGGTGGTGCTCGTCGACCACGACGGCGTCGTCCGGGTCCGCCACGACGGCGACCCCGCGCTCGCCGCACTGCTCGACGGCGTGCTGGTCACGCCCGGTTTCCGCTGCGCGGAGGGGGACGTCGGCACCACCGCGGCGGCGCTGCTCCCCCACACCGGCGCCATCGTGCGCGTCGACGGGCCCGAGCACCTGCATCCCGAGCTGACCTGGCTGTCGGAAGCCGCCGCGACCGTGCACCGGACCGATGGCGCAGCACCGGACGCGGTCGTCGTCCTGCATCACGTCGCGGACACCGACGACACCACGGCCGCGCTGGCGGGCCTGCTCGCCGACCGGGTCTCCCAGGCGGTCGCCGACCGCGCGCACCGCCGCGGCCTGCTCGTCCACCGTGCCTTCACCGCGGCGCGCGACACCGGCGCCGAGTGGACGGTCGCCACCGACGGCGACGTCCTGCTGACCTGCCCGGGCGTGCGCCGGCTGGGGCACGACGACCAGCGCGCGCTGGCCGACCTCGCACTCGCCGCCGCCGTCCTCGGTGAGGCCGACGCGGGCGAGCGGCACGTCGACCTCCCGTCCGGGCACTGCGCGGGTCTCGCCGTCGAACCCGTGACCGACGCGGGGGTCGTCGCCGGGTGCGTCGTCGCGGGCGGGCCGATCGACCACGCGACCCGCGCGGCCGTCCCCGAGGCGGTGCGGCGGCAGGGCTCGCACGTGGCGCCGACGGCCCGTCGCGACTACGCCGCCGACCTGCGCGGCGGCGACCACTCGGCGCGGCTGCACGCCGAGGCCCGGATGCGCGCCAACCGCGAGCTGCTCAGTCCCTACCTGCGAGCCCGCCACGAGGTCGCGGCCGCGGTCGGGCGACGCCGCCACCAGCTGCTCATCGGGGAGGCGGGCGTCGGCAAACAGACGTTGGCGGTGGGGCAGTTCCGCCGGGCGCACCCGTCGGCGATGGTGCACGTCGTCGACTGCTCACGGATCGGCGACTCCGCGAGCGGCCCCGATCCTCTCGACCGTGTCGCCCGCGAGCCCGGCGACCGCCCCCGGCTGCTCGTCCTGCGCCAGATGAACCTGCTCTCCCCCGTCGCCGCGCGGCGTCTCGACGAGTCCCTGCGCACCCTGGTCGCGATGCCGGACCCGCTGGTCGTCGCCGGGTGCATCGACACCGCCTCGGCCGACGCGACCCGCCCCTACGGCCTGCTGCTGCGGCATTTCCACGAGACCGTCCGGGTGCCGGCGCTGCGCTACCGCGCCGACGAGCTGGGCGACATCGCGCTGTCGATCCTGCACGGGCTCGCGGGTGGACGGTCGCTGCGGCTGAGCATGCAGGTCGTGCGGGTGCTGGAGGGCTACGCGTGGCCGGGCAACGTCCGCGAGCTGGAGGACGTGCTGCGCTACGTCGTGGCCCGAAAGCCCGTCGGCGTCATCCAGGCCCCCGACCTGCCGCCGTCGTGCTTCGCGCACCGGGCGCCGCGGATGTCGATGCTCGAGGCCGCGCAGTGCGACGTCATCATCCAGGCGCTCTACGAGGCCCGCGGCAACCGCTACAAGGCCGCGGAGATGCTCGGGATCGCCCGATCGTCTCTCTACCGCAAGATCGACGCCTTCGGGATCTCCTACATCGGGTGAGTGTCCCGATCCCGGGTCACCCGGCTCCGCAGGCTCCGCGCGTGGCAGCGGGATGGTCCCAGATCGGGACAGGCATCAGTGGTCCACGTCACTAGCGTCGGTGACGCCGACGCGGTCCACGTGTCGGCCCGCCCCCTGCGACCGACGGAGTGAGCAGATGAAGGCACTGGTCTACCACGGCCCCGACGACAAGCGCTGGGAGGACGTTCCCGACGCCACGATCCAGGACCCGACCGACGTCGTCGTCCGCGTCGACACGACCACGATCTGCGGCACCGACCTGCACATCCTGCAGGGCGACGTGCCCGCGGTCACCGACGGGCGCATCCTCGGCCACGAGGCCGTCGGGACCGTCACCGAGGTCGGGGCCGCGGTCAGCGGTTTCGCCGTCGGCGACCGGGTGCTCGTGCCCGCGATCACCAAGTGCGGCCGCTGCGAGTACTGCCAGCGCGGGATGCCGTCGCACTGCCAGACCGTCGGCGGGATCGGCTGGATCTTCGGCCACCTCATCGACGGCACCCAGGCCGAGTTCGTCCGCGTCCCCTACGCCGACACCTCCCTCTACGCCGTCCCCGAGGGTGTCTCCGACGACCAGGCGATCTTCCTCGCCGACTCCCTGCCGACCGGCTACGAGGTCGGCGTCCTCGCCGGCGGCGTGCGGCCGGGCGACACGGTCGCGGTGGTCGGCGCCGGTGCGGTCGGGCTGTCCGCCGTGCTCACGACCGGGCTGTGGGGCGCGTCGCGGGTCATCGCGATCGACTCCAACAAGTTCCGGCTGGAGAAGGCGCTGGAGTTCGGCGCCACCGACGCGGTCGAGGTCGGCCCCGGCACCGTCGGCGACGTCACCGCGCTGACCGACGGGCTGGGTGTCGACGTCGCGATCGAGGCGGTCGGATACCCGGAGACGCTGCTGACAGCGGCATCGCTCGTCCGGCCCGGTGGCACGATCGCGAACGTCGGCGTCCACGGCACGCCCGTGGAGCTGCCGATGCAGGACATGTGGATCAGCAACGTCACGCTGACCATGGGCCTGGTCGACACCGTGTCCATCCCGACACTGCTGAAGATGGTGGCCAGCGGCCGTATCCCGGCGGAGAAGATGGGCACGCACCGGTTCACGTTCGGCCAGATCGACGAGGCCTACGACGTGTTCAAGAACGCCGCGGCCAACCAGGCCCTGAAGGTCGTCATCACCCCCTGACCCCTGCCCCCGGGGTCACCCGTTGTGCAGGAACGGCACTTTCCGTCAGCCGAGTGGCGGGAGAGTGCTGTTCCTGCAACGAGGCCGGGGAGCGCGCAGGACAGTCCGGTCGACACCACCGGTACCTGCCGGATCTGTCGCTGGTCGCGGTCGGGCACTCATGGCGGCCGTGATCGACGCCTCCGATCCCGCGTGGGGTGTGCACTTCCAGGTGTTCGCCCGGTCCGAGCCGGTGCCGACCGGCACGTTCCGCTACGCCACGCCCTTCGACGAGCTCTGCCGAGACGAGCTCTGACGGGAAGAGCTCTGCTGCCGCGAGGTCACGACGTGCTCGGCCAGCGACGGCCGGCGTGTCATCGTCCAGTAGTCCACGAGCTTCCACGGGCTGTTGGTGACGACGCGGCCCGCGGCGTTGCGGTACCAGGTGCTCATCCCGGGGTGGGTCCAGATCATGTTCTCGTGGGCGGCGTCGACGCGGGCGACGTAGTCCTCGGTCACGTCCCGGCGCACCTCGACGGCGGCGACGTCCGCGGCGACCATCTCGCGCAGCAGCTCGACCACGTAGTGCACCTGGCACTCGGCGTGGAACATCGTCGAGCCGCCGTGCCCGAGGTTCGTGTTGGGCCCGTACATCAGGAACAGGTTGGGGAAGTCGGGGACCTCGATCCCCAGGTGGGCCCAGGCGTCGTCGTCACCCCACTGCTCGCGCAACGACGCGCCGGACCGGCCGCGGATGTCCAAGGGGTGCAGCATCCTGCGGGCGGAGAAGCCCGTCGCGAAGACCAGGACGTCGACGTCGTGGCGGCCACCGTCGTCGGTGACGACCGTGCTGCCGTCGATCGCCGCCACCCCTGAGGTGACGAGGGAGACGTCGTCGCGGCGCAGGGTGGAGAACCAGTCGCAGTCGAGCAGCATCCGCTTGCCGTAGGGCGGGTAGTCGGGCAGCGACTTCCCGATCAGGTCGTCGCGGTCGCCGAGCTGCTCACGCAGGTAGCGGGTGAAGAACTCGCGGTGCTTGTCGTTGACCGCGTTGATCGACCGGCCGTCACCGGTCGTGTGCGAGTGCTCCCACGCCGGGTCGCGCTGCAGCGTCGGGTGCAGCTTGTCCTGGAACATCCACATCAGCCGCAGCCGGTACCAGGGCCGGTACCAGGGGACCTGCTCGAACAGCAGCTGGGTGCGGGGATCGACCTCACGCAGGTAGTTGCCGTTGGGCGCGACCCACTGCGGTGAGCGCTGGAAGACGACGACGGAGCCGGCCTCCTCCGCGATCGTGGGCACGACCTGCATCGCCGACGCCCCGGTCCCGACGACGCCGACGCGCTTGCCGGCCAGGTCGACCGTGTGGTCCCACTCGGCGGTGTGGAAGGCCGGGCCCGGGAAGGTGTCGAGCCCTGGCAGGGCGGGGACGACGGGGCGGTTGAGCTGCCCGACGGAGCTGACGAGCACGTCGCTCACCAGCTCGGACTCGACGCCCCCGGAGACGATCCGCGTCCGCCACACCGACTCATCGGCGTCCCAGGTCGCGCCGACGACCTCGGTGCCGAACCGGATGACCGGGAGCAGGCCCTCCTGGTCGGCGACGCGGCGCAGGTAGGCGAGGATCTCGGGCTGCTTGGCGTAGTAGCGGGTCCAGCTCGCCCAGGGCGCGAAGGAGAACGCGTAGAGGTGGCTCGGGGTGTCGACGCCTGCGCCGGGGTAGTCGTTGTCGAGCCAGGTGCCGCCGACGTCGTCGTTGCGTTCGAGGATCGTGACGTCGACGCCGATCCGGCGCAGGGCCGTGCCTGCGCAGATGCCGGAGATGCCGGCGCCGATGATCACCACGGAGAGGTCCGCGCCGAGCGGCGGCCCGTCGAAGGTGTCCGACGGGACGAAGCCGGCGTCCTCGGCCATCGAGACGGAGTACTCGTGGGGGACCTGTTCGCCGAGGGAGTCGCTGAGGATCGCGACGAGGTCGTCGCCGAGCGGTGGCGCCACGACCGGCCGGGTGCCGGCGCGCAGGTCGCGCAGCACGTCGAGGACGGCGTCGCGGATCTCCTGCTGGATCTCCTCGGGCAGCCCACCGGTGTCGTTGTCGTTCATCGCGATCGTCCGCGACGGCCGGTAGGGCGGCTCGAACCAGCGGGGGTCGCCGGTCATGGTGCGCAGCACGAGCAGCAGCGTGGGGATGTTGCCGGCGACGAGTGCGTCGCGCAGGGCGGCGTCGTCCGCAGTGACGGCGGGCAGGTCGACGGGACCGAGCATCAGTTTCCCTCCAGGCCTCGACCGACTAGTCGGTCGGGTTACGACGTCGTCAACATACCCCCAGGTGGCACCACCCTCGGAGAGACGTTCCTCTCAGGGTGCGGGGCCCGTCCGGCCTGCCGCGATCCCGGACAGGAAGCAGCGCCAGAAGCTCACCGCGATCGCCTGCGCCGACATCGCGCCGCCCGGGCGGTACCACTGGTAGGACCAGTTGCAGACGCCGAAGAACGCCAGCGTCGTCAGCCTCGGGTCGGTGATCGCGAAGTCGCCGCGGGCCACACCGCCCTCGACGACCGCGAGCACCGCGGCGAAGTACTCGTCGCGGCGGGCGCGCGAGTTGGCCTGGTCCTCCGGCGGCAGCTCGCGGCGGTGCTCGTAGTAGCAGCGCAGGTTGGCGGGTTCGCGGTCGAGCAGCTCGAGATGGTCCTCGAGCACGCCGAGCAGGATCGCCGCGGGTACCGCGCCGGTCCCGGTCCGATCGCGCAGGCGGCGCAACAGCCGGTCGGCGAGGTCGTCGTGGATCCAGACGAGGATGCGGCCCTTGCTGGGCACGTGATGGTAGAGCGTGGGCTTCTTGATGCCCACCGCGGCGGCGATGTCGTCCATCGACGTGTGGTGGTAGCCGCGCTCGTCGAACAGCCGGGCGGCCGCCTGCACGATCTCCCGGTGCCGCGACGACCGCGCCGCGGCCACGGCAGGGGCCCCGGCCCCCGACCCCCCGTCCACGATCCGGCCCTACCCCTGGCCGCGCAGGAGCTTCTTCTCGATCTTGCCGATCGAGGTCTTGGGCAGCTCGTCACGGATCTCGACGATCGTCGGCACCTTGAACTTCGCCAGCCTGGCGGCACAGTGCTCCTGGATCGCCTCGACGGTGAGCGCGCTGCCCGCCTCCAGCGCGACGAACGCCTTGACGGCCTCGTCACGGATCGGGTCGACGACGCCGATCACGGCGGCCTCGACGATCTCCGGGTGGTCGAGCAGCACGGACTCGACCTCGACGGTGGAGACGTTCTCCCCGGCCCGCTTGATCATGTCCTTGCCGCGGTCGAAGAAGTGGAAGTAGCCCTTGTCGTCGACGTAGGCGTTGTCGCCGGTGTGCAGCCAGCCGTCGACGAGCGTGCGCGCCGTCGCCTCGGGGTCGTTGTGGTACCCGAGCATGAGGGTCCGCCCGGGCCGGCCCTGGACCACGATCTCGCCGACCTGCCCCTGCGCCACCTCGTCGCCCTCGGCGTCGACGAGCTTGACGACGCGGTCGTGCAGCGGCACCCCGATCGACGGCCAGCGCTTCGGCCCGAACACCGGCGCGACCGTCACCAGCGTCATCGCCTCGGACAGTCCGTAGCCGTTGACCAGCTCGACGCCGTAGCGCTTCTCGAAGGTGTCCCGCTCGTCGACGGTGATGTTGAGCGCGTAGAAGACCCGGCGGACGGAGTGCTCGGCGTCGGTGTCGCGCGGCGGCTGCGCGAGCAGCGTGCGGGCCTGCATCGCGACGAGGCTGATCTGGGTGGCCCGGTGGGCGCGGACCTGGTCCCAGAACTTCGTCGCCCGGTACTCCTCCAGGATGATCGCCGTGCCGCCGACGGTCAGCGACGACAGCACCGTCAACGACTGCGCGTTGACGTGGAACACGGGCAGCGAGGTCAGGCAGCGCTCGGAGGAGTCCAGCAGCAGTGCCCGCGAGGAACGCTCGCCGGAGTGCAGGGCGTTGGCGTGGGTGAGCAGTACGCCCTTCGGCCGCGCCGTCGTGCCGGAGGTGAAGATCATCTCCATGACGTCGTCGGAGGTGACGCCGTTGTCGGGCGGTGCGCCGCCGGCGAGGCGCTGGTCGTCGAGGAGCAGCGTGCCCTCGGGCGCCGACGACGTGCGCGCCATCAGCGTGTGGCGCACCGCCGGGCACCGGGCGACCGCGGCCGCGACGACATCGGCGAACAGCGGCTGGGTGATCACCGCGACCGACTCCGAGTAGGAGACGACGTGCTGGATCTCCCCCGCCGTGTTGGCGACGTTGGACGGCACGAACACCGCGCCCAGCGTCGCGAGCGCGAACCACGCCTCGACGACCTCCGGGCTGTTGCGCAGGTGGATGGTCACCCGGTCGCCCTTGCCGATGCCCAGCGACGCGAGCCCGGCGGCCAGCTCGTCGATGCGCCGCGACATCTCGAGGTAGCTGTACTCGGTGATCGTGCCCTCGGCGTCCTCGTAGACGATCCAGGGCTTCTCGGGGTGCCGCGCCGTGCGCTCGTCGAGCAGGTCGCGCAGGGTCCGGTCACCGATCAGGTCGTGCACAGGTCTTCTCCTCGCCGTGTGAGAACGAGTCGCAGTGGGGTCACGAGTTCTTCTCCGGTAGCTCTACCGTCGCCCAGCCCGGAGCGCACGTCTCGCCGCGCTGGTTGGTCTCGGCCAGCTCGCAGGACACGAGCCGCCCGTCGACGGACGTGACGGTCCCGGTGATCCGCAGCTCGTCGCCGGGGACGGCGTACTGGCGGTTCTGCCAGCGGAAACGGGTGAGGCGCGACCGCGGCCCGGCCCACTCGACGACGAGCCGCGCCAGGTAGGAGCCGTGCAGGTGGGCGTGCACGAGCGGTCCCGGGTATCCCTCGGTCGCGGCGTAGGGGGTGTCGAAGTGGATCCGGTGCGGGTTCCAGGTCATCGCACTGAACCGGAACAGGGTGATCTCGGTCGGGGTCACGACGAGCTCGCCGACGGTGTCGCCGACCGTCACGTCGCCTGCGAACAGCTGCGCGCTCATCGGGCCAGGAAGCTCTCGTGGCACTCGACGAGCAGCCGCCCGTCGGTGGCGTCGACGTAGCGGCGGTGCACCTCGATCACCAGCAGCGGGCCCGATCGGCCCTCCTTGCGCGTCACCGCCGTCACCTCCGCGTGCATCACGACGTCGAGCCCGGCGACGACGGGTTCGTGGAACGTCAGGTCCTGGCCACCGCCCATGAGCCGCAGCCCGGCGACGTCGACGTCGCCCAGCGGGGTCGTGGAGTTGCCGTCGGCGAGCAGGTCGTCCTCGGCGGGCCCGGTCTCCCAGCCGAGCACCGCGGTCAGGTACAGCGGCGCGGCGAGGAGCCCGTCGTGGCCGAGGTCCGCGGCCGCGGCCCGGTCCTGGTACGGCCCGTCGGCGTGCCCGACGACCAGCGAGAACCGCTGCACGTCCCGCTCGGCGAGCACACCGAGCGGGATCTCCTGGACCTTGCCGACGCCCGCCCTCGCCCTCTCGTACGCCTCGTCGATGAGGGCGGTCACTGCGACGCCCCGGTCACCGTCGCCGACACGACCTCGCGCACCGACCGGTTCTCGACGTCGAGCACCGTGTCGACGAGCCCGCCGACGACGTCGGCCGCCGGCATCTCGCCCGACATCTCCGAGATCTGGGCGAGCAGCCCCGCGCGGTCCCAGTTGAACGTCGCGGCGCCGTCGGAGGAGTGCGTGATGCGGCCGCCGTCGCGCAGGTCGATCTCGAGGGTGAACGAGCGCGACTCCAGCGCGGGGTCGGGGATCACCTCGATGCGCCCGGCCAGGTCGAGCAGCCCGGCGTCGTCGGTGCGCAGCAGGTCGGACGCGGTGACCGTGCCCTTCTCCAACGCCACCGCGAGGCAGAACTGGGCGCTCATCAGGGCGTCGCCCGCACCCCGGAACGGTCCGGTGGAGTCGGTGCCGGGGTAGGCGGCCTCGCCGGGAGAGAGCGTGAGGCGGGCGGCGCCGACGAGCTCGGGCGTGAGCTCCCTCGCGGTCCGCAGCGAGATCGCATCGGACACCGGGGACTGCAGGATCGCGCACACCGGCAGCGGCTTGTAGGTGACCTCGCGGACGCGCCACGTGCCGCCCAGGTCGGTCGCGACCTGCGAGACGTCGGGCTGCTCGCCCAGCAGCGCTCGGTAGAACCCCTGCGCACCTTCGAAGGCGTCCGGCGCACCCGTGCCACCGGCGGCGGCGAGGCGGGCGGCGAGCAGCCCGTTGCGGGCGCAGAAGCCGACCTGGAACAGCCATTCCTGGCTACCCGCGACCCAGGTCTGGTTGGTGCCGCCGGCGAGGCTCGTCGCGATGCCGAGGGCGTTCGCGGTGGTCGCGGCGTCGAGACCCAGCAGCCGCGACGCGCCCGCCGCCGCGCCGAGGACGCCGTAGACCCCGGTGGCACGGAACCCGCGCGGGGTGGTGCGCGGCGCGAAGTCCTGCGACAGTGCCCCCGCCGTCTCGTAGCCCGCGGCCAGCGCGGCGACCAGCTCGGATCCCGACGCGTCGAGCTCCTCCCCCAGCGCCAGCACAGCCGGGACCAGGGTCGCACCGACGTGGGTCAGCCCCGGGAAGTAGACGTCGTCCTGGGCGCGGGCGTGGATCATCGTCGCGTTGACGAACGCGGCGGTGTCAGGCGCGACGGCCTTGCCGGTGCGGAACAGCCGCGCCCCCTCCCCCGCGCCGACGGCGTCGGCGTAGCGGAACGGCACCGCGGTGACGACGTCGTCGGCCAGGGCGACCGCCAGGTTGTGCAGCAGCGTGACCCGGATCTTCTCGACGACGTCGGACGGCAGCGTGTCGGTCTGCAGGCCGCTGGTGAAGTCCGCGACCCGTTGCGCGATGGTGCTCATCGATTCCCCCGATCTAGCGCGCCGGGTCCAGCAGGAGCTTGCCGAACACGCCGCGGTCCTCCAGAAGTCGTTGCGCCCCTTCGATCCCGTCGAGGCCGACGGTGTCCTGCACGACGGGTTTGATCTCGCCGCGCCCCACCAGGCCCAGGACGTCGACGAGGTCCTGGCGCGAGCCCGCGAACGACCCGATCACCGTGTGCTCCTTGACGAACAGGTGCCACAGGTCGAGCGAGACGGTGAAGCCCGAGTGCCCGCCCGAGGTGACGAGCCGCCCGCCCCGGGCCATGGCGTGCAGGCTGCCCTCCCAGGTGGCGGCGCCGACGTGCTCGAACACGAGGTCGACACCGCGTCCGCCGGTCCACGTCCGCACCTGGTCGGCCCACTCGGGGTCACGGTGGTTGACGACGTGGTCGGCGCCGAGGTCGATCGCGCGGGCCATCTTGTCGGGGCTGCCCGCGGTGGCGATGACGCGTGCGCCGGCGAGCCGGGCGATCTGCACCGCGAGCACCCCGATCCCGGCGCCCGCGGCGATGACCAGCACGTCCTCGCCGATCCGGACGTCGGCCCGGCGGCGCAGCATGTGCCAGGCGGTGGGTCCGGTGACGGCGACGGCCGCGGCGGTGGAGTAGTCCATGTGGTCGGGCAGCGGGAGCAGCTGACCGGCCGGGGCGATCGCGTACTCGGCGTACCCGCCATGGGTCTGGACGCCGTAGATCCGACCGCGCAGGCACATGTTGTCGCGCCCGACCCGGCAGAACGCGCACTCGCCGCAGCTCAGCACGGGGTCGACGACGACCCGCTCGCCACCCCGCCACTTCGTCACGCCCTCCCCGACGGCCGCGACGTCGCCGGACACCTCGGTTCCGGAGACGTGCGGCAGCGGGACGTCGGCGGGGGTCTTGCCGTCGCGCGTGAGCAGGTCGACCTGGTTGAGCCCGCACGCCCGGACCCGGATCAGCACCTCGCCGGGGCCGGGCGCCGGGACGTCGACCTCGTCGACGACGAGCCGCACCGCGCCCTCGATCTCACGCAGCCGGGCGGCGCGCATCGTGGAGGGGATCGTGCTCGTCGTCATTTGGCGCCCTTCTTGCGCAGACCGTCCATGTACGCCGCCTTCCGGGCCGCGAACTCCGCGGACTGGAAGGTCAGGCCGTTGGACACGGCCTCCATCGCGAGCTGCTCGCGCAGCGGGCTCGTGGCGCCGTTGCGGATGACGAGCTTGAGCATCCGGATCGCGTCCGGGCCCATGCTGTTGAGCTGCGCGACGACCTCGTCGACCCGCTCCCGGAGGGAGGGGACGTCGTCGTGCACCTCGTTGACCAAGCCCCAGCCCTCGCCCACCTCGGCGAGGACGGGCCTGCCCAGCAACGCCATCTGGAGCGTGCGCGACGGGCCGATCGCCTTCTGCGTCAGCCACGACAGGCCGAAGTCCTGCACCACCGCGAGCGTCCCCGGCACCATCCAGAACCGGGCGCCGCGCACGGCGATCCTCATGTCGCAGGCCATCGCCAGGCCGAACCCGCCGCCGCCGACGGCGTCGCCGTTGACCGCGGCGATCGTCGGGAACGGCAGCTCGTAGAGGCCCGCGATGATGCGGTGCTGCCAGTCGAGCAGCCGCTTGCCGGAGAACACCGTCGACGACTGCTTCTCGTCGAGGTCCTCCATGAAGAACGGCGTCGACAGGTCCACGCCCGCGGAGAACAGCCGCCCGCGGCCGGTGAGGACCAGCGCGGCGACGTCCTCGTCGGCGGCGAGCCCGCCCACGGCGGCGAGCAGCTCCTCCAGCATCGCGGGGTCGAGCGCGTTGAGCTTGTCGGGACGGTCGAGGGTGATGCGGGCGACCGCCCCGTCGCGCTCGACGGAGATCGTCTCGTACTTTTCCGTCATACCTTCACCTTCGCCACCCGGCCGAGCAGGCCCGCCGGGCGGATCACGAGGACCAGGACGAACACCGCGTAGACCAGCGCGGTGCGGAAGTCCGCCGACACATAGCCGGCGAAGAAGGCCTCCAGCAGCCCGAGCACGAGCGAGCCGACGATCGCCGTCCCGATCCGGCCGAGGCCACCGAGGATCGCGCCGACGAAGCCGATCAGCGCGAGGTTGAGACCCATGTAGGGCGAGAGCGTCAGCAGCGGGGCCGCGAAGATGCCCGCGACCGCGGCGAACACCCCGGAGACGGCGAACAGGATCGTCGTCAGCCGGGCGGTGCGGATGCCGAGCACCTCGGCCGTCTCGGCGTCGGAGAACATGGCGCGGACCGCGGAGCCCCGCTTGCTGCCCAGCACCACCACGAGGCCGGTGAACAGCACCGCCGACACGGCGACGACGGCGAGCTGGTGCGCCGAGATCGTCACGGCGCCGAGCTGGAAGACGGTGCGGCCGAACGGCGAGGGGGCCGGAACGTTCAGCCCGCCCGCCGAGAGTCTGATGAGCTCCTCGAAGACGATCGCCAGCGCGAACGACATGATCACCGCGGCGAGCATCGCCCGTTTCGCGGCCCACTTGTAGAGCAGGTGCCACGACATGACCGACACCAGGGCGCCGACGACGAGCGCGATCACGATGCGCAGCGACTGCGGCAGGCCGGGGAAGTACACGTAGGCCAGGTACCCACCGAGCATGGCCTGAGCACCCAACGCGAAGTTGACGAAACCCGTCGCCGTGTAGATGACCGCGTAGCCGGTCGCGATCAGGCCGTAGATCGAGCCGGTGACCAGACCGGCGACGATCAGCTGGAGAAGCTTGTCCATTCCCTCACACCGCCCCGAAGTAGAGGTGGGCGACCGCGTCCTCGTGCGACATCTCCTCGACCGTGCCGCCGAGCAGGATCTCCCCGCCCGACATCAGGTATCCCCTGCTGCACAGCGACATCGCGAGCGCGGCGTTCTGTTCGACCATGAGCACCCCGAGCCCCTCGGACACCAGGCCGCGCACGGCCTCCCCGACCTGCTCGTAGATGACCGGCGCCAGGCCGAGCGACATCTCGTCGATGACGAGCAGCCGCGGCTCCTGCACCAGCGCCCGGGCGATGGCGAGCATCTGCTGCTCGCCACCCGAGAGCAGCCCACCGAGCTGGCCGCGGCGCTCGCGCAGCCGCGGGAAGCGGTCGAACGCGGCGTCGATCCGCGCCCCGACCCGCTTGCCGCCGACGGCCCGGACCGCGACCTCGAGGTTCTCCCCGACGGACAACGGCCCGAACACGTGCCGGCCCTCGGGCACCAGCGCGATCCCGGCGTGCGCCCGCGACCAGGCGGCCTTCGTCGCATGGTCGGTGCCGTCCCACCGGACGGCGCCCGCCGTCGGCCTGGTCAGGCCCATGATCCCGCGCAGCGTCGTCGTCTTCCCGGCGCCGTTGGGGCCGACGAGACAGACCGCCTCACCCACCTCGACGTGCAGGTCGACGTCGCGGACGACCGAGACGTCGCCGTAGCCGACCGACAGGTTCTCGACCTCGAGCCTCATGCGGCACTCCTGCCCAGGTAGGCCGTGATCACCTCGGGCATCACGCGGACCTCCGCGGGCGGGCCCTGCGCGAGCACCGCGCCCTCGGCCAGCACGGTGACCCGGTCGCAGATGCCCATGACCAGCCCGATGTTGTGCTCGATGATCAGGATCGTGTAGGCCGCCGCGGAGAGGTCGCGCAGCACGGCCTCCAGCAGGTCGACGTCGGCACCCGACAGCCCGGCGGCGGGTTCGTCGAGCACGAGCAGCCGCGGCTCGGTGGCCAGCGCCCGCGCGATCTCGACGAGGCGGCGCCGCCCGTAGGACAGCTCGCCGACGTGGCGATGCGCGACGTCGGCCAGCTTCAGCATCTCCAGCAGCTCCGCGCAGCGGACGAGGCTGGCCTTCTCCTCGCGCGCGGTGCGCGTGGTGTAGAAGACGTCGTGCGGGAAGCGGTAGCGCAGGTGGCGGTGCCGCCCGGCCATGACGTTGGCCAGCACGTCCTCGTCCTCGAACAGCTGCGAGGTCTGGAACGAGCGTGCGATGCCGCGGGCGGCGAGCTTGTGCGACGACAAGCCGGTCGTGTCCTCGCCGGCGAACGCCATGGTGCCGCCGTCGATGCGGTCGACGCCGGTGAGCATGTTGACCAGCGTCGTCTTTCCGGCGCCGTTGGGCCCGATGAGGCCGTGGACCTCACCCTCGACGACGTCGATCGTCACGGAGTCGACGGCGACGAGGCCGCCGAAGCGACGGGTCAGGCCCTGCGCGCTCAGGAGCGGTTCCATCAGCTGCGCCCCTTCCGGTTCGCGACACGGCGCAGCAGGCCCGACATCGCCCCGCCGATGCCCTGGGGCAGGAACAGCAGGGTGACGACGACGAGCGCCGCGTAGAACAGCAGCACGTACTCGGAGATGGCCTCACCGTCGACGGCGCTGCGGAACCAGGTCAGCACGATCGCCGCGACCAGCACGCCCGGCATCGAGCGCAGGCCGCCGACGATCGCGATGGTCAGCACCGTCGTCGTCAGGCCCAGGCTGAACACCGACGGGTCGAGCACGTAGGCGTAGGCGGTGTAGAGCGAGCCCGCGACCGCGGCGAACGCGCCCGACAGCCCGAACGCGAGGAAGCGGTAGCGCCCGGTGTCGACGCCGATGCTGCGCGCCGCGATCGGGCCCTCCCGGGCCGCCATGAGCGCCCGGCCGAGCCGGCTGCGCCGCATGCTCATGATCATGACCATGAACACGACGAGGCAGCCCAGGCCGACCCAGTAGATGAGCAGCGGGTCGTCGAGGGTGAGGCCGAAGAAGTAGAGGTCGAACCCGGCGAGGCCCTGCGCGCCACCGAGGTAGTCGATGTTGCGGACCACGTTCTCGCCGACGAACCCGAACGCGAGCGTGGTCAGCGCGAGGTAGAGGTCCGACGCGCGCAGCGTTGCGACGGCCATCAGCAGCCCGACCAGGGCGCCGGCCACCGCGACCAGCGGCAGCGCGATCGCGCCGTCCCAGCCGAGCTTGTCCATGAGCACGACGCCGACGTAGGCGCCGACGCCGAAGAAGCCCGCCTGGCCGAGGCTGAACAGGCCGGCGATGCCCATCAGGAAGTGCAGCGACACCGCGAGCAACGCGATGATCGCCATGTACGCCAACAGGAACTGCTGGGCGCTGTCGATGCCGACGAACGGCAGCAGCACCGCGACGATCGCGAGTGCCACCGGCATGCCCCAGCGCACCCACCGCGGGGCGACGTGGCGCTCCGCGGTGAACGACGGCGGCTGCGGGTCGTCGTCGGGGGGCCCGTCGGGCCGGGTGTCCGGCGTGGCCGGGGTCGTGCTGGGGGTGCTCACCGCTCCGCCTCCCGGTAGGACGGCCGCGGGCACTGCCCGCGGCCGTCCTTGTCGGTCCTGCTACGTCCGTGCCGGTCGGGTCAGCCCTGCGGCCACGCGGTCGTGAAACCGGCGCCGTCCCACTGACCGATGGTCGACGTCGTCAGGCCGCGGCGGTTGTCCTTGGTGAAGGTCCACGACTTGGCCGCCTTGCCCGGCATGTTCGTCAGCGACTCCATGCCCGCGGTGATGTCGGCGGCCGTGAGCCCCTTGGCCTTCGCCGACTCGGCGACACCCTTGGTCGCGTCGTAGGCCATGGCCGCGATCCAGCCCGGGTCCTTGATGCCGGCGGCGACGAAGGCCTTCGACAGCTCGACCGAGTTCGGGTCCGACGTGTTGTTCGGGAACCACGGCGAGACGATCATGTAGCCCTTGGCGTCGTCACCGGCGAGCTGGATGGCACCCGAGGCGTCCGCCCCGACCCACTGCCCGGTCACGCCGTTCTCCCGCGCCTGGCGCAGCAGCTTCGCGACGTCGGCCGGGTCGGAGTCCGACAGCAGGATGTACTTGGGCTTCTTGGAGTTCAGCTCGACCATCACCGGCGTGTAGTCCGCCTGCGACGGGTCGTGGCCGATGTTGGCGACGGGCGTGATGCCCGCCGCGGCGAGGCCCTCGGCCTGCTGCTTGGCGCCGCCGTTGCCGAAGTCGGTGTTGGCGTGGACGATCGCGACGCTCTCGCCCGGCTGCAGCTTCGCCTTCACGAAGTCGACGACGGTCTTGTTGTTGACGTCGTTCTGCGCGCTCCAACGGAACGTGTTCGTGTACTTGTCGGTGATGTCGGGCAGCACCGCGAACACCGCGTGCGGGGTGTTGGCCCGCTGCGTGACCTCGGCGGCCGGCAGGATGTCGAGGCTGACGACCGGGCCCATGACCAGCGGCATCTTGTCGCTGGTGACTGCGTCACGCGTCTTGGAGACACAGATCGCCTGCTCGCTCTGGCAGTCGTAGAACTTGGGCGCGATCGTGAACGGGTAGGCGCCCGAGGCGTTGAGGTCCTTGGCGGCCTCGTTCACGCCGGCCTGCAGCTGCAGACCGTAGGGGGCGTACTTGCCGGTCAGCTCGGCGACGACGGCGAACTCGAGCGTCTGCTTGTCGGCCCCGGACCCACCGGTTCCCGACGACGACCCGCCGCCGCCACACGCTGTCAGCACGAGCGCCGTCGCGGCCACCACCGCCACGCCCAGCCGGTTTCTCCACCGCGTCATTACGGTCCTCCGGGGGTAGGGAAAGGCACGACCGACTAGTCGGTCGGGTGCCGTGGCCCGAAACTGTAGGGGCAGTCACAGAAGACCGTCAAGCACGTGTTCCAACCCTGTTACCCGGCCCGCCGGCATCCCTCGCGGAGCGCGCTTGACATCGCACACGCCGTCACGCCACCCTCTCGACCGACTGGTCGGTCCGTCCCGAGGAGAACGCCCGTTGCAGACGCCGCCTCCTGCCCCCACGGTCACCGCGACGGTCGGGCGCGACGGCGCCGTCGCCGTCGTCGACGTCGCGGGCACCCCGCCGACGGCGTCGCTGAACGCGCTGGTCACGGCCCTCGCGGGCCTCGCCACCGACGTACGCGCCGTCCTGCTGCGGCTCCCGTCCGCCGCAGCCGACGACCCGCCCCACGACCCCGCCGACGTGATAGCGCGCCAGCACGCACTCGGCGCCGTCGAGGACCTTCCGCTGCCGACCGTCGCCCTGCTCGGGCGCCACTGCACCGGCCTCGCCCTCGATCTCGCACTCTGCTGCGACGTCCGCGTGGCACCTGCGGACGTCGTCGTCGCCGCTTCCGGCCCGGCCGCCGGCGCCCTGCCCGTCGGCGGCACCGTCGCCCGGCTCGTGCGCGCCACCGGCCAGGGAGTGGCCCGCGACATGCTGATCACCGGCCGCACCGTCGACGCCGCCGACGCCCTCGCCTGGGGTTTGGTCACCCGCCTCGCCGTGGATCCGGCCGCCGTCGCCTCCGGGCTGGCGACCACCCTCGCCGGCCTCTCCCCCGAGGCCCTCGCCGCGACCAAGCGCCTCGCCCTCGGCGCCTCCCAGGACACCCTCACCGACGGGCTCGCCGCCGAACTGTCGACGTGGCACACCGTCCGCACCGGCGCCAACGCCCAGGAAGGTCTGTCCGCCTTCGCCGAGAAGCGGGACCCGCGGTTCACATGATCCTCGTCGAACAGCACGGCGATGTCGCGCAGATCGTCATGGACACCCCGCCGGTCAATGCCTTCGACCGGGCCTTCCTCGAACGGCTGGGCGAGGCGCTGGCCGGGGTGCCCGCCCGGACGCGCGCCGTCGTCGTCAGCAGTGCGGTACCGCGGATCTTCGCCGCCGGCGGCGACATCCCGTACATGGCCCGCGCCGACATCGACGACCAGATGTCCTATGTGGAACTGTGCCAGGAGGTGTACGGCGCGTTCGAGCAGGTCGGGGTGCCGACGATCGCCGCCGTCGACGGCGCCTGCCTCGGCGGTGGCCTCGAGCTGGCGCTGTCCTGTGACATCCGCGTCGTCGCGCCGGGCGTGCGGCTCGGGCTGCCCGAATCGACCCTGGGCATCCTCGCGGGCGGCGGCGCCATCCACCGGATCGTCCGCGCCGTCGGCCAGGCCCCGGCGCGCGACATGCTGCTCACCGGGCGGCGCATCACCGGCGCCGAGGCCGTGGGCATCGGCCTGGCGAGCCGCCTCGCCGAGCCGGGCACCGTCACCGCCGCGGCCCTCGACCTCGCCGCGGGCATCGCCACCCTCGACCCCGACGCCGTCACAGCGGTCACCACGACCGCCCGCGCGGTCCTGCCCGTCGGCCGCCCCTGACCTCCGCGCGCAACCACTGCTCCCGTCCGGCCCGGATGCGGCGCCGAGGTTGCGCAGAGAACCGGCCGCAACCTCGCTGCTGCATTCCGGCCCGTGGGCAGCCGTGAGGGTGCCTCCGGGGTCAGGCGCCCAGGCTGGCGGCGTGGCCCTCCAGGACCTCGGGGCCGGTGGCGATGCCCGTCATGAAGATCTGCCAGAAGTAGCGGGCGATGGCCTGGTGGGTGAGCGGGCCGCCGGGGCGGTACCACTGGTAGGCCCAGTTGCACATGCCGAAGAAGGCGAACGTCGTCAGACCGGGGTTCTCGACGCGGAACTCCCCCGCAGCCGCCCCCTCCTCGATGATGCCCCGCACGGTCTCGGTGTAGCGGTCGCGCATCTCGCGGGCGACGCGGCCCTCCTCGCCGGGGATCTCCCGGTGGTGCTCGAAGTACACACGCAGGTGCCCGGGCCGTGTCTCGAGCAGGCCGAGGATGTCGTCCATGATCCGCAGCAGGATCTCGGCACGCGGAAGCTTGTCGGCGACGCGCTGCTCGAGCCGGTCGGTCAGGTCGTGGACGAGCTCGTCGTGGATCCAGATGACGATCTGCGTCTTGCTCTGCACATGGTGGTAGAGAGTGGGCTTCTTGATGCCGACCGCCGCGGCGATGTCGTCCATCGAGGTCGTGTGATAGCCACGTTCGTCGAACAGCCGGGCTGCCGCCGAGACGATCTCGGCACGCCTCGCCGTTCCCTGGGGCGCCGCCTTCATGGTCCCCTCCTGTCGCCCTCGATGGTCACTCGGACCCGCGAGACTAGACCACGACACGACCGTCCAGTCGGTCGGCGCGAGTCTGCCGTGCCGGCGGGCCGCCGGTCCACCGTCCGGCACCGGGTTCCGTGAGCACGGTCTGGGACCCCGGCCGCTCCTCGATGACCGACGACGAGCTCACCGCAGCGGTCCGCACGGCCTCCTGACCGCTCGCCGAGACCAACAGGAGTGCGCTGACGGACACGGCGGACAGCACTCCAGTCGGTCTCGACGCCGGAACCGCGTGCGGGCATGATCGGCCGCGGTCGTCGGGGCACGTCCGGCGGTGGTCGAGCTCGACGATCGGAGACGCACGGTGCCGGTGGACCCCCAGCCGCAGGCGGTGCTCTCGCCGCTCACCGAGAGCGCGGTGTTCCTCACCATGACCGTCGGCGACGGCGGTGAACAGGCCGTCCGCGACCTGCTCCCCGACCTCGGCGGGCTCGTCCGCTCCGTGGGGTTCCGGCTTCCCGACGAAGGCCTCACCTGCGTCACCGGCATCGGCGCCGACCTGTGGGACCGCACCTTCGACGGCCCCCGCCCCGCCGCCCTGCACCCGTTCCGCGAGGTCACCGGGGCCCGCCACCACGCCCCGTCGACGCCCGGCGACCTGTTCCTGCACGTCCGCGCCGTGCGCCTGTTCCCGTGCTTCGAGCTGGCCCGGCTGGTCCGGACCCGGCTCGGCGACGCGGCGGTGGTCGTCGACGAGGTGCACGGCTTCCGCTACTTCGACCGTCGCGACCTGCTGGGGTTCGTCGACGGCACCGAGAACCCGACCGGGGACGGTGCCTCCGCCGCCGTGCTGGTCGGCGGCGAGGACCCCGCCTTCGCCGGTGGCACCTACGTCATGACCCAGAAGTACCTGCACGACCTCCCCGGCTGGCAGGGGCAGAGCGTCGAGGCCCGGGAGCTCGCCGTCGGCCGCCGGATGCTCGACGACGTCGAGCTCGACGACGCCACCAAGCCGCCGGACTCGCACGTCGCACTCACGACGATCGTCGACGACGACGGCACCGAGCGTGAGATCCTGCGCGACAACATGCCCTTCGGCTCGATCGCCGACGGCGAGTACGGGACCTACTTCATCGGCTACGCCGCCGACCCCGACGTGCCGGAACGCATGCTGCGCAGGATGTTCGTCGGCGAGCCGGAGGGCAGCACCGACCGGCTCCTGGAGTTCTCGACGGCCGTCACCGGTTCTCTGTACTTCGTGCCCTCGGCGGCACTCCTCGACGACCCGCCGCCCGCCCGGACCGCGGCCGAGGCCGCCCGGCCGGCGCCCGCCCACGGCGACCTGGGGATCGGGGACCTGCGCGGCACCCGATGACCGGTCGGTCGGTCAGGCCGCCCTCCGCTTGCCCCGCGTGGTCGCGCCGAGGTGCAGGACGAGGGTGACCAGCGCGAACACGGTGTTTGCGGAAGGCGGACGCCGTCGAGCGCGACCAGGTCGTCGAGCTCGCCCGCCATACGGACGTCCTGCTGAGGGCTTCCGGCCCGGTCTCGCCCGAACGTCTCGGTCGAGGGCCTGCCGACGTCACCCCGCTCAGCCCCTCGGCGGGAGCTGGACGCCTGCGTCACGCCGGAGCCGGTGGCGGACCTGCCCACCGATGCCGAGATCCGGTCGTTCCTCCGCGCGGCCGGGTGCCTGCTCCCCTTCGGATGACACCTACGACGAGGTGGCCAGGAACTCGCGGACCAGCGATCCGAGCCGGGTCGGCACCTCGAGCTGCAGAAGGTGCCCGCACCCGGCGAACAAGGCCAGGTCCGCGTTCGGGAGGTGCTGCGCCAGATACAGACTCGCCGCGGCCCCGATGGTTGCGTCGTCCTTCCCGTGGGCGGCGAGCACCCGGTGCGTCATGTCGGGAAGCACCGTCTCGTCGTAGACGGGCATGGGCTCCCCGACGGCCATCGCGGCCTGGAACGACCGCCGGACCTCGGGGCGTGCGGCGACAGCGAACCGCTCACGGACATAGTCGTGCGGCGCCGTACCCCGGGACAGCTGCGCGCCCACCAGGGCGCGCATCGCCGCCTCGTCTGGGGTCCGGTAGAAGTCCGTCAGCGTGGCCAGCCTCGCCGTGACGGGAGTCCCTCCCGCGGCAAGCAGCACCACCCGGCCGACGCGCTCGGGGGCGCGCCGGACCAGCTCCAGCGCGACCCTGGCGCCGTAGGAATGCCCGACCACGTGCACCCGTTCCAGGCCGAGCGCATCGAGCAACGCGACCACCGCCACAACCCGTCGCGCAAACCAAGGGGCCGGTCCGGCGTCGACGTCCTGCGGGTGGCTGCTCCCGCCGAACCCGACGAGGTCCGGCACGAGGCACCGGTACTCCCCGAGAGCGGGCAGCAGCGAGGCGAAGCTCAGCGTCCCGGTGGCTCCCGGTCCGGTCCCGTGCAGGAACAGCACCGGCTCGCCGCGCCCGTCCCCTGCCGTCGCGAGGTGGGTCGTGTCCGGTCCGGTGGCCAGGTCCGTCGTCCTCACACCAGCACCCGGCGGAACAGTTCGAGGGTGCGGTCCCACGAGGCCGTCGCCGCCTGCTCGTCGTAGGCCGGGAGGTTCGGGAACATGAAGCCGTGGTCTGCTCCGTCGTAGATCTCGACGGTCGCCCGCGCGCGTGCCAGCTCGTCGCGCAAGGGCTCGTTGAGCGCGAGCGGTGCGAGGGTGTCCGCTGCGCCGAACCCGACGAACAGGTCCGCGGCGATGTCGCCGACGCTGCGGTGCGGCGAGTCCGGCTCGTCCGTCACGCAGAACGACGGGTGCATCGCCGCGCCGGCGGCGAACCCGTCCGTGTCGGCGGCGAGCAGACGGAACATCAGGCGCGCACCCACGCAGAAGCCGATGGCCGCCTTGACCCCGTCACCCGCAGCGGGGTCCTCGGCCGTGACGGCGAGCAGCGCGGCCGTGTCGGCCAGCACCTCGTCGTCGTCGAGTGAGCCGACCGCCGCCATCAGCCGTTCGAACTCCGGGGATCCCGGGCCCTGGGCGATCCCTGCCATGTCGAACGCGATCGTGGGCCCGATCCGGTGGTAGAGGTCGGGCAGCACGGCGTAGTAGCCGGCAGCAGCGACCCTCCTGGCGACGTCGTGGATGTCCGCGCGCAGCCCCGGCCCGTCGTGGAAGACCACGACCACCGGGAAGGGGCCGCCGCCGTCGGGATGCCGGATCGCGACGGCCATCGGTCCGTCGGCGGTCTCGACGGTCACCTCTTTCTCGATCACGTCGTTCCCCTTTCAGAGGGCAGGGCGGTGGTGATCCCGAACCCGATGATCCATTCGGGGACGGGCTGGTGGAACGACGACAGGGTGCGGTACGGCCCGGCAGTCGCCAGGGCGGCGTGGGCGGCGATCCAGGACCGCACCTCGTGGACCGAGCTGCCGCCCTGCTCGCCGAGCCATCCGACGTCGTAGTCGTCGAACCGGGTGAGGTCTCCCTCGGTGAAGAGCCGGAGGAACTCGTGGTCGAGGTCCGGGTTCAGGGGCATGAGTGGGGACTCGCCGCGCGCGAACGCCTGCCCTGCCTGCCGGACCGCCTCCTCGCGGGCCGTCTGCTCGGCCGGGGTGCGGCGCCGGTCGACGAGGTGGGCGGCGGCCTCCGGCGAGGCCTCCCGCAGGCGCGGGACCGGTACGTCGTGGGACAGGCCGCCCGAGCCGACGAGCAGGACCCTGCGGCCGAGACCCCCGACCCACTCCCCCACGGCCTCGCCGAGACGCCGGACCCGCCGCAACGGGCCGAGCGGCTCGGCGACCGAGTTGATGAACACGGGGATCACGGGCTTCGCGCTGCACCCGCCGAACAGGATGTCCAGGGGCTGCGAGATGCCGTGGTCCACGACCATCTTCTCCGACATGGCGACGTCGAGATCGGCCTCGAGCAGGCGCGCGATCAGGTCGTCGGCCAGCGCCTGGGGAACGTCGAGATCGCCTGCGCTCGTGCCGTAGTCACCGATCGCCCTGGCTGCCGTCCCGACGCAGAACGGTGGCATCAGCTCGTACCGGAACCCTTGGTAGTGATCGGGGCCGAAGACCACGACCAGATCGGGATCGAACGTCGTGACGAACTCCCGGGCCTCCCGCAGCGCGTCGTCGACCCTGCGCCGCACCGACTCGCCGGGGTCGGCGGTCCACAGCAGCGGGGCGTGCGACATGCAGCAGAGGGCCAGCTCGGCTGTCGTCTCCGCGGTCACCGTCAGACCGTCAGCGAGTGCAGCGCGGGCACCACGTGCTCGCCGTAGAGCTGGTAGGAGCGCATCGTCTGCTCTTTGGTCAGGGTGCCGAACGACCCCCAGTTGAGGAAGTTCCCGCAGCCGATCGTCTCCACCTGGTCCACGATCTGGTCCCGGACCGTCGCGGGCGTCCCGACGCAGATCGCGCCGATCGCGACGAGGGCGTCGAACGAGACGTCCTCGCCGGCGAACGGGCGGAAGAAGGACTGGTAGTGCTCGTAGCCGGCGGGCACGTTGTCGAGGTCGTGGAACACCGCGGCCTCCTTGAACGCGGCGAACAGCGCATCGAAGGCGGGCTCGGCGAGATCACGTGCCTCCTGCTCGGAGTCCGCGATGAACACGTTGCGGCACACGCCCATGTCGGTGGCCTCGGCATCGCGCCCGGCGTCCGCGGCGGCCTTCTTGTAGCCCTCGAAGATGGTCCGCATGTTCTCGGTCGGCGAGAAGACCGAGGTGAACCTGAAGTTCTGCCGGGCCGCCCATGCCACGGTCTGCGGACTCAACGCGGTGACCCAGATCGGCAGCTCGGGGCGCAGCGGCCGGGGCCAGATGCCGACGTTGTCGTAGTTGTAGAACTCACCGTGGAAGGACCAGGTCGGTTCCTTCCACGCCGACTGGATGAGGGCGACGGACTCCTCGAACCGGGCGCGGGTCTCCTCCATCCGCACGCCCTCGCGGAGGAACTCGGGCTCGTCGACGCCGCGGCCCATGCCGATCTCGAGGCGGCCACCGGTGAGGTGGTCCAGCATCGCGCCCTCCTCCGCGAGCCGCCGCGGATTGTGGAACGCGGTGATGTTGGCCATGACGCCGATGTTCATCCGGCTCGTCCGCTGGGCCAGCGTCGCGACGAGGAGGTTCGGTGACGGGCTGATGCTGTACGGGGTGAAGTGGTGCTCGGAGAAGAAGACGCCGTCGAAACCCTGGCCCTCGGCGGCGACCCAGGACTCGAGCTTCCAGTCGTAGAGCTCCTTGCACAGCTGCGGGTCGAACTTCGCCGGGTCAGGGTCGTACGGGTAGCTGAAGATCTCGAAGAGCCATGACTTGACCATGTGATGTTCCGTTCATCTCGACACGAGGCCGGTTCCGTGTTCACGGCACTCTGGAGCCCGGAGTGACGGTATTGCGGGCTCGTCGGGCCACCGAGCCGTTGCGCGCGCCGGTCCGTCCGCTTCTCGCGCCGCGAGAAGCGGATGACCGTCGGCGGAAACCGGCTTCCGCCGCTCCGCCCGCCACATACGATGGACCGGCTCTGTCTTCGGTGACCGGTCGTCACGATGCCGTGACGCGGGGAGGAGTCCGCGGCGATGAAGCCGAGCCGACCGCCCGGGGCCGGGGTCCTGTCCGACGTGCAGCCGCCGGCCGGCGCACTTGTCCACACCAGTGACGTCGACGAGGCGAGCGCCGCCATCTCGGCCGCCTACGCCCCGCACAAGCTGCAGATCGCCGGCCGGCCGAGCAGGTTCGACATGCGCCTGTGGACCAACGGGATGCCCGGCCTCGACTTCGGCTACATCCAGCTCGGGACGGACGTGCGTCTCTACGCGCCGCCGCCCGGCTACCACATCGTCGTGTTCGCGGGCGTGGGACACGTCCGGATCGGGTCGGGGAAGGACTCGGTCATGGCGTCACGGGGTCGCGGCGTGCTCGTGTCCCCGCGCGAACCGGTGTTCTTCGAGGACTGGAGCCCGGACTGCCGGCTCGTCACCGCCCGCTTCGAGCCCTCCGCCCTGGAGGACGTGCTGGCCTCGCTCCTCGGCAGGGCGCCGGTCGAGCCCCTCCGCTTCGACCTCACGATGGACCTCGCGGCCCCTCGCAGCGGGTCGTTCCTCCGTACGCTGCAGCTGCTCCGTTCCGAGCTGGACAGACAGGACGGGATGACGAGCGACCCCGTCATGGCCGGCGGACTCGCGAGCCTCGCGATGACCGGACTGCTGCGGGCACAGGCGCACAACTACTCCGACCAGCTGGAGGGCACCCGTCGGGTCGAGGCACCGGCGAGCATCCGCAACGCCGTCGAGCTCATCGAGGCCAGGGCTGCCGAGATCGTCTCGGTGGTCGAGGTCGCGACAGCGGCAGGACTGAGCGTCCGGGCGCTGGAGGAGGGTTTCCGCAGGCATGTCGGGAAACCGCCCATGACCTACCTCCGCGAGTTCCGGCTCGCCCGGATCCACTCCGAGCTGCAGGCCTCGGATCCGGACCGGACCACTGCTGCCGCTGTCGCGAGACGCTGGGGTCTCAACCACTACGGCCGGTTCTCCGCGGCGTATCGGACCCGGTACGGAGTCGCGCCCGCGACGACGTTGCGACGGTCGCCGCGTGTGACCTCGCAGCGCTGACCGGGGTCAGCCCACTACCGGGAGCACGACGCGGGAGCGGCCGTCGACGGGGAGCGTTCTCGCGGAGGGGCGCAGGGTGGAGCCGGTGGCGGCGGGCTCGCCGGAGCCGAGGTTGCGGGCCAGGCGCGGGTGCGCGCCGCCGGAGACCTGCAGCCGCACCCGGTGCCCGGGCCCGAACCGGTGCGCGGTCCCGGCGAGCTCCACCCGCACGACCCGCTCGCGGTCGGCGTCGGTGAGCCGGACGAAACCGTCGGCGACGTTGACGGACCGGCCGCGGTCGTCGACGTCACAGATTCTGACGAAGAGGTCGGCGTGCGGGTTGTCGCTGCGGTGCGCGAGCTCGACGACGATCGTCCCGGCGACCTCGAGCGTCCCGGTGAGCGCCTCGCCGGTGAAGGTCACGACGTCCGCGCGGGCCTCCAGCGGCGCGTTGTCGACGACGCCCGCGGTCTTGCCGTCGAGCAGCGGGCCACCGAACGCGGGGGTCGGCTCGGCGGGGTCGTAGGTGAAGGTGACGGGCGCGGCGGGCCGGGTGGACGCCGTCGCCGCGAGCCCACGGCCGGGTTCGACGTACAGGGTCCGCGGCGTCGTGGGCGGGGGCCAGTCGGCGGAGCCGCGCCAGCCCGCGTCGGCACCGGTCACGTAGACGCGCACGGGCGTGGGTCGCGTCGCGGGCCGGCCGGCGAGCCGCGAGCCGAGGAAGTCGAGCGCCTCCTTGACGACGCGGCCCCCGCCGCGCGCGGCGGCGTCGGTGTGGGTCCAGGGCCCGACGGTCAGCGACACGTCGAGGCCACGGCCGTGCAGGTGCGCCCACTGGTCGAGGGTCTGGCGGATGAAGATGTCCTGCCAGCCGCCGACGAGCAGCACCGGCGTCTGCACGCGGTCGAGCGCGGCGGAGAGCTGCATCGGCTCCCAGAACGGGTCGGTGGCCTCGGGTCGCGACGCCCAGTCCTTGTACCAGGGGGCCTGGCCCGCGAGGAGGGTCTCGCCGGCGTCGACGAGGGGGATGCCGTCCATCGCGGCCCGCTGGCGGCGCTGCGTCGAGCGCTCCCGCAGGAGCCGCCCGAACAGGGAGCCTTCCTCCTGGTGGGCGACCATGTCGCTCCAGCCGAGGAAGTCGGCGAGGGAGAAGGAACCGATGCCATGGGCGGAGCGGTTGAAGTCGTGCGGCCCGACGACGATCACCGACGCCTTCAGCTCCGGCGGCGGGTCCATGAGCAGCGCCCACTGGGTGAAGCCCAGGTAGGACAGCCCGAGGGTGGCGAAGGTGCCGTCGAACCACGGCTGTTCACGCATCCACGCGACGGTGTCCTGGCCGTCCTCGATCTCGCGGCGCATCGGCTCGAACGCCCCGCCCGAGCCGAACGTCCCGCGCACGCTCTGCAGCAGCACCTGCCAGCCGCGGGCGGCGTAGACGCGGGCGAACGCGAGGCTGTTGAGCGTGGTGCGGCCGTAGGGGCCGCGGACGAGGATCGTGCCGAGCGGAATGACGTCGGCGGGGGTGTAGAGATCGCCGAGCAGGTCGACCCCGTCGCGCATGGGCGCTCGCAGGCCGAGGGTGACGGTGTACGCGCCGCCGGGTGGGAGCTTCCAGACCCGGTCGATCACCCGGTCGGCCAGGCGCGCTCCCCGTCCCGGCTGCGTCCCTGCCGGTGCTGCACCGACCGTGCTGCTCATGCGCGTCTCCCCTCCGTCGGGTTCCCGGCCCCGACGCTAGCCGAACCGACGGATCAGAGTGCGGCCTCGACCTTCTTCGCGACGCCCTCGCGCACCGACCTCATCGGGCGCGAGCGCGATGTCGTCGCCCTCGTGGTGCGGGGCATGACCGACCCGGGAGGTCGCGGCGGAGCTCTGACAAGGCGGTCGAACACCACCTGGGCAACGTGTACGGGAAGCTCGGCATCCGGTCGCACCGCGCGCTGCGGACGGCGCCGGCGACGACGGGATGACGCACCGTCACCCCTCGTTCGGCATCGGCCTGCAGCCGTGGCCGCGCTCGGCCCCCGGGCCGGCGCGGTCTTGCCCGCGACCGCGTCGGCCGCCTAGATTTCACCGCCGACCGACTGGTCGGTCGCGTCACTGGGGACGGGAGTCGCATGAGGCTGTACCGGCTCGCGGACGGGATCGCCCGCGCCGACGGCGACGATGGGCTCGCCGTCCTCGACCTCCCGCACCCCGACGTCGGCGCCCTGGTGAGCGACGGTGTCGATCCCGCGACAGCCCCTGTGCGCGAACGCATCCCCCTCGCCGCAGCCGCGCTGCGCTCCCCTGTCACGCACCCCGGACAGCTCGTCCTGCACGGGCTGGTCTACGCCGACCACGTCGTCGAGGCGGGTCAGCCCCGGCCGGCGGCACCGACGTTCCTGCCCGCCCCCGGCGGCGACCTCGACGACCCCGGCGCCCCGATCCGGCTGCCCGCCGACCCGGACGCCCGCGTCGACTACGAGGGCGAGATCGCCGTCGTGATCGGCCGCACTGCCGCCGACCTCGACCCGGCGGCGGCGTGGGACGCGATCGCCGGTCTCACGATCGTCGACGACGTCTCCGAACGCACCGAACAGATGCGCGCCATGGCCGCCCAGCCCTGGGACGTCGTCGCGCTGGCCCACGCCAAGCGGCATCCGACGTTCAAGCCCACCGGCCCGTGCCTGGTCACCGCCGACGAGTTCGACCGCGACCCCGACCTGCGGATCCGCACCCTCCTCAACGGAGTCGCCGTCCAGGACGACCGGACCTCGAACATGATCTTCACGATCTCCGAGATCGTCGCCGCCGTGTCCCGGCGGATCCCACTCGGCCCCGGCGACCTGATCTGCACCGGTACCCCGGCCGGTGTCGCGCTGGCGACGGGCCGCTACCTGCAGGCGGGCGACGTCGTGACCGTCGAGGTCGAGCGGCTGGGGACGCTCACCAACCCTGTCGTGGCGCCCCGATGACCGACGATCTCGCCGCCCTCGCCGACACGATCTTCCCCGCGACCGACGGGCTCGGGTCCGCGAGCGACCTCGGTGCGGTCGACTACGTCCGAGCCACCCTCGACGGCCCGCTCGGGCGCGGCGAGCACTGTTACGCCGCGGGGCCACACCGGTCGCCCGACCACGGCGGCCACGGCTGGCAGTGGGCGGACACACCCGCGCAGGGCCTCGCGCACCTGCTCACGATGCTCGCCGACGCCGCCGGCGGACCGCTGTGCACCCTCGACGACACTGCCCGCACCGCCCTGCTCACCGACCTCGACGAGGGACGCATCGGCGATCCGCTCGCCCGCGCCGCGTTCGCGCTGCTCTGCACCTGGGTGCTGGAGGGCGCCCTCTCCGATCCGCGCCACGGCGGCAACGCGGGTGGCGCGGCCTGGCGCTGGATCGGCTACGCGGGTGGCGTGCGATGACCCGCGAGCACCCCGGGACCGACGTCGTGGTCGTCGGGTGCGGGTGGGTCGGCGGCATCGTGGCGGCGGAGCTCACCAAGGCGGGTGCCGACGTCGTCGTCCTGGAGCGCGGGCCCTGGCGTGACCGCGAGGCCGTCGCAGGCAGCCATGACGAGATGCTCCCGCGCCGGCTCGTCCACACCCAGGACACCGCCGTCGACACCTGGACGTTGCGCCACGACGGGTCCGAGCCCGCGCTGCCGATCCGCCGTGCCGGAGCGTGGACACCAGGGACGGGCGTCGGCGGCTCCAGCATGCTCTACGGCGGTGTGCTGCAACGGTTGCAGCCGCACGACTTCGTCGCCCGCAGCGCACTGACCGGGCGCTACGGCGCCGACGCGATCCCCGCCGACTCCACGCTCGCCGACTGGGGCATCACCTACGACGACCTCGCCCCCGACTACGACCGTTTCGAGCTCATGGCCGGGGTGTCGGGACGCGCCGGCGCCAACCCCTTCGAGGGCCCGCGCTCCGGCGAGTACCCGATGCCGCCGCTGCCCCCGACACCCGGGCCGACCCTGTTCGCCGAGGCCGCACGCCGTCTCGGGATGCACCCGTTCCCCGTCCCCAACGGCACGCTCCCCCTGCCCTACACCAACCCCGACGGCGTCTCCCGTCCCGCGTGCACCCGCTGCGGCTACTGCATCGGCACCCCCTGCGAGATCGGCGCGAAGGCCGACGCACTCGCCACCGTGCTGCCCGTCGCGTTCCGGTCGGGCCGCATGGACCTGCGCTGCGACTCCACCGTGTTCCGGGTGACCCACCGCGACGGCCGCGCCGACGGCGTCCTCTACCGCGACGCCGACGGCGAGGTGCACCACCAGCGCGGCCGGGTCGTCGTGCTCGCCGGGTACACGTTCACCAACGTCCGGCTCCTGCTGCTGTCGAGGCTCGGCACGCCCTACGACCCGGCGACCGGCACCGGCACCGTCGGGGCCAACTACTCCTACAACCTGCTGACGACGGGCGCCGCCTTCTTCGCCGACCGCCGCATCGCGAGCCACATCGGCGCGGGCGGGGCGGCCGAGTACGTCGCGGACCTCAACGCCGACAACGTCGACCACACCGGACTGGGGTTCGTCGGCGGCGGCCTGCTGTGGTCGGCGGCGCACGTCACCGGGCCGATCGGCGGCGCGATCCTGCCGCCCGGCACCCCGCGCTGGGGCACGGGGTTCACCCGGGCGCTGCGGCAGTGGCACGACCGCGTCGTCCTCGGGGTGGGTCACGGCGAGGTGCTCCCCTACCGCGACCACACGATCGACCTCGACCCGGTCTACCGCGACGCCTGGGGAGACCCTTTGGCGCGCATCACCTTCGACTGGAAACCCAACGAGCGGGCCCTGCACCGCTTCCTCGGCTCCCGGCTGTCGGAGGTCCTCCACGAGATGGCCCCCACCCTCGTCTCCGAACCGTCGGACCTCGAACCGCACTTCGACACCACCCGCTACCAGAGCACTCACAACACCGGCGGCGCGATCATGGGTGACGACCCGGCCAGGTCCACTGTGGACACCCGGATGCGCATGTGGGAGAACGAGAACGTGTGGGTCGTCGGCGGCTCGGCGTTCCCGCAGAGCGCCGGCACCGGACCCACCGCGACGATCTGCGCGCTGGCCTACCGCGCCTCCGACGCGATCCGTGAGCACCTCGGAGCGGCCTAGACCGGACCTCCGGTCTGCGCCGCTCGTCCTCGGCGTCGCGACCACTTTCCTCCACCCGACGGGGAGGTCGGGATGAGTGCCGACGGGTCAGCGGCGATGACGGCCACCACGCTCGCCGACCTCGCCACGGTGACCGCCGACCTGCAGGGCACACCGCCGCCGCCCGGCGGGGGTCGCGCGCCTGGATCGCCCACCATCACCGCGACGCTCCGCGGCGAGATCGTGAAGGTCTCGACCGTCGACGGCTGACCCGCGTCACACCGGGCCGAGGCGCGCCGCGACGACGTCGACACCCGGGCCCTCCAGCCCTGCCAACCCGGCGCGACGACCCGACGCGACCAGCAGCAGGTCGACGTCCGACCCGCGTACCTCCGCGCCCTCACCGTGGGTCCAGCCGGAGTCCGACGACACGAGCCGCACCCCCGCCAGCCGCTTCGGCCCGCCCATCAGCTTGTTGTCCGCGACGTGGGCGAGGCTCGCCGTCACCACCTCCGGCGGTGAGGCGTACGCGAGGCCGAGCGGCCGCGAGATGTCCTGCCCGTGGATGACGAGGTCCATCAGCGGGTCCATCGGTCCGCTGCCCGGGAACCGGCGCGACGACTCCGCGCTCTCCCGCAGCTGCGCGACCAGCTGCTCGGTGGTGAACGCCGACGCCCGCCGGGCAGCGAGGTCGACCTCCATCCGGTCGAACGACCCGCGGGCCCGCACCGCGGCGCGCAGCACCAGCGGCACGGTCAGCCGGGTGGTCGTCGTGAGGTGGGCGACGACGTCGCGCACCGTCCACTCCGTACACAACGACCGGGTCGCGAGCTGGCCGCCACCGAGGGTGGCGACGTGGTCGGCGAGGCGACGGCGCTCCGCGGCCACCGCCGCGTCGACGACGTCACGGGACAGCAGGGGCGAGGATGCGGGGCTCATGTCCGGTACGACCGTTCCGATCCCGGAAAGTCATCAGCCCCGCTCCCCGACGACTTCACCCATACGGCACGGGCGATGATCGGTACCGTATGTGTCCTGAGTCTCACCCGTCCGGTCGACCCTCCAGCAGAGGAGCCGCGCCCATGGACCATTTCCTCCACCAGCTCACGACCGGCGAAGCCCTGATGGTGTTCGGGGTGATCCCGCTGGCGCTGTGCGTCGTCATCATCGCGGGCACCGTTCTCGGCCTGCACCACTCGCACGCGTTCCGGACGACCGCCGACGGCGACCTCGCCGAACCACTCCTCGGGTGCCCGACGGAGCCGCACGCCGACACGGAGCGCTTCGACCACTGAGAGGGCGAAACCGGGCATATCCTCAGCCTGTCACGAAAGGCTGATATGTCTGCTTCGCACGGGTCTGCGACGACCGTCCTGCTGGTGGTCACGATCGTCGCGGCGGTCGTGGACCTGGTCGTCCTCGCGGTGTTCCATGTCGCGCGCCCGGACGTCGACCCCGTCACCCGTCCCACCAGCGAGTACACCCTCGGGACGTTCGGGGTGGTGGCGAGCGGCGCGACGGCGTTCGTCGGCCTCGGCGCGCTGGCGCTGGCCTGGGCCGTCCGTGAGCAGGCCGGGCCGGCGGCGCTCGTGCTCGCGGTCTTCGGCGCAGTGAAGGTGCCGCAGGCGTTCTTCCCGATCGACCCGCTCGGCGCGCTGTCGACGACGGGGCTGGTGCACGACGTCCTGGGCACGATCGCGTTCTTCGCGCTGCCGCTGGCGGCAGTCCTCGGGATCCGCGCGTTCGTGCCGGGACGGCGGTGGGCCGTGGGCGGGGCGGTGGCGCTCGTCGGCGCCGTCGTGGCCGTGCTCGCGGCCGACCTGCACGGGGCGTTCGGAGTCGCCGAGCGCGTCTACCTCGTCGGCTGCTCGCTGTGGATGCTCGCCGCCGCCGCGGTGAGCCTCGCGAACCCGCCCGGCCGCGCCGCGCGCATGTCGTGACCGGCGCCGATGAGTTCGGCAGGGCCGCGCGGTCCACCCCTGCATGGGCACCCTGAGCTACACGATGACCATGTCGCTCGACGGCTACATCGAGGACCCGACCGGCAGCTTCATGTTCGCCGAGCCGGACGACGAGCTGCACCGCTTCGCGAACCGGCAGACCCGTGAGACGGCGGCGATGCTGCTCGGCCGCGGCCTCTACGAGGTCATGGAGGAGTTCTGGACGGCGCCGGAGCGCGCCGACGGCGGCGAGGTGGAGGCGGAGTTCGCCCGCGAGTACGCCGCGACACCCCGGATCGTGTTCTCCGACTCGCTGGAGTCGGTCCCGCCCGGCTGCCGGCTGGTGCGCCGCGCGGACGCGTTCGACGAGGTCGTCCGGCTCAAGAAGGAGATCGAGGGCGACCTGTCCGTCGGCGGGGCCGCGCTGGCCGCGTCGCTGGTCGACCTGATCGACGAGTTCCGGCCCAACGTGGTCCCGGCCGTCACAGGCGGCGGCAAGCCCTACTTCCCACTCGGCGCCGACCTGCGGCTGCGGCTGGTCGAGCAGCGCACCTTCGGCAGCGGAGCCGTCTGTCTGCGGTACGCGCGGGCAAGCTGACCGGGCGGCGCGGCAGGACCGTTCGCGGCCGGTCTCCCCCGGCCGATCCCCCCGACGCGGCTGACCCTCACCCGGCAGGCCTGGCAGCATGCCTGTCAAAATCGACGAGAAAGGGGCGCCCGACATGAGTGCCTACAACGCAGTACTGGCGCGGAATCCGAGGCAGGCGCCGACGCCGATCGGTCCGTACTCCCAGTCCGTGGCCTTCTCCCACTACAACAACATCTCGGCCCAGCTGCCGATCGACCCGGCGACCGGCAAGATCGTGTCGGGCGGCGTGACGGAGCAGGCCAAGCAGGTCCTCGCGAACATCCGGGCCGTCGTCGAGGGGATCGACCACGTCATGGACGACGTGGTCCGGCTGTCGGTGTTCGTCACCGACATCGCCGACGCCGATGTCGTCGACTCGGTGATCGCGGCCTCCTTCTTCGGCTACGTCCCCACCCGCACGACGGTCGCCGTCGCCGCGCTCCCGCTCGGTGCCGCGGTGCAGATCGACGCGCTCCTCACCCACGGCGAGGGCACGATCCCGAACGCCCCGCAGGCCGGTGACCTCGTCAAGACGGTCAACAACACCGACGACGCGCCGCAGAGCCCGGACTCCTCGCAGATCGTCGCCTTCTCGCACTACAGCAACATCACCGCGCAGCTCCCGATCGACCCGGCGACGGGCAGGCTGGTGGCCGGCGGCGTCGCCGAGCAGACCGCGCAGGCCCTGGCCAACGTCTGGGCCATACTGCTGGGCATCGACGTTCCCCTGGACGACATCGTCCGGGTCACGATCTTCGTCACCGATCTCAGGGACATCGACGCGGTGGACGCGGTCTACTCCACCTTCTTCCCGGACACGGCCATCGCCCGCGCCGTGGGTTACCTCCCGGCCCGGACCGTGGTGGAGGCCTCGGCCCTGCCCCTGGGTGCCCGCGTGCAGATCGAGGCGGTCGTCTCGCACGGCGACGGCACGCCGCCGCAGGCCGTGGAGGACCGGCACGGGATCGTCATCCGGGCCAACAACACCGACAAGGCGCCCCGCAGCCCGCTGTCGACGCAGACCGTCGCCTTCTCGCACTACAACCACATCTCCGCCCAGCAGGGCGTCAACGCGGCGACCGGCACGCTCGTCTCCGGTGGCGTCACTGCCCAGGCGCGTCAGAGCCTCGCGAACATCAAGGCCATCGTGGAGAGCATCGGCCACTCGCTGGACGACGTCGTGAAGGTCAACCTCTTCCTCACCGACATCGCCGACATCGCCGCCGTGGACGAGGTCTACTCCACGTTCTTCCCGGGTGGCGTGCCCGCCCGCAGGACCGTCGGTGTCTCCGCCCTGCCGGGCGGTGCCCTGATCCAGGTCGACGCCGTCGTCGCGAATGCCGAGGGAACCCCTCCGGCGAGGTAACCACGCCCCGAGCCCGTCCCCCGTGGCTGCTGCGATCTCGCCGGCCACGGGGGCGCGTCGGCTCGGGCCCCGGTCGCCTCGGCCGGCGCCGGGGTCAGACCGGCGAGGAAGACCACGCCGCCGCCCTGCACCCCGCGCAGCACCTGCCAGGTGCGCCTGCCCCTCGAGCTCGGTGCGCGACTCCGGGGAGCCGGGGTGGACGATGATCACGTCGGCGTCGATCGTCTCGAGCAGCTCGCCGCTGACCTCGCGGGCGTGTACGTGCTCGCGGGGTTCGCCGGCTCCCGCTTCAGCGCAGGCCCAGGTCTGCCAGGAAGCGGACGACCGGCGTCGTGGACAGGTCGACGGTGTCGGCCATGCCGGTGTCGAAGGTGGACCAGGTGAAGGCCTTCCCGGCGAACGACGGGTTCGCCGCGGCGGCCGCCTCGATCTTCGCGTCGGTGTCCGCCACGGGCCCTGATCCGTGGTCAAGAGCGCGTGACACAGCGATGCGCGTCCGGGCAGCCCTCGCCCGGACGCGCATCATCACCGTCTCCCCCGCCGTGCCCCTCCCGGTGACCGGCACCCCCCACGGATGCCCGACCACCGGTCCTTCCCAGGACCCGAACAGTGTGGCTCAGTTGTAGGCGTAGTCGTCCTTGCCGCCGTAACCGCTGTCCCACTTGTCGTTGCAGTCCTCGTACTTGCCGTACTTGTCGTCGCAGTCGTCGTACTTCGAGTACGTGTCGTCGCAGTCGTCGTACTTCGAGTACTTGTCGTCGCAGTCGCTCCACTTGTCCTTGCCGCCGCCGTGGCCGCCGCCCCACTTGTCGTTGTCCCACTTGTCGTTCTTGCCGCCGTAGCCGCCGTCCCACTTGTCGTTGTCGTAATCGTCGCGGGACTTGGAGGGGCAGGTGCTCTTGAACATGTCGGGGGCTCCTTCTCGGTTTGTGTCGTTCCTTCGCTGAGAAGAACTTTGCCCGTTTGCTGCCACGATGTGGATCGAGCAGACCCCCGGACCGCCCGGGCCGACCCCCCGACCACGGGTGGGGTGAACCCCACCCCGAGGTTCCGCGGGCTGCACAGGCTGACGTGGCGCAGTACGACCTCGTCGACCTCCGGCTGTTCCTGCACGTCGTGGCGGCCGGCTCGATCACTGCCGGGCCGGGCGGACGAACCTGAGCCTGCCGCCAGTGCGCGCATCCGAGCGCTGGAGCGGCACGCCGGGGTCGGGCTGCTGGTCAGGGGCAGGCGCGGGATCCGGCCCACTCCCGCGGGCACGGCACTGGCCCGGCACGCGCGGGAGGTGCTCGACCGGGCGGCACGCCTCGACGGGGCGATCGCCTCCTACGCCCGCCCGCTCGGGGCACCGCTGTCGCTGCTGGCGGGCAGCTCGGAGATGCACGACCTCGTCCCGCGGTCGGTGACGTCGTTCCTGCTGGCCCACCCGGACGTCGACGTCGACGTCGCCGAGCACCCGATGGTCGGCCTGCAGGCCGGGGCACCACTGCAGGTCGCACTGGCGGCCGAGGTCGGGCCGTCGGCACCGGACGCGCGGCACCGGACGCGGGCGATGGACCTGGGCACGGTCGTCACGCTCGCAGCGGCCGGGGCCGGGCTCGCGATCGTCCCGCGCCGGGCACAGCGCGGCACGACGTCGCCTCGATCAAGGACGGCGCGCGGAGCGCGTTGCTACGGAAACACTGCGCGTACGAATCCTGAAATGACGAACGGCCTGGTCTCAGGGCTCGTGATGAGCCTGACCAGGCCGTTCGGCTGTGGGCGATACTGGGATCGAACCAGTGACCTCTTCGGTGTGAACGAAGCGCTCTCCCCCTGAGCTAATCGCCCGCTGCCGTCGGCAACCCTACATCACCCGAAGATCGGGCTCTTCAGCCAGGTCCAGTGATCCAGCCCGACCCAGCCCGCAACGAGATACAGCGCGTTGAGCAGCCACAACGTCGCCAGGACGATGGCGCCCGTGGCCAGCAGGACCAGGATCTTGACGGCCCAGTGCTGGCGGCCGAGCCAGTCGGTCCAGGCGTCGTACTTCCCGCGGGCGTACTTCAGGACGCGCTTGGCCCACGCGAACTCCGACGCCAGGATCGCCAGGCCCGCGAAGACGATGAGCCAGCCGGGCCCGGGGTACGGGATCGCGATGATCCCGGCGACGAGCACCGCGGTGCCGACGACGCCGACGCCGATGCGCCAGGCACGTCGCCACGTCGGCCGCTCCTCGATCCGAGCCCGGAACGCCGCGATGCCCGTGGGCTCCTCGCGTTCGCCGGTCTGCTCGTCGGTCTTCTCGCTCAGATCTCCACCTGCCCGGTCGCTACCACCTTGGTCGGCGAGGCGGGAGCGACACGGCCGCGCTCGAGCGAGATCGCGTACGCACCGTAGCTCGGCGCCTCGGGGCCCGATCCTATGGTGTGCGGTCCGGTTTGCGCTGATCCGACGTCGAACGTCCCGAGCGGGACGGGTGCGCCGTCGCCCATCCCCCACAACACGTAGGTGTCGTCTGCGGTGGAGTTGGCGGCGAGTCCGACACTGGCGACGACGCGCGCGTCGCCGTCGACCATGACGGCGGCGACGGGCGCCTCACCTGGCGCGGCCGCGAGCCAGGCGTGGCTGACGCCGGGCCGGTCGAACTGCGCGACCATGTCGACGATCGTCTGCGTCTGCGCGATCTGGGCGTCTCGCTGGTTCTGCAGCTGGACGGTGCGCGCGACGAGACCGCCGATCCCGGCGGCGACGATCAGCGCGAGTGCGGCAGCCACGAGGGTGCGGGCTCGTCGCCGGGGGGCGCGGTGACTCCCGGAGGCCGGCGGCCGCGAGGGACCACCCGGACGCGACGGTGCCGGACCCGCGGGGCTGCCGGCGCGCGCACCGGGGCCGCCGACCGGAACGGCGTCACGCAGGGCCTCGCGCGGGACGGCTCCGCCCGGACCGGCTCCGCTCGGACCGACACTGCCCGGGCCGACGTCGCGCCCGTCCGCCGGAGCGGGGCCGATCTGCGGGGTGCGGGCCGCCGCGTCGAGGATCGAGTCGCGCAGCCGGGCCGGCGGTTCGACCTGCTCGACCGAGGTCCCGAGCGCGGCGAGGACGCCCTCGGTGTCGCGCACGGCGGCCTGGCAGTCGGCGCAGCCGGGCAGGTGCGCGACGACCTCGAGCTCCTCGACCGGCTCGAGGGTGCGCAGGACGAGACCCACGGACTGTTCGACGCGCGGGCAACGGGGGCGGGTGGGGCCGTTCACCGGACACCTCCCGACAGGTCGCCGGGGAGGTCGCCGGACAGCGAGCCCAGTAGGCCGCGCAGCTTCTGTATCCCGGTGAACATCCGCGACTTGACGGTGCCGAGCGGCACGCCGACGAGAGCGGCCACCTCGCGCTGGGTGTAGCCACCGAAGTAGGCAAGGGCGAGTGCCTGGCGCTGGTCGGCGGGCAGGGTGCCGAGCGCGTCGCGGACCTGTCCGGCGACGACGGCGCCGAGCGCGGCCTGGTCGGCTCCCGGTCCGGCGGGGGCCGAGCGGTCGTCGCCCTCCTCCGCGGCGGGCACGGTGCGGCGGCGGACGGCGCTCTCACGACGGACGGCGTCGACGGACTTGTGGTGGACGAGCGTCATCAGCCAGGAGCCGAACGCGCCACGGGCGGGGTCGAACCGGGCGGGGTCGCGCCACACGGCGAGGAACACCTCCTGCACGACGTCCTCGGCGATCCCCTCGTCGACACAGATCCGTCGCGCGAGGGAGAACGCGGGCCGGCCGTACCGGTCGTACAGAGCGGCGAGAGCGGTGGCGTCGCCGCCGGCCATGCGGCGGACGAGCGCGTCGTCGGCTGGGTCGTCGGCCCGGCCGGGCGCGGAGCGTGGCATGCGGGTCGCGCTGTCCGGTGACCGGCCGCGCGGACCCGACGCGCCGCGTTCTCCGGTCGGGTCGGCCACCAGGGTGTTCCTCACGTCAGTAGTTCGCACCATCCCCGGTGCGCGGTTCACCTTATGTTGCCCGGCCGTGCTGCCGCGCGCCGATCATGCAGGTCGGAGCGTTGTCGAGGGCTCGCGGACACCCTGCAGAGTGGAAATCGCCGATCTTTCGGGCGGACTCGCCGTAGTCGACCCGTCACATCTTCGCCACACGCTCGTTTTTGTGCATGACGGACCACGCGGGACCCCAGGAAGAGGAGCACGATGCGCGACGTAACCAACATCATCTGCAAGCAGACGGTGTTCGAGCTGATCGCTCCCGACTCGACGGTCTCCGTGAACGTCGAGCTGACCTACTCGTTCCGAGACCCGTTCGCGGTCGAAGCGTCGTTCCGGACCGGAACCGCGCAGCCGGTCGTCTGGGTCTTCGCGCGCGAGCTCCTCGCCGACGGCCTGTCGGAGGCCGCGGGCGACGGCGACGTGACGGTCGCCCCGATCGAGCGGGACCAGGTCGAGCTGGTCCTCACCTCGCCGTCGGGGCACGCCCGTTTCCACGCCGACGCCGCGGTGCTGTCGGACTTCCTCGAGCACACCTATGCCGCTGTGCCGCAGGGCTCGGAGTACTCGTGGCTCGACTTCGACGCCGCCCTCACCGACCTCCTCGAGAAGACCATGGACTGAACCTGCTGATCAGGGGTCACGCGTGGGCCAGGAGGGGGGTGCTTGCACCGGCCCTCCAGGCTTGCGCTAATGTTTCCCCATCGCACCGACACGGTGCACATGCGGACGTAGCGCAGCTGGTAGCGCATCACCTTGCCAAGGTGAGGGTCGCGGGTTCGAATCCCGTCGTCCGCTCGGAGGAATCTCGAGTCTACTTCTGGACCTCCAGGTCTCGAACCACCGGAGTGATCCGGGGGGATCGGGCGGAGTGGCCGAGTGGCTTAGGCAAGGGCCTGCAAAGCCCTGTACGCGGGTTCGATTCCCGCCTCCGCCTCGGGCGATTAGCTCAGTGGGAGAGCGCTTCCTTGACACGGAAGAGGTCACAAGTTCAATCCTTGTATCGCCCACCACCCGAGGAAATCCCCCGTCCATGATGGACGGGGGATTTTTTCATGTCGGGCCGACGACTGTCAGGCCGCGGCGCCGAACCATGCCGGCATCCTCTCGGTGAGGTCCCGCTGGTCCTCGCCGACCCACGCCACGTGGCCGTCCGGGCGCAGGAGCACCGCGGCGCCGTCAGGCACGTCCCCCATGCCGACCAGGGGATCGACGACATGGTCGACCCGGTCCTCCCAGCCCGCGACCGACAGCCTGCCGGTGCGGTCCAGCAACATCCCCCGGCCGGAGCGCATGCGTTCGTAGAGCCGGCCCTCCTCCAGCGCGACGTCGCGCAGCCGTCGCCCCAGCAGCCGGTGACCGTCGCCGAGGTCGTAGCGGACGTTGATCGCGGTGATCTTCTCGACGAGGTACCGGTTGACCTCCTCGAAGTCCATGACCTCCGCGAGCAGCCTGCGCACGGCGCGGGGGCCGGGTTCGTCGGTCATCAGCACGAGCTGGGCGCGGGTGTTGTCGAGGACGGCGGCGGCGACGGGGTGCCGCTCGGTCTCGTAGGTGTCGAGCAGGCCGCCGGGAGCCCAGCCGGCGACAGTGGCCGCGAGCTTCCACCCGAGGTTGAACGCGTCCTGGATGCCCAGGTTGAGGCCCTGTCCACCCATCGGCGGGTGCACGTGGGCGGCGTCGCCCGCGAGCAGGACGCGGCCGACGCGATAGTGCTGGGCCTGCCGGGTGGCGTCCCCGAACCGGGACAGCCAGCGCGGCGAGTGCACGCCGAAGTCGGTGCCCGCGTACGCCGTGAGCCGGCTGCGGAAGTCGTCGATGGTCGGGGTCGCCGTGCGGTCCTCGGTCACCCCGGCTGCGGGGACGACGACGCGGTAGAGCCCGTCGGCACCCGGTCCGGTGACGGGGCCGAGGCCGAACCGCAGCTCGCGGCGGCGGACCTCGGTGACGACGGCGACGACCGTCTCCGGGTCGGCGGTGACCCGCATCTCCCCCAGCAACGTGTCGACGCGGCTCGGTTCCCCGGGGAACGCGATCCCGGCGAGACCGCGCACGGTGCTGCGCCCGCCGTCGCAGCCGACGAGCCAGCTCCCGCGGACCGAGGTGTCGTCGCCCAGCTCGACGGTGACGCCGTCGTCGTCCTGCGCCAGCCCGGTGACCGCGCAGCCGCGACGCACCTCGGCACCGGCGGCGACCGCGTGCTCGGTGAGCAGCCGGTCGGTCAGCGGCTGCGGGATGCCCAGTACGTAGCCGTGGGCGGTGTCGAGCCCCTCGGGCGCGGGTTTCGGGATGGCGGCGAAGAAGCCCCCGAGGAGGTGGGGGCGGCCGTTCTCGAGGAACCTCTCCAGCAGCCCGCGCTGGTCCATCACCTCGATGCTGCGAACGTGGAGCCCGAGGGACCGCACGTTCGGTGGCGGCGCCTCCTCCTTCTCCACGACGAGCACGGTGACCCCGTGCAGCCGCAGCTCGCCGGCCAGCATCATGGCGGTGGGCCCGCCACCGGCGATGACGACGTCGTACATGAACCACCCGTCTCCTCGGGCCGGCCGCGCCCGTTCTCGCAGGTCGTGGCGTTCGGCCGGGCGATTCTGCGGCAGCGGTGGGGGCTTGCGGCAAGTCCCCCGGCGAGCTGTACCTTGAGGTGGGGCCAGGGAGTTCAGCGCGGTGCGGGCACCTCGGACAGCCGCGCGGAGTAGATCGAGTAGCCGTCGACCCAGCGGGCCACCGCTGTCGCGATCAACGTGACCGCGGCCGCGGGCGCCATGATCTCGAAGCCGCTGTGGGTGAGTTCCAGGACGAGCGCCAGCGCGGCGAGCGGCGCCTGCATCCCGGCGCCGAGCATCGCGGCGGCCCCCATCATCGCGAAGGCACCGACGGGCGCGCCCGGCCACACCAGCGCCCACACCGATCCGAGGAACCCGCCCAGGACCGCCCCGGTCGACAGCGTCGGGGTGAGCAGCCCACCGGCGGCGCCGCTACCGAGACACAACGTCGTGACCAGGGGTTTGAGGACCATCAGGATCGCGAACAGGACAAGGTCGCCGGAGCCGAGGAACGCGTCGCGGGCGATGCCCTGGCCGTTGCCGTAGAGCTGGGGCCAGAGCAGGCCCAGCGCGGCGAGGACGGCGAACGCCCCGAGCGGGGCCACGAGCTCCCACCGGCCCCGCGGACGGTGGTGCGACACCCACGCGACGAGCCGCACGAACCCGACGGCCGCCAGCCCGATGACCGGCCCGGCGAGCAGCGCCCACGCGACCTCGGAGAGGTGGAACGGGTAGTCGGGGATGCCCGGGTAGACCGGGCCGGTCGGGAGGTAGACCCAGCCGACGCAGGTCGCGATCGCCGACGACGCGAGCGCCGGGAGGATTACCGGCAGCCGGACCGTCCCGCAGAGGACCTCGGCGGTGAAGAGGGCACCGGCGAGCGGCACGTTGTAGACGGCGGCGACGCCCGCGCCCGCCCCGCAGGCGACGAGCAGCCGGCGCTGGGCCGCGCTCAGCCCGAGCGGGTGGGCGAGGACGCTGCCGCAGACCCCGCCCATGAGCTTGGGGGCGGCCTCCCGGCCCAGCGACGCGCCGAGCCCGACGACGATCTCCGACAGCACCGACGTCCCGGCGCTGCGTGGAACCGACAGCCTGCCATCGCCGCGCCAGATGGCGTCGTCCACCTCTGCGGGTCCGGAGGTCCTGCGGCGCAGCACGTACCAGCCGACGCCGGCGATCACGCCGGCGGCGAGCAGCGGCAGGACGCGGCGCAGCGGGTCGGCCGCGGCGACGGCGGCCTCGACGTCACCGGTCGGGGTGCCCGCGGCGGCGCCGAAGGCCAGGCCCTGCACCGAGTAGAGGACGAGCATCAGCGCTACGCCTGCGAGGCCCGCCCCGATCCCGGTGAGCGCCACCGCCACCCAGAACCGGCCGGTGAGCGGCACGTCGCCGTCGCCGGTGACGTTGGGCTGCTCCATCGCGCCACGACCGGAGGCGATCCTGCTGCGCAGCAACGGTTTCGGCTCGCGTCGCCGCTCGGAGGGCCCTTTCGGCACGGTCCCTCCCCACGTCGGTCCGGCCGGTCGGTGTCAATGTCCGGTCATCCTTGCCGATGCGTCGTCCGCGCGGCGAGCGGCCCCGGCGCGACCGACGTCACCTGAATACCCCCTGGTGGTATCCAGAAACCCGGCGTATACCTACCGGGGGTATCAGGAGGAGGCACGAGATGACCGACCACACCACCCACACCGTCACCTGGGGCACCGCGGCACAGGCGACGCTGCACTGCCTCACCGGCTGCGCGATCGGCGAGGTCCTCGGCATGGTGATCGGCACTGCGCTCGGGCTGCACACCGTCGCGACGATCGCGCTCTCGATCGCGCTCGCGTTCGTGTTCGGCTACGCGCTGACGATGCGCGGCGTGCTGCGCGCGGGCGTCGGACTGCGCCGCGCACTGCGGATCGCGCTCGCTGCCGACACCGTCTCGATCGCTGTGATGGAGGTCGTCGACAACACGGTGATGGCGACGGTGCCCGGCGCGATGGATGCCGGACTCACGTCGGCGTTGTTCTGGACCGCGCTGGCGTCGTCACTCGTGGTCGCGTTCCTGCTGACCACGCCGGTGAACCGCTGGATGATCAGTCGTGGGCTCGGGCACGCCGTCGTGCACGCCCAGCACGCGCACTGACCCTTCGATTTCGTGTGAGGGAAGGCTGGCTTCACCGAATGCTGCCCTGGGCCCGATCGGGGGCGCGCAGGTCCTCGACGACCTGGAGCGACTGATCAGCTCCTGACCCGCACGTGCCTGTGTCACCGGCGCGATCGGATCGCGCCGGTGACACGTTCGGCAGTCGGTGTCGCCGGCGGGTGCTGGTCCGCGCCGCCGGTCGGTACCTCCGGTCGGTGCCGCCGATGGGGGTCAGGCCGTGAGGTCGCACACCGTCCGGCCGTCGACGGTCGTCGCGGTGAAGGTGGCCTGGACCGATGCCGAGATCTGTGACGACGTGCTCTCCGACACACCACCCCGGCCGCCCCGTCCCCCGCGCTGCCCACCGTCGACCCGGTACCGGATGTGCCCGGCCGCGACCTCGGCCTGGAACTCCGCCAACGTGATCGCCGGGTCGGAGCCGCCCCAGCGGCCCGTCGACACCACGGCGGTGCCGCAGGCCAACTCGAGCGACGCGGCGATCTGCGACGTCGACACCGCGGCGGACCAGGTGCTGTCGGTCGACGACAGCAGGGCGGTGCCCACGGTTCTCCGTCGGGTCGAGCGTCGTCGACACCCGGCGTCGGAGGCGGCGCTGTCGCGTCCCTGTGCGGCGGTTGTGCGACTCCTGCGCGACCCGGCCGCCCGCTGCCCCGGGCCGAGACGGCGGCCGGAATGAAAATGGTTGTCATATATGTTGAGAGGAACAGCAACCACGGAAGGAGCCCACGATGCGCAACGGAATCCACCCCGCGTACGGGCCCGTCGTCTACCAGGACCGCGCGACCGGCGACGCGTTCCTCACCCGCTCGACCGAGACCTCCGGCGAGACGGTCGAGTGGTCCGACGGGAACACCTACCCGGTCGTGAAGGTCGACATCACGTCGTACTCGCATCCGTTCTGGACGGGCACGGCACGCGTGCTCGACGAGGCCGGTGCGGTCGAGAAGTTCCGCCGCCGCTACGGCGACCGGCGCCGCTGACCCACCGACGCCCCCCGCCGGACGGCCTCGCCACTCACAGGGGTTTGTCGTACTTCGCCAGCGGGTCGGGCTCGGGTGCCGGCAACGGCAGGATCTGGCGGGGCAGCGGCTCGGTGACCATCCCGCGCTCGGCCCGGGCCTTCTGCTCGCGCGGGTAGCCCAGCGAGGCCTCGACGAACCGCACCCCGTCCTCCCATGTCACCCGCGGGACGTGCAGGTGACCGTAGACGACCGAGCGGGCCCGGTAGCGGACGTGCCAGTCCGCGGTCCGGGTCGAGCCGCACCACAGCGAGAACTCCGGGTAGCGCAGGATGCGCGTCGGGTAGCGGGTGAGCGGCCAGTGGTTGACCAGCACCGTCGCCATCGCGGGGTCGATCTCGTCGAGACGCCGCTGCGACTCGGCGATCCGCGCGTCGCACCAGGCCTGTCGCGTCGGGTACGGGTCCGGGTACAGCAGGAACTCGTCGGTGCACACCACACCCGCCGCGTGCGCCGCCGCGAGCCCCTCCTCCGACGTCGAGGTGCCGGGCGGCAGGAACGAGTAGTCGTAGAGCACGAACAGCGGAGCGACGACGACCGGGCCGTCGACGCCCGTCCACACCGGGTAGGGGTCCTCCGGGGTGAGCACGCCGACCTCCTGGCAGCGCTCGACGAGGCGGCGGTAGCGCGGTTCCCCGCGCAGCGCGCCCTCCTCCTTCGGTCGCGTCCACAGCTCGTGGTTCCCCGGCACCCACAGGACCTCGGCGAACCGCTCCCGCAGCGACGCCAGCGTCGCCACCGTGTCCTCGACCTGCTCGGCGACGTCGCCCGCGACGATCAGCCAGTCGCCGGGGTGCGAGGGCCGCAGGTCCGCGGCAGCGTCACGGTTCTCCGCGTGGCGGACGTGCAGGTCGCTGACGGCGAGCAGACGGGGCCCGCCGGTGGGGTCGGGCTCGGTGGGGTCGGGCTCGGCGGGGTCGGGCTCGGCGGGGTCGGGCACCGCACAGTCCTACCTGCTGCGCGCGCCGGCGTGTGCCCGGCGTGCGCGGACGCACTCCTGAGAAGGCGCTGAAGGCTCCTGGACGCCCTAACTTACTGGCAGTAAGTTAGGGCGGAGGCGATCGAGGGAGGCAGCTGTGGCGGGTTCCGGGGGACCACGACGCGCGATCCGCTGGGCACTGCGGCACGGCCTGGTACGCCGCGCCGTCGGCAAGCGCGCGGCAGCCGGCGAGCTCGGCGCCCGGCTCATGCTCGACCCCACGGTGCTCGCCGAGCCCTACCCGTTCTACGAGCAGGTCCGGGCCCGCGGACGGTTCGTCGACACCGGGCTGGCCGTCACCTCCGTGCACCACGACGTGGTGTCGGAGGTACTGCGGAGCAAGGACTTCGGCGTCGGGATGCGGATGCCGGAGAACCTGCCCGGTCCGATCCGGCTCGCCCTGGCGGCCGGTGGCCGTTGGTCGCTCGGACCCGTGCAGCCACCGTCGATGCTGTCGGCCGACCCGCCCGACCACACCCGCTACCGCAAGCTCGTGACCCGCGCCTTCAGTGCCAAGAAGGTCGCCGCGCTGCGTCACCGCACCGAGGAGATCGCCGCCGGCCTCCTCGACGATCTCGCGACCCGCCCCGGAGGCACCGCCGATCTCGTCACCGACTACGCCGCCCTGCTGCCCGCCACTGTGATCGCCGAGATGCTCGGCGCCCCGCTCGACATGCGCGACCAGTTCCTGCGCTGGGGTGAGGGTGGCGCCCTCTCGCTCGACATGGGGCTGACCTACCCCGAGTTCCGACGATCCGAGCGCGACATCGACGCCCTGCACGCCTGGATGCTCGCCCACTTCGACCGCATCCGCGCGAACCCCGGCGACGACATCCTGTCCGCGCTCGTCGGCGTCCACGACGAGGACGGTGGACTGTCCGAGGACGAGCTCTCCAGCATCGCGATGCTGCTGCTCGCCGCCGGGTTCGAGACGACCGTCAACCTCATCGGCAGCGGCGCCGCCCTGCTGCTCGAACACCCCGACCAGCTCGCGCTGCTGCGGGAGGACCCGTCGCGGTGGAACAACGCCGTCGACGAGATGCTGCGCATCGACTCGCCCGTGCAGCGCACCGGGCGGGTGGCGAACGTCGACACCGAGGTCGCGGGCACCCGCATCCCGGCCGGGTCCGTCGTGATCGTGCAGCTCGGCGGGGCCAACCGCGACCCCGCGGTGTTCGACGACCCCGCTCGTTTCGACGTGCTGCGCGCCAACGCGGGCGACCACATCGCGTTCTCCAGCGGCATCCACTACTGCCTCGGCGCCGGGCTGGCCCGGATGGAGGGCGAGGTGGCGCTGCGGGCCCTGTTCGACCGCTTCCCCGACCTCGTCGCGGCCGGCCCCGCGCGCCGCCGCCCGACCCGCACCCTGCGCGGCTACGCGTCGCTGCCGGTCGCCCTGGCTCGGACGAGCGTCCCGGCCTGACCCGAGGCGGCTGGTCGCCGCTGCTCCGTCGGTGGCAGGCTGCGCAGGTGGACATCGACATCGATCTGCTGCCCACCGTGGGCGAGGGCCGCGCGCTCGTCGCCTGGCTGCTCGCGTCGTTCGTGGTGACGTTCGTCGTGACCCGGGTGATCACCCGCATGATCGCGAGCGGTCGCGGACCGTTCAAGGACACCACGATCGGTGGGGTCCACATCCACCATCAGGTGTACGGCATCTTCATGATGATCGGCGCCGGCACGCTGATGTTCACCTACCGGCCCGAGGCACCGTGGGCCGAGATCCTCGCCGTCGTCTTCGGCGCCGGCGCCTCGCTGACCCTCGACGAGTTCGCGCTCTGGCTGCGCCTCGACGACGTCTACTGGTCCGAGGAGGGCCGCCGCTCGGTCGACGCCGTGATGATGGCGGTCGTCGTCGGGGGGCTGCTGCTCGTCGGCAGCAACCCGCTCAACGACAGCGACGCCGGGACCGGGGCACCCCTCGTCGCGCTCAACATCGCCCTCAACCTCGTCTTCGCCGCGTTCGCCATCCTCAAGGGCCGCAACATCCTCGGCCTGCTCGGCGTCTTCATCCCCGTCGTCGCGCTCGTCGCCGTGTGCCGGCTCGCCCGGCCGCACTCGTTCTGGGCCCGCCGCTGGTACAAGCCCGGGTCGCGCAAGCTCGAACGGTCGCTGCACCGGTTCCCGCCCGGGCGCCTCAACCGGTGGGACAAGGTCGTCGACTGGCTAGCCCGGCCACCCGCGCCGCATCCCGCGCACCCGGACGCGCCGCCCGTCGTCGAGTTCGGACCGGCCGTCGCGCACCCCGAACCGTCGGACAGGGCCAGCGGCGTCGACCGCGGCGCGTCGGGCGGCCGGTCGGGCGAGTGATGACCGCGCACCGGCGTGTCCTACGGACTTGATGCCCTGATCGGGTCATCATCCTGCAAGTGCAGGACGGGCCGGTGCGGGTCGGGACACCAGGCGACGAAACGGCCGACGGCGGCCCCGACCGCCCCGTCGCGACGCGTTCCGTCCCGCGTCGGATCCCGGCCTCCCGGGCGACGGTCGAGGTCCTGCCACGGCGTCCTGCGCCGCCGCGTCCTCCCCGGCCGCGGCGTGAACCCGCCTTCCCGTCGCATCCCGCCCTCACCCGCACCTCGGCCGTCGTCACCGCCCTGCTGTTCGGGATGATCACGTTCGTCAGCGCGCCCGACTCCCCCTTCCGGACGGCCACGCCGCCGCCCCCACCGGTCGCGCCCGCCGCCACCGGGATGGCCGCCGTGCCGCAGGTCGTCACCGAGGTCCGCCGACTGGGCACCGCAGGTGCCCGGACCATCGCCCTGACCTTCGACGACGGGCCCGACCCGACCTGGACACCGAAGATCCTCGACGTGCTGGCACGCAACGGTGCCGTCGCCACCTTCTGCATGGTCGGGACCCAGGTCGAGCGTCATCCCGAGCTCGTCGCGCAGGTCACCGGGGCCGGCATGCGGCTGTGCTCGCACTCCCGCACCCACGACGAGTCGCTGGCCACCCGGCCCGAGCCCGCGATGGTCGCCGAGATCACCGACATCCGCGACCGCACCGCCGGCGTCCCCGGCGCCGACGTCCGCTACTTCCGGGCACCCGGTGGTTTCTGGTCGCCCGCGATGCTCGGCGACGCCGCGAGCCGCGACCTGCAGCCGCTGGGCTGGTCGATCGACCCCCGCGACTGGAACCGGCCCGGAGCCGACGCGGTCGTCACAACGGTGCAGAAGAACGCCCACGACGGCGCGATCGTGCTGCTCCACGACGGCGGCGGCAACCGCGCGCAGACCGTCGCCGCCCTGGAACGGCTGCTGCCCTGGCTGACCTCGCAGGGCTACACGTACGTCTTCCCGTAGTGCGAGCCCGATACTCCGCCGAGTTCGGCGTGAGACCGCTACCGACCGTGATCGGATCAGTCTCGTGTCGAGCCCGGCGGGGTTCTCAGGGGGCCGGGGTTCTCAGCGGGCGGGCAGCCACTCCAGCCATGCCGCGCTCGGGTGCGCCCGGCCCACGATGCGGCCGGTGCGCCGCCCGTCGCGCAACGAGACGTGCCCGATCACGCCGAACACCCCGCCCGCGCGGTTGTGCTCGACCCAGCCGTCGGGTACTGCGAGTCCCTGCACCGTCGAGTCGGCGTCCGGGCCCAGCGGGACCAGCGGGTCGACCGAGATCCACTCGATCGGCCGGACCCGGCTCATCCGCTCCAGCAGGGCGTCGAACCGCGCGAGCTGCGCGGGCGGCAGGAATACGTGCACGTAGGTGTCGAGCAGACAGACCGTCGCCTCCTCCGGCATCCCGGCGACGGCGTCCTCCAGCACGTCGATCAGGTCGCCCCGGACCGCCCGGGCCCCGTCCGAGCGGGCGATCGCGGCCGCCGCGGCGAAGCGGGTGACGGCACCGGCCTCCGGCGGGATGCAGGCCGCGAGCCAGCCGAACGTGTCGGGGTCGGCGAGGTCGTGGGACTCCACGTCGACGCCGACCCGGGCCAGGATCGGCGGCACCTGCTGCGGCACGTCGGGCACGACGCCGTGCACCGCGCAGTCCAGCTGGACCGACGCGCCCGGGTCACCGCACGTCAGCTCCGCTCCCCCCGCCAGCCGGTAGCGGTAGGAGTAGCGGTCGAGATGCAGGGCCAGCCCCGCACCGGTGCCGAGGTCGACGAGGGCGAGGGGGCGTCCGTCGCGCGCCGCGATCGCGCCGAGGACGGGCAGCACGTCGAGGCAGCGGGCGACCTCGTTCATCTGGTAGCGGTGCCCCGCGCACAGCTGCGCCAGGGCGTCGCGCTCCTCCCGGGCGAACGTGGCCGCGGCCGCGGGGAATCCGCCGTCGTCGGCGGGCTGGGGGCCACCGGGTCGTGGGAAGTAGCGGGCGAACGCACTGTCCGGTCGTTGCGCGGCGCGCCGGGCCAGCGCCGCCGCGACCAGCAGCGCAGGCACCCGGTCCGGCGGGATCGACGCGGCGAGCCCGCGCAGCACGTCGTCGCGGGCGACAGCGGTGAGCGTCGCTGCCGTCAGCCACCAGCTCTCGGGCGCGCCGGGGGGCGACCAGGCCGCGGCGACGGCCAGGGCCTGCTCGGCGACGACCTTCTCCCGCTGTGCCGGATCGGCTCCCGGGCCGCGCGGGTCGACGACGTCGGTGGGGGCGTGATCGGCGTCCATCGCGGCAGTGTTCACCCGTAAGGGACGACGCGCCAAGAACCACAACTCCCCTAGCGTTGCCGGCATGCCCATCGCGCAGCCGCCGTCGGAGACCGGTGGTCACCGATCACAAGTCCCGGTCAACCCGATCTTCACGCGCGAGCCGGTGTCGATCCCCCGCTTCGCGATGCCCGACGAGGGCCTCGACCCCGACATCGCCTACCAGGTCGTCCACGACGAGCTGATGCTCGACGGCAACGCCCGGCTCAACCTGGCCACGTTCGTGACCACATGGGCGGAACCGAACGTCGACCGGTTGATGACGGAGTCGTTCGACAAGAACGTCATCGACAAGGATGAGTACCCGCGCACCGCCGACCTCGAGGCCCGCTGCGTGCGGATGCTCGCGAAGCTCTGGAACGCCCCCGACCCGCAGCGGGCCGTCGGCTGCTCGACGACCGGGTCGTCGGAGGCGTGCATGCTGGGCGGGCTGGCGCTCAAGCGGCGGTGGCAGCAGGCCCGGCGCGCGGCCGGGAAGCCGACGGACCGGCCGAACATCGTGATGGGCGTCAACGTCCAGATCTGCTGGGACAAGTTCGCGAACTTCTTCGAGGTCGAGCCGCGGCTGGTGCCGATGGAGGGCGACCGGCTGCACCTGGGTGCCGCCGAGGCGGTCGCGCAGTGCGACGAGAACACGATCGGCGTCGTCGCGATCCTCGGGTCCACCTTCGACGGCAGCTACGAGCCCGTCGCCGAGATCTGCGCCGCCCTCGACGACCTGCAGGAACGCACCGGGCTCGACATCAAGGTGCACGTCGACGGCGCGTCCGGCGCCATGGTCGCCCCGTTCTGCGACCCCGACCTGGAGTGGGACTTCCGGCTCGACCGAGTGGCGTCGATCAACACCTCCGGCCACAAGTACGGGCTTGTCTACCCGGGCGTCGGGTGGGCGCTGTGGCGCGACGCCGCGGCGCTGCCCGAGGAGCTCGTGTTCCGGGTCAACTACCTCGGCGGCGAGATGCCGACGTTCGCGCTGAACTTCTCCCGGCCCGGTGGCCAGGTGATCGCGCAGTACTTCACCTTCCTTCGGCTCGGCATGGACGGCTACCGGCGGGTCCAGCAGACCTGCCGGGACGTCGCCACGTCCCTCGCCGCGCGGATCGGCGAGTTCGAGCGGCTGCACCTGCTCACCGACGGCTCCGAGCTGCCGGTGTTCGCGTTCACCGTCGACCCGGCGGCGCCGTTCTCGGCCTTCGACCTGTCGGCGGCGCTGCGCGAGGCCGGCTGGCTCGTGCCGGCCTACACGTTCCCGGCGAACCGTGAGGACATCGCGGCGCTGCGGATCGTGGTGCGCAACGGGTTCTCCCACGACCTGGCGGGCCTGCTGCTCGACGACCTGCGCCGCGCCCTCGACCGCCTGGAGAAGCAGCCGGCGCCGCAGCGGGGAACCGAGGCCGCGTCGTTCGCCCACGGGGCGGGCGCCCCGTCGGGGTACAGCGACCGCTGAGCCCCCGGCTCCGAGCGGCCGGGTCAGCGCGCCGCGGCGCGACCGCCCGTCGCCGACACGGCAGCACCGGTGACGAGGCTGCCGATCGCGATGCCGATGACCAGGAAGATGATCGCCGACGCGAGCTTCACCCCCAGGTCACCGCCGCCGAGGAACGGCAGGATGACGGCGACGACGGTGCAGAGCCCGACGATCCAGCCGAAGTAGGCCAGCGGGCGCGGGGTGCTCATCAGCAGCAGGTGCGCGAGTCCCGTCGCAGCCAGCGCGGCGGCCGCGGCACACAGGCACAGCACGACCGTCTTGCCGCTGCCCAGCGGTCCCGACGCGAGCGGACCGAGGAACTCGACCTTCGGCAGCGCCCGCGCGACCAGGACGCCCACCAGCCCGATCAGTGCGGCGACGATCGCCGTCGCCACCCCGCCCGACCACAGCCGCGCGGCGTTGACCGCGGGGGCGCGGGTCCCGGGCGGCGGCTGACGGTGCCCGCCGCTGTCGGCGAACCCCTGGCGGCCCTGCTGCCCGTAGCCCTGGTCACCGTACGGATCGGCCTCGAACTGGCGGGTCCGGTCGTCGTAGCCTGCCGGCTGCCGCGAGTCCCCGTACTCGTCGCCGCTGCCGTATCCCCGTGTCATCGCCTCGTCCGTTCCTCGTCGTGCCGTCGTCGCCGCGGGTGGCGTCGCGCGATTGTCGCGCACTCTCCTCCGCTTTCCGTACCCGAAACGTCCCCCGGTCAGGTTCCGATCCGGTGACGACGGACTCGCCCGGTCGTGCGCGCGTCAGCCGCCCAGGCCTCGCAGCGCCGCGGCGACCTGCGCGTGCAGCACCCCGAGCCGCGACCGGGTGACCTCGGCCGTCTCGGCACCCTCCCCCATGTGTCCGGCGGCGTAGCGGGAGTAGACGCCCGCGCCGATGCAGGCGGAGCGCCAGTGGGCGAAGGCCACGTAGTAGCCGACGGTCGCGTCGTCGAGCGGGGTGCCGGTGCGCTCGACGTAGCGCCCGAGCAGCTCGGCACGCTCCGGGAACCCGGACTGCATCGACGGGCCGGACACACCGGCCGGTTCGTCGTCGTCGGGGCGCGCCCACGACATCAGCAGCCAGCCGAGGTCGGCGAGCGGGTCACCGAGCGTCGCGAGCTCCCAGTCGAGCACCGCCTCGACACTTCCCTGCGGCGACACCATCAGGTTGCCCGCGCGGTAGTCGCCGTGTGCGATGCGCGTCCGCTGGTCCGCCGGCCGGCGGGCCAGCAGCAGGTCGTGGACGGCGTCGATGCCCGACAGGTCCTCGACCGAGGACGCGTGGGCCTGCCGCAGCCACCGGCGCAGCTGGCGTTCGAGGTAGCTGCCGGGCCGGGCCAGGTCTCCGAGGCCGACCTCGGTGGGATCGACGCGGTGCAGGTCGGCGAGGACGTCGACCATCGCGAGCCCGGCGGGGTGCCGGGCCTGCTCGGGGTAGGCGGCGCCGGCAGCGTCGTCACCGAGGACGACACCCTCGACGAACCCCATCACGTAGAACTCGGCGCCGATGACGTCGGTGTCCGCGCAGTACGCGACCGGCCGGGCGACGGGCACCGGGGTGGGGTGCAGCGCGGAGATGAACCGCCACTCGCGGCTCATGTCGTGCGCGGTGGCCAGCACGCCGCCGATCGGCGGCCGGCGCAGCGCCCAGGACACGCCGGCGTCGTCGACGATCCGGTAGGTCAGGTTGGAGTGCCCGCCCGCGATGCGCTCTGTGCGCAACGTCCCCGACGCCGCGGACACCTCGTCGACGTGCGTGTGCAGCCAGCGGGCCAGTGGCGCCACGGGTACCGGGTCGTCGGTGACGATCTCCGTCGATCGACTCATCCGCCCATTCAATGTCGTCGGCGGCGGCCTGTCACTCCAGCGGCAGGACGAGGCGGGAGAGGAGCCGCCCGGGCTCGGCCCCCGGGTCGGCGGTGAGTCCGGTGTGGACGGGCCCGGGCCGCACGACCGTCGACCGCGGGGCGGTGAGCCTGCGGAAGCGGCGGCCGAGGTCCTCGCCGTCGGCGGGGCCGAGCGCGGCGAGGGCCGCGTCGGTCAGCCGGTCGGACCGCGCGGGCGCCGCCACCTCGGTGATCCCGGCGAGCGCGGCGAGCGCGAACCCGATGGCCTCGACGTCGGCGTGCGGGTCGAGCACGGCGACCCGCTCCGCGTCGAGGTGCACGGCGGCGCCGAGGAAGTCGAGGGCGCGGCAGTAGACGAGCACCCCGGCGTTGACGGACTCGCCGCGCTCGGGCCGGGGCACGACCTGCAGCAGGGCGTACTCGTAGAGGTGCACGGTCATCGGGCCGCCCGCCACTCCGCGAGCCACGACAGGTGCCGGGCGGGGCGGGGGCGGCGGG